>CACOLO010000001.1:0-277684 GCA_902628085.1 uncultured SAR86 cluster bacterium
CAAAAAAATTAGAGATTTGTGTACTGAAAACAATGTTTTACTTATTCTTGATGAAATTCAGTCTGGTCTTGGTAGAACTGGCAAATTATTTGCATATGAGCATGAGAACATTAAGCCTGATGGTCTTATTCTTGGAAAAGCCCTAGGAGGAGCTATGCTTCCGATTTCAGCATTTTTAAGTTCTAAAGAGGTTATGGACCACTTTAATGCAGGGTCACACGGTTCTACTTTTGGTGGCAATCCGCTAGCCACAAAAGTTGCTAGCAGAGCACTTCAACTTTTGTATGAAGACAACCTTATAGATAATAGTGCTGTGCTTGGTGAGTATTTTAAAACAAAGCTTAAATCTATTAATAATGAAATTGTTAAAGAGGTAAGAGGAAAGGGTTTGTGGATTGGTCTAGAGTTAAATGAGTCTCATATAAACGCAAAAGATTTATGTTTGATGTTACTTAATGAGGGTCTTTTATGCAAAGAAACTCATAAGACTGTTATAAGGTTTGCACCACCACTTATGATTACAAAAGAAGAAATTGATTGGGCTTTTGAAAAAATAACCAAGGTAATCAGAGCAATTTAATAAATTAAAATATGCTTTTTCAAGAAAAGGTTTGGAGAGAAATTGAAAAGATTCCATACGGCAAGACCACTACATACAAAATAATTGCAGAGAAAATTGGACATCCCAAGGCTTACAGAGCAGTTGCAAATGCATGTGGCAAAAATCCTCTTCCAATAATAAGGCCATGTCATAGAGTTATATGTTCAAACGGATCTTTTGGAGGATATAGTGGTCCTGGAGGAGTTGAGCTAAAAAAAGCTCTTCTTAGGTCTGAATCCCTTTAATCTTCCAAAGCCTTTGATGCCTTCCAGTTTAAAAACCTATAGTGAACTTTAGTCTTCGAGTCGCCGTATGGAATCCTAGTAAAATCCTTAATATCAACTAAAGATGCATAAATCGCAGACTTAGATATTTCATCGTAACTATCGTCATTCAATGCGCTAATCAGACTATCAAGATATTTTGATTGTAGATTCATTTTAAATGTAGTTGGCATTTCTCTTTGAACAAAGATACCACTGAAAAGGTCAGATAGAACTTCGTCTGGCATATAAGTGTTTCCATATTGAGAACTGTCAACCAATCTCATCATTACTGCTGGATGAAGTATGTGTGCAATTGCTCTTCCTTGAAGACCAAGAACTAGATCATGCAGTTGTGGATCTTCATTGCCTCCTCTTCTAGGACTATATGCAGCTCGTTTTTCACTTTGAAGGTATTTAAGTAATTTTTCGTCAAACGAGAAAGCATCATTTGATAAAAGCTGTTCTTTAATTAAACTCATTGCTCGTTTTTGATCTTCATAAGGAACCGCTTCAAATGGAGTCATCTCGATGTCTGGATCATTAACAATCCTATTTGAGTAAACTCCACCAATTAACCTAGATACTCCGTCAAGGAATCTACCTTTTTCAGTTGTAAGTCTGTAAAAATTTGATCTGAACTCTGTAGATGTTTCTCCATCAGTAAGAAAAATTTCTGGAAGCTCGGCAATTTTTGCATTCAAAGTTTTTATTCTGTCAGAGGTATATGTAATAGGATCATTTGACATATCACCTCTATAGTTTCTAGGATCAATATTTACACCTGGTGATGACATTGCATCTCCATCAGTTCCAAATATATATTCTGGCTGAGTTGATTTTGAAAGAAGGTTTTCACGTTCCTCATCAGTGAAGCTTGGGGTGTAACCAAATTCAATTGCCCAGATATCATAAAATCCTGGACCAGTTGGAAAGAAATTACCTTGTGGTGTTCCTTCTGGTGCCAAATTGATTGGGTCATAGTCCATTACAGAGCCAATATGATTATCACCTGTAATAGATACATCATGAACTTCCTTAGCATCATAAATCCAACTTGACTTAAAGTTATGTCTCAAGCCTAAAGTATGACCAACCTCATGCATTGTTAAAGATACTATCCATTGCTCAAGAGGATCATTTTCTTCGGTATATCCCCACAATTTTCTGTATGTATAACCCCTTTTAATGGCATTGAATTCTTGAACAATATCTGCAGCTATAATTTCACCGGTCCTTGGATTTGCCACGCTGGGACCATATCCAGAATATCTAGGTGAGGGTGTTGAAGCCCATCTAACAACGTTATATCGTACGTCGCCTGCATCCCATTCGGCATCGTCAGGTTGAATTTTTGCAACAATTGCATTCTTAAAACCTGCCTTTTCAAAAGCTTTATTCCATGCTTCGATACCTTTTACAACAAACGGACGTATTTCTTCTGGTGTCGAATTTTCAACCCAATACACTAAAGGTTGTTCAGGTTCAGATAACTCTGCATCAGGATCTTTTTTGACTAATCTCCATCTATTTATTAAGTCTCTTGCATTATTGGAATCATAGGTTGAAAGATCAGTAACTTTTTCAGAAAAATATCCAATTCTTTGATCTGCAATTCTAGGCTCAAACTTATCGTCGGGCATCTCTACGAATAAATGCAACCCATCTACGTATGTATATCTTTTATCTGTTACAGCATCAATTGATCTGCCAGACTTTGGTTTAGGATTGTAGAAACCATACCTAACCTTAAATGAAGTATTTTTTTCGTAGCTTCTTACTTCATCAATGAATGTTTTTGATGAATCAGGCCTACCAAGTATTAAATTATAATATTCCATATATTCTTTTGGGATATTGGGCGTGATAGCAACTAACATTTCACTCAGAAACATCTTATCTATGTTGATTACGTATCTAGAATCTTCTTTAACTATGACAGAGAATCTTCCTAAAAATGCCTCAATGATATTCGTCAACTTTGATTGAGAAATTTTGTTTGAATCATCAAATGCGAACTTTGTATTTTTTTTGTATATACCGATATCTTCCTTAAATTTTCTGAACTCAAGAATAAATGCTTCACCCATATCTCCTCCACTTGGACCAGCATCTGAAGGACCGTTTAGAATGTAATTAAAGTAAATGAATTCTTTATTAAATTGATCCTCACTCAATATCATAAAATATTTATCTTTTTCTGTTTCATGCAATATATTCATAAAGCCATCTATAGATTTGTATTCTCCATCTTCAAGAAACTCATCTATAGTTTTGTACTCTTTCTTTTTTGACATAGGCCCTTTGGGCATTTTTGGTTGCTCTGAGGCATCTTCTTCAACTTCATTTTCACTCACAGGTATCATGCCTGGATAAGCATTTAATCCGAAGCTAAAAATTAATACAGATAAGGTCAAAAGATTTGTAATGTATGACCTAATACAATTAAAACTATTCATAATAAGAATTCCTTTAGAAATTTGAGGTGTAATTCTATCTTAGAACTCGGCTAACTGGTAGTATATTGATATGAAAAATGAATATGCATTAATTACGGGAGCCTCATCAGGTATTGGTTTAGAGATAGCAAAAAGATTAGCATCTGACGGATATAATCTTGTTTTAACAGCAAGAAGAACTGAATTGTTGGAAGATCTTGCAAGACAAATTATACAATCAACTGGGGTTGAAGTTGCTACCATTTCCAAGGATCTAAGTGATGAAAATGCCCCTCAAGAAATTTATGATTTCTGTCAATCCAAACAGTATAAAGTTTCAGTTTTAATAAATAACGCAGGCTATGGAATTAAAACATCATTTCATCAAACTAGCATTGAAGATGAAGAAAAATTCATTAGAGTTCTTGGTACTTCTGTAATTATGATGACCAAGTTATTTATACCTAATATGATTAACCAAGGTGGTGGAAAAGTTATGGTAGTTTCTTCAGTTGCTTCATTTGCAGCTCCATCGGCAATACAGCCTTTGTATGGACCAATTAAGACTTTTATGAATAGATTCAGCGATTGCATAAATATTAACTATAAGCATAAAGGGATCACTTCGACATCATTGTGTCCTGGTTTTACTGTAACAGGCTTTCACACAGCAAGCGGAGTGCAAGAAGAAATGGATAGAGTGCCTAGGTTTATGGTTTTTTCAGCTGAAAGAATTGCAAATGAGGGTGTAGATGCAATGTATGCTGGTAAAAGATTATGTGTCCCAACAAAAACATATAAATTTCTTGTTTTTCTTCTTAAAAATATTCCACAATCAGTATTTAATCTTTTAGGGAAATCGCTTGCCCCTGGAAGATATGACAGGAAGTAACTAACTTAATCCAAGTACTGAATCTGAAACAAACGGATTTGATTGCCGTTCAGCCTCAAATGTGGACATTGGGCCATGACCAGGTATAAATTCAATATCTCTTCCAAGGGGCCATAATTTATCCTGCACTGATTGAATAAGAATATCAAAATTACCACCAGGTAAATCAGTACGCCCAATTGAACCACAAAATAGAACATCTCCTACAATAGCTAATTTGCTTTCTAAGTTATAAAAGATTAAATGACCTGGTGTGTGACCTGGACAAAAATAAGTTTCTAGCTTTTGTTTGCCAATAGTTACTATATCCCCTTCATCAAGCCAAACATCAGGAGAGCAATCTTTTGAATTTAGTCCAAACATTTTTCCTTGTTCTTCAAGAGAATCTAATAAAAATTTATCATCTTCATGTGGTCCATGAATTTCGACTCTAAGGATTTGAGCAATTTCAGTAGCACCACCAGCATGATCTATATGACCGTGGGTTAGTAAGATTTTTTCAGGAACTAGTTCATTATCTTTAGCAATCTTTAGAAGTATCTCAATATCCCCACCCGGATCAACAATCGCACATTTTTTTGTTTCTGAGCAATACAAAATTGAGGCATTTTGATTAAATGGTGTAACAGGCTGTACTATTGCTTTCAACATATTTATTAATACAAATTATAGATAAAAAGATGTTCCTTTAAAAAGAAATTCTTATCCAAAGACAATTCAAACAGAGTATAAATTGTTAGTTTTGTTTTATTTTTAGGAAAATACTATAGAATAGGCCTCATAAATAACATTAGATATTAAAAATGAGTAAAAAAGCGCCTAAAGATGAAGCTTTAAAAGCTGTAAAGGATATAACTGATAATACTTCTGAAAGTCCGCTTCAAGCAGAGGCAATGGAAGCAGTAAAGACTTTGATACGTTGGGCTGGAGATAATCCAGAAAGAGAAGGCTTGTTAGATACTCCAAAAAGGGTAGTTAAAGCTTATAAGCAATTTTTTTCAGGTTATAACGATGATCCAGAAGAAATCTTAAGCCGAACATTCGAAGAGGTTGATGGATATGATGATGCTGTTATTGTCAGAGATATAAGATTGGAATCACACTGTGAACATCACATGGTTCCAATAATTGGTGTAGCTCATGTTGGATATATACCTACTAATAGGGTTGTTGGTATCAGTAAATTAGCAAGGCTAGTAGATTGTTACAGCAAAAGATTGCAAACTCAGGAAACAATGACAGCGCAAATTGCAAATACTATTGATAAAGTTCTAAAACCGAAGGGCGTTGCGGTCGTTATAGATTCAAATCATAACTGTATGAGCACCAGAGGAGTTCATAAAACACACTCCAGTACAATAACGTCGAGGATGTTAGGAATTTTTAGAACTGATTTAAAAGCTAGAGAAGAGTTTATCAATCTAATAAATTCACCACAAAAGTTCTAAATGAGCAGATCTAACGAATCTGCAAAAATTAAGCCGAAAGTCCCTATAATACTCGCCTCTGGTTCAGATAGCAGAAAATTGATGCTTGAAGAAGCAGGCATCACTTTTAATGTAATAATTTCACCAACTGACGAAGAGTCAATTAAAAACAAAATATCAAGTCTTCCTTTTAGTCAGCAAGTTATTCATCTTGCAAAAGCAAAAGCAGAGCCGGTTAGTAAGCAAAATCCAGAATTTATTATTATTGGAGGCGATCAGATGTGTGCTCTTAATGATAATCTCCTTCATAAACCTGGCTCTAAAGATAAGGCTATAGAAAGTCTTAAACTTTTAGCTAATCAAAAACATTTTCAACACAGCGGAGTTTGTATATATAAAAATAATGAATGCCTCTGGGAATATTCAGAAACAGTTGAGTTAAAAATGCATGATTTGACAGAAGAAGAAATCGCTAACTATGTTGATATTGAAAATCCAATAAATGCTGCAGGAGCATATAAGTTTGAATCTTTAGGTTGCAATCTTTTTTCTTATGTTAATGGATCCTCGCATACTGTCAGGGGAATGCCGTTAATTCCTCTTTTAAATGCATTGAGAGAATTAAATATAATTAGTTTAGAATAATTTTATGAGCAACCATTTGGATTATCACTTATTCAATACACTAAGTGGTAAAAAAGAAATATTAAAGCCTAGTGATCCACAGCATGTGAAAATCTATGCTTGTGGACCAACTGTTTATAATTATGCTCACATAGGAAATGCGAGAATGGCAGTCGTATTTGATACTTTTGTTAGAACTCTCAGATTTATTTTTCCAAAAGTTACCTATGTTTCTAACATAACAGATATAGACGATAAGATCATTGAAGCAGCAGTTGAGCAAAATGTTGAGATATCTGTGATTACAAAAAAATTCACAAAAATATACAACGAAGACATGGCCAAACTTAATGTTCTTGCACCTGACGTTCAACCTAAGGCAACAGAATATATTTCTGAAATGATAGACCTAATTAAAGAACTCATCGAGAAGGATTTTGCATATGAAAAGGATGGACACGTTTTATTCCATGTTCCAACTTATGAAAATTACGGCAAGTTATCAAATAGAATTAAAGATGAGCAAATTGCTGGAAGTAGAGTAGATGTTGCAGATTTTAAAAAAGATCCTGCTGATTTTGTTTTGTGGAAACCAAGCACTGGTGTGCAACCTGGCTGGGAGTCGCCATGGGGCACTGGAAGACCTGGATGGCATACTGAGTGTTCTGCAATGTCTGAAAAGACTCTTGGATTGCCGCTAGATATTCATGGAGGAGGCAGAGACTTAATTTTCCCACATCATGAAAATGAAATTGCTCAAAGTTGTTGTACTGCTGCAGAAAATAGCAATCCTGAATCCTATGCAAAATACTGGATGCATAATGGTTTTGTAACAATTGATGGTGAAAAGATGTCCAAGTCTCTTGGGAATATTATTTTGGTTAATGAACTCACGCAGAAACATCATGGAGAAGTTATTAGGCTAGCTCTATTGTCCACTCATTACAGACAAGCACTTGATTGGAATGATAATGTAATTCATCAAGCTAAAAAGTTGCTGGATAAATTATATTCTTTATTTAATGAACTAAATGATGTCAAAGAAAGTAAAGAGCCTGATAACGATTTAATAGAGATATTGTTAGATGATTTAAATACTCCGGGTTTAATGGCAAATATAAATAAATTATTAAAAAATGCTGAATCCATAGAAGAAGGCGACAAACCTAACCTCAAATCAAATCTTTTACTAATTGGAAAACTAATGGGTATTTTGGAGGACAAATCATATAATCAGGTCTCAAGTGAATTCAAAGATAAAGTTGATAACCTTATTGAAGATCGATCAAATGCGAAGAAAAAAAGAGATTTCGAATTAGCAGATAAGATTCGCTCTGAGCTAATAGATTTGGGGGTTGAAATAAATGATTCGCCAGAGGGAACCACATGGAAAGTTGTTAAATGACATCAAGCTTAAAAGAACAATTACCAGATATATATGACGATATTCAAGATACCCTTGAGAGCGCAAAATTGATATTAACTGATGCTGTACCAAACGCAAAAACGCTTTTTCATACCCCAGTTGTTTCTTTATCAAATGGCAGAGACATTTCATCAAGAGTTATGGTTTTGCGAGAGTTTGATCTGGATAAAAGAATATTAAGATTTCATACAGACAATAGAGCAGCAAAAATACAGGTCATAAATGATAGCAATTTAGCATCTGTTGTTGGATATGATCCAGATTTAAAAGTTCAAATAAAAATGAATGGAAATGTAGATGTTCACATTAAAGACAAAATAACCGAAGATGCATGGAGTGAATCAACTTCGAGATCAAAAAAATGCTACTCAGTTAAAGGAGGTAGTTCATTAGAAATCCAAAATCCTGCAGATTACGATATCAAAGACTTTGAAGTTGAGGAAGGTTATGAGAATTTTGCAGTCTTGATTTTTAATTTCATTTCTTTGGAATTTTTATATTTAAAAAGCTCGGGTCATAGGAGAGCTTTGCATAATTGGGAAGGTAAATATACTGCTACTTGGCTTGTCCCATAATCTGTCTAAAAAATAGACATAAATCAAAATCTTTTTTTTCAAAAATAATGTAACATTAAATCCTGTCTATAAATTTAAATATGGGAGAAAAATATGAGATTTTTATTAATTGCAACTCTTATGCTTTCTTTTACAGCATATGCTCAAGAAGAAAGTTCTAGAGAATTCGCAGATGGAGTTATTGAACTCACAACTGTAAAGGTGAAAACTAATTTCCTTCAAGACTATTTAGATGGTATTGAAAAAACATGGGTAGCTGCGGCAAAAATTCAAAAAGAGATGGGAATTATTTCAGACTATAACGTTTACATTGGTAATGATGGTTCTACTGTATATCTAACTACTGCATATCCATCATGGGCCAATAAAGCACCATGGAGTGAAGAACAAACCTCAGAATTTCAAGAGAAGTTTAGAAAAACAATTTCTCAAGAGGATAATGTGGAACTTTCTCAAAGCTACGAAGATATTCGTGAAATTGTAAGTGTTGAGCTTATTGGAAGATTAATTTTTAAATAAAGGATACGAATAATGAAATATATAATTACTTTTTTAATGACTGTAAGTTTCGCAACAATGGCTCAAGAACCAGAACTTGAGGGATATACAAGTGTTTATGCAAACTATACTTTTTGTAAGTTAAATGATGGCGCTACTTTTGATGATGTTAGGCCATTCGTTGGTAAGTATGTTGAAAATGCAAAATCATTTGAAAATGAAGTTGATCTTGCAGTTTTATTTCCGTTGTATGCATCTGATCCTGACCATGATTTCTTTTTTGTAGCTCATGCAGATTCTAGGGAGGAAATGGGAGCATTTAATGACAAAATGTTTCAAATTTATGCACAGTCTGAGAACAATGCAATGCCTCCAATGGATTGTGATGTCGAACTAGAAGCTTTTCAAAGAGTTGGCCCATCCTCATCGGATGCTGCTCCTCAGGGTAGAACAATAGTTAATTATTGGCCTTGTAAATACACACGTGGTTTTGATAGAAGAGCTATGCGAGAAGCCAGAAGACAAGCTGCTTTAAAACATTATGCTGCTGGTGCTGAGGGCGGATATAGATACATAATGACAAATAGTGGGACAGACAGGGAACAGGATGTTGATTTTTGGTTTTCAACTTCTGCTCCAAGCGAGGCTGCAAGAGGGAAAAACATTGATCTTTGGTGGTCTGAAATTAGGAACAGTGATGAGTGGGCTGAAGTAAGAAAACATGCTTCATGTCAAGATTCAGAAACCTATGCTGCATATCCACTAAAACAGTAGAAACTTTTTGAAGTTAAAAAAAGCTGATCTATGATCAGCTTTTTTTTGGTGCCCTCTGCAGGAATCGAACCTGCAACTAATCCTTAGGAGGGATTTGTTATATCCATTTAACTAAGAAGGCATTAAAATTGTGATTTTGACAATTGCTAAATGATAACTTTACTAAACAAGAATAAATTATTTCTTTATTGTCTTGTAGTAATAATTTTATCTAGTTTTTTTGCATCATTAATTCAAACAAGTTTTGGAAAAGTTGATGTAAAGCTCATGAATCTTAAAACTCCTGATGGGCAAAATCTAGTTTACGATTTATATAAACCGTCTATCGCAACAGAAAATGATAAGCAACCGTTTATAGTTGTTGTACCAGGATTTCAAAGATCAAAAGAAGCACTTTCCAACATTGCTATTGAGTTATCGCGCAGGGGGTATGTTGTAGCCCTTATTGATCCCTATGCCCAAGGTATGTCATCTTCGTCTTTAAGTAGGCTAGCAGCAACTACACAAGGTTATGGCATGTTTGCTCTTGTTGATTATGCTTATGCTGAGAACTTTTCATTTGTAGATATCAATAAAATTGGATCAACTGGTCACTCAATGGGTGGTAATGCCGCAATACGGGGAGCAGATTATTTTGGTAAAGAGGCTATTAAGTCTGGTAAGAAAAGTAAGCTCGATTCAGTATATATTTCTGGATACGTATTAACACTTCGAGAAAATATATTAAGAGACTCAAAATCTAATATGGGTGTTAGTTACGCCTTATACGATGAAGGAGCTTTTAGGAATGACTTACAAGGCTGGGATGCAGGTAATATGAAGATTGCTCCAGAGTCACTTAGAACAGTGAATAGTGTTCTACCAAAAGATAAAAAAGTTACAGAGGTTGAACTAGGAAAATACTATGGAGAAAGATCAAATAATACACTGAGAGTAATTTTTAACGAAGAATTACTCCATCCATTTCAACCTTACAATAAAGTAGCTACTAAAAATCAATTAGATTATTTCGATAAAGTTTTTGGAACACCCATACCGATAAACTCCAAAGATCAAATTTGGCAATATAAAGAATTTTTTACATTAATAAATATGATAGTTTCCTTATTGATGTTAATTCCAATTGCAAAACTCTTTTTAAGCCTAAGTTTCTTTAAGGATATAGTAAAAGATATTCCAGCATCACTACCAGAACAAACATCAAAAAGTAAAATGATTTTTTGGTCTGTTTTCTTTTTAAATGCTCTTATTGCATGTATCTCATTTATTCCAATGGTGGATGTTGCAAAAATATTATTTTACGAATCAGCAAATAGAGAATTAACGTGGTTTTTTCCTCAAAGGATGAATAATTCAGTTATGTTATGGGCTGCATTTAATGGCTCAATTGGTTTAGTAATATTTTTTATATCTTATTACTTTTTTGGAAGGCATCATGGTGTTAATACCAATTCATGGGGCCTTCAAATTAATAAAGTTGAATTATTTAAGACAATAATGCTTGGACTTTCAATTTTTATTTGTTACTACTTAATTTTGTATTTTGTTTATTTTTTATTTCATGTTGATTATAGATTTTGGTTTATGGGAGTCAGAATATTTCAACCTGAAATGTTATTGGTTTTGGTGATGTATTTTCCATTATTTTTTATATTTTTCTTCTCTAATTCCTTGCGAGTAAATGGGTCGATGCGTTTTAAAAATCAATCTGAATGGAAATCTAGGCTTATTGCAGGTTTTGCAAATTCTTTTGGGCTAATGATGATAATTATCATTCAATACGTAACTTTTGCATGGACAGGAACAGTTTTTTGGACAACAAATTGGTTGAGCGTTAATCTTTTATTTGGAATTGTCCCAATGATGTTTATCTTGCCTTATTTCAATAGAATATTTTTTCAATTAACAGGACGTGTCTATCTTGGCCCAATAGTCACCTGTTTAATATTTATAATGATCTTATCAACAAATACAGTAGTTTATTTACCACTTTAATAAATTATATTTCATTTTATTTTTTTTAATTTAGCCATCTATCTCTATATAATATGTTTATGAAATTAACACTTCCTGACAACAGCTTTAGAGAACTCGAAAAAGGTTCTAATGGCTATGATTTAGCCAAAGACATAGGTCCTGGTTTAGCCAAGGCCGCCGTTGCTGTAACTGTTAACGGAGAGCAGAGGGATTTGTTTGATCCAATTACCAATGATTCAGATATTTCAATCATTACAATTGACTCAGATGCAGGCATAGAAATAATGAGGCATACGCTAACAGCGCAAGTTTTAGCTAAAGCTTTAAAAAATTTGTATCCAAAATCAAAATTAGCTATTGGACCTACGATTGATGATGGTTTTTACTATGACGTGGAGACTGAGCAAGCTATTTCCATAGATGATCTTCAAAAAATCGAAAACGAAATGCATAAGATTATAAAAAAGAAATCACATATAACAAAAAAATTAGAACCAAGAAAAGAAGCATTGAAAATATTTGAGTCTCTTAATGAGCCATATAAGCAGGAGATTATTAATGATTCAGACCAAGAGGACGACTTTCAGCTTTATTATCAAGACAATGAAGATTTTGTTGATTTATGTAAAGGACCTCACTTGCCTAATTTGGGTTTCATAGGAGCATTTAAATTAACAAAAGTTTCTGGAGCATACTGGAAGGGCGATTCTAATAACACAATGCTTACTAGGGTTTACGGCACTGCATGGAACAATGAAAAAGACTTAAACAATTATCTTGCTAATTTAGAGGAGGCTCAAAAAAGAGATCACAGAAAGCTTGGAAAAGAAATGAATTTATTTCATTTTCAAGATGAAGCTCCTGGAATGGTGTTTTGGCATCCATATGGATGGACAATTTATAGACAATTACAGAACTATGTCAGAGAAAGATTAGAAGAAAACAACTACCTTGAAATAAATACGCCTTCTGTTGTCGACAGAAAACTGTGGGAAGCATCTGGGCACTGGGATAAATATAGAGAGAATATGTTTATTACTGAGATTGATGAAGAGCATGCCAATGAAAAAAGGGTTAACGCTCTGAAGCCTATGAATTGTCCTTGTCACGTTCAAATTTATAACCAGGGCATCAAATCTTATAGAGATTTACCTCTAAGATATGCTGAATTTGGTTCATGTCATAGGTATGAGCCATCTGGAACCATGCATGGTTTAATGAGAGTAAGAGGCTTTACTCAAGATGATGGGCATATTTTTTGCACTGAAGATCAAATAGAATCTGAAACAGCTAAATTTATAGAGCTTCTTTCAAGAGTATATAGCGACTTAGGTTTTAAAAGCTTTGATATAAAGTTATCAACACGTCCTGAAGTAAGAGTTGGTTCTGATGAAGTATGGGATAAAGCTGAATCTTCTCTTGAATCTGCAATTGAAAAACTTGGACATGATTTTGAAATAGTTCCTGGAGAAGGAGCATTTTATGGACCAAAACTAGATTTTGTTCTTACAGATGCAATAGGGCGTGAATGGCAGTGTGGAACTTTTCAAGCGGATTTTAATTTACCTGAAAGACTAAAAGCTGAATTTGTGGGCGAAGATGGAAAGAAATACCATCCCGTAATGATTCATCGAGCTGTTCTAGGATCTTTTGAGAGATTTATTGGTATTCTCATAGAAAATTATGCTGGCAAGCTTCCGCTATGGCTTGCACCGCAACAAGTTGTAGTTGCATCAATAGTATCCGATGCAAATGATTATGCTTTAGAAATTAAAAAAAAGTTACAGGATAACAATATCAGGTGCGAACTTGATCTTAGGAATGAAAAGATTAGTTACAAAGTTAGAGAACATAGTACAAAAAAAGTGCCTATAATTTTTGCCATTGGTAAAAAGGAAATGATTGATAAAACTGTTTCATTGAGAAGAATTGGTAGTAAAGAATCGTCAGTATTATCTCTTGATGATGCCATAAAGGATATTGTCAGAGAGAACAGAGTTTAAGATTAATGATGACAAAAATTTTTATACTACCCATAAGGTTTTATAGGTACTTTATATCACCATTATTTCCACCATCTTGTAGGTTTGAACCAACATGTTCAACGTATGCTATTGAGGTAATTTTGCAAGAAGGAATTATCAAAGGCACCTATCTGGCAGCAGTAAGAATTTCTAAATGCCACCCATGGCATAAAGGCTCATAAATAAAACTTATTAATATATATAACTTTTTAATATAAATATTATATTTATTTAATTCATAGGTTATAGTTTGAACTATATTTTTATCAAATTAGCCATTATTAAGGGGGACGAAGATATGGATAGTTTTTTTAAGTTTTCATTTAAAACATTTGCAAGCATAACGTTGCTTTTTTCATTGGGAGCTGTTGCTCAAGAAATCGAAGAAGTGATTGTTACTGCAACTAAAAAAGAAGAGTCAATTCAAGACCTTGCTATCTCAGTTGAGGCTTTTAGCGCCGATGATATGCAAACAAATATGATCAATGATCTTGATGATTTACAAGAGGTTGTTCCTGGAATGGCAGCATCTAAAGGTATCGGTTCAGGTGGCGCATACGCAATTAGAGGAACCGGCTCTTATGGTGTTGGTGCTGCAGTAGTCGGAGCAGTTGTTACTGCCATGAACGGACACAGTGTAAATACCTCGACTGTATTTGATATTGGCTTCTATGATGTAGAGAGAGTGGAGGTTCTAAAAGGTCCTCAAGGAACTCTTTATGGAAGAAATGCTGTATCAGGTGTAATCAACTTAATTACTGCAAGACCAGCTGAAGAATTTGGTGGATACTTTGACTATGATCTAGGTACTTACAATTCAAAAAGGTTTACAACTGCCCTAAATGTCCCAATGGGCGATAAAGTTAGATCTAGATTTGCATACACTAGTTACGATAGAGACGGTTTTGCAGAAAACCTAAGAACAGGTCAAAAATTTGATGACAGAAGTGCATACGGTATAAGAGCATCTTTTGACTTCTTAATTTCTGGCGACACTATATTAGAATTTACATATGATAGATATAAAGGTGATGACAACAGAAACAATATTGGCACATCTTTTTGTGTAAAAAATCTATTTTTTGGTTGTGATCCACTTCAAAGAGGAACTCCTAATATTACTGCAGCACCTACTGGAAGTACTGCTGCGTTATCTGGTCTAGTTGCAGGACTAGTTCCGACTGCATGGTTAGATACATACTCTAGTCAACCTGCTACAGCACCTGATCAGTTTAAATATGCATATTTAAATAAAGTACCAGAGCATCATCAAATTGCAGAATTTACTACATTAAAACTTGATCATGCATTATCTGATACGTTAACTTTAAATGTTAAGTACTCCTATGGAACCAGAGATTATTTTCATATGAATGACAATGATTATGGCTACACTTCGGATCCATTGCCTGGGGTACTTGGAAATGCAGGTCTTGGTCTTCCTCCTATAAGTTGGGAAGCTGAGTTTTATTCGTTTACTGAAATTGTTGATTCAAGTAGAACATATGAATTTGCTGATGTTGATACTAACGATCAACAAGCTGAGATAACATTGATCTCTAATTTCGATGGACCTATGAACTTTGTAGTTGGTGCTTATCAGTTTGATCAAAGAAATCATAATAGATATTTAATTCAAACAGGAGCACTAAATATGATGAAATCATTCAGATCTCATCCATATAGTCAATTAGTTTTTGGTGGGCAGTTTGATGGATATGGTGGACTACCTTTTTATCAAACACTTATTTTTGGCTTGAGTGGAATTGATGCTTGTCAATTACCATTTGCTGGACCAGTTGCAAATGCCGTACCAAGCAGTGCTAATCCAGCTTGTTTAGCATTTGCATTGGCTGCTCAAGGTATCACACCCTATGAATTACCAAACCAACTTGGCGGTTACTCAAACGATGATCATGTAAGAACAAAATCAACAGCTTTATTGGGTGAGCTTTATTATGATATCAGTGAAGATACAAAGTTAACTCTTGGCATTAGATATAACGATGATAAAGTCACAGACAACATAATGACTGCTCTAGGACAAATTCAAAATCCAAATTATAGTGTTGCTGATTATGCTTCTGGAGTATATCAATTTAATCCAACATCCGTTGTTATAGCTGATAGCGCAACTAAATTTAAAGTAGCAATTCAACATAATTTAGCAGATAACTCTATGGTTTACGCAAGTTATGCTACAGCTCAAAAGGCTGGTGGTAATAACCCAGTTATTGGATCAACACCTGATCCATATGCACCAGAGGAAACTGGAGTACTTGAAATAGGTACAAAGAATATTTTTGCAAATGGAGCTATTTTGCTTAATGCAGCATTGTTCTTTAATAAGACAGATAAGATGTTATTTTCAAATATTGAAGATGCAGGTTCTGTAAATTACAACATTGATGCAGAGATTAATGGTTTTGAAGGTAATTTAATAGCATATTTAAGTGAAAATCTTAGAATAGATTTTAATTGGCTATATGTTGACAGTGAATTAGGTGACATTGGTAAACCTATATTTAACCCACTTAATCCTGGAAATATCGCTACAGTTTTAGGTGTTAATCCTACTGGTTATACTCCTGGAGTTCAGGGTTGTGGCGGTGCCATCGCTCCATGTGGACCAGGTAATGGTGGTCCAGGAAGTGTTGATGGTCTTCCATTTGATCCAGCAGGTGCAATTTCATACTCTTACGGACTCAGAGCAGATGGAGTTCCAGTTATAATGATGAAATCTTTTGGTTTCTTGTGTGCTGCTCCAGCAACACCTACAAATATTCTCACCATGCTTACTGGATTTAATCCTCTACAAGGTGCTAGCTGTCCTTTCGCACCAACACCAATTGATATTGATGGAAATACTGTTCCAGGAACACCAGAACTTTCATATAGTTTATCTTTAAATAGAGATTTCCCAATGGAAGATGGAGTTTTAACAGCAAGATTAACCTATAGATATCAAGGAGAAAGAGAAGGTAACGTCTTCAATGAAGCAAGAGCCCAGTTACCTGAGCATAAATTCTTCGATTTCTCAATGAAATATAATCCAAATGCAGGCAATTGGTATGTAGGTTTATATGCTAAGAACCTTGCAGATGATCAATATATTGGCGGTTGGGCTGCATCGTCACCTCTACAAGGGGGATCATACTTTGGAACCTATACTGACCCAAGAACTTATGGTGTAACATTTGGGCGTGATTTTTAATCCTTAGTTAAAATCAATTAAAAAGGCTGGTTTATCCAGCCTTTTTTCTATAGAATTCACCTTTATAAATTTAACTTATATTTATATATAAAATTTATATGTTAAATTTTGTTAAAACCAGAAATAAATGCATAAACTTAATAACTATATTAGACAAAGGGGGATTTCTATGTCATTCAAAAACTTAATTTTACGGACTTCTTTCGTATTTTTAGCTTCATTTTTTGTTCTTAATACTGTTGCACAAGAAATAGAAGAAGTTGTTGTTACAGCAACCAAGAAAGAAGAATCACTTCAAGACGTTGCATTAGCTGTCGAGGCATTAAGCGCTGATGATATTGCTGCACAACAGATATTTGATCTATCAGATATTGTTGAATCTGTTCCAGGAATGGGTTCTTCAAAATCAGTTGGTTCAGGATCTGCTTATACAATCAGAGGTATTGGATCTTTTGGTGTTGGTGCTGCTAACACTGCCTCAGTTGTAACAGCTTCAAATGGCCATAGTGTGAACGATAGTGTTTTTGCTGACATTGGTTTTTATGATTTAGAGCGTATCGAGGTTCTTAAGGGGCCTCAGGGCACACTTAACGGAAGAAATGCTACCACTGGTGTCATTAACTTTATTACTGCTAGGCCAACTGGTGAAACAGAAGGTTCTATCGATGTTCTTGTTGGTAACTACGATGCTAAAAGAACAACAATGGTTTTAAATTCCCCGTTAACAGATAATCTTTTTGGAAGAATAGCATTTGTTGTTAACCAAAGAGATGGTTACATGGATAACCTTTATCTTGATTCTAAGTATGATGACAGAAATGAGTCATCAGTTAGATTATCACTTGACTGGCTGATAAATGATACAGCCACATTAAGTTTAACGACTCAACATAATTCAGCAGATGATAGCAGACCTCAAGAGCATTTATCATTTTGTCAGTCTGATCCATTTTATGGTTGTAGCCCATTTGAAAGAGGACCAGGAAATACTGCAGCAGATTATAGAGGTCACTATGCTGGTGCTATTGGATTTTTAGCACATCTATACCCAGGTGTCATTACAAACTCATATGCAGGTGCATTAGTAAGTGATGACCCATTTAGAAAAGCATATCTAAATAAAGATCCTTCACATGATCAAAATACATCATTTAGTACTTTAGAGTTTAGGCAAGAATTTGAAAATTATACTTTCGTGGCAAAATATTCATACGATACAAGAGAATTTCATCAAATGAACGATAACGATGGCTCAGTTGCTGTTCGTCCATTTCCAGGATTAGCTAAATTACTTAATCCTGCTATTCCAAATGTTGAGGGTATTATTGACTATCTTAAGTTTAGTGAGTTTACAGATAGCGCAAGGGCATATGATTTTTCAGATGTTTATTCTAATGATCAACAGTTTGAGTTGAATATAATTTCAGATTTTGATGGAGCATTTAACTATACACTTGGTGTTTACACCTATGATGGTAGAAATGATAACAACTATACAGTGCATACCGCAGGCGGTGGTTTCCTAGCTAATTTTGGAAATCATCCTTACAACGCAGTATTCCAATCTTTAGGGCTTCCTGATATGTCAAGATATGGTGGTCTTGCATTTAACCAAGCTCTTGCAAGAGCTGCTGTGGGTGGATTTGCCCCTTCGGGCGTGTGTCCAATAGTTGGGTCCTGGATGCTACCTATCGCTGCAGCAGGTGGAGCAATTATGGATGTTTGTGCTTTATCGGGTATCGGTGGCACAGGAATGCCAGCATTTAATACACCAGTTGAAATATCTGGTGTTCTTCAAGATTCAAACGTAAGAACAAAGACTAATTCAGCCTTTGGTGAGTTTTATTTTGATTTAGATGAAATTACTAAGTTAACATTAGGCTTTAGATATGACGATCAGGTTGTAACTAATAGTGCTATTGCATGTTTGACAGAAGCAAATTGTGGAACTCCTCTGAGTTCATGGCTTACAGGTACAGGCCCATCAACAGGTTTATATGATAGAGGCGACACTGACAATGTAAAAGCAAGATACGGAACACAACAAGATGAGTTCTTATCTTATAAAGTAGCTCTTCAAAGAGATATTACTGATGACATTATGATGTACGTCAGTTTTGCTACTGCATCTAAGCCAGGAGGATTTAACCCAGGCCTAGCAAGTGGCTCAGTTCCATTTACATTTGATGAAGAAGAGTCAGAGACCTTAGATATTGGTTTTAGATCATCTTTAGCTGGTGGAGCGGTTAGATTGAATATGAACCTTTACGTTGATAACAGAAATGGCATGCAGGTTGGAGCTATCAAAGATACATCAGCTATTAATTGGAATGTTGATGCAGAAATTAGAGGTTTTGAAGGTAATTTAGTTGCATTCCTAAACGAAACTTTAAGAATTGATTTCAATTGGTTGGTATCAGATTCAGAAGTTGCTAGCGGTTCTGCGGCAATTATTGATCCGTTGAATCCAGCTGCAGCTACAGGAACTCTTCAATATTTAGGCGCTCTAGATGCTGCAACTAACAATGCTGGTTTACTGACTGGTGCTGTTGCAAATAATGGACAAGTTGTATACAAATCTGCAGGATATGTATGTCTTACTCCTGCTGCACCACTTCAAGGAATCCCTTGTTTAAATGATGGTGTTGCACAAGATGTGTCTGGAAACAGAGTGCCAGCGCAACAAGATCTTTCTTATAACATTGCTATTACCAAAACATTCTTGACTGGTAGTGGTTCCGTTGACATCAGATTATCTAGAAAGTACCGAGGCGAGTCCTATATGGATATCTGGAATAACGATAGAGCTGAATTACCTGAATCTCATAATGGTGATCTGCTTGTTAGTTATAGACCTAATGATGGAGATTGGTATGTGAATGGATTCGTTAAAAATTTAGACGATTCAAGAGACCTTATATATCTAAGAGCAGGTAGTAACTTCCAAGGTGGTAACCTATATGGAAGTATTACAGAGCCAAGAACATTTGGTCTAATGTTTGGTACTAAATTTTAATAGACTTACGTTATAATTAAAGCCCAGTTTATCTGGGCTTTTTTATTTTTTATGGAAACACTACCCTACAAATCAGAACCAATTATTGTTACAGAGGAAATGTGTGACCTTAATGGTCATATGAATGTGAACTATTATTACAAGCTTTTTGATAGCACCTATACTTCTTTTTATATTAACGAGTTGGAATTTGATGATGCATATTTTGCCAGTGGCTTCTCAACATTTACACTTGAGGATAATATTAGATATCTCAGAGAATTCAGATTAGACGATAAAGTTTTTCCATCTTTTATGCTTTATAAAGCAAACAAAAAATTACTCCATTTTTTAGGTATTTTAGAAAACGAAAAAAACGAAACAGCAGCAATCTTTGAAACCATATTAGGACATATAGATTTAAGTAAAAGGAAAATTGTAAATTTTCCAGAGGATAAGCTTAAGAATTTAATCAATGTTAGCGAATCTCAGAGAAAAGAGTCAAATCTGTCATTTGAAGTAAAACTATTTATCAAAGACATAGATGCATAAATATTTAGCTATTTATTTTTTGGCTCTATTTTTTTCTTTTCCAGCTCAAAGTAATTCTTCATTCTCGGTAATGACATTGAATGTAAATAATCTTTTTGATGAATTAGATGATCCGAAAAAAGATGATAAAGCATATCTTCCTATTGAACTAAAACAAACTAATAAACATATCAATTCATGCAACAGAATAAGAGTTAATTCTTGGAAGAATGAGTGTCTATATCTTGACTGGGACTCTGAAACTAAAGACGCAAAATTAAAGAATCTTGCAAGAGATATTTTGCTATATGATGAAACAGGTCCAGACATACTAGCCTTACAAGAGGTTGAGAATATCAACATTTTGGAGCAGTTATATAGATTACTTGAGCCTTATGGATACATTGACCTTGAGCTGCTTGAGAGCAAAGATTATAGAGGAATAGATACTGCTATCATCTCGAAATTTGAAATAATCGATTCAACACTTCATTACATTAAATTTTCTGGTGATTTTGAAGATAAAGATACGCGACCTATTCTTGACACAACAATTCTTATCAATAACAAAAAGATTAAAGTTTATAACGTTCATTTCCCCGCTGGATATCATGATGTTTCAATGAGGATAGATTCATTAAATAAATTAAAAAAGCTTCTACAAATGCATAAAATGCCAACGGTTGCTTTGGGTGACTTTAATGTCAATACAGAAGAAGACTCTGAGTTATTCATATACAAAGATCAAGAAGATTTGTGGGATGTTGCTCACTCAATAGGTTGTGCGGATTGTAAAGGGACATATTATTATAGCTATGGGAAATCATGGAGCTTTCTAGATACAATTTTTGTATCAAAGCAACGAAATATATCCTACGATACTGATTCTATAAAATTGCACATAACAGAGCATAATGCTTATAAAGATTCTGGGAAGCCAATTAGATTTAATGCTAAGTTAAAGACTGGTGTCTCGGATCATTTACCAATGGTTGCAAGAATAAAGATTAATTAGTAGAGAATTACTGGCGCCATCCGCCTCTGTCAAATACTCGCAAATAGGTTAATTGATCATGATCAGAATCATTTACAACTTTACAATAGTCACCAGATTCAACCAAAATTACATCACCAGCTGATAGCTCATAGGAATCCTTATGCTCAATACCGTATGAAGGATTAGCGCCATGACCTTCATCAGAATTCATATATTCAACAATTTCCATGGTACCTCTACCGTTAGTAATAATGTATACAACATCAGAGTCAATTAACTTGTGACCTTTAGTCGATGCTCCAGGCTGAATTACAGTTTTACTTGCAATTATTCTTTGAAGCAAATCATTAGACCAAACTGTATAGTCGTCTGTTACTTTTTGCGGTGAGCCGCCAATTCTAAAATTTGTGTATTTTTTTGCCATATTAATTTTTCCTTGGGTAATTATAATTATTTCGACCTAATATGCCAGTATATGAGTGAATAAGGGTGTTGTTATTAGTCAATATTTAATATACTAAACCTAAAATCAAACACCATAAGAGGAGTGCATTTCAATGAGTAAAACTTATACAAATCCTGAAACAATTGGTCTTCATGCAGGGTGGAGAAAAGATGAAAATACTAATTCGGTGGCTGTACCTATTCATCAAACGACTAGCTTTCAATTTGATGACACTGAACATGCTGCGAATCTTTTTGCATTATCAGAACTTGGAAACATTTATTCAAGAATAATGAATCCAACATGCGCAGTTCTAGAAGACAGAGTAGCTGCACTTGAAGGTGGAGTTGGCGCTTTAGCTGTTGCATCTGGCCAAGCAGCATCAGCAGTCGCAATTCAAAACCTTGCTGCTAATGGAGATAATATTGTTGCTTCTGCGCATTTGTATGGAGGCACCTACAATTTATTTAAAAATGTACTGTCAGATATGGGTATTGAAGTTAGATTTGTTGATCCAGCAGATCCTAATAATTTTGCTGAAGCAACTGATGAGAATACTAGAGCATATTATGGTGAGGTTCTACCAAATCCAAGTTTTGAAGTTTTTCCTATTTCAGAGGTCGCTGAAATAGGTAGACCGCTTGGGATACCTTTAATTGTTGACAATACTGCAGCGCCTGTAATTTGTAAGCCATTCGATCATGGGGCTGCTATTTCAATGCATTCTACGACAAAATACATAGGCGGTCATGGAACTTCAATTGGTGGAATTATTGTTGATAGTGGTAATTTCGACTGGGAGGCCGTGCCTGAAAGACAGCCTGCATTGAATACTCCTGATCCATCTTATGGTGGAGCCGTTTGGACTGAAGCTGTTAAACCTCTTGGTCCAATAGCTTATATTCTTAAAGCAAGAACAACAATATTAAGAGATATGGGAGCAGCTATGAGTCCGTTCAATGCATTTATGTTTATTCAGGGACTAGAAACCCTAGCATTAAGAATGAGAGAACATAGTAGTAATGCCGAAAAAGTTGCTGAATATCTTTCCAATCATGATTCTGTTGAAAGGGTAAGTTATCCTTCTTTAATGGATGGATATGCTAAAGAAAGAGCTGAAAAATATCTCACAAGAGGTAACGGTGGACTTATGGGCTTTGAAGTCAAAGGTGGTAGAGATGCTGGAGAAAAATTTATTAATTCTCTTGAGATGGTTTACCATGTTGCAAACATTGGAGACTCAAGAAGCTTAGCAATCCATCCAGGAAGCACAACCCACAGCCAGCTCAATGAAGAAGAGCTGTTGGCCGCAGGAATTACGCCAGGCTATGTTCGACTTTCGATTGGTCTCGAGCATGTCGACGATATAATTGCTGACTTTGAACAAGCATTGTCAAAAATATAAAATAATTTGAATCGAGATTTAGTAACTTATATTATTCTTGGTTCAAGAGATAGGCTAAAAAATATCAAAATTCCTCAGTCAAGCTCGACTGAGGAATATATCCCTGCTAACTTGGAAAAAGATGGAAATTCTGAAAAAAAACTTGATGATTTAGTTGGCTTAGCTAAAGGTAACATAATTGTCTTTTTACCTCCGTCTTCACAGCCAACTAAAAAATCTAAAGAGATATTAAAGAAAATTTCAATGATTGATATTTCTTCATGGGGTTGGTTTAAGTTTAGTAGTAAGAAAAAGAATTTTTTAAGTAATATCAAAAAAATTTCAACTCAAGTAAGAAGTATTCCAGATATAGAACAAGGAATTTTTTTTAATAAAAGAATTTATTTTTCAGTTGGTGGTATTGGTAAATTTGGGACATCACCTTTTAAAGAGCTTTCAAAAAGATTTTATTCAAGAATTGATCCACAAAACCCATTGCCAGCACTTATAATAAGATCAAAAAATTTTAATATTTTCTGATGGATAACAGTATATCTGTAATTGCTGAAAACATTTCTTATAAAGTAAATGACAATAAGCTATTTCATAATTTAAGTTTCTCATTAAACATGGGTGAGTCTCTGCATATCAAAGGACCAAATGGATCTGGTAAATCCACCTTATTAAGAATTATTTTAGGAATTACTAATCCGACTAAGGGATTAATCACAATAAACTCAACCAAAGATAAGTGTTACTTGGGTCACAAGAACGCATTGAAAAACTACCTAAGTTTGGATGATAATATTTTATTAATGGAGTTCGACAATCATCCATGCCTCAAAAAATACATTGAAAAATTAGACTTAAAAAGATATTTAGATGTTAATGTTGCAAATTTGTCTTATGGTCAACAGAAAAAATTAGGATTACTTAGATTATTCCTAAATAGTTCTGATTTAATTATTTTAGACGAACCATTTGTTGGACTTGATAAAGAAACACAAATGATATTAACTGATTTTTTGAAAGATCAACTTAAAGAAAATAAAACTTTAATATATACCTCTCACATTGAGTGTGATATTGACTCAAAGACACTGTTACTTAAATGAATGAATTAAAATTAGAGTATCTAAAGTTAAAGAAAAAGACCAGGAGTTGGTTAGGACCAATTTTAGTTTTTTGGTTAATTATGCTTGCTTTTCCTTTAACCGTTGAATTTATACAAGACAAATTAGAAATAGGATTTTTTTCTGTTTTGTGGATTGCAATTTTAATTTCCATGATGTTGGCAACAGAGGATATTTTTATTGAAGATTATAACGATGGTTCATTAGAACAAACAATTATAAAGAATACCTCTTTTCAATTTTTAATTTCAATAAGAATTATTGTTTATTGGCTTATGATCGGAGTGCCAATTTCAATGTTAAGTTTTATATTTTCACTTGGCACATCAGAAGATTTATCATTAAGTATTTCAGTTATCCCGCTCTCAATTATAAGTTCATATATTTTTTTAAATTTGTTTGCACTTGGAAGTGCACTTAGTTTAAATAAAGGCTCGCTTTTAGGTGCATTGATTACAATGCCGCTAGCCCTCCCAGTACTAATTGTTTTAGGTAAAAGTATTATTGCATTTCAGTTAGGAATCAATTACTTAGAATTTATACTCTTATTATTAGGCTGCTTATCTATTATAATAATAGCAGTGCCTATTATTGTATCTTATATAATAAAAGCTCATTTAGAATAAAAACTATTCGCACACATATTACAGTGATAAAAAAATTCATACATCAGTTTGCATCTCCAAAAACTTACCTCTATCAGGTTAATCGTTTTTATTCATATATTTTTTATAGTTCTCTTCTTATTTATGCCATCTCTTTGATATGGGGATTATTTTTTACACCTGAGGATTTTGTTCAAGGAAACTCTTATAGAATCATATATCTTCATGTGCCCGCATCATTCTTATCACAATCCTTATACCTCGCAATGGCTGTTGCAAGTGTTACTTATCTTGTTTGGAGAGTTAAATTAGCTGCATATTTAATTATTGCAATAGCTCCAATTGGTGCCATGACTACCTTTATAGCGCTACTTTCAGGTTCTATTTGGGGTATTCCAACATGGGGAACTTGGTGGCAATGGGATGCAAGAATAACTTCTACGTTGATACTTTTTATAATGTATTTGGGTTTAATTTCTCTTCATAACTCTTTTAGTAATTTTGAGAAGGCTGATAAATTAACATCATGGCTAGTTATTATTGGCGCAGTAAATATTCCAATAATTAAGAAATCGGTAGATTGGTGGAGCACTTTACACCAATCAGCATCAATAACATTGACTGAAAAACCAACAATAGATGTTTTGATGTTGTATCCTTTAATTGGTTCAATGATAGGATTTTTAGGCTTAATTACTTGCTTAGTTCTTACTTCATCAAAATATCAAATATTAATAAGAGAAAAAACTAAGTCTTGGATACGGGATTATGTTTAATTTTGCATTTAATTCTTTTGAAGAGGCCATATATATGAATGGTCATGGTATATATGTATGGATTGTATTATTCATAGTTGTATCCTGCATTACTATTTTTTTTATGACCTACAGAAAAAAAATTCAAAAAATTAAAAAAAAGTTAAATGAATCAAATTAGAAAAAAAAGACTTTATAAAATTCTGCTAGTTTCTTTATTTTCTGTTTCAGGAATATCATTAATATTGTATTCACTTAATTCGAATCTTGACTATTTTTTTACACCAACTGAATTAAAAGACCAAAATATTTCATCTGACAAAAGAATTAAAATAGGCGGCATGGTTTTAGAAGGCTCTGTTTTTAGAAATGAATCAAATATAAGTTTTACAGTTACGGATTATGAGAGTTTTGTAAGAGTTGAATTTAAAGGAATTGTCCCTGATTTGTTTCAAGAGGGCAGTGGCGTAGTTGCACTGGGTTATCTAAATGACGAAGTTTTTTATGCTGAAGAGGTTCTTGCAAAACACGATGAAAACTATATGCCACCAAACATCGAAATAAATAATGATAGTTGAGATTTCTCATTTTTTAGCTTTATTGGCAACTGGATTATTCTTATTGGTTGGTTGTTTTTCATTTATACGATCAGGAAACATCTATATTTCAAATCTTATTACAAGAACATATTCTCATGCATTTTTATTGTTACTTACATCTTTTGCTATTTATGTTTGGTTAGCAATTACAGATAATTTCTCAGTTGCATATATTGCAAGCCATTCAAACTCAGATTTACCAACATTTTATAAAATCTCTTCAATTTGGAGTGCCCATGAAGGATCAATGTTTTTATGGATTTTATTTCTTGCTGCATGGGGATTTCTTTTTAATAGAAGTATTGATAATGAGGTTGCTCTGAAACCTTTAAGCATAGGTATTATTTCGATTGTATTGGTTGGATTCTTATCATTTTTGTTGCTTACATCTAACCCATTTGAGACGATTCTTCCATTTGGACCTCCAAATGGCGCTGATATAAATCCAGTATTACAAGATCCAGCTTTAGCTATTCATCCTCCAACTTTGTATTTAGGCTATGTTGGATTTGTGATTCCATTTGCATGCGCTTTAGCTTTTTTGATTAATGGAAATACAGAAATAAAATGGGAAGAACTAGTAAGAAAATGGTCTGTTTCAGCATGGATTTTTTTGACTCTTGGAATTACTCTAGGTAGCTGGTGGGCATATTATGAACTTGGATGGGGTGGTTATTGGTTTTGGGATCCAGTGGAAAATGTTGCACTAATGCCTTGGTTAGCTGCAACTGCATTTATACATTCAATTAGTGTATCCGTTAAGTCCTCAAATTTAAGAATTTGGACTATCTTATTATGTATATCAGTTTTTTCGTTAAGTCTCTTTGGAGCTTTCATTGTCAGGTCTGGAATAATTGATAGCGTGCATTCATTTGCAAATGATCCTCAGCGAGGCCTTTATTTACTTGCGTTTATTGGAACAATAATTTTTATTTCCATGGTTTTGTTTGCAATTAGATTGCCTGTTATCAGATCAGCAGGCAGCATAAAAGCTTTTTCAAAAGAGTCCTTCATATCAATAAATAATATTTTATTTGGGTCGCTGGTGTTCTCAATTATGTTAGGAGTTACTTATCCATTAGTTTATGAATTCTTGTTTGATCAAAAAATTAGTGTTGGAGCTCCTTTTTATAACGCTATTTTCATACCAATAGTTGTTATAGCTTCAATATTTTTATTTTTCTCAATCGATTCAAAATGGCAAAGAACAGTAAAAATGAAATTTTTTGCCGGACCAACATCTTTTTCACTAATTCTTGCTCTTATGTCTGTGGTTTTGTGTATTTATTTTTTAAATACAGAATCACTTACAATTATTGCTTCTCTGTTTGCTGGATTTTTAATAATCCATAGATATATTATTGAAATTGCATCTTCAATTCTTTCTAAAAAATATATTAATCCATTCAGTGCACTAGCACATTTTTCTCTAGGCCTATTGATTGTTTCAATTGCGTTTAACAGTATGTTAAGCACTGAAAGAGCCATTAATATAAAAATCAATGAATCTGAATCATATAAGGATTTGAATATATTTTTTAAGGACATTAGTCTTGTTAATAAATCAAATCATGATGCTATTAAGGCAAATTTTCTTATTGAAGACTCTTTTTCAAATTCATTTTCTCTTAGTCCTGAAAAAAGAAAATATTTCACTAGAGGGCAGATAACTACAGAAACAGCAATCTATGTAACACCTCTTAGAGATATATATTTAACTATTGGAGATCAACTGGAGGATGGAAGCTGGGTAGTAAATATTCAAATAAATTATTTAATCAGATGGATTTGGATTTCTGCAGTGGTTATGTCATTTGCTGGTCTGATGTTAATATTTTCTAAACAAAGACAAAAAATATGAGTTTTGTGCTTAGAGTTCTAGTACTTATTATTCCTGTATCTCTTATAGGACTCTTCTTTGTTTTGCTATCTACTGAAAATGAATATCCTGGAGCAGATTATAAAATATTTGAAATACCTGATTTTTCACTTACAAATTTAAAAGGTACAAACGAAATTTCTAACACAGATCTTGAAGGAGATTACTTATTAAATGTTTGGGCAAGTTGGTGTATTACCTGTATGGTCGAACATCCATACCTATCGAAGCTAAGTAATAATGGAATTAAAATCGTAGGACTTAATTATAAAGATGACAGAAGTGATGCACTTGTTTGGTTGAATAAATTTGATAATCCATATGATTTAATAATTCATGATTTTAAAGGAACTTTAGCATTAGACTTAGGTGTTACAGGTGCACCAGAAACATTTCTTGTAAATAACGGCAAAGTTGTGGCGCATTATCAAGGCGAAGTCAATCAAACTGTGTGGAATGAGGTATTTCAACCTATCATTAATTCAAAAAATCTTTCTTTAAAATGAAAAAATATACTTTGATAGCAATTTTCTTATCAATGAATATGTTTTCAGATATGGTTTACAAATTTGATAATCAGGAAGATGAATTAAGATTTAATAATTTAATTAAAGAAATTCGTTGTCCAAAGTGTACTTCAGGTTCTTTGTCGAGCTCTAACGCACCAATTTCTGAAGATTTGAAATTAAGAATTGTTGAAATGATAAAAGATGGGAAGTCAGATTCAGATATTAAAGAATACGTTTCAGACAGATTTGGTAAAGAGTCTCTTTATGATCCTGAATTTACACAACAGACATACATATTATGGTTTGGACCACTAATTTTTATCGTAATTGCATTTATAATCTTTTTTTTTAGAAAGAAAACGTAATGACAATTTTTATTTTGCTAGCTTTTATAGCTATATTTCCAATATTAGCCTACTTGTTAGCAAACCAAACGACTAATAAAGGGATAATCTTTGGACTTTCGCTAATTGTTATTTCTTTATGTTTAATAATATTCATTAGTAAATTTTCTCTAATTGGGTCATTCAAAAAACAATTATTGAATAATCAAATCCTGGAAGATATTTATATTGATTCTAAAATTTCTAAAAATGCTTTTGAAGGAATTGAGAGTCTTCTTGAAGCTGATGAAATACAAGTTTGGCTTATAAGCTTTATAGGAAAAGCAATAGAACTAAATAAATTAAACTCTGCAGAAAGCTTAGTCACTTATGCTGAAAAATTTTTTACTTCGAATGAAGAAAAGTTAATTTTTTATAACTTATATACTAATCTCAGAGATGCAAAGTTTCCTCTATTTGCGAATGCAAATCTAAGCATAAAAAAAGATTCTGAATTCCCCTGTACAGAATATAGTGGTTCAATCAAATTATTTATCTTAAATGGTCCTGAAATTCCAATTGCTGAAAAATTATTTAAACAATCAGAAGAAATATATGTCTCAAATAAGGATAGCTTGATTCCAGGATTTGATTTGTCTTCAGCGTATCTAAATGACGAAACTATTGAGTCAGTTATTGCAATTAATTGTAAAGATACGAGCCTTAATTTTTTATCAAAAGATTTAATAGTCTTAGAGAAAAATCAACCATCATTAAATTACAAAATTGGTCTAAATGAATGGTTAAAAGAATCACAAGAGTTATAATATTATCAATATTTTTAGCTTATATAGATGCAGTTAAAGCACATAAAACTTTCAGGTTTTAAAAGTTTCGTTGATCCAACGAAAATTTCTTTCCCTACAAATATGGTTGGTGTTGTTGGTCCAAATGGATGTGGTAAATCTAATGTAATTGACGCAATTAGATGGGTGCTTGGTGAGCTTTCTGCTAAGAATCTAAGGGGAGAGTCAATGGTTGACGTTATTTTCAATGGATCTGAAAAAAGAAAAGCTTCTGGTCAATGTAGCATAGAGTTACTGTTTGATAATTCTAGTGCAAAGATTGGAGGTGAATATGCATCCTATAATGAGGTTTCCATTAAAAGAGTAATGACTAGAGATGCACAGTCTGATTATTTTATAAATAATGCAAAATGTAGACGAAAAGATGTTCAAGACATTTTTTTAGGTACTGGTCTTGGGCCAAGCTCTTATGCAATCATCGAACAAGGAATGGTGAGTAAACTCGTCAGTGCAAAACCTGATGAGCTAAGGACACACATCGAAGAGGCTGCTGGTGTTTCAAAATATAGAGAAAGGAGAAGAGAGACCGAATCAAGAATTAAAAGAACAAAAGAAAATCTCTCACGTGTAAAAGATATTAGAGATGAGATTGGAAGATTAATAAAAAGATTAGAAAATCAAGCAAAGGCTGCAGAGAAATATAAAAAATTAAATGATGAAAAGTCACAAATTGAATTAGATACAGCAATATTGTTCTCACTTGAAGCTAAAAATAACAGAGATGATCTTCAAAAAAAATTAGATTCACTTAATCGAGATTTAAAAATTAAAAATGCTGAATCTGATACGATACAGTCACAGATAGATCAATTTAGGACTGAAAATGAATCTGTGCTTACAGAATACGAAAGTGCTCAAAAGAATTTTTATTCAATAGGAGCAGAAATTGCCAAAAGAGAAGCAAATCTTCAAAACATTAACAAAACTGAAAATGAAACAAAGTTTAAGCTTGAAAAGACTAAAGAAAATTTAGAGAAAGCAAAGGAAACTGAAAAAAACTTTGACGAATTAAGTCCAAGTGAACAAGCTATTCACATTTTGAATGAAATTATTACTACGTTAAAAAAATATAGTATTCAAAATGATAGTATTTTAGATAAAGCAAACAAACTCAAAGTGTTGCTTGCAGAAATTTTGAATATTGCTTCAGCACAATCAAAAACACTTACCGAAGAATATCAATCAAGACAAGAGGACCTTTCAAAAGAAATATTTGAAGCTGAAAAACTTAAAAGCTCTATTGAGGAAGAGATGCAAACTTATGTTGAAGAAAGCTCTCAAGCAGAATCTGTTTTAATATCTTTGAGGCAAAAACAATCAAAATTTAATGAGGATTTAAGAAGTCTTGAGAATAACAAATCTATCGTCGAGCTTGATTCAAGATCTATTTCAGAAAAAATTACAAATGTTAGGCTTGATTTAAAGACATATGAAATAAATTTAGAAAATTCAAACAAAAAAATAAAAGCTGCTGGTATAGATATTGAAAAAATAGATTTTACCAAATACGAAGACTTGTCAATTAGCGAACTTGAAGACAAGTTAGCTAACATTGAAGCAAAAATAATTAGATTAGGTGCTATAAATTTGGCAGCTCCTGAGGAAATCGAAGAAGAATCAAAAAGAAAAGAAGAGCTAGATAAACAATATGATGATCTTATTGAAGCTTTAGATAAACTCAATGGAGCAATAAAAAAAATTGATAATGAGACAAAAACTATCTTTAAGGACAGTTTTGATGCAGTTAATATAAAATTAAAAGAAGTCTTTCCAAAGTTATTTGGTGGAGGTTTAGCAGAACTTAATCTAACAGATGATGATCCCTTGCATGCTGGTGTCATTTTAATGGCAAGACCACCAGGTAAAAAAAATTCATCAATTTCTCAGTTATCTGGAGGTGAAAAGGCATTGACAGCTTTGGCTTTAGTTTTTGCTATTTTTGATCTTAATCCTGCACCCTTTTGTTTATTGGATGAGGTTGATGCTCCACTTGATGATTTAAATACCTTGAGATTTATTAATATGGTTGAAGAAATGTCTAAAACTGTTCAATTCATATTTATTACCCACAATAAAGTTTCTATGGAGCGCAGTGACTATTTAATGGGTGTGACAATGCAGGAGGCTGGCGTTTCAAGAATGGTATCTGTAGATGTAAATCAAGCACTTGAACTAGCTGAATCTTAAATGGGCACTAATTTAGATCTATATTTAATAGGAATAGCTATTTTAATATTTTTGATAATTGTGTTTCTTTACATAAGAAAGATTTCTAACTCAGGTAAGCTAAAGGTAAAGATTGAAGAGGTTCCTGAGAGCTTTAAAGAAGATAAATCTATAGAAATTGAAGGACGGCAAGCATTTGAATTCAATGAAGAGGAGATTAAAAACTATGAAGACGATCAAGAGCTAGCAATTTTAAATCTTATTTCTGTTGATAAATCTATGTTTGATAACGATCAAGTATACGGTTTTTTAACTAATTATGGTGCGATCCTCAAGAATAATTATTTCTCTTACCAAGATATTAATGGAAATGAAATATTTCGAGTTGCAAATGCCTTGAATCCGGGTACTTTTGACAATGATACAAAAACCTTTGCAATAGTAGCTGCTTCAAACCTTAATTTAACTACTGATCCTGTAAATGCTGTAAAACAAATGATTGAATTTTCTGTAAGTTTTTCAGAAAAGTTTCATGCTAGTATTTGTGACGAGGAGAGGGCTCCAATAACAAAGCAAATGATTTCTCATATTGAGTCAAGAGCACAGGATATTGCAAGAATTAAACAAGTGCAGACTAGTACAAAAAAAGAGGTTGAATAGGCAATGTTGAAGCCATGGAGAATAATTCTTGAACTTGAGAGTGATAACAGTAGATTATTCAAAGAAAGTGTAGTTGAAAAATATCTCAATGAGCTTGAATTTCAAGAGGGTTTAGAAATGTGTTTAGATCCATTAGTTACTTTTGGTGTAAAGCAAGTGCCTGATAGTGATCATGATGGTGAGGGTTTAGGATGGAATGAATTCAAAAAAGCTGCGAAACAGCTCATTGATAGAAAGAAAACAGGACATGCTGCCAGAGATTTGATAATTGAATTAGTTAATCAATCAAAAAAAAATCAATGGAACGATTGGTATAGAAGGATTCTAATAAAAGATCTTAGATGTGGTGTTAGTGAAAAAACAGTAAATAATGTTGCAAAAAGAATGGGAATTAAATTCCGTGTGCCGGTGTTCTCATGTATGTTAGCCCATGACGGAGCAAAGCATCCAAAAAAAATTAAAGGTGATTGTTTGGTCGAGTATAAATATGATGGTGTTAGAGTAATAGCAATTGTCAAAAATGGGAAGGCAACTCTTTACAGCAGAAATGGAAAAATATTTTACAATTTTCCTCATATAGAAAATGCCTTAAGTAAATCAGAATTCAATAATGTAGTTTTTGATGGCGAAGTAATGAGTGATGACTTTCAGGCATTAATGAAACAAGTCTACAGAAAATCAGGTGCAAAAACTGATGACGCCTATCTTGCATTATTTGACATTCTTCCACTTGATGAATTCAATTCTGGTAAAAGCAATTTAAATTCGATTGAAAGGAAAAATGAACTAAATAAATTATCAAAAAAATTTGATAATGTTATTAAGCTTGTTGATTACGAAGTTATAAATTTTGATGAAGAGAAAGGTCAGAAAAAGTTTGCAAAAATGAATAAAGAAGCACTTGATAAAGGTTTTGAAGGATTAATGATAAAACCAAATGATAACTTTTATGAGTGTAAAAGAAGCCACGCATGGCTCAAAATCAAACCTTTTATTGAAGTAACTTTAAAAGTGGTAGACATTCAAGAGGGTACTGGTAAACATGCTGGAAAACTAGGAGCATTTAGTGTTGAAGGTGAGGATGATCGAAAATTCTTTTCTTTAAGTGTTGGCAGTGGTTTGACAGATGATGAAAGAGAAAGATTTTGGTCAGCCAAAGATAAACTAATTGGAAGAATGGTTGAAATAAGAGCAGACGCAATAACTCAAAGTATAGAGAGTGAGCACTTTAGTTTAAGGTTTCCAAGATTTAAAAACTTTAGAGGGTTTAAAGAAGATGAAAAGATATAACTCTTGTTACATTGCATTTTTTATACTAATTTTTGTTCTTCAGTCATGTGCAACAAAACCGCCTGAAAACCCAGATAACATCTGTCTAATTTTTCAAGAAAAAAGAAGTTGGTACAAAGCAGCAATTAGAAGTGAAAAAAGATGGAAGATACCACCTTATGTTTTAATCTCATTTGTTCATCAAGAATCAAGTTTTAAATCTGATGCAAGGCCCGAAAGAGAAAAAATTTTAGGAGTGATACCTTGGTTCAGGCCATCAACAGCAGTTGGCTATTCTCAGGCTTTGACAAAAACCTGGGATGACTACAAAGATGAAACGGGTAATACAAGAGCAAATAGAAAAAATTTTAGTGACTCTGCAGATTTTATTGGTTGGTACGCAAGCAAAGGTTATTATCAAGGTTTTAAAAAAACTGACGCAAGATCCTTGTATCTTGCTTATCACGAAGGATATGGAGGGTTTGAAAAAAAGACATATCGTAAAAAACAATGGTTAATAAAGGTAGCAGATAGAGTTCAGGCAAGGTCAACTAAATACCAGAAGCAATACTGGGGGTGTGCAAAGGAACTCAGAAAGAAAAAATTTATTTTCTTTTAGTTAGATATTTTGAATCTTAAAGTTTAGCTTTTCCATCTCATCAATATAACCCTCACCAGCTATCACTGCTCGCTTAGATTCATTAAAAAGATATTTTCTAGATACATTAATTAAATCATCAACAGAACACATTTTTACCTTTGATCTAAATTGAAGTCTTGTATCGAGATCCTTTTTATCAATATTTGCCCCAAAGTCACTCATTGCCTCTCCATAAGGTGATAAAGGCTTATCAATTCCTGAAATAACATTTAATATTCCTTCATCAAGTTGTGAAAGAGATATGTTTTTTAGAGACCATTCTCTGGAATTAGAAAATTCATTAAATGTCTCCGTGCATTTTGGATCTCTATAAGAAAAAAACTTAAAAACTTTGTTTTTAACATCTTGCATAGCTCCTGCTCCATAAGCACCACCTTTTTCCCTTATCGCTGAATGCAAGTATCCATTTCGTAATACAGCTCCTAATACTGTAAGTGCTGCAGCATCTTCATGTTTTATGTCTACTGTTGGAAATGTTTCAGCACAATAACAAACTTGAGCACCAGTAATCCAACCAATTTTTTCTGTTTGAATATCAAAGAGTTTTTGATTGAAATTTGAGCCATTGCTTTCTTTAAAATCAAAATTGATTTGAGAATTATTCTTTTCGATTGATGAAGCAGTAAATGTATGTATTGGACTTTCTAAAACCTTACTTTTTATTGATTGGAGTAGATCAATATATTTCTCTAAATTTTCATTTTTATCAATATTTTTAGACAAATCATTGGTATTTGTAATGAAATTAATACCTGAACCCATGTCACTGGTAGCTGCAATATTATTTATCTGAGCACTAGCATTACTCATCGCTAAAACATGACCATTTTGAATTACAGACCTTTCATTTGCTGATGATATAAAATTCAATAAATCTTTTATTCTTTCTTTCTCATTAAATTTAGACTTAGAAACAGTATTAGCTATTAATTCTTGCATTTGGGACTCATTTTTTTCAAGTGATTTTGAACTAACCTGTAATGCTAAAGAATAACTATCATTATTTTTGGGAATTAAAATAAATGATGCTGAAATGCCTCCAGTAACAGCAGATTGTATTTTTTGCATTTCTTCAAAAGATTTACCACCAACTCCAACATCAGTTAATGTATTTGCAAATAATGATGCGACTTTAAACTCTTCCTCGGTTAGATCTTCACACGGATAAGTTTCCGAATGGTAAGTAATGCCATTTGTTCCGGTATTATAAAAATAATTAAGTGTTTTGTTTGACATAAAAGTTTCCGCAACTGGATAAACTCTGCTCGATGGAATGTCATCTTTAGTAACTTTTGGCAAAATTTCAGGATCATCAACACTGTTTTGTCTTTCTTTTAATAACTTTGCAAGAACTTTAATTTCATTTTTATCATCACTTGTTAACGATTTAGATTTCTTTTTTATTTTATTAAGAATTTTTTCATCATTTTTCTTATTTAACCCAACATCTGGAATAAGTGAATAATTTAATCTGTGATTATTATTAATTAACTTGGACTCTATAAGTTTTTCCATATATTTTGGTTTTGCAAGATTAGCTTTTACAATCTTAAAAGATGCGTCAAGATCAAGAACTTTTAGCGGATCATCATTGTGTATACATGCTGGTAAACAGCTAAGCATAATTTGAAGTCCATAGGGCATGCCAGACCCAGTGATTTCTTTTTGCCTAATCTCAAGTTGATGTAAGGCAGAATCAATTATTTCTTTTTCAATCCCATCTTTCACAACATTCTTGAGACAATCTATTATCAGTTTTTCGACCTTTTCTTGCATATTTGAATCAACGCCTTCTAATCCAGCTGCAAAAACTAATTCTTTATGATCAGTTTCAAGACCAGTAAGAGGCGATAAAGATTTACCAAACTTAGTAGTTTCAAGGGTCTTTCTTAATGGAGATGCTGAATTATCCAATAGAATATTTGACATGAGATATGATTCGAGTAACTCCACAGGATCATGACTTTCGCCAAGTAACCAGCTTAAAACCACATGATGATTATTTTCATCATTTGGAAGAGGGTTGTAGTATTCTGAAATAGTTTTTGGTGACGCAATCCTAACTTCATTTTCTACAAATATCTTATCGTTAGAGGGCTCAAAGTTTTTAAGTACATTTTCATCAATGAATTCTTGAATTTCTTTTGGATTAATATCACCAAAAGTAAAGAAGGTTGCGTTCGAGGGATGATAATGCTTTTTGTGAAAATCAACTAAATACTCATGAGTTAGATCGATAATGCTTTCAGGATCTCCGCCACTATTATGTTTATAAGTGGAAGAATTATATAAATGTTTTGACATGCCATGCCATAATTGACTTGAAATAGAGCTCATGGCTCCTTTCATTTCATTAAAGACAACGCCTTTTATTTCAAGTTCACTATCAATATTGTTCTCCTCCTTAAACTCCAGCCTGTGTCCCTCTTGGAAAAAATCTAATTTATCTAAATTAGGAAAAAAAGAAGAATCAAGATATACACTAAGTAAATTTTTAAAGTCTTTATCATTAAGTGTTGCAAAAGGGTATGCTGTCCAGTCACTTGAAGTAAAAGCATTCATAAATGTGTTTAATGATCTTCTAATCATCATAAAAAATGGATCTCTTACAGGATATTTTTTTGAACCACATAGTGCAGTATGTTCAAGTATATGAGCTACACCAGTTGAGTCTTCCGGAATAGTTCTAAAAGCAACCATAAATACTTTCTCATTGCTCTTAGAATCTAGATGAATATGCTTGCAATTGAATTCAGATTCAGTATATATTTGAGCATTAAGGTCTAATAATTTTATATACTTTTGATCTTCTAAATTAAACATAATAATAAACGAAAATTACCTATGAAATATATAACAACTCTACTAAGTTTGATTGTTTTGATTGGATGTTCTACAACACAATCTAATATTCAGGTCGACTCAATCGAGACTTTTAATTTAGATAATTATAACGATTTTGATATAAAGATAAATACTTCTAATATCAGTGCAGAAATCAATCCAATTGTGCTTGAAAGGTTTAGAGAAGAGCTAAAAGGTGCTATTTCAGAACGTGGATTAGATTTCAATAAAGAATCAAATCTAATTTTTGAGATAAATTTTACTACTAAAGAATCTGTAGAATCAGACAGGATGGACTATTACTATTCAAGATATTATTGGGATTATTATAGGTTTAGAGACGATGTTTACACAGTTACTGAAAATATACTAAGAATTAATTTAAAAGACCTTGAAAAAGAGAGAACAGTTTGGACAGTTGTGACCGTGTGGCGAGATGGTTCAAAAAGATCAATATCGTCTGATGATGCTTCTGCTATTCTAGTTGATGAAATAATGCTTAGTTTTTTATAGACAATTTATTTTGTATAAATACACAATATTAACTTTTTTAATATTAACTTCCTGCTCAAAAGAAAACCTTGAGTTTAATGTTCCAACTACATCTGAAGTAGAAAAACTCATAGAACATTCAGATGAATTTAACCAAGAGGTAATCACATTTGATACTCCCGGTGGAAAAATTCATTTTGCTATTGGTTTTGGTATTGCAAATTCAATCATGGTAGAGGGTCAAGATGGGAATATAATCATTGATGCTGCTGATAGTAGATATGATGCTGAAAAAATATATGAACTATTTAGAAAAAAGAATACAAATCCTGTCGAAGCAATCATTTACACCCATAATCATGGTGATCATACCTTTGGCGCTGCTTATTATTTAGATATACAAGATCACAAACCTCAAATAATTGCTCATGAGGATACTGATTATTACGTCCAAAGAATTATTGGAATTTTAAACCCAATCATCACTCAAAGAAGTGCGAGAATGTTTGGAACTTTTTTACCGGAAGAAGAGCTCATAAATGTTGGAATAGGGCCTCGTTTAAATGTCTCAAAATCTCCAAATGGTTATGTAAAACCAGACCTTACATTTAGTGATGAGTTAAAAATTACAATTTCAGGTATTGAAATTGAACTTTATCATGCTCCAGGAGAAACAAATGATCAAATATTTGTGTGGCTTCCGAAACATAAATCGCTCATGCCTGGAGATAATATTTACAAAACCTTCCCTAATCTTTATACCATTAGAGGCACCACGCATCGCGACGTAACAGGATGGATAGAAAGTCTTGACCTAATGAAATCGTTTTATCCTGAATATTTATTTCCCAGTCATACAAGACCTGTTATTGGAAAAAATGAAATAAACAATATTTTTATTACATACAGAGATGCAATCCAATATATTCACGATCAAACAATTAGATTCATGAATGAAGGTTATTATCCTGATGAAATATCTGAAATGATAGAGTTACCTCAAAACCTTTCAAGCTCTCCTTTTTTATACGAATTCTATGGAACAGTTAGGTGGTCTGTGAAAAGCATATTTAATGGATATTTAGGATGGTTCAATGGAAATCCCGCTGAATTAGATCCTTTATCAAGAAAAGAGAAAGCAAAAAGGATATCTAAATTAGCTGGCGGAGAAAATGAATTGATAAAAGAGCTTCGACTAGCTGTGGACAAAGAAGATATGCAATGGGCTCTTGAATTAAGTGATTATCTTATTTCGCTAGGACTCTTTGATTCAGAGGTTAAAACTTTGAGACAAAAAGCACTTATATATGAAGGTGCTAAATCTTCTAATCCAAACAAAAGGAATTATTTTTTATCATCTGCCTTAGAGCTTAACGATGAATTTGAACTGACTAATTTGATGAATATTGATGATACCTTTTTAAATAATTTATCGATCGACACCCTATTTAGTGTTCTTTCGGTTAGGTTTAACCCTGAAGATCACGATGGTTCTCTCTACAAGGTGTGCTTTAATTTTAGTTCAGGATTAGCAAGAAGTATTACACTTAGGAATGATGTTGCTGTTATTTCAAGTGAAGCATTAGATAATTGTGAACTAGAGGTACTTACAGAAGAAATGGAATTGAAAAGAGTTCTTACTGGACTAAAAAACCCAGTTTCATCTATTTCATCTGGAGAAATAATTGTGCAAGGAGGCAATACAGAATTTCTTAAATTCTTAGCTATTTTTAGATAACTTAAGACTTCCCTGATGGAATATCTTTGTATGCAACTCCTTTGTCTGCCCTAGGATCTTGTGGAAGGCCCAAAACTCTCTCAGCAATAATATTTCTCAGAATTTCGTCAGTTCCACCAGCAATTCTTAGTCCGGGAGCACCAAGCCATGCATTTTGGAATCTTCTAATATCTGGATCATCAGTTTTTAACATACCAGTCATATCCATTGAATCGATTCCAAAATTTCCTATATCTTGAAGTTTTCCAGCACTAACGATTTTTGTAATAGATGCTTCTGGTCCTGGTGTATCGCCTTTTGATAAAGCAGACATTGTTCTGAGCTTAGTATTTTTAAGTCCACTTGCTTCACAATACCAATCAGCAATTGATTCTCTTACAGCTTTATCATTAAGGAGGGGTTCACCCTGATTATCTTGGGTTTTAGCCCATTTGAATGCATCCTCAACATCACATCCATCCGCATCTCCAACAGCCAACCTTTCATTCATAAGGGTTGTAATCGCAACTTTCCAGCCGTCACCAATTTCTCCAAGTCTTTGTGAATCAGGTATTTCTACGTCTGTGAAATAAACCTCATTAAAACTTGATCCACCTGTAATTTGTTTTATTGGCTTTACTTCAATTCCTGGAGATTTCATATCAACAAAAAAGAATGTTAAACCTTTGTGCTTTTCAAGATTTGGATCATGCCTAACTACAAGAATTCCATAATCAGAGAAGTGTGCACCAGATGTCCAAACTTTTTGCCCATTTATTATCCATTTATCTCCATCTTGAACTGCTTTACTTCTTAGGCCAGCAACGTCAGAACCAGCTGAAGGTTCTGAGAATAGTTGACACCAAATTTCCTTACCCTCAGCCATCGGAGGTAAATATCTTTCTTTTTGTTCCTCAGAAGCATACTGCATCATTACGGGTCCGCACATACCTAACCCAATTTCAAAAATACCTTTTGGTACATTGAACTTTGATTCTTCATTAGCCCAAATAATTCTTTCTATTGGAGATGCGCCAATACCTCCATATTCTTTAGGCCAATGGAGCATGGCCCAACCTGCATCATATTTCTTTTTTTGCCATGCTTTCGCTTCTTTAATAATGTCTTTGTTGGCGAAATTAGACTCAGATGGTGAACTATCTTTAAGCTGTGCATTTTTTTCAAGCCAATCTCTACATGTTTTTCTAAATTTAGCTTGTTCGGGGGTGTCGTTAAAATCCATAATTTTTCCTAATTAATATTTGATTGTTCAAGACTGGTAACTAGTTTTTCCCTCCAGTTACTTAGTGAACCTATATTTAAAGATAATAGTTTTGATCGCCTATAGAACATATGACAATCATATTCCCATGTAAAACCATTACCACCATGAGTTTGAATATTTTCTTTTGAGCAGAGTTGATATGCTTTTGTTGCGCTTACTCTAGCTGTAGCAGATGCCGAAGGTAAGTCAGCTGAGTTAGTCGATAGTGCCCATGCAGCATAATAACAATTAGATTTTGCAAGCGTTAAGGCAATATACATATCAGCTAGTTTATGTTTTATTGCTTGAAATGATCCTATTTGTCTTCCAAACGCATACCTCTCTTTAGAATAATTAATAGCCATATCTAAGGCTGCTTGAGATCCACCTATTTGTTCATAACCAAACAATACGGCAGCTTGATTCATCAAAGCTTCATAAAAGTCCCAGCCGCCAGTTTCATCACCTATCAATTTGCTTGGAGAATTTTCAAATAAGATAGAAAAATAACCTCTGCTCTCATCAATATTTTCTTGTTTTTTTATTTTTACACCATCAGCATTAAGGTCAACAAGCTGAAGAGAGATCCCTGAAGATGTTTTTGCAACCACAATTGCATGCGTAGCAATTTCAGCATCAGGTACAGCTATCTTTTTTCCATTTAAAATATTGTTATCACTTTGTAACGAAATATTATCAGCAGTAGGGGCCTGTAAATCCTCTGCAACTGCAAGTGTTCCTATAACTTCGCCTGACACTAGTTTAGGCAGAATTTCTTTTTTAATATCGTCATTAGCATAATTAATTATCGCCTCAGTAAATAAATAAACTGATGATGAAAATGGCACAGGTGCTAAAAATCTCCCTAATTCTTCTGCAATTACACAAAGCTCTAAATGGCCAAGACCCAATCCACCATATTCTTCAGGGATTCTTATACCTGTCCATCCCAATTCAACAATTTTGTTCCAAAGCTCAATATCAACATTTGTATTATTTTCTAAAACAGACCTATTGCGAGAAAGTACATTTTCTTTCTCTAGGAACTTTCTAGCTTCTTCTTGAAGGAACTTTTGATCATCTGAAAAGTCTAAATTCATAAATACGTCTTTAAGTTAAGGTAAAATAGATAACCATTATAAGCTAAATAATTAATATTTTTAATTATAAAAAACTAGATATGAAAGTTGAAAGAAAATTTCCTGAATATTTGAAAAGACCAAATAATGGTGGTCTTTTGTTGGGTTTCATATATGTGTTGGTTTTTATGAGTATTTTATTTTTATGGATATGGCAAACCTTTGAAACTGAAAACGACAAATCATTATTAAACACCATCGATGAAAGACTTAATCTCATTGAGGAACAAATTAATATTGTTGATGAGACAAATAATGACACGATTACTGATATTTCATCATCAATTCAATTTTTAGATAAGGAAGTTAGGAAACTTTGGGATTTAAGTAATAAAAGAAATAAAGTTAATATTCAAAAATTATCGGATCAAGCAATTAAAATAGAAGAAATACTTCAAAAACTACAAACAGATGTTGATAGCAATCAAACAGATTTATTAAAGATGCGAAATAACATTGAAAGAAATATGAAGAATATTGAAAATCTAGGCCTATCTGAGGAAGATTTAAATTCAATAAGAATGAATATCAGTTCAATTGATACTCAATTAATGTTACTTGATGATACTGTTCAAGCTCTTAATAATTATAAAAATCAGTTAAATCAAACTATTCTTGAGATACAAACTCAAATAAGTTCATCTGAAGACCTAAATTTAGACCAAGTGAATGAAAATTGACACAAATGATAATTAATAGTTTTATAGTTATATGAATAAATTTATCTTGCAATTATTTTTGTTCCTGGCTTTTATTCCACTAGCAATTTTAATTGGTTATGGTGTTTTGGTTATCGCGCCAATTTTTTGTTGTTTTCTTGCAATTAATTCATATAAATTTAACAATTATAAGGAAATGTATACTTGGATGGGCATTGGAGTCTTATCTTTTTTACTAGCACTTTATATGTTGGGAGTGATATGAATACAATTTTTAAAGGCTATTTACTAATTATAGGTATCACATCTTGCGTAATGGGTCTTTGGGCTATGTTAGGGCCTAATTTTGTTTCATGGTACCCGGCTTTTGATGGCGTTGAGAGATATACACCACTTGCAAACTTTATTAGAACAATGTCCGGAGTTTTTGTTGCTTCAGGTTATATTTTGATAAGGTTTATTTTTTCATCTTCAAAAGTTCAATTAGGTACTGTTTTGATCTATCTGTGCATATTTATGCTTCTTGGAAAAGTATGTGGTTTAGTATATGAAGGATATCACTTTCACGATATTGTAGCTTCAATTTTAGGAGTTATAACGCTTATAGGTCTTACATATGTTCACAAAAAAAGAAAAGATTTAATAAACTACGACCTTTAAAAAAAACTCCACTAATACAATTTATCTATATATAATGCCAATGCCTGGGGATGTGGTGGAACTGGTAGACACGCTTGGCTTAGAACCAAGTGCCGCAAGGCGTGGGGGTTCGACTCCCTCCATCCCTACCAACATTGGATATAAAAAATAGATACTTTTTTTCTGAAATTACTAGTTTAATTCTTTTTTACATATATACTCACTTAAGTATGTTAAAAATTAACTTACATAAAAGCCGGGGAGTAGCAGCATAGCTGGGACCTGCTTTTATTGAATTGACCCAGCTTTTGCTGGGTTTTTTTTTGAGAGGATATAAATTATGAAAAATTTGAAGACAATTTTATGCGCACTAATTTTGGCTCCATTCGTCTTGATTTCTCAAGAAGTTGAAGAAGTAATTGTTACTGCAAATAAGAAAGCTGAAACTGTTCAAGAAATACCTATGAACATATCTGTAATTACAGAAGCCGCAATAGAAGAGAGGGGTATATCTAATCCTGAAGACTATTTGCGATCAATTGCTGGGGTGTCGACACCTGGCGGGTCTAATTACTATACTTTCAGGGGTTTAAATACATCTACTTCACAAAGATCATCAGGAACTTCTTCAACTTATATTGATGAAATAAACGGCTCACTAATGAGTTTATTTGATATTGAAAGAATTGAAGTACTTAGAGGGCCTCAAGGCACACTCTATGGATCTAATGCTATTGGTGGAACAATCAGATACATAACTAATAAACCAGATTCAAGCGCAGCTTATGGAAAGATTAGGCTTGGTTATGGTGATAAAGTCAAAGCTAATGATCCTGAGACAAGCATCGAAATGATGTACAACATGCCTCTTACTGACAGTCTTGCTGTTAGAGCTGTATATTCGCAGCTTGTTTCTCCAGGTATCTACAAAAATATTCAGACAGGCAATACTGTTGGTGAAGAAGATGATTCTCAACTTATGATCACACTAGGATTCAATAATGGCGGTAAATTAACTGGAAGTTTGAGGTACGTTAATTTTAATAACAAGGCATATGGTATTTTAGAACCAGGCCAAAGTAAGCCGGGAAGTGCTGACGTATATGTTGAAGGGTGTCCTCAAGCATCAAGTTGGTGGTATAACTGGGACGGTGATCCAACATGTTCGCGTTTGAGTGCGATATCGGGATTTGCAGCAACTGAAGCTGATTATCCTAATGGAAGCTCGGTTCTTACAAACTATGACCCAAAATATGCTCATGCTTTAGCAGCAGATGAGTCTGAAGATATTACAAGAGAAACACTAATAGCAAATATTAAATATGATTTTGGTGCTTTTGATGCAAATATAATTATCTCTGATAGAACAGTAGAAGAAGATGCTGTGACTGATTGGGCTAGAATTGATATGGATGATTATGTTCCTGCACCGCTTATTGTAGATGGTGATAAATATTATGAAGACACTACAGAATTGAGACTAGTTTCAAAACCTGGAAAATTTGAATGGACTATTGGTTACTATAACTATAAATTTGAGGAACAACCAAATTCAATTTCACAAACTCAATATGCAGTCGATGCATATTGGCTAGATTATGTTACTTCGATTGCTGCTGGAGTTGATCCGGCTGTTTATGATGCTACTGCATATTGCCCACCATTTTGTTCAGATCATTTAGGCTATCCTTACTTATATTATGCTTCTTATACTGAATATAATGAGCAGGAGGAGACGTCTCTTTATGGTCAATTTGACTACAACGTAAATGACAAATTAACGCTTACATTAGGCATTAGAGATTATGAAATTGAAGATGCATCAAAAACATATCAATACGGTATTTTTTATATGGATAGCACTGGCTGTGACGGTACTGATCCGGCAGGAACTGATTGTGCTGAATTATCTGGCTCTGAGTCTGACACTAGAATGAAATATGCTGTTAGTTATTTGGTAAACGAGGACTTGACCTTGTATGCAACTCAAGCAGCAGGATATAGACCTGGCGGAAATCAGGCACCACTTCCTCCATTTTGTAGCAGTGATGAAGCAGCACAAGCAAACTTCTCAAGAAGATTCAATTCCGATGAGGCTGAGACAACTGAATTCGGAGTTAAAGCTAGAGGTGAAAACTATACGGCTAATGTTACTTATTTTGATGTTGATTGGAACGGAATAATAATCCAAGTCACACCTGGTTGTGGTTGGAGATATAACTTTAATGGAGGTAAAGCAGAAACTTCTGGTTGGGAGGTCGACTTTACTTACGCTATCAATGATTCAGTTTCTTTAGATTTTGCAGGAAGCTCAATAACTGCAGAAACTTCAATTGATATTGATTCTCTAGGTGCTTCTGCTGGAGATAGACTTCCAAATACTGTAGAAACTCAGTGGAATCTTGGTTTAGTTTATGACACGACTATAATGTCATATCCTACATACGCAAGACTGGACGTAAATTATTACGGTGATAGCTTTAATACTTTTGCAGAGAATCCTAATTCAAGTTCGCCTGATTATACTAAGCTTAACTTTAATCTAGGCCTAGACTTGAGTGAAAATTCTATGCTTCAACTATCAATAGATAATTTAACTGATAAGAGAACTGAGGCTTATATTTATGCAGTTGATGACACATCATGGAGACCAAGAAACTGGATGCAGTGGATACCTCCAAGAACTATAGCACTAAGATATACCTATAGCTTCTAATTTTATTTCAGATATGAGGAGTTCGACTCCTCATATCTGAAACATATATAATTTCACTCATGGATAAAGTAGCAATTTTTGGCAAAAAAGGATCTATTGCTAAGTACGACCTAGTTAAAAATAAACCAGTATGGGTTGGAGAAATTTCTCCAGGTTATAAACCAAACATCATAGGACAATTCGAAGATTATATTATTGTTTTTAGCTCTTCATGGAGCTCCAAAATGGTTCATTGTTTTAAAAGTGATAATGGAGATTTTTTATGGTCTCATTATCAAGATTATCTTCATAGCTCAATGATTCCATTTATACCAAGTTCTCATAATGGATACATGTATTATCTTTCTTCTTCAAGAGAAATATCAAAAATGTCATGGAATACTGGCAAGATTAAATTTCGAAAAAGATTCAAAAAATCTATGTTCAATTTTAATCAATACTTCTTAGTAATAATTTCTGGAGATATTATCTTGGTATCAAAAAAAGATGCACTTATCGTAGATAAAGACTCTGGAGATGTGGAGCCTTACTCTGATTTAGGTGAAAAACTAAATCTCAAAGAAATAACTTCAGCTCTTGGAGATGGTACAGCATTTATGTCTAGCATATATCTAACTCATCCAAATCCTTATGCAGATGGAACAGTTACAGGTGGAGATGGTGGAGGAGGTGGAGGTGACTGATTTAAATCAAGGATATATATTATCTGATGAAATTTTAAGAAATAAGATTAATCATCCAAAACATAATATTTCATATCCTCATAGGCCTTCAGGCTCTTTGAACGACCTTGACTTATTTACAAAAGGACAACCAATTAGTTTATATAAAGAACTTAGAGAGAAATCTCCAGTATTTTTTCATGACCCAATGCCAACAGATCCTGAGCCTGGTTACTGGGTCTTAACTTCCTATAACGATATAAAACATGTATCTATGAATCCTAAGATCTTCTCTTCTCAATACTCCACTGGAAATCTGTTAACTTTAGGTAATGAAGAAAATAGACACCCAAAACTTTTTAAATCTACTATCGATCATATGCTTAATTTAGATGGAGAAATGCATCTTGGGCTTCGTAAGGAACACATGCCATTCTTTAAACCTGGTTATGTAGATGAATTACAAAAAAAAGTGTCTGTTAAAGTTGGTGAATTATTAGATGTCATCGCTCCTATGGGTGAATGTAATCTTGTACAACAAGTCTCTCAGCAATTACCAATATTTACGTTATCAGAAATACTTGGCATACCAGAAGCAGATAGGCAAAAACTTGTTTCTTGGATGGAATTTCTAGAATTGGCTCAATACTTTACCTATGAAATGATAAAAGAACAGAACGAAGGAAAAACTGATAGTACGCCAGATCCAGCAATGATTGATATGTTTAATGCAATGGTTGACGAAATGTTTGATTATGGAAGATTCATTTTAAAAAATAAAAGAGAAAATCCATCCGATGATTTATTGAGTGCTATTGCCAATGCAGAAATCGAAGGTCAGCAACTCTCAGATGAATTTCTTGACGGTTCTTGGCTGCTAATAATTTTTGCAGGCAATGATACAACCAGAAATACTATGAGTGGCGGTATAAAGTTACTTCATGACAACCCTAAACAAAAAGAAATTTTATTAGAGAATTATGAGCTCTTACCAAACTTTATAAATGAAACTGTAAGATGTGTGTCACCGGTTATTCATATGCGAAGAACATCATTAGAGGAAACTGAGATAAACGGACAGATGATAGGCCCATACGAAAAAATTTCTTTATGGTATGGTGCCGCTAACAGAGATCCAGAAATTTTTAAAGATCCAGACAAGTTTGATATTCTCAGAGAAAATGCTGAAAAACACTTAGCATTTGGTATTGGAAGACATACTTGCTTAGGAAAGCCGGTTGCATTGATGCAATTAAGAGAGTTCTACAAGCAGTTTTTGACTCGTTTTAGTGATTTTGAAATGAATGGTGACTGGAAAGTAGCACCAAATAATTTTGTTCATGCTATTCAAGAGATGCCAATAAAATTTACTCCTGAATGATTATTCCATACCGTTTTAAGATTATCTTTTTATCATTTTTAGCTGTATTTATCTGTTACATAGATAGAGTAAACATTTCAGTAGCAATAATTCCAATGCAAGAACAATTTGGTTGGTCTGAATCTCAAGTAGGAATTATTTTAGGATCTTTTTACTTTGGATATATGATTACAATGATTGTTGGAGGATATTTAGCAGATAGATATGGTGGTAAAAAAGTTCTCGGATATGCTCTATTAATTTGGTCATTTTTTACAATAATCACTCCGTTTTTTTCATATCAAGGATTATGGTGGCTGATTTTAATTCGAATATTAATGGGACTTGGAGAGGGCGTAACTTTTCCATCATGGCATGCTATATATGCAAGATGGATACCTTTTAAAGAAAGGACTAGAGCTGTAGGTTTTACTAACAGCGGAATTGCTGCTGGAACTTTGTTTGGATATGCAGTTGCTGCCTTAATCATAGCCAACTATTCATGGGAATGGGTGTTTTACACCTTTGGAGCATTAGGCTTTTTTTGGTATTTTTTTTGGAACACAATTGTTACATCTTTTCCTGAAAGCAATAAACATGTATCTAAAAACGAATTAGAATTAATACAATCAGAGGCACCTGCAAAAACCTCTGCTTCATCAATACCATTTCTCAAACTTATACAAAATAAGCCATTTATGGCAATTACTGTTGCTACATTTTGCAATAATTGGTCTCTCTACACATTTTTATCTTATTTACCAAAATATGTTAATGCTCCTGTCTCTCAAGGTGGTATGGGAATAGATTTAGGCTCAAATGCATTTATATATTCAATTGTAATTCCTTGTTTGGTTGCAATGATTGCTCTGATATTGGGAGGCTTTCTAGCAGATAGCTTAATTAAGAGAGGTCATGAAGTTATCAAGGTTAGAAAAACTGTCAATTCAATAGGATTTTTTGGATCTGCATTTTTTTTATATTTAATTTCTTTTGAGGACTCTCTCTTAAATGCTGTAATTTTGCTTTGCTTAATTAACATTTGTTCAGGTATTTGTGCTGGTGGATTTGGAGTAAATCATGCAGACCTTGGTCCAAAATATACTGGTTCGTTAGTTGGAATTGCAGGAAGTATTGGAATGATTGCTGCAATTCTTGCTCCTATAGTTGCAGGATTCATACTTGAGATAACAAATTCATGGAGCTCAATTTTTTACATATGCTCCTTTGTTTTAATTTTTGGCGGACTTTTTTATCTAATATTTGCAAGTGCAAGTAGACAATTTAATTAGTAGTCATGATTTGAAAGAAATCAAAAATTTCTTGACTTGATCGTTCCCTAGCAGTTCTCCATTCAGTTGTATTTGAATTATTTATAAGATTCATTCTTTTATCAAATACTAAAACTCTTGGAATCCCCTCTGCAGATGGAATCCCAAACTCTTCCATTAACTGCATATTTATTTCATATCTTTTTACATCTATGTATAAGATTGCAAAATGATCATCTAGGTATGATTTAATTTTTGGTATGTCCATTGTTCCAGAAAATATTCTGCAGTCAGGACACCAGTTTGCACCAAATATAATAATTGGTTGTTTGTTTGATTTCACAGTAGACATGATGAAAGACTTCAGGTCGTCGACAGAATAAACTTCACCATCATAAGGTTTTGGTAGCGGTGATACTAATTTGTCATTTTCATCCAGCATAATTTTTCCATTAATATTAATACAAACAATAAACAAACTAAAAAATGTAATATATTTTATTAAATCGGTATTCATATGAAATATATATATATAATGAATGCTAATTTTATTACAAAATGGAGAGTATGACTTGATTTGGATAAATAGAATTTATTTGTTGTTCATGGCAGTAATCTACGGAACTATTGGTGTATGGGCAATTTTAGATCCTTTGCTTGGTGCATTAGAACTGGGCTACCCAAGTTTTTTGGAAGCAGTTGGATTATCTGTTACTTCTCAGATTGGCTATTCTGAAATTGCAGGAATATACGGAGGTCTTAATCTTTGCATAGGTATTATGTGTTTAGTGGGAATTTTTAAAGAAAATATTGGAATATTTTCAATAAAGTTAATAACTTTTATTGTAGGATCAATTGCATTGGGCAGAGTTATTTTTTCGATGCTACCAACCACTCCTGGATTCTATAATACTTTTTTTGTTTTTGAAGTTTGTGCTTTCTTTGTTGGAATAATTCTCCTTTATTTAAGAAAAGCTTAAATTAAGCTACTCAAGCTAAGAATATATATCAAATAACTAGAAACTAAAATCAGTCCAACTAGTTTAATTGAATTAATGCCAAATACTTTAGACGAATAGGATATACCAATAATCACAAACAAGATTGTTGCAATAATCATTACAAAAAAGTCTCTTGATAGAATTAAGCTATCAAGCTGAACATTTGAGAAGAATCCGATAATTGGAACGACCAGAGTTATATTTAAGACGTTTGAACCAATTACATTCCCGATAACCATATCAGTTTTCTTTTTAATTACTGCATTAATCGTAGCTGCTAATTCAGGCAAGCTAGTTCCAATAGCTATAATTGTTAGACCAATAACAAGCTCTGAAATTTTTAAAAGAACTGCAATTTTTTCAGCATATACCACTGCATAATTTGATCCAGCTACAAGAGCAATTAATCCAAATAAAAGTGCGAAAATTGTATAAATTGAACCTTTTTCAGTAAAAGATTCATCTTGCATTTGATCATCATTAGACCTGTTTTGATATGTAACATAAATAAAATATAAAAAAATCAATAAAAGTAAAACACTTTCAAATTTTGAAATTGACAAATCAATTAGTGCATAACCGAGAATAAATGATGATAATAAAAATGGAACAAATTGCACTAATGGAGTTTTTTTGGGTTTAGCAGCAATACCTATGCAAGAAACACCAAAAATTAAAGCAATGTTAGAAATATTTGACCCAACAACAGCACCCATTGCTAAAGATTCACTCTCATTAATAATTGATGAGATGCCAACAAATATTTCTGGAGCAGAAGTTCCTAAAGCAACAACTGTTAGACCTATAGTTAGTTCATTAATACCAAGTTGCTTTGCAATTATTGAAGCACTATCTACAAATTTGTCAGCTCCCCATATCAATATTGACAAAGATAGGCCTAATAGAAGGAAATTTATTAAAAAATCCATAAATTATTCTACCTTAGATAGCAATTAATTAAATTAAGTTTCTTTAATTTACATTACAATATATCTGATAATTTAATTTGGGAAGCTGAAAATGAAAATTGAAAATTTATTTAATATTGAAAATAAAATAGCAGTTGTTACTGGTGGTTCAAGGGGTATTGGTGAAATGATTACTGCCGGTTTTCTTGCAAACGGAGTAAAAGTATATATTTCTGCCAGAAAAGCTCCTGCTCTAATTGAGAAAGCAAAAGAGTTGTCTGATAAATATCAAAATGAATGTATTCCAATTCCATGTGATTTAAGCTCGATGGAGGGCATAAAAGATTTTGTAGAAGTCTTAAAAGAAAATGAAGATGGTATTGATTTTTTGATCAATAATGCAGGAGCAGCATGGGGTGAGCCATTAGAAAGCTTTTCTGAACAAGGGTGGGACAAGGTTATGGACCTTAATGTGAAGTCCATATTTTTTATAACTCAGCAACTTAAAGAACTTCTCTCTAAAAGGGCCACTGAAGATGATCCTAGCAGGGTAATTAATATAGGTTCTATTGATGGCTTAAATGTTCCATCAATGGAGACATATCCTTATGGAGCTTCAAAGGCAGCGGTTCATCATCTAACCAGAGTCTTAGCTGCTAGGTTAGTAAGTGAAAATATTTTGGTTAATGCCATTGCACCCGGTCCTTATCCAAGCAATATGCTTGGCGCAGCTGTGAATCATGACTATAGCGAAATTGCAAAAAGAAATCCGAGGAATAGGGTTGGCACTCCAGAGGATATGGCTGGTTTAGCCATATTTCTTTGTTCTAGAGCTGGAGCATACACCGTTGGTGAGACAATAACTTCAGATGGAGGGATTGTGAAAACATCAAGTCACAATCTAAGTTAACTATGTTTATCTTTGAGCGTGTTTGAAGGCTCTAACAATTAAATCTTTCATCCATATATGACCACCATCGCCTTCGTCATTTTTGTGCCATATTAAGAAATATTCCATGGATGGAATATCTAAAGGAATTTCAGCAAAAGGTAAATTATTTCTATTTGCAAAACTTCTAGTACCCATGAGCACCAAATCTGTCGATTGAATGATAGTTGGCGCTATGAGAAAGTGCTGACACCTTAGCGCTACTTCTCTTCTATAACCAATTTTTTCTAATTCTGTGTCTATTAAATGAAGACCTCTTCTTCTATTAGAAACATGAAGATGTTTTTGATCAAGAATATCATCGACAGACACATCTTTAATTTTCGAAAGATCGTGACCTTCACGATACATCACTACAAAATCATCCTCGAAAACTTTTTCTGAATTAATTTCATCTGATCTAGGTATTATTGGATCAACAACAAAGTCTAAATTATTGGTTGCAAGAGCATGAACTTGATCACTTCTTTGATAAGCGAAACTTCCAACAGAAATATTTTTAGAATCTGCGTATATTTCTTTCATGATAAATGGCAGCACTCTTCCCTCAGATACATCTCCCAAAGAAAGTTTAAAATTTCTTTTTGATGATTTTGGATCAAACGTATCTGGCTCATTCACACTTTGTTGGATTAATGTAAGCGCATTTTGAACATCAGTAATCATGTTCTCAGTCTTTTGCGTTGGAATCATTCCTGAGCCTGTTCTTACAAAAAGATCATCATTAAATTTTTCTCTTAAACGCGACAAAGCATTACTAACGGCGGGTTGAGTAATACCAACCACTTCAGCAGCTTTTGTTAGACTACCTTCAGTATAAATAGCATTTAAAATTACGAATAAATTTAAATCAAAAGAACTTATTTTCATTTTAACGATTCCCCTTACGTTATTTTTTTAGCAAACTATATGTGTAAATTTCGTCTAGATTTGTACTCTACATACAGCTATCATAGAGATAGATACATACATACTATTCACCATATTTATAATAGTAACAAAATTTTTGATATAACGGGAGACCTTATTACATGATGCTTGAATTAAGACCAGAAGCTATCGACTTACTTGATAGAGTAAAAAACTTCATAAATGATGAAGTAAAACCAAAAGAACACGTTTTTCATGATCAAATAAAGGAAGGCGAAGATAGGTGGAATCAATATCCTGAAGTAATTGATGAGCTAAAAGATAAAGCAAAAGCTTCAGGTTTATGGAATTTATTCTTACCAGAAAGTGAGTTTGGTGCAGGCCTCACTAACTATGAGTATGCACATTTAGCTGAACAGATGGGTAAATGTCATATAGCATCAGAGGCAATGAATTGCAGTGCTCCGGACACTGGAAATATGGAAGTTATTGCAAGGTACGGTAACGAACAACATCAAGAGGAATGGTTACAACCATTGTTAGATGGAAAAATAAGATCTGCTTTTGGTATGACTGAGCCCGGAACAGCCTCAAGTGATGCAACTAACATGCAAGCAACTGCAGTTCTTGATGGGGATGAATATGTCATAAATGGTGAAAAGTGGTGGACTTCAGGTGCTGGTGACCCAAGATGTAAAATTATCATTTTTATGTGCGTAACAAATCCAGATAATCCAAAACATCAACGTCATTCAATGATACTTGTTCCAATGGAAACTGAGGGAGTAGAAATAAAAAAAATGATGCACGTGTTCGGATATGATGATGCACCTCATGGACATGCCCATATGAAATTTACAAACGTTAGGGTTCCAAAAGAAAACCTGTTACTTGGAGAAGGTAGAGGTTTTGAAATCGCACAAGGAAGATTAGGGCCAGGAAGAATTCATCATTGTATGAGGGCAATTGGTGCAGGCGAAGTAGCACTCGAGCTTATGTGTAAAAGAGGCATAGATCCCAACAAAGTAGCATTTGGTAAAAATCTTGCTCAACTTGGTGCTAACTTTGATTATATTGCGGAATCAAGAATTGAACTTAATGCAGCGAGATTTCTAACATTGGATGCAGCAGTAAAAATGGATACAGTTGGTAATAAAGTTGCAGCAAGTGAGATTGCACAAATAAAAGTTTTTGCTCCAAATGTCGCTCTAAAAATAATTGATCGAGCAATTCAAATTCATGGTGGTGAAGGCGTTTCTCAATTAACACCTCTTGCAAGTATGTATGCTCACATGCGAACACTAAGATTAGCTGATGGACCTGATGAAGTTCATAGAAGAGCTGTTGCTAGATATGAGCTTGGTAAATATATGAGCTAAGCGTTTGAATAATTTAATATTCTACGATACTGAAACTACAGGAATTCATAAAGATTTTAGTCAAATCATACAATGTGGTTCCATATTTACGGATATCAACTTAAATCAAAAGTCTGAACAAAATATAGGTAGTGCTCCTTTACCTTGGGTTATCCCTCAACCAAAAGCAATGCTTACAAATAAGAAGATTAATTCCTTTTCATCTAATATTTCGCATTATCAAATGATGAAAGAAATTCAAAATCAGTGGAAAGAGTGGTGCTTAGACTTACCAGCAATTTTTATTACGTATAATGGACATGCTTTTGATGAAGAATTAATAAGAAGACAGTTTTGGTGCAATCTTCTTGAGCCATACATAACTAATACTAATCAAAATGGAAGACTAGATTTAATGTTAATGATTCATAACATAGCTCCTTTCTTTTCCGAAGAGATATCAATACCTTATTTTGAAGATGGTCCTGCGTTGAGTATCAAACTTGAACATTTAGCAGATGAGCATGGAATTGACGTAAGTGATGCACATGATGCAATTTCAGACTGTAAATTTATGATAGGTCTTTGCAAAGTTATTAAAGATAAAATACCTGAAGTTTTTGATTCATTTTTGAACATATCAACAAAAGAGGGCATTAAAAATCTTTTGTATTCAAACGAATTCTTAGCTCTTGGTGAAGTCTATAGAAGACATCCTTTTAAATATCCGGTTGTTATTTGTGGTGCTGATAATTCTAGACCTAACGAGATCTGTTTTTTTGATTTAAGTTTTGATCCCGATGACATTATTAATTTAGATTTCACTGAAATTAATAAAATGATTCAGTCTGGTAAAAGAGATCTACCCCTTAAAAAATATAAGATCAACAAAACCATACCTATTTGCTCAAGTAAGCTTTTAAAGAAAAATAACCACTTTGATATTACCCATGATGAACTCCAAAGACGTGCAGACATAGTTAGATCTAATAAAGATTTTTTTACAAAGGTTTCGCAAGCTATGGAAGATAGGATAATGAATTTTCCTGAACCTGATTATATTGAGGGAACTATCTATTCAGGTGGATTTCCTTCATATAGAGACCAGGATTTAATGAAAGAATTCCATATAACAGATGATTTAGAGCAGCTAATAAAAATTTCCAGAAATTTTGAAGATGAGAGATTTCGTCTTTTAGCCGAACGAATAATTTGTAATAAATACTCAACAAATATTCCTGAAGATATTAAAAGTAGATTCGATGATCTAATAAATGAGCGAGTTCACTCCGAGGGTAAATGGGGTTCTGTTGATAAGGCGCTTAATGAAATTGAAAAACTTTTAGATGAAAAAAATAATAAAGAAGATCAATCCATTCTCCTTGCAACAAAAGAACAACTGCTTTCAATGCAACAGTAAAGATGAAAATATTAAATTCAGGTTTAAAAATATTTTTTTGGATCATATTAATAATTTCTTTTGATATAAAATCTGCAATTTCTTTCGAAGAGCTTGATTTAAAAGAGGTGTTTAAAAGTGGAAGAAGCTTGATGTCTCTTGATAATGGTTTGCATTATCTTGAGGAGGAATCTGATTCACAAAAAGTACTTTTTATTGGTGTTCACGGCAGTGACAGCGAGGGATATGAATGGATATATCCATTAGTAACAATAAACGATAATCAAAATTTAATGAGTTTCTTTCGTTATAACGACAATTTGTGTCCTAACAGAGCATTCGCAAATCTTTCTAATGAAATTAATCGTTTATTAGATCAAAACAAAAACATTGAACAGGTAGTTTTAATGGGGCATAGTTATGGCGCTATGATCATAGCAATGTTTTCAGAGGCATGGATCAACGAAGTACCATTAACTTTGCATACAGTGGCAGGGCCACTAACCGGGCCTGTGTCGTCTGATCTAAGATCAGGTCTTTTCAAAAATATGTGTAATTATTCTGCACCTAAATTTGTCAGAGATAACGTTTCTCTCTACCAGTGGAGAACAATTAAAGAATTGGATGGAGCATTTAATAATTTAGATTATGACCCTCAAATTATAGAAGTTGATGGAAGTAAAGTCACAAGATTACCTAAAACCTATAATGGAAGAAGACTTGGTCATAACTGGTCGATAAGTTGGGTTGCAGATCAGCTTAAAAAATAATTATATTGGTGGGCGAGGAGAGATTCGAACTCCCGACTTCCTGCGTGTCGAGCAGACACTCTAACCAACTGAGTTACTCGCCCTAAGGTTCGTAATTTTACACAATAAATGCAGTTAGTCCTTATTTTAATTAAATAACTTTTATCCTATAACTCAGCAAGATAGTCATCTAAACGAGTTTGATTCATTACAAATGAAGATTTCACCATTTGCGCTTTGGTCTTTACGGTATCTAAATTTGAAGAATCATCTCCAACTTGTATCACTCCAACCATTGCCATCATTGAGTGAGGAGTACATTGGTATGCATAAACACCTGGCTCGGTAAGTGTAACTGTAATATCTCTGCTTAGTTGACCATTCCATGGGACTGCGTTAGCAGGAATCATTCCTGGTAAAGAAGCAGAATTGTGTGCAGCATCAGTCGACTCAAAAGTAACTGAGTCACCAACTGCAACTTTAAGAACTGCAGGTTCAAAAATCATAACACCGCCTGATCCTTGGTTGAGCATTTTTACGACGTGATTTGCGCTAGCAAGCTCAAATTGAACTAGCAGCAATGGAATCATAAGTAGATATTTGTTCATTATAAATCTCCGTTTTGCTAATATTTTAATTATTTATAATTAAATATCAATAATATTTATAATATTAAATATTTTCTGTTGGAATATCATTAAATTAAAGATATATTAAACACATATTCACCTCATATAAGGAATCACAAATGCATATTTTCAGAATAAATTTTTTATTAATAATATTATTGTCTTCATCAGATATGTTAGCTTCATATTTTCCAGCTAACTCATGGGAAATTTCTTCACCTGAACAACAACAAGTGCGTTCAGATAATGTAAATGCATTAATAAATTTAGCTTTCCTAGATGATTCTACTCAAGCAGTTGTAGTTGTTAAAAATGGCAAAATTATTTCAGAAAAATACGCAGAGGGATATGATAAAAACTCTCATGGAACCTCATGGTCAATGGCTAAAAGTTATTATGCTGCTTTGATAGGTATATCAATTGATAAAGGTGAAATAAGCAGCTTGGATGACAAAGTTGGTAAATATTTAGATTATTTTAATGATGAGAGATCTGAAATAACAATAAGAGATCTTTTAGATATGTCGAGTGGACTTGATTTTCCAAAAGATGAACATGAGACAATGTTTTTTCAAGAGGATCACTTAAAGTATGCAATGAATGTTGGTGTTGAAAAATCTGCAGGTCTAAAATTTGAGTATAACAACGTTAATTCAATGTTGCTTGGAGATATTTTAATTGCTGCAACAGGAAAAAAAGCCGACACACTTCTGAAAGAGAGAATTTTAGATCATATTGGCGTAAAAGATTACAAGTTATGGAAAGATGAAAATGGAAATGTTCTTACATATTGTTGTGTCGATATGTCAGCTAGAGACTACTCAAAAATTGGATTGTTATTTTCAAGAAATGGAAACTGGGATGGGAAACAATTAATATCAAAAAAATATGTTGATGAAACATTTCAAGTAGTCTGGGACATTACACCACAAAGATTCACAGAATTAAAAAGAGGTTATTCGTTGCACTGGTGGGTTTCTGCATACGAAGAAGATTTTAAAATATTTAATACTAGTGGAAAATTTGGTCAATTCACATTCGTTGATAGAGAAAATGACATAGTTGTTACAAAAATTACAAAATATAGTCAGCAAGACTCTGGTGACATTCAAAAATGGGGGATTATGAAGTATCTAAGATGGGCTGGTGTTGAAAATGCAATCAAATTAGGCAGAATCTTAATTGAAAATGGAGCTGTTGAATCAGGTTCTGATGTAATTACACCATTTACTGATGAAGAAGGTGAATCAAAAGAGTTTAATGTGCGATATGGAGATTTTATAAGTGCAATAGAAAACTTGAGTTGTAATTGTTATCCGCTCGAGAGATTCAATTAAGAACTATTAATCTTTTTTAAAAAAGCATTTTTGTCTTTTGCCCATTCTTCAAAATAGTAACCATCATTACCTTGTTTATTTAAGTATCTTATAAAGTATCTTCCATTCTCATCTTGGTAGCCTTCATGGAATGGTTTTCCGGTTTCCTGATTTAGTCTTTTGTATCTATCATCCATTATTTAAGTCCATACAAAGAGAATCATAGGTATAGATGCTAAAATAATTAGCACATCCATAGGTAATCCCATTCGCCAATAATCAGTAAATTTGTAATTACCCGGACCCATAACAACTGTATTACATTGATGTCCTATAGGAGTTAAAAATGCACAGCTTGCGCCAACTGCAACCACCATCAAAAATGGCTCAATTGCATATCCAAGCTCAACAGCTATGCCAGTAGATATTGGAGCCATTATGACTGCGGTTGCTGCATTATTAATTATGTCTGTAGTAGCCATAGTCACTATCAAGATAATTAAAAGTATCCAAAACAAACTAAGATCTGAGGCATATGCTGAGATTGAAGTCGCAATTAAGCTACTAACACCAGTAGTTTGAAGGGCAGTACCTATTGGTATCATTGCAGCTAGCATAACTATAATAGGCCAATCAATTTTTCTATAAAAATTACTATCAATTATTTTTATTCTCACAAAAGCTAGTACACAAAATAAAAATGCAGGAGCAGCGCTTAAATAGTTAAATGAAACTAAGAAAATTGAAAGCATGAAAAAGACTAATCCTTTCAATAATCTACTTCTGCTTGGAATTGTTTGGAGCTCTCTTTGCCTCAGAGGCATCAAACCCAAGTGCTTTATTTTATTTGATACATCCTCTTCAGCTAAATCCCTCACACCTAAAAGCAAAACATCACCAGCTCTAAATGTTTCTCTTGTTAATCTAGTTCTATATTTTGATCCTTTTCTCCAAAGACCTAATAGATTTAGTTCCTCAAAAGCTAGTTTTAAGAAAAATTCATATTTTCTTCCTATAAGTCTTGAGCCAGGCGTAATCATTACTTCAATTTCTTCAAGATCATCTTCGTCGAAGGAGTGAAGCTCTTTTGGAATTGAAAAATCAAAAATATCAAGGATATTACCAATATCATCAGGAGGAGTTTTGATAACTAAGATTTGTCCTGCCTTGATTCTCATATTATTTTGAACTTTTTTTACAGAACCGCTTTCAGAAACTATTCCTAAAATCTCAGTGTCTTCACCAGCTTGCTTTTTAAATGCATATAATGTCATCCCAATTGATGAGCTCTCCTCATTTACAAGAACTTCAAATAAGTATCCTTTTAGATTAATTAAATTTTCATTTGAAGGTATTTCTTTTCTTAAGAAAATTAGTTTGTTTCCAATAAATGCTATAAATAAAATACAAATAACAGTTATAACAACACCAACATATGAGAAATCAAAAAAATTAAATCCAGAACTAGAAATTGATGCTTTATATTCGGAAATAATAATATTTGGTGGAGTACCAATTGCGGTATTCATTCCGCCTAAAATACATGCAAAAGCTAAAGGCATTAAGTACTTAGAAGGATGCCATTCCATTTTTTGACATATATTTAACGTAATAGGCAACAAAATGGCTAATGCACCAATATTATTTATGAAGGAAGATAATACCGCTGCAATTAGCAGCAACGAAATCATAAATTGCATTTCTGTAAATTCTCTTCCACCAATCAACTTTCCAACTAGACCTGCTATGCCCGAATTACTCAAACCTTGGCTGATTATCAAAACAAGCGCCACTGTCATTACTGCTGGGTGAGCAAATCCTAAGAATGCTTCATTCGCAGGAATAATTTCTAGAACAACTAAAACAAATAAAGCGCCAACAGCTAATGCGTCATACCTGACTTTACTCCATATAAATAAACCAAGAAGGGCTAGAAGTGTGAGAGATAATATATATTGATCGCTCATAAAGCACCAATTATTTTGGCATTGATTCTACATATAATGAGGTAGATGGATATGCAAACTCTGAACCATTTTCTTTGACGATTTTCATTATATTAAACACAAGATTTTCTTTAACTTTATTAAATGCAGCAAATCCCATAGGGTCAGCATATGCCACTATCATTACATCAATAGAACTCCCTCCGAGTTCAACTACTCTCACTACAGGATCTAAATCATCGTCAGTTACAAAATCATTGGATTTAATAATATAGTCTTTTATTTGATTTCTTATTGATTCAAGTTGCTCAACAGTAGTTGAATAAACAAGATTAATTTTCCAATTAATTCTTCTATTAATCATTTCTCCATGATTTATGACTTTTACATCAGAAAGATCTTTGTTAGGGATTACCATAGGAGCAGTATCAAATGTTCTAATAACTGTTGACCTAAAACCAATACTTTCTACAATTCCGTGTAATTGACCACTGACCTCAATTCTATCCCCAGGTTGAAATCTATGTTCTCCAATAATAAGTATTCCAGATATTAAATTTTTAAAGAAATCTTGTGCTCCCAAAGCAACTGCGACTGAGAAAAGACCAAGTCCTGCTACAAGCGGCCCAATTTGGATACCAAAAATATCTAGAATAATAGCTACACCAACTACCCACACAATAAATTTTGAAGCTCTCTCTAGCCACATTTGCATTGAAGCAGTTAGCCACGAGCTTGTTGATAATGCTTCAAAAATTGGTTTTACCGCATTAGCGAGTGCACTAAAAATTGTGAAAATAACAAATGCTTTAACAATATTTGTTGCAATATCTCCAATTAATCCTGATAAAGGTAGAATCAAAGTGCAGATATAAAGAGCTATTGTTACAGGAACTAAACCAATAGGCCTCCTTAAAGCATTTAGAATTTCATCATCAATTTTTGATTCTGTACTGTCAGCTAACTTTCCTAGAGCATTTAAGATTACAGATATGATAAAACCCCTAAATAAAAAGGCTGCTAAAATTACTAGCAAAGAAGAAATAATTGAACCAAGGTCAATTCCTAGAAATCCTGTTGACCATACTTCAGATAATAAATTCAAAAAATCTTGCATAATAAAATCACTGTTTAAGTTATTTTAAGGTTATTTCGAGTATTAAATCAAAAAGAATAGGCTATTTAGCAAACTTATCTTTTATAAAATAAGGTAAATAAATTAAATAAAATACCGCAATTGCCAATGGCGTTGTTACCAGAAGGTGAAGTGGAGGATCTGGAAAAACGTCCATCAGAGAAGCTCCTTCCGGTTTAGCTATTAAGTACCAAAAATTAGCAGGCTCGCCAAGAATTAAATTTATTACATATACTATTGGTAATAGTACTAGTGCTGTAATTAAAGAGACCGTGACAATGTCTTTAGCATATGGCCTATTTCCAAGAGTAACAGTTGCATACATTATCCCAACTATAATCATGCCATGACCAATCATAAAAAATATGTAATCTAAGTCATGATGACTGATATCAGGTGTCAAGATAGCCATTGTAGCTCCACCAAGACCCCAGAAGAAAGCACATGTGTATAGTAAGCGTGGGCCTCCAAGTAAAAACCAAACTAAAAAAATTTCAGATAAATCGCACATATGAAGTGGAATTGTCTCTCTCCAATCGTATGGGTCAGCCAGTAAATATAAGTCTTTATATGGTGAAATTATTACATGAGCGGCTATAATTCCAGCAACAATCTTTCTCATTAAAGAAATTTGTTCATCAGATTTATTTTTATAAAATTTAGGTAAGAAAATTGCAACAAGAACAATTGATAAAATTGTTAAGAGATGAACTGTCCCAAAAATCTCAAATGGCGTACCAAACATAAAACTTACCTATTAATTTATGAGTTGTGATTATATTATTATTTAAGAATTGTTGAAACTATCTAATAAAATCTGTTCAGTCAAAATTGCAGGTAATATTTTGGATTCTTTCATTCCAGGTTTCCAAAAAATATACAACGGAACACCATTTCTGTTGTATGACTCAAGAGTTTTAAGAATATCGTCATTTTTGTTTGTCCAATCAGCAATAATATATTCAATATTATTTTCGTAAATATATTCTTTTATGTTTGGTCTAGATAATGCAATTTTGTCATTTGTTTGACACGTAATACACCAAGCAGCAGTGAAATTTATCAAGTAAGCCTGATTTTTATTTTGGTATTCATTCTCTATATTCTCATTCCATTCAACATAATTAAAACTTTCAAGCTTCAAAGCGCTGGGACTTTGAATTTCTTTAGAAGGAATATCTTTAAATTGGAAGAAAATTATAAAGACCGCAATAATAAAAATTACTATGCTGTAATTTGGTTTATTAATCTTTGAGGCAATCCAAATTAACAACGAAATTAGTAAAATTGTGATTAATAAAAATATTACTTCGTTTGAAGATGTTTGGAAGCTAAATACCCATATAAGCCAAATTGATGTAGCAAACATAGGGAATGCAAAAAATTCTTTTAGCGTAACCATCCAACTGCCAGGTTTTGGTAGATAATTTATTAAGCTTGGCGAGGCTGACAACATAAAATAAGGAAACGCAAAGCCTAGACCAAGAGCAGAAAAGACCGGTAATGTTAATCCAGAGGGTTGAATTAATGCATAACCAAGAGCAGCCCCCATAAAAGGCGCTGTACATGGCGAAGCCACAATCACTGCTAAAATACCTGTAGAAAATGATCCAATTAAGTTATCGCTGGCACCTGCACCACCAAGTCTAGTAAGTGATAAACCGATATTAATATCACTTAAAAGAACCAAACCAATGACAAACATTAATAAACTAAGTAATCCAACAACTACTGGCGACTGTAATTGAAATCCCCAACCTAAAAATAAGCCAGCTTGCTTAAGAAGAATCATGACAAGGCCAATCACGAGAAATGAAACCATTACTCCAGTACAAAACGACAGGGCATGAGCTCTAATTTTTGATGGAGATTGATTACTCATTGAAACAAAACTTAAAACTTTTAAAGAAATAATCGGAAAAACACATGGCATTAAATTAAGAATTAATCCACCAACAAATGCAAAAATTAGTGCTTGAAAGAATGAAATATTTAGAGAGTTTTGAGTAGCGCCGCCAATCTCAGCATTAATGATAAAACTTTCATTATTATTGATAGATATTACTCCAGATAGATTATCGAAGAGTTCCACATCTTCAATTTTTTTAACTCTCAAAAGGTAGTTATTTTCTTCTTTAGAAAGAATCTGATCAGATGCATGCTCAACAATATCTTGATCATCAACAAAAAATATTGCAGAAGTCACATTAAATGGCGAAGAAAATCTTATGTTTATAAAATCTTTATCTAACGATGCCCTTACTGGAAGTGTTTGAGTTGGAACTCTCAAAAACCAATCATAAAGTGAATTATCTGTTTCAATATCTTGGAGGCTTGTTTTGATTAATGCTTTTTCTGGAACACAAATATCATCACAAATTAAAAAGTCTATGTTTGCTTCAATGTATGAATTTTTATTATTTGAGTTAGTGATTTCAAAAGGAAAAATTACAAAATTTTTGTATCCATAAGTCATTAAAGGTTCATATGGGATTAAAGTTGGAGCTGGCCAATATATTTTACTAATGGATATATTGTTATCGTGAGACCACTTAACCTTTATAGGACCCCCTGAATCACCAGGATTTTTCCAATAGGTATGCCAATTTTCTTGCATATCCATTTTAATTCCTAAAAGAGCTTTACTACGATCTCCTTCTAGGCTCTCAAACTTAACTAACGAGACATTTGCATGACCTGTGTCTACTATGACTGCTTCTAAAGCTAAGCAAAAGAATAATAGATAGGATATTTTGAGAAATTTCATAAAATGTAATTTTATCCTATAAAACATATGGGGTGCATTATGCACCCCATTTCACTTGATGTGTACTACTTACTTGAGATTCTCTTTGGTGATTTTATCTCAATTATTCTAGGCTTTTTCTCATCAGGAATAATTTTTTCAAGATTTACTGTAAGTAAACCATTGATCAGCTCTGCACCTTGAACAACCACATCTTCAGATAGAGTGAATTGTTGTTTAAAAGCTCTTTGAGCAATTCCTTGATACACAACCTTGTTTTCACCATTGATAACTTCAGTATTTGGTCCGTCATAACTAATTGTTAAAACACCATCTGCAAGCTCTATTTGTATATCTTCTTTAGATAGACCAGCAACAGCAATTTCGATAGCAAATAAATTACCATCTTTACTAATGTTATATGGTGGATAACTTGAAGAGCGCTCATTAGATTCAGAGAGTCTCTGCAACCTATCAAATAAAGGTTCAAAACCAAGTACACGCGTTGTGAAAAATGGATCTGTAAAATTAAGTATCATAATAGTCCTCCTTAAAGCGACTAAATACGTGCATCTTTTCAGACTGCACTGGTTAATTGGAAATCCGTTATGGCATTTCCTTCATATTATATATATGGATATTTTATGAATTTTCAATCGTTCGTAATAAATAATTATGTAATAATCATTATTAATGACTAATGCTTCAAAAAAGATTTATATATCATTTCTTGTTTTTTTTATATCGTCTAATTTAAGTTCTTCTGAAGAAGAAAACATCACTGCACCAGGCCAGATATGGGAACTGATAGCAAAAAGTAATAAGCTGGAGCATCATAACTCAAAGATTTTGTTCTATTTTTCTAGAGATGCTTTCCACACATATCTTGGAAGAAGAGGAGGCAAGGTTTCGGTCGTAGATACAAGAAATATTCAGAGACTTAATAAAGGAAATAAGATTAAAATCATTAAGGCTAAACATAACGGTAATGTTCTTGAGGTACAGTTACTAGATGGTCTTGAAAGGAATAGGAATTTTTTCGTTATTACCAATGACCTTTTTATAGATTATGTCGAAGTTACGACAACAAAAAAAATATAATTTGGATACTATTTAAATATAATAAGTCTTTATTTTTGCGCATATATAAAATATCCTTTATAAAGAACTTTTTATTACTTAACCTGTCAATAACATTATGAAAATTACATTTATAGTTTTATCAATAGTGCTTCTAATACCTGATATAAATTCTGAAAATAATGAAACAATTATCGAAGAAGGACAAACATGGACATTAGAGAAAAGAAGTACAAAGTTTTCTCCAACAAATTCCAAAGTTTTATACTATTTTTCTATTGATGCATTTAATACCTACCAAGCAAGAAAATTTAATGATTGGGATCAATTTTCGATTGTAGATGGAAGAAATTTAGTTAGATTAAATAAAGGAGATAGAATCAAAATTATAAAGCCTAAGCATCAAGAAGAGATATATGAAGTTGAGCTTCTAGATGGATTTGAAAAAAATAAAAAATACTTTGTCATTAAAGAAGATTTAGTAAATGATTATGAATTAATGGAAAAACAAATATGAACAAAATATTAGCAGTGGCATTTTTAACCTCAATTATTTCTGGATGCGTAGCTACTTCACTTCAGCCTGAGGTAGTATCCAGATCAGATGCGCAAAAACAACAGTACGTTGTTTTTGGGGTTATTGAAGATATCACAACCGTTATTATTGAAAGTAATAGAGAATCTGGAGCTATTGCTGGTGCTGCAATAGGTGGCAAAATCGGCAAAGAAATAACAGATTCAGATCCAGAACAAGATATTGCAACTGTTTTAGGTGCCATTATAGGCTCTTCAATAGGATCAGAAATTGCTGCAAATAAAAAAGAGGGTATTGAATTACTTGTAAAAACTGATGCAGGAAACTTTGTTTCTATTATTCAGGAAGTTGGAGCATATTCATTTTATAAGGGTCAAAGTATTAGAATTATAAAAAGAAATGGTAAATCAAGAGTAGTTCCTTTTGATTAATGAGCGAAGAATCGTCGTTAATTTATAACAAAGCCTTAGACATCTTATCAAGAAGAGAGCACTCAACTAAGGAACTTATTTTTAAATTAGAAACAAGTTTTGGCTCTATTGATGAAATTTTCTCAGCTGTATCAAAATTAAAGAAAAATAATCTTGTTAATGATTTCAGGTATGCAGAGGCATATGTAGCAGCTCGAAAAAGAAAAGGATTTGGCCCAAAAAAAATTAAGTTTGAGCTATTATCTAAAGGTATAGATGAAAGTGATATCCATAAGGTTTTAAACGAAGAAGGTGGATGGAAGAAGGCTGCAAAAAAAGCATTCGACAAAAAATTTAAAAATGGCCCATCGGCAGAAACCAATGAAAAACTTAAGCAAAAAAGTTTTATGAAGAATAGAGGATTTACTTTTCAAGAAATTGAATCAGTTTTCTCTGACGACATGTTATGATTCTTCGTAATGTCGTATGAAGTTTTAGCAAGAAAATATAGACCAAAGAGCTTCAAAGAAGTTATTGGACAAAAACATGTTGTCCAAGCTTTGATAAATAGTATTGAGCAAGAAAAAGTTCATCAAGCGTTTATTTTTTCAGGAACAAGAGGTGTAGGTAAAACTACTATCGCAAGGATACTAGCAAAATGTCTTAATTGTGAGAGTAGTGATAAACCAACTCCAAATCCATGCAACAAGTGCTCAAATACAATGGAAATTAGTCTTGGAAGAAGCGTTGATTTTCTTGAAATTGACGCTGCATCTAATACACAAGTTGATAAAGTAAGAGAATTAATAGAAACAGTTGAATATAAACCAGCAAAAGGCAGATATAAGATTTATCTCATTGATGAAGTTCACATGCTTTCAAAAGCAAGTTTTAATGCCCTTTTAAAAACATTAGAAGAACCTCCACCTCATGTTATATTTTTATTTGCAACGACCAATCCAGAAATCATTCCAAAAACAGTTCAATCAAGATGTTTGCAGCTTAATCTTAAAACTGTAAGCGATGAGTTGCTTATTGATCATTTTAAAAAAATTCTAAAGAATGAAAAAATTAAGCATGATGACGAGTCTCTAATTATGATTGCAAATTCTGCTAATGGCTCTGTTAGAGACGGATTAACTCTTCTTGATCAAGCGATTGCCTATGGTAATGGTGTGCTCACAAAAGATGATGTTGGAAATTTGCTAGGCACAATTGATAATTCTTTAGTATTAGAATTAATCGAATCAGTAATTAAAGGAGATGCCAAAAAAGCTTTCAATATTTTGGGAAAAATTGAAGAATTATCCCCTGAATATGATGTAATTTTACAAAATTTGATATCTATACTCCATCAAATCTCTCTAGAACAAGCATTAAACAATTCATCTGATGAAGTTATTAAAGACTTGGCAGTAAAGATGGATCAAGAATTTTGTCAATTGCTTTATGAGATCTGCCTGAATGCCTTTTCAAAATTTGATGTTCATCCAAGTCCTAAAGAATCCTTAGAGATATGTTTATTAAGAATGCTTACTTTCAATCCACTGCAAAAATTAAGTGAGTCAAGTGTGAAAAATGGATCTGATATTGCTCAAAAAAAAAATCTAAACACTGAGAAAAAAGAAGAAACTGTTATAAAAAAAGAAATTAACTTCCATTTAAAAGATAATAATGATTGGGTAAGATTTTTTCATTCAATTGAGTTAAGTCCTTTTGCTAGAAATTATTTCGGCAATATGTCGTTTATTGATTTCAATGATAATAAGCTAAAATTAATGTCTGATTCATCTGCTGGCGAGGTACCTGAAAATATTGAAATTGAATTTAAATCAGCAATAGCTTCTGTTTATAAAAAAAATATTGAAATAAATTATGAAAATGGAAATGTTAATGAGTCTCCAATTATTCTAGAAAATAAGAAAATGGAAGATAATATTAATAATGCGCAATCTAATATAAATAATGATGAATCCATCAAAAGTTTTGTTAAAAAATTCAAAGGCTCTATAAAAAAGGATAGTATAAAACCACTCAAATGAAACAAGATCTTGTAGCCGATTTAATTAATGCTTTAACTATCCTTCCTGGTGTTGGTAAAAAATCAGCTCAGAGAATGGCCCTTTATCTTCTTGACAGAAATAAGGATGGCGCAAGTATTCTTGCAAATACTTTAATTGATGCTTTAGACAATATTCAGAGATGTGAGTCTTGCAGAATGTTGACATCAAATAACTTATGCAAGATTTGTTTGGATACCGCTAGAGACATAAAAAAAATATGTGTAGTTGAAAGTCCATCTGATGTTTTAGCAATTGAATCAACAGGGGGATATAGGGGAAAGTACTTTGTTTTGTTAGGCAGGCTTTCTCCAATTGATGGTATTGGGCCTGAGGAGCTTGGAATAAATGATCTTCTTAGCATGATTGAAAAAGAAGAAATAGCAGAAATCATTCTAGCAACAAGCAGCACAGTAGAGGGAGACGCTACAGCAATATATATTACGGATCATGTCAAAAATGCAAAAGTCTCAAGAATTTCTTATGGTATTCCAATTGGTGGCGAGTTAGAGTATGTTGATGGAACTACGATAGCTCGCGCTATCGAAGGAAGGGTTGAGATTAATGTCGATTAAGTCAGATAAATGGATAAAAAAAATGTCAATTAATGAGGACATGATAAATCCTTTCTCAGAGAATCAAGTTCGTCTTGATGAATCGGGCAATAAACTCATATCTTACGGGGTTTCTAGTTATGGATATGATGTTAGATGCTCCAATGAGTTTAAAGTTTTTACAAATATACATTCAGCTATTGTCGATCCAAAATCATTTGATGAAAAAAGCTTTGTGAATATTGAATCAGATGTTTGTGTAATACCTCCTAACTCCTTTGCTCTGGCAAGAACAATAGAGTATTTCAAAATACCAAGAAATGTTCTCACTGTTTGTCTTGGAAAATCAACGTATGCAAGATGTGGAATAATTGTAAACGTAACACCTCTTGAGCCAGAATGGGAAGGACATGTTACCTTGGAGTTTTCTAATACAACTAATTTACCAGCAAAAATTTATGCAGGAGAGGGTGTTGCTCAGATGTTATTTTTTGAATCAGATGAAGAATGTGAAACGAGTTATAAAGATCGTGGTGGTAAATATCAGGGACAAACAGGGGTCACATTACCCAAAACTTAAAATCTCTATAAGTTCTAACTTAACTGTCGAATCTTCAGTTTCATCAATAATTTTTAGAAACATATAATCTAATTCTTCTGCTAGAAAGTATGTCGTTTTTCTAGAACTATTAGGTCGAATCCGATCTAGTACAACACAATTATATTTTTTGCTATTAAAATCACACTCTATATTATTTGAAATAGAATAGTTGTAAGTTTCAATATCACCTTCCTGCATATTTACTAGATTAAGAGAGAATTCATCTATATTTTCTTTTATAAACTTTCTTATCATAATTTGAGCATTTAATGGATCTACAGCCATTTCATCACTTGCAAAATTACTCTGCCAAGTATTCCTCCCACTGGACTTAATAACATTTTTTTGGCGATCAAATTCTATTAGCTGATCTCTTTTGAGGAATTTTGGCCTTATCTTTATTTGATATGATCTAGATCTCACACCGACTTCATCAATATTAAACTCTGATATAAAAAACATACTAGCTACAATATTCGAAGCTCTAAATCTTAGTTCATATCCATCATTATTCTTTTTGAACTCACGAATACCTGATATTGATATTTCCTCAGAATCGAATTGATATTTTGCTTTGTATTGAGTAACTTCAGTTGCAACCGTTACACAACAGAAAAAATACATTAAAAATAAAATTTTATTCATCGTAGTTAATAAATATATGATTTGTCACAATCATTTTATCGCTATACATAACAGTATTCACATCTAGAAAAATATTATCCAAACAAATCTCATTAATAATTTCTGGCAGTAATTGATGTTCTATCATATGAATTCTTTTTTCTATGCTTTCAATGTTGTCATCGCTAGTGATATTTATTGCACCTTGAGCGATAATTGGACCAGCATCAAGTTCAGAAGTCACATAGTGTATTGAAATACCATGCTTAGCATCACCATTTTGTATAACTTTTTTATGAGTGTCCAGCCCAGGATATTTTGGAAGTAGTGATGGATGTAAATTTATCATTTTTCCAAAGTATTTTTTAGTAATATTTTCTCCAAGTATTCGCATAAAACCTGCTAAAACAATTAAATCAACATCATAACTGTCTAGGGAATTTTCAATCTTATTTTCAAATTCTGTTCTTGAAGCAAATGAATTATGATCAATAACGACAGACTGTAAATTAAATTTTTTGGCTCTTTTAATGCCGTAAGCTTCTGGATTATTTGATATTACACAAACAATTTTTCCATTTATCTTATTAGCTCTACACGCCTTTGCAATTGCCTCTAAATTTGAGCCGCTCCCAGATATTAAGACCGCTATTTTTTTCATTTTTTAAGAAAATATAACTTCTTTACTTCCAGATGTTTTTGAAACTGTTCCAATTTTATAATTTTTAAAATTAAAATCTGTTATAGATTTCCTTATATCTTCTTCTTGACTTGAATCAACAAATAAAACCATTCCTATGCCGCAGTTAAATATTTTGTACATATCATCGTCATGTATTTTTCCTTCTGACTGAAGCCATTTGAAGACCGGAGGCATATCCCAACTATTTACATTCAATTCAATGCAAAGTTTTTCAGGAATTGAACGAGGCAAATTCTCGGTTAAACCACCACCAGTTATATGAGACATTGATTTTATTTCATGTTCTTTTAGTAATGATGATATTAATGTTGGATATAAGATAGTAGGCTCAAGTACTTGAGCAGCAACTGCTTTTTTTTCATCGATATTTTTATCTGATTCAGCCAGAATTTTTCTTATCAAAGAAAATCCGTTTGAGTGAGGCCCGCTTGATTCAATTCCGATTAATATATCTCCGTCGCAAACGCTGTTCATGTCAATTATATTTTCCTTTTCAACACAACCAACAGAAAATCCTGCTAGGTCAAAGTTATTATCTATATAATGGCCTGGCATCTCAGCAGTTTCTCCACCAAGAAGAGCGCATCCAGAATTTTTACATGCTTCTGCAATACTTTTTATTATTCGCGCGGCATGATCGACATCTAATTTTGATGCAGCATAGTAATCCAGAAAAAATAACGGCTTTGCACCTGTAACAATTAGATCATTTACGCACATAGCCACTAAATCTTGTCCAATACCATCAATGTAATTGTATTCCATTGCAAGTGAAACTTTTGTTCCAACACCATCTGTGCATGCTACCAGGATTGGCTCTTTAAATTCTTTACCAATTTCGTACATTCCTGCAAACCCACCAATATTTCCAAGAACATTGACATTTTGTGTAGATGCTACATCTGCTTTAATTTTTTCAATAAGTTCATTGCCTGCATCAATATCAACACCCGCAGACTTGTAAGGATCATTTTCTATAATTTCTTTTGTCATTTAAAATATCATTAATGAGATAAAATCTATGAGATTAATTAAAAACTTCTTAATTGTACTTATTATCTTTTCTAATACAGGCTTTGGAAAGGACTTTAAAGAACTTTTTGTAATTTATGAACCTTTGAATGATCCTGCATCAATTGAAAAATCAATTAATAGTTCATTTAATTCAATGGTATTTAGATTAAGTGGGAGTGCATCTCCATCAAATATTTGGAAGATAATCAATGCTGGTAATGCCAGAAAAGATTTTATATCAAGCTATTCAATTAAAAATTTTGATAAAAAAAGTTTCTTACAGGTTAATTTTGACAAAGATGCTTTAATTAAAGTTTTTAAGGAGCTAAAAATTCCTGTAGTGGGTAATTCAAGACCCGTTGTGCTAATTCTTATGAAAGTTGATTCTGGATCAATGGACCCTTACTTTATTACGTCATATGGAATAAAAAATTCTATTGATGAGCTAATACAAAACGCTATTTTTAATTATTCAAATTCGAGAGGCATTTTTATTGAATTACCTGATATAGATTTAACTGATAGATTTGATTTATTAAAATATAAAAAGCTCATTGATTCAAAAGACTTTATCTCTTCAAAATATTTATCAGACAAAGTGGTAACTATAGATTTAACTAAAGTGGGTTTAAATAATTGGTCGGTTACGGGAGATGTTAATAATCAATATAGCAATGACGAATTTTATGAAGATTTTTTTGAGGACTTTGATAGCTATATATCATCAGAAATTGATATGCTTTTGAGCAAGAATGCTGTTGATATAACAAAAGAAGAACTAATAAAAATACACATTAACAATATTAATACTTTATTAGATTATAAAGAATCACGACGCATTATCGAAAGTATGGTTGGAACAATTCAAATGAAGATCATTTCTTTTGATACAGATGAAATAGGATTTGAAGTTAGAATGCTCGGGGGTTTTAAAACACTTGAAAAACAAATTGCTGAGAATAGTTTTTTTGACATTATTCAAGGTTCATTTAATGATAAATATTTACGTTTGGAATATAAACGATGACTAAATATTTTATTTTTATTCCAAATTTACTTTCAATAATAAGAATTGCTCTCGTTTATCCAATTCTCAACAACATTTACGTTGGGAATTTTGAAACTAGTATTATCTTTTTTCTAATTGCATCTTTTACTGATGCCTTAGATGGCTATTTAGCAAGAAAAATGGACTGGCAGACCGCACTTGGAAGAATACTTGATCCTGTAGCTGATAAGCTTTTATTGTCTGGAACAGTTTTTATATTTTGGATTAACAACTTTATACCATTTTATATTTTTGTAATTTTTATTTGCAGAGATGTGGCTATCCTTACCGGTGCTGCAATTCAAATGTCCTTAATTGAATCGGACACACCATCTCCCAACCTTTTAGGTAAACTCACCACGAGCTTACAAATTATATATATCTCAATCATTTTTATTAATGAGATATTTAATTTTGATATAAGTTTCAATTTCTTAAATATTTTGATTGTTTCAATAACTATCTTAAGTTTGTGTGTTTACACATTAAATTGGTATAACGATCTTCGCAGATATCATAATGATTAAACCAAAGCAATTAACTTTTCCATGGAGTAAGCCAAACAAATCAAGCCTGGATGAATTTTACTTTGATGAAGCTAACCATGAACTTAAAAAGACACTCAATACAGATGATGATAATTTTCTATATGGAATAAAAAAAACTGGAAAGACTTATCTTTTACAAGCTTTATGTAATAAATATGCTGATATTAACAAAATGAGTCTTTATTTGCCCTTAGCTGAGGCCAGTCAGCTAGATGCGAAAATTTTAGACGGCGTTGAACATATGGATATCATATGTGTTGATGACATAGATTTAATTGAGGGATTTAAAAGTTGGGAAACTGCAATCTTTAATTTAATTAATAATTGTCAAACATCAGGATGCAGGCTTATTTTTGGATCCTCAAAAAACTCATCTACAATTAATTTTTCACTTAATGATTTAAAATCTAGAGTAAGAAAAATTGATCAGATTGAAGTTTTTCCAATTAGTGATTCAAATTTATCATCAGCGTTTGAGGAAATATCAAAACATCGATCTATTATAATAGGGGATAAAGAGTTAAATTATTTATTAACTTATACCGAAAGAAGCATATCAAGCCTCACAAATATACTAAATAAGCTTGATGAACTTTCAATTCAGCAGAAAAGAAAAATAACAATACCTTTAATTAAAGAAATTATTTAGCTTCTAAAAATTCGCACTGAAAACAATATGATGCGATATTTATGTCTTTTTCTTTATCAATAAATTTGTAATCAGAATTAATGATTTTTAACAAAGATGCAATATTTTTGTCAACATTCACTTTCACATCTAGGTTATCTAAAAGTTCAGAAAGAAATATTTCAAATGGATCCATTGGCTTCTCATATGAAACAACTTCGTAGTCATCAATGTCAGCAAGTTCTGCAGACGATATTATGGCATCGTTAATATTCCCAATTCTGTCAACAAGTCCTAATTCAAGAGCTTTTTGACCTGACCAAATTCTCCCACCTGCAACTGCTAGTATTTCTTTGTATGGCATCATTCTATTTTCAGCTACTTTTGAAACAAACTTGTCATAGGAATTATCAATACTTGCTTGGATTGCTTTATTTACATAATCTGGCATTGCAAGCCTAGGATCCCACTCACCAGCTTTAGTAGTGCTAACTCCATCGACTTGAATTCCAGCCCATTCATATATGCCATCTAATGTGGGAATTAATCCATAAACACCTATTGACCCTGTGAGTGTTTCTGGCTTTGCCCAAATTTCATCAGACAAGGTTGTGACCCAAACACCGCCTGATGCTGCAATATCTCCCATTGAAGAAACTATAGGTCTTCCAGTTTCTTTGAATTCATTGAGTGAGTTAGTAATAAGTTCGCTTGCCCAAACACTACCACCAGGACTATTAACTCTCAGAACAAGAGCTTTAACATTCTCATCTTTTATTGCTTTACGAATATTGCTAACTATGGTGTCTGATCCAGCAATATTATATGTTGCTTCGCCGGTTGTTATAGCACCTTCAACGTTGATAACAGCAATTTTATTTTTTGAAACTTTTTCTTCTTCTTCAATTGTTGAGAGATATTCATAGATATAAACCGCATCAGGATATTCGTTTTTATCATTTTCTTCGTTAGGAAATTCTTCAAACATCAAATGCCTCAACTCCTCTCGTGTAACAATTTGATCAACTAAACCCAAATTTAGTGCGATTTCAGCAGTTTCTGGATTTTCTACAGATAAATCCCAGATTGAGTCTCCATATTGTTGCATCGTACCTTTTGGAAGATTTCTACTTGTTTCAATCATATTAGTCATCTTCTCCCAAAGTGGATTAGCGTATTCATTCCAAGCAAGCTTATCTTCCTCAGACATTGATGTTCTTGTATATGGTTCAGGACCGCTTTTATAGTCACCAGCAACAAATACGTGATAATTAAGTTTTATATTTTTATATAAATCTTTGTAATATTCTCTTTTTCTTGCGAACCCAAATGCAGAGACTTGACCGTAGTTATTTATCATTACATCAGTAGCTTGAGAACTTATCAAATATGCTGCGTTGCCATAATCTTCAGCATATGCGATTACTCTTTTTCCATTATCTTTTATATTTTTTACTGCGTTTGCTATCTCAAATGCAGAAGCATAATACATACCAAGTTCAGAAACATTAATATAGACAGCAGCTAATGATTCATCAGTTGCAGCATTATCAAGAACTTTAAGCAAATCATCTAATTCATGTTGCTTTACAGAGTTGCTTGCAAATATGTCGTCAAATGATGGCGCAGAACTTGTTGCGTTATCTACAACAACTCCTATAGGTTTAAACCAAAGGACTTTATTTTCAGTATCAATTTCTTCATCTTCAGTAAACATTGCACCAAAAGCTCCAAAAATTGCTACTGTTACAAAGATCAAAACTAAAACTGTAAATGTGTTAAGAATTAGTTTTCTCGTTGTTGATAAAAATGCATCGGCTTTAGACCAAATTGACTTAACTTTACTCATATAAATTCTCCAAGGGGGGTTGATAATATTCTATTAATCAGACTAAGTAAATTGGTTTTAGTTCATTTTACTTATAATTTTGGGCCCGAACATAATATTAATAAATAATAAACATATTAAAACAAATTCAGTAACATCTAACCAATAAGGCACTGTTCCAAAAATCCTCAAAGAGGAAAATAAAAAATATATAAGAAGAACGAAGCAAAACCATTGATATGCTCTTATAGATAATTTATTTATATAAATAATAAAAAATATGATTGGAAAGAGCCAAGCAACAAAAAGAACAAAATCTATCCTTTGAAGAAAAATATTTATAACTTTTACAACAATAAGAAAGAAAAATAATGAATTAGTAACAAAAAGATATTTTTGAATGCTATTCACTTACTTTTAAAATAAGCTTAGCAAGTCTTTCACCGCATTGTTTTGCAATTTCATACTCATCTAAAGTAAGTTCATTTGAGGAATTAAAACTTTCAACATGCGATGGTCCATATGGTGTACCACCAGATTTTGTTTTATTTAATTGAGAAAATGAATAAGGCGTTCCAAGAATAATCATTCCATGATGCAACATAAATGTAAGAATATTAAATAGCGTCACCTCTTGTCCACCATGCATTGAACCAGTAGAGGTAAAAGCAAGACCTGGTTTATTTTCAAGGGCATTCGTTGCCCAAAGATCTCCAGTTGTATCAAGAAAATATTTTAGAGGTGCAGCCATAGATCCAAATCTTGTTGGCGATCCTATTGCAATGCCACTTGAATTAATAATATCTTCTTTGGTGCAATAAATTTCTCCTGAATCAGGAATATCAGGCTCAGTTTTTTCAGGATTTGAAGAGACTTTTGGTACTGTTCTTATTTTTACTTTTAGACCATGTTCTTCAGCGCCATCGCTGATAGCGTGCGCCAAATTTTTTACAGACCCTGAAGCAGAATAAAATAAAACTAATAAAAATTTATCATCCATATTTACTTTTATATTAATGTTTATATCATGTACGCGATGAAAAGAACGATTATACAACTTTTATGTTTGATGATTCTTGTTGGATGTCAAAAATATGATATTGAAGTATTTAACGGACCCAATACTAATCTTAATAGATTAAATGGCAACTGGGTTGTGATAAATTACTGGGCTGATTGGTGTGCGCCTTGTATAAAGGAAATACCTGAATTAAATGAGTTTGCAGATGAAAACGCTGATTTGATTGTTTACACATTCAATTTTGATGAGCTTGATATACATGATCTAAAACCAGTCGCTAAAAAATTCAATATAGAAGTACCTTCTTTGATTTCACATCCTAGAGATATATGGGGGATCACAACGCCACCTGCAGTGCCCGCAACTTTTTTTATAAATCCTAATGGGGAGTTGGCTTTATCACTTTTTAGACCTCAAACAAAAGACGAGCTAAATAAAATTTTCTCAGAATTAAAGGAGAGCTTCTAGATAATTATCTTTAAGTAAAGATTCTGGATTTATTCTTACTTTTTCATAATAAACAGTCCAATGTAAATGAGGACCAGTTACTCTTCCAGTAGAACCAACCTTTCCAATTTCTTGACCTTGTTTAAGAATATCGTCTTCAGAGACAGAAATCGAAGACAAATGACTGTATGAACTCAATAACCCTTGACCATGATCAATAATTAAATAGTTACCTGAGTAGAAAAAATTACCGATTAAAATTACCTTCCCATCTTCAGGTGATAATACTTTTGTGCCCTCAGGTGCTGCAATATCTAATGCTAAATGAGGAGATCTTGGAGAGTTATTTATAAACCTCTTTTTTCCATATCGGCTTGAGATAATTCCATCCACTGGACTAATAAAGCTAAATGTTGGCTTCATTTTTTTTGAATATGTTTGAAGAGCCTTATTTATGATTTTAGATTCTCTTATTGTCCTGTTTTTGTCTTCATCACTTAAGTTAACAAGAGCATTATTTGTAATTGTAATCCTTGATTCTCCAAAATCTTTATTTTGAATAAATATTTTCGTATCCTCAAACATTACATGTTGACCTTGTTTACTGAATGAGAGAGGGACAAGTTTGTAATAACTATTATCAATTTTTATTAATCCATTAGAACTAGTAAAAATACCTTTATTTACTTTTATAGGAAACAATTCGCCTGGCTGTCCAATGTTTTCAGATAAAACATCTAGAGCAAAAAAAAATAAAAAAATAATTCTTATATCAAATTTATTCATTTTTATTTTTAACATCTATATCTAAAGAACCTTCACTTAACCTAGCACGCAAAGATTCTCCTTTTGAAACTTCCTTTATACTTTTAATAGCTGCCCCGGTTTTGTTAGTCAAGATAGCATAGCCTCTATCAAGGATTGATAAAGGACTTAAAATTTCTAAATTTTTATGAAGCTTTATTAGTTGATTCTTTATATTTTTTACATTTAATGAAATTCCTCTTTGAAGAAGTTCATTTAGTGAATTCACCTTATCGCTTAAATCTTGTAATCTTTTTTCTGGATTGAAATTATTTATATTACCAATTAATAATTTGATCTTATTATTGTAATTAGCAATTATTAACTTTTGATTTTGTTGAAGTCTTAAATCTGCATTATCAAGTCTTTGAGATATTTCTCTAAGCTTTGTAATAGGGTTTTTTAGTTTTGATTGATTTTGAAGAAGCAAATTTTTGAGTTCATCTATTTTTTTATTTAGCACACTTTCCAGTTTCATTTTATATTCAATAAATTTATCTTGTAGCTGATAATTAAACTCTGTGAATAGTTCAGCTGCAGCAGTTGGAGTAGGCATTCTTATATCAGATACAAAGTCACAAATTGTAAAATCAATTTCATGTCCAACGCCAGAAATTGTTGGAATAGGGTAGTTATAAATTTCTCTAGCAAGTTCTTCATTGTTAAAGCACCACAAATCTTCAATAGAGCCACCACCTCTAGCAAAAACTACAAGATCAATAGGAATAGATTCTGTTTTTTTATTAAATTTAAGGATACGTTCCATAGCAGCAATGATAGAAACATGAGCATTATCTCCCTGAACAGATGCATCACTTATAGAGATTTGCGTTGACGGTGCTCTCCTTTCAATTGTTGAGATAATATCTTGAAGGGCAGCAGTAGATAATGAAGTAATAATTCCAATATGTTTTGGAGATTCAGGTATTTGAAATTTTTCATCTAGATTAAATAAACCTTCTTGATCAAGTTTCTTCTTTAAAGCTTCAAATTGTTGCATCAAATTGCCTGCTCCGGCAGGTTGAATGCTCTTTACGATTAATTGATAATCACCTCTTGGTGCATAGAGACTAACTTGTCCTTTCAAAACGCATTGGTCTCCGTTTTCAGGAGAAAAGTTTAGTTTTAAATTTTGATTTTTAAACATGGCACATCTAATTGCTCCATCTTCATCTTTTAATGTGAAGTAGATGTGACCAGAACTTGGCTTAGCCAAATTAGAAATTTCACCTAAAACAGAAATTTTGCTAAAGTTTTTTTCCAGCAGATATTTGGCTGATCTGTTAAGTTCTCCCACTGAGATTATTTCTTCATTCTGACTTACAATGTCATTTTGCATTTTTAAAGTATAACTTTATGAAAACTAATTTTCAGCGAACTAATTATTTTCTTATACTTGCTTTAGGAGCAACTTTAATTGGGTTTGCTCCAATATTCGTAAAATGGAGTTCTTTGACACCAACAGCGATATCTTTTTATAGGATGTTTTTGGCAATTCCATTTTTATTCATTTTGAATTTTAGTTTAAATAAAACTTTTAAATTTTCAGTAAATAACAAAAAAACTATTTTTTATTCAGCTCTTGCTTCACTTGCTTTTACAACTGATCTTACTCTGTGGCATTTCAGCATGAATATTACCTCAGTTGCTAATGCAACCATCATAGTAAATTCAGCACCTATTTTTGTTGCAATTATTGCTTATATTGTATTTAGTGAAAAACCATCTAAGGGTTTTGCCAGCTCATTTTTAATTACATATATTGGAATAATTGGATTAGTTTATTTTTCAAATAATTACATTAATGGAAAAATTTTGGGAGATATTTTATGTTTAGTAGCAGCTCTGTTTTATGGCATATATTTGTTAGTAATATCTAGATTAGGTAGTGAGGACTCTCTAAACATAATTTTTTACACTACGTTGTTTTGTTGCTTGTTTTCTGCAATTCCTATGTTAATACAAGGTGGAAATTTTATTCCTTCTTCATCAATAGAATGGATCAACCTTTTTTCATTGGCTATATTGTGCCAGCTTGGAGGGCAATACTTTATAACCCATGGAATTGGGAAAATACCGGCATCAGTTGGTTCAATTGGATTATTGATGCAGCCACTTACAGCATCAATTCTGGCTATTTTCTTGTTCAATGAGATTTTAAATGTAATGCAAATTACTTTTGCTGTTCTAAGTATGTTTGGTATATATCTGGCTAGACTAAATATTTCTAAATCAGAGATTAAACAGAACTAATAAAGCATATTATTTTTTTTCTAATGATAGTATTATTAGCAACCTTAATTAATTATTAAGATAAAAGGGTGATTAGCTCAGTTTGGTAGAGCATCTCGTTTACACCGAGAGGGTCGGCAGTTCGAACCTGTCATCACCCACCATTAGGTTGCAGTTTTTTTAATAATATATATATTAAGCAATCTAAAATGTGGTCCGGTAGTTAAACGGTTATAATTCCGCCCTGTCACGGCGGCGTTCGGGGTTCGATTCCCCGTCGGACCGCCACTTATGTTATGAATACAATGATTCTGACACTTTTAATATTATGCTATTCATTAGTATTGGGAATTATTTTTGCTCAAGTATTATTAACGGCACCAGTAGTATTTAAAGTTTTAGATAGTCAAGATGCTTCCAAATTTCTCAGAAAAGTCTTTCCTAGATATTATTTATTATTATTTTTAATAATACTTGTGGCTTTGTTAATATCGTTCTTATTTTTTAAAAAACTTGATGTGTATATGGCATGTGTAGCAGCTGTTTTTGCAATATTAGGCTATTTAATTATTCCTATTACAAACAGTGCAAGGGATAGAGGCTGGGACAAATTATTTAAATGGCTTCATAATTTTAGTGTTTTTAATACTCTGGTGATTATGATTATTGCAATTATACAAATTTTTAGAGTAACCACCCTTTAATATAATTACTTGAATTAGAAAATTTAATCACCAATATGTCTTATATATAAAATAAAAATATGAGTAAATCTAGAACAAGATCTTTTCAAACTGAGACAAAGCAGCTGTTAAAGCTGATGATTCATTCTCTATATTCAAATAAAGAGATATTTATAAGAGAGCTTGTATCAAATGCATCTGACGCACTTGATAAGCTCAGATTTAATTCAGTCCAAAATAAAAAATTGTCAAAATTTGCCAAAGATCCCTCTATAAAAGTTCAGGTTTTAAGTGACGAAAATAAAATAATTATTTCTGATAATGGTATTGGTATGAGTGAGGATGAGGTCATTGAAAATATTGGAACAATTGCTAGATCTGGAACTGCTTCATTTCTAGAAAATATTACAGGTGATGAGAAAAAAGATTCAAATCTAATCGGCCAGTTTGGAGTGGGTTTTTATTCTGTTTTCATGGTTGCTGATAAAGTTCAAGTTATCTCTAAATCTGCACTAAATGATAAAGATGAGGGAACTTTTTGGGAAAGCACTGGTGAAGATAAATATAAGATTAAATCAGTAGAGAAAATCAATAATGGCACTGAGATACACATTTTTTTAAATGATGATAATACTGAATTTGCTGACATTGGTAGAGTTAGATTTTTATTGGAAAAGTATTCACAATATATAAATTTTCCACTTTATATTTCTGATGGTAAAGATACAAATGAACGAGTCAATGAGGCAGAGGCTCTTTGGTTAAAATCAAAAAGATCTATAAAAGATGAAGAGTATAAAGAATTTTATAAATTTATTAGTTTTGATCAAGATGACCCACTTTTATGGATTCATAACAAAGTAGAGGGCAAAAACGAATATACAAACCTAGTTTATATTCCATCAAAACCTCCATTTGATCTCTGGAATAGAGAGTCTCCAAGAGGACTAAAGCTTTATATACAAAGAGTCTTCATTATGGATGATGCTTCAAATTTTCTCCCGCTATATTTACGTTTTTTAAGAGGTGTTATCGACACGAATGATCTACCTTTAAATGTGTCAAGAGAAATACTTCAATCAAATCCACTTGTAGATACTATAAAGAAATCTATTACCAAAAGAACTTTGGACTCTCTGAAAAAATTAAAAGACGATTCATATGAAGAATATCTTGAATTTTGGAAAGAATTTGGACTTGTCCTAAAAGAAGGTCCTGCTGAAGATACTGAAAACAGAGAATTAATCGCAAGCCTAATGCTTTTTAATTCATCAAATTTAAGTGATAGTTCTAAGTATACATCGCTCGATTCTTATGTTGAAAATATGAATGAATCTGATGACAAAATATATTTTTGTGTAGCTGATACTTTTGAGGCAGCAACGAATTCACCTCACATAGAGAAATTAAAATCAAAAAATATTGAAGTGCTGCTCCTTACTGATCGAATAGATGAATGGTTGATGACGAGCATATATGAATATAAAGGCAAACAATTGGTTAATGTCTCAAAAGAAAGTGTTTCTAAAAATGATGATGATAATAAATTAAACGAAAAAGATAGTGAACTTACGAAAAAAATAAAGAAACATTTAAATGATCGTGTATCTAATGTAGTTATCAGTGATAGATTGATAGATTCTGCAACTTGTTTAATTCTTCCTCAGTCTGAACCTGGAGCTCAGTTAAGAAAAATTTTAGAAGCATCCGGACAAAGCTTTGGGACAACTAAACCAATTTTTGAAGTTAATAAAAATCATAAATTACTTAAGAAATTAAAAGATCTAAAAGGGAAGCAATTTAATTCTTTTGTTGATTTTTTGTATGATTATGCCCTCATAGCTGAAGGTGGATCGCCAAAAGATCCAGCAAAATACCTTCGTCAATTAGATAAATATCTGTCTTAGCAAATGAAAGAAAATAATAAAGTTGTTGTCCTCGGAGGAGGAAGCTTTGGCACGGTTCTTGCAAATTTAGCTGCATCAAATGGATACGAAGTTTCTTTATGGGTGAGGGACGCAGAACAGGCATTAAGAATTAATTCAGAAGGAGCGAATACTAATTACCATCCAGAATTAAAACTCTCAGATAAAATTGAAGCATCTGATGATCTAAAGAAAGTTATCAAAGATGCTTCAGTTGTCTTGATTGCAACACCAAGTTCTATTTTTGAAAATATAACTAAGCGAATAGTGCCTTTGATCGATAAAAATGCTTATGTAATTTCATGTACAAAAGGAATCCTTTCAAAACCTTTTCGTTTGTTATCAGATGTAATCTCAAGCCAGATTTCTAATGACATTGGAGTGCTAAGTGGTCCAAATTTAGCAAAGGAAATTGCTGAAAGCAAAGTCGCTGGAACTGTTATTGCTAGTCATAGTAAAGAGTTAATATTATCTGTAAAGTTAATTTTGTCATCCGACACTTTTAAAATTTATTCTAGTCAAGATATGGAGGGAGTTGAATTGGCAGGAGCATTAAAAAATATATATGCAATAGTTTGTGGCATAGCAGAATCAATGAAAGTTGGTGAAAATGCAATCGGTCTCATATTAACAAGAAGTATGGCGGAAATGAGTAGATTCGCTGTTGCTAAAGGAGCCGATCCAATTACCTTCCTTGGATTATCAGGAATGGGTGATTTAGTAGCAACATGTACTTCAAAGTTATCCAGAAATTATCAACTTGGTTACTATTTAGGCAGTGGTTTAAATTTATCTGATTCAAAATTAAAAGTAGGTCAGGTTGCAGAAGGGATAAGAACGCTTGAAGTTATTAAAAGTGAATCTGATAAGTTAGGTCTAAATATGCCTTTAGTAGAATCTCTTTATAAGATCATCAATGAAAAATCATCTCCAAGCTCACTAATTGAAGATTTAATTAAAAATCCTCATGAAGTTGATGTAGAATTTACACATTAGGTATCAAAATGAACACAATCGATAAGGAAGAAATTTTAAAAACCAGCAAATGGATAAGATTCATATTTATGGTTTTGTATGCTTTTATTATTAACTTTGCGCTAACAATCTCAATTGGACTAGCATTTATTCAATTTTTATTTGTTCTATTCACTTCAAAAGTAAATAAATCAATATCAAGTATCAATTCTCATGTTCTTGAGTTTTTTAGTGATTCGCTAAAGTTTTTATTGTTTCAGACAGAAGAAAAACCTTTTCCTTTTAAAAATGATACATCTGATGAAAGTTCTATTATTGAAGCTGAGTCTGTAGAGGTCGAAGAAAGTACAACGGAAGACGAAGATCAAGACAAATCTTAATTAAAAGCTTTTTCTGCTGAAATCAAAGTGTGTAAGATTAACGTGTTTATCGTCATTGGTCCAACTCCACCTGGCACTGGTGTGTAAGCTTTAGCAATGTTCTCTATTCTATCTAAATCAATATCGCCACATTTTTCTGGATGATATCCCGCGTCTATAACTATTGAATCCTTTTTGATCCATTCAGTTTTTACAAATTTTGGTATTCCAACAGCTCCGACAATCAGATCAGCTTCAGAAATGATTTTTTCAATATTTTTTGTTCTGGAATGACATATAGTTACAGTAGCATTTAAATTTAATAACATCATTGCCATAGGCTTTCCTAGGATTGGACTACGACCAATCACAACAGCATTGAGACCCTCAACTTCAAGTTTATAATGTTCTATTAATCTAATGATACCAGCGGGTGTACATGAACCATATGCATCAATTCCCATAGACATATTTCCAAAGCCAAGACATGTAACACCATCAACATCTTTATCGATATGTATTGCGTCAAAGCATTTTCTCTCATCAATTTGAGATGGAACTGGATGCTGCAAAAGAATACCATGGACCCCTTTATCATTATTAAGCAATTTTATCTTGTCTAATAATTCATCCGTCGTTGTATTTTCTGATAATTCAATGGCAATAGATTCCATTCCAACCTTAGCGCACGTATTTCTTTTCATTTTTACGTAGGTTTCAGAGGCGGGATCGTTTCCAACAAGGATAGTTGCAAGAGTCGGCTTTATACCTTTTTCAGAGAGTTTTAAAACTCTTTCTTTAATAGAGTCTTCACTAATTTTTGCTAAAACTTTTCCATCTAGAATAATCGCTGACATGCTAACATTATCTCACTAAACAATATTTATGCCCACGAAGATTGCTTATTTTTTATATTAACTTTAATATTTGCTTCCTCGGGGTATAGCGCAGTCTGGTAGCGCACTCGCTTTGGGAGCGAGTGGTCGTAAGTTCGAATCTTACTACCCCGACCATGCGCCTGTAGCTCAGCTGGATAGAGCAACTGCCTTCTAAGCAGTGGGTCAGGAGTTCGAATCTCTTCAGGCGCGCCATTTTTTTATATAATCGAAATATGTACTTATCTTTACTACTAATTTTGGTGAGCTTTTTCCTTTTAAAAGGAATTTTACAAACTGATAGCAAGCTCAAAAAGTACTTAATATTAATTACTTTTTATCTTAATTATTTTTTGTTAACTGTTTATGTTTTATTCAATTTTTTATCAGGCGATGGCATTAATGATGCAATAATTTTCCACATCAAATTTGGGATCAATGGATTTGGAGTTAATGAATACATTATTCCTTCTATAATATTTATATTTTTTAACTTAATTGCTTTTAGTTCTTCAAGAATATTTTTAAGAAATCTGACTAATCACAAGACCAAACGAATAATAAGTAGAACTTTTGCTTTAACAATTCTTGCTTTATCTATTATTTTTAATCCATTTTATAAAGACATCTATGAGCTTTTATCTGATAGATCAAATAATTATCAAGTAGATAAAAATTCTTTTTATGAGCAAGATATTATTTTTAGTGATACTAGAAAAAATATAGTATTTATTTATTTAGAACAAATAGAAAGAACATATCTCAACGAGGACCTTTTCCCAAATCTTTTACCGAATCTAAAAACATTGGAAAAACAATCAATAAGTTTTACAAATATTGATTCACCAAGAGCAACTAATTGGACAATTGCAGGAATGGCAGCTACTCAATGCGGTGTTCCGCTTTTAACGCCAATAGCAAGTGAAAATTCTATGTCAGGAATGGATAAATTTTTACCACTGGCGAATTGCATGGGAGATATACTGAATGAGGAGAGTTATACATTACATTACATAGGAGGCTCTGACTTAGACTTTGCTGGAAAAGGAAATTTTTACAAAACTCACAATTTTGATTCTGTAGAGGGATGGTATGAACTTCAAAATAAGATAAAGGATATAAATTATAGATCTCCATGGGGAGTATATGATGATGAGCTATTAGATATTGTATATAACCGCATTGAAATCCTATCTAAAGCTAATGAAAATTTTGGTTTGTTTGCATTAACATTAGACACTCATCATCCAAATGGATATATATCAGCATCTTGTGAAAATAAGATATACGATGATGGAACAAACTCTATTTTAAATTCTATTCATTGTGTAGATGAACTTATTGGAAAGTTCATGGAAAAATTTTTGAATTCTGAAATCTACAATAATACGACCCTTGTTTTATTATCTGATCATCTAGCACTTAAAAATACTGCATCAGAGGTTCTTAAAAATACGAATAGATCAAATCTTTTTATGATTTTCGATAAAGATGCAAAACCTCAGTTAATTAATGATATTGGAAATTCTTTTGATATTGGACCTACTGTGATGAGTTTTTTAGGTGCAAACACTAATGGCTTAGGACTGGGAAGAAATTTGATTACTAATGAAAGCTTGTCTTTAAATTTAAATATCAATGAAGTGATAGATGCTAATAAAAGAAAAATCTTGGAGCTATGGTCTTTCCCAAAGATTGATCAAGGGTTTAGTATCTCAATTGATCAGCTTAAAATATTTTTTGGTAACAGGTATATCAATTTTCCTGCACTTATAGTTCTTAATTCATCTAATGAAGTAGACCAAATTATGTTTGATTTTTATTATGCAAATCCCCTCAGCAATAAAGTTAATCGGTTGAATAAAAATGTTAATTTTATATGGCTTGATAAATGTGAAAAGATTTCCATAAATAAATTTATCAACAATAATGAAAACAAAGGATATTGTATTTTGCTAGAAAATAAAAAAAACTCTCAATTCGAAGTGATAGCTGCTGAAGAAAATAGAATTGATTCTGCATATTTAAAAAACTTTTTTAATAATGAATGAAATTGTAGCTTTGTATAAATTTGTTAATGTTGTTAACCCAACTGATGTACAAAAAAGATTAAAGTCTAGGCTTAAATATTTAAATATTTATGGAACCATTCTTATTAGTCATGAGGGTATCAACGGTACTATTTCTTCAAATAATCCAGAGAATTTATCTTCAGCAGTATGTTTTATTGAGTCAATCAAGGGCTTTAGGAAACTTGATTTAAAATACTCTCAATCACAAAAAAAGCCATTTGTTCGACTTAAAGTTAAGCTAAAAAAAGAAATAGTCACCATTGGAGACCAGTCAATAAATCCTAATAAAGATGTTGGTGAATATGTAATGCCTGAAGATTGGAATGATCTCATTAAAGATAAGGATACAATAGTCATTGATACCAGAAATAACTATGAATGCTCCATAGGAACTTTCAAAAATGCAATTAATCCTAAGACAGAGAAATTTAGTGATTTTCCTGAATGGATAAAAAATCAAGATTTTTCTGATGAAGAAAGAAAAAATAAAAAAATTGCAATGTTCTGTACTGGCGGTATACGATGTGAGAAGGCTTCATCTTTGATGAAAATGAGAGGATTCGAAAATGTTTACCACCTCAAGGGCGGCATATTAAAATACCTTGAGAACATTCCTGCTGAGGAATCGCTTTGGAATGGAGAATGTTTTGTCTTTGATGACAGAGTTTCTTTAAAGCATAACTTAAAAGAAGGTTCTTATGATATGTGTCATGGTTGTAGAATGCCTTTATCAAGATTTGAAAAACAATCTAAGCAATATGTTAAAGGTGTTGCCTGTCCAAAATGCTATAAAACTACAAGCGATAAACAAAAAGAAAGATTCAAAAGTAGACAAAAGCAAGTGGAACTTGCAAAAAAAAGAAATACAAATCACATCGGTCCAAAAGAAGAGGTTTTAAATTAATAGAATGAAATATCCAATCTTATACTCATTTAAAAGATGTCCTTATGCAATGAGAGCCAGAATGGCGTTACAGCTTACAAATATTAAGTGTGAAATAAGAGAAGTAAGATTAAATAATAAACCCAAGCATATGTTGGAAGTATCTCCAAAAGGAACAGTACCAGTGCTTATATTAAATGACAGAACTATAGAAGAAAGCATGGAAGTTATCGATTGGGCTCTAAATCAAAAAAATGTATTTGAAGGAAATTTAAAAGAATATCAGATTAAAATTTCAAATGAATTAATAGAAAGATTTGATTATGAGTTCAAACACCATCTAGATAGATATAAATATGCTTCAAGATATGGAGATGTTGACAAAATTCATCATAGAAAAAAGTGTGAGAAAATTTTACTTGAGATCGAAGATATTATTTCTGATGAAGAGTGGTTCTTTGGAAAAAAAATAAATAAATTAGATATATCCATTCTTCCTTTTATAAGACAATTTAGAATTGCTGACCCTAATTGGTTTGACAATTATAAAGGGCTAACTAAAGTTAAAAATTACCTACATAATTTTCTTGCATCAAATCTACTTAAAAATGTAATGATTAATTATGATGTTTGGAAAGAGGAATCAGAAATGTCTGTCTTTCCAATTACAAACCAATAAATTCATAAGATAATGCAATTTTTTCAATTGCAGTTTTATATGCTGCAGTCCTAAAATCTGGTATTTTTTCATTTTTTAGAAATTCTTCTTTCACGTTTTGAAAACCATCTATCATCATGTCATCAAGACCTGATCTAATTAAATCAATTTCTTCAATACCATCAACAAATTTTTCTTTATACTTTTCAGGCATAGATTTTCCTGTCATTGTCTCAATAGCTTCAATAAGTGTATTTAATTGAATCTGATTTCTTCTTTTTTCAAGTCTCCCAAACCTAATATGCCTCAGATTTTTAACCCACTCAAAATAACTCACGGCGACACCTCCGCCATTTGCGAGAATATCAGGTATTACAAAAACCTTTTTTTTATTCAAAATTTGGTTACCTTTATAACTTATTGGTCCATTGGCTGCCTCAACAATTAGTTTTGCAAGAATGTTAGAAGCATTTTTTTCTGTAATGACATTTTCCCTCGCTGCAGGAATCAAAATGTCACATCTTCTTTTTAGAAGTAATGCTGAATCTTTTACAAAGGTAGCTTTTGAATAATTTTCAAAAGAATTATGTTTATCAAAATATTTTTTTGCGTGTTCGACATTTATTCCATTTTCATTAAATATACCGCCATTGTATTCAGCAATTCCAATTAGATTTAAACCATCATCTTCTGTTAAAAATTTTGATAAATGATAACCAACATTTCCAAAACCTTGAAGAATGAATGACTTTGTTGATAAATCTTCATCTAGCTTAACTTTTTTTAGTAATTTAGGATTCCTAAAAAATTCTCTTACAATAAACTGTACGCCTCTTCCAGTAGCTTCCTCTCTTCCAACAAGACCATTTTTACTTATTGGTTTTCCAGTAACACATGCAGATCCATTAATATCTGATGGATGAATTTTTCTATATTCGTCTGCAATCCATGCCATTTCCCTTGATGAGGTTCCAATATCTGGAGCAGGTACATTCATAGACGGACTTATTAAATCTCTTTTTATAAGCTCTTGTGCAAATCTTCGTGTAATTTTCTCAAGCTCTTTCTCATCCCATGAATTTGGATTTATTTTTAGGGCTCCTTTTGATCCACCATATGGAACATTTATGATTGCACACTTATATGACATCAAAGCTGCTAGAGCTTCAACTTCATCTGCGTTCGTAGCAAGGTCAAACCTAATACCACCTTTGGTAGGCTCCATATGCTCTGAATGCACTGACCTCCATCCTTCAAAGGTATAAATTTGTCCTCGAAGTCTGACGCCAAATCTTACTGTGTAGGTTGAGTTACAAGTAATTATTTTATTTGCAAGACCTGCTGACATATCAGAATATTTGAGCGCTTTGTTAACGTACTTAGTTGTATCTGATAAGAAATTATTCATTGTTCTTAAAATTCAGTTGTAATCATATATCACTGAGAAAAAAATAGATAATAATTATATTTAAACTATAATAGCCAGTCTTGTGGCGGGCGTAGCTCAGTTGGTTAGAGCGCTGGATTGTGGCTCCGGAGGCCGTGGGTTCGAACCCCATCGCTCGCCCCAATTAAGGAAATAAAATGAAAGTGAATATTAAAAAATTAAAAGACTTAGAAAGAAAGATTACTATTTCGGTTCCTATTGACGACTATCAAGAAAAGTTCAGCTCAAAGATAAGGAACATTAAATCTAAAGCAAAAGTTGATGGATTCAGGAAGGGTAATGTACCAAATGATGTCCTAGAACAAAGGTATGGCTCATCAATTCATGCGGAAGTTATTAATGAATTAATCCAAGACTCATATCCAAAGGCAATCTCAGATAATAAAATTAGACCAGCTTCCTCACCTCAAGTAACAATTGAGAATGAAGATCCAAAGAAACCTCTAACATATTCAGCAGTCATCGAAGTATTTCCAGATATAAAACCAAAATTCTCAAGATGGAGCAATTATGAGGAGTTTTCCATAGAAATTGAGGATTCTGATATTGACTTAGCAATCAATGACATAAAAAAAAGATATGGCGAGTGGAAAGATGTTGACCGAAAATCTAAATTAGATGACCAAGTAGTTATTGATTTTCTTGGAAAAATTAACGATGAAGAGTTTGAAGGGAATTCTGCTACAGATTTTAATCTCATATTAGGAAGCAAATCTATGATTCCAGGATTTGAGGATCAGCTTGTTGATAAAAAACCATCAAAATTTACTATTGATTGTAAATTTCCTGAAGACTACTTTAAAAAAGATCTTGCTAACGTTGATGCAAAGTTTGAAATTAATCTTAAAAAAGTTCAGGAGATTACAGAGGCAAAAGTTGATAAAGATTTGTTTGATAAACTCCAAATGGATATCAAGGAAAAATCAGAGTTCAGAGATGAAATTGCTAAAAGGATGGAAAATGAAGTTGAAATTCAAGAAAAAGATTTAACAAAAGAATCTATTTATGAAACTCTCTTAAATATGAATAAATTTAGTGCTCCTAAATCAACAGTGAATGAGCAGGCAGACTTGATGAGAAAAGATGCACTTATGAGAATAGGTCACACTGAAGATAATGCAGGAGATGACTTATTTCCTGTCAGTACTTTTGTTGAAAAAGCTGAAAAAAGAGTAAGGCTTGATCTTTTATTCGCAGAACTTATAAAACATTTTGATATTAATGTTAGTAAAGAAGATGTTGATAATTTTATTGAAAAAGAGTCATCAAGATATAAGGATCCTGAACAATACAAAAAATGGATATCTGGACAACCACAACAGCTAGAGCAATTTAGAATGATTGTTTTAGAAGAACAATTGGTTGAAAAATTAAAAAATGCACTTAAATCTAAGAAGAAAGTGATAAAATTTTCAGAACTAGCAAACAGATAGGTTTAACAATGAATGATATCCAGCAAGCTTTAATACCAATGGTAATTGAGCAAACACCGAGAGGTGAAAGATCTTTTGATATTTATTCCCGTTTATTGAAAGAAAGAGTAATTTTTTTGTCAGGACCCATTGACGACTACATTTCAAATTTAGTTGTCGCTCAGCTTTTGTTTTTGGAATCTGAAAATCCTGAAAAAGATATTTCAATTTATATTAATTCACCGGGCGGCAGTATATCTGCTGGACTTGCTATATACGATACTATGCAATTTGTTAAGCCTTCTATTTCTACGATGTGTATTGGGCAGGCTGCGAGCATGGGAGCTTTACTTCTTGCTGGTGGTGATGAAAAGAAAAGATTTGCTTTACCTAATTCTAGAATCATGATTCATCAGCCTTTAGGAGGTTTCCAAGGCCAAGCATCTGATTTTGAAATTCATGCAAAAGAGATTTTACACATGAAAAAAATTGTCAATGAGATTTTGGCAAAGCATACTGGCCAAACTATTAAGAAAATCGAAAAAGATACAGATAGAGATAATTTTCTTGATGCAAAAGCGGCTAAAACTTATGGAATAATAGATAATATTCTAGAGGTAAGGAATTCTTAATATGTCAAAAGAAACATCAACAGATAAATTAAATTGTTCATTTTGTGGAAAAGTTCAAGATGAAGTAAAAAAATTAATTGCGGGTCCAAGTGTTTATATATGCAATGAATGCGTTGACTTGTGTAATGATATTATTGAAGAAGAGATCAAAAATGATGAAGATTCTCCATACGAGGAACTTTTATCTCCACTAGAAATTTATAATCAATTAGATGAATATGTTATAGGTCAAGAAAAAGCAAAAAAAGTCTTATCGGTTGCAGTATACAATCACTACAAAAGACTCAAAAGATCAGGACTTAAAGATGATGTCGAATTACAAAAAAGTAACGTTTTACTTCTTGGTCCAACTGGGAGTGGAAAAACCCTACTTGCTCAAACACTTGCTAAAATTTTGAATGTTCCATTTACAATTGCTGATGCTACAACTCTCACAGAAGCAGGTTATGTTGGTGAAGATGTTGAGAATATAATTCAAAAATTATTACAAAAAGCAGATTATGATCCAGAGAAAGCTGAGTTAGGAATAGTTTACATTGATGAGATTGATAAGATCGCAAGAAAATCTGATAACCCATCTATAACTAGAGATGTTTCAGGAGAAGGAGTCCAGCAAGCTTTACTAAAGTTAATTGAGGGCACAATTGCATCAATTCCTCCACAAGGTGGAAGAAAGCATCCTCAACAAGAATTTATCCAAATAGATACCTCAAATATTTTGTTCATTTGTGGTGGTGCTTTTTCTGGCCTTAACAAAGTTATCGAACAGAGAACAAACAAAACAGGCATTGGATTTAGTGCTGAGGTCGATTCAAAATCAAAAATTACCTCATTAAACAAAAATATTGATGATCTTGAACCAGAGGACCTTGTAAAGTATGGATTAATTCCTGAATTTGTTGGAAGACTTCCTGTAATTTCTAATTTACATGAATTAGATGAAGATGCACTTGTAAGGATTTTAAAAGAACCAAAAAATGCACTTGTTAATCAATATAAACATTTATTTGAAATCGACAATGTTGAGCTTAACTTCAGAGATGAAGCTCTAAAAGAGATTGCTAAACAAGCAATTAGCAGGAAGACTGGTGCAAGAGGATTGAGATCGATTATGGAAGATTTATTAATGGAAACTATGTTTGAACTTCCAAATGATGATCTTGAAAAAGTAATCATTGACGAAAAGACTGTTGCTTCAAAAAATGATCCAATAAAACTTTTAAAAACTAAAAGAAAAAAAACATCTTCTGGTAATTGATATTTATTTTAATATCCCTATATTAAAATAATGAGTGAAATTAAAACTGATTTACCCTTAATACCTTTAAGAGACGTAGTAGTCTTTCCAGGAATTGTCACAACACTTTTTGTTGGAAGACCAAAATCTGTAGAAGCACTTAACGTTGCTATGTCTTCCAATAAAAAACTTGTCTTAGTAAGCCAAAAAGATGCTGCTAACGAAGACCCAAAAATATCTGACATATATGAATTTGCGTCAGTAAGCAATTTACTTCAACTTATAAAATTACCTGATGGGACTATGAAGGTTTTGGTAGAGGGACACAAAAGATGTTCAATAAACAAAATTTTTGATAAAGACTCGTATACAGTGGCAAGAGTTATCGAGTTAGAGGATCCAGTCCTAAAAGATAGTGAATGTGCTAATTTGGTAAGATTGATAAAAGCAAAATTTGAAGATTACATTGGTATAACGAAGAGAATACCTCCAGAAATAGTTTCGACCGTTGATTCTTTAGATGATTTATCTAGACTCATAGATACAATCACTGGACATCTACCAATTGAGACAGCGAAGAAACAAGATGTACTTGAAACAATTGATTTAAAAGAAAGGTCTGAAAAAATTCTAACTTTTATTGAATCTCAACTAGATGTTGTTGATGTTGAGAAGAAGATTAGAGACAGAGTTAAAAAACAAATGGAGAAATCTCAAAGAGAATATTATCTAAACGAGCAAATAAAAGCTGCTCAAAAAGAGCTTGGAGAGATTGGAGAAGAGGGTGATGAATTAGAAAACCTTGAGAAGAAAATCCATGAAGTTGGAATGACTAAAGAGGCATTAAAAAAAGCTAAAAGCGAACTAGCAAAATTTAAACATATGGCGCCTTCTTCGGCTGAAGCATCCGTTGTAAGAACTTATTTAGATTGTCTTGTAGACGTTCCTTGGAAAAAGAAGTCAAAAATTAAAACAGATATTAAAGCTTCGATGGATATATTAGAGGAAGATCATTACGGACTCGAAGAAGTTAAAGAAAGAATAGTTGAGTATCTTGCAGTGCAAAAAAGAGTTAAATCTATGAAAGCTCCAGTTTTATGTCTTGTCGGCCCTCCAGGTGTTGGAAAAACTTCACTTGGTGAATCAATTGCTCGTGCGACCAATAGAAAGTTTGTAAGGATGTCCTTAGGTGGAGTTAGAGATGAGTCAGAAATTCGAGGCCACAGAAGAACTTATATTGGATCAATGCCAGGTAAAATAGTTCAAAAACTCAGTAAAGTCGGAGTAAAAAATCCATTATTTCTTTTAGATGAAATCGACAAGATTGGCATGGATCACAGGGGCGATCCCGCTTCTGCTTTATTGGAAGTTTTAGATCCTGAACAAAATAATACATTTAGCGATCATTACCTAGAAGTAGATTATGATCTCTCTGAAGTGATGTTTGTTTGTACAGCTAACAGCCTAAACATTCCAACTCCCTTACTAGACAGAATGGAAATTATAAGGATACCTGGTTACATCGAAGATGAAAAAGTTAATATTGCAAATAAATACCTTTTACCCAAGCAAATGTCTCGCAACGGCATAAAAGATAATGAAATCAAATTAAATAAAGAAGTAATTTTAGCTTTAATTAGATACTACACTAGGGAGGCTGGTGTTAGAGGCCTTGAAAGACAAATTGCAAAAATTTTAAGAAAGGTAGTTAAAGAAAGACTAATTGCGAAGAAACCAAATTCAAAAGCCACTAGCATTACGGCAAAAAATCTTGAAAAGTATTCAGGAGTAAGAAAGTTCAAATATGGCATAGCTGAAAAAGATAATGCAGTTGGGCAAGTTACTGGCCTGGCATGGACAGAAGTTGGTGGAGAACTTTTAACTATTGAAGCTTCTCACATTGATGGCAAAGGCAGAGTAATAAAAACTGGTTCATTGGGAGATGTTATGCAAGAATCAATTCAGGCTGCAATGACAGTTGTTAGATCTAGAGCAGATTCGTTAGGAATAAAACCTAATTTTTATGAAAAATACGACATCCATATTCATGTTCCAGAGGGAGCAACTCCCAAAGATGGTCCTAGTGCTGGAGGTGCAATGGCAATTTCTTTAATTTCAATTTTTACAGGAATACCAGTTAGAGCTGATACAGCTATGACCGGTGAGATTACGCTTAGAGGACAGATTTTAAAAATTGGAGGCCTCAAAGAAAAACTGCTTGCTGCTAAGCGAGGTGGAATTAAGAATGTAATAATTCCTAAAGAAAATGAACCTGATCTTCAGGAAATACCTGAACAGATAACCAAATCATTGAATATTATTCCAGTTGAGTGGATTGATGATGTCATATCAGCAGCGCTTGTTGAAGAACCAACTCCGAAGACTAAGAAAATAAAAACTGAAAAATCTAAAACCTCTACAAAAACTGAAAATAAGACAGCCCACTAAAAACCCTTTATTTGCTTGACTTTTAAGCCTAAAAGGCTTTTCATAGAAGGGTATTGATTAAATAAATTATCACAGAGGAGTAATTAATATGAATAAATCAGACTTGATTGATGCAGTAGCAGGTGACGCAGATCTTTCAAAAGCTTCAGCAGGTAGAGCTGTTGATGCAGTTTTAGATGGGATTGCAGGTGCTTTAGGTAATGGTGATTCGGTATCACTAGTTGGCTTTGGTACTTTCTCAGTAAGACATAGAGCTGCTAGAGAGGGTAGAAATCCTCAAACAGGAGCTGCAATGCATATTCCAGCGTCTAAAGTTCCAGGTTTTAAAGCTGGTAAAGGCCTTAAGGATAAGGTTAAGCATAGCTAAGAATTTTTAACTTTTAAAAGGGTGCTTACGCACCCTTTTTTTTATTCTATAATAGCGTCATCATGATGGAATCATTAAGAAACTTCCTCACAGGGCCGAGACTTATATTCGTTGTACTAGTATGTGCAGTACCGTTTGTTTTCCTTGGAACTGGCTCACTTCAAACAGCATTTACAGGTTCATTCGGATCAATAAATGGAGAAGATGTTACTGAAAATGATATTCAAATTGCTGCAAACTCAGCAGTTTCTAGATTTAAAAGTATATATGGTGATGAATTTGATTTTGATTCATTGGATGAGGAAATTAGATCAGATGCAATAAAACAAGAACTAATCTTACAAAAAGTATTGCTGTCTGGTGCTAGATCATTAGGTTTTGTAAATGATGTTTCAAACATTGAAGCTCAGAAAGGGATTATCAGAACACCTCAATTTCAAATTGATGGTGTTTTTGATGAAAATGTTTATGAAGCCCAAGTAAATTCCAATGGTTTTACTAAGGAAGGGTATCTTGATGCAATGACAGAACTTTATGCTTCTGAGATATATCGAGATTCCCTAACAAGATTTAATTTTGTTACTGAAAAAGAAATATATGAACTAACAGCTCTTTTTGAACAAACTAGCGATCTTGATTTTACTAAAATAAGCTTTGAGGGCCTAAAAAGTGAGATTGTAAATACGCTCGATGAATTAAAAAATTTCTATGAAGAAAATCAAGTTCTCTTTTACACCAATGAAAAAAGAGGTTTCAAGTATTTTATAGTTGAACAATCTGATTACGAGGATTCAGTTGAGATCCCTAGTGACTATATTGAAACTGCCTATCAGCAGTATTTGGACAGAGCAGTTAATCAAGCTGAAATTAGATTTGCACATATCATGATTGATAAAAATAACTATGATGATTCAGGTGCTGCTTTTGATGCAATAAAGGTAATTAAAAGTAAATTAGATGGAGGTGATGACTTTTCATCTCTTGCAAATCAATTCAGTGAAGACTTGATCACCAAAGATAATGGTGGTGACTTAGAATACTTTGAGAAAGATATTTATCCAGTAGAGTTTGATAATGCAATTGAGCAGATGGAGTTAAATGACTATAGCGATATAATTGATTTGCCTGATACTTATCATATTCTTAAAATAACTGAATATATTGAGCAAGATCCTTTGCCTGAAGATCAGATTAAAGATAATTTAAAAAAAGAATTAATTGAAACAGAGTCATTTGCATTAATGAATGATGACTTCAGCAATTTAGAAGATATGTTATTGGATAATAGCTCCATTGAAGAGATTGCAAATGAGATTTCTAAAGAATTACTTTCCTCTGATCTATATTCAATTGAGTCATACGATTTCAAAATTAATGAACCTGCAATTAAAGAAAATCTTTTTTCAAATGAAATAACTCTGAATCAACCTATAGCTATTGAGTCTGGAGAGATGATTATTTTTATGGCATACGATAGATTAGAAGAACCAAATTTAAAAACCTTTCAAGATGTAGCAGAAGATGCTGCTGATTATTTATCTGAATCAAAAGCCATTGAAAAAATTTCTCTTTTACAAGAGGAAATTCTTGAAAATTCTGAAACAGATGACAGAAATTCCTTTGTGGACACTTACAATTATGTTTCTCAAGAATCATATGTCGATGTGAAACGATATTCATCTTTATTACCAAGAGAAGTGCTTCGAGAGATATTTGATAGTTCTTCTGGATCTACTTTAAATTTAAGCGCTAATAATGGCGATAGATACATAATTAATCTGAATAGCTTCACAAAACCTTCTGAAGAAGATATACAAGAAATTATTAATGAATATACTGCATTTGGTGAAGATAGTTTTGCTACTAAGATGCAACAAATTATCAATGAAGATATATTTCAGAAAGCTGATGAAAATCTAAATGATCTTCTTCAATTTTAAGGAAAGAAATAATGAATAAAAAATTTATATACATACCAGTACTCTTTTTGTTATTTGGGTGCTCAGAAAATATTTCACCTGTAGATTCAGGCTTAGCAAATCAAATTTATCATCATGGCAACGGATCCGAACCTCAGGGTATTGATCCTCATGTTGTTACAGGTGTGCCCGAACATCATATTTTGATTAGTTTATGTGAGGGTTTAACTATTCCTAATCCAAATCCAAATGATATGAATGGATATATGGCAGGTACTGCTGAATCTTGGTCAATTAGCGATGATGGTAAAGAATATATTTTTAATATAAATAAAAATGCTAAATGGTCTAATGGAGATCCTGTAACTGCTCAAGATTTTGTCTGGTCTTGGATGAGAATCTTGACAGCAAGCTTAGGCTCTCAATATCCTGATATGCTTTATTATTTAGAAGGTGCTTATGAATACCATAATGGCCTAATAGATGATTTTTCTAAAGTAGGTGTTAAAGCTCTAGATGACAAGACCTTAAAAGTTAACCTAAAGAATCCTACACCTTTTTTCTTAGGACTTCTAAGTCATTACAGCACATGGCCTGTTCATAAAGAAACTGTTTTAAAACATGGTGACATCGATGATAGAAATGGTGAATGGACTAGACCAGGAAATTTTGTTTGCAACGGTCCATTTCAGCTAAAGACTTGGGAACTTAATAATAAGATTGTTGTAGAAAAGAATCCACATTATTACGATGCCTCTATGGTTAGGTTAAATGAAATTCATTATTATCCTGTATCAAATGTAATGACTGAAGATAGAATGTTTAGGGCTGGACAGTTACACCTTACAAGTACATTACCGTCTCAGAAATGCCCAATCTACATGGAAAGCAATCCGGACTTAAGAATAGATCCTTACATGGGGACGTACTTTTATAGAATAAATACAGAAAATGAAGTTTTAAATGATGTGAGGGTAAGAAAAGCACTTGCTTATTCTATTGATAGAAAGTTACTGGTAGATAAAGTTACAAAGTGTGGGCAGATTCCAGCATATTCATTTACTCCTCCAGGATCAAATGGATATCAACCAAAAACACAAATCCCTTTCGACCCAGAATTGGCAAAGTCGCTTCTTAAAGAGGCAGGTTTTACAAATGGAAACGAGTTTCCAAAATTAGAAATTTTATTCAACACAAATGAGGATCACAGAAAAATTGCACTTGCAGTCCAACAAATGTGGCAGGTAAATCTTGGAATTGAGGTTGAACTAGTAAACCAGGACTGGAAAGTTTATCTTAATAGGGAAATGATAGGCGATTTTCAAATATCGAGAGCAGGATGGATAGGTGATTACGAGGATCCAAATACCTTTTTAGATCTTATGAGGCCAAATAGAGGTAATAATAAAACTGGTTGGGAGAACATGGAATATGATGCCCTGGTTGAAAAGGCTAACACAATTAATGATCAGGCTCAGAGATATGAACTTCTATATCAAGCGGAAGAGATCTTAATAGAGAATATGCCTGTAATACCCTTGTATACTTATGTTAGAGCTTACCAACTTTCATCAGATGTAAAAGGATTTAATCCACATATTCTAGATCATCATCATCCTAAATTTATTTATTTAGAAAGAGACTAGTCTTAATATGCTAGCAATTTTCATTCGCAGAATACTTATTGCAGTACCAGTTCTTTTTGCTGTTGCAAGCATCACTTTTTTTTTAATAAAGATCGCTCCAGGTGGGCCTTTCGATGCTGACAGAGCAGTTTCTCCTCAAGTATTAAAGAATTTGAATGAGGCATACAACTTAGACGCATCAAATTGGGAGCAATACTTAGACTATATGTCTGGACTTCTTCAAGGAGATTTAGGGCCATCTTTTAGATTCCCAGGTAGGTCTGTTACTGAAATGATTGCTACAGGTTTGCCTGTAACTTTTGAACTAGCTTTTTATGCAATCTTAATTGCATTAATGATGGGAGTATTTTCAGGCGTTTTAGCTGCGTTAAAAAGAAACACCGTCTTTGATTTCATTCCAATGGCAATAGCAATGATAGGAATATGTGTACCAACATTTTTGATGGGACCTCTGCTGGTATTGATTTTTGGAATAAATTTAGAAGTGCTACCAGTATCTGGCTGGGGACAATTGCCTGGAGACAAAATTTTGCCTTCCTTAACACTTGGTTTTGCTTATGCAGCATATATCGCAAGATTAAGCAGAGGAGGTATGCTTGAAGTTCTTAACCAAGATTTTATAAGAACCGCAAGAGCAAAAGGATTAACTGAGCGAATGGTTGTGATTAAACATGCTATGCAGGGTGGCTTAATACCTGTTGTATCATTTTTAGGCCCTGCTATAGCTGGTCTGTTAGCAGGTTCATTTGTAGTAGAAACTATATTTCAAATTCCTGGTTTAGGAAGGTTTTACGTAGAGGCAGCTTTTAATCGGGATTACACAATGATTCTCGGTACAACGATCTTTTTTTCTGCAATGATTGTATTTTTTAATCTGCTTTCAGATTTAGCTGCATTATGGCTTAATCCAAGATCAAGGGATGCATCATGAATAATAACTCTCTTTGGTCAGATGCTCTCTATAGATTGACTAGGAATAAGGCTGCTATGTTCGGAGGCTTTATTTTAATTTTATTAATTATTTGTGCAGCATTAGCTCCTTGGATTGCTCCATATTCTTATTCATATCAAGATTTAAATTTGGGAGCAAGTCCTCCATCCGGTGAACATTTGTTGGGCACTGATATTCTAGGTAGGGATCTATTAAGCCGAATATTATACGGTGCAAGAATATCCTTACTTGTAGGATTTGTTGCAACTGGTGTTGCTCTTGTTATAGGAGTGTCTTGGGGTATTGTTGCTGGATATGTTGGAGGCAGAGTTGACTCTATTATGATGAGAATAGTAGATATTCTATATGGATTACCTTTTATTATTTTCATCATTCTTCTAATGGTTATTTTTGGTAGAAACTTATGGTTATTGTTTGGAGCAATTGGAGCAGTGGAGTGGCTGACAATGGCTCGTATTGTTCGTGGTCAAGTAATTGGTTTAAAAAATCAAGAATTTGTAATGGCGGCAAAGGCAATGGGAGTTAGCAATTTTTCAATGTTTAGAAGACATCTATTACCAAATATTCTTGGACCAATTGCAGTGTATGCAACCCTTACAATACCTCAGGTTATGTTGCTAGAGGGTTTTTTAAGCTTTCTTGGGCTTGGTATTCAGCCGCCTATGAGTAGCTGGGGCACTTTAATTAAAGATGGCGTAGAGTCTATGGAGGAATACAGCTGGTTACTAATTTATCCTGGCATTACTTTTACAATAACTTTATTTGCTCTTAATTTTTTTGGTGATGGTCTTAGAGATGCTCTTGATCCAAAAACTTCAGATAATTAAAAAGCTTTAATAGCAATTTTAATAATTTGACCTGGCCGTAATGTCTCTTCTTTAAATTTATTAATATCCTTTATGCTTTTTACGGATACATCAAATAACTCTGATATCTTGTATAAGTTATCTCCTTGTTTAACAGAATAGAGTATTGTCCTTTTTTTTGATTCCATATTCCTATGAATATTTTTATTTCCAATTGTAAGTTGTTGACCTAATTGTAAGTATGAATTTACGTCTATATTATTCATTCGAGCTAAATCAATAACCTCTAGGTTGTATTTTTTTGCTAGCCTCCAAAGTGAATCACCTTCAGAAACGATATGCATTTCATATGGAATAAAATTATTTGATTCTGTCTTACTTAATGGAATCAAAAGAGTAGCATTTATTGATAGCAAATCATTTTCAAGAAAGTTTATCTCTCTAATTATCCTTACTTCGGTATCATATTTTCTTGCCAATGACCATAAGCTATCACCACTTTCAACAGTATGAGAAATCCAGTTTATTTGATTTGAATCTGAAAAAGGATTTTCGGATGTCTGAAAATAATCGTACTGCTCAATAGGGATATAAAAAACACTTTTTTCACTTGGTGCTGATGCCCATTTTGTATATCCTGCATTTAATTTATATAACAACTCTGGTTTAATGTTTAAATATTCACTCAGAGTTAATATTTCAACTTGACCAGGTATTTCAATTTTTGCAACGACTGGTTCATGTGGAATAAATGGAAGCTCGATATCATATTGATCTGAATTAATAATTAATTCTTTGATTGCGATAAATTTAGGGACGTAATTTCTTGTTTGAATAGGAAGATCAAGTGACCAATAATCTGTATTGAGTCCTCGTCTTTGATTCCTTTTAATTTGTCTGTCTAAAAAAGATGGCCCAGCATTATAAGCTGCGAGAGTAAGGTATAAATCTTGATCAAATCTCTCGTATAAATATTTTAAGTATTTGATTGCAGCAGTAGTTGATTTAAATGGATCATGTCTGTCTTCATTCCACCACGACCTCTCTAGGTTATAAGTTCTTCCGGTTCTCGGCATAAATTGCCACATTCCAACTGCACCTGATGATGAAATTGAAAAGGGGTCATAGTTACTTTCAATATATGGTAAAAAAGCCAATTCAATTGGTAATTTTGCTTTTTGGAGCTCCTCAATTACAAAAAATATAAAATAATATGAATCATTTAAAAACTCTTTAAATTTATCTAAATCTTGGAGATGCCTATTCATATACATAAGCGTTTGTTCATCCAAGCTATCTGAGGTGTATGATGAATTAACTAGAATATAGCTCCATATATCTGAATGATAAGAAATTATTTTTTCTTGTTTTTTTAAATCAATTACAAGGTTTTGCTTTTTAATATTATCGTCAACAAAGTTTTTATTAGATTCATTTATAGGAATCTGTTGACAGCCAGTAATTAGCAAGCTTGTAAATATTATTATCTTTAAAAATTGTCTTTCCATTTTCGCAAAGTTGAAAATATTTCAATTTCAGAGGTAACTTCACCAAATTTTTTATTAATGTTATCAATTAAGTTTTCCTCATTACATCTAATGAATGGATTAATCATGTGTTCTATTTTTAAGCTTGAAGGCAATGAAGGTATTCCATTCTTGGTTTTTTCAATTATTTCTTCATTATATTTTTTAATAAACTGATTATTTGGCTCAACGGCACAAGCAAATTTTAAATTAGATGATGTATATTCATGACCACAAAAAATTTGAGTATCTTCTGGCAATTTGGAAAGTTTTTTTAATGATTCATACATTTGGCTGTAAGTCCCTTCAAAGACTCTCCCGCACCCACCAGAGAAAAGAGTGTCACCGCAGAAAAGAAATGATTTTCCATCCTTAAAACTATAAAAAGCTATATGATCAAGGGTATGACCTGGTGTTTCAATAACCTCAAATTTTAATCCGATTAAATTAAAAACATCATTTTGCTTAACTCTTTTGGTAACTGAATTTATATTATTTTTTGGACCATAAACTTCAACTTTTTTGTATTTGAGAATCTCTTCAATGCCATTCGTATGATCATAATGATGGTGTGTAATAAGAATTCCTTCCAAATCAATTTTATTAGATTTAACAAGATCGATAATCTGTTTAGATTCCCCAGGATCTATAACTATTGACCCTTCATTAGTTGTAACTAACCAAATATAATTATCACTTAATGCCTTAATAGGTTTTATGCTTAACATTATGTTCTTAGTTTAATCGAATGAAAACAGTAAATATATATACAGATGGCGCATGTAGAGGAAATCCAGGAGATGGAGGATGGGGTGCTTTAGTTGAGTATCAAGATTTTAGTAAAGAGTATTTTGGTGGTCAGAAAAATACCACTAATAATCAAATGGAACTAAAAGCTGCAATTGAGGGTCTTAAAGCATTGAAAGAAACATGCAATGTTAATTTAACCACTGATTCGAAATATGTTATGGATGGCATTACTTCTTGGATAGATAATTGGAAAAAAAATAATTGGAAAAGTTCATCGAAAAAGGATGTTAAAAATAAAGATCTATGGATAGAGTTGGATAAATACAGGTCTATGCATAATGTAAAATGGATTTGGGTTAAAGGCCACTCAGGGCATGAGAAAAATGAAATCGCTGATATGTTGGCAAACAAAGGTATAGATAGCATTTAAAGTATGGCAAAAAAATATATCATTCTGGATACTGAAACAACTGGACTTGAGGTAAAACAAGGTCACAGGGTAATTGAGATAGGCGCTGTTCTTTTGAATGACAGAAAAAAATCGGAAGAACATTTTCATACATACTTAAATCCATCAAGGCTAATTGATGAGGAGGCTTCAAAAGTTCATGGGATAACTAATTCAGATCTTGAAGACAAACCTGCTTTTGATGAAATCGCCGAGGAGTTTATTCAATTTGTAGAAGGTTCAACTTTAGTAATACATAACGCACCCTTTGATGTTGGTTTTATAAATCATGAGCTTAAACTAGCATCTACGTCTTATCCAATGCTTGAGGAAATATGTGAGATTGAAGATTCTTTGACTCTTGCTCGTGATAAATATCCAGGACAAAGAAATTCTTTAGATGCATTAGCAATGAGATTTGATATAAGCGGTTATGACAGAACTTTTCATGGAGCGCTTTTAGATGCAAACATACTTGCAGATGTATATATGCAACTGACTGGCGGTCAGAGCAAGTTTGAATTTACTTCAAATGGCTCGAATGAAAGTGATAACGGAACTAGAGTAGATCAAGAAAATATTGAAACTTTTGCAGATCTTGTAACTGTAAAATCTACAAAAAGTGATATAGATGCACATGAAAAAAGACTATCAGAAATTGAAGAATCTAATAATCTTGAAGCTTTATGGAGAAAATTTTAGTGCCAAAAGTTGTAACTAGATTTGCGCCAAGCCCAACTGGGACTCTTCATATTGGTGGGGTTAGAACTGCTCTTTTTAATTATGTTTATGCAAAACAAAACGAGGGATCGTTTCTTGTAAGAATTGAGGATACTGACAAGGAAAGATCAAAAAAAGAATATGAAAAAAATATTTTAGATAGTTTAGCCTCCATAGGATTGTCTCCGGATGAGAAGCCAATTAATCAATCTGAACGAAATGATGTATATGTTGATGCTGCGAAAAAGATATTTGATTCTGGAAATGCTTATTGGTGCGACTGTTCAAAAGAAGAGCTCGAAGAAATGCGAAAACAACAAGAAAAAGATGGTAAGAAACCCATGTATGATGGCAGGAGCAGAAACAAAGGATTAAAACAATCTGAAAATACTGTTTTAAGGCTTGCAACACCTGAAGATGGAGAGATTGTTGTTAATGATCTCATTCGTGGCAAAGTAGTATTTCAAAACTCAGAGCTTGATGACTTAATACTCTTAAGAAGTGATGGAACACCTACTTATCATTTGTGTAATGTTGTTGATGACTTCGAACAAAATGTTACGACAGTTATAAGAGGCGAAGATCATTTAAGCAATACACCTCGACAAATTCACATACAAAATGCTTTAGGATATCCTGCATTAGAATATGCTCATCTTCCTCTTGTACTAGGACCAGATAAAAGAAGACTTTCAAAAAGGCATGCAGCAACTAGTCTTGAAGAATATAAATCTGATGGATATCTTGATTCAGCAATCCTAAACACTCTTGCAAGACTTGGATGGTCTAAGGGCGATCAGGAAGTTTTTTATATGGAGGACTTGATTAGAGATTTTAATATTAGTGATGTTCAAAAAGCTGGTGCAATTTTTGATATTACAAAATTGGATTGGCTGAATACTCAACACATAGCTAATCTGAGTTTTGAAGATTTTAAGAAAGAGTTAGAACCTTTTCTACATGACTTATCTATTGATATTGATAATCATCAAAATGTTGATTTGTTATTAAGTTCAATGAGAACAACTGAAAGCACCTTTAAGAAAATTGCTGATGACTTAATTCCTTATTACTTTGAAGTAAATACATATAGTCAGCAGGCAATTGATAAATTTTTAGATGATGAAGGTCTAAAAATACTGATTGATTTGTCCGGAATTCTATTATCGATTGATGAATGGAGTGAAAACAATATCGATACTGTTTTGAAAAGTTATCAAAATGAAAATAATTACCCAGTTCCAAAAGTAAATCAGCCCATACGTATAGCTCTTACAGGGTCAATTAAATCCCCTTCACTTGGCCTTACTCTAGCAATATTTGGTAAAGATGATGCTCTAAAGAGAATTAATAACTTAATAGATTATATAGGTAAATAAAAATATATAATTTTTTTATATATTCTCTGATACAAAATTGGACATATTCTTATTCGTAAGCCTATAATTAGGGCAGTTTTTATTGTTTTTTTATACAAGGGGGAAATAGTATGAAAAACTATCGGTATTTATTATCATTAATTTTATTAATTCCGTTCGCTGTTTCAGCGCAAGATAATGAGGACGCAAACGCTTCTGAAGTAGAAGAAGTCGTTGTAGTTGGTTCTCAAATTAAAGGAGCTAAAATTACTGGAGCCTTACCCGTTTCTGTTATCACTTCTGATGATATTGACGCACTTGGTATCGATTCAGGTGATGAGCTTCTCGATAACATTGCAGAATTTGGTCAAAATACATTTAACCAAAATGAGTTCAGTGGAGGATATAACGCTTCTAGAGGAGACGTTGGTGCCTTTAACTTAAGAGATATTGGTACAGGAAATACTTTAACTCTTCTAAATGGTAGAAGGTTAATACAATCTCCAGGCTATCAAACCGAGCCAATTCTTGGTGGTTCTATGCCAGTTATGACTACTAACTCAAATGCTATTCCAGTATATGGTGCTGAGAGGGTAGAAATACTTAGAGATGGTGCGTCTGCTATTTATGGTGCTGATGCTCTTGCTGGTGTTGTAAACACAGTTCTTAAAAGTGATTTTGTTGGACTTAATGTTAGATTTAAAGCAATTGGATATGGTGATTGGGACGCACAAGATAACAAAGTAAGTGTCCAGTGGGGTCAAGATTTTGCTGATAACTTAAACATTTCTGTCTATTTTGATCATTATCAAAGAGAAGAAATCAGAGGTAATGAAGATCCAAAATGGTTAGCTCAAGATGCAAGGGTTGCTCCAGGTTTAGGCGCATACGACGGTACTGCTTGGGATGATACCTCATGGAGAAATAATAATGCGGCCTCTAAGTATGGTATTTGGAGAGGTGGCGGCAGTCGTTATCTTCATACAAGACCTGATACAGGAAACTGTGATTGGACAAATACTGGGGGACCTACTTGTTTATATGAAAGCACAAGTACTAACCCTAACTCTGATTCATTGAGAGCTTACTACAATGAAACAAGATGGATGAGACCAGATCTAGAAAGAAATAATTTATTTGTATTTATCAACAAAGAGCTTGATTCTGGTATAGAAGCTTATAGTGAAATAGGTTTATACAACTCAGTTGCTCATCAACAGTTATATGGTGGTACCACTCTTGGTGCTGGTGGTTGTGGTAGAACAGGTACATGTACTCAACCATACCTTGTCCCGCTATCGAACTATTGGTTAAACCAAATAGTAGATGCAGATGGAAATAAACTTGTTGATAGTTCACAAATAACCAATGGTCTAGGTTTATATAAATCAAGACATAGATTTGATACTCCAAGAGGATATTACTCTCACAGAACTACAATCAGACTTCTTCAAGGTTTTAGAGGAATGACAGATAGTGGTTGGGATTGGGATACAGCTTTAATAATATCTAATGCGAAATCTAAGCAAGATAACTACGGAAGACAATCTATGACATTGCTTGAACAAGCTTTAGCTCTCTCAACACCAGATGCATATAACCCATTCTGTGGAGGAAACTGCTCAGATGAAAGTCCATTTACAATTAATATTGTCAGAGGAAACACTACACAGCTTTATATGTGGGATTTTAAAATGTCTAACGGAAACATTTATGAAATGCCAGCTGGTCCAGTTGGAATGTTAATTGGTACTGAATTCAGAAAAGAGAGATATACTGATGACAGAGATCCAAGAATTAATGGAACAATTAGATATACTGTTCCTGTAGGTCCAAGAGCTGGACTTACTTTCCCATTAATTTCTGATATTGTGAATTCAAGTGCTACTCCTGATTCACAGGGATCAAGAACCACTGCATCACTTTTCACAGAATTCCAGATTCCACTTACAGAAAATATTGACATGCAGTACGCTGTTAGAGCAGAGGATTCAAATGACTATGGAAGTACTGTTGTAAGAAAATTAGCTTTAGGTTGGCAAATTGTTGATCAGGTTAAGTTCAGATATTCTACAAACGAAACATTTAGAGCACCTGCAATGATTTTGGTAAATGAAGGTTTCTTAGGGAGAAGTACCTCAACTAACGATGCTTTACTGCAATATGCTGCAGGCGAAGATCAAGATAATTATTCTATGCAAAGAATTACTGAAGGTAACAAAGGTCTTACTCCTGAAGAAGGTGAAAACGAATCTATTGGTTTTGTTTTAGAACCAGTAGACGGTCTTATTATCACAATGGATAAGTGGTCTATTGAAACTACTGACACCATAGGTATCTTTGGTATGACGAATGCTATCTTGCTTGATACATTAATAAGAGCTGAGGGTGGACCAACTGAATGTGTTGGTAATCCTAATGTTAAGAGAACAGCATATGCTGGATACGATTTTGCATGGCCTTCATCATTATGTCCTGCAGGTGAAGTTATGAGTGTTAACGACTACTATGTCAACACTGATACTAGAACAATTGAAGGTAAAGACACTAGTGTTATGTATAACGTAGATACTGATTTCGGAGACTTTGGATTTAAAGTTATGCATGTTCATTACGATACTTTCAATCAAGCAGCTGGTGGTGATGCCAGAAGATTGAGTGATGCTGCTGATGGAATTCTTTCTGGCTTAGCATCAGTTAGAGGAATCGATAATCTATTAAATCTTAATGGTCGTATAGATGATAAATACACAATGAAGATGTCATATAGAAATGGTCCCTATGAAGTTCTTGTATCAGGAACACAATGGGGTTCATTCTTTGAATCAGCTCACACTGAAACTATTGATGGTGTCAGACAAATGTGGCCGGTCGATGAAATGACAGTCTTTAATGTTACTCTTGGATACAAATTTAAAAATGATCTTAGAGTTAGATTACAAGTTAAGAACATAGAAGACGAGAGAGCTCCACTTGCTGATGAAACATTCGGTATGTATTGGGGTGACCTTCATACTGACTTTGGACGAAATTATAATGTCGAATTTTATAAGAAGTTCTAAGATCTAATAATCATAAAAAGGGAGTCTTTGACTCCCTTTTTTATATGCAAACAAAATGATAGAGTTTATTAATGCTTAGCAACAATAACGGTTTTTATATTGGCATAGGTGTTTTTTTAATTGTCCTTATTATGGGATTTTTAAATATTATTCCCGAAAGCTTATCTTCGTTAGATGGAAAAAGTTTTAATATCAAAGAAAAGGTTTTTTACGTAAACAGTCAATCTGCGTGGTTTGTCTTAGCAATATTGTTATTAATGGCAATATGGTGGGCAACAGAAGCAATACCAGTAGCCGTTACAGCATTAATACCATTAGCTTTATTTCCAATTTTAGATATCACATCATTTCAAGAAACTGCTGCGCCTTTTGCAGATAAAAATATTTATTTATTTTTGGGTGGATTTATCCTAGCTCTAGGAATTGAGAGTTCTGGCTTACATAAAAGGATGGCGCTAAAGATGATAATTACAATGGGAACTAACGGAGCTGCTTTAGTTGGAAGTTTTATGTTAGTAGCAGCTCTGCTTAGTATGTTTGTCATGAATACATCTACAACTCTGATGCTTCTACCTATTGGTTTAGCTGTATGCACAGTGGTAGCAGAAACTATTCCAAACATTTCTGACCAACAACAACGACATTTTGACACTGCATTGATGCTTGGTATTGCTTATGCTGCAACTATTGGAGGTATGTCAACTATTATTGGAACCGCACCAAATATTGTTTTTGTTCAATTCATGAATAATCAATTTGGAATAGATATAAGTTTTTTTGATTGGATGAAAATTGGTGTTCCAGTTGCTTCAGTAATGTTATTTTTTGCGTGGATTATTCTTACAAAATACACGTTTCCTACATCTTTCTCACTATCAAGTGACACAAAAATAAAACTCAATGGAATGTATGAGGAATTAGGACCCTTAACTAAAGATGAAATTAAGGTTTCTATATTGTTTTTCCTTGCAATAGCATTTTGGATCACAAGCAAAGCAATTAGAGAAAATTTAGGAATCGAGCTTCAAGATGCTGGTGTTGCAATAATTGCTGCAATTTTATTATTCATGATTCCATCATCAGAAAATAATAAGAGCTTGCTTCAATGGGAAGCAACTACGAAATTACCTTGGGGTTTATTATTATTGTTTGGTGGTGGTTTATCACTTGGTGCTCAAGTATCACAAACTGGCCTTGGACTTTGGATTGGTGAAGGCTTAACTATTTTAGAAAACGTACCATCAATAATATTAATTCTTGCCGTTGCGTCTATGATTATCTTTCTAACTGAAATGACTAGTAATGTAGCTACAACTGCAACTTTCTTACCAGTATTTTCCGCCGTTGCTATTGCAATTGGTATTGTTCCAGTTGCATTAACCATTCCGGTTTGTCTTGCTGCAAGTTGTGCTTTTATGTTACCTGTTGCTACCCCACCAAATGCAATAGTTTATGGTTCAGGTAAATTTACTATTCCAACGATGATGCGTGCAGGTTTTGCTTTAAATATTGTAGGTATTTTTGTTGTAACTTTATTTGCTTACTTTTTAGCTCCATTAATTTTCTGATGAAAAAATTATTTATAACAATTTTATTTATTTCTCATTTAAGTGGAACAGATTATATTGATTATTTGCATCCCTTCCATCCAACAACCTCATCAAATGGAATGGTGGTTAGTCAGAATGCTCTATCCTCAAATATTGGCACACAAATTTTAGATATGGGTGGAAACGCGGTTGATGCCGCAGTTGCAGTTGGATTTTCACTAGCTACTACGTTACCAAGAGCTGGTAATCTTGGGGGAGGTGGCTTTATGCTAGTCTATATAAAAGATAAAAACGAAATTTTTTATATTGATTATCGAAGTAAGTCTCCAAGAAACTCCTCTATTGAAAAATTACTTGGCGCAAAAAAAATACCTGAAAGAAATTCAAAATTATGGGAGAGAGTTGATTACACCTACTTAGCTTCAGGTGTTCCAGGTACCGTTTATGGGTTATTGGAAGCGCATAAGAATTTTGGAGTATTAACACTTGAACAAATTATGAAACCTGTCATAGAACAGGCTGAAAATGGAATTGTTGTTTCAAGTGATTTAAATTATGTCATTGATGTAACTCCTCAATTAAGGAGTGACGCTGAATCATTTTCAATATTTTTTGATAACGGTGAGCCTTTAAAAGAATTCTCTATTATGAAAAGGCCCGACTTAGCAAATACATTTAAAGAAATATCTAAACATGGCGCCAAAGGTTTTTATGAGGGCATTGTTGCTGACAAAATTGTTGAAGCAATGGAAAAAAATGGCGGCTTAATTACTCATGATGATCTCAAGAACTACAAATCATTTTTTAGAGTGCCTATTGCATTAAATTATAAAGGTCACATGGTTTATACAGCTGGACCTCCATCTGGTGGAGGAATTACTTTACTAACAGCTTTAGGTGTATTGAATAATATTGATATTAAAAAATATAAAAGCGATTCTACAAAGGCATATCATTTTCTTGCGGAAGCTCTTAGGAGGGGCCACAATAATAGATCTCATTTTGTTGGAGATCCTGAATACTTTGATGTTCCAGTTTCTAAACTGCTTTCTTCAAAAAGAATTAAAGAGCTTAGAAGTTCAATTGACTCAAACAAAGCAAGCTCAATTGAAGAAGTTGTTCCTTTCAAACCAAGAATTAACAGTAAAGATACTACTCACTATTCCATAGTGGACAAGAATGGAAATGCAGTTTCAAATACATACACATTAGGACTTTCTTTTGGTTCAGGAGTTACTATCCCTGGAACGGGCATCTTAATGAATAGTCAAATGAATAATTTTGCATATAGATATGGTGACAAGAACGACATCAGCAGAGGTGCAAGTCCTGGAAATAGATTTGAGCCAGGTAAAAAGCCAATGAGTACTATGGCACCTACAATCATTTTTGATAAAAACAATGAATTATTTCTTATTACTGGATCACCTGGTGGGTCGGATATTCCAGCAGCAATATTAAGAGTTATCACTGGTGTTATTGATTTTGATTTGGATATAGGTGAAGCAACTATGTTACCTAGAATTCATAAGGATTGGCCTTATGTGGGGCTAGAACATGAGAGAGCAGTGAGTAGGGATATAGTAAGACGTCTTAAGAGCATGGGACATGAAACTGAGTATGAAAATACTATTGGAAGTACCCAAAGTATTCATATTATTAACGGTGTTAATTATGGATTCGCTGACCTAAGGAGACCAAATGCTTCAGTTGCAGTTCAGTCTAATTAATTTTTCTGTAATTTAATGGAGGCTCTCTGTCACCAAGCAATGGCTTATAGATAAAATCTTCACCAGTTCGTTGCTTTAATTCTTGTTTGGAGATTTCTATTACCTCAGGATTTTCAAATATTTCTTTAATGGAATTTGCCATAGTTTTAGCAGCTAATTCAGCACCTTTGAGTCCTATAGAAGTTCCACCAGATGCAACTGCCTGCCAAGAATGAGCAGCTGTTCCAGGAACCCATGTTGCTGTTCGTAAACCAGCAGTAGGAACCACCCAACTTACATCTCCGACATCAGTTGAACCATAACTATGACTGTATTTGAAAGGTGAAACATTTTGTTGGGAGCCAATTTTAAGATCTGGATTTATTAGAGTCTGATATATTTCCTGCGCATATTCTTTCTCATCATCTGAATACTTAATGCCACCAAGTTTTTTTAAGTTCCTATGTACAATTTTTTGGATGGTATCGTTAGGCATTAGGGAATAATTCCCATGCATAACTTCATACGTCATATCGGTTTCTGTTCCTAAAGCAGCACCTTCAGCAATTTTAACTACCCTTTGAAATAACTCGTCTACAACATTCATTTGTGGATGTCTTACATAATAATAAACCTCTGCATCATCAGGCACTACATTTGGAGCTAAACCACCTTTAGTAATCACATAATGAATTCGTGACTCTTGAGGCACATGTTCTCTCATCATGTTAACCATATGATTCATTGCTTCAACACCATCTAAAGCAGAACGTCCGAGCTCAGGAGCTCCTGCTGCATGAGCTGAGATTCCTTTGAATTTAAATTTTCCTGATTTATTAGAGTTAGATGTTCTTGAATTAGCTGAATTAACATCATCAGGATGCCAATGAAGAACAACATCTACATCATTAAATAAACCTGCTCTAACCATGTATACTTTTCCAGAGCCTCCTTCTTCTGCTGGAGTGCCATAAAACCGAATTGTGCCTTCAATATTATTTTCTTCAATCCATTCTTTGATTACAACAGCAGCCCAAGCTGAAGCTGCTCCAAATAAATGATGTCCACAAGCATGTCCTGCGCCTGTTTCATTATTCGCAACTTCTTTAAATGGTGAGTTAGTTTGTGCAAGCCCTGGTAGAGCATCGAACTCACCTAAAATTCCTATAACAGGACCTCCATTATTAAATTCAGCAATGAAACTTGTTGGAATACCTGCAACTCCTTTTTGGATCATAAATCCATTTTCCTCAAGTTCACTCGCAAGAAGATTTGAGCTTTTTGTCTCAAGATATCCTAGTTCAGCATAGTTCCAAATATCTAAAGCAATTTCTTCAAAAGAACTTTTCTTTGAGTCGATAATATCTTTTAATTCATCTGCAAAAGTTGCTGACGAAAAACTTATTAAAACTATACAATTAAAAGTAAGTTTTTGAATTTTATCCATTTTCCTACCCATTCATTAATCTCCATTGATTCAATAACTTCTTTATTTTTACTTGTTATTATATTTCTATTTTTATTAACGTCCTCAATATATATTACAGCTTTTTTAACTGATTCTTCATTTTTAATGATGGTATAACCAATGATATTACCTTCTCCAGTCGTTTCCGAGGAAATTTTATATGGAACTTCATGGTTCTCAGCTTCTTCAGATACATCTTTAAAACTGTAATTAATTAAATTCTTCTTTCCCCATAAAGCAAATGATTGTTTAGTCATCATGCCTGATATGCCAGTAACAATTCCACATTTATTTTCTTCACTTCTAATCTTTCTTATCATTTGGACCGTTGAGTTTAATACGTAACTATTTAGCGGACCTCCAGCAAAGGACATGCCACCAGTAATAGATGACTGAGATATATTTTCAATTTTTAAAGCTTCTCCAAACATTTCAACTGCTGCTGGAAAACAGCTATAGAGATCATAAATAATTTCACTTATGTTATTTTCCTTACAAATATTTAAAATAAATTCAGCAGCTAAATTCATGCCATATGATTTCGAAAGATTGGGTCTCAAAAGGGTGGGTATCATGAAATTATTTTCTGATGAGGCTAGTAAATAAACTCTTTTACTCTTGTCAATCTTAAGTAGATCAGCAACTTTAGATGAACATATTATTAATCCAGCTGCTTGATTGACATTCCAACTTGAACAATGCATTTTATTATATGGGAAAGCAATTGCAGGATTTATGTTGCTAGTATTTAAGATTTCATCTGGCTTAAAAGGGCTATCAATCCATCCAAGATCGTTTTTAGAAGCAATCTTTGAGAAATCAGAATAGAGCTTTGCAATATACTCATGGTGTTGATTAAAGCTTTTTGAACTTTTTGCTCTGAGAGAACTTTCTATAATCGAATAATAACCAACCGCCATCATTCCTAACTCTTTTTTTTCAATATCTGCATAGAGGTCGTCTTTCGCTTTAATATAAAAATCTGGATTTATATTTAGCTCTGTCTCTTTGTAATCTTTTTTCTCTATTAACGCTTTTGTTCTTTTGTACCTAGATTCACCACCAACAATAAGACTTCCGTTAATCTCTCCAGATAGGATTTTTTTACATGCTGAATTAATTAAATTTTGTTGGAGAACTCCTATTTTTGTTACATAGGTTTTAGTGTTAGAAAAATTATTTTTATTTGCTATCCATTTACCAGGATCTCTATATTTCCAATATCCTTTTGGAATTCGGATCTCATCAATGAAGTTAACAATATTTTTGTTGCCGCAATCATTAATCGCTGCCTCAGTGACCTTATTCATCAGTACTAAAGCTTCATCGAGATTATCAAAATTATCTTTTTGTTTAATGTCACCGATACCAATAACTACTGGAGCAGTATTCATTTAGATTTTATAAGGTTGCCATACCCCAATAGTTGTAACCAACAATTTTTGGAGTACTTGGAAGATACATTTGTTCTAATTTATTAATTTTTAGGCCTGAATGCTGAATTATTTTTGGAATATCACGATTTATATTACAACCCCCAAATAACTTACCCCAAAGAGGATTTATTCTATTTTGCCAATTAACAATGTTTTTATCTGGGGCTATACCATGTTCACAAAACAGAAACATTCCATCATCTTTGAGAACTCTTTTCATTTCATTTAACGCATCGCTTACTTGAGGAATGGTACAAAGGGTATATGTAACTAATACAGTATCGATAGAATTATTTGGTAAAGATATTTCTTCAGCACCATTAAGAATAAAATCTATATTCAGTTGAGTATCTTTTGCTTTTTTGAGTGCAATTTCATTTAGCTCCTCTGAAGGGTCCAATCCAATGATTTTTTCTACTGACGATTCTGTGTAATAGGGCATATTTAGACCAGAGCCTATCCCAATTTCAAGAACCCTACCTTTTGCTAAAGGAACAATTTTGTTTCTTTGATAATTGACTGGTTTTGTAGAACAACAACAGTCTAGGATTTTAGGGAGCGCATATTTTTCATACAAAGATGAAATCATTCTTCTAATTCATACAAAGGCATCGCTGAGATATTAAAACCAGCATCTACATATGTTATTTCACCTGTTATTCCACTTGCATAGTCTGAGCAGAGGAATGCAGCTACATTTCCTACTTCATCAGCAGTCACTGTTCTGCCAAGGGGTGCTCTCTTAGAATGATGACTCAACATTTTTCGAAAATTTTTCACTCCAGATGCTGCTAAAGTTTTAATTGGACCTGCTGAAATAGCATTTACCCTTATGTTATCTTTACCCATTGAAGCCGCTAAAAACCTAGTATTAGCTTCAAGGCTAGCTTTTGCTAAGCCCATAACATTGTAATTAGGTAAGGTCTGCATTGAGCCTAAGTAAGTTAGAGTTAATAGCGCAGCATTTTCATTTAGGTGTGGTTTGGATGCTTTCGCTAAAGCTGTGAAACTATATGAGCTTATATCATGAGCAATTTTAAATCCCTCACGAGTGGTAACATCTACAAAACTTCCTTCTAATTGATCAGCAGGTGCAAACCCTATTGAATGAACTAATCCATCAAATTTATTCCATTTGTTTGTTAAATCTTTAAAAGCTTTATTTATCGAACTATCATTTGAAACATCACATTCAATCAAAATCTCTGATCCTAATTCTTCAGCAATAGGCTTAATATTTTTTAGAAGCCTTTCATTTTGATAAGCAAAAGCAAGTTCCGCCCCTTGTTCATGCATTGATTTAGCAATACCGGTAGCAATAGAATACTTATTTGCCACCCCAAAAATCACTATTTTTTTGTTTTTTAGCAACATTTTTTAACTATTTTTTAATTTTTTTATATTGTAAAAGAATTTCTATTAATAAAGTAGATAATCATCACTTATATAGAAACATAACATAGTTAAACATATATTATAAGTATTACTTATATCTTGATATAAATAATTAAAAAAGTTGTTGATTTATGGCAAAAACGCTGGAACAATATCCAAAATAAGCGTGAATTACGCACATATGTTCGTGCTTCACTAATTTAACTAAAACTACAGGGGAAATGTATGTTTAAAAAAGAAAATTACCTCATGTTGGTTCTAGTGATCGGTTTCGGTATATTTAATACCAATTTGATTGCTCAAGACGACGCAGAGGATGATGTAGAAGAGGTTGTTGTTACTGGATCTCGTATTGCTACTTCAGAATTTACAGGTGCCCAGCCAGTTGTTGTTATTGACCAAGAGGACATTGCAAGAACTGCTGAATTAGGTATCGCTGAAGTACTAAGAGAGTTACCAATTAACATCGCAGGCTCTTTCTTTGAGCGATCAGGCTCAAGTGCTGGATCACAGGCTCAATTAAGTCTTAGAGGCTTAGGAGCTGGTAGAACTCTAGTACTTATTGATGGTAGAAGAATTCCATCATCACCAAAATTAGGTGGTGAATCAGCTAATATCAATACTATTCCAACAGCAGCTGTTGAAAGAGTAGAGATTCTTGCTGACGGTGCTTCTGCTGTTTACGGTTCAGATGCTATTGGTGGTGTTGTGAACATTATTACTAAGAAAGGATTCGACGGCATGATTATTTCAGGTCGAGTTGGTGATCCTGATCTACCAGGTGGTGAGGAAGAAGCTTTCTCAGTTGTTGGTGGTATTACTGGTGATGATTCAAACCTAACATGGACATATGAACATTCACAAAGAGATATTGTTTATCTTACAGATAGAGATTACAACGCTGGTAGAGCTCCTACAAGCGATGACTGGTTTACTGGTTTTAGTATCTCAACATTTGCATGGAACTACATTCTAAGAGAAGATGATCCAGCTAACGGTTTAGTTGCTGGTCAGTGGTTACCTGCTGCAGAATGTGCTGGTGATGAAAGATTTGTCGGTGGTGGTAAAACTTATACTTTAGGTAGTGCCCCAACAGGTGGATTAGATTACAACTATCTATGTTCATTCGACTATACTCAAATCATGGCTCAGGCTGCTGGTAAGAAAAATGATTTCTTAACAGTTAATTATGACAAGCAGATTAATGATGACACGAGTGCATATGCTCAAATCGTTGTTTCTAGACAAGAAACATTCGGTAGATATGCTCCTCCTGCTGCATTCATTAATCCATATCCAGCTGGACTTGCTACTGCAAGAATTCCTGCTCAAGCTGATGGTACACCTGAAAGAGTTGTTACTATCAATGTTCCTACTCAATTAAGAAAAAGATTTATTGAGATTGGACCAAGAGCTTCGGAAGACACAGACTGGACAGGTAACGTAGTAATGGGCTTCAGTGGTACAGTGATGGATGACTACACATGGGATCTCTCCATGCAGTGGCACCTAGCTGACTTCTTAACATTCGATTGCTGTTACCTACAAAAACCAGAATATACACAAGCTGCTGAAGGTTTCAAAGATGATGGTTACTTTACTGTAAACGGTACAAAATACTATTCACTATTTGATCCAGAGGTTGTTGCTTATTACTCAAGTTCACCTAACGTGAAATCTAAATCACAATTTAGAAGCTTAGAGTACACATTTGGTGGACCATTAAATATCGTACCTAATACTGACTTCATTATCGGTGTTCAAGACGCTGAGTATCTGTATGAAAATACATATGACAAACAGTCAGAGATTGGTAACGTTGGTGGTTCTGCTGGTAACTCTGATGGAACAGGCAGAGAATATACAGCTTATTTCTATGAGTCAAAAACAGGACTTATGGATGGTGCTGCAGAAATTGATGTTGCTGTCAGATACGACGACTATAGCGACTTCGGTACCAACACTTCATATACTGTAAAAGGTATCTGGGAAGTAATGGATGGTCTTACATTAAGAGCTTCTACTGGTACTGGTTTTAGAGCACCAGGACTTGGTGATCTAGTTGCAAACACATCATTTAGTGCAGATTCACATGTTGACTATGTGAAGTGTAACGCTAAAGGAATTGCTAGAGAAGATTGTCCTTCTGAGCAAGTAAACACATATATTTCAGCTAATCCAAACTTAGGACCTGAGGAATCAGAATCAGTAAACGTTGGTGTTGTCTACAGTGCAGGCAACCATTCAGTTGCTGTTGATTTCTTCAATACTGAAATAGATGGAATTATCACTTCTGTTACTGTACAGGACTATATTGATGCTTCTTTATTAGGACCATCATTTGTTGCTCAACTTGAATCTCAAGGAGCATACTGTACAAGAGTAGGAACACAAGCTGATGCACCTCTTAACGAGTGTTTCAGAGGTCCTATTAACGGTAACGAAACATCTGTGTCTGGTACAGACATCAAGTACAGTGGTTTATTTGAAACTGGCGTTGGTGACTTTGATGTGAACTTCTCAGCTGTTGTTATGGATGAATCTGAATCAGAAGCATTCTTTAACGGACCAGTTGTGAACTTTGTTGGATTAACATCAATCCCAGAATTCAGATATACAGTTGACGTAGGTCATACATTACAAGCTGTACCTAATTTGTACATGAGCTTACAGTATGAGTACATCGATGAGATAGCTGATACAACAGATGCTAATTACAAAGCTACTTCAATGGTAGATGACTTTGATCAAGTAAACTTAAGAGCTGTATACACAGTTCCAGGTATGGAAAACCTATCGGTTTCTGTAGCTGTTAGAAACTTGACTAAAGAAGATCCACCATTAACAGCAAATGGTAATTACAACAGACTCTTGCACACTGATATGGGTATGCAAACATTTGTTGGATTTACATTAGAACTGTAATAAGGTAATTTTCCAAAGAAAGAGGGCTTTTAGCCCTCTTTTTTTTGCTAAAATAAATCAATGAAGTTGTTTTTATTATTTCTTTCTTTTTATGTTGTTTCTATGAATCTTGAGTCGGATGAAATAAATAGTGATGAATGCATCTCAAAGAAATTACAAATTATGATGCCAGAATATCCATATACTACCTATCAGGGTTACGCATTAATCAATTTTGATGTTAACGAAGAGGGCAATTTAAAAAACATATCTGCTGTAGAGTCAAAATGTGCAATATCAAGGAATGATGATGGGAGCATTGAATTTAAAAAATGTCCTTTTTTTAAAACTAATTCAATTCAAGCTGCAAAATATATCAAATATTCACCACCGGTTGATGCTTCCGGTAATCCTTGTACATTAAAAAATCAATCACACAGATACACCTTCTCCTTATATAAAAGAGATGTAAAAGACCTAAATTTTTTATTAAGAGATGAATTTTACGAGATGAGAAAAAATGAAAAGTAACTTTAAAATTTTTTATGTCAAAATGCTTAGATTTATTTTTGCTTACTTCAGCAAGTTTTTCATCAAACTAATGAATATTTACGTAAAGTCACAAGCTAAATAACATTCAAACTAAATCAATAATGCGCTTATTGCTATACTTCCTAATTTTGTTTTCAGTGTTTACATTTTCTGAATATAAAAATAGCGATGGAAAGTCTATAAACAAATCTTTTAAAGAATTGATGCAATGGCAAAGAACTAAAATTGAGCCAGATTTGTCTTATATAGATATATCTGAAGATTGGAAAAATTATGATCTTGAGAATCATGATAATTTTATAATTTGGATTGGTCATTCAACTTTTTTAATAAAAAGAAACGGTATAGCTATTATCACTGATCCCATTTTCTCCAATAGAGCATCACCTTTTCGTAATATTGGTCCTAAAAGACTTATTCCACCTGCATTATCTTTAGAGGACATACCAAAAATAGATTATGTTACTGTAAGTCATAACCATTATGATCATCTTGATATTCAATCATTAGTTAAAATATCTAAACTCCATCCTAAAGCAAAGTTCCTTGTTCCTAATGGAGACTTGAGGTTACTTAAGAGAAAAAAAATTCAAAATGCATCGCAATTTCAATGGTGGGAGTCACATAAAAATGCAGGGATTACATTCACATTTACACCAGTTAAGCATTGGTCAAAAAGAGGACTATTTGATAGAAATCAAAGTTTATGGGGCGGTTGGTTCATTCAGTTCAATGATTACGCAATTTATCATGCAGGTGATACGGGTTACTCAAATGATTTTATAAAAACAAAAGAAGTTTTAGGTTCTCCGAAATATGCATTAATTCCAATTGGAGCATATGACCCTGAGTGGTTTATGGCTTCAAGTCATGTAAACCCAGAAGACGCTGTAAAAATAATGCTTGATTTAGAAGCTGATTATGCATTTGGTATGCATTGGGGAACATTTGTGCTTACTGACGAAGATACTTTAGAGCCCTCAAAAAGACTTCAAGCCGCAACAAAGAACAACAATAATGTTGATTTCAAATCATTGACGCCTGGAGATGTGATAAATTTAAATTAGATTTACTTAAAAATTATACTTAGGTAAGATGACTGTTTTTTGGGGCTATAGCTCAGCTGGGAGAGCGCTTGAATGGCATTCAAGAGGTCCGCGGTTCGATCCCGCGTAGCTCCACCAATATCTCTTTCGTTTTTTATTTTTTACAAAGATATGCTATTTTATATGTATATATTTTGTACTTATACGATAGTCTATTGATTGGAGATATTTTATGGAATTTAAAATTAGTCTACTAAATAAGATTAATTTTTTTGCTTTATTCCTGAGCATTTCTATTTATGCTGAAGTGATTCAATATAGTGGTGTATCTTATATTTCATCCAATGAAAACATTCAGGATATTTTTCCAAATACTCTTAAAATAGAAAGCAGTATAAGAAAAACAATCTACAATGAACTAACCCTTAACAAAGAAAAAAACCCTTACTTAAATCTTGGAGTATCTGACTCATTTAGGGATGGCTCATATTCAACAATAATAGCGATTGAAAATGAGAACATAAGCACAATTAACTTAAATAATAATTGCCTAAGAACATTTAGTATAGGTATCCAAGTAATTACCTTTAATACAAGAGATCAACAAATTGTAGCAATATCTCCGAATGCAATAAGAAGAATATATTATGACGAGCCCATTAATGGATCTTGTAATACAACGGATAGAAAAATTAACCTTCTTAGATTTGCTGAAATATATTATGGATTAGATATTCCAAAAAATGACTATGATAAGTTTTTATCCCTATCTGATGATGAGATTGTAAATAAAATATCTGCATCCGCCAATGAAACAAAATCATTTGTTAACGAAAGTGAAATTATTGGATCTGTATTAAAGAATGTTCTTAGCTTAGATATTAACACTATAAAAAATACAGTTTTCTTTGTTGGAATTGATAATGTGGAGCTTGAAGAATTAGCGAGTTCTCAGCTTTCTGGAAAAAAAGAATTTGAACATAATTATCTATTCACAGACTTTTTTGGTGATTTTCAAGATGAGAGCTATAAAACATGGGCTGGTCAACAATTTTCTAAGTGGTTTTCCAATACATATAATTATCCTTTAATACCTTATGTAAAAGGAAGAGCCCTAGGTAGAGATGTATCCATGAAGTTTGCTGACGGAAGTGAAGCCTTAAATTTGAGACTGCCGAGTCTAGATTTTGGTTTTGTCATAAAAATTAAAGGTTTTAAAAAGGTTAAATTAGATGAGTCTAAATTGAGAGAAGCTTATGCATGGGCAGCATTCTCTGTAATAGAATTCCATAATGTTGGAGTAAAAAAGATAGCAGAAATAAACCTGAAGCATGTTCATACAGAGGAGGTTAATAAGGGTGATAGTGTAGATGATTGGAATAATTTTAATTTATCACAAAATAGAATAATGAAAGATTATGTGACAAATCTAAGAGATTTGGACACCGCTTGGCTTAAAAAATCTTCTAAATTAAAATCGAAAGATTTTAAAAAACATGCTAATTTAATAATAGATAAAATAGGAATTTAATTATGAATAGGAATATTAAGCTTTTTCTCACATCACTAATTTTTTTAACTGCAATAAATGTTTCTTCACAAACAGTTTCAGAAAAGGGCATAGCAAGTATTGAGCTGGACAGAACAACATGTAGAGAAGGAAGACCTACTGATAGAAATAAGCATTTTGAAGCAATTGATAAAGCAAAAAAATCTGCTTGGGAAAAATATGTTTCAACTCTGTCAAGTGACAGGAGCAATGCATATTATGCATCTGAACAAACATTTCTATCAGAGTTAGATAACTACATCACAGATTATGTAATTTTAACCACAGATTGTTCAAAAACTGACAGAAACTACACGATTTCAATTAGAGTAAATATTAATGAATCTAGATTAAATAATAAGCTCATTACTGGCTCAAAAAATTCCAATGCTAAAAACAATTTGAAAGGACAAGGTGTTGTTGTTTTAGTTGTTCCAAGAAAAACAACTGAAGCACTTATTTTTGATGATAAGGTAACAAAACAAGCAATGGTTAAAAAAAGTCTTTCAGCTGATGAAATGATTAGTGCTGATGAAAATTCATCATCTATAACTGAGAGTTCAACTGAACGTCAATCTGTAACTACAGGAGGTAGTACATCTAGAAAAGCAACAAAAAGAACTTATGATATAGGCGATCTTAATGATGCAAGTACTCAAATAAATAATATTTTAGCCCCACTAGGTATGCGAACTTTTAATGCAGCAAGATTAGAAGGAATGGCTAAGAGATTTGGGTATGAACCATTTTTAAATGAAGTCCTTGACCAATTCTCAGGTAAAGTAGGAGACTTAGGTGCCAACATATCGCCACAAATGCAAGATGACATAGTAAATCTCATTATTGATGTTGGCCAAGGAAGGCTAAATTATTTCCTAATAGGAACAGTTGATTCTAGCGTTCCAAGAATAGACCCAGACACAGGAGTTTTTAAATCTGATGTTTTGGTTAATATTCAATTGTATACGGTGGATGACTTCTTTGGAGCTGAATCTATTGCATCTGTTGGCCCTGAAATTAAAACAGCTTTTGGTGAAACTGATGTATTATCAGAAAAAGCAGCTTTAAAAAAAGCTTTCACTGAAGCAACAAATTCATTAATTTTAAAACTATAAAAAAGGAGAAAATATGAACATAAAAATTAACTTACTTTCAATATTTATTATTGTGGGCTTTACTTTTTCAAATATTTCAGAGGCTCAATTTAAAAATCCACTTAGTGCATTAGGAGGTGATTCTGAATCTTCTGGTGGGGATATATCTGCAATACAAGACAAGTTACTATCTGACTTAACAGATGCACTTGGTGATGTTCTTGCAGCTCAAGCTATAATTGCTGAAGCACAAGGTAATAAAGAACAAGCTGCTGCTCTTTCGAATGCTTCTGATAAAATGAAAGGTGGTGAAGCAACCAATGAAGATATTCAAGGTGGACTTACTTTGTCTAGTGATACAGTTGCTGCTCAACAGGAGATAATTAATCAAGGTGATACTATGAGTGCTGAATCAAAAGCACTTTATGCAAAAGCTCTTCTTCCATATGCTAAATCAGTTGCAAAAACTGCAAAACTTAGCGGCCCTATAAAAGATTTTACCAAAGAAGCACAAAATTCTTTAAAAAGTATCAGGAACCCAATGGAAATTAGAAAGCTAAAGAAAACATTGGATGTTGGCCTTTTTGTTGGTAAAAATGCCCCAAAATTAATTGTTAACTTAGGTAAATCTTCTAAGGATCTAATAACGTTTGCTAAAAAAAATGATCTAGATACAAGCGCTGCGGATGATATAGAACTATAAAATATTAATAATGCTTAGAAAATTTGTACTTATTTTTGTATTTGCTGGATATATTTCAGCAAATACTCAGATTGTCGAGGTCAAAGTTGAGGGAATTGGAGAGACTCTTCAATCAGCAATTGACAGAGGTCTTACCGAGGCAATGGGAAGAGTTAATGGAAGATCTATTGAATCAGAAATTCTAAGTAAAACAAGTGAAAAACTTAACATATCCAATCAAAGTGAAGAGTATCTAACATCTTCTGAGTACAAAGATCAAATAAAATCAAAGACTAAGGGAGTTGTAGATAGCTATAATGTTATTTCATCAGAAAAACTTGAAAACAATACATATAAAGTTGAATTAAGTGTATCTATAGTTAAATTTAAACCATCTAAGTCCTCTAACAGAAAACGAATTGCTGTTTTAGACTTAAAACATAGGAATGACTGTTGTAGAGTTGGTAATGTAAAAATCAATGGTGAAGCAATTAGTGAAGAATTGACAGCTGGCATTTCATCTTATTTAGTGCAAACAAGAAAATTTACTGTTCTTGATAGAGCATATGAATCACAAACAAATCTTGAACAAGAAAGACTTAAGTCTGACGATGTTCCTATAACAGAATTAGCAAAACTAGGACAAGAACTTGTATCTGATTATGTTCTTGTTGGAACTTTAAATAATTTATCATTAAGGGAACAAACTAGAAAATTAAACACAGTTGATAGAGAAATCAAAACTATAGTTGGTAATACTTCAATAAGTTATAGAATAATTGATGTTCCTACTGGCCAAGTAAAGTTTTCACAAACTTTTAATAAATCTATGAATGGAGATATTAAGTCAATTGATGATCCAGTAAAAAGCGCATTAGATTCAGTATCTATTATTTCTGATAGTATTGGAATAAAAATATTAGAGGCTATATACCCATTTGTTGTGGAAAGGATTCAAGGTAAAGCAGTTGTAATTGGAACTGGTGGTGATTTATTTAAAGTGGGTGATAAATACAGATTAATTCAATATGGTGAAAAAATTGTTGATTCATATACTAAAGAAAGCTTAGGCAGGAAAGAAAAAATTGTAGGCATGATTGAAATTACTGAAGTGACTCCAAAAATGTCATACGGAAAGATTTTAAATACTTCAATAAAAGATATTGAGGCTGCCTTTAAGCCAAAAGGTTTTATTATTAGATCTCTTCCAGAAAGCATGAAAGAAGAAGATAATATAAAAAAACAAGAGGATATGAGAAAAAAAATAGAGGAAGAGTTTGATGAAAATTGGTAAATTATTAATTATTGCGGCTATCTTTTTTGCTATGTATAAATTTCTTACTTTTTAGGAGTGTTTATGAAAAAGTACATTTTTAGTTTAATTTTTTTATTTTTGATAGCACCAGATATACTGGCACAATCTGCTGAAGATGATATGGCTATGATGGAAGCCATGTTTATGGCTAGCGCTGAATCTGGAGAAATGGATCAAGTTGGGCAAGCATGTGTTGATCATATGAATAATAAAAGCTGGCAAGAAATTTCAACTAACAAAAATGGAGAAAAACAATATTATATTGTAGGTGTTGGAACTGTTAGTGCTCCTTTACAAAGTTCAGCTTTTGCTGATTCTCTACAAAATGCTAGTACGAAAGCTTTATTAGATGCTAAGACAAAATTTTCATCAATATTAAATCAAGAAATTATTAGTGAAATAATAGTTGATGTTAAGCAACAGTATTCAGAGGGATCGCCTCCTGATATCTTACAAGGCGAAGATGAGATTAAGAAAAATAAAGAATATGATGATCTGTCATATCTAGAAAAGATGAAACTTTTAGTAAATCAGCAACTGGATAAATTAATAGATGATGAAACAAAAAACTCATTTAATGATGGCGTTTCCAAATCTAATGATGAAATTGAAGAATTATCTAATAAGTTAGAGGACATCCTTAATCAAGAAGTCATGTCAGATGTAATAAAGACAAAAACTTCTGCCGATGTTAGGGGCATGATTGTTAAATATGGACATTTTAATGCAAATGCTAAAATTAATAAGCGACCTGAGGTATGTATTGTTGTTAAATGGAGTCCTGGGTCTTTGAGAATGGCAGATGCAATCGCAACAAATAATTTTAAAGTTTTAAAATCCAACAAAAAGAAACGCCCACTAAAAGACCAAATTCCTGTTAATGCAGTTCAAGAAAAAGATTTTCAGGGATATATGAAATTATTGGGAAGTTTTGGTACATACCTAATGAGAGATGAAAACGGAGATCTAAATGTTGTAAGTTTTGCCGTTGAAGGAATGAAATCTAATACACCCCAGTCAGAAATGATCGCTAGGCAGCAAGCCATAACAAAAGCAAATAGACAAATTGTCCAATTTCTCAATGAAAGCGTTGAGCTTAATACAAAAACAGCAACAACTGAATCCTTAACTGAATTCAAGGATGGCCTACAAGATTATTACTTTGAGGAGAATTTCGAAGCAAGACAAACTGCCTCTGCACAGGCAACAATTAGTGGCATACAAACCTTAGGAACTTATAAAGGTATGCATTTCTTAAATCAAAAACCATTAGTTGGGGCTGTCACATATTATAATCCGTCATCTGCTGAGGGTGCAGAACAAGTAAGAGAGATGTTAGCTTCAGCTCAGGAAAAAATAACAATAGATCCAGAGCTAGAAAAAGATTCAGTAGAAATTTCCACAGGGACTGGATATGGTGATGACGATGAAGAAGATTTTTAGTTTGTTATTTTTCTGCATTAGCGCCACAGCTAATGACTTCATTATTGATTTTGATATACCAAATAATGATCAGGATTCGAATCTAATAGATTTAAGAGCAAAAGCTGAATCAATTAAACTTATTCGGAATAATGCTTATAGATCATTTAATATAAATAATTCTGCAAAAAATGAAATCTCAAAATGTTGGAAAGATTTTATAAAAAATAAAAAGATAAAAATTACTGCCTCAGAAAGTTACTACAAATTAATTAATCAAGATAATTTATTATATAGGTATAGATTATATTTTGATCCTGATAGAATTTTTGTTGAAAATATTAGCAAGAATGACTTTATTAAATTTTGTACGAATTTAAGTAATATTAATTAATTAATCCAGAATATTTAAAGACTGACCAGAGACTTAAATAGACTACACCACAAATTAGAACCCCAATAACAATGGTTGCTAATTTTTTAAGAAACATGAGGCATATTTACGATTAGTACTCAATTACTTGACCAGCTACTCCAACAGAACAATGAAATTGAACAATCTTCCACTGCCCATCTCTATATTCCATTACTCCGGTATATCTTATGTCTTTAACTTCTTCAGTTTTGCCATTTGATAAAAACTCCCAATCGACAGTTTCAGAAAACCATGCAGTATTCCCTGAGTTACTAATTTTGAGTGATTTATTTTTCCTATCTACACTAATCACATCAAAAGCATCAAATTGAAGAGCAACAGAATCTTCTAGCTCCTGCCAACTATCCCATCTCTCAGATGCATCTGTTCCAAATGTAACCATATCTTCATCTTTTGACATAGTTTGAGAAAACGCATCGATATCGCCATCAATGAATGAATCCCACATTTTTTGGATTAATAATTCAGCGTTTTCATATGATGGGTTTGCAAATGAATTACCTGAAAAGGTTAGTAGTAATGTTGTTAATAAAATAAATTTGTTTTTCATGATTAAAATATCTTATCTAACTTTTTAAAAGTAGACCAGCCAAAGATTTAATTCCTTTTAGAATTATAAAAGTCTAAATTTGAGTCATTAATTGAAAATAACCTTACTGCAAAAATATCCTTCAAATAGTTTTGATAATTTTTCCAAGGCGCCTTATTACCCTGTTTGGGCATTTGATTTAAGCCTCTTTGGAAATATCCAGAAGTAAAATCAATTAACTGATCATCGCCATATGCAGTTTTATCATCAATTGGCTCACAACAGCTTACACCTTTTTTATCCATTAAGTTAATCAACCTACAAACATACTCACATGTAAGATCAGCTCTAAGAGTCCATGAAGCGTTTACGTATCCAAATGAAATAGCAAAATTTGGAACCCCACTAAGCATCATTCCTTTGTATGTTAATCTTTCATTAGGCTTAACTTCCTCATTATCAATCGATACATTGATATCATTTAAGGCATTTAGCTCAATGCCAGTAGCAGTAATAATGATATCTGCTTCAACTTTTTTACCTGAATCAAGCAATATTCCATCTGACTGAAATTCTTTAATTGTGTCTGTAACTATTGATGCCTTTTTGTTATTAATAGATTTAAATAAATCACTATCAGGAAGCAAACATATCCTTTGGTCCCAAGGTTTATATGAAGGCGTAAAGTGGTTATCGACCTCATTAGAACCAATTTCATTTTTAGCTAACTCTAAAATCCTATTTTTTGTTCTTTCAGGATATTTTCTTGCCATGTAAAAAGTAAAACTTTGATAGAGAATATTTTTCCATCTGATTAAAAAGTATGTAACTTTTGCCGGAAGGATTTTCCTTAAAAACTTGTTAATTGAGTCTTCACTTGGACCTGATACAACATAGGTTGGCGATCTTTGTAACATAACGACATGTTCAGCTACTTCAGCAATTGCTGGAACAATGGTTACTGCAGTAGCTCCACTACCAATAACTACAATTTTTTTATTTCTGTAATCTAGAGACTCATCCCAAAATTGCGGATGAATGATTTTTCCTAAAAAATTCTCCTGATTTTTGAAGGTGGGCATATGGGGCTTTGTATAACTATAATATCCGCCGCATAAAAAGAGGAAATTACATGTCATATCTTCAAATTTCTCATTCACATTAATTTTTAGCTCCCAAATGGACTTCTCAGAATTCCAATTAGCAGAACTTACTTTATGATTTAATAAAATATTATTCTTAAGTTCGTATTCTTCAATCGTTTCATGAAGATATTCCATAATTGAGGGTCCATCAGCTATTGATTTATCATGAATCCATGGTTTAAATCTAAAGCCCAATGTATGCATGTCTGAATCTGACCTTATACCTGGATATTTAAATAGATCCCAAGTACCGCCAATATTTTCTCTTCCTTCAAGAATAGAAAAGGATTTATTTGGACATGATTTCTTAAGGTTATAACCGGCAGCAATGCCTGAAATACCAGCTCCAACTACTACAACATCTTTATGCATGTAGATATTGAACCAGTATTTGTTTAGAAATAAAAGTTAATTTTATAAATTGTCTGCGTAGTTGTGATTCGTTTCGCTATGATGTTCTTCATCTGCACGAACACATCTGATTAAATCTGATAGTTTAGAATCAGATCCTATTCCATAATAACTAATTGCTAGTTTTGGGGCAGGAATATTTTCAACTTTACCTGATTCAACCATTTCAAGATATTCAGTGTAACTTTTCACAGCTTCATCTTCGAAATAGCCAATCATTCTATGTGCTGTTCGAGTAAAGAAAACATACATAAATAGATAAAATAATCCAAAAACCATTTGAGAAAACAAAACGATGAATCTTTCAAAATAATTAGGTTTAGCTATTTCAATAAAGAACATTAAATGCATTCTTTCGTTTTCAGCTTCAGCCAACATTTCTCTGATCTGCTCTCCATATCCTACCTTCATTTTTCTCAAACTTTTGAAGTGCATCCAAACTCCTGCAACCATTCCTGGAACACCAGCGACTGTTTCCAATACAACAGCTCTATGACCATATCTTTTTGCAAAGAATGTATCCGCGATAAACCTGAAGAATTTTGTCATGGATAGGGCGAAAGCGTCAGAGATATTTTCTCTGCTGATTTTTTCTAGAATTTGCATCTATTATAAGTACTCCTTATAAACAATTATATATATTATTAATATATAAGTAAATAAGGAAAACTAATCTAATCTATTAGATTCAATTTGATTAATAATTATTTCAACTTGCTCAATGGCAAGACCAATATATGTCTCTGGATCTAATAAATTTTTGAGATCTTGATCCGTGAAATACTGAGATGCTATTTTGTCATTTTTGATTGCATCCGATAGTGAAATGTTTTCTGCGATTGATTTCATTGCTATATCGTGAATCATACTTTCAGCAGTATCTTTCCCAATTATGTCAGCTAAGAAATATGTAACTCTTTGCGATAAGATTAATCCATTTGTAATGTTAAGATTTTTACGCATTACATCTTTATTAACCTCAAGCTCATTAAGAAGTCTAATAGCAGTATTGGTCATTAATTCTGCTGTAATTGATATGTCTTTGAGCGTTTCATCGCTTCTAGGTTGATCTCTTTCAAAACTGTTGACCATATCATCCAATATGATTTCTGATTGTCTTGGTATAATTCTGGAAAAGTTTACAAGGTTGCCTGGGCCTCTGGGATTTTTTTTATGAGGCATTGTGCTACTCCCAATCGCTTTAAAACCAAGATTTTCAAGAGTTTCACCAATTTCAGTCATTTGAAGAAGGGTAAGTTCGTCTCCAATACGCCCAAATGATTTTGATATCAAAGCAAGTGTAAGAGCGTATTCAGCAAAAACATCTCTAACTCCATGCCAATCCGCAATATAGGGTGTTCCTAAGCCAAGTTCTTGTGACATAAGCAATTCGGTCTCTATACCTTTTGAACCAAGACCTAAATATGTACCTACAGCACCTTTTAAAATAACTGAACGATTTATTTTTTCTTCCACAGCTTTAAGTCTTTCAATATTTCTCCTATTTTCAGCCAACCATGTGCTGGTTTTTTTACCAAACGTTATTGGAAGCGCATGTTGGCCAATAGTTCTTCCAGCCATATAAGTTTCAATATTATCCTTTGTTAATTTGAGAAGAAGATTTTCAATTTCAATAAGATCATCAATTAGAATTCCAAGCGATGCTTTTATTTGTAAAACTAAAACAGTATCAAAAATATCAACTGTTGTTGCTCCATAATGCAAATATTCTTCAGCTCCATTATCCAAAGATCTTTTCCATACATTCAGTCGTGAAACTAATCTATGTCTTACAAACTCATTTTCAGCATCAACTTCAGTTTTAGGCATATATCTTACTTCAGCTTTTTTTGTAATTTCTTCTGCAGCCCACTCAGGAATTATCCCTTGAGATGCTTGGGCTCGTGCAAGAGCAGCCTCAATATTCATTACAATCTGATTAGTATTATCATAGCTGTAAATATAGGCAATATCTTTTGTTTCATCTGTAACAACAGACATTGAAAAGATCAAAAGAACTGAAAGTAGATTTTTCATCATCTCATTATATGAGTTATGATTGCGTAAGATAAGTATTATTTCTATTAAAAATGAAACACGAAATTTTTTATGTTGATGCCTTTAGCAATAAAGCTTTTACAGGCAATCCTGCAGCTGTTATATTTCAACACTTTGATGAAAAAATAATGCAACAAATTGCTGCTGAGAATAATTTATCTGAAACAGCCTTTATAGAAAATAACCACATTAGATGGTTTTCACCTACTATAGAAGTTAATCTCTGTGGACACGCTACACTTGCATCAGCGTTTGTTTATTTCAACTACATTGATAATGCTGCAACATCAATAGAATTTGAATCTGCAAGCGGCATACTAAAAGTAAATAAAAGATCGAATATTTATGAGCTTGATTTTCCAAAGGATAAATTTAAGCAGATTGATGCAATTAAAAGTATAGAGATCGCTACCGGTGTAAAGCCCTTAGAAACATATATCGGAGATATAAATATGTTTGCAGTTTTTGATAGGGGAGCCAATATAAAAGATATTCAACCGAATTTTGATGAGATAAAAAATTTAGATGGCCAAGGACTCATCATTTCTGCTACTGACGATGAGTTTGATTTTGTATCAAGATATTTTTGTCCAAAGTATGGAATAAACGAAGATCCCGTAACCGGATCTGCTCACACAACTCTAATTCCGTATTGGGCAGATAAACTTGGCAAGGATAAACTTCATGCAAAACAGGTTTCATCAAGAGGTGGAGAACTGTTTTGTGAAAATTTAGATAATAGAGTACTGATAGGTGGAGAAGCTAAAATATATTTGAGAGGAGAAATTGAGTTGAGTTAAATCTTGATGATCTGTTTCCCAAAGTTTTTCCCAGTTAAAACATCTCTCAAGGCTTGTGGAGCATTTTCAAAACCATCTGTTATAGTTTCTTCATATTTAATTTTATCGTTCATAACATGATCGGATAAGATACTTGTAGCATCAGCCCATTCGTTCATCCATTCAGTAACAACAAAGAATCGATGCTCAGGTTTTTTATCAAGTTTGCCCAGTATTTTAAAAGGTGTATCAGCTTCTATCATATTTTCTTCATTATATTGAGATATAAATCCACAAATCGGAACACGAGCATCGTCATTGAGTAATTTAGAGACAGCTTGTGTGACTGGGCCACCTACATTCTCAAAATAAATATCTACTCCATTTTTGCATGCATTTGAAAGAGCATCTTCAAAGTTTTTTGACTTATAATCAACACAATCATCAAATCCTAGGGTTTCTTTTACAAAAGAGCACTTTTCAGGACCTCCAGCAATTCCTACAACTTTACAGCCATGCATTTTTGCAAGTTGTCCAACCACAGATCCAACTGCACCAGATGCGGCAGATACTACGACGGTTTCATCTTTTTTAGGCTTGCCCACTTTATTCAGACCAAAATATGCTGTTCTTCCAGGCATACCTACAGCTCCAAGATAGGCCGATAAAGGGATATTTGATAGGGGTACTTTATATATTGATGGATCAGTATCTTTAGCTTTTATAAGTGTTTGCCAACCCTTATGAATACAAACATTATCACCAACTTTATATACGTCTGATTTACTTTCAACAACAGTTCCAGCAGTCTCACCTGTCATTGGCTCTCCAATTTTTGCTGGAGCAGCATAAGAAACACCGTCGTTCATTCTGCCTCTCATATAAGGATCAATAGATAAAAATTTTACCTGGATTAAAATCTCACCACTTTTAAGAGGAACTGTTTCTTCTTCTACTAATTTCCAACATTCGTCCTCAGGCATTCCAGTTGGTCTTTTGTTTAATAAGTATTTTCTATTTATATTCGCCATTATCTTTTCTAAATTAATTTTGTTAAATCTCTAAAATGTTTTCTACAGACAGTTTTATATATGTCATTACCACCTACTAGAACTTTTTCACCCTCTAATAAAACTTTACCATTTGAGTCAAGTCGAACCACCATAGTAGCTTTTTTATCGCATTCACTGCATATAGTTTTTAACTCAATTAGATTATCCGCAATTGCAAGTAACTCCGAACTGCCATCAAATAACTTTCCTTGGAAGTCTGTTCTTATTCCATAACACATAACAGGAAGATTAATTTCATCAGCAATTCTACCTAGTTGCTGAATCTGCTCTTTACTGAGAAACTGAACCTCATCGATGAATACACAACTTAATGATTTGTGGTCTTGTTCTTTTATGTAGTCAAAGAAATTAAAATCTTTATCAATCGCTATTGCCTCGGCCTCAAGTCCAATCCTTGATACAATTTTTTTATCAGATTTTTTTGAAATTTCTTCTGGTAAAAATAAAATAGTTTTTAAATTACTTTCAAGATAGTTGTGGTTTGATTGAAGAAGGGCGGTTGATTTACCTGCATTCATTGTAGAATAAAAAAAATGAAGTTTTGCCATATAATTTATTATATATTGAAGTAAGTATATCTGAATGAATGTTTTTTTAGAGAATGGTATTACATGCTTAGATTTACATGGGGAGAGACACCCTGATGTAAAAGATGTTGTAATTGACTTTACCTTCAGGTATCAAAATAAACTCCCACTACGAATAATTTGTGGAAATAGTCAACGCATGATTAATCTTGCAGAAGAATCTTTAATATCACATTCAATAACCTTCTCATCACCAAGATTTGGTATCATACGTATTGAAAAAATTTAAGATTATGGAATTACAAGATATATTACTTTTTAATGATCAGCTCTCAGAAGAGGAGCTAATAATTCATCGTTCAGCTCGTGAATATTGCCAACAAGAACTATTACCTAGAATAGTTGATGCAAACCGTAATGAAACTTTTGATATTGGTATTTATAAAGAAATGGGAAGCCTTGGTTTTCTTGGTGCTCCTATTAAAGGATATGGATGTGCAGGGACTAATTATGTTGCTTATGGACTAATTGCTAGAGAAATAGAAAGGGTGGATTCAAGTTATAGATCTGCATTTAGCGTCCAAACTTCTCTTGCAATGCATGCAATATATGAATTTGGTTCAGAAGAACAAAAAGATTTTTACTTACCTGTTATGGCTAAAGGAGATAAGCTTGGATGTTTTGGTCTCACTGAAGCTGATGCTGGTTCAGATCCTGCCTCAATGAAAACTAAAGCAATTGAGAAAGATGGTGGATATGTTTTGAATGGTTCAAAGAATTGGATTACAAATTCACCAATTGCAGATGTGTTAATAATTTGGGCTAAAGACGAACAAGAAATCTTAAGAGGCTTTATTGTAGATAGGGATTCAAAAGGTTTATCAACTCCAAAAATTGATGGAAAGTTCGCATTAAGAGCATCTACTACTGGCCAGATATTTCTTGAAGATGTTTTTGTACCAAAAGATAAAATGCTACCGAATGTTCAAAGTTTTAGAGGTCCTTTTTCATGTTTAAATATGGCTCGATATGGAATTGCTTGGGGGGCAATGGGCGCAGCAGAGTTTTGTTGGGAAGCCAGTTTAAATTATTCTCTTGAAAGAGTTCAATTTGGTAAACCATTAGCAGCCAAGCAGCTCGTTCAGAAAAAACTTGCTGACATGCAAACTGAAATTACGATAGGACTTCAATCAGTTCTTAGACTAGGAAGACTTATTGATGATAATAAGATGAAACCAGAAATGATTTCACTTCTAAAAAGAAATAACTGTCAAAAAGCTCTGGACATTGCAAGAGTAGCAAGAGATATACATGGAGGCAATGGAATATCTGATGAGTATCATGTTATTAGGCATTGTATGAATCTTGAAGCAGTGAACACCTATGAAGGTACATCAGATATCCATGGTTTGATTTTAGGCAAAGCCCAAACAAACCATGAATCTTTTTAAATTAATTTTCTAGATACTTTTCTAAGAATTCTTCTTGAATATCAAAATATTCTAAAGTTGCAAGTTCACCTCTGCATTTTACGCAATGGCCTTCTTGAGCTTGGAACATTGACATGTAAGTTTTACCTTCTTTTTCAAGTTTTCTTATTAATTCTCTAGCGTGCTCTGGAGGAACAATTCTATCGTTTGTACCTTGAAGCACTAAAACTGGAGCTTTTATATTTTTTACATAAAGGCTAGGGGATGTCTCATCAGCATATTTTTTTCCTTCCTCAGAAGAAAGATTTCCCCATTCAAGTTTCGCTTCATCTTCCCAACTATTAAATACACTTGATTTACTTGTATAGTTTTCAAGAAGTTTTTGTTGATTTACAACACCTACAGAATTGATGCCACATCTATAAAGATCTGGAGTAAAAGTCAAACCTGCCATAGTCGCATATCCACCATAACTTGCACCAGCTATACACACTCTGTCTTTATCGGCATAACCATTCTCAATTGCCCAAAGAACTCCATCAGTGATATCGTCTTGCATTTTTTTACCCCATTGGGTATTGCCAAGCACATAGTGATTAGTTCCAAGTCCAGTTGAACCTCTAAAGTCCATTTTTAAAACGTTATAACCTTTATTTGCAAAAAATTGTGTCCACCAATCAAAACCAATTCTTTGTTTTGTGTTAGGACCACCATGAGGCAAAACAATCATGTAATTTCTCTCAGTTTTCTTTTTTGTCAAAGTTAAGTAAGCAGGAATTACAAGACCATCTCTGGCGGTATATTTGACCGGTATAGTTTCAGCCATAATTTTTCTATCTATCCAAGGAGCGTAATTATATAGAGGAATTATTTGTGCAGTTTCTCGATTGTAAAAATAATAATCACCTGGGTTCGAAGGACTAGATACTCTTATAACCATCTTATTTCTATCCTTATCTCTGGTAACTGGTCTTACCCATTCATTTGGGAATACAGCTTCTAAACCATTGTAGATTTCAGCAATTTCTTCATCAAAATATACATTAACTGGCTCTTGCGCTTCGTAGGTTACATATAAAAGCTCTCTAGTATCATAATCAACACCAGCAGATCCTGATGCATTTCTACATGTTCCAGTAAATCCACCAACATCATAGTTTGGATCTTGATAAAGTTTTTCACTAAATTCCTTTGTCTCAGGATCGTATAGATACAATGCATTTGTATCGTTATATTCAATAAGTTCACCGCTTGGAGAAAATTTTGATCCTGTTACTAGCCAGCCTTTATTCGTAGCTGCAATAGGAGTGAAAGATGGTTGCTGGCAAGTAAAACGCACATGTTCGCTCCAATCTTGAGTATCTTTATCATATGTATAAATGACTCGATCAAGACTTTCATCGACAAGAGTCGCTATTGGGTAACCTTCTTGATCTCTATAAGTACCATAAACTCTGTCGCCTTTAGCATTTTTTGGTACAAATCCGATTGCTAAAAGTTTTTTCTTGCCGGTCATGATGTTCATTTTGTAAAAGTCACTTCTGAAAGCTCTCCTTTCATTTGATGTAACGATTACATGATCTGGATCAGAATCAAGTCTGTCGACCACACTAATATTTGTCCAACTACCTTGACCACCTTTCATTTCTTGTTTGCCAATAATTTTTCTTTTAGACCCATCAACATTAACTGCAAATGTCACAAGCGAATTCATGTTTCTACCTTTGGCATTTGTTAAACCAGGTCTGTAAATAAATCTATCATCAGATACCCACTGGAATCCGTAAATGCTTTTTTCTCCAACACCATCACTAAAGACTCTTGATTGCATAGTTTCAAGATCGATGAATGTGAGTGACTGATATGTCATCTCATCCTCAACACCTTTAATTTTGTCTTGTTCGATATCACAGACATCTTCTCGTGGAGATCTCATGATGGCTAAATATTTACCATTTGGAGATATAGAGAACGTAGGTGTATCACCCCAGCATGACCATACTTCGTTAGGAAGCTCATAGAATTCTTCTGAGGCTAAATTAAATGAAAACAGTAATAAGAAAGAAATCGTTATATTTTTAAACATATTTTTACCTTAAAGTAGTGTGGATTTAGATATCTATACTTATGTATAAATATAATTAATTCATATAATAAATTTTTAAATTCAAATAATCAAAGGTATTCTTATAAAAAAAGATACAAATTTTTGATATTTTTGCTTTTAAATCAATGATTTTTAATGATATTACAATTAAATATTTTTAACATTAAACTTGATTTATACTAGCATTTGGTTACTATTTAGTCTGGATATTTAATATTTAGCGCACAATATTGTACTTATGCGCATTTTTACGGGGAAAAACTTATGAATAATAAGCTATTTTTAACTTTATTTTTTGCATTTACGCTCTCATTAAATGTTTTTGCAGACAACCCAGGCGAAGAGGTTGTTGAAGAGCCTGTAGCTGCTGAAGAATCAACTGAAACAGAGTCTTCTAGTGACGATTCTTCATCAGATGATGCTCCTGCACCAGTTACCACATCAGATGATGATGAGGTTGTAACGCTGCAGAAGGTTGTTGTAACAGGTTCAAGAATTAAAAGAACTGACGTTCAAGGAGCACTTCCTACAATTGTTATAACAAAGGAAGATATTGATGCATCAGGTTTTAGAAGTGTAACTGAAGCACTTCAGTCTTTGCCTCAAGCTAATGCTTATAGACAAGACGAACAGAACGTTAACACATTTACACCTAACGCTAACGAGATTGATTTAAGAAGAATTGGTCCTGGAAGAGTTTTATACCTCATTAATGGTAGAAGAACTGCTGACTATCCACTTCCTTATAATAATGCTTCAAACTTTGTAAACACAGGCACCGTTCCCCGTGGTCTGGTTGATAGAATTGAAGTTGTATCTCAAGGTTCATCTGCGATTTACGGTTCAGATGCTGTTACTGGTGTTATAAACATTATTACAACAACTGGTAAAGACTTCTCTGAGATTGAAGCTAATGTTGCTGTCACTGAGCATGGCAACGACATGATTAGCAGTTTAACTTTCTCAACTGGTGGATTTACTGAAAGTTCAAGTTGGACTATTGGTATTGACGCTACTCAAGTTGATCCAATGTATTTAAGTGATAGAGAAGGTTTTGATGATTGGACTGACGGACCAGATTATTCAACTACTTATATGAACCCAAGATGGGGTGCTGCAGTTCAAATGGCAGGTTTTGGTGCAGATACTGCTTCATATAGACCAGCAGACTTTGGTGGACCGGCTTGTAACTCTAATGAGTTGTCTGGTGGAGTCTTCAGAGATTTCAGTAGAGATTTACCAGAAATCTATGGTGTTACAAATTATCCTGGATCATATCAAGGATATGTTTGTATGTATGGCCGTGGAGCTAATGGTGGTGATACTCAAACTATAGTTAACGAAAGAGAAGATGTAACTGTAATGGGAACATTCACTCATAACTTTGATAATGGCATTCAAATGGATGCAAGACTCTTCTACTATGAAGATACAGCATATCTAAGAAGCAACGTTTCTAGATATGTATCTATGGGTGATTACTTAGACCCTGTAGGTATATTGAGTACCGTTCAATCAAATGATCTTGTTCCAGTTCAATTTGGTCAACAAATTACCTATTCTCTAAGATATTTCACACCAGCAATGGGCGAAGCTTTTGAGTCAAAGAGTGACTATACAGAGGACGTAACAGATTTATTCGTTGGTTTCAGCGGTGTATTTGATAACGGTTTTGAATGGCAAGCTGGCGTTAACGCTACAGAATATAATGCACTTATTACAAGAAAAACGCTTACATCAGGTATCAAAAATTATATGGCTGGTGTTGGAACGACTTGTGAAGATTCAATTAGACCAGACGGACTATGCTATGGTTCATATTGGGCATATAACTATGGTCCTGCATATGAGGTATGGGATGCATTTGCTTCCTACGGTAGAAGTGGTGGACCATGTGGAGTTGATGTTTTCTATGGAAGAAATAACTGTTGGAGACCCGATCTTCTTTACGGAGCAATTTCTCCAGAACAATTTGATAGTTGGTTAGCCGATGACAGCACTGATTCAGCTTCAGAACAAATGCTTGTTGACTTCACAATGAATGGCGAAATTGGAGATATCAAAGGAGCTCCAATTGGGTTTGCGCTTCATGCAGAATATCAGACACAAGAATATATTATTACCCCTTCAGCAGGTAGGTTAGATGATGAACAATTTGGCGGTGACAATGCTATTGATTTCATTCAAGGCTCTACTAGATATGGTGGTGGTGATAGAGATAGATATTCTCTTGGTGTTGAGTTTAGCTTACCTCTAGCTGATAACGTTGAAATGGGTATTGCTACAAGATATGACAAATACGATGACGATTCATCTAACGTTGGTGGAAAAGTGTCATCTATGATGAATCTAGCATACAGACCAACTGAAGATGTTCTTTTAAGAGCTTCAGTATCACAATCATTTAGAGCTCCTGATATGCACAGAGTTTATGCTGGTGCATCCTCTGCTTTCTATGGCGGTATTACTGATAGTGTTGCATGTTTCTTGGATGCAGGTGGTTCTTCAACAAATTCGATAGGGCCTGGTCTGTATAATTTATGTGATGCTCAATATACTGCAACTAGAAGAGGTTTTACCGGTGGTAATACTGAGTTGTATGAAGAGGAAGGAACAAACTATAGTTTTGGTATAGTTACAGAGCTTGCTGAAAATGTTTCTTTCCAATGGGACGCATACCAAATGGTTCTAGAAGAAGCTGTAAGATCAGGAAGCTATCAAGAGCTTGTTCACCAACAAGGTGTATGTCTCTTCGGTGATGCATTCTTAGAATTCTTAGATGGTAACTTGCCTCCAGCTGATTGTAATCAAGTTAGTGATCTTCTTGTTCGTGGACCAACAACAGATCCAATAACTGGTGCTGCCTTATCAATTGGCCCTATAGTTTCAGGTACGATGTATCCGTATAACCAAACAAAACTTGAGTTTATTGGTCACGATTCATACCTTACATGGACTAAAGAAACAGAGAATGCTGGTGACTTTAGAGTTTCATTAGCTTCTTCAACAATTGTTAGAGTTAATAGACAAGAATATGCAAGTTCTCCTGAAGTTGATCTACTTGAGTTCTTCATATACGAGCCAAGATCACAACAAAATATGACAGTTAGCTGGTCAAGAGAAGACCATGGCTTGACTCTATTTGCTGATAGACTTGGTCACATGAACATGTTCCAAGGCAAAGTCAGTGATCCGCACATAACATATAACATGTCATATAGTTATGATTACAGTCCTGATATCAACTTATACTTAAGTGTGAGAAACTTGACTGATGTTATGCCACAAAAAGATGGTGGTTTTGGATATCCATACTACTATCAAGGTGTATTTAGTGTATTCGGTAGATATGCTAGTGCAGGCTTTAACTACAGATTCTAATTTAGAGTAATGATATAAAACACCCGCTTAAGGCGGGTGTTTTTTTAAGACTTTAATTTTTTATATTCATCACAATATATAACTAATACCAAAATAATATATACAAATCATATATAATTGCACCATGAAAAATTCGCTTAAAATTTCAGCTGTAACTTTTATTTTTTCTATTGGGGTTTTAGCACAGGAAATTGTTGACGAAACTCTTAATACTCAAGTTGATGCCAATATTCCTGGAGTTGTGGCACAAAAAGAAATTGATAATTTAGATGAACAAGCTAAGAAACTTTATTATGAGTTTAAAGATACTGTCAGTGAGTATGAAGGTCTAAAAAGATATGACGATCAGTTAGAAAAAATTGTTTTTTCACAAGAAGATGAAATAAGAGATATTATTCGACAAATTGATTCTCTTGATAATGTTAACAAAGAGATCTTACCTTTTCTTAAGGAAACTGTAGATTCGTTGAGAAAATTCGTTAATCTTGATATGCCATTTCTTAAAGAAAGTCGAATTGCCCGAATAGATGATCTTGATTCAATAATACTACAGTCTAATGTAACCACTGCTGAAAAATTCAGAAAGGTATTTGAAGCTTATCAGTTAGAAGCTGCCTTTGGTAATACCATTGAAACATATCCAGGATTTATAGAGCTTGATGATCAAACAATAACAGTAGATTACTTCAGGATTGGTAGGTTAGGTTGGTATTACAGAAGTGCTAATGGAAGAGAAACCGGATACTGGGATAAATTCAATGAGGCTTGGGTTCATACGAATGGAAAGTTAAATGATGAAATTAAACTTGCTCTTGATATTGCAAATCGTCAGACGCCTCCAAATTTTATAAGTCTACCAGTTCAACCAGTGGAGAAATAATATGAACATCAAACTAATTACCATATTATTATTTCTACCTATTTTTATATTTGCTCAGGAAAATGTTTCTGAGGAAGAAGTTCCAATCCCAATTGAAGAGCAAAGAAATAATAAAATAAAAGCATTGCTAGATGTCGTAAAAGAAAACAAGTCTATTTATGTTCAAAAAGATCAAGTCAGGGTAAAAAATTTCTTAGATCTAGTTGATGAGAGAGAATCTATGCTTGCAAAAGCCAAACAAGATCTAGCAAATGAAAAACTTAGAAATGAGAGACTAGAGACTAGATTTGAAGCCAACGAGAAGCAATTAGCTGAACTTGAGGAATCATTGCAAATTAAGATTGGCGTTCTCGGAGAGTTATTTGGTGTAACAAGACAATTTGCAGGTGAGTTACTTGCCTCAACTGAAAAAGCAGTTACTTTCTCAGAATATCCAGATAGAGGCGGCATTCTGAGGGATATTGGAGAAACTCAAGTTCATAGTCTAGACCAATTACAAAACCTTTGGATTAGTTACTTAGATGAGATAGTTTCATCTGGTGAAGTAAAAACAATTGATGCAAATATCATTGATAAAAATGGTGAGTCTATAACTGGTGAAATTGTAAGATACGGACATTTTACAACTACATATAAAAATAAATTTGTAACACCAGTTCCAGAACTTAATGGCTTTGAGTTATTACAAAGACAACCTGAAAGAGAAATCTTAAAAAATATTAGGAGACATCAAAGAAGTGACGACTATAGGATTACTTCTATAGATCCAACTAGAGGATTCTTACTATCCCTTTATCTAGATAAGCCTGGCTGGATCGACAGAATAGCCCAAGGTAAATCAATTGGATTCATCATCATATTAATTGGTATAAGTGGTTTTGTTTTCTCAATATACAAAATCTATAAATTACGCGAGCAAGAACAAGATATTATTGCAGATGACGCACGAGTTAAAGTTGAGATGGAAAATAGCATTAAAAATACCACAAGCTATGAGTCCAAAGAAAACATATTAGATGAGTTCATAATCAATTACACTGGCAAACTCGAATGGGGCGCAAATTGGGTGAAATTCTTTGCAGCAGTTGCGCCTTTACTCGGACTACTTGGAACTGTCATAGGTATGATTGAAACATTCCAGGCTATCACATTGTTTGGTACTGGAGATCCAAAACAAATGGCTGGAGGTATTTCTCAAGCCTTAGTCACAACGATGTTGGGTCTTATTGTTGCTGCACCATTATTAGGTTTATATACGTATATATCTCAAAAAGTATCTAATCTTTCTCAAGTATTAGAAGAAAAAGCATCCTATCTTCTTGCACAGGATTAATCATGCTTGATGAATTATTTATTAGAGGTGGCCCAGTACTGTATATACTCTTTGGTTTGACGTTTCTAATATTTACGCTTTTGGTTGATAAATATCTATTTATATTCGTTCAAAGTAAAACATGGGTTAACGCAAAGTTTGCTAGCTTTGTTAATTTAAACCCACCTAGTTCAACAAAATATAAGTTTGTAGAAGCTACCTTAATATCAAATGTTAAGAGAAAAACTGCATCTAATATAAAAGTTCTCGATGGACTAATTGGCATGACCCCAATGATAGGTTTGCTTGGAACAGTGTATGGAATGATTGAAGTTTTTGAGGTCTTATCATTTATGGGAACAGGAAACCCTAGAGCAATGTCCTCAGGAGTTGCTAAAGCAACAATACCAACAATGGCTGGAATGGTTATTTCCTTATTTGGACTGTATTTTAGACAAGATCTTAATCAACGAATGGATAAGATCATAATTGATCTGAAGGACTCCTTAAAATCTGAAGGTTACCAATTATGAGAAGAAAAAGAAAAAATATTTCAGACGAGAATCCCTTAGATTTAACTCCTATGATGGATATCGTATTCATCATGCTTATTTTCTTCATTGTTACAACATCATTTGTAAAAGAAACTGGAGTTGATATTAGCAGACCGAATGCAGAAACAGCAGAAAGAGATGAGAAGGGAAATATTTTAGTTGCAATCACAGAAAACAATGAAATTTGGATTGATAAGAGGAGAGTTGATCTTAAAGCAGTTAGAGCAAATATAGAAAGATTAAAAATCGAATATCCAGAAGGATCTGTCATCATCCAAGCTGACACATTATCCAAATCAGGTTTATTAGTAGAAACAATGGATCAGATTAGACTTGCTGGAATTCAAAACATTTCAATTGCAGCAAAAAATGACAACTAATATAACTGAAATAAGATCTAAACTATTCAAATTAGTTTCATCTGATGACAACAGAGCATTTGTTGTAGTTGCCTCAATAATAATTACTATGATTATTTTTTTGATTATTCAATCATTAATAAGTAGATCTGCTAACCTTAATCAAAAAGAAAAAAATCCGAACTTAGTTGAATTTATCCGTATCAACCAAGATGATAATTTGCAAGAGAGAACGAGACAAATTCCAGAAAAACCACCTCAACCAAAAAGGCCACCTCAACCTGAAATTGAATTAGATGATAAAACTCCACCCCCAGTGCAACAATTTGATCTTGATCTGCCTGATTTCAATTTACCTACTGATTTTAGTGGAGCTTTTTTAGGAAACATAAATGATATGGGAAGAGGGACAAGTCAGCTCATACCTTTGGTAAAAATTGCACCAAGATGTCCCAGTGAAGCTGCCATGGGCGGCATTAATGGTTCTGTGGTGTTAGAACTGCTTGTTAATGAATCAGGTAGAGTAGACACTATTAAGATTAAGCAGGCAAGACCTTCAAGAATCTTCAATAAAGAAGCTCTAAAAGCAGTTAGAAGATGGCAATTTAAACCTAAATCAGTTGACGGAGTTACTGTTCCTCAATTAGGATTGCTAACCGTGGAGTTTGTTTGTGATGTTTAGACTATTATTTTTAATTGCATTATTGCAGTTTCATCAGCCGGTATTTTCAACCGAAGATACTGTTAGCCAGGCTGTTGCTCGATATTTGACCAGAATTCATAAATACATGGAGGATGAGGACTGGATTAATGCAAAAAGAGAACTTGAGGTTACAGCAAGAAGATATTTTAAAAATGAAGATAGTTACGAGAGAGCACTTATAAATCAACTTTATGGTCAGTTTTATGCTCTCCAAAGAGATTATAAGAATGCAATACCATGGTTTGAAAAAGCTGTTGCTAAAGGAAGACTTCCTTTTGCGGCAGATCTTCAAGTTTCTTATAGTCTAGCACAATGTTATTTCCAAACAGGTAGATACAAAGATGTCATCGCAACACTTGAAAACTACAGAGATAAAGCTTCTAAACGTGGACAAAACATGGCTCCAATTCAGCTCATGTTGCTAGGTATAGCTTATTATCAAGAACAAGATACTCTCAATGCTTATCTAAATATTGCTGAAGCAAATGCCACTGCTACAAAGCTTAATGAAGAATGGCTCCAATATGAATTTGCATTAGCGGTTAAGCTTGAAAAATATGATGATGCAGTCAGAGTTGGACAGTTCTTAATTTTTGTTAATCCTGAGAAAAAGTCCTATTGGAAACAATTGAGTGGTGTTTATTATGGTAGCGAGTCTGAAGAACTTTCATTGGCCGGGCTGGAGCTTGCTTATGAAAATGAAGTACTTGATAAGGAAAAGGATTACATCGACTTAGCACGATACTTTATGTACAAAGAGCTACCAATAAAAGCCGTAGATGTCTTGAACAACGGTATTTCGATCGAAAAAGTAAAGAAAACAAGAAAAAATTATGAGTTTTTGGCTGATGCTTATTTCTTGTCAAAAGAGAAAGTCCAAGGCATAGATGCTTTAATAAAAGCTGAATCTATAGAATCCGATGCTAATTTATCCTATAAGATAGCTAGATTTGCTTTTGAAAATGAAGATTGGTCAAAATCGATTAATTATTTCAAACAAGCTAAAGATCAAGGATATGATAAATATCCAGGAAGATTAGAACTTTTGCTTGGAATATCTTATTTTGAGATTTCTCAATATCAACAGGCTCTCGTTTATTTAAATGAGTCTTTGGAAATTGATCAATCTACCTCTGCAGCTGAAGGATGGATTAATTACATAAATGATATTCTTGGAACTCAGAATACGTAACTCTGTCTAAAAAAAGATGATTATTAATGTAAAAGACATAAAAAAGTCTTACACAGTTGGAACCCAAGAAGTGAATGCTCTAAGAGGAATTAATTTGTCTGTTGAAAAAGGCGAATTTATTTCAATCATGGGGCCGTCTGGCTCAGGAAAAACGACACTAATGAATATTATCGGCTGTTTAGATACACCTTCAAGTGGTGAATATGAATTAAATGGGAGTCTTGTTAGTAAGCTTGAAGACGATGAACTTGCTCGCATAAGAAATAAGGAAATTGGTTTTGTATTTCAGTCATTTAATCTGCTCGCAAAGAATTCAGTATTAGAAAATGTTATGTTGCCACTTAAATATGCAGGCTTTAATAAGTCTGAAGCTGTAAAAAAATCTAATGAGGTAATTGATAAAGTTGGACTTTCTGATAGGTTAGCTCATACGCCTGCGGAGCTCTCAGGAGGTCAACAACAAAGGGTTGCTATTGCAAGAGCATTGGTTAATAAACCAAGTATTATATTCGCAGATGAGCCAACAGGAAATTTAGATTCTAAAACTGGCAAAGAGGTTATGACTATATTTAAAGAGTTAAATGCTAGCGGACAAACAATTATTTTAATCACTCATGAAGAAAGTATTGCAAATCAGTCAAATAGAATTATAACTATCAAGGATGGTCTGATAAAATCAGATAACAGGGGCACACATGACTAAAACTTTAACACTTACATTTATTACATTGATGATTGTCGCATGCGGTGGCACGGATCAATCTAAAGAAACGCAATTTTACAAAAAACAGCAAACTGTTGCAGAAACTCTAGAGGTTTCAATTGAAGCTTCTGGTGTGATAGAGGCAATCTCATCTGTTGAAATTAAATCTAAAGCCTCTGGTGAGGTATTATTTTTAGGGGCTGAAGTTGGAGACTTTGTTACAAAGGGCTCTATGCTAGCTCAAATTGATCAAAGAACAGCCAATAATATCGTCGATCAAACAAAATCAGATTTAGAAGCATCCAAAGTAAGATTATTAAATGCAGAATCACAATTTGAGCGTGGACAAGAATTACATGCTAATGCAAGTATTTCTGATAAAGATTTTGAAGATATCAAAGAGAATTATGCTCAAGCTAAATCTACTTTAGTTAGAAATGAAGTTTCATTTGAAAATGCAAAAATTTCACTTGATGATACTGTTGTTAAATCACCCATTGATGGAACTATTATTTCAAGACCAGTTGAAGTTGGTCAGGTAATATCCTCTCCAACATCTGCTTTTGGCGAGGGCAGTATATTAATGACTATGGCAGATCTCTCAAAAGTTAGAGTTCGAGCTTTAGTAGATGAGATTGATGTAGGTAAGGTATCAATTGGACAAACTGTTTCAATCAAAGTTGCTGCATACAGAGATAAAGAATTTATTGGGACTGTATCTAAAATTGAGCCAAAGGCGTATGTTCAGCAAAACGTAACTACCTTTCCTGTTTTAATAGATATTGATAACGATCAAAACCTTCTGTTAATCGGAATGAATACCGATGTGGTTATAGAAGTCCTTAAGAAAGATGTAGCCATGAGTGTTCCAACAATGTCTCTAAGAACTAGAAAAGACATCTACACAGCAGCATCAATAATAAACATAGAAAAAGAAGAAATTGATAATTTTTTAAAAGAAAAGGTAAAAGGAGAAAATTTTAATAGATTTATTGTCATTACTGACTCAAGAACAGGCCCAAATCTTACTTGGGTAAAAGTAGGGGTTTCTGATTTAGTTAATGTTGAAATAATAGATGGCTTGTCATCTGAAGATATTGTTTACATTCTTCCAAGTAAAAGTTTATTCGATTATCAAGAGCGATTTAAGAAACGTGTAAGTGGTACTTTTGGATTTGGTTAATGTTAGTTGAAGAATCAATTAAGTCAGCTATATCATCGATTAAAACTAATCGAGTAAGGTCTTTTTTAACCGCATTAGCGATTATCATTGGAACAGCTGCTGTAATTGCTGTAATTGGTATTGGTTCTAGTGCTAGCAAGGCTCTTGAAGAAGATATAGATGAATTAGGTCCTAGAACTCTGTCTATTTTTCCCAGTCAAAGAAAAAGAGGGGGCATCTCTTCTGGATTTAATCCTCTTGTTATCAAAGATGCTGAAGCCTTGGCAAAAAATACAGAACATAATTGGATGATTGCTCCAGCGATGTCTGGAAATAGGCAGGTGAAATACCAAAATAATAATATAAGTGGTGAGATTAACGGATACTTACCAATTAACTTTAAAGTTAGAGGATTCGATTTAGGCCATGGAAGATTATTTACTGATAAAGAGAACCTTGGAAGAAAAAAGGTAGTTGTGCTAGGGTCAAAAGTTCCTGGAGAGTTAAAAAAATCTGTTAAAGACATTCTTAATCAAGATATCTTAATTGCAGGGACTTCTTATAGAGTTATTGGAGTACTTCAAGAAGAAGGATCTACTGGGTGGCAGAATCCCGATGATGATTTATACGTACCATTATTGACCGCATCACAAAGAATATTTGGTACTGATAGACTTGGTTGGATAAATGTTGGAATTTCAAATGACACTAATGTTGATTATGTAATGATGACAATTGAGGAAATCCTAAGACAAAAACATGATATAGGACCAGGTGGAGAAAATGATTTTCGCATAAACGACTGGAGTCAATTTTCAGATCTTAGAAGACAAGCTACGGGAATATTTACTGCTTTAATTGCTGGAATTGCTGGAATAAGTCTTATTGTCGGAGGAATTGGTGTAATGAACATAATGCTGGTTTCCGTTACTGAACGAACAAGAGAGATTGGCTTAAGAAAAGCACTAGGTGCAACACATAAATCTATAATGATGCAGTTTATTATTGAAGCAGTGCTACTTTGTGTTTTAGGAGGGCTTATTGGAGTATTTATAGGCACTTCATTGTTATATTTATTTGCAACCTTTAATGATTGGCCATTTGCAATGCCAATTAGTGCAATAATCGGCTCAATAACATTTTCAGCACTTGTTGGGTTATTTTTTGGTATATGGCCAGCAAAAAGGGCGGCTCAACTTGATCCAGCCGTTTCTTTGAGGTATGAATAAATTTAAAGTAATTCAGTTACTTCCAGAGTTAAACATTGGCGGTGTTGAGAGAGGCACTAAAGACTTTTCAAAAGTTTTGGTTGATAGAGGACATGATTCTTTAGTTATATCTAACGGAGGAGTCTTTGAAAAAGACATAATTGAAGATGGAGGTAAACATATTAACCTACCGATCCATAAAAAAAGCCTATTTTCAATTAGATATGCTTCAGATCTAAGAGATATATATTTATCTGAAAAACCAGACATTGTTCATGTAAGGTCAAGAATGCCAGCATGGATAAATTATTTTGCTTATAAAAAGCTATCACATAAACCTCTTCTAGTTTCTACATTTCATGGTTTATACAGCACACCTTTATACAGCCAAGTAATGTCAAAAGTAGATCATATTATTGCTATATCAAAAACTGTAAAAGATTACATTCAAGGCACTTACAAGGTTCCCAACGAAAAAATTACAGTTATTCCAAGGGGCTGTGATCCAGAAATATTTAATAAAAATCCTGTTGAAGAATCATGGATTAAAAAGTGGTATGAAGAGTTTCCACAAACACAAGACAAAATCATTCTTACCATGCCAACAAGAATATCTAAATGGAAGGGTGTTGATAGTTTTATTGATCTTGTAAATTTACTTGATGATGATAATTATCATGCCTTGATTGTTGGACCGACAGCTAAATCAAAAAAATCTTATTTAAAACAATTACAAAACAAAATTTTAAATTATGGTATTGAAGATAAGATAACAATAACTGGATCAAGAAATGATATTTCAAATATTTATAAAATTTCTGAATTTGTTTTTAATTTATCTATTAAACCTGAGCCATTTGGGAGAACAACAATCGAAGCAATTAGTAGTGGCAGCAAAGTCCTTGGTTGGAACCATGGAGGCACTAAAGAGATATTGGAAGAATTATATCCTGATGGTCTTGTGGAGCTTGATAATATTGAAGATTTGGTGGAAAAAGTCATAAATCTATCAAATATGACCAACAATATGCCAAAAGAAAATACATTTACCTCAGAGAGAATGACAAATCAGACTATTAGTTTATATCAAGATTTACTAGCTAAAAGATTATAAGCGTCATTAAGTTCTTGCATTTTTTCTTCTATCGAAAATTCTGTTTCAACAAAATTAAAGATTGCTTTTTGATTATATAGATGAATATCATCAACATATTTTTCAAGCATATCTTGGAGAGAGCTTTGATTATTTTTTTCTGCTAACAATTCTTTAGGTAAAATTTGTGGCATATGTCCTACATCAGTAGAAATTACAGGTATTTCTAAATATAAAGCCTCTAATGCAACTCTTGGTCCTCCTTCATCTCTTGAAGAGATTATTAGGACAGATGCATCTTGATAGTAGTTTAGAAGTTCTTCTTTTTTAACAGCATCTATTATTTTGACCTTTTCAGATAAATTATTTTGCTCTATCAATTCATTAAGTTTATTTCTTTCTTTACCCGATCCGATGATTACTAAATTTGCACAAATATTTTTCCAAGATGCAATAAGTAAGTCAAAGCCCTTTACTTTTTCTAATCTTCCTACTGCAAGAGCATATTTATTGTTTTTATTTTGTATTTTTTTTAGTTTCGGATGCCACCAATTGTTGATGCAAATCGTTTTATGATTAATGCCTTCTAGTGCTCTATCACTAACCCCAATAATTAAGTCTGCTTTTTCGTATATTTTTTTATTTTTTTTCATGCCATGTATGGTTGCAACATGTTTATAATTTTTTGTTTTTATGGAAGAGATTATTGATGAGGTTTTACTTCCGTGTGTATGAACAATATCTGGATCTATATCTTTTATAAGTTTTTTCAATTTATACTTGCCAAAAAATGATCTTCTTCCAAAGTTTTTTACTTTATAAATATTTATTCTCTTATCAAAATAGCTAGCAATAGATTCATTACATATAAGGATTAATTTGTGGGATGAAAAATTTGTTAAAACTTCATCGACGTGCTGTTCTATTCCTGCAAAACTTTCACTAAGGACAAAGTGAACTATTTTCATAATTTATTTTGAATCTCGTAAGCTACTTTTTCTACTTCAGCAAAAACATCATTGTGTATATTTTGTTTTTCAAGCTTCATTTTAGAAAATCCTTTTGTTAATTCTGAACAGTCTACATAACCTATTTTCCTATTTTTAATTAACATGTTTATATTTTCTACAACTTTATTACTACCCCTCTTAACATGCATATCAAATAAATATGTATCACCCTTACAAGAAAGGCTTTCATAAACCATATTTACGCTATCTCTTGTTATAAGCTTTGATTGTGATTGATGCATTATTTCCTCGATAGAAATATTAGACCTGTTATCATAAAAATCTACAAATGTAATTCTTTCATTATCTTTATATTGCGATGATATTTTTTTAGATATTTCTCTTGGAGTTCTTCTAGAATTAAATATATAACAATGTTTATTTGAATTAATGGATAAAAAATATTCCATCTGACCATATATATGATCTTGATCAAAAATATAATGCTTATTATTACCTCCAATAGCAATCATGACGACATCTTCTCTTGTCTCTTTTAAAGATACAGTTACTAAGGATCCCTCATAGAAAATTACATTATCTATAGAATTAAATTTATGTTTATCGTGAGATGGTGTACAAATAATATCAAATTTTGATTTATAAAATGTAGGAGACAATATCGCTATCACCTTTGTAGTTTTTTTTTGATTTTTTTTATTTTTAAGTAATATTGAGTGTGTTTTATGTCCAGCACCTATTAAAATATCGTAATAATTGCTTTTGACGTTATCAATTTTTTTTTGAAATGGGAAACTATTTTTTACTATCCTAGAATCAATCTTTAAATTTAGTTTTTTTGATAACTCTTTTAATAGAACATCTACTTGTTTCTCATGCCCAATATTATTATCTTTTACCCAAAGTACGTTCATTTAAGCTTATCAGTGTGTATAGAAAGAATTATACATGGGATAATGTGGTCAATATTAGTTATTATTTGATTATGAGCGATAACAAAAGCATAGAGACAATAGCAAACACTCTCATATCTCAATATGGCGACGATGCCGAGGCAGTTGCTATGCTTCGAGCTGCTGAATGTGCTGCTGATTTGAATAATGAAGAATGGATTAAGTGGGAAAACATAATTAAAAAAATTCACTCAATGAACAAATCTCCTAAACTAGATGGTTAATTTGAATTAAAGATGAAAATATTTAATGAAAAAATAAAGACTATAGTAATATCTTCACTTGGAGCTTTTTTGTGTATTTATGCTATTGCATACTTAAATTTAATTGACGAGACTAATGTGTGGCTAATTCCTCCTTTTGGAGCGAGCTTGGTTCTTGTTATGGCAGTGCATGATAGTCCACTTGCTAGTCCAAGAAATGTTTTTTTTGGTCATGTTCTCTCAGCATCTTCTGGAGTTATGATTTATTATTTTTTTGGAGATGCTCCAATTGCTATCGCGCTTGGATTAAGTTTTGCAATCATTCTTATGTTATTAACAAACACTGTTCATCCTCCAGCAGGTGCAAATCCTATAATTGCTATTTTAGGAGCAAAGTCATTTGAGTTCGTTATAATGCCTGTTGCTATTGGAGCATCCTTCATAGTAATTTTTGCTTTGATATACAATAAGATTTGGAAAAGATAACTAAGATTCGCTAGTTTATGGGGAAAATTGAAAATACTATTAAAGATCTTTTAAATACTGAATTTAATCCTGCAACATTAATCATTGAAAATGAAAGCTTCATGCATAACGTTCCAGAGAATTCAGAGAGTCATTTTAAAATTATTCTGGCATCTGACTGTTTTAAAGACGTATCAAATGTTAAAAGACATCAATTGATTTATAAGAGTTTAGAAAATGTGATGAACAAAATACATGCGCTTTCAATTTATGCATTTGATCTTGACGAAATAGAAAAGAATCCTTCAGTAATAGATTCTCCAAATTGTGCAAATAAATAATGAGAATAGATATTAAAAACCTTGCATCTTTTCTTTTAGAAAAGTATTTGCTTGTTCTCTTTATTACATTTTTGGTAACTATAACCTCGGCTGTTGGATTAAATAATTTTAAACTTGATGCTTCATCTGATGCTTTGGTTCTTGAAAGCGATGAATCATTAAAAACTTATAGAGAAGCAGAAGATGAATTTGGAGATTCAAGTTTTTTAATAGTTACATATGAACCAAATAAAGAATTATTTTCTGATTATTCTTTAAATAGAATTGCTAATCTAGAAAATGATCTTAAAAATATAGACGGTGTTGATTCTGTTTTATCAATTTTAGACGCTCCAATATTTTTTCAACCACGGGTAAGTCTTACTGAGGTTGCTGATAATTTAAAAGACTTAACCGATGAAAACATAAATCTCACTGAGGCTCGTGAGGAAATAATAAATAATCCAATTTATAAAGAGCTTATTATTAGTAATGATGGAAAAGTGACTGCAATGCAGGTCGTATTGAGAGGTAACGATGAATATGATGAGTTAATATCTCAAAGATATAATATTCTTGAAAAATTAGATTCTAAAGAAATTCTTACAAGTAAAAATAAGTCAGCTCTTTATGAAGAACTCAGCGAGATCAATAAGAGAATTAGTCAACTAAACAATAATGAGTCTGAATTTAGCAAATCTTTAATTTCTGAAATTAGATTAATTTTAGATAAATATAGAGATGAGGCCACAATATATTTGGGTGGCCCATCAATGATTGCTACAGATATGATGGATTATATTGAATCAGATTTGGTAGTTTTTGGTTCAGCGGTCGCATTAATATTTGCAATAATGCTTTATCTTTTCTTTGGTTCATTTTGGTTGGTTTTATTACCTTTATCAAATGCATTTATGGCAGCATTTATAACAGCTGGATTTTTAGGTTTTATGGATTGGAAGATAAGTGTTGTGTCTTCAAATTTTATAGCTCTGTTGTTAATTCTTACAATTTCATTAACTGTTCATCTGCTTGTAAAGATTAATGAAATAAAAAAGGAAGCTGATTACAAGGATGCAATAATCAAAGGTTATGATCAAATGTTTGCTCCATGCTTTTTTGCTGCATTGACTACTGCAGTGGCATTCCTATCACTTACTTTTGGTGAGTTAAAGCCAGTAATTGAATTTGGAAAAATGATGGCTTTCGGTATAACAATTGCGTTTATTTTAACTTTTACCTTTCTTCCTTGTTTATTGTATTTAATTAAAAATATTTCTGGTAAAGATTATCTTTCGCTTTATAAGATCACAAACTTTCTCTTAAATTTTTCAAAAAAATATCAAAAATCAATCTCTACAACATTCTTTTTAACGTTTGTTCTTTTGTGTTTTGGAATATCTAAATTAGAAGTTGAAAATAGATTTATTGACTATTTTGATAAAGATACTGAAATTTATAAAGGGATGTTTGAAATTGATTCTAAGTTAGGCGGAACAGCAACGTTAGATATCATCATTTCACAACCAGAGGACGATTTTCAATCAATTGAAATAGAAGATGATATTTTTGACGATGATCTTTTTGAGGATGAAACTAGTTCTGCTGCAGGCTATTGGTGGAATATATATTCATTAAACGAATTAGAAAAAATTCATGATTATCTAGATTCAATTCCAGAAATTGGAAAAGTATTAAGTGTTGCAAGTGGAGTTAAATTAGCAAGAGAAATTAATAATGGCGAAGATCTCAATGATCTTGAGTTGGCACTTTTAAGATCTGTATTACCTGAAGATATTAGAGAGAGCCTTCTTTATTCATATATAAATAAAGATGATTCTGTTGTGAGAATATCAACCAGGGTCAACGAATCAGCATCGGAACTTAATAGAAATGATTTATTGAAAAAGATAAACAATGATCTTCAAAATAAGTTCAACCTAGATCCTTCACAATTTGAAATTACTGGATTAGCAGTTTTATATAACAATATGCTTCAATCTCTATTTAAGTCTCAAGTAGGATCATTGATGATAGTATTTGCAGTAATTTCGATCATGCTATTGATTATTTTTAGATCTCTAAAAGTAATGATAATTGGATTAATTCCAAATATTTTTGTTGCATCATCAGTAATGGGACTCTTAGGGTTATTAAATATTCCACTAGACATTATGACTATTACAGTTGCTGCAATAAGTGTTGGCATGGCTGTCGATAATACAATTCATTACATATACAGATATAAAAAAGAATTAAAAAATACTGGTTCAGTAAATGAAGCTTTGTACAATGCACATTCAACAACAGGCAGGGCAATATTCTATACAGCTTCTACGATATCAGCAGGATTTTTAATTTTATCTCTGTCAAATTTCTTCCCAACAATTTTATTTGGATTTTTTACAGCAATAGCAATGATTCTTGCCTTTTTATCATCTCTTACATTACTACCAAATCTATTAGCAAAACATAAAATTTTTCAATAATATAAATACATGGGACCATTAAAAAATATAAAGATTTTAGAATTTTCAGGAATCGGTCCTGGCCCGTATTGTGGAATGTTATTAGCTGATTTGGGTGCTGATGTTATAAGAATTAGTCGAAAAGAGACACAAGGTCTTGAGAGTAAATACGACGTTCACAATAGGTCTAAAAGAACAATCACTGCTGATTTAAAAAACAAAGCCACTGTTAATGAACTTCTTAGATTAATAAAACAAGTAGATGTTGTATTTGAAGGTTTTCGTCCTGGTGTAATGGAGAAGCTTGGTCTTGGACCGGAAGTTTGTTTAGAAGCAAATTCAAAATTAGTATATGGAAGAATGACTGGATGGGGTCAAGATGGACCAATGTCGCAACTAGCGGGTCATGACATTAATTACATCGGTCTTTCAGGAGCTTTAAATGCTATAGGAAGAAAAGATTCTACTCCAACACCTCCTTTAAATTTAATAGGAGATTATGGAGGAGGAGGTATGCATCTTGCTCTGGGAATTGTTTCGGGTCTGATTCATTCTATGAAAACAAATGAAGGACAAGTTGTAGACTCTGCAATGGTTGACGGTTCATTATCTCTCATGTCATTTTTTTACTCTCTTAAAGAAATGGGACATTGGCAAGATGGTAGAGAATCTAATTTATTAGATGGCTATGCTCATTTTTATGATACTTATGAATGCAAGGATGAGAAATACATTGCTGTTGGTTCAATTGAGCCTCAGTTTTATTCTGAGTTACTTAAGAAACTGGAAATTACCGACGAAATATTCCAGGATCAGCATAACAAAGATAATTGGCCAAAACTAAAAGAAATAATGGCTCAAAAGATAAAATTAAAAACAAGATCAGAATGGGAAAAAATTTTTTTAGACAGTGATGCATGTGTAACGCCTGTTTTAGATATGTCAGAAGCTCAAACAAACATTCATAATTTGAGCAGAAATGCTTTTACTGAGATGGATGGCTTTAATCAACCAAGCCCATCACCAAGATATTCAAAAACAAAACCTGAAATCAGACATAATGCAAAAAAAATAGGCACAGATTTAGAAGATGTATGTAAAGAGTTTGATTTATCAATTGATGTTTTTAATTAAGCATCAAAAAAATTTACACTATTCTCATAAGTTTCTTTTCTCAAAGAATCTTCATCAACTTCCATAAGAGAAGCAATTTCATTGGCTATATGATTTAAATTTGATGGCTCATTTCTATTAGACTTATTTGGAAGATTTTTAGGAACAAGATATGGACAATCTGTTTCAATCATTAATTTAGAGAGAGGTATATTTTTTATAGCCTTACGAAGATCAATATTTCTTTTCTCATCACAGATCCAGCCTGTTAAGCCAACATAAAAATCTAGTTCTAGATAATCATCTAGCTGAGATTGAGTACCTGTAAAACAATGAACTACAGCCTTAGGAATTTCTGAGGAGTATTTTCTTATAATTTTCATAAACTCATCATGTGAATCTCTTTGATGCAAAAATAAAGGTTTATTTAATTCTATAGCTATTTTGATCTGCTCTTCAAATGCAAAAGTTTGTTCTTCATATGTTGAAAGATTTCTATAAAAATCAAGACCAGTCTCACCAATAGCATTTGGATTAAATTTTTTAATGAAATCATGTAAATTTTTAAGACTAAATTCATTTATTTCATTTGAATTATGTGGATGAACTCCTAAAGTAAAATACATACTATGTGGGTACAAATCTTTAATTTCAATAATCCTCTGAACATCTTTTAACTGACTGCAAATCAATCCAAACTTTGTAATATTATTATCAAAAGATCTTGAAATCACATCATTGAGGTCTTTATCAAACCTTTCATTAGTAAAATTGCAAGCAATGTCAAAGATAGTATGCATATATGAATATGTTTTTAAAAATAAGATTATGAACTAAAATTATACAACATGAATCATTTTGAAAAATTTCAACAAGCATTAGAGATTGAACAAAAAAGTGAAAATACCTTTACTCTAATTCCTAATACAAACTATTTTGTTGGAAATACACCACATGGTGGATATTTGATGGCTGTAATGCACAGAGCCCTGACTAATGTTTTACCACACTCAACAGCAATCAGTTCTTCTGTCCAATACCTTGATCGAATTGATCCTGAGCCTATTACTTTAGAGGTTGAGACATTCAAAGCTGGAAGAGGTAGTTCATCAGGAATTGTAAAATTGATCCAAAATAATAGAGTTTGTACAACTTTTACTGGAACATGCTCAGACTTTGATCATATGAAAGGTTTTGATGGCCTTGAAACAGTATTACCAAAAATATTTAATGATAAAGATAAAAGTGATTATGTAGCATTAAATTATGACGAAATCACTAAAGGCTTCACCCCATCTTTTATTCATCAACTTGAATGTTCAATTCATCCAGATCATGTTTGGTGGAAAAGAAAAAAAAATACCGATTCTTCTCAATACGATGCAAGATGTTCAGCTTACTTAAAAATGGGTGGAGGTAAACCAGATCAATTTTGCCTTTCTTTTTATTCTGATATTTTACCTCCTGTGGTTTGTAATAAATACGGTGCATTGGGATGGGTTCCAACAATTACGTTAACCACTCATATTAGACAATTACCAACAACAGAAGATATTTATGCTGACTTTAAAGCAACTGATATAAATAAAGGATATTTTGAACAAGATTGTAATTTATGGGATTTAAATGGAAATTTAGTTGCTTCGAGCCGACAACTAACTAGAATACTAAAGTCAGAGGAAAAATTATCACAACAATAAGGAAGTTATATGCAATTTAAAGGAACAAAAGACTATATATCGACTGATGATCTAAGTATGGCTGTTAATGCTGCAAGATCTTTAGAAAGACCTTTATTAGTGAAAGGTGAGCCTGGAACTGGAAAAACATTGCTTGCCATAGAGGTTGCTAAAGCTTTAAAAATGAATCTAATTGAGTGGCATATAAAATCAACAACAAAAGCATCACAGGGTTTATATGAATATGATGCAGTAACAAGACTTAGAGATTCTCAATTAGGTGATGAAAGAGTTAAAGATATTTCAAATTATATAAAAAAAGGTAAGTTATGGGAGGCCTTTACATCCGACAAGCAAGTAGTTTTATTAATTGACGAAATCGATAAAGCTGATATCGAATTTCCTAATGACTTATTACAGGAATTAGATCGTATGGAATTTTTTTGTTATGAAACTGGAGAGACAATTAAGGCAAAACACAGACCATTAATCATAATGACATCAAATAATGAAAAAGAATTACCAGATGCCTTTTTAAGAAGATGTTTTTTTCACTATATTCAATTTCCCGATCGTGAAACTATGAATCAGATCGTAAATGTACATTACCCAAAAATTAAAAAGAAGTTAGTAAAAGAAGCACTTGAGATATTTTTTGATCTTCGAAAAATACCTGGATTGAAGAAAAAACCTTCTACGTCAGAGTTAATAGACTGGCTAAAACTTCTTTTATCAGATGATATGCCTGATGAAATTCTTAAAAATGCTGATTCATCAAAAGCAATTCCTCCATTGTATGGAGCATTGTTAAAAAATGAACAAGATGTTCAATTGCTAGAAAGACTAGCATTTATGTCTAGAAGAGAAGCTAATTCAAAATAAATGTTAATAAATTTATTTCAAACTATTCGATCTGCGGGTGTGCCGTGTACTCTAAGAGAGTTATTAGATCTGCTCGGAGCACTGGAAAATCAACTTGTATATGCTGATTTAGATGATTTCTATTATTTATCAAGAGCTACATTAGTAAAAGATGAAAAACATTATGATAAGTTTGATAAAGCTTTTGATATCTACTTCAAAGGAATTGAAAAGTTAGAAGATGTATTTCAAGCACTAATTCCGGAAGATTGGCTCAGAAAAGCATTTGAAAAAGAATTAGATCCGGATGAGTTAAAAAAAATTCAGTCTTTAGGTGGCTTAGAAAAATTATTAGAAGAATTTAAAAAACGACTTGAAGAACAAAAAGAAAGACATGAAGGTGGCAATAAATGGGTTGGTACAAATGGCACTTCACCATTTGGTCATGGAGGTCAAAATCCTGAAGGCATAAGAGTAGGTGGCGAAGGCGGTCAAAAAAAGGCAGTCAAAGTTTGGGAACAAAGACAATATTCAAATCTTGATGATTCAGTAATCATTGGAACAAGAGACATCAAGATGGCATTAAGGCGATTAAGAAAGTTTGCAAGGCAAGGCAATGATTTAGAGCTTGACATGGATGACACCATTAAATCTACAGCTAAAAATGCAGGTTATTTAGATATAAAAATGGTTCCTGAAAGACTAAATTCAGTAAAAGTTATTGTTATGTTCGATGTTGGTGGATCAATGGATCCATACGTAAAATTATGTGAAGAACTTTTTTCTGCAATTAAGACAGAATTTAAAAATTTAGAGTATTTTTACTTCCATAATTGTATCTATGAGTCTGTTTGGAAAGACAATAGAAGAAGGACTCAGGAAAGATTTTTAGTGCAAGATATAATTAATAAATTTTCATCAGACTATAAAATTATTGTAGTCGGTGATGCAACAATGGCTCCTTATGAAATAACTAATGCTGGTGGAAGTATTGAGCACTGGAATGAAGAAGCTGGACATGTTTGGATCAAAAGACTGTCTGATCATTTTGAAAATATGGCATGGTTAAATCCTGTTCCAGACGACCACTGGGACTATACTTCATCAATATGCATATTAAGAGATCTATTTGAAGACAGAATGTATCCTCTTACCCTAAAAGGATTAGAAGATGGTATGGCGGATCTGTCAAAATGAATGTAGAGCAAGTCAGGATAAATGGAATTAAATGGGGGCCATTTAGACTAAGAATCCCTTTTATTCATATAAAATTTAGAACAGCTGAATTTCTTCAAGGAATGATTATTTCTGGAGCTACAGCTTTTGCAGGCATCCCAATTGCTATGGGTATGGGCTTATCTTTTGAAGAGGGTGTTGCATTATCTTTCATTTCAGGAACATTAATTGCTGCTGGTCCAATTGTTTTTGGTGTTCCATTTGCACCTGGCTGGATAACCCCAGCTTACCCAATAGTAATAGGTGTTTTTGCAACAATGGGATTTTACCTTCCTACAGGAGCTGAGTATCAAGTTGAAACCTTTCAGTTCATGGCAGCAATATGTATTGAATTTACTATTTTAGTTGCTTTTTTAGGCATGACTGGACTAAGTGAAAAGATTGTAAATAACATTCCTAATGCACTTAAATCTGGAATTATTCTTGGAGCCGCTGTCGCAGCGTTTTATCAAGTCTTTTTTAAGGAATTTGATGCAAAATATATGGACCAACCAATTGCTATGACAATAGCAATAGTTCTTTGCATACTTACAACATTTTCAGATCCATTTAAAAAATTAGCAAGCAAGAATGTTTTCTTTCAAAAAATAAGTTCTCTTGGACTTTTACCAGGTTTTTTGATTGCTGCTGTTGTTGCATATTCAATAGGCGAAGCTTCTTTAAATGTTACATGGGGATTTGCATTTCCAGATGTAGTTACTTTATTTGAGAGAACTTCCCCATTTTCTATCGGCTTTCCATCACTTGGTATGTATCTAGACGCAATCCCATTAGTAATTATTGGTTATATTATTTTGTTTGGAGATATCATTACTGGTCAGGAAATTCTGAATGATGCCCAAAAACAGAGGCCTGATGAGCCTTTAAAAGTTGATTCGAATAGGTTTCATCTCTCAATCGCAGTGAGAAACCTTATAGGTTTAATTTTTAATCCTAATTTTCCAACTCAAGGCGCATTATGGACAGGTGTTCATGTGGTAGTGGCGGAAAGATGGAAAAAGGGACCAAATGAAATGCCATCAATATTTGATGGACTGGGCTCTTACTATCTTATGGCAATACCTTTTTTATATGTAACTTTACCTTTCATTACTTTAATGGAACCGCTGATGAATATTGCACTTAACTTAACATTGGTACTTACTGGTTTTGCTTGCGCATATGTTGCATTGGCTATACCAAAAACGAATGCAGAAATGGCATCGGCATTGTTTATATCATTACTGATTGCATTTACCGGTGAATATGTATGGCTAGGTCTTCTTATTGGAATATTTTTGAGTATTTTTGTAGTTGGTAAACAAACATCTTCAAAACAGTCATGAGTTACGCATTAGAAATCGATAATCTTAAAAAAATATATTCTGGTGGAACAGAAGCTCTAAAAGGCATATCTTTAAAAGTCAATGAAGGTGACTTTTATGCTTTACTTGGTCCAAACGGTGCAGGCAAATCATCCACCATTGGAATAATAGGGACCTTAGTAACAAAGTCATCTGGTAATGTAAAAATTTTTGGGATTGATCTTGACGAAAATGTTGCACAGGCAAAATCAATGTTAGGAGTTGTATCACAAGAGATAAATTTCTCACAATTTGAAAAAGTATTAGACATTGTTACAACTCAAGCAGGTTTTTATGGCATTAAAAAATCAATTGCTCAGCCAAAAGTAAAAAAAATGTTAAAAAGGCTGGGTCTGTGGGATAAGAGGCATGATCAAGCAAGAACATTATCAGGTGGATTTAAAAGAAGACTGATGATTGCAAAAGCCTTAATTCATGAACCAAAGTTGTTAATACTAGACGAACCCACTGCTGGAGTAGATATTGAATTAAGAAGAGAAATGTGGGATTTCTTGAAAGAAATTAATTCTAATGGAACAACCATCATTCTTACAACACATTACCTAGAAGAGGCTGAGCAGTTATGTAGAAACATTGGAATAATTGATCATGGGGAGATAGTTGTTGATACAAGTATGAAAGAGTTACTGAGAAAATTGGATGTTCAAGGTTTTGTTTTAGATCTTGAAGATCCATTAAAAGAAGTACCAACTATAAAAGACTATTCTTTAAGATTGGAAGATCCTTTGACTTTAATTGCGGCTGTAAATAAAGAAAAGTCAATCAATAACTTATTTGATGAACTCAACATGTTAAACATAAAAGTTAAATCTATGAGAAATGAATCAAATAGACTTGAAGAACTTTTTATTGAAATGATAAAAAAATAATATGGATAAAGAAACTAATATAAATATCTCAGTTACGCTATGGACCTTAACATCCAAAGAAATCAGAAGATTTATGAGAATTTGGGTTCAGACCTTAGTACCTCCTGCAGTAACAATGACATTATATTTTGTAATATTTGGATCATTAATTGGTCCAAGAATTGGCTCAATGGATGGTTTTGATTATGTGCAATTTATGATACCTGGATTAATAATGATGTCTGTAATAACAAACTCATATGCTAATGTTGTATCTTCTTTCTATTCTGTAAAATTTCAAAAATCAATTGAAGAACTTTTAATATCACCTATGCCAAATTGGACAATATTACTGGGATTTATTCTTGGTGGGGTCTGTAGAGGGGTTATGGTAGGAATTATTGTATTTTGTGTGAGCTTATTCTTTTATCCAGATTTTTCAATTGCTAATCCAGCCTTAACTATTTTAGTATTATTTTTAACTTCAATATTATTTGCTTTGATGGGATTCATTAATGCAGTTTTTGCAGATAGTTTTGACGATATTTCAGTAATACCTACTTTTGTTCTCACTCCACTCATTTATTTAGGTGGTGTTTTCTATTCGATTAACATCTTGCCTGAATTCTGGAGATCAATATCCCTAGCAAATCCTATGCTCTATGTGGTAAATACTTTTAGAGAAGGTATGCTTGGAATCAGTGATGTTTCTATATCATTTTCTCTCACAATGATATCGATTTTTATAATATTTTTTACTGTTAGCTCTTTATATCTGTTAAATAAGGGCATTGGCATAAGAGATTGAAAACTTCAGCACTAGGTAAAAAAATAAATCCTCGTAAGAAGGGACTCAGCTTGTTGGATCCTATCAAAAGACAAAAGGATAATATTAAATATGGAATTGATATTTGGAATGTATATGATTTTATGTATCTTAACCATAATAAAATTCCCCAACTTGTAGTTCTAGAAATTGTAATACCTTATGAATCAAATCTAATTATCGAGTCTAAATCATTAAAATTATATTTAAATGAGTTCTATAAAAAATCATTTTCAAACAAGGAAGCTCTAATTAAAAAGATAAAATCACAATTAGAATTAACCATTAAGCATCCTATTAAAATTAAAGTTCTAAAGAAATTCAGATCTGAACCAAAATATTTGGATTTAAATAACACAAAATTAAAAAAAACTAAGCCAAACACAATAATCAAATTCAATGGATTTAGGTCTGTATGCCCAGTGACATCTCAACCAGATTTTGCAAACATTTATCTTTATTTAGACAAGAGTATTGATGTAGGCTATCTCAATAAATATCTAATGTCTTATAAGGAACATGGAGGTTTTCATGAAAAGTGTATTGATAAAATTTTTATAGATCTGTATTCAAAGCTTAAGCCAGATCATATTGAGGTTTGTGGAAGATTTCAAAGAAGGGGAGGAATTGATATTAATCCAATTCGTGGTACAAAAAAAAAGATCTTATTCAATAATTTTAGAGAATTTAATCAATAAAAAGATAATTTATTACTAAATTGATGGCGGAGGAGATAGGATTCGAACCTACGGTGCGTTTCCGCACACGAGCTTTCCAAGCCCGCACCTTAAACCACTCAGACACTCCTCCGAGGCATGAATTATAACTCTTAATTGAGACTAATTTTGCAATAACCTTTAAATAGGATTTAACAAAGTTTTATATCTTGTAACGCTCTATTTTCTTATGTATTATTTAATAGTGCCTTCCAAATATACTAAAGATTTAACAAATATTCTTGAGATGTTATGGAACATCGAAAAGGATTTAAATTTAGCCTCCTATAACGAAACAGAAAAAAAGGTCTATCATGTAATTGCTTGGCATTTATCTACTTACGGAAACTGTAATATTACCGATGTTATTCAAAATTCAGGTTTTTCAAGATCAACAGTATATAAAACTATAAAAAAATTTGAACAAGCGAATTTAGTTTATATTCAGCAGTCACAAGGAGACAAAAGAGAGTTTAATTTAATTCTTGCAAATTAATATCCCTAATTCTAATGAAACATTTTATAAAAGTGTCAATAACAGTATATGTATTTTCAATGTTTGTCTGGTCAATATGGTCATATTTACAAGTTGTAGATTTATTTAATTTAAATCCAGAGCGCGAGTGGCTGGGAAGTATATGCTATCTTCCTCATGGCTCAAGAGTTTTAATGGTATGTTTCTTTGGATATTACGCAATACCAGCGTTATATTTGGCTGAAATTACTGGACCTGCTCTTATCGATCCTCTCGGTTATGTAGATGGATGGAACTATGGTGCAGTTGGATCATTGATTGCTGTGGCAATCGCAGTAGAGCTGGTGAAATGGTCAAGAATTGCACCTGGTAAATTTTCATTATTTAAACCAGTAAGCTTTAAAAATTATAAGTATCTTTTTTTAGTTATTGTAATCTCTGCTCTTTTAAATGGTGTTTTAGCTAATCTAATAGTGTCTATAGTTAATAGTTCAGTTATTGTCGATGTGAGTACTGTGTTTAGATTCACTATTGGCGATATTATAGGAGCATGTACTCTAGTTGCCGCCTTATGGATAATTTTTACAACACTTGTAGATACAAGGCTTATAGTATCACCTGAAGAAGAATAAACTTTACTACTGTATAAATATACAGTATAATTTGTTTATGAATAAAATAGTTCACATTAACGATCCAGTATTAATTGAATATAATTCTTCTGTTGATAAAGAATCTGCAAAAAAAATGATTGCTTTCAAATATTTTAGTAATGACATATGTCTTTTAGACAAATATTTAAAAGATAGAGACGCAATTGATAACAGCTCAATTGCTCATATAGCATTTGAACCTAAGTCGCAGCTAGAATTTTCATTTTAATATCATAAAAATAACTTTATTTACATAATTGAGTGTATATAATTAAGTTTGGTGTCTTGTTTAGTAATTTTTTAAGGGGATTGCTAGACATTTTATTACTACCCTGAACATGGAGGTGGTCCTATTAGTATTTATAAAACAACAGGAAACGGAGGATTTACCTTTTGACAGGGGTATGCTTTTGATTTCCGGCTAACAACTTGTTAGTAACAATAGTTAGTTAACCCCCAATTTAAATTGGGGGTTTTTTTTAATTTAAATTATGGAATTAAGATATTGGGCATTATTAACTTTACTTGGTGCTGTATGGGGTAGCGCATTCATTTTTATTAAAGTTGCAGCACCTGAATTTGGTGCAGTTCCACTTGTCCAGGCTAGATTAATAATCGCTTCATTAATTTTCATACCAGTTTTGTTAAGAAAAAAATATCTCAATCAGTTAAAACCAATATGGAAGCACTCTATGTTGCTGGCTATTACTAATAATGCAATTCCCTTTACTATGTTTTCTTTAGCGAGTTTTGGCTCAGATTCAAACATGCTTGCAATATTAAATGCAACTACTGCTTTTAATACTATGATAATTGCATACTTTTGGTTAAAAGAAGATGTAACAATAAAACAATTGACTGGTTTAATAATGGGATTTATTGGAGTTATAATTTTGGTAAATCCTGAGTCATCATCAACATCGATTATTTCTGCAGTTTTTTGTTTAATGGGTGCAGCCTGTTACTCATTCTCAACAGTTTTTATTCAAAAAAATTCAGCAAATACTAATAAGCTTGTGTTGATAGGTTGGTCAATAATCTTTAGTGCTTTTATTATGATGCCTGTTACTTTATTTTATTTACCGCCTGAGATGCCTTCATCAGATGCCTTCTTATCTGTTGCATGGTTAGGTGGTGTCTCAACTGGTTTAGCTTTTTTAGGATACGTGAGGTTAATTGAAAAAATCGGTGCTGTTAAAACATCAACAGTAGCATATTTTTTACCAGTTTTTGGTATCATTTGGGGAAATATCTTTTTAGATGAGCTAATAACTCTAAGTGTAATAGTTGGTTGCGCAACGATATTGATTGGAGTATTTTTAGCAACTTCTAAAAAAATTAAGAAGCTTGAGGGAGAAGCTCGTGCAAAATAAAAGTTTAGATGATTACCTAAAAGAAGCTAATGAACTAGTACCAAGACTTTCTTTTGAAGAAACAATAGCTTTAATTGGAAATAAAGAGACAGTTATTATTGATGTTAGAGAAGAATCAGAAGTTATTAATTATGGACTCATAAAAGAAGCTATTCATATTCCAAGAGGCCTTATTGAATTTAAATTATCACCAAATTCATCCAATAATCCTGTTGAAATAAAAGAGAGTACAAATATATTAGTGTATTGTGCTGGTGGATATAGATCCGCCTTAGCTGGAAAAACACTTATAGAATTAGGATTCTCAAATGTATTTAATATTGGGGGTTTTGATGAGTGGATTAATTCTGGTGGAGAGATACAACCATACTTATAATTATGTATAATTGCATACAAAATCGGGGGATTTTAAATGAATAAACACACTTATTTAAGCTTATTTTTTTTAATTATTTTTTCAGTATCAATTTCTTCACAAGATAACACAATAGAGGAAGTAATTGTTACTGCGACTAAGACTGAGAAAACACTTCAAGAAGTTCCAGTTGCTGTATCAGTTGTTACATCTGATGTTATTGAGAAAGCTACAATATTAGATACATTTGATTTAAAGTCTGTCATTCCTTCATTGGACTCAAGACAATATCAATCTTCAACCAATGCTACATTTTTTATAAGAGGCTTTGGTAATGGATCTAACAATCCTGGAGTTGAACCATCAGTAGCATTATTTGTTGATGGAGTTTATAGAAGCAAAACTCAATCACAGATATCAGATCTTCCAATGCTAGAAAGAATCGAAGTCTTGAGAGGTCCTCAAAGCACACTCTTTGGAAAAAATGCTTCGGCTGGTGTAATTAATATAGTCACTAAAAAACCATCATTTGAAGAATCGACAATGATATCAGCAGGTATCGGTAAATATAATTCAAGAGTTGGAAAAATTTATACAACTGGACCACTCAGTGACACAACTGCCTATAGCTTTAATGCAAACTTTAATAAGAGAGACGGGCACTCAGATAATCCAGTAACTGGTAATTCAGTAAATAATAGAGATAGGTTTGGAATAAGAGCGGAACTATTATTTGTTCCTGCAGATGATTTATCTATTAGAGTTACAGCAGATTATGATGAATACGATGAAATTTGTTGTGCAGTTGGAAGCACAAGCTATGGAACAGCAAACGTTGTTACCGCCTTATTTGGTGGACAGATTATCCCTAATAATCCTTACACAGAAAAAGCTTTCTTTGATTTTGATCCTATATCAGACGGAGATAACTCAGGAATATCAATATATATTGAGAAGAACTTAGAAAATATTAAAATTGAAAGTATTACCTCAAGTAGAAACTCTTACAATTTAGAGCTTCAAGATGTTGACTTTGAATCAGTTGATCAAATAGATGCAAATAGACTTGTTAAAGATCTAGATGCGGTTACCCAAGAATTTAGAATCTTTTCTGAAGATAACGAAAATATTAATTGGTTGCTAGGTGCATACTATTATCAAGAAGATATGCATTATGATAACTCAATATACTTTGGTTCTCTCTGGAGAGCATATATTGATGCTCTAGCACCTGGTGCTCTTGCAGGAGTTGCTGCTGCGTTTGGTATTCCAAACTCAATGCTTTTTGCTGAAGGACAAGGTGTAAATGAGATCTCAAAACAAGATAACAAAACAACATCAATTTTTGCTCAGCTGGATATTAAAGTCACAGATAATTTAAATGCATTAATTGGTGCTAGCTATATTGAAGATGAGAAGACAGTCTCAGTTAATCAAGTCAATACAGATGTATTTTCAAATCTTGATTTCGTTGGAGCAGGCACATTGGGGCTTATTGCTGCTGGCATACCTCCTGCACAAGCGGCTGTTTTGGCACTTGATCCTGCTTTTAATCCTCTATTAGGATTGCAGGGCATTCAATTTTTACCACAATTTGTAAATTTTCCTAATGCTGCTCAAACTGGAAAAAGCTCCGATGATAATGTTGACTATACCTTTAAACTTTCATATCTATTAAATGATAAAACTTCAATCTATGGAGGTATTTCAACTGGCTATAAAGCCACAGCTTGGAATATTTCCAGAGACTCATTGCCTGATGCTGTTGAAATTGCAGCTTTAGCTGCAGCAGGAACTCCTGTAGGAGCAAATACGGGTACTGGAAGGCGATATGCTGATCCTGAAGAATCTGAAGTATTTGAAATCGGTGCAAAAATCAAATTACCAACCGGATATTTAAATATCGCAGTATTTGATCAAAAAATTGAAGGATTTCAATCTAATACTTTTGTTGGAACTGGATTCATTCTTGCTAATGCAGGATCACAATCAACTGAAGGATATGAGTTTGATCTTGTAATGTCACCAACAGAGTCAATAGATCTTGCAGTTAGTGGTCTATTTATGGATCCAATATATGATTCATTTCCTAACTCAAGTGCTGGAGATCTTTCTGGCACAATGCCATCAAATGTTTCAAAAGATACTATTTCATCAACGGTCACTTGGAATTGGAATGTGAATAACTGGGATGGATATTTTAGATTGAGTCATTTATATGCTAGTGAGGCTAAGATGCTTGAGAATCCAGCATGGCAGGCAATACTTGAAGCAGCAGGTAATGGCATAAAAACACAAGATACCTTGAATTTCTCAGCGGGAATTGAGAAAGATAATTTATCAATTATGTTATGGGGCAAAAATATAAATGATGATAAGTACTTAATTTCAGCTTTCCCAGCAGTTGCTGATCCAACGTTTACTACTTTTTTTGGATATCCGAATGCATATTCATCATACGGACTAACAGTAAACTATAGTTTTTAATTAAATTTTAAATAAATAAAAGGGGGCATGTGGCCCCCTTTTTTTTGAATGGCGCGCCCGGGAAGATTCGAACTCCCGACCCCTTGGTTCGAAGCCAAGTACTCTGTCCAACTGAGCTACAGGCGCAGAGAAGCTATAGGTTAATTGAAAGTGATCTAAGTATCAAAATAAATTTTAGATTTTATTGTCATAAGATTACTCATAATTTATTATGCAATCATAGATTTTTATAAAAAGGGGAGTTATGAAGTATCTTAGAAACCTTATTATTCTTATAGTTGGGCTTTATGTTCTTACGCTTGGTCTTGTATATGTTGATGTTTATGATAGCAGACCTATAATAAGTTTATTTAAAAAAATGCAATCAGATTCTGCTCTTGAAGTTATTGATTTTTCTGTAGATAGCTCAAAAAATTCTAATTCTAGACCTTTGCCAAATAAGGACAGAAATCCCTATTATGGTGATTTGCATGTTCATACAAAATATTCATTTGATGCGTATGTATTTGGTGTAACAGCATCTCCAGATGACGCATACAGATATGCCAAAGGAGCAGCTGTGAAACACCCATTAGGATATGAAATGAAACTTCAAGAACCTTTGGATTTTTATGCTGTTACAGATCATGGTTTTTATATGGGTATGATCCAAGCATATGCTGACACCTCATCAGATATTTCTAAAAATGATTTTGCAGAACCTTTTCATAATCTTAATAGACTAGATAACTTAACGGTTGAATCAGCAGGCGAAAGGTCAAATATTTTTAGTTCTGTTTTGGGTGCTACAATTATTAAACCATATCCTGATTGGCATCCAAATTTACTTAAAGCATATTTTTCAAGAAATACACAAGGCGCCTTAAGATCTTTCGATTATGATATTCATAAATCAGCTTGGGCTGATGTAGCAAGATCAGCTAATGAACATAATGATCCTGGTAATTTTACTACTTTTATTGGCTATGAATTTACGACCTCAACAAATATCGAAGGAGGTAATTTACATAGAAATGTAATATTTGAATCGTCTAAAGCTTCAATTAGGCCATGGACAAGAATAGATTCTATTAATCCTGAAGATCTTTGGACATGGCAAGATAGACTAAGAGATAAAGGGGTCGACACAATTTCAATGCCACACAATTCTAATGGATCAAATGGTCAAATGTTTGAAATGGAAACATTTAAAGGAAACGCTCTTGATGTTGAATATGCTAAGAAAAGAATGAGAAATGAGCCATTGGTAGAAATTACACAAGTAAAAGGAACATCCGAAACTCATCCATTATTGTCACCTGATGATGAGTGGGCTGATTTTGAAATCATGGATGTTAGGGTTGGAAGTAGACCGCCAACATACAGTAAGCCATCTGGTTCATATGTAAGAGAGGCATACTTAAACGGATTGACATTAGAGTTCACAAAACAAGGCAATCCATATAAATTTGGTCTTATTGGTTCCAGTGATACGCATGTTGTAGCATCTTCTTTGGATGAATCTAATTATTGGTCAAAAGTAGGTCTTCTTGATGGTGATCCAGAGAATAGGGGATCAGTCCCATTAAAAGAAGAAAATATTGCAAGATTAGATGAATACATGAGAGCTTTTAATCAACCAATAAGCACTGTTTCTCTAGAACAGGGAGAATATGCAAATACAGGATTTACACAATGGGGAGCATCGGGTCTTGCTGCTGCTTGGGCTGAAGAAAATACAAGAGAATCATTATTTGCAGCATTTAGGAGGAAAGAAACTTTTGCAACAACTGGTCCCAGAATATCAGTAAGATTTTTTGGCGGATATAATCTTTCGTCAATTGATCTCAATTCTGAATCTTTGGTAAGTGAAGCTTACTCAAAAGGAGTGACTATGGGAGCTGATCTTTTAAATAATGACGACCAAATACCAGAATTTATTGTATGGGCACTAAGAGATAAGAATAGTGCACCTCTGCAGAGAATCCAAATCATCAAAGGTTGGATTGATGTGAATAGCGGCAGGCCAAAAGAAAAGGTTTTTGATGTTGCATGTTCAGATGGCTTAGAGCCAGATCCAGTTACAAACAGATGCCCTGATAACGGAGCACGAGTAAATATAAATGATTGTTCTATCACATCAAATGTTGGATCCTCCGAATTAAAAACTGTATGGAAAGATCCTGAATTTAAAGTTGATGACAAAACTTTTTATTATGTAAGAGTGTTGGAAAATCCAACTTGTAGATGGAGTACATGGGATGCCATTAAATCAGGATTTAAACCACGAGAAGATCTTCATGAAACAATTCAGGAAAGAGCATGGTCATCTCCTATTTGGTATATTCCAAAACAGTCTGAAGTTGAAGTTATTCCTCTTGGCGGAACAATACAACTTAGAAATATAGATTAAGTTAAACTTGAAAAATAAAATTTTTGTATTTTTTATTATTGGTTTTATTTTGTATCTTATTGATATAGGGTTAAATAATTATGATGATAAAGAAATCTTCATTAGCGACAGCGAAATTACAAGCTTAATTACTGCATGGCGATCTCAAGTAGGTAGAAACCCTAATGATGACGAAGTTGCAAGGATAATCAACGATCTAGTCCAAGAGGAAATTTTATACAGAGAAGCATTAAAGTTGGGTCTTGATCAAGACGATAGAATTATTAAAAGGAGACTAGCTCAAAAATTATCATTTTTAAAACAAGAATCAGTTGAAAAATTACCATCAAGTCAAGAATTAAAAGATTTTTTTAATGATAATAAAGAAAAATATTATATAGAACCTGAATATACATTTACCCACTATTTTTTTTCTTCTGAAAACAACTCTTTTGATAGATCAAATAAAGCAATAAAAGATATTTACGGAAATAAACAAATTAATGCTGATCCTTTTCTATTAGGCAAAAATTTTGTTGATGTTAATCTTAATAAAATTAAAAATGATTTTGGAGAAAGTTTTACTCAGTCTATTAAAAATATGGAGTTAAATAAATGGGAAGGACCCATTAAATCACCTTATGGGCATCATATAGTTTTTATTTCGAATTATAAGAATGGCTATTTTCCAGAAATATCTATGGTATTGAAACAAGTTGAAATTGACTTACTCCAATTAAGAAGAGATAGTGCAATTCAAGAATATTTAGAAGAAATACAGTCAGAATATAAGATTTACATAAATCCAGAGTTAACATTTTGATAAAGAAGCTTTATCTTGTTTTATTTCTTTTTGCCATAACACATGTTAGTGCACATGAATTTAATCCGGCACATCTAGTTATTAATGAATTAAATGATGAATTAAATACATACGAAGCAACCTGGATGTATCCATATAAAAATATAGGAACAAGAGGCGAAGTAATCTTCCCAGATTTTTGTTCAGTAGAATCAAAAGATTTATATTACCAAGGGAAGTATATTAATGAGGAGTTAGATTTGACTTGCTCTTCAACAATTAAAGGATCCTTAATTGAGATTACAAAATTAAGTGTTTTAACAGATGCATTAGTAACAATCAATTTCTCTAATGACGAAACATTCGAGGGATTAGTTAATAATAAAAATACATCTATATTAGTCCCAAATAAGAACGAATATTTGCCAACTTCATACATTTATCTCGGTTTTGATCATTTATTAAATGGACTAGATCATATTTTATTTGTGGTTGGCCTTATGTTCTTAGTTGCAGGAACTATAAATCTTATTAAAACAATCACCGCATTTACTATTGCACATAGCATTACTCTTGGATTATCAGTTTTTAATGTAATCAAATTACCACAAGCTACAATTGAGATAATGATTGCATTGACGATAGTCTACTTGGCAGCAGAAATAAAAAATTCAAAAAAATATGAATTTACTCCTTGGAATTTAGCTTTTGGATTTGGTTTATTGCATGGTTTGGGTTTTGCAGGCGCTTTGTCTGATATTGGCATAGAAAATAATGAAATACTTTTATCTTTATTATTTTTTAATATAGGCATAGAAATAGGACAGTTGGTTCTCATACCCTTTATATGGATATTTATTTTTATTGCAAATAACTATAATTTTTATAAAAAAAGTGTTGTCTTTAGCTCATATTTTGTTGGATCAATGGGCGCATATTGGGTTATAAGTCGTTTTATTAATTTATTTTATTAATTTAATATATGAAAATGTATAAATATTTCGTTACATCTATTTGTTTATTTTTTTCATTATCCTTAATTTCTGAAACTACATTAATAATTCTTGGTTCAGGAACTCCTAATCCAAACCCTGAAAGATATGGATCAAGTTATGCCGTTGTTGTTGATGATAAAGCTTATATAGTAGATTTTGGTCCTGGTTCAGTCAGACGCATGGCCGCAATGTCAAAAACTTGGGGTGGAGAATTTGAACAGCTTGAATTACAAAATATTTCGATTGCTTTTTTAACACATATTCATAGTGATCATTCAGCAGGACTGTCAGATTTAATACTTACGCCTTGGGTGATGGGTAGATCAACTGAATTAGAACTGTTTGGTCCTCCTGGTTTACAAAAAATGGCAGAACATGTAACTAAAGCATATGAAGACGACATTAAGTATAGATTATATGGATCTCAGCCCGCTAATAATAAGGGTTATATATCTATAGTTGAAGAGATTGAAAATGATGGATCTATTTACAAAGATAAAAATGTTGAAGTCATTGCATTTAAAAACGATCATGGAGACTTTGAAAATTCTTTTGGCTTTTTATTTATTACAAAAGACAAACGAATTTTATTTTCTGGAGATACTGGCGTAAGTGATAATTTAATGAATTATGGAGAAAATTTAGACATACTAGTCCATGAAGTCTATTCAAGTGAGACTTTTAAAAATAAAACAGATGATTGGCAAATCTATCATAATGCTCATCATACATCTTCAATCGATCTTGGGATTATTGCTAATAAACTCAAGCCAAAAAAATTAGTTCTTTCCCATATATTATTCTGGGGGGCAACAGAGGAGTCACTTCTTGATGATGTAAAGTCTAATTTCGATGGCAACGCGATTATTGCTAAAGACCTAATGGTTATAAGATAAAGTAAGTTTCTCCAATAATATAACCGCACATAAAAAATGCAAAAGCCCAAAGTGGCTCTGTTTTACAAAAGTGTATAACTCTTAAAATATAGTCAGTCATAACTATATTAAAGCAATTTATATGCCAATTATGATTATATAGAATGGCGCGCCCGGAGAGATTTGAACTCCCGACCTCTTGGTTCGTAGCCAAGCACTCTAATCCAACTGAGCTACGGGCGCGATTTTATAGTTTTCTTGCTTCCTCTGGCAACATAACTGGAATACCATCTTTGATAGGATAAGCTAAGCCAGACTCTTCACAAATGAGCTCATGTGTATCTTCATTCAGATACAGTGATTTTTTTGTTACAGGACATACTAGAATATCTAGTAATTGTTCATCTATAATTGCCATAGCCGGAAAGTATACATGATGAAAGAAATTTTGTTTATATATGTTTCTTGTTACCCTAAAAATACTTTAAATTTATGAATTCACTTAATTTAATCGCATTAGAAGATATTCCTTTTATCAAACCTGGGGATGACATTGCTGAAATCATTTTTAATTCAATAAACAAAAATAAAGTTGCAGTCTCTGATGATGATATTTTTGTTATTGCACAAAAGATAATTTCTAAATCTGAAAACAGGTATATGAATTTAGACGAAGTGGAGACAACTAAAAATGCTGAAAAAATTGCTCTAAAGTTAAACAAAGATCCTAGATTAGTCCAAACAATAATTAATGAATCTAATAAAATTATTTCAATAGAAAAAAAAATACTTATAGTTGAACACAAGCTTGGGCATGTATGCGTAAATGCAGGAGTTGATCAATCAAATATAGCAAATGACAACTCAGTACTTTTACTACCTGAGAATCCATCAGAATCTTCAAAACAGCTTCAGGTGAAATTGTCACATTTACTTAATAAAAATATTTCTATTATTATCACTGACTCTATGACAAGACCTTTCAGGTATGGTGTTATAAACTTTGCATTATCTAGTTCAAAAATTCAAAGTCTAATTGATCTAAAGGGAAGTAATGATATTTATGGTAATAAAATAAAAGGAACAGAAGTAGCACTAGCAGATGAATTAGCAGCAGCTGCAGGTTTATTAATGGGGCAAAGTAATGAAAAAAAGCCTGTTGTAATTATTAAAGGTTATCAAGGTATTAATGAAATTGATAAAGATGCTGTAAATTTGATTGTTAAAGACGATGATGATTTATATAGATAAATTTATAATTATTTTATGAAATTAAGTATTAATTTAAATAAAATTGCACTATTAAGAAATGCAAGAGGTGAGAATTATCCAAATCTTGAACTTTATGCAAATAAAGCAATTGACTTAGGTGTAGACGGTTTAACTCTTCATCCAAGACCAGATCACAGACATGCTACCAGTAATGATGTTATCAATTTAGCTCAAATTGCCAAAAATCGATCCGTAGAATTCAATATTGAAGGTAATCCATTTTCTAAACCAAATAATTCTTTTCAAGGATTTTATGAACTAGTTAAAATTATTACTCCAGATCAAATCACCTTAGTTCCAGATAATGTAGATCAAATAACATCCGATCATGGATGGTCAAGCGGGGATCATGATATTGATTTAAAAAATATTATTATGAAATTAAGAGATGTATCCAATAAATCTCAAATTAGCTTGTTTATTGATAATTTAAATGGAATTGAATATGCATATGAAATGGGAGTCGATTTAATAGAGATTCATACAGGAGAATTCTCAAAAGGAATTGAAAAAAATGACATGTCTGTTCTAACAAATATTCAAAATATGATAAATCTTGCAAATGAATTGGGTTTGAAAATTAATGCAGGTCATGATTTAAATCTAGATAATCTGAAATATCTAGTCGACATGGGAAACATAAATGAAGTGTCTATCGGACATGCTATTATAGTAGACTCATTAAACTTTGGTTTTGAAACAACCATAAAAAAATATTTGGATATTATTAGGAATTAATATGAATATAGAAGAAAAACTGAGAGAACAAATTAAAGAAAATAATATATTAATATATATGAAAGGTACTCCCTATGAGCCAAGATGTGGCTTTTCGGCCAGAACTGTGCAGATATTAATTGAATGTGACTCAGAGTTTAGCTATGTTGATATTCTTGAAAACAATGATGTAAGAACAACACTTCCTAAAGTCTCTGATTGGCCAACATTTCCTCAGGTATTTATTAAAGGTGAGCTAATAGGTGGCGCAGATATAATTGCTCAAATGCATGAGAGCGGTGAACTGAAGAAACTTATTGATTCAATAAACGCCTAGTTATCAAAATCATTTACAATTTTACAAAAAACCTCTGCTGTAACTTTTGTGTCATAGGCTGCAGAATGTGCCTCATTGTTGTCATATTCTATTGATAATTCATCACAAATTCTGGCTAAAACAGTTTGACCGGTGGCAAGGGCGCCCAATGATACAGTATCAATTACTGAAAATTTGTGAAATGGTGTTTTTTTTATATTATTTCTTTCAACAGCGGCATCAAGGAAAGATTTATCAAAATGAGCATTATGTCCAACTAAAATTGCTCTAGAACATTCGTATTTATTCTTTGTTTTATTAATTATTTTAAATAAGTCATCAAGAGCTTCAATCTCATTAATGGCATTTCTCAAGGGATGATCTAATTTTATTTTAGTAAATTCAAGAGACTCTTTCTCAACTATAGAATCTTGAAAGGGTGCTATATGATGTCTGATAGTCTCACCAGGTATTATATTTCCATTCTCAAACTCAATTAAAGTTATAGCAATTTCTAGAATGGCATTCTTTTTTGGATCAAAGCCTCCTGTTTCAATATCAACAACGACTGGAAGGTATTTTCTAAATCTATTTTTTAACACCTAATTTTTCTTGAAGTTTTGAATTTGAAGTAGTGTATCCAAATGGAACTCTTTCACCGGGATATATTCGCTTATAAGCCTCTTGAACCGCAAGAGTTGTTTCATGAAATCCTGAAAGTATTAAATCTAATTTGCCTGGATAATCATTAATATCACCTACTGCAAAAATACCATCTTTATTTGTTTGATAGTTTTCAGTATTTACTTTTATTTTTTTACCATTTAGGTCAATATCCCAATCTAAAATTGGACCAAGTTTTTTATTTAATCCAAATAGAAATAATAATTCATCAGCTTCATAATCTTCAATTTCATTTGATTCAAAATTTTTTAATGTAATTGACTCTACGATGTCATCTCCTTCGATTGAGTTTATAAGGTAAGGCGTTAATAAATTAACTTTTCCTTTTTCTACCAATGCACGCATTTGCTCTTCGGTATGCTGTGCACCTCTAAAAGCATCTCTTCTATGAACTAATGTCACTAATTTAGCAACTTTAGATAACTCTACTGTCCAATCAAGTGCAGAGTCACCTCCACCAAATATTACGACATTCTTATTTTTATATTTATCAACTGAGCGAACAGCATATTCCACACCTTTGCCAAGATATTTATCTGGATCTTCAATATTTGGTGGTCGTCTAGGCTCAAATGATCCTGCCCCTGCAGCAATAAATATATTTTTTGATATAAATTCTTTGTCTTCTGTTGTTTTTACTTTCCAAAAAGATTCATTTTCAAGAGTAATCTCTTCAATCAAATCAACTCTCTCAGATAAATGAAGATCATAATTAAAGGGTTTGATTTGCTCTAATAAAGCATCTACATGCTCTTGCGCTGTTTGAAAGGGTACTCCCGGAATATCGTATATTGGTTTTTCAGGATACAACTCAGCACACTGACCACCTGGCTTATCAAGATTATCAATCAGTGTACAATTTAAACCGAGTAAGCCGGCCTCAAATACAGTAAATAATCCTACTGGCCCAGCACCAATAATTAATATGTCTGTTTTATTCATTATCTTACCTTCATTCCTGGTTCAGCACCTTCATCAGGTGAAACTAAATAAATACCATCGTCATTGCTTGAAGCTAGAACCATTCCCTCAGATATTCCAAATTTCATTTTTCTTGGCTCCAGATTATTTACAAGAACAACTAATCTGTCAGTTAACTCGTCTGGCTTGTAAGCACTTTTAATACCCGCAAAAACATTTCTTGTTCCAAGGTCACCAACATCAAGAGTTAGCTGTAGTAGTTTGTCAGCACCTTCAACATCATCGGCTTTAGTGATTTTAGCTACTCTTAAATCAACTGATGAAAAATGATTAATATCAATTAAATTTACGTTATCCATATCTTCTTCCTCTGGAATTATTATTTTTTCAAGTCTATTTAGCAATGGTTTGTAATTATTTATTTTTTTAGTTAAGGGTTTTTCAATGCTATCAAATGTAAAGTCAATAATATTTAAAAAATTAAATGCCTCATTTGTTAAATTTGGTATCACTGGATGAAGATAAATCGATAAGATTTTAAATGCATTAAGTGCGGTAGTGCTTATTTTTACGGCTTCATCTTCATCTTTTTTCCAAGGCGTTTCTTCGTTAATATATTTATTGACATAATCAGCTAAATCCATAATTAATCTTATTACTTTTGAGTATTCTCTTTTTTCATATAAATTAATTATTTCATCTTTTTTATTAAGCAATGAATTAATTATTTCTGCATTTATGTCATCTGATAAGTTATTTTTATTTTTCTTTAAAAAAGAAGCTGATCTCGATGCTATATTGAGATACTTGCCCACTAAATCAGAATTTATTCTTTGTACATAATCATCAAAATTTAGATCGATATCTTCAACCTTATTATTAAGTTTTGCTGCGAAATAATATCGTAATGTTTCTGGATTGGTAATCTTTGCAAAATCCTTTGCTAATATTCCAGTTCCAAGAGACTTTGACATCTTTTCTCCATTTATAGTTAAAAAACCATGAACATTAATACCACTTGGAAGTTTCAATTTTGCTGAGCTTAACAAAGCTGGCCAAAAGAGCCCATGAAAATATGCAATATCTTTTCCAATGAAATGATAAATTTCATATGATGAGTTTTCAGACCATAGATCCTCCATCTCAATTTGATTTGAATTTGCCCAGTTAGAGATCGAGGCGATGTATCCTATTGGTGCATCCACCCAAACATAAAAGAATTTATTATCTTCACCAGGAATTTCAAAACCAAAATAAGGTGCATCTCTTGAGATATCCCACTTTTTTAAATCATCGCCAAGCCATTCTTTTAACTTATTTTTCATAGATTCTTGAATATCGACTTTCTCTATAAATTCCTTGAGCATATCTCTCTTTGCTGGCAGATCAAAAAAAATATGCTCACTTTCTTTTTTAACAGGTTTTGTATTTGAAATTGTAGAAACTGGGTTTTCAATTTCTAGAACATTGTAAGATGCGCCACATACTCCACAGTTATCACCGTGTTGATTTTCAGCACCACATTTTGGGCACGCACCTTTAATAAATCTATCCGAAAGAAACATTTTTTCTGTTTCATCAAAGTATTGTTCTACTACTGATTTTGAAATTAGTTTGTTTTTTTTTGCACATTTATATATAAATTCAGAATATTTTTTATTTTCATCGCTGTGAGTTGAATAAAAATTGGCAAAATTAATATCATAAAGTTCATAAGTAGATTTATGGTCTTGATATACATCTTCAATTAATTTCTCAGGCGTAATACCCATTTCATTTGCTTTAAGCATCACAGGTGTTCCGTGAGTATCATCAGCGCAGAAAAAATGACATTCATTGCCATTAAGATTCTGGAATCTTGTCCAAATATCTGTTTGAACTGCTTCTAGAATGTGCCCAAGATGCAATGGCGCATTTGCATAAGGTAAGGCCTGTGTAACAAGTATTTTTCTATTATTTTTTATAGGTATGTCCATCTAATAAATGTATTATATGTGAAATATTAATTGATATGTCCATTAAAAATATTATCGCAATTTGTTCTGCTAAGGGCGGTGTAGGCAAAAGCACAATTACGGCTGCTATTGCACTTAGCATATCAAAACATTATCAAGTCGGTATCTTAGATGCTGATGTTTATGGACCGAATCAACATATACTATTTGATATAAAGGATAAGCCTCATTTCATAACAAAGAATGATGATAAGTACATAAAACCATTTATAAGTAAAAATATTGAGATTATGTCTATGGGTTTAATGACTGAATCTGACGAAGCTGTTGCATGGAGAGGCCCAATGTTAAGCAGCGCTGTTAGACAACTTTCGAAGTCTACTAAATGGAGTAATTTAGATTTCTTATTTATAGATATGCCACCTGGCACTGGTGATACTTACCTAACTATTTTTAAGGAATTAAATTTATCAAATGTAATTCTTGTTACTACACCAAATAAGCTTTCATATGCAGACATTAAAAAAACTATTAATTTAGTTAATAAGTTTAATGTTCCCATTATGGGCTATATTGAAAATAATATATTTAATCAAGATAAAGATACTTTCTCAGAAAAATTAAGTATTAATAAATTAGGGAAATTTAATTTCTCTGAAAAAATGCTGAATTTTGATTTAGATAACGATATTGAAGATGCAGACCTTATCTCTGAGAAAATTATTGCACATGTATAATTTATATATGAAGTTTCCATTTTTATTAACAACTATAATTTTGAGCTTAAATGTGTTTTCTGATGAGGTGAACGATCCTTTTGAGGATTTCAATAGAAAAACATTTGAATTTAATGAAAAGTTAGATGAAAAAATAGCAAAACCAGTTGCTGAAAAATATGCAAAACTTCCACCTAAAATAAAAATTGGAATTTCTAATTTTTTTAATAATCTTGAAGAGGTTGAAACATTTGTAAATCAAATACTTCAAGGTAAACCAAAAAAATCAATTAATGATCTTACAAGATTTGTAATAAACACAACTATTGGCATAGGCGGCTTTATAGATGTTGCATCTAAAATTGGCCTTGAAAGACATGAAGAGGATTTTGGTCAAACTTTAGCTGTTTGGGGAGTTGGACAAGGGCCCTATATAATGCTGCCTGTTCTTGGTCCTTCAACACTTCGCGATACTTTTGGCCGTCCAGTTTCCTCATATTTATCTGTAACATTTCATATGACGGAAACTGATGTAAATATTGCTTTAAAGGGTATTGATGCTATTGAAACAAGAGAAAAACTTTTGGGTATTGAAACACTCCTTTCTGGAGACAAATACTCTTTTGTAAAAGATGCATATATCCAATCAATCTATTATGAGATCAAAGATGGTATTGATGTTGAGGATGAATTTATTGACGATATGGATGATTTTTTAATAGACGAGTAGATCCTCAAGATCATTTCTAACACTTGTTACTTCGTTATTTTTCATGGCTTCAATTATTTTTAATCTAAAGCTTTTAGCATTCTTGTCACCTTTCGAAAGACCAAATAAATGTTTGAGCATTTTTGATAGGTTATGACCTTCAGATACTTTTATTTCAACATAGTCTAAATATTTATTAAGTATTTCCTTTTTTGATTTAACTAAAGGTTCTTCGTTGAATATAATCTTTTCGATATCTTTTAACATAAACGGGTTGTCATATGCTGATCTACCGATCATAACTCCATCAACATACTTTAGATGCATTTGCGATTGTTCAAGATTCTTAATACCACCATTGATAACAATATCTAATTCAGGAAAATCTTGTTTGAGCTTATACACATAATCATATTTAAGCGGGGGGATATTTCTATTTTGTCTTGGACTAAGACCTTTCAAGATTCCATTTCGAGCATGAATGATAAAAGTTTTAATTCCTGATTTTTTTACTGTAGAAATAAAGTTATGAATAAACTCATAAGATTCATGATGATCAACGCCTAATCTACATTTTATTGTAACCGGGATCTTTACTGCATTTTGCATCTCAGCTAAGCAATTGGCAACATGTTCAGGTTCCAGCATTAAACATGCACCAAATCTACCTTTTTGAACTCTGTCTGATGGACAGCCGCAATTCAGATTAATTTCATCATAACCATATTCTTCACATTTTTTTGAGCACTCAATGAGATCATTAATGTTTGAACCTCCTAATTGGACACCTACTGGGTGTTCCTCATTATTAAATTCAAGCTGTTCAAAACATTTTCCATGGACTAAAGAACCTGTAGCAATCATTTCTGTGTAAAGAAAAACTTTTTTTGATATCAACCTCAATAGATATCTGTCATGCATATCTGTATATTGCATCATTGGAGCAATGCAAAGTTTATGACACTGTTCTCTTGGCATTAAAGGATGTTAGCAATAGAGATATAACCTACAATTGAAAGGATAATCGTATATGGGAGTGCCATATATACCATTCTTAAGTACGATAAATTAATTAATGGAGCAAGGGCAGAAGTAAGCAAGAAAAGAAATGCAGCTTGACCATTTGGTGTAGCTATACTTGGAATATTAGTACCAACATTAATAGCAATTGCTAAATTATTAAATTGATCTGTTCCAACTGGAATTTTTTCTGCAACTTGACCAATATAAATTGTTGCAACAAATACGTTATCACTTACAGCAGATAAGAAACCATTAGCTACGTAAAATAAAGATGGTTGAACAGCTTCAGGTTGAGCCAATACATATAAGATAACTGGTTCAAAAAGTTTTTGATCATAAATAACACTTACGATTGCAAAGAATACAGCTAAAAGAGCAGTAAAAGGAAGAGCTTCGTGAAATGCTTCACCTAATTTATGTTCGTGAGTTATTCCTTTAAATGCAGTAAGAAGCACCATTACACTTAAACCAATTAAACCAACAGCTGCAATGCTAAAGGCAAGAGCAAAAACAAGAAAAACCAAAACAACTGACTCAATTAATAATTCAGCTTTGTCTTTTGTCGTAATATTATCTTCTCTGTATTTTGAATAATCATTGAAAACATTTCTGACATTTGATGGTAATTGATTACCAAAACCAGCAATTGAAAATTTTTCAACTAATATGCAGGTTAATAATCCAGTAATTAAGATAGGCATTGTAATTGGAGCCATTTGGATAAAAAATTCCATGAAATCCCATCCAGCTTTACCAGCAATCAGTAAGTTTTGTGGCTCACCAACAGTTGTACATACACCTCCAAGAGCGGTACCAACCGCACCATGCATTACAAGATCTCTTAAAAAACCTTTGAAGTCTTCAAGCTCACTTGCGTTAAGACTATTAATATTTGAGTTATCTTTATAGTTATGATCTTGATCAGTGAAGCTGTTTCCAGACACTACGGCATGATAAATTCTATAGAAACCTATCATTACACCAATAAGAACAGCAGTAACAGTTAACGCGTCCAGGAATGCAGATAATACAGCTGCGGAGATACAGAACAAAAATGATAATAATGTTTTAGATCTAATACTAAGTAATAATTTTGTAAATATTGTTAACATCAAATTTTTCATAAAATATATACCAGCAACCATAAAGACTAATAACAAGATCACTTTTAAATTCTGTTGAATTTCGTAATAGACGGTATCTGTTGATGTAAGCCCAAGTATAAGTGCTTCTATTGCTAGTAGACCACCCGGTTGGAGTGGATAACATTTTAAGGCCATTGCTAATGTAAAAATAAATTGAAGCAAAAGAATCCATCCCAAAACAAATCCTGCATTGCCTGGCGATGTTATATTTAATATTAACAATAATAATGGATTAAATATGAGGAACCCTATTATGGTAGACTTATACCAACCGGGAGCATCACCAAGAAATAGTTTTTGAATTTCATTTAACATTTTTTTTACAATTTGAATTTATATGCATTTTAAAAGATTTTTTGACATTAAGGGCACAAATAATAATATTTTAATTATTTTTAAAAATAATAAAATTTTATATGAGCCAAATTTAAAAACATTTTTACTAGAAGAAAATCTATTAGATATTAATCTTAAAGATCATTTATTTGTTGGTATTGCTAATGATGGTAAAGACATTTACGCAGTTGATGCTTCAAATTCTACAAATGATTTCAATATAGGTTATGAATCTCTTATTGAGTATGATTTAAGGCATTTATTAGCAATATCTCAACCAAATGATATTGTACTAATGGGAAGAGCAAATCAATTACTTCATTGGGTAAGAAGCAATAAATATTCAGGATATTCAGGCAAATTAAATAGATTTAATGAAAAAGAACAAGCAATGTATTGTACAGCAACCTCGTCAATGATTTATCCACAAATATCTCCATGTGTCTTGGCAATGATTATTAAAGGGGACGAAATCTTATTAGCTAGAAATAACTTATTTCCAGAAGGTCTTTTTAGTGTATTAGCTGGATTTGTTGAGGTTTCTGAATCAGCTGAGGAAACAGTTGAAAGAGAGGTTATGGAAGAGGTTGGAATAAAGGTTAAAAATATTGAATACGTTGGAAGTCAACCTTGGCCTTTTCCATCACAGTTGATGCTTGGATACAAGTGCGAATATGAATCTGGTGAAATAGTTATTGATGAGAATGAAATTGTAGAGGCAAACTGGTATAAAGTGGATAATTTACCCTATGTTCCTCCAACAACAAGCTTATCCGGTAAGTTAATTAACTTGTTTGTCGAGGATCATTCTTAGCCCTTGTAGGAATCTCTTTTTTTACCTTTTTTTCTTTAACTATTTCTTTAATTGGAGATTTTTTCTTGTCATCAACATTGAGTTGTTCATTATTTTTCTTTACTGGCTTAGTATTTTTTATATCCTTTGAAACATTTTTATTATCATTTTTATTAAAATCTTTTTGTTTTGATTTTTTCTGATTTATTCGTTTCTTAGAGATAGGTTTTTTATTAGGTTTTGTTTTAACGTTCTCATTATTTTTTTGATAATTTTTTCTAGCTTTACTATTATTTTTTTGTTTATTTTGAGGTTTTCTTCTTGACCTTCTTTTTATTGATTTCTTTTTTGATGTTTTTTCATCAACCTCGATGCCAGTGATTGTTTTTAACCACTTAACAATTCCAGCCTTTCTTCTTTTAGGCATTTTTGGTGGCTTTACACCATCTACTAGTGGTTTAACATTCTTTGATGAATTTTTATTGTCTCTCCAATTTGTATCAGGTTCTGGACTAGAAGGAGTTAATGAATATGAACTAATGTCCTTAACATCAGACTTTTTAACTCTTACAACCTTGTAATAAGGTCTTGTTTTATATGGATCAGCAATTATTAAAACTTTAATGTTATTGGTTTTTTCTATGTTAATAATGTCATATCTTTTTTCATTTAATAGATAACTTGCTACATCAGCAGGAACATAAACTTGTATTTCACCAGTATTATCTTTAGCAGCATCCTCACCTACAATTCTTAGTATTGATTGACCTAGAGACCTTGGTCCTCTGACTAAAACATGTTCAATATCATATGACTCGTTTAAAGATGGTCTTAATCTTTGTCTAGACACTTCAAGAAGACCAAATCTGGATATACCAGAAAATTGAACTCTTGCTCTATCAGAATAAACTGCTTTTCTAAAGGCTGACTCAACCTTATTTTGATTATCTTCATCAGTCATATCTATAAAATCAATTACTACAAGTCCACCAACATCTCTTAATCTCAACTGACGAGCAATCTCGCCAGCTGCCTCTAAATTTGTTTTAAAAGCAGTTTCTTCAATATCTTTTCCTTTTGTTGACCTTGCTGAGTTTACATCTATTGTTGTCATCGCCTCTGTAGGATCAATAACAATTGATCCGCCAGAGTTAAGTGAGATTTCTCTTTGAAATGCCAACTCAATTTGAGATTCAATTTGATATCTGTTGAAGAGAGGTATATCTTCATCATAGAATTTCACCTTATCTGAATGATCAGGGATAACAGCTTCAATAAATTCTTTTGCTTCAGTAAATATATCTTTGTCATCTATTAATATTTCTTCAATATCTTCTTTGAAGTAATCTCTAACAACTCTAACAATCAATTTATCATCTCTAAAAATTAATGATGGAGATGTTGCATTTGGAGTTGTATTGTTTATTTCCTCCCATAAGGCAAGCAAATACGATAGATCAAGACTTAATTCTTCAACTGTTCTACCAAGTCCGTTTGTTCGAACAATTGCGCTCATATTCTCAGGAATGTTTAATTTTTCTAGTGCAGCTTTTATTTGATCTCTTTCATCACCACTTATTCTTCTTGAAATACCACCTGATCTAGTTGAATTTGGAATTAAGACTAAGAATCTTCCGGCGAGACCAATTTGTGTTGTTAAAGCAGCTCCTTTAGTTCCTCTTTCTTCTTTTGTTACTTGAACAATAATTTCTTGACCTTCTTCTAAAGTACAAACATATTTTCCTTTCTTATCCTTTTTATAAAATTCTTTTGAAAGGTCTTTGAGAGGTAAAAATCCATGCCTATCAGAGCCAAAATTTACAAAAGCAGCATCTAGACTTGATTCAATGCGTGATACGGTAGCTTTATAAATACTACCTTTTAAAAGAGTTCTTTCAGGCGATTCTGTATCGAAATCATAAAGTTTAGCTCCGTCGACTAGAGCAACTCTCAGTTCATCTCCATAAGATGAATTAATTAAAATTCTTTTCATTTTTTTCTCCCTATTATTAGGAAGATAATTCAGCAGTACGCTATTTTAAGCTTTAATCATCAAGTCTTATGTATATTTGCTTAACGATTGACTCCAGTAGGAGCCGTAATTAGTAACTGTTGTATTTATCTTACTTTTATATTTATTTACTAGTTTTACTAGTTATTTAAAGTCATATCCTATAGATTTATCAAATGTCTGTCAAAATTGTTGAGGTTGATGTTGATAATGAAGGTAGGAGACTAGATAACTACTTAATATCTTATTTAAAAGATATTCCTAAAAGCAAAATATACAAAATCATAAGAAAAGGTGAAATTAGAGTAAATTCATCAAGAGCTAAACCTGATAGAAAGATCAAGAATGGAGATCTGATACGAATACCACCAAACTTAAATATTACGAAAACATCAATAAAATCAATACATATAAAACAACTTGAAAATTTAAAAGAAAAAATTATATACGAAGATAAAAATTATATTGTAATCAATAAAGACGCAGGTATAGCTGTACATGGCGGTTCAAAAAACTACATAGGCATTATTGATATTGCTAGAAAAATATATGGAAGAAACATAGATTTATGTCATAGGTTAGATAAGAATACTTCTGGTTGTTTGGTTTTAGCAAAAAATAAACAATCAGCAAAACATTTTAATAATTTAATAAAAAATAGATTAGTACAAAAGACATATGTGTGTGTTTTAAAGGGCAATATTAGAAAATCTATTGTTGTCAATCGCCCTGTTTATAAAACTAAAAACTCAAAGTCAAAAGATGCACATTCAAAATTTGAGAAAATAAAGAATTTAAAAGGTTTTTCTGTTGTTAAAGTTAAAATCTTTACGGGTCGGACTCATCAAATCAGGATTCATGCAGCAATGATTGGTCATCCGATTATTTTTGATAACAAATATGGTGATAGAGTACTTAACAACAATCTTGATAATAAATTGAAAAGAAGAATAGCTTTACATTCTCATCATGTGAGATTCAAAGATCAAGACTCAAAAATAATTGATATTAAGTGTAAAAATCCACTTGATATTGATATTCTCATCAAATCTTTGCATTAGTTTTGTTTGAATATTTATTTAATTTTGATAGGATACGCTTTTTTAGGGCTTAATTATGGCAGTACAGAAAAGTAAAGTTACCAGATCTAGAAGGGGTCAAAGAAGATCTCATGATGCTTTAAAATCAAAAACTCTATCTGTTGATCCGGTCTCTGGAGAGAAACATTTAAGACATCAGATGACCAAAGATGGTTTTTATAAAGGTAGGCTTGTAAAAGATTTAAGAAAACCTATTAAAGAAGAGACAGAAGAAGTAACATCTTAGTTATGCCTAGGCATATCAGTTTTGTTTTCCCAGGACAAGGTTCTCAATTTGTTGGGATGCTTGATAACATAGATAGCTCGTTAATAGCCACCATTAAAGAAGATTTAGCAAATCAATTTGATTTTGATCTAATCGATATTATTAATAATGGTCCTGAAGAAGTCTTAAATAAGACATCTATCACTCAACCTGCAATTCTTTTAGCGTCGTGTTTAGCATATAAACAATTACAACTTGAGATGGATATTAAGCCTGATCTAATGTGTGGTCATTCTCTTGGTGAATTCTCAGCACTTGTTGCAAGTGAATCAATAGATTTAGTTAATGCGCTTAAATTGGTACATAAAAGAGGTATTTTTATGGAAAACTGTGTGAATGGTTCTATGTATGCAATTTTGAATGCTAATTTTGATGATATTTTGAGAGTCTGTAATGAAGTTGAAAATAGTTTAGGTCAAATAGTATCACCCGCTAACATAAATGCGCCGAATCAAGTTGTTATTGCTGGAGAGGTTGAATCCGTTGAAAGTGTTATTAAAAACTTGAATGATATGGGTGTTAAGAGATGCATAAAACTAAAAGTATCAGCTCCATCACATTGCAAATTAATGAATGATGCTGCAAAAAAATTTGAAAGTCTTTTGCATGAAACTGAATTTAAAAATCCAAGCTGTCAGATTATTCATAATTACAATGCCAAAACTTCTTCTGATATTGACAATATGAGAACTAATTTAGTAGAACAGTTAACAAACCCTGTTCAGTGGATAAAAACAATGAACAACTTAAAATCATTTGAAGGAATAATTATCGAATGTGGTCCAGGTAAGATTTTAAAAGGTCTAGGTAAGTCAAATGATATAAATGATATTATTTCAACATCAGAAAATGATCATGTTGAAAGAATAAAAGAAATGTTATGAAAGAAATTATATTTGTATCAGGTGCATCTAGAGGAATTGGGAACAGTATTGCAAAATATTTTGCTGAAAAAGGTCATACTGTTTTAGGTACATCAAGAAGTAAATTTAAATTTGATACACAGTCAGATAAATTAATACCTATACAATTAGACATAACCTCTAGAGAAGATGTAAAAAATTGTTTTAAATACCTCAAAGAACAGAATCTACTTCCATCAGTTTTAGTTAATAATGCTGGCATTACATCAGATCAATTATTTTTAAGAATGAAAGATTCTGAATGGGATGATGTTTTATCAACAAACTTAACTGGTGTTTTTAACTTAACAAAAGTATTTATTAAACACATGATAAAAAACAAATATGGAAGAATCATTAATATTTCTTCAGTTTCAGGACTCATGGGTAACCCTGGCCAAGTTAACTATTCATCATCAAAAGCAGCGTTGAATGGATTTACTAAATCATTAGCAAAAGAGGTTGGTTCTAGAAATATTACTGTTAACAATGTTGCGCCAGGATTTATTGAAACAGATATGACTTCATTTATTGATGCAGATAAAAAAGATGAAATTATTAATACAATTCCATTAGGAAGATTTGGTAATGCGGATGATGTTTCAGAACTTGTTTATTTTTTATCATCAAATGAAGCTGCATATATAACAGGTCAAACTATATCCGTTGACGGTGGATTATTGATGAATTAAATATGTGCATCTTTGAACTATTGCATGTAAAATGTGTCAAATCTCAATATAGGTAATGGAGTAATTATGAGTGTTGAAGACAGAGTTAAGAAAATAGTTAGCGATCAACTAGGAAAATCTATGGACGAAATACAAAGTGATTCATCGTTTGTAGATGACTTAGGCGCTGATTCACTTGATACTGTAGAGCTTGTTATGGCTTTAGAAGAAGAGTTTGATCTTGAAATTGCTGATGAGGATGCTGAGAAAATTTCTACCGTTAATGAAGCAGTTGAATATATAAATTCAAATTCATAACAAATTCTTCCGAATAGTTAATCAAAGCGTTTAAAATATTTACAGATTAATCTGTAAATATTATGAATTTGTTTAAATATACCGCTTTTATCTTAATATCCCTTATTTCGGTATATGCTCCTTATGTTGCATATCTAAATCACTCACCAAATACAGTTATTGAAAATATAGATATTGAAATCGGTGAATCTATAAGTCAAGTTGCTTTTGAATTATCAGATCATAACTTCCTAGATAAACTATTTTTAAGATATTTTATTTTTTCAAATAAAATTGACTCATTTAAAGCTGGTGAATATTCAATTAACAATAAGTCAATGAAAGAAATTTTTGTTGATTTTAGTTCTGGTAATACTGTCACACACAAACTAGTTATAAAAGAAGGTACTAATATTTATGAATTAAATGAGGTTATCAATCAATCTCAACTTAATAATGACTGTATTATGTTAAGTTGCATTCAATCAGACTTCGAATATCTAGAAGGAATTTTATATCCTGACACATATTTTTATAAAAAGGGTATGAAGGCATCTTCTATTTTAAATCTAAGCTACAACAGACTTAAATCTTCTTTAGATGAAATGCATTCGAGTTATCCCAAAAACAACAACCTCAATAACAGTGAAATCTTGATTCTTGCGTCAATTGTTGAGAAAGAAGCTGGAAACGATCAAGAAAAAGATTTAATTGCTGGTGTTTTTTTAAATCGACTTAATTTAAATATGCGACTTCAAGCTGATCCAACAATAATATATGGGCTTCTTCCTAATTTTGATGGCGATATTAAAAAATCTGATATTCTTGATAAGAATAACAAGTACAATACCTATATGATTAATGGACTGCCACCATCACCCATAGCTGTTTCTTCTCTTTCATCTATAAAATCTGTTTATGAAGGTGTTCCAAGTGATTACTTGTTTTTTGTCGCTGATTCTAAGAATTCACACTATTTTTCTAAAACATATAAAGAACATTTGAACAAAATAAAAGAACTTGGTCTTGATAAATGAAAATAATAAGCTTTGAAGGCATAGAAGGGGTTGGAAAATCGACTCAAATAAATTTACTGCAAAGTTTCTTAGAAAAACAAGATTTTACTGTCGACGTTCTAAGAGAGCCTGGCTCAACGACTTCCGCAGAACATATAAGAGAAATACTTTTAAACAAAGAAAATGATATCTCAAAAGAAACAGAGTTATTACTTATGTTTGCAGCAAGATCTGATTTAATCAATAAAAGAATTCATAATAATGATTCAGACTTTATCCTTCTTGATAGATATTACGATGCATCAATAGCTTATCAGGGGTATGGCAGAGGTATTCCATTAGATTTTATTGAAAATCTCATTAAGCTAATTCAATGCCCAAAACCAGATGTTAGTTTCTTGTTTGATTTGAGTGTTGAAGATAGTTTTAGTAGAAAAAAACTTGATGTGAAAGATAGAATTGAATCATCTGGAAATAGTTTTTTTGAGAGAGTAAAAAATGGTTATTTAGAGATTGCCAAAAATCAAAATGAAAGATTTCACATAATTGATGCTACAAAAGAAATCAATGAAATTCACAACATCATTAAAAAGGTACTAGAGTTTTGATAGATATTTCATTAAATTGGCTAGATAAGATAATTGAGTCAATTAATTTTGAAAAATTACCACATGGAATGATAATCAATGGTCCTGACGGTATAGGAAAGGAATTTCTTTCTAGAGAAATTGCAAGCAGGTTATTGTTAAACAAAACAACTAAAACTTTAGATAAAGAATTATTTAATTCTAATAATCATCCTGATTTTTTTATTTTGGATAAAGATAAAATCCTTATTAATCACATTACATTAAGAGAAGATAAATGGGATGACGAATTAGGACAGAGAAATGTTAATGATTTTTTGTCAGTGACACCCTCAGTTGCAATCAACAAAGTTGCTTTAATTTTAAATGGTCAAACTATGAATAAACAATCTCAGAACGCTTTGCTTAAATCTCTTGAGGAACCAGCCCCAAATACATTCATAATAATAAATACCAATCGGCCGAGGTCACTATACAAAACTATTTATAGTAGATGCCAAATTATAAATATACCTCCGTTATCAAATGACGATTTAAATGAATGGCTTTTAGCTAACGGTATTACAGACTTCAAATCACATGATTTTCCAAGCTATAAAACGCCTTTGAGAATAATTGATGACATCTCAAACGATCAACAATTTAAATTTAAGGACTTTATAAAAGTTCTCACTAATTTTCTTAATAACAATTCTGATCAACTCGCTGTAATAAAAAGTTTTAACAATCTTGATATTGATAAAATTTCAAAATTAAACTTCATGGTTGAGTTTTTAAAAATTGTCTTAAAATCTAAATTACTTTCTGAAAATTTATCAGGTATATATAAGGACTTTAATAATGCTAAATTTAATAATTTGAAATTATCAAATATATTAAATGATATAAATAATACTAGAGCAAAATATTATGAAGTTCCTCAAATAAATGAAGATCATGTACTGAACTATTATTTAAGTGAATTAAAGAACTCTATTAAGATATAGTTGTACCACCATCAACCACAATTGTTTGACCATTAATATAATTACCTGCATCTGAAGCTAACATAACTGCAACTCCTGCAATTTCTTCTGGCTCTCCTATCCTCTTCATTGGAGTAGTCCCTAGGACAGTTTTTAAAATATCTGGATTTTCCCATAATGCTTTAGCAAAATCTGTTTTTATTAGGCCCGGTGCTATAGAGTTAGCTCTTATATTTTTATGTCCAAATTCTGTAGCAATATTTTTAACTATCATTACATCAGCAGCCTTACTAATATTATAAGCTCCAAGAATAGGACTACCTTTTATAGCTGCAATACTTGAAATTATTATGATGCAACCATCTTCGCGTTCAATCATTTCAGGCAACACCAAATTACATAAAATTTGATTAGATTTGATGTTGTTATTCATTACTTTATCGAATTTTTCACTCGGCATATCTAACATAGATCCCATAAATGGATTAGTGGCAGCATTACAAACAAGAACATCTATTTTTCCAAGCTTTTCTCTAGTTTTTTCTACAAGAACTTTTAATTGACTCTCATCACTTATATTTGCAGGTACAGAAAATGCTGACTCAGTGCCAACATCATTGTTAATTTCATTAGCAGCTTCGATACACATATTTTCTTTTCTGCTAGATATGATTACTTTTGCACCATGCAATGCACACTGATGTGCAATTGACTTGCCTATTCCCCTTGAAGAACCAGTAATTAAAATTGATTTATTTTTTAGGTTAAATAATGACATATTTTCATTATAATTAATTTATGGATAAAAAAGTTGAAATATATTCAAGATCAAATTGTTCATATTGCGACATGGCTATGAATTTTTTTGATTCTAAAGGCATAAAATATGAAGTTTATGATGCTGATGACCCAAAAATATTTAACGAGATGCTTAAGCGAAATCCAGCAGCTAGAACAGTGCCGCAAATTTTTATAGATGATGACTTAATCGGTGGGTATACTGATCTAATCGATAAATACTCAGAATAATCATATGGAACAATTCAATAACTTTTTAGTTTTATTAGACAGTAATTTAAGTGGATCATGGTGGTTTCCAGCTTTATTGATTGGAACCGGTATATTTTTTACAATTTATCTGGGATTTCCTCAATTTAAATACTTTCGAAGTGCTCTAAAAATTGTTTCTGGAAAAAATACTAATTCTGATGCTGAAGGAGAAACAACCGGTTTTCAAGCCCTTACTACTGCCATGTCAGGTGCTGTTGGTACTGGTAATATCGGTGGTGTTGCTCTTGCAATCTGGACTGGCGGACCAGCTGCAATTTTTTGGATGTGGATCACAGCTATTTTTGGTATGACAACAAAATATGTTGAAGTAACTTTAGGCCACAAATATAGAACCAAACTTAGTGATGGATCTATTTCAGGAGGCCCAATGTACTATATTGAACAAGGTCTTAATGTTAAGTGGTTAGGAGTAAATTTACCCGCTAAATCTATTGCAGTTTTATTTGCATTTTTCATGATGATTACTGCTATAGGTTCAGGAAACATGCCGCAAATCAATAATATTGCACTTGTAATGAATACAGAATTTTCTGTTCCAAAGCTATTTACTGGATTATTCCTGGGTGTGTTACTTTGGATCATCATAATTGGTGGCATTAAAAGAATAGCATCTGTAGCAAGTAAAATTATTCCAATAATGGGATTAATTTATTTCGGTGGTGCACTAATAATACTTGTTGAAAACTACCAAAATGTCATTCCTTCTTTTAACGCAATTTTTTCTCAAGTCTTTACTGGCTCAGCTGCTGTAGGTGGATTTCTTGGTGCTAGCTTTGCCATGAGTTTGAAATATGGTGTAGCTAGAGGTCTTTATTCTAATGAAGCAGGACAAGGTTCTTCGCCAATTGCACATGCTTCTTCAAAAAATAAATCAATTGATCAAGGAGTAGTTTCAATTTTAGAACCTTTCATTGATACCATCGTTGTATGTAGTGTTACTGCACTGGTAATTTTATCTAGTGGTGTGTGGACTCAAAAATTTGATACTACATTTTCAAAAACAGATATGGTAATTCTTGAGGGTGTCTATAGTGATGAGAAAGATATTGAAGGAATGTATTTATATCCAGATGATATTTTTCAACTTACAAATTATGTTCAGTCTATAGATTCAAATGTTAAAGAGTTTAATGGAACTATAAATGTTGAAGATGGCCAGATAAAAAATAAAAATATTACTGTTCTTCATTCAAGATCTATTGCTGAAAATGTTCAAGTTTCAATGAATGATAATCTTGATAATCTATATTCAGGATCTTTAAATGTTGCAAACGGTAAAGTGACTGATCAAGTTACAATTAAAGGTAAGTCATTAGTAAGTTCCGCAGAGTTGACTGCAAAAGCATTTTCACAAGGAATACTTGGTCAATATGGTGGAAAGTTAGTTGCAATAGCTTTATTGCTATTTGCATTCTCAACATCAATAACCTGGTGCTATTATGGTGATAGATCAACAGCCTATATTTTTGGTGAAAAAGGCGTCATTTGGTATAGAAATTTTTATGTTTTATGCTTTATTTTAGCTGCTGTTATTGATACAACCGTTGTTTGGAACATTGCATATGTTGTTGTTGCTTTAGTTTCAATTCCAAATCTAATTGCAATGTTTTTCCTTAGAAAGGAAATGAAATTATTATCAGATGAATTTGAAGTAAGATAACTTTTCATTTTTCATTTAGTAATGCAATATCCAATAATATTTTTTTTATTTTTCTTAGTTTCATGTGGAGGAGGGAGTGGAGATCTTGAAGTCAACTCTAATAATTCAGATCCAATAAGTGGATATAAATATGTTCCACCATCTGGAACTTCTAATGATAATTGCGTTGCACGAACTTCAAATGTTATTTGGTCAGAAGATTTTGATAACAATAATTTAGATTTATCAAAGTGGGTTTATGATGAGGGCTGTAATGATAATGGTGGTGGATGTAATGGTAATAATGAACTGCAAAACTATACATCTAATGATACAGATAACTTATTTATAGAAAATGGGTATCTTAAAATTCAACCAATATTTGAAAATAATATTGGAAGTGACAATGTTCAACAGAACTTTACTTCTGCAAAAATAATGACGAAAGATAAGTTTGCAATTGATGTAAATAGTCGTATTTCTGTTTGTTTTCGTTTGCCAGAGGGAACTGGAATGTGGCCTGCAATATGGATGCTCCCATACGATGGAACACCATGGCCGAGTGGCGGAGAAATTGATTTGCTTGAGGCTAAGGGCAGATCTTACCCAATTGATGGATCGCCAGCACAAGACAATATCGTGAGTTCTGCAGTTCATTTTGGAACACAATGGCCAGATAATAGATACATTGTTGGTGAATTCTATTCTTCAAATGAAAATACTTTCCAAAATAAGTTCCATTCCATTACATTAATTTTTCAGGAAAATAACATTAATTTTTATATCAATGACGAAGTAACTCCTCATTTGAGTATTAATCCAACCATTTTTCCTCTCAATCAATATCAGTACCCATTTAATAGACAATTTTATTTGATTTTAAATGTTGCTGTTGGTGGCAATTTTGATTCGGGGAGATTCAATTCTTCTGATTTTTGCATAGATTCAGTTTGTTCTAACTTTTCTGATAATCCTGATAAAAAAAGACTCTTGATAGATTGGATTGAATACGAAAAGATTAACTAGCTTCTAAAAGAGATACTATTTCTAAATGCTCTGTATTTGGAAACTGATCAAAAATTTCCACATTTTTTAATTTATGATTTTTTAATTTTTTAATATCTCGTAAAAATGTTTCTGGATTACATGAAATATAAATAATATTTTTAAAATTTTTGATAAGATCAATGACCTCATTAGTTAATCCTGATCTTGGTGGATCAACTAGAACGTGTGATATGTCTAAGTTATTAATATCAATTTCGTTTAATCTAAAGAATTTTTTGCCATGAAAAGCATCACAGACTTCTTCTGCTGATAATCGAGCATGCATAATATTATGTATTTGATTTTTATACATTGCTTTTTTAAGACATTTAATAGCACTTCTATTATTTTCTGTTGCAAAAACTTTTGAAAAAATTTTGGATAGCGGAAGGGTAAAAGTTCCTACGCCACAATAAATTTCAAGCAAATCCTTTGGGTTTATAACCATTTCTGAAACTTTTTCTATCATCATTTCTAGTAAGAATTTATTGGGCTGATAAAAACAGTTATCTGTTTGATAATTTATATAACCATCAATTAAATTATCTAAATACATTTGATTAGTTGAATATACGAAATTTTTTGATCTTGCTATTAACAAAAGATCATATTTTTTTGAAAGGTTATTAATAAGAGCGATTAGACTTTCATTAATTTTCTTATGGTAAATAAGCGTTACCATTACTTTATTATCTTTATTAGATCTAAAATTGATTTGAAATAATTTTTCGTTTAACTCAGAAGAATTATTAATTTCTTTTATCAAACGAGGCATTACTTTTTTTATGCAACTTGCAGCCAAGGGAAAACTTTTAAGTAGTAATTTTTTATTGGGGCCATGCATAGCATAATGGTTATCGTGATATGAAAATTCACATCTACTTCTGTGAGAAGTTGATGGGCTTAAGTTTGTTACAACTTCAGATCTGAAATACGTTTTTATTTCGTTATTAAATTTTTCAAACTTATTCATACAAATATTCTAGTTATTGTTAGGACAAATGATATAAAGAAAATATTTAGTGCTATAAACAGAATAATTAATTTAAATAAATTTACATTTTTAAGATCCTTTTCAAGATCATTTTTTTTTCTAATTCCAAAAAAAGAATTTATAATTCTTTTAAACCACATAAGTTATGAGTGAAATTATAAAAATAACCAAATCAGCTGAGGAATATTTAGCCAAGTTGATACAAGATAAAAATGAAACTGATCTTTCTATAAGAATTTTCATTTCTGATCCTGGTACTCCGAAGGCTGAAACATGTTTGGCTTATTGTAAACCAGATGAGGCAATGCCTGATGATTTAGTTTTAAACTTAGATTTAATTAATGTTAATCTTGAAAAAAGAAGTTTACCTTTTTTACAAGATGCTGAAGTGAATTTTGATAAAGATAATTTTGGTGGTCAACTTACAATAAAAGCACCTAATGCTAGACTTCCTAATATCTCTCCAGAAAGTCCTGTAGAAGATAGAATTAATTATGTTATCTATAATGAAATTAATCCTATGCTTGAATCTCACGGCGGTGAAGTATCTCTAGTCGAGTTTAATGATAAAGGTGAAGCAGTTCTTCAATTTGGTGGGGGTTGTCAAGGTTGTGGAATGGTAGATGTTACACTTAAAGATGGTATCGAAAAGACATTGGTTGAACAGATACCTGAAGTCACAGGCGTTAAGGATATGACCGATCACAGTATCGATGATAACGCATATTATTAAACTTTGATTATTGATACCAAGACCCCAAAGTATGGGTGGTCAAACAAATAAATTTCCTCATTAAAAACCCTTTGTTCTATATCGATAAATTTATCTAATCTTGAAGGACTTTTTTTTACATTCGAACTCGTTTGATTATTTTTAATTTCAATTTTATCTGATTTGTTTGGTAAATATATTTGTAAATCAATATCATTACTATCAACTATGTTCTTCTTAATCAATGCATCGTATTCATTTCGATATTTTTTTGTAGATTCAAGCTGAAGATCGTTAACAATTCCAAGATATGCTTTAAGGTCTATATGCATAAATCTTTTTTTATAAAGCTTTAAAAAATAACCATATTCTTGATCACTATTTTCTAGAAAAACAAATTTACTGCCATCTAATTCATCAATACCTTGAACCCATGAGAATGATCCTAAAAACTGCACATCATTACTTTTAATTATTTTTTTTTGATAATCATCAAGATATGTAACTTTATTATTTTTTCTAAACCAATTTTTTGGGTTTACTACATTCTTATTTTTGTCAGATAAATTTTCAGAAGAAGTATTATTAATTGGCTTTAGATTTTTTAGCAAATTTTGAAAAAAAGAATCATTTTTGGGAAAGCTATTTAATGCTGTCTCGTTTAAATATAGCTTTGGCTCAACTAGAGTTATAACTGATTTTGAAGGTATGGTCAGTTCTTCAACAAAATTTTCACTTGTTGATACTTCTTTAAATTTAAAAATAATGATTTCAACTCTATACTCATCAATAATACTATTTTCTTCATTAGCATTAATAATAAAGCTACTAAATGTTATGAGTAAAATAAATATTTTATAAAAGGGCATTAAGAAAATCTGTAACTTTTTGTCTCCTAGTTATAGATTCTAATTCATTCAATTTATAAATAAACTTATTTTCTTGATCAATAGCGAATTTTTGAGGGTCAGATTTAACCAGGCTAATTAACTTGTCAAACTTGCTCTCGCTAAAATCAGAAGTGATGAGGAAAGATGTATTTAATTTATTTGATTTTATACTTTTGATACCGATACTTCTTGCAATAATTTCAAGCTTTTTGTTTTCAATGATATTTTTTGTTTCTGGTGGCATTTTACCGCATCTATCAATAAGGTTATTTTTAATTTCAATTAAATCGGCTGAAGATTTAATTTTATTAATTTTTCTATAAATCTTTAATCTTTCAATGGCTGATGGCAAATAATTATTATCAATATAAGCTGAATCATAAAAATTAATTTCTATATCATTAATTGTGGTGCTTTCTTGTGTGTTATCTAATGCGGATTTAAGCATTGACAAATACAAACTCATACCAACATTTTCAACATGTCCACTTTGCTTATCTCCTAGCATTTCTCCTCCACCTCTTATTTCTAGGTCCTCTTGAGCTATTAAGAAACCCTCACCAAGTTTTGAATTTTTAATTACAGAAGCTAATCTATCTTTTGATAACTTAGGTATATCCATGTTTGGTACCAAATAATAACAGTATCCTTGTCTTTCAGATCTTCCAACTCTACCTCTAAGTTGATGTAGTTGAGCTAAACCAAAATTTTGTGAATTAATTACAATCATTGTATTTGCATTAGGTATATCTAAACCCATTTCTACTATTGTTGTACAAATTAATCCATCAAGATTACCGGCATGAAAAGATGACATAACTTTCTGAATATCTGCTTTTTTTAATTTTCCATGCGCAATACCGATTCTAAATTCTGGTAACAATTGGTTAATTTCATTTTTTAAGTTTTCCATTTTATTTATATCATTTTGAACAATAAAACATTGTCCATTACGTGACTTTTCTCTCACTAATGCTTCTTTTAATAGTTGATTTGTATGAGTTTTTAAAAAAGATTTAATGTTTAATCTATTCGATGGCGGTGTTTGAAGAAAAGAAAAATCTTTTAAACCTGCATATACCATATTCATAGTTCTTGGAATTGGGGTAGCAGATAAATAGAGGATATGGATATTACTCTGTTTATCTTTGATAAAGTTTTTTTGTTTTATGCCAAATTTATGTTCTTCATCGATTATTAAAAGACCCGTTTGTTGAAACTCCACTTCATTATTAAAAATAATATGTGTTGTTATAAGAATATCTATTTTATGGTTATTGAAATCATTAATAATTTCTTTTTTATTTTTAAGAGTGGTATGTCTGTTAAGTTTTTTTATTGATACTGGAAAATTCATAAATCTTTTAACAAAAGAATTAAAGTGTTGATCACACAAAATTGTGCTTGGCACAATTAAAACAACTTGTTTTCCTGAAAAAGCACTAATATATGCAGCTCTCATTGCTACTTCGGTTTTACCAAAACCTACATCTCCACAAAGGACTCTATTCATTGGTTTAATTAAACTTAAATCTTTTTGAATAGAATTAAATGAAACAACTTGATCATGTGTTTCAGTAAAGGGAAATTCGTCATTAAATTCCTGTAGAGATTTATCATCTATTCTTAGTGAAAAAGATGATGATTTTTGTCTTCTTGATTCGATATCTAAAATTTCTGCTGCATGATCAATAGATCTCTTAATAGCTCGATCTTTTTTTTGTTTCCATTTAGTTGAAGAAAGTGAATCTAAAGCAATACCTTTATCAATATTTTTTTTATGATACGAAGTGATTTTATTTATATTTGAGAGAGGAACGTATAGATTTTCATTATCTGCATAAATAATTTTAATGTATTCATTGTTAGTATTATTAGCATCAACAGTTTCTAGACCACTATAAATTCCTAATCCATAATTTTCATGAATTACATAATCATTTTCTTTAAAAAGTGAGAAATCATTATTTTTAATTATATTCATATCATCTTTTTTCACTGATGGTGTAAATGAATAATCTTTATCAATAACTTCTTTATGAAAGATATAGGTATTATTTCTCTCATCAAAAAATGGAGTTACTGGCTCGCCATACATTAATGAGATTCCATTGTTATGTTCTGAGAAATCTGAAATTATTTGCGTTTTATGGTGAATTTTTTTACATAGTTCCTCTATCTGATCTGCAAAAGATGTGACGATAAGGAGATTTTCTTTAAAACTATTTTTGTTAATCAGATTAATTAAATCATCAAAATTCTCGGGCTGAAGATTAATTTCTTTTATATTAATATTTTTAACATTCTTCAGTATTTGCTGTAATTCGTCTTTTTTTATATAAAGTTTATCTGGTTTTAATAAGGGTCTTTTATGATCAATATTTTCATCATTGAATCGTTGCTTAATAAACTCATCATATATGTCTATCTCATGAAATAAATTCAATGATGAATATATGTCATGATGATTAAACAATTCAAAAAAATTGACTGTATTTTTAAATAAAAGTGGTAGATAAATTTCAATACCTTCTGGAATATTGCCATTTTTTATTTTTTGAAAAATATCACAATATCTTTCATCATCATTTATAAAATAATTTCTCCATCTGGATATAAACGTTAATATTTTTTGTTCATTTAAACTAAATAAAGATCCTTTTGATAGAAAAAATTTATCAATGTTTTCAATTGAAAGTTGTGTTTCCGAATCAAAGAATCTTATAGATTCAATAGTATCGTCAAAAATTTCAATTCTTAATGGATTTTCATACATTGGTGAAAATATATCTACAATTCCACCTCTTACTGCATAATCATTAATAACCTCAACATTAGTTTTCTTAACATAATCTAAAGATTCTATTACTTTAACTAAATTTAAAACTGAAATTTTATGTCCCAACTTAAAGGTCTCAAATGATTTGAAATACTCAATTTCGGGATATCTTTCAAAAATATTCTTTATAGAAGTAATTAAGATATTCTTTGATGAATATGCTTCATTAATAATTTGAAATCTATTTTGAATAACCCTTTCTGGACTAGAGAAATGATCATATGGTAGAACTTCAGTCTCTGGAAAGAGTTTTAAGCTATCTTCGTCAAAAAAATATTTAAGTCCATTGTAAATATAGATTGATTCCTGATTATTTTTTGTAATTAAACATATAGATTGATCAGAAATTTGAAATTGTTCGAATATTTCATATATCAAATTTTGATACTTATTGTATTTATTTTTGAACATATTGTTGTGTATAATGAGGCACTTATTCTATCAATCAAATTATATTTTAAAAGAAAATTATGGATATAAACTTTACAAAAGAAGATATTGCTTTTAGAGATGAGGTTAGAGAATGGCTAGCTAATGATTATCCTAAGCATGTTAAAGAAAAAACTGATAATGGTATTGCCTTAACTAGGCAAGACATGGTCGACTATCACAAAGCTCTTTCAAAAAAAGGTTGGATGGGTTACAACTGGCCTGAAGAACATGGTGGAACAGGGTGGTCATCTACTCAACTATATATCTTTAATAAAGAGTTTGGCTTAGCTGGTTGCCCACCTTTACTTGCATTTGGAGTTAGCATGGTTGCTCCAGTAATCTGGACTTTCGGAAATGAAGAACAAAAGAAAAAGTTTTTGCCAGATATTCTTAATTTTGATTCATGGTGGTGTCAGGGTTATTCCGAACCTGGATCAGGCTCTGATCTAGCATCATTAAAAACGAAAGCTGTATTAGAAGGTGATCATTACATAGTTAATGGCGCTAAAACATGGACAACTCTTGCTCAAAATGCAGATTGGATATTTTGTCTTGTTAGAACTGATAATAGCGGAATTAAACAAGAGGGTATTTCATTCCTATTAATAGACATGAAAACTCCTGGTATAGAGGTTAAACCTATCATAACGATTGATGGAGAACATGAAGTTAACTCTGTTTTCTTTACTGATGTTAAGGTGCCTGTAGAAAATCTTGTTGGTGAAGAAGGTAAAGGATGGACATACGCTAAATTTTTGTTAGCCCATGAAAGATTTGGTATCGCAGGCGTTGGCGCCTCAATGAGACAGTTAAATAGACTTAAAGGAATTATCTCAAAATTAGATAATTCTGAATTGCAGAAAAAAGTAAATGAACTAGAGGTTGCATTATCTGCAATTGAAATAACGGAACTAAGGCTTTTATCAGCACTAGAAAACGGAGGACACCCCGGTGCAGAATCTTCAATTCTTAAAATAAAAGGCACTGAGATGCAACAAAACTTATCTGAGTTATTTGTAGAAGCTGCTGGAGAGTATGCATTAATGTATCCAGGGCCTCATGGATATGAGAGTAATGATAAGCCAGCTGGACCAGAATATGCTGCTGAGGGTTTATCTGGATTTCTCAATTTAAGAAAAACATCAATATACGGCGGAAGTAACGAAATACAAAAAAATATATTATCTAAATTTGTACTAGGCGTATAAAAAATGAATCTAAATTATAGCGAAGAACAAACAATGCTTCGCGAGCAAATCCAAAAGTTTTGCGAATCTGAATATGACTTCTATAAAAGAGAAGATATAGTCAAATCTGACAGTGACTTTGATCCAAATGTATGGAAACTTTTTGCTGAACAAGGCTGGTTATCTATGCCTTTTTCAGAAGATGCTGGTGGACTTGGCTTTGGTGCAATTGAACTATCAATATTATTTGAAGAATTTGGTAAGTCACTAGTAATAGAGCCGTATCTAGCTACTGTGGTTCTTTCTGGATCAATTTTGGATAAATCATCCTATGAATCTAAAAATCAAATAATTGAACAGATATGCTCTGGAGAAATGCACGTCTCATTTGCATATGCAGAAGTTAATAAAAGCTATGATTATTCATCACCGAATACAACACTTGATTCTGGTAACTGTTTAAATGGAACAAAAACCCTGGTTTTAAATGGTGCTAATGCACAAAAATTAATAGTTTCATGTTCAAAAGGGGATGAACTAACTTTAGTTATACTTGATTCAAATACAAAAGGGGTATCTATTAATTCTTTTTCAACAATCGACGGCCAGTCATGCTCAGAAATATCATTTGAAAATGTTCAACTAGATTCATTAAATATAATTGCAACCGCAGATGAAGCAAAAAGACTAATAGATGAATCAATTAATCTTGCGACTTTATGTGTAAGTGCTGAAGCTGTGGGTTGTATGGAATCTTGTTACTTAAAAACATTAGAATACACAAAAGGAAGAGAACAGTTTGGACAACCTATATCTAATTTTCAAGTATTACAACATAGAATGGTAGATATGTTTATTGAGTCCGAGTTAGCAAAATCACTTCTAATTAAAGCTATGCTTGAAGTTAACAACAATTCAGATGATATGTTTAAACATGTATCTGCACTCAAGTCATATATTGGTAAATCTGGTAAGCTTTCAGCAAAAGAAGCAGTCCAACTTCATGGCGGCATGGGTGTAAGTGAAGAAATGATGATAGGTCATTACCTCAAAAAAATGATATCCATTGATGCCCTTTTTGGAAATGCTGATTATCATCTTAAGAAAATGTCCTGATTTCTCTTTTAGGTATTTAATAAAAACATTTATAATTAAAGTATGGGAGACGAGAGGGATATAAATTTTCAATCCACAGAGCGTCAGAAAAGAATCTTACCCGAAGATTCATTTGGTGATTGGAAATGGAGAGAAGCGCTTGCAGAATTAATGGTTCCATTAATTGGTTCATTGTATAGAGATGGAGTTAATCTCATGATTTATGGAAAATCTCTAGTGAATGAGTCTCCAGTTGCAATAATGAAAGCACATAGGTTTGCAAGACAGTCTGATAATAATGAATTAAGTGAATTTGAAACTTATCCAATGATAGAGTACATAAGTACACTAAATCTTCATGATTGTGAAATTGATATAGGCGAAATTGCAGTTAAGTGTCCTTTTTTTGATGAGATTAAAGAAGATCAATCAAAAATTAAAGATTATTTGAATAAAGAGCTTGAATCTGTAATAGATGTAGAAACTGTTAGACCAGACGTACCAAAGTCAATAGTTCTTTATGGTTTTGGAAGGATTGGAAGACTTTTGGCAAGAATGATGACGCAAACTACTGGTCCAGGTAACTACTTTAGAATTAAAGCTATTGTAATTAGAAAAGCTTCTGATGATGATATTTTCAAAAGAGCAAGTCTACTTTCTCGAGATTCTGTTCATGGACCTTTTGACGGAACAGTTAGGGTTGATGAAGAAAATACATCATTAGTTGTAAATGGAAACGCAATAAAAGTAATTTATGCTTCAAGCCCAGATGAAGTTAAATATGCAGATCACAACATTATTGATCCAATTGTTATTGATAACACAGGTGTATGGAGAGATGAGGACAGTCTTTCAAAACACTTAAAATCTGGAGCTAGCAAAGTTATATTAACAGCACCTGCAAAAGGTGATATTAAAAATATTGTTTTTGGAATCAACGATTATATTTTAAATGATAATGATGCCATTATATCTGCAGCTTCATGCACAACTAATGCAATTGTGCCTGTTTTAAATGCCATAAATGATGAATACTCAATTGAAGGTGGACATATTGAAACAGTTCATGCTTATACAAATGATCAGAATCTTATAGATAACTTTCATAAAGGTGACAGAAGAGGTCGTGGCGCTCCTCTGAATATGGTGATTACTACAACAGGAGCTGTTAAAGCTGTTGCAAAAGCGTTGCCTGAACTTGAAGGTAAATTGACTGGTAATGCCATAAGAGTACCTACTCCAAATGTAAGTTTAGCAATACTATCACTTCAACTTAATAAAGAGGTAAGCGTAACTGATGTTAATAACTACCTCAGAACTGTAGCATTTCATTCACAATATAGAGAAATAATCGGGTATGTAAATTCATCAGAAATTGTATCAACTGATTTTTATTCTAGCCCTTTTGCTTCAGTAATTGACTCACAAGCGACAATTGCATCAAATAAAAGCATAACTCTATATTGTTGGTATGATAACGAATATGGCTATTCAAAACAGGTACTTGGATTAGTTAAAAAAGTAGCTAATATTGAACTTCCAAGATTACCTAAACCAATTGTTTAAAACCATAGAAACAAAGGCTTTTTAGCCGTATAATTCTATTGTTTTTAACAGTTTCAAAGTAACTTTATAAAGGCACACAAATAAAAGTGATTAAAATATCAAAAGGTCTTGATTTACCAATATCAGGATCTCCATCTTTAGATATTAGTGATGAGCCAAAGGTCTCAAGCGTTGCTCTATTGTCTAACGATTATGTTGGTATGAAGCCAACAATGTTTTTTAAAGAAGGTGATCATGTTAATTGTGGTGAAAAAATATTTGAAGACAAAAAAAACAAAGGTGTTTTTTATTGTGCTCCAGGGTCAGGATTAATCAAAGCCGTAAATAGAGGAGATAAAAGAAAATTTATTTCTATAGAAATAGATTTAGATAATGAGGAAGAGTTCATAGAATTTAATGATCAAGAGAATTTTATTAATCTGTTGCAAGAAACTGGTTTATGGAATTCTTTTAGAACAAGACCATTTAACAGAACACCTGCTATAAGTGATATTCCAAAGGGAATATTTATCAATTGTTGCGATACTAATCCTTTATCTGTAGATCCATATGAAATCATCAAATATGATCAAGATTTATTTGATTTAGGGCTAGAAATATTAGTTAAAAAATTTGAATGCGACATATACGTAAATTATCAAAATGATAAATTTGAGAAAAATAATAAATCTGTGACTTACACACAATTCTCAGGACCACATCCTGCTGGCTTGAGCAGTACACATATATCACAACTTTGCCCAGTGAATCTTAATAAAATAGTATGGACAATTGGTTATCAAGACATAATTTCAATTGGACATCTAATGCAATACAAAACATTACGTACTTCAAAAATCATAGCTATCGGAGGTCCTTCTGTGTATGAACCATCATTGATTAGAACTCGAATAGCCGGAAATATTGATGAAATAACTGCCGGAAAGATTAACCCTAACTCTAGAATTATTTCTGGTTCAGTTTTACATGGGCATCAATCTGATGGTGTTATGAACTATTTAGGCATTTATGATAATCAAATTTCAGCAATACCTGATGAAGTGAATGAAATATTCATGAATTGGTTAATGCCAGGCAAGAATTTACATTCTAAATTAAATGTATTTATTTCTTCATTTTTAAAACCTAAAGAATTTATTTTTAATACATCTATAGGAGGCGGGAATAGAGCAATTGTTCCTGTTAGTTCATATGAGGAAGTAATTCCTATGAATATTTTAGTTACTCAGTTATTAAAATCTTTAGTTGTTTCAGATACTGAAATGGCAATCGATTTAGGTATGCTGGAACTAGTACCAGAGGACTTAGCATTATGTTCGTATGTATGCCCAAGTAAGTACGATTACTCTTCTATTTTAATGGATAATTTAAATAAAATTTTTAACGAACTATGAAAATAATTAGAAATTATTTAAATAATGTTAAACCAAATTTTGTTGGAGAGGGTAAATATACAACTTGGTTTCCATTATTTGATGCAATAGAGAATTTAGTATTTTCATATGGAAAGAAAACAAAAAATCCAATACATGTAAGAGATGCTGTTGATATACAAAAAGTAATGGTTACAGTATGGCTTGCTACTTTTCCAGCTATGTTTTTTGGGATGTATAATCTTGGAGCCAATTCATTAGAATATTTAGAATCTATTGGTCAACAAAATACTGGTGACTGGCATCATTATTTTGTAAACATGGTGGGGTATGATGCTAATAGCTTTATTGCAAAACTATGGTTTGGTGCATGTTATTTTTTACCAATATATTTTGTTGTATTTACTGTTGGTATAGCTTGGGAGGCCTTATTTGCTGTTGTAAGAAAACATGAAATTAATGAAGGTGCATTTGTTTCAACTGTTTTATTTTCTCTAAGCTGTCCACCAGACATACCTTTGTGGCAAGCTGCAATGGGTATATCGTTTGGTCTTGTAATTGGAAAAGAAATTTTCGGTGGAACAGGAAAAAACTTTTTAAATCCAGCACTTACAGGTAGAGCATTTTTATACTTTGCATATCCAGCTCAAATCTCCGGTGACAAAGTTTGGGTTGCAGGTATATCAGATTACAATATTATCCCTGAGGGTTATAGCGGTGCAACAGCTTTAGGCATGGCTGCTGAGAGTGGTATGGCAGGTATTACAAATTCTTATACTTGGATGGATGCATTCTTAGGAAATATCCCAGGCTCAGTTGGTGAGACATCTATAATTGCAATATTAATTGGTATGGTTATTTTATTAATGACTAAAGTTGCTTCATACCGAATAATTTTAGGAACGTTTATTGGAATGATTCTTATGTCATCAATTTTAAATATTGTTGGTTCTGAGACTAATCAAATGTTTTACATTCCTTGGTACTGGCATGCGGTTATAGGTAGTTTTGCATTTGGCTTAGTATTTATGGCAACTGAACCTGTCTCAGGCTCAGGCACTAATACTGGTAGATGGATATACGGTATTGTTATTGGTGTTACAGTAATTTTGATAAGAGTTATAAATCCAGCCTTCCCAGAGGGTATGATGTTAGCTATATTATTTGCAAATTTATTAGCTCCTGTAATAGATCATCTGGTGGTCATGTCTAATATTAAAAAAAGAAAAGCTTTATATAATGAATGAATCAATAATTAAAACACTAGCAGTAGCATTTTCAGTTTGTCTAGTATGTTCACTGATTGTTTCGGCATCTGCGGTTAGTCTTCGTGATTTACAAAAAGAAAACAAACTTAATGATAAAAGATTAAAAGTTCTGCAAGTTGCAGGAATATATGATCAAAACATATCTATTAGTGATCAGTTTAATCAGCTTGAATCAAAATTCATTGATTTTGACTCAGGAATGTTGATGGCTGAATATAATAATTTTAATATTGATGAATATGATCAAGTTGTTGTAACAAAAGATCCTGCTTTATCATCTGAAGTTCCTGCCTCCGAAGATATTGCAATAATAAAAAATCGTGAAAATGTTGGAAAAATTTATATCTTAAGAGATGATCTAGATAATATAGAAAAATTAATTTTGCCAATTAGAGGCTATGGTCTTTGGGGTACCTTATATGGCTATATAGCAATTGAAAGTGATTTTAATACTGTATCAGGTATAGAATTTTATGATCATAAGGAGACACCCGGTCTTGGTGCAGAAGTTGATAACCCTCGTTGGAAATCGTCGTGGAAAGGTAAAAAAATCTATAACAATGATCAAGTAGCATTAGAAGTTATTAAAGGTAAAGTTGATACAGGCGATATAGAGTCTGAATATAAAATAGATGGTCTGTCTGGAGCAACTATTACAAGTAGAGGGGTTACTAATATGGTTTCATATTGGTTTAGTGACTCAGGATATGCAAATCTTTTGAAGGAATTAAATTATGAATCTTAAACGATATCAAGAGGTCATAATCAATCCTCTAATAAAAGAAAACCCTATTACACTTCAAATATTAGGTATTTGTTCTGCTTTGGCAGTCACAAATAATTTATCAGTAACGATGGTGATGTGTGTCGCAGTAACTAGTGTTATATCTTTTTCAAATCTTTTTATCTCACTGATTAGAAACTATATTCCTACAAGTATCAGAATTATTGTACAGATGACTATTATCGCATCACTTGTAATTGTTGTTGATGAACTTTTAAAAGCATATGACTATGAGACAAGTAAGAAATTATCAGTATTTGTTGGATTAATAATTACTAACTGCATTGTAATGGGTAGGGCTGAAGCATTTGCAATGAAAGAAAAACCATTTGTTAGTTTTCTTGATGGATTAGGTAATGGAATTGGTTACAGTATTATTCTTATTGGAGTAGCTTTCATTAGAGAGTTATTTGGTTCAGGAACATTGTTTGGGTATGAGATACTGCCATTAGTTTCAAATGGTGGTTGGTATATGGGAAATAATTTACTACTTTTACCACCAAGTTCATTCATCATAATTGGTTTATTTATATGGCTAATTAGATCACTACAAAAAGAACAAGTAGAAGAAGACGACTTTGTTGTGTCAAAGCATTCTACATCTCCCGATCTAACAAAGAGAGAAATAAATGTTTGAACACTATTTAAATATATTTATAACAACTGTTTTTATTGAAAATATTGCATTGTCACTTTTTCTAGGCATGTGTACCTTTATCGCCATTTCAAAAAAAATAGATGCAGCTTTTGGTCTAGGTGTTGCTGTAATAGTGGTATGTTTATTAACTGTTCCTCTTAATAATCTAATATATAACTATATTCTTAGAGAAGATGCTTTAACGTGGTTAGGAATAGAGGGAACTAATTTAGAATTTGTAGAATTGATAAGTTATATAGGTGTTATAGCAGCTTCTGTTCAAATACTTGAAATGTTTTTGGATAAATATGTTCCAGCTTTGTATAATGCACTTGGTCAATTTCTACCACTTATCACTGTAAATTGCGCAATATTGGGAGCTTCATTATTTATGGTTGAAAAAGATTTATTATTTACTGAAAGTATTGTTTATGGTTTTGGTGCAGGATTTGGTTGGGCATTGGCAATTGTGGTACTCGCTGGTATTAGAGAAAAATTGAAATATTCAGACATACCTGAAGGTTTAAAAGGCTTGGGAACTACTTTTATTATTGTTGGATTAATGAGCTTTGGTTTTATGTCATTTGGAGGAATATCTTTGTAGTATGAGTATTGATTTATTGTTAGGCGTCATTTCATTTAGTGGAATAATTCTTCTTCTTGTTTTTGTTATTATTATTGCAAGATCTCAATTAGTATCAACAGGAGATGTATCAATTGAAATAAATGGAGATTCTCAAAACCCAATAGTTGTCCCAGCAGGTTCAAAATTATTAACTACTTTAGCTGATAACAATATATTTTTAGCTTCAGCTTGTGGAGGTGGTGGCACATGTAGTCAATGCAAATGTCAGGTATTTGAGGGCGGCGGTTCAATACTTGCCGCTGAAGAATCTCATTTTAATGCTACTCAAAAAAAAGATGGCTGGCGTCTATCATGTCAAGTTCCAGTTAAAAACGATTTAAAAATACAAGTTCCAGACGATGTTTTTGGTGTTAAAGAATGGGAATGTGAAGTAATATCAAATGATAACGTTGCAACCTTCATTAAAGAACTTGTTCTAAAACTACCTGAGGGAGAGAATGTTGATTTTAGAGCTGGTGGTTATGTTCAACTTGAAGCACCTGCCTATGATTTAGATTACAAAGAATTCGATATTTCAGACGAATATCATGAAGATTGGGACAGATTTAAAATCTGGGACAATAAATCAACTACATCAGAGCCAGTTATAAGAGCATATTCAATGGCAAATTATCCCGAAGAAAAAGGAATAATAAAATTTAATATCAGAATTGCATCACCGCCTCCAGGTCAAGACGTACCTCCAGGTTTAATGTCTTCTTGGACTTTCAATCTAAAACCAGGCGATAAAGTTAAAGTTTTTGGCCCTTTTGGTGAGTTTTTTGCTAAAGAAACTTCAGCTGAAATGGTTTTTGTTGGTGGCGGTGCTGGTATGGCACCAATGCGCTCTCATATATTTGATCAACTTTTAAGAATAAATACTGATCGTAAGATAACTTTTTGGTACGGTGCTAGAAGTTTAAAAGAAATGTTTTATGTTGATGAATTTAATGAATTAGCTGATAAATATGACAATTTTGAATGGCACGTAGCTTTATCTGATCCATTACCTGAAGACGATTGGAGTGGTGATACAGGTTTTATTCATAATGTACTTTATGAAAATTATTTAAAGAAACATGATGCACCAGAAGATTGTGAATATTATATGTGTGGCCCACCTATGATGAATAAAGCTGTTATTGATATGCTGCTAAATCTTGGAGTTGAGCCAGAAAATATTGCCCTTGATGACTTTGGTGGCTAATCTATAGTGTGACAAGAAAACTTTTTTCAAAATTAATTGCGTTAGTAGCAGGTATTGTTTTAACAATAGTTGCATATAACCACAATCAAACATCAATCTATCAAATTAATGGTCAAGCATATGGCACTTCATGGTCTGTTGTTTCTAGTCAGTATATCGGTGATCATCACAAAAATAATATTATTAACATAATTAATAATATTGATTTTGTAGCTTCAAATTATAAAAATAATTCTGAAATTTCAATAATAAATAATTCTCCATTAAATAAAATATCAATTTCCAATGATCTCTATAAAATCTTAAAGGTTGCTAAATATGTTGAAAATAACTCTGATGGATTTTATAACATTATGATGGCCAAGAAATCAGGTGAATTTGGATTTTCTCCTGACTTTGGTAACAAGAATATACAGTTAAATACTTCTACTTTTAGAATTGATAATAATGAGAAAATTCTTTATAAAAATTCGTCGAATTGGTTTGACTTATCATCAGTTGCTAAAGGTTATGCTGTTCAAGTAATTCATGAATATCTTATAAATAACGATTTAATTAATCACATGATTGATATTGGTGGTGAAGTTATTATTAATGGAACAAAGCATGGTGATAGTTGGAATATTGGTATTCAAGATCCTTCTGTTATTCAAAACAAAGCTATTAAAGTAATATCTAATAATGATTCAAAATTTTTGGCAATAGCCACATCTGGTGAATATAGAAATTTTAAGATTGATGATTCAGGCAACAGGATTTCACATACTATAAATCCAAAAACACTCAAATCAATTAATAATCAAATTAGTTCGGTGACAGTAATTCATGAGTCTTCAGCATCATATGCTGATGCTTTTGCAACTGCTTTTAATGCTATGGGCTTTACTAATGCCTTCGATAAAGCAAATGAATTGAACATAGCTGCAATGTTTATTCTTAATAATAACGAAATCATTTATTCTAATAAATGGTATGATTTACAATCATGAGTGAATTTATTTTAGGTTTTTTGATAATTGCTGTTGCTTTCATTGGATTAGCAACTAGTCTTTTTTTTAAAGGACAACCTTTAAAAGGATCTTGTGGCGGAATTGCAAATATGAAAGACGGCTCATCATGTGAAATATGTGGCAGAACCGATCCTGAGCAATGCAATAATTAATTAAATGGTCCAAGGCAATTACAAGCCAGAGTTTCAAAAAATATATGATATTTTTAACGATCAAGTAAATTCTGATTATGAGCTTGGGGCTGGCATTTCAATTGAATATAAAGGCGAATTGATTGTAGATCTATTTGGTGGCTTTAAATCAGAATCTAAAACAACAAAATGGACTAAAGATACATTGGTCAATGTATGGTCGGTGACAAAAGCAGTTACAGGTATTTGTATTCTTAAATTGATCAGTGATGAAAAATTAGATGTTAATAAATTAGTATCTGATTATTGGCCAGAATATGGGTGTAATGGCAAAGAAGATACAAAAGTTATTGATTTACTTACTCATAGAGCTGGAATGTTTGGTTTCCAAAATGGATATCCACAATCAAATTGGAATGATTGGGATTTATATGTAGATGCACTTCAAAATCAAATGCCTTTTAGAGAACCAGGGACTACTCAAGGTTATCACGCTGTAACATTTGGGTGGTTAATAGGTGAATTGATAAGAAAAATTGATGGTAGAAGTGTAGGAAAATACTTTGAAGACGAATTCGCTAAACCATTAAATTTAGATTTTCATATAGGATTAAAAGAGGAGAATCTCAATAGATGTGCAGACGTAACATATAAAAAATTAGATTCAATACAACCTCCAATCGGATTTATAAAATACGTTCCAAATTTTATTCTTAATGATAGTCTTAAAAGTTTTAAAAACTCGATAACATCAAATGATTTTTCTAAAGCGTTCAATTCTGAAAATTTTGATAAAAATAATCCAAATTCAGTCGATTGGAGAACAGCTGAGGTGCCCTCAGCTAATGGACATGGCACTGCAAGGAGCCTTTCGAAACTCTTTGGAACTTTATCTAATCTAATTGAAGATAATGAAAGTATTATTGATAAGGATGTACTTAAAACAGCAATTGAGGTTCATTCTTCTGGCCCTGATACAGTTTTATTTGGTGCTAATCTTAACTTTGGTTACTGTTTTATGGTTGAACAAAGTTTTAATCAAAATATTAACTTTGCACCAATTTTAAACACTCAATGTTATGGGCATGCTGGAATAGGTGGTTCAGTAGCATTTGGAGATCTCAAAAATAAAATTGGTTATTCATTTGTCTGTAATAGACAACAAAAGATGAAAGATCTTTATAAAACATCTAATCTAATTACAAAAGCTCTTTACGAAATATTAGATTAGAACTGGTTCATTGTATTATCTTCACCGGCTGCTTTAAGCGCTGCATCTCCTGCAAAGTATTCCTTATGATCGTCTCCCATATCTGATCCTGACATATTTTGATGTTTAACACATGCTATGCCTTGTCTGATTTCTTTTCTTTGAACATTTGCAACATATCCAAGCATGCCTTCATCTCCAAAATATTCTTTTGCTAGATTATCTGTTGACAGTGCAGCAGTATGATATGTGGGTAGGGTGATTAAATGATGAAAAATACCTGCTTCTTTTGAAGCATCAGCTTGAAATGTTCTAATTTTATCATCAGCTTTCATAGCTAATTCAGAATTATCATATTTTTCATTCATTAGATCATCTCTTTTATAATCTGATGTATCTTCTCCAGCTTCAGACATAGCGTCAAATACTTGTTGTCTAAAGTTTAATGTCCAATTAAAAGAAGGACTATTGTTGTAGACAAGTTTTGCATTTGGTATTACTTTTCTGATTTCATTCATCATTGAAGCAATTTGTCCAATATGAGGTTTTTCAGTCTCAATCCAAATAAGATCTGCTCCATTTTGAAGACTGGTAATTGAATCTAAAATACATCTTTCTTCACCAGTTCCTTTTCTAAATTGATACAGGTTTGAGGGGAGTCTTTTTGGTCTTACAATTTTACCTTTTCTATTAATCATTACATCACCGTGTTTCATATTAGTTTCATCGATTTCATCAACATCTAGAAAAGAGTTATATTTGTCACCTAAGTCTCCTTCTTCATGAGTTATAGCTAATCTTGCTGTCAAGCCAGCGCCAAGGGAATCTGTTCTAGCGACTATTACACCGTCATCCACTCCAAGTTCCAAAAATGCATAACGAACAGCATTAATTTTTGCTAAAAACTCAGCATGTGGGACAGTTACCTTTCCATCTTGATGCCCACACTGTTTTTCATCAGAAACTTGATTTTCAATTTGAATAGCACATGCACCAGCTTCAATCATTTGCTTTGCCATTAAATAAGTAGCTTCTTCATTACCAAATCCAGCATCAATATCAGCAATAATAGGGACAATATGTGTTTCAAAATTTTCAATCTTATTAATCACCTCATCCTTTTTATTATCTGGTGCGCTATCAAGTTCTCTAAATAGACCACCTAATTCTCTTGCATCTGCTTGTTTAAGAAATGTATAAAGTTCTTTGATCAAACTTGCAACTGACGTTTTTTCATGCATTGATTGATCTGGAAGCGGACCAAATTGTGATCTTAAAGCAGCGATCATCCAACCTGATAAATATAAATATTTCTTATCATTAGTACCAAAATGTTTTTTGATTGATATTAATTTTTGTTGTCCGATAAACCCATGCCAACATCCTAATGATTGAGTATATTTAGATGGATCATTATCATAATCATCCATATCTTTTCTCATAATGGAAGCCGTATATTTTGCTATGTCAATACCAGTTTTGAACTGATTTTGAAGCCTCATTCGAGCAACATATTCTGGATTAATTGATTTCCAGTTAGATGTGTTTATTTCAGGAATGTTGTTAGCACTCTCAATAGTATTGTTTAATTTTGACATTATTTTCCCCTGTTATGTAGTGAAGTTAATAATATTAGGAAAATTATGTCAATATGCTGATAAACGCACTATATAAAGGATTATTTCTGTAGTAATACTACAGAAAAGACAAATTTTACAGTTTTTTAGCTAAACCAATGTAATTAAAAGGCGTTAATTTAAGCAATTTATCTTTGGATGATTTTGATATTTTTAAATTAGTTACAAATTCAATATAAGTTTCTCTTGTAATCTTACGACCTCGAGAAAATGATTTTAATTGTTCGTATGCATCATTTATATCTTCATATCTCATCACAGTTTGTACAGCTTCAGTAAGGACTTCCCAATTATCATCAAGCTCATTATTAATAACAGTTTTGTTAGGAGTTAATTTATTTAAACCTGTATTAAGTGACGATAAGGCTAAATGGGAATAACCATAAGCATTTCCAATATTTCTTAAAACTGTACTATCTGATAAATCTCTTTGTAATCTAGATTTAGTTAATTTATCAGAAAAATGATTTGCTAAGGCATTTGAAAGACCAAAATTACCTTCAGCATTTTCAAAATCAATTGGATTAACTTTATGAGGCATTGTTGATGAACCGACCTCACTTTCAATTAAATTCATTTTAAAGATATCATTGGAAATATATGTCCACATATCTTGAGACAGATCTATTGATATATTATTAATTCTTATCATGACATGCATTACTTCAGCAATCCAATCATGTGGTTCAATTTGAGTTGTAACTTTGTTTTGTTGAATACCAAATGAATTAATGAACCTTTTGTTTGCTTTTTGCCAATTAATTGAAGAATCAACTATATTGAATGTATGATAATTTCCAGTTGCTCCTGAAAATTTAGCTAAACCTTTAATTTTTTTAAATGTCTCAATTTCTCTACTTAACCTTTTTGATATAACTTTAATTTCTTTACCTAATGTTGAAGGGGAAGCCGCTTGACCATGTGTTCTTGATAGAAATGTAATATTTTTCCATTTTGAAGACATTTTATTTAATTGGGTTATTAGTTTTGAAACTTTTTTTATAAGTATTTTGTTTCCATTTTCTATCATCACAGCATATGACAAGGAATTAACATCTTCGCTTGTAAGTCCAAAATGAATGAGATTTATATATTTAGTCAGATTTTTATCTTTTTTAAAATAATCTCTGATGAAATACTCGACAGCTTTTACATCATGATTAGTTTTTTTCTCAATATTTTTTATTTTTATTACATCCTTGTCTGAAAAATTTATTTTAAATTTTTTTAATTTTGATAAAGATGCTTTAGATAATGGTTTGAACTTTTTTGGATAATTTGTACATAAGAATATTAACCATTCAATTTCGATCACAAATCTAACTTTTATAAGCGCAGACTCAGAAAAGCATTCAGTGATATCTGATACTTTATCCCTATATCTATTATCTAATGGGGAGAGATTATGATGCGAATATTTCATATGCTTATACTGAATTAATATTCTAATACGTTTCAGTAATAATTCCGCCTCCTAAACATACATTATTATCATAAAATACAGCAGATTGACCTGAAGCTACCGCTCTTATTTTTTCCTCAAACTTTATATTATATTTATTTGATTCTTTTACGATAGTGCATTTTACAGGTTTATGTTGATGCCTAACTTGCAACAAAGCTGTCTTAGGGTATTCAAAGTTAAATTCATTTATCCAACTAATTTTTTTCATTTTTAAGCCGCTATCAAACAATAACTCATTATCAACACCCTGACATACATGAACTTCATTTTTATTTATATCCTTGTCAAAAACATACCAAGGTAAATCTTGTTTATTTTTTATTCCACCAATATTAAGGCCTTGTCTTTGTCCCTTTGTGAACAAAGTGGCACCATTATGAGTTCCAATATTATTTCCAAATTCATCTAGAATTTTTCCTTTTTCAAGATCAATAAATCTACATAAAAAATCCTTTAAATTTCTTTCTCCTATAAAGCATATCCCAACAGAATCTTTTTTATTTGAAACACTCAAATCAATATCTTTGGCAATTTTTCTGACCTCGTCCTTATATAAATTACTTAATGGAAATATACATTTTTCGAACTCTGATGATCTTACTTCATGTAAAAAATATGTTTGATCTTTCTTTAGATCTTTTGCACGACATAACATTGGACCAATTTCAGACATTTTAATTGATGCGTAATGACCAGTTGCAATATAGTCAGCACCAATCGTAAAAGCATATTTTAAAAAAGATTTAAATTTTATTTCTCTATTACAAAGAATATCTGGATTTGGTGTTCTGCCGTTTTTATGTTCACTTAAAAATTCTTCGAACACATTATCCCAATATTCTTGTGAAAAGTTAGCTCTATGCAATGGTATATCTAATTTATCACAGACTAATGAAGCATCTTTAAAGTCAATTTCTGATGTGCAAACTTCACCAGGCTCACTTTGCCAATTCTGCATAAATAATCCTATAACATCATAACCATCTTTTTTTAAGAGATATGCTGAAACAGATGAATCTACACCACCTGACATACCAACAACTACAGTCTTTTTCACGATTCTATCTATGTTAAATTCATTCAATAATTAATAATTTGGAGTATAATTATCACCGATTTTACAGTAATCATCTATTTTTGAGGCTAAATTCTCTATGACTTACAAAAAAATAAAAATACCAAAAAAGGGAGAAAAAATATCCTATAAGAAAGGAGTATTAACAGTACCTGATAATCCAATTATTCCTTTTATTGAGGGTGATGGTATTGGTGTAGATATAACACCTCCAATGATAAATGTAGTCAATCAAGCAGTTAAGATTGCTTATTCTGGAGAAAGAAAAATAGAATGGATGGAAGTATATTGCGGTGAAAAAGCAACTCAAGTATATGATAAAGATACATGGTTACCAGATGAGACAATTGAAGCACTGAAAGAATATGTTGTTAGTATTAAAGGGCCTCTAACTACACCAGTAGGTGGTGGCATTAGATCATTAAATGTTTCGTTAAGACAATTATTGGACTTATATGTTTGTTTGAGACCAATTAGATATTTTGATGGTGTACCATCTCCAGTCAAAAGACCACAAGATGTTGATATGGTTATATTTAGAGAAAACTCTGAAGATATATATTGTGGTGTAGAATTTGAAGGAAATTCAAAAGAAGCTAAAAAACTTGTAAAGACTTTAAAAAATGATTTTGAAGTTTCAAAAATTCGTTTTGAAGACAATGTTGGAATAGGTGTTAAACCCATTTCTCAGACTGGCACAACAAGACTTGTAAAAAAAGCAATTGATTATGCTATTGCAAATAACAGAACGTCAGTAACTTTAGTTCATAAAGGAAATATTATGAAATTTACTGAAGGTGCTTTTAGAGATTGGGGTTACGAAGTAGCAAAAAATGATTATGGCGGCGTTGAAATCGATGAAGGCCCATGGCAAGAAATAACAAACCCAAAAAATGGTAAGAAGATAATAATTAAAGATGTTATATGTGATGCTTTTCTTCAACAAATTTTACTAAGACCTACAGAATATGATGTTATTGCAACAATGAATTTAAATGGTGATTATATATCTGATGCCTTAGCAGCTATGGTTGGTGGAATAGGTATTGCTCCAGGTGCAAACATTTCGGATGATTATGCTGTATTTGAAGCTACTCACGGAACAGCACCAAAATATGCTGGCAAGAATCAAGTTAATCCTGGAAGTATAATATTATCTGCAGAAATGATGTTGAGACACATGGGCTGGGTTGAAGCTGCGGATATATTAATTGAATCTATGGATAGAACTATTAGTGCAAAAAAAGTTACTTATGATTTTCATAGAATGATGAATAATGCAGAAAAAGTTACTTCATCAGGTTTTGCAGATGAAATGATTAAAAGAATGTAATGATTATATTATCGAAAGATAATGAGAATAATCCATCTTCAGATCTTGGGACGGTTGTCTTAGAAAAAGACCCACAAGTTAAAGAACCACCTTCGTATCAAGTTGTGTTAATAAATGATGATTTTACTCCTATGGAGTTTGTTGTATTTGTTCTGCAGACAGTTTTTGGTCATACACATCAAAAATCAACAGAAATAATGATGACAGTTCATACAAAAGGTAGGGGAGTTTGTGGTATATTCTCTAAAGAGATCGCTGAAATGATGTCGTATGAAGTAAATACAATGGCTAAAGATCACGGTCATCCGCTTTTAAGTGAAATAGAACCACTGACTGATTAAATATGTTTAGTAAAGATTTAGAATTATCTATAGCAAGCCTTTTTGACAAAGCTCATGAAGCTAACATTCAATATATAACTGTTGAGCATTTATTATTAATGATACTTAGTGATTTTGAAGTTAAAGAGTTTTTTAAATCACAGGATATCCAAATAGAAAGTCTTAAACAAAGTTTGAATGATCATCTTAAGAATAATGTTGTTGCAAAGATTGATCAACAAAAACCAGTCCAGCCAACACTTGGATTTCAAAGAGTTTTACAAAGAGCGGTATTTCATATTCAATCATCTGGAAAAGGTGTGGTGAAACCAATAAATATATTGGTTGCAATTTTTTCTGAAAAAGAATCTCATTCTGTTTTTTTGTTAAATAAATTTAAATTATCACGACTAGATGTGGTCACATATCTGTCTCATGGAAAACCGTCAAAAAAATCAGAGAACGACAAAGATAATACAAATGAAGATTTACCTAATGAATCCTCTTCTTCAGAAAATGACTTTCTTATCAATTTAAATCAACTTGTTAGTGAAAATAAAATTGACAAAATAATTGGTAGAAAAAAAGAAATTGAAAGATTGGTTCAGATATTATCACGAAGAAATAAAAATAATCCGCTATTGGTTGGTGAATCTGGTGTAGGTAAAACAGCAATTGCTGAAGGACTAGCCTATCTGATATCTAATAAAAATGTACCATCTATTATGGAAAACAGTGTTGTTTATTCACTGGATATAGCTGCTTTAATTGCAGGTACTAAATATAGAGGTGACTTTGAAAAAAGATTAAAAAGTGTATTAAGCTTCTTGTCTAAGGAAGAGAATCCTATTTTATTTATTGATGAAATTCATACCATTATTGGTGCAGGATCTGCTTCAGGAGGCTCATTGGATGTTTCTAATTTGCTCAAACCTGCTCTCGGTAAGGGTCAAATTAGATGTATTGGCTCAACAACATTTCAGGAATATAGAGGTATATTTAATCAAAACCAAGCTTTATCAAGGAGATTTCAGAAAATAGATGTCATAGAACCTTCTTTTGATGAATGTGAAGAAATACTAATAGGTATTAAGGATATCTATGAGGACTATCATAATGTTAAATATTCAGCTGAAGCTATTAAGTCTTCAATTGAATTATCTTCAAAATATATAAATGATAGATTTTTACCAGATAAAGCTATCGATGTTATTGATGAAACCGGTGCTCTCTTAAATATTAATAGAAAAAATAAAAAAATAATAAAAGTAACAAAATCTCATATTGAAACTACAATTTCCAAAATTACCAAAATACCAGAACAGTCGATAACATCTAAAGATAAGAAGAGTTTAAAAAATATTGAAGAAAATCTTAAAAGAGTTATTTTTGGTCAAGATAAAGCAGTCGAAACATTATCTAATGCAATTAAACTTTCAAGAGTCGGTTTGAGAGATGAAAATAAAACTATAGGCTCATTTTTATTTACAGGACCTACAGGTGTTGGTAAAACTGAAATTTCAAAGCAACTTTCTGAGATTATGGGTATTGAACTTATAAGATTTGATATGAGTGAATATATGGAAAGGCATACAGTTTCAAGGCTTATTGGCGCTCCTCCTGGTTATGTTGGGTTTGATCAAGGAGGGCTTCTTACAGAGGCAATTGTTAAATCTCCACATTGTGTTTTGTTATTAGACGAAATAGAAAAAGCTCATCCTGATATATTTAACATTCTTCTACAAGTTATGGACGCAGGGGTTCTTACTGATAATAATGGAAGAAAATCTGATTTTAGAAATGTAATTTTAATAATGACTACCAATATTGGTGCTGAGCTTTTAAGTAAAAGAAATATCGGCTTTGCTGAATCTTCAAACGAAACCGATGCTATGAACTCTCTAAATAAATTATTTTCACCTGAATTTAGAAATAGACTTGATGAAACTATTCAATTTAACTATCTAGATAAAACAGTTATTTTATCAATTGTTGATAAATTTCTTACAAAACTTCAAGCACAACTTGATAAAAGAAATGTTGAAATTGTAGTTTCTAATAAAGTGCTTAATTGGATTGCTGACAATGGATATGACAAAGAAATGGGTGCAAGACCAATGGAGAGATTTATTTCTCAAAATATTAAAAAGCCATTGGTAGATAAATTGTTATTTGGTAATTTAAAAACAGGTGGTGTAATAAAAGTAGATCTTGAAAAAGGTAAATTGAAATTTTTAGAAGAAAAAAATAAAGTTAAAGTTTAATTACCTGCCTCTAAAGGTTATCCTGCCAACTGTTAAGTCATATGGTGTCATTTCAACTTTAACCTTGTCACCAGTAAGAATCCGAATGTAATGTTTTCTCATTTTTCCAGATATATGTGCTGTAATAATATGGCCGTTATCTAGTTTGACTTTAAATTTGGTATTAGGAAGCGTCTCGATTACTTCACCATCAAATTCTAACTGATCTTCTTTTGACATATATCTATTTTACACTAATTTCTTTGTGCTAATTCGACTAAAATTGGTTTTAAGAAAGGTGAGGGTGCGTCATTATAAAAATCTTTAATAACTTTATGTTCTTTACTTGTGTAGTAATTTAATATTCCCTTCTTATAACTATCTCTCTTTTGTAAATTTTTCCAGTATCTTTGAAGAAGAGGCGTTTTGTTAGTTGTTATTACTTCAGAAAGTTTTAAATCTTCTAATCTATTAAAAACACACATCATATTTATATCAATATGAGAAAATTCATTATAAAAATAAGTATTATCCTCATTTAAAACTTCTTCAAACTTTATTAATTCATCTGCAAACTTTTTTATTGCAATATTAGGAAATTTTTTTGCAACACCAAAAAAATACATTGATAAAAAAATCATTTTTCTGTCCTTTCGTGGATGTTTCATAAAAATCTTAATAATAGATTTTAGAGGTAATTTCCTAATCATAAATTCAATCAAGGGAGCTGAAAAAACTGGAATTATTGTTCCAATAGTCGATGCAAACTTATCACCTTCTGTTATGGTTGTTTGTTTTACAAACGATTTAACAGAGTCATCTTCTTCTATACATAAATTACTTTGAAATCTTTTATTTAATTCTTCAATTATGGTCGTGCTATTAACAATAACTTCATTGTTAATTTTAATAACCGGAACAGTTGCTAGAGGATTAATATCTAAAAAATTCTTGTCTAGATTTTCACCTTCTGCATATTGATCACATAATTTGATATGTTTTTCATCAAACTTAATATTTAATTCAAATAATGCAACTCTTACCATTTGACTACAGAATGACCAATTGGTATGAAATAGAGTTATATTATGATCTTGCATTTAAAGAATCAGTCTTTAAATTTCTTTTTCATATTTTTGACTGCTTCAATTCCTGATACTGGCTTTTTACCTTCTGGAACAGTATTACCTTTTTTAATTAATTCTTCGAAAGGTGCGCCTGATTTAAACATTTTATGAAGAACTTCAACATCCATATTTGTTCCTATTGGCTCATCCTCAAAATCTGCAGAGATATTATTTTTGAATTCATCAGCCGATAAAAAATGTTCAAAGAAAACTTCAACAAGATTATTATCTGGATCTCTGTAGTATATTCCACTTATCCAACCATGGTTAATTGTCCATAAGGGGTTTAAACCTCTTTCTTTGGCACTGAAATAAAAATCAAACCATTTATCAATTGGATTTATTCTGTAAGATACATGGTCTAATCCTTCTATAGAAGGAATTTTTTTGTTCAAAAAGATTTTAAATTTCATGATTGATCTTTGAATAAAATTTAGACTATTTAACACTCCTGATGTGTTTGCAATTGCTATTCTATGATGCTCATTGTCATATGCTAAAAAAGTTATTAAGTCACTTTGATATAAAGGCTCACATCCAAACAAATTCTTATAGAAATCAACCATTTTTTCATAATTTGTAGTTTTGAAAGCAATATGATGTAAATCATCTGGTGAATAATCAGATTTAAAGTTTTGATATAGATTTTTATTGTATATTTTCTTCATAAAATCAATTACAAGATATTATACTTAGATGATCTTTTAAAAATACTAATATTATGAAACTTATAACTTTTTTATTAAAGAATAATCCTAAAAGTAAAAGAATTGGTGCCCTTAAGAACGATATTGTATTTGATTTTTCATCATCAGACTTACCAAAAGATATGATTAATTTTATAAAGTTAGGCTCAACTGGTCTAGATATAGCCAATGATGTAATTGAAAATCAAAAGAATGCTCACGCAATAGATGACGTTATATTGAAAGCACCAATTGATAAACCAAATAAAATTTTAGCTGTTGGTCTTAATTACAAAAAACACATCGATGAAGCAAAAGAACTCAAAGATCACCACAGTAATGATGTTCAACTGCAAGACCAATTCCCTAATATTTTTAATAAACAAAATTCATCTGTGAATGATCCTTTTGGTGATGTTCACAGGCCAAATGCATCAGATTGGCTTGATTATGAGGGTGAACTTGGCTTCATTATTGGGAAGGAGTGCAGGCATGTTTCTTATGAAAATGCAAAAAATTGTATTTATGGTTATACAGTTGTTAATGACTTTTCAATTAGAGATTGGCAATTCAGAGGACCGCCTCATACTATGACTATGGGTAAATCATGGGATACACATTGTCCTTTTGGTCCATATATCGTAACAAGTGATGAGATTGATGATCCACATAACTTAACACTAAAAACTTTTGTCAATAATGAAGAAAGACAAAATACTAATACTAATTTAATGATTTATGATTGTTATACTCTCATAGAGTATTTAACAACAGCTTTTACATTAGAACCAGGTGATTTAATTCCTACTGGAACGCCTGAAGGTTCCGCGGTAACCACTCAAAATTGGTTAAAACCAGGTGATAAGGTAAAAGTTGAAATAGAGGGACTTGGTTACATAGAAAATAACATAATTCAAGAACCAAATAATACTCAAAAAAGTTGAATAAATATGATGTAGCTATATGTGGATATGGTCCAGTTGGATCATTATGTTCATTAGCTTTGAGTTAATTTGAAGTGATATTATTCCTGAACTTCATAAAATAGAAAACTAAAGTTAAAAGAATTAAAACTGGGATGATAATGTGTTTGAAAGTAAGAAATATAATCCATCCAAATACTAAATTTTGAACAATAGGGTGTGGCAGTTCTTTTTCTTTATATGTTCTCTCGAGCCATGGTGAATCCGTTATTCCTATATATCTATCACCATATAAGTATGACTGAACTGGATTAATATAAGGTGTTTCAATAATTAATGGATTTTCATCGAAGGTTTTTTTCATAGATTCAAATACATCAGGGTACTTTTCAGATAACTCATATTTTTCATAGGGATCATCATTAACATTATATAATTCAAAAATCTTTTCTGAATTTTCGTTATAAACAAAATTTCTATAATAAAGTTTCCATCTATCATTAAATAAAGCTCTTTCGTCATGAACAATAACGTTACCAGTCATAACGTTTTTAGGAGGTTTTATTTCATTTTTAATCAAGTCATTCCATCTATTTACGCCAGTAATGTTATTTTGATTAGGATTTATATTTAGTGCTCCGAATAATGTTGGTAATATGTCATCAACAAAAAAGAATTGATTAGATAGGGAATCATCAAGTATACCTTTGTAATAAATCACTGCTGGAACTCGTATTCCACCCTCATAAGCTGAACCTTTGCTGCCCCTTAAACCCAATGTATTTCCCTTTGAATCTAATATGTCTGGTGCAATCGTTGCTGCTATTGGATCTATATCAAAAACAGGACCATTATCCGAGAAGAATATTATTATTGTTTCATTTAATATTCCTTTAGATTCTATTGCATCAATTATTTTTCCAATTTCTCTATCCAAAGTCATTATATTTGCTGCATATACGCGTTCTTTTTTATCATTTATGTCTGATAGATTATTAATAATTTTCTCTTCTGCTTGAATAGGTGTATGTGGCGCATTAAAAGCAACATAAAGAAAGAGGGGAGTTTCATTATTTTTGTTTTCAATTATACGTATAGCCTCATCAGCAATAAGAGTTGTTGAATAACCATCTTCATATAATATTTCACCGTTTCTATGCCAATCTAATCTTCCTGAAAGAGCATGATCAAAATATCCTATTCCTCCACCTAGATGACCATATGTTGATTCAAATCCTCTATTTCTTGGAAGATATTCATCACTAAACATACCTAAATGCCATTTTCCAGATAAAGCTGTTTGATAACCAATTTCTTTGAGATATTCTGGTAAAATTTTATGTTTAAGTGGTAGACCATATCGCTCAGCAGTTGGATTATTTAAAGGTCTGATAATACCGTTTTTAAGACTGTTAATTCCAGTGAATAAAGCAGCTCTAGTTGGACTGCATGTTGGCGCACTATAAAACCTATTCATTTGTAGGCCATCATGTGCAAGTTTATCTATATTAGGTGTATTTATAGGACCTCCATTATACGAAACGTCACCCCAACCAAGATCATCAGTAATTATAATAATAATGTTAGGTCTTTCTGATGAAAGAAGGCTTATTGAGAAAACTAATATTAAAATGTATTTAGGCATTAATTAATTAATTATATTATTTATAAAGAAATGAAAGTATCAAATTCAAAAATTATTATTAATTCTGATGAAACAGAAATCATTAAATTAATAAAAAGTCCTAATAATTTAGAAAAATTTCATCCTTTTTGTAAAAAAAATAAAGTTGAAGTTTGGAACAAAGAAAAATCAATTGATTTCGTTGAATATCATAACAACAAAATATACAAACGTAAGTTTATAGATTGGAGTGATAATGGTTATAACTTGGATATCTATGAAAAAAGAAAACTTGCGAACATATCATGGAGTGTTGTTAAAATTTCAAATAATAAATCATCATTAATAATTACTGCAGTCCCATATTTACCATTCAAATATAAAATTATTAACCAACTAATATTTAAATTATATGTAAAGCCTATGCTAAAAAACTACCTTAATTCAGTAGTTAAGGGACTTAAATACTATATTGAAACTAAAAATATAATTAAAGAAGATCAGTTTGGTAAACATATATGGTATTCAACATACTAGATTTAACATAATATATATTATGCGAAACTATATATTTGTCTGTCATGTATCCCTATTCTATAATTTATAGTTAAATTTAGCTGTATTAAGGGGTTTATAAGTATGGAGAATAACGAATTACTATATTTATGCATGGTTGCGTTTACATGTTATGGTTTTAATTTAGCACAGGGATTAAGAGCTGCTATAAATAGAGGCGACACTGTAAGAATTACTCCAAAGATATTATGTTTTGTTTTTTGTATATCTGTATCTGTAATTGCAATAATCATAAATCTTAAATCGCCCTATTCATCCCTAATTATATATTTACACGTTTTAATAATGATTTTTCAATCTGCTATGATTTGGTATCGAAAACCAAACTAATTCACTACAATTAAATCTAACAAACAAGAATTAACTATGATTAATAATTTCAAAACAAAACTTTTACTAACATTGATTGCTACATCTATTCACTCTGATGATTTGATGAGTCCAACAACATATTCCAAAGATTTATATACAGAGGTGATATTGGATGGAAATTATAGTAATGATATTTCTCATCCAGATGAATTTTTAGAATTTAGTATTGGTGAAAGGGTTGCAAAACCAAGTGAAATATCTATTGCAATTAATATATGGAAAACGCAATCAGATAGAATTAAAGTTGTTGAGTATGCTAAATCTCATGAAGGACGCCCTCTTCATGCTGTATTTATTTCTTCACCTAACAATATTAACAATCTTGATAATATAAAGAATTCTATAAATCAATTATCTGATGCAAGAGAAACTTCAGATAGAGAAGCTAGATCTATTATTGAGGAACTACCAGCAATTGCCTGGATGGCATACTCAATTCATGGAAACGAAACATCTGGTGCTGATGCTGCTTTTGCTGCTATTTATCACTTAATTGCCAGTAATGATGATGAAGTTTTGAATATGTTAGATAACATGATAATTATTATCGATCCATTAATGAATCCAGATGGTCGAGCTAGATTTGCAAAATCACTTGAACAATATAGAGGGACATCACCAAACTATGATGATCAATCATTGCTTCATACTGGTGATTGGCCATATGGAAGAACTAATCATTATTATTTTGATTTAAATAGAGATTGGTTTTACCTTACTCAGCCTGAAACAAAGGGACGAGTAAAACTTATTAATGAATGGAGGCCACAAATTCTTGTTGATGGTCACGAAATGGGTGCTCAAGATACGTTTATGACAGGTCCACCAAGAGAACCAATAAACAAAAATATCGATAAAGATCTTATTAAGTGGGGAAATGTTTTTGCACAAGATCAAGGCAGTGCTTTTGATGAAAGAGATTGGCGTTTTTATACTGGAGAATGGCATGAGGACTTATATCCAGGCTACTCTTTTTATGTTCAATTTAGAGGAACGTTAGGTATCTTATATGAGCAATCTAGAATGGCTGAGGATGGTGTAAGAAGACCTGAAGGTACAATTCAATCATATAAAGAATCTGTTCATCATCAATACGTTAGCACTATGACAAACCTTAAGTCATTAATGGTTAATTCAAAAGCTATGTATAAAGATTATTGGGATGGAAGAAAATATAATGTTTCAAAGAACAGTGAATATGCAAATCAGTCTTTTATTGTTCTTCCCACTGCAAACAATACAAGAGTTAATACTCTTGCAGAAAAACTATTAGCTCAGGACATAGAACTCTATCGTAATACCAAGGATATTAATGTTGATAATGTAACTTTACAGTCAGGTGAATTTTATGATTCATATACTATTCCTTCTGGAAGCATGATTATTCCTAACCTTCAACCAGAAGCCCCTCTTATAGCAGCAATATTAGAATTTGATGCAGACATTGATGAAGCTGTCCTATTAGAGGAAAGACAGAAAAGATTAAAAAACGGTTCATCAATAATGTATGACACAACAGCTTTTAATTTTACTATGATGTACGGACTTGATGCCTTAACAGTAGGTGAAAATATCGAATCTAGTCTTGTTGAGTGGGAGCCAAATCAAATCATAAGTGAAATTACTGAAGATGCAGTAATGTGGGTAACTGATGGGATAGATGACAGATCAGTTGCTTTTGCTGCTCGTATGATGGAACAAGATGTTGAAGTGCGAATTGTTGATAAAGATGCTGTTTTATCTGGTCATAAATTATCTAGAGGTAGCGTTGTAGTAATTGCAATGGATAATCCTGAGATAAATAATCTGCCGGATATGATAAAAGATGTTTCAAAAGAGCTAAATATTGCAATTATGTCTCTTGAATCAGGATTTGGTCCTGGGGAGATACCTGATTGGGGCGGAAGACACTTTAGATTATTAGAAAAGCCACAAATCGCAATGCTAAGTCACGAAGGATTCAATTCTTATGATGTTGGAGTGAGCTTATGGTCAATTGATCATCATCTAGGTATAAGACACAGCCAGCTTAATGCCTCATTAGCAAGTTACGGTGATCTCAGGAGATACAATACTATAATTATTCCTAGTGGCAGGTCTCTAAATGAGTACACTTTAAAAATTCTAAAAGATTGGGTATCCCAAGGAGGTACACTGATTGCACATAATTCAAGCACAAGATCTCTTGCATCGGATAAAGGTATAGGTAGTGTAAAACAATTACAAAATACTTTTGAAAATAGTAAAGAATATAATTTCGATTTAATGAGAGAAATATATGCTCTTGATAATGATGTTAACAAAGACATGACTAATGAAAATAATGTTAATTTTGAACTTAGTTATCCATGGGAAGAAATAGAGGGATTCCTTTCAGAAAATGAACTTAAAGAAAGAGATAAATGGCAATCTATATTTATGCCATCTGGATCTATTGTTGCTGGAAGAATTGATAATGAGCATTGGTTAACATTTGGAACGACTGAAACTATTCCTGTTTTATATAGTAACTACCCTATTCTTATGACAAGAAGTAATTCAGATGCGCCGGTTAGAATCGGAAATATGATACCCAATAACGAAATTGATGTCCCAAGAGTCGTAAATTGGTCAAGCATTCCTGCTGGATTTGATCTTAATGTAAGAATGAGTGGTTTAGTTTGGCCTGAAGCCTCACAAAGAATTGCTAACTCTGCATACTTAACAAGAGAAAGAGTTGGTAATGGCCAAGTTATATTATTTTCAGGAGAACCAAACTTTAGAGGTGCGACCCTTGGAACTAACCGACTCTGGCTAAATGCTATTGTATATGGACCAGGTCTTGGTACTAGATCAAAAATTGATCTTTAGTTGTTAAGAATAAATTCTCTTACCTCTTTTAGAAATCTATCAAATGATGGTTGATGGTTGTACATCATATGACCTGCTTCAAACTCAGAAAATACAACTCTATCCATATCAACAGAGTTGTCATACATAAAGTTTTCTGCTGTAAAACATGGTGTTGCTAAGTCATAAAGTCCACATGAGACATACACCTTAAAATCCTTGTTATATCTTTGAGCCCTTGCTATGTGTGGAACAGTATTAACATATCCAAAGTCATTTCCTTTCCATTGTGTTGGATGTTTCCAACTGAAATATACATCTGAGTCACCACTTTGATATAGCATATCCATTTCAACACCTATGTCTGCAAACCAAGTATGTATGGCAGTTACATAGGCAGACATAAAACCTTCACTCGAAACATCAGTATCTGAATATTGACCACCAGCCATATAATCAGTATTTTTATATCTCGAATCTAATCTTCCAACAGAATATCCCTCATCTCTGAGTAATTCCTTTCGGAAACTTGATGCATCAACTCGCATATCAAAATCTTCAACAAAACGCATACTTAATCCAGTAAAGTATGAATATTTCTTCATGATGTCATTTTTTTCTTCCGAAGATATCCTTGTACCTTTAAGTAGAGCTGGCCCATATTCATTCAATGAAAAATTCTTAGAATCTATATAAAAATCTGCAAGAGATTTATCTGTATCAACTTTACCGTGATAATAAGCCGTAGCTGCATATGATGGTAAGAAGCCATAATGTGGACTGTTATTACCTGGATGAAATACTAAATATTGATAGTCTGAAGCTGGAGCAACCATTAACAACCCATTCACTTCAATTGGAGTAATAGTTCCAGATCTTAATTCAGATACTAATAAAGGACCTCTTATACCTCCATAACTTTCACCTAATATATATCTTGGTGAATTCCATCGCTTATTATCAGTTATCCATCTTCTTATAAACTCAGCAATTATTTTTGGATCTTCATTAACACCCCAGAATTCTTCACCAGTATGACAACCAATTGCCCTACTGTATCCAGTACCTATTGGATCAATAAATACTAAGTCAGCCTCGCTAAGTGGAGATAGTTTATTGTCAACTATTTTATAGGGTGGCGAACCGTCATCAGATGCATCGCTTGGTACTTTAATGACTTTTGGACCAAGTACACCCATATGTAACCACAGGGACGCTGATCCTGGACCGCCATTGAAACTAAAAATTACTGGTCTCTGATTACCATTTTTAGCAATGTATTCAGTGTAGAAAAATGATGCTTGAGGTGCATCCGGGTTATCCTTTTCGTATAGAACTTTTTCTTTTAAACCAGCTGTATATTCAATTCGCTTTCCATTAAAGGTTCCAACATATTCATTTGTAAATGATCTTTCTGAAATATTATCCTTAGTAATATCTTTACAGTTTTCATCTATCTTACCTTCAGAACTATGATCATCAGCTGCTAATGCGATAGAAAATAATAAAATATATAAATACCTCATATAAATAATCTCCCTAAAAATCATTTTTAATTAATTATATTATTACCAAATATATCAAAAAAATAATAAGTAATGTGTTACACAATTAAAATAATTTATCTTATTATTATCCTATGAATAAGCTAAAGTTAGTTTTTAATTTCTTAAAAATTAAATTAAAGAATATAGGCAGTGTGCTTTTAAAAGGATCAACAGCTTATATGATTGGTGCATTTGGTCTTATTCAAGTAGCAAGCATCGTTGCTGATAACATAAATATTACAGAAAGCTTAGGGGTTACGAAAGAAATATTTATGCAATATTTATTTTTAGGAGTAATTTTTTTATTCCCTGTTTTCTTAATTGTTACATTCATTATTAAAAATAATTCAATTAAAAATGAAATCTTATCCAGTCTAGATAACAATCTAAGTCAAATAGACGATTATCGACCAAAAATAGCTGTAATTCCGTTTGAAAATCTTAACAAAGATAGTGATGGTCAGTTTCTTGTTGATGGAATTGCTGAAGATCTTCTTACTGAGCTCTCAATGGTTAAAGAAATTTCTGTTGCTACTAGAAAGACATGTTTTAGTCTTAGAGATAAAGATATTACAAGTCAAAACTTTAAAGACGAATATGGATTTGATTATGTTGTTACTGGAAGTATTAGAGCATCTGAAAATAGAATTAGAATATCCATAGAATTAAGTGATATGAAAGATGATAAAGTTATTTGGAGTAACAGATTTGATTCTGAGAATAAAGACATATTTGATATTCAAGATGAGATCGTAACAAAAATAGTAACTTGCATAGTTGGAGAAATTGAGATTTCAAGTCTTAAAAGAGCTAATAGAAAACCAACTGATAATATGACATCTTATGAATATACTCTTAAAGGCAGGGCACTAAATCAACAATATGAAAAAAACGCTAATGCTGAAGCTATAAAAATGCTTGATGCAGCAATAGCAGCAGATAAAACTAACCCTCTACCCCATTCATGGAAGGCATGTACTATTGGTCAATCTCTTGCTTTAGGTTTCAGAGAAGACAATGAAGAAGCAAGGTCAGATCTTATGGCTTCACTAAGTAAGGCAAATGAATTGAATGATAATGATTGGAATGCTTTAAGAATAATTGCTGAAGCGCACTTAACATTGCAGGACTTTGAAGGTGCAATGGTTTATGCAAATAAAGCATATAACTCAAATCCTAATCATCCATTCGTTTTATGGATCTATGGAAGAATTCTTCTAAGATATGGAAATTTAGAAAGTGGGATTAAGATTCTTGAACAATTATATGAAAGAGAACCCATACCAATGAGCGATATTAATACCGATAGAATGAATAGAGAATTGTTTTTAGCTTACTATTTAGATAAAGATTATAAAAAATGTGAAGAGACATTCAACAAAATTAATGAATGTACATTCAGAGAATGGCTTATAAATATTGATATAAAGATCAAACAAAATAAAGATTATGCTCAAGATAATTGGTTTGTTAGTGGTATTGAAAGATTTAATAATCTAGATAAAGAAAAAGAAATATCACTATTTCATCTAAATAATAAATTTATAAGTAATGAATTAAAGAATCTATCACAAAAGGTATTTGCATAAATGAACTATAAAAACATATTGGATACAATTGGTAATACGCCAGTTTTCAAGGTCCAAAATATATCCATAAATAATACAAATCTTTATGTAAAGGCAGAATATTTCAATCCTGCAAGTTCAGTTAAAGATAGATTAGCGGTAAGTATTATTGAGAATGCTGAAAATAAAGGATTACTTGAGCCAGGTAACACAGTGGTAGAAGTCACAAGCGGAAATACTGGAATTGGACTAGCCATGGTCTGTGCAGCCAAAAATTACCCACTAGTAGTAACGATGCCAGATAGTGCATCGATTGAAAGAAGAAAATTAATGAGATTTTTAGGAGCAAAAGTATTATTAACGCCTGCAGCTGAAGGAGGAACAGGAGCTTATAAAAAAGCAAAAGATCTAGTTGAAAAAAACAATTGGTTCTTTGCTCGTCAATTTGAAACTGAAGATAATCCTGCAATTCATGAAAGCACAACAGCTAGAGAAATTTATGACGATTTTAAGGATATTGGTTTGGATTATTGGGTATCAGGTTATGGAACAGGTGGAACTTTTACAGGTGTTTCTCGATATTTAAGAGAAAAAATGCCAAATACAAAACTCATACTAACTGAACCTGATGTCGCACAACTTGTAGGAAGTAATACAAAACAATCTCGAAACGACGATGGGTCAGCATCAAAAGGACATCCAGAATGGAATCCTCATCCTATTCAAGGTTGGACTACTGATTTCATACCATTAGTACTTCAAGAATCAATTGATAATAATTATTTTGATGAATTAATTCCTGTATCTGGTGAAGATGGAATATTTTGGGCTAATGAGCTAGCCAAAAAAGAAGGAATTATTACTGGAGTATCTGGTGGATCAACATTTGCAGTTGCGGTTGCTGTTGCAAAAAAAGCTTCACCAAATTCAAATATTTTATGTATGTTGCCAGATACTGCTGAAAGATATATGTCTAGTGTCTTATTTGATGAAATTAATACAGACATGAATGATGATGAGTTAACTATTTTTAACTCATGCAAATAAATAATTAAGTTGATAAAACTTTCGCAGGAATCCCAGCGACTGTAGTATTTGGGTCAACATCTTTTAAAACTAAACTTCCTGCAGCAATTGTAGAATTTTTTCCAATAGTAATATTACCTAGAACTGTACTTGAAGCATAAATTGATACACCAGATTGAATTTTGGGATGTCTATCCCCCCTTTCATTGCCTTTTCCACCTAACGTAACTCCTTGAAATATTGATACATTCTTATCTATTTTGGCGGTTTCACCAATTACAACACCTGTTGCATGGTCAATCATAACTCCTCCAAGAATCTCTGCAGCAGGATGAATATCTACACCAAAAACTTCAGAGGCTCTGTTTTGTATAAATAATGACATGGTATGTCTATCATTTTTCCATAAACAATTTGCAGCTCTATAAGCAGCCAGTCCTTGGAAACCTTTATAAAAAAGAATGGGTGTTGAATAATATTTACATGCAGGATCATTGTCTTTAAAAAAGATTAAATCCTCTTCTAATGATTCAGCTATACCATCACAGTTTTTGTAAACATCTAAAATAAAATTTTTAATGTCTTTAGATGAGAGAGCATCACTATTAAGTTTTGATGATATTATCGATGCGATTGCACTAACAAGACTGTCTTGTGAGAGAACCAATAAGTTTAAATATGGTTCTAAGGTGGGTTCAGCTTGAATTCTTAACCTTACCTCTTCTTTTATAATACTCCATACATCATCAGTCATTTTTATAAAACTGATTTTCCAATTGCAATTGGTCTTATAGGTGATGCAGCGCTACCTTTTGTTTTTAAAGGTAATATAACTACACAAGATAATTCAACTGCATTTGCAGCTAATTCATCTAACTTAAAATTTTCTAATGTATGAATACCAGATTGAGTTAAAAAATAATGATGTGCAGGATTAGCAATACCTTCTGGGTTTTGATTGACTTCCTCACCCAACATTGAAGGGTCTGCAAATGTATCAACTCCCCAAGTATCTAAACCGATACCTACAATTTGCTTTGAGGATAAATATTTAACAAGATTATAAGATACCCCTGGAGCCATCGAATAATAAATCCCTTTTTCATCAGGATCAGCATAATTATCACTCCACCCAGTATTTATTAAAACAACATCACCTGGAAGAATTCCTCTATCTTTTAATGAAGATTTTGCTATTGTTTTTTTAACATGATCAACAGTCACGTATTGCCCTGCATCCATAGCAACGCCATTAAATATATGTTTTCTGACATCAATTAAAACGGCAGTGGTAACAATTGGTGGAACAGTCTCAATCCCAAGTTTTTGCAGAGGAGATTCAGGAGTTGGTTTTACTTCATCAGTTGTTAGCTCATTAAAATATTTTATTTTAGATGTGTCTAATTCACCCTCACCATTCCATACTTCATCAACATAGCCAAAATGTCCCAAAGCGTCCATTTGAGTACCCTGATTACCATCATTAACATCAGCATTTAAAACATCCATGGTATAAATATGAACAGAACCTGGCCACCCAAGTTCAGGTAAGAATTTTGGTTTGTATTCACCAGCAAAAGGAGATTTTGGCATAGTACCTGTTCTTTCATATGATAACTCATATGTCTTTGCACCAGGTTGCATCATCTGTTCAGCACACCTTAAAGTAGTTTCAGTACCAAGCAATTTAGTCATCCCTCTTTGATCAGAATAGTCATTAGATATCACTGATGTAGAAAAAGTTATTATCAAAATATACTTTATATAATTCATTATTTTTCTCTAAAGTAGTTAATCAACATATAAGCCGAAGCCTTCTTGTAAACCTATAATATCATTCAAAGTGCTCTTATTTTTATGTAAATAGAAATCTTTGGCTTCTTTTGGAAATAAAATAAAATTTAATAAATCAGTTGGATTTTTAGATATTTTTTTAAGCTGGTTGTCTGAGCAGAACTCTTTGAATTCATTTTTATAAAATTCTAAGTTTTGTACATCATCGCCAATGTCCATATTTTCACTTGCTTTATCTATTTTTTTCTTGAGTTTTGGACAAAGATCACCAGGAATTTTTCCATATTTCCCATTTACCATGTCAATAAATTCTTTATTTAGTGTTTTATATCTTTGTTCATCTAGTACGTTCATCAATGCTTGAGCGCCTACAATTTGTGATGATGGTGTAACCAAGGGAACAAATCCAACGTCTTTTCTTATTTTTGGTATCTCATCAATAAGTAATTTAAGTTTATCTACCTTATTTAAATCAACTAATTGTTTTTCTAATATACTCAACATTCCACCAGGAACCTGATTTATAAGCATATTGACATCTACCCCTCTCATTGACCCTTCATATTTCTTATATTTTTTTCTAACTTCATTAAAGTATTCAGAGATTTTTGTAAGTAATTTCATATCAAATGGATTTTTTTCTTCAGAATACATCATTGAGATAAAACTCTCTGTGGCAGTATGAGCATAAAGATTACTAAACGAAGAGATACTTGTATCAATATTGTCTATACCAGCCTCATAAGCCTTAAAATTAGTCGCATCAGAGAGACCTGTTGTTGAGTGAGTATGTAAATGAATGGGTATATTTAGGTTTTTTTTGAGTTTTTTAACAAGTTCATAACATGTCCTCGGTCTCAATAAGCCTGCCATATCCTTTATAGCTAACGAAGTTGCACCAATATCTTCAATATCTTTCGCTAATTTGATCCAATATCTTTCATTGTGAACCGGACTAGTTGTATAACAAATTGTTCCTTGTGCATTTTCTTTACCTTTTTTAACAAATTTTATTGAAGATTCAATATTATTTATGTCATTCAAGGCATCAAAGATTCTGAAAATGTTGATGCCATGTTTTATAGAGTTTTGGATAAAGAATTCGATTACTGTATCATCAAATTGCCTATAACCAACTAAATTTTTACCTCTAAGAAGCATTTGTAATTTAGTATTTTTGAAGGATTTTTTAAAAAATTTTAATCTATCCCAGGGATTTTCATCTAGGTAACGTAAACAACAATCATATGTTGCTCCACCCCAAACTTCAACTGATGAATAACCAACTTTATCCATATCTTTTAAAATTGGAATCATATCCTCAGTTTTCATTCGAGTAGCTATTAATGACTGTTGACCATCTCTTAAAATTACTTCGGTAATATTTGGTTTTTTAATTGTCATTGATTAGATATGTATATTTATTATATGTATTTTAATTTAATTTAAAGGAAATAAAAAACCCGCTAAACTAGCGGGCTTATATTACTGAAGTTACTAATCTATGAAGACAGTATGATCCTTACCAGATTCAGCAACCCTTATGACTAGCAAATCAGAACAAACCTCGCCTAAATCAGGTGCATCAGCTTCTCCGCCATGTACCCAGTCTGATTTTTCAAACCAATACTCATTATTTGAATATTTTTTCCACTTACCAGATGATTTTGATTGAGAAACACCATCAAGAACATATACAAGCGTTCCTGCTGCAGGATGAAAATGTTTAGGAACTGTTCCCTGATTACATGTTTTTCTTCTTTCAACATGCATTTCCATTCCACCACCCATATCAAAAACATCAGAAGAGACCATTCCTGGAAAAGTTTGTTCCTCAGAATGATCATCTGAATAAATATCAGTTGCGATAAGCAATAAAAAACTAATTGATAAAAAATATTTCATATTATTCTCCTGTATAAAATTTAACTAATTGAACAAGTTCAACATTTATATTCTGTCTTATAGATGATACATCAGATGCAAAATCCATGAACTCCTTGGATGAAGTTGCTGACTTAATCCCCTTATCCAATTGATCCATTGAATCAGCACCTAAATAGACCATATGAGAAACATATCTATTACCATAGGCAATTCTATTCAAACCAAATGAACCATCGAATGTTTTCAATTGAGAACTCATAAAATTTTTCCATGAATTCATATAATGAGATTCATGTCCTGGCTCAATATTAAAATTATATTTCGCAAATGCGGTATTGTTAGTCCATGCTCTTGCAGCTACTAGGTTTTCAGATATCCAATTCCATGATCTATCTGTATCTGTATTATCTTGAAATGATTTAATCATATAAGCAGAATCTTTGCATGATGAGAAAATAGCTCTACCTTTTTCCATCATTTCATAATTTTCATAGACCACTAAAATAAAATGGCTAGATCCTGAGCCACGAAGCGACCAAAGACTTACAAGCACTCCAGATTCTTCTCGCCACTTTTTTGCACAATCAGATTTATCAAACCTATCTAATGCCATCATGAAACTAGCTGGATCTGTTACAGTTAAGTAATTAAATTCAGCTACTGTTCCATCCGACTCCATAGATACTGTTTCGTCAGAAAAAAGATTTATTGAAATTATAAATAAAAAAGAAATAATTAATTTTATAAACATACGTTTACCCTCCTTATCTAATAATAAAATTTTATATACATAAGCACCATTATTATGTATAAAATTTTTATATATATTCTTTCTATCTAACTAAACTTAAATAAAGATTTGTATTATTATTTAATCTTATTTAATAGAGGAGAAATAATATGACTGAATATCAAGTATTCAACATAATGTACGTAGGATTGATAAGTAATGCTATGTATTTTGTGGGCTTGGTTTTATTAACTTGGCTAGGATTTAGAATGGCAAATAACATTTATAACAGTCAAGATGCAAATATGGCTGCTAAAGTTTTTACTTCAGCTTATTGTGTTTTGGTTGGTGTGATGATGTTCTATACTCAACAAATTGGTGCAGCTATATTAGATACTACTGTAACAACATTGTCTGATATTGGAGCCCCATCTGCAGAAAGAATGCAGCAATATCCAGATTCACCATTATCTATAGGTGGAGCTGTTCAAACTTTATTTGTCCTTCTTGTAGTAGTTTTTCAATTACTAATTGTTTGGTCAAAGAAATAGATAAAATTTAAGGGGTCTTAATGGCCCCATTTTCATGTTTACTTCAAAATTTTCAAGTCTAGCGATTTTTTTTGTAATCTATTTACTGGCATTTTATTTTTCATTCATTCTTTTACCAGAAGCAATAAATAACATTTGGTTAAAAATAACCATCTGGCATATTTATGCAACTTTATTTGTTTATTTAGGAAGTCTTATATTAAAAAATTCAAGTTTATATGATCCTTTTTGGTCAGTAGCGCCATTAGTAATAGTTATCTATCTTGCTACCATTTCAGAAAATTCTCCTCTCACAAAATTAATAATATTAATTCCAATAATTTTTTGGGGAATAAGACTTACTTGGAATTGGATTATTGGGTGGTCAGGATTAAACCATGAGGACTTTAGATATATAGATCTTAAAAATACAAACTGGATAAAAAGTGAAATAAATAATTTATTTGGAATACATTTATTTCCTACACTCATAGTAAATCTGTCACTTTATCCCCTTCTATACGTATTTACATATGAAATATCAATTACGTTTTCATTATGTATTGCATTATTGTTCACATTCATTGCTGTAGTTCTTGAAACAATTGCTGATGAGCAAATGAGAAACTTTAGAAATAATCCATCAAACAAAGGCAAAACAATGAAATATAAATTATGGAAATATTCAAGACATCCAAATTATTTAGGTGAATTATTATTTTGGATTGGTATATGTTTAATTGGGATGAATTCAAATGCTTCTTCAATTTTAATTATCCTTTGTCCAATACCTATGATGATGTTATTTATATTCGTATCTTGTCCATTAATGGATGAAAGAAGTCTTAAAAATAGATCTGATTATCAAGAATATATGGAAAAAACCTCCCAGCTTCTTCTTCTACCACCGAAAGAGTAACTTTGAGATTAGATATTTAATGTGTAAAATTAAAACATGAATGAACCAAACGTAGTCCAGAAATTCATTTGGCTTGGTGAAAGAGCAATTTTGCTTTTAATCGTAGTAGCAACATTATTTGCTACAGCATCTGAAATTGTTAGGATAATTGGGGTTCAAGAAGTAAATTTAAGTGATTTATTTCTGTTATTTATTTATGCAGAAGTACTTGGAATGGTAGCTTCTTTTTATGCCAATAATAGAATTCCAGTTACTTTACCTTTAATTATTGCAATGACAGCTTTAACAAGAATGATAATATTACAAAGCAAGGATTTAAATGCAATTAATATAATATATGAAGCATCAGGTATTTTAATATTATCAATCGCTGCTTATATAATGACTCTAAAGGATAAAATCAGTCTTCAAAAAATTATGATGAGAGAGAAAATTGAAGATGCTGAAAATAGTTAAATAGAATTTTCTAATAACTCTTCATAAATAGGCATAGCCATATCGACTATTCTTTTTTCATCGTCAGTTAAAGTTATATCTTTTTTTATTTCAGGAGTAAAACTATCTGAATCTATTACAGACTTATACCAATGTGATGCCCACACACCATCATAGGTTGCAATTCCAGGCTTCCATTTATACATTCCTTCGTCTTCATTAATACCAATTTGACTACAAAAGTTTGATAATATTTTTTTCGGATTTTCTCTTAATCTTGATGAGTCAATTATTAGTGGATTTTCATCAATATAATTTTTGACATGTTTATAAATATCATATTGTTGTTGAAATCCTATATCTTCAAATTCACCATCTTTCCAAGATTTCATAAAACTTTTTACAACCATTTGTGGATGTCTTATTAGGAAGCAATTATTTAAAGAATTAATCCATTTATAATCTTTATCTAATATATGTTGCGTCATATGTTTTTGATAAGTAATTCCCTCATCAGTCTTATTACATAATTTTTTAACTTCATCAATATTAATGGACTGACTTTTTATTACTTCTTTTTTCATTGGATGATCTTTACCAGTATGTTTAAGATAAGACGCGTAAAAAGGTTCATCAATAACGTTAGTAACATCTTTTCTGTTCGCAAAGCTTCTCATTAAAGCAGTAGATAAATTACGTGGGCCTGACCACATCGCAATTATCAAATTATTGGCCATAAATTAAGTCTTTATAGAGTTTTCTTAACTTTTCAGTTACAGGCCAACCGTGATCTATGTTACCTATTAATCTATCATCAATATTAGTGACTTGAGTTAATGACCCGAGTGTACCTGTTATAAAAGCCTCTTGGGATGAATAGACGTCTACTAGCGAAAAATTTTTTTCATATATAGGTATTTTGTTATTCTTGCATATTTCTATTACTTTTAATCTAGTAATACCATTCATGCAATAATCTCCGGTACTCGTCCAAACTTCTCCGTTTTTTACAATAAAAAAATTGCATGAATTTGTTGTATTAACAAATCCAAGAGGGTCTAACATCAACGCTTCATCTCCTCCTGATTTGTTTGCTTGAATGCAAGCAATAATACAATTTAATTTTGAATGACTATTTAATTTTGGATCTTGCGACATTGGTAAGCCTCGAACTTGAGGGACAGTTACTAACTTTACTCCGTCAGTATTAGGATTTTCCTCAGAATACTCCATAATTATGACAAGGTTAATGCCATCTTTTGATAACGATGGTTGTTGAAATGGTTTGATTTTATTTCCTCTAGTTACCATTACTCTTGCATGAGCAGCATCAGTTATATTATTAATTTTTTGTGTTTCGATTATTGCATTTATAAGAAATTTTTTATCTTCATCAAGCTGAATATCAATTGCCTTACATCCTTCATATAATCGATCAAGATGTTCATCAAGAAATAACCAAGAGTTATTGACTAATCTAATTCCTTCCCAAATACCGTCACCAAGAAGAAAACCACTATCAAATACTGATATTTTTGCCTGATCTCTATGAAAGAATTCTCCATTAATATATATTTTTATGTCTTCGTTTCTTTTATCTAGTTTGGTGCTTAAAGGCATTATTAAAATCTTATATTGCCTAATGATTCACAAGTATTATTGAATTCATTAATAATTTCATCAACTATTTGCTTTACTGATTTGACTTCATTTATTAATCCAATTGACTGACCTGATAGTGCTGGTGCTGCTTCCATGTCACCGTCAAAATATAAATCCTTAATATTCATAAGAGCTGACATATCCATTTGACCTGAATTATTAATTTGATCTGTTAAATTTGATTTTAAGGCTCTAATCACAGGTTTAGATTTTTTATTAAGAATGTAAGTTCCATCAATTCCAGATTCAACTATTTTATTTTTAAAATTATCATGAACTGGGCTCTCAAGACTTGAAACAAATCTAGTTCCCATTTGAATACCCTCAGCACCAGCTGCAAAAACTGCAGCCATACCAGCTCCGTCTACAATTCCTCCAGCTGCAATAATGGGTATGTCAATGTTTTGTTTGATTGATTGAATTAATACTAATAAACCAACTTCAACTGGACTTTTAAAGCCACCGCCCTCTGTTCCCTCAACTACCAATCCATCAACGCCAGCATTTGCAGCTTTTAATGCCCCTTCAAGACTTGGTACTGCATGATAAACAGTTATTCCAGCATCTTTTAAAACTCCAATATATTTAGTTGGGTCGCCAGCAGATGTTGTAACAAATCTTACTCCAGCATCAACACAAAAATTTACCATCGAGTCGTCTTTAAGAAATAATAAAGGTAAATTAACTCCAAATGGTTTATCAGTTAAATCAGACATCAATTGGATTTCTTTCTTGCAATTATCAATTTCTCCAGATGAGGTTTCTATAATTCCCATTCCACCAGCTTCACAAACAGCTGAAGCAAGTTGACTTCTTGCGATCCAACCCATTGGAGCTTGAATAATTGGATACTTAGATCCTGTATGAGCAGTAACTCTATTCATAAAGTAATTGTATATATAAATTTATAAAATAGAATTCTTATCTAGAACTTTCTTTTCAACAGAAAACCCTTCAGGTTTTCCATTAATAAAATCTATTATTAATTGAGCATATTCAGGTCCTGCTTCTTCTTGAACAAAGTGTCCAGGACCACTTATAGTAATTTCTTGTGCCGTAGGTATTCTCTTTAATAATTCGACTATGTCAGGATTATTACCAGTTACAGGATCATTATCGGAATTCGCAATTAAAAAGGGTTTGTCCCATTTTTCTAGTACTTCTCTATAAGCCATTTCATTTTTTCTGATTTCGCTCGGAATAAGATATGGAAAAATCTGGGCTCCTGCTTTATATGTAGCATTTGGATATGGAGCTTCGTAACCAATACTTTCCTCCTCAGATACTGACCCAAGAATCTGCATTATTCCAGCAATGTCAATGTTATCTGTATAAGTTGAGTATCTAATCCAATTAGTAAATCCATCGCCACCAATAAATTCTTCCCAAGTTGCAGGCCCTTGTAACCATATCGTAAATTTAAATATTGGCCATAGTAAGAAACTCCTTAAGTCATTTATAAAACCTCTTCCAGTTGCAGGTAAGCTTGTGTTGGTTGCAATAACTCTGTCGAATCTACTTGGTTCCTCTGCTAATACTCGAAATCCAACAGGTCCACCCCAATCATGAAAGTGAGCAGTAATATTTCGTAAATCTAGCTCTTCAATCAATTTTGTCATCTTTTCTACATGCATTTGATGAGAATAATCGTCTGTTGAGATATATTTATCTGATTTACCAAACCCAACCATATCCGGTGCAATTACTCTAAACCCTTCATTAACTAGAGTTGGTATCATCTTTCTAAATAAATAGCTCCATGTAGGTTCTCCATGAAGCAGATATATAATCTGACCATCTTTAGGCCCTTCATCAACATAATGAATTCTTGTATCACCAATTACTAAATAATTCGGTTTAAACGGATAATCTTTTAAGTTTTCAAATTGTTTATCAGGTGTTCTCAATATTCCAGGAGAAACCATATTAAACCTATCATAATTTATAGATGATTCGGAATTTCGAATGTATTGGAATAATCCTATAGATATAATTAGAACAAAAAATAAAATTGAAAAAATTTTATTCATTAGTATTCTCCAGTAATATACTTAAAAGATAATATATTGACGTAATAAATGTCAAAGGTGTTTAAATTATGAAAGTTGAAAATAGAGTCATACCAAATGAAGAGCAGATCAATGGTTTTTTAGAAAATCCTGAAATTGGCCCAATTTCAATGGTTAATTTACTTAAATATAAAGATAAAGCTATCTATGAGGACGGACGTGATACCAATCTTACTGGTGAAGAAGCATATAAACTTTATGCGAGTGAAGTTATAAATTTTGTCGAAAAATATGGAGGTGAGTTCATCTTTGCAGGTAAGGTTAGCAGATTGATGTTAGGTGAAGTTGATGATTTGTGGGATGCTGTTGCAATTGCTAAATATCCAAATAGAAAAGCAATGCTAGATATGACTATGGATCCAGGATATCAAAAGATTCACGTTCATAGAGATGCTGGATTAGAAGGACAATTAAACATAGAAACTATTGATTAAAAAATTATGAAAAAGTTATTAATGCTATTAAGTTCTGTTATTACAATTTATCTAATCGGCCTATTGGCCTTAAATTCACATACCGTCCAAGATAGACTCCTAAATATTGGTCTACAAAATATTGTCAATAACGAGCAATTTTTAGATAAGGAAGACAGCTTAAAAGTTGTTATTTGTGGTTCCAGGTCACCTCTTCCATCTCCTGGACGAGCAGAATCATGTGTTCTTGTAGAAGCTGGTGATGATATATATATTTTTGACATGGGCAATGGGAGTATTAATAATCTTCAAGAATTTCAGGTTCCATGGACAAATGTTAAAGCAGTCTTAATTACTCATATGCACTCAGATCATATGGCAGATTTACCTGATGCCCATCTTCAGTCTTGGGTTCAAGGAAGAAATGCACCATTAATGGTATATGGACCAGAAGGAATAAATCTTGTTACCAAAGGATTTGAGTTAGCATACTCAGCAGATTATCAGTATAGAAATGAACATCATGGTGATGAAATTTTACCAATGAGTGTATCTGGATTTAATGCAGTTGAAATAATTGATAATGAATTAATTCCAAATGATACACCAGGATTAGAAATATTACCTTTTGTAGTAGATCACCATCCAGTAAATTCAGCTTTTGGTTTTAAAATATCCTACAAAGGAAGAACAGTTGTTATAAGTGGTGATACTATTAATGATGGGAGTGTCCAAAAGTATTCGCAAGACATAGATTTATTAATTCATTCTGCTATATCAATAGATATTGTTGAGAGGATGAGAAAAGTCTCCCCAACACCTCAATTAAACAAAATTCTATTAGATATTCAGGATTATCACACCAGCATAGAGGAAGCAGGTGTAATTGCTAGAAATGCGAATGTAAAACACCTACTTATTTACCATTCCATACCAACACCTCGGAATAATGTTATGGAAAGAGTATTTTTTAGACCTATTGAAAATGTATTTAAAGACTATACACTTTCTGACGATGGAACTAGAGTTGTTATGCCGGTTGATAGTAGTGAAATTATTATTGATAAAATAAATTAATGGCATTATTTCCAAATAAACTAAATAATGAATATCAAGGTTCAAAAATAGCAATTTATGGGCTTTACCCTATTTTTGCTTTATATATGTTTAGATCACTTGTACATTTTTTATCAGAAAATGCAGGTCTTGTTGGAATTGCAACTATAAAAGAACTTCCAATTATAGATACTATAGATCCTAATAATCTAGTTTATTTGTTTGCATCACTTTGGGGAGCGACACAAGTATCATTAACTTTAATTTTATTAATTTTATTTATTAAATATAAAAGTCTCGTGCCACTAATATATATGATATGTCTTTTAGATCATTGCTTTAGATTGATTTCAGGCTATCTTCATCCTCTAACTCAAGATTATTATATAAATACGCCTCCGGGAGTTATAGGTAATATACCAATACTTATATACTTTATGTTAATGTTTTACTTATCTTTAAAAAAAGGAAATAACTAACGTGATAGATTTGTATTTTTCATATAGGAGTCCATATTCATACCTAATACTACCGAGGATGCTTAAGCTAAAGAATAAATATAAGGTAGATATAAATTTTAAAATTGTTTACCCAATAGCGATAAGGATGCCTGAGTGGTTTGATAACAAAAATATATTCTTTTTTATCCCGTTCATGATAGATTTTAAAAAGAAGGCAAAAAAATTAAATATACCTTTAAATATGCCTTTAAAGCCAGATCCAATTAAGCAAAATACATTAACTGGAAAAATATCTGATCATCAGCCATATATATTTGATGTATGCCATATGGGTCAGCTAATGAGTAACAGAGGTAAAGGAATAGAGTTTGCTTATGAATTATCAACTTTAATTTGGACAGTAAAAGATTGGAATACTGATGATAAATTTAAGAATCTTTTAGCAGATTTTGGTGAAGACTTAGATGAAGTAAGAGAATCTATGAAATTAAATGAAAAAAGTTTAGTTGAAGAGATTGAAATGAATCAATTAGATCAAAAGGAAGCTGGTCATCATGGTGTTCCATTGAATGTTTACAAAGGTAAATATTATTTTGGTCAAGATGATCCATTTGAGGAATTAATCACTGAATTAATTAATGATGGAGTGATTACAGATTTTGTATGAAGGTATTAAGAACGCCTGATAAGTATTTTAAAAATATAAAGGGATATCCTTTTAATCCTATTTATACAAATATTATTGCCGAAGATGGCACTAAAATAAGAATTCATCATATAGATGAAGGTCCAAGCGATGGTCCAACTTTATTGGCTATGCATGGTCAACCTGTTTGGAGTTATTTATATTCTAAAATGATACCTATTTTAAATGAATCAGGTATAAGAGTTATTGCTCCAGACCTTGTTGGATATGGTAAATCGGATAAACCAGCATCAAGAGAGGATTATAGTTATCAAAATCAAGTTGACTGGATGAATCAATGGCTTGTTGAAAATGATTTAAATAATTTAATATTTTTTGGTCAAGATTGGGGAGGATTAATTGGTCTAAGAATGATTGTAGATAATCCAGATAGATTTATTAAAATATCTATGGGTAATACAGGATTACCATATATGCCTAATACTCCTCAAAGTGTGATTGATGAAGTAAAAGAATTTAGAAAATCTAAACTTAAACTTACTCCACTAAGTATGTCAAAAGAAGTTAGTATGATGGATTCTGGTAAAACTCATCCTGCTTTAAAATTCATGTATTGGCAAAAGTTTTGTTGGGATACTAAAAATCTTCCAGTTGGCTTATTGAATTCGTCAATGATGGAAAAAAAGCCAAGGAAAGAAATTAGAAACCATTATATTCTTCATAAATTAGGTTTATCTAAAATATCACCTTATATGAGTGACTTAATGAAAGCTTATGAAGCGCCATTTCCATCTCCTAAATATAAAATGGCGTGTAGAGCTATGCCAAGTCATGTACCAATTATTCCTGATAAATCACTAGAGGCTCAAAAGATAGCAAGAGAATTCTTTAATAAAACTGAAAAACCATTTTTGTCAATTTTTGCCGGTAATGACCCTATTACAAATAATATGGAACAAGATGTATTAAATATGGTTCCAAATGCTATTAAAGCTAAAAACATTGGTGGAGGTCATTTTTTTCAATGGACTAAAGCAAAAGAATTATCTAAAGTACTAGTTGATTTTATAAAAGATTAAATATGATTGAATTATATACATCCCCTACTCCAAATGGTCATAAAGTATCTTGTACATTAGAGGCCATGAACCTTGAGTACAATGCAAAACTCGTAAATTTATCAGATGGAGATCAGCACAAGCCAGAGTTTTTAAAAATTAGTCCAAATGGAAGAATTCCTGCAATTATTGATAAAGGAAATAATAACTTACATATGTTTGAATCAGGAGCAATAATGATCTATCTTGCAGAAAAGACTGGGCTTTTAATGTCAAACGATCCTTTAAAAAAAGCAAAAGTTCTTGAGTGGCTTATGTTTCAAATGGGTGGTGTTGGTCCAATGATGGGTCAGGCAAACGTATTTTTTAGATACTTCCCTGAAAAATTGCAGCCGGCAATAGACAGATATCAAAATGAAAGTAGAAGGCTTTTTGAGGTTCTTGATAAACATCTTAGTGATCATGAATGGTTAGCAGGAGAATATTCTATAGCTGACATAGCCAATTGGTGCTGGGTCAGAACTCACAATTGGTCTGGAGTATCCACTGATGGTCTAAATAATCTAGATAGATGGAAAAATGCTATGTATGATCAACCAGGTATGAAAAAAGGTATAAAGGTCCCTGTTCCAATTGAAAATCTTCTAAAAGATAAAGAAAAACAAAAGGAATTTGTTAAAAATTCTGGGAAAATTGTTAAAACTTAAGGAGAAGCCTATGATTAAACTATACTTAACACCAGGTACCAGAGCAGGAAGAGTTGCATGGTTACTTGAAGAGCTTGAAATTGAGTATGAACTAGAAATATTACCTTTTACTAAAGAGGGATTAAAATCACCAGAACATAGAGCAAGGCATTCTTTGGGGAGAGTTCCAGTTATTGAAGATGGTGATGTTTCTATTTTTGAATCTGGAGCAATAATTCAATATATTATTGATAAATATGGCGAGGGTAGACTCAAACCTGATATAAATTCTGATCAATATCCATACTATCTTCAATGGTTTCATTTCTGTGAAGGAATGGTAATGCCTCCAATGAATCAAATTGTGGTTCAAACAGTGCTGCTTCCGCCTGACAGAAGAGATGAGACAGTTTTAAATCAAGCTAAAAATCTACTTTCCAAATCTTTATTGCCAGTAAACGAATTTTTAGATGGTAAAGATTACTTAATTGGTGAATTTTCAGCAGCTGATTGTATGTTAGGACATTCCTGTTTTATGGCAAATAGATTAGGTTGTGTAAGTGAAGATATGGTAAATATAAAAAACTATGTTGCTAATATTGAATCTAGGGAGGCTTTTCAAAAAGCAATAAAGCTTGGTGAAGAAACAGGTAATCCTATTGGATAGAATTTGATGTCAGATCCCATAAAAGTCTTTGGAAATGTTGGATCTCCTTATACTCAAAAAATCTTATCTTTGCTGAGATATAAAAATATTCCATACACTGTCTCATGGGGTGATGTGGTTCAAAATTTGTCTTTTTTAGATATTCAACCTCCAAAGCCAGTTTTATTACCAACAATAGTATTAAAAGACAAAAATGGTTCAGACATTTGTAAAACTGATACAACACCAATAATAAGATATCTTGAAGATATCTATAAAGATAAGTCTGTAATCCCGAACTCATCTGTTTTACGTTTTCTAAATTATTTACTAGAGGACTTTGCTGATGAGTGGACTACAAAATACATGTTCCATTACAGATGGTATTTCAATGAAGATGCTGAGAACGCAAAAAAAATGCTAGTTCTTCAACATAAAATTGATATTGATGATGAATCAATGAACCAATTTAGTGATGTAATTGCAGATAGACAGATTAATAGACTATGGGTTGTAGGATCAAACAATGATACTGCAAATCTAATTGATCAAAGTTATAAAAGATATTTACTATTGATGGAAAATCATCTTAAACATTTACCTTTTATGTTTGGACAACGACCCTCATCATCAGATTTTGGTTTATATGGTCAACTCACACAACTAGTCGGATTTGATCCTACGCCAAGAAATATTGCATACAAAAATTCGCCAAGAACAGTTTCATGGGTAAATATAATGTCTGATTTATCTGGCTTACATGATAGTGGAGGAATTGGTGAATTCTTTGGAGTTAAAGGTAATAAATCAGATAACAAAACTAAATTAAATTACTTTGATGATAATGATTATGGTTGGATTGATATAGATAATATTCCTGATTCACTTATTCAAATATTTAACGAAGTGGGAAAAGTTTATATTCCTTGTCTAATTGCAAATGCGAAAGCATATGAAAATGGAGATGAGGTTTGGGAAACGACTATAGATGGTTCAATATGGAAACAAAAAACATTTCCCTATCAAGTAAAGTGTCTCAATTGGATAAAGGATGAGTTCGATAAATTATCAGCTAATGATAAAAAAACTACTCTAGATCTAATTGGCGGAAGTGGTTGTGAAGATATTTTAGACTGATTTTTCAGATCTGTAGTGATAAAAGAAAAATATTGTAGAAACAGCTGTTAATAAATGCCAGATTCCATGAGCCTGAATAAGAGAATCTGGGTTACAAAATTCTGAATTCGGATTAATAGTTAAATTACCTTGAAGCCATATTAACCAAGCAGCAATGTATGCAGTCATTCCAGCAAAGTACCATATGTATGTTCTTTTTCCAGTTGGTTTTTTGTTGGCTATAAGACCAGGTAACCAGAAAAATATAATCCACCAATACTCACCAATATTTTCAAATACATCAATTGGAAATATTCCAAAAATCATTAGCACTAAAAAACCTACAAAACCTGAAAAAAATCTCATCCCTGGAGACCAAAATCTATATAAAAACTCACTTATAACCCATAATCCTATTGATACTCCAAATAAATCTAAACCAATCCCCATACCATAGCCAAATAAGCCTCTCAGTGATGCATAGAGAATAACAATGGAGAAGTATGTGGTTAAGAGCGTATTTACAGACCAATTAGACATTTTGTAACAGTTATAGAGCCAGGGAAGAATTATGTACATAACCATACTCAAATTGTCAGCCCAGCCACCCCACTCAGTGTTTGTTCCATGCATCATCATTGATCCAGGTCCCAAATAAACAACTGCGACACCATAAAGAATTGTTATTTTATTTAAACCAGAGAATTCATTAAAAGATGTTTCATTTGTTAGCTTATGTAAGATATATAGTCCGGCTACCATAAAACCAAGATTGGTTAATGTATTTATAGGTTCTCTAAAAACACCTCCACTAACTCTTTCACACCACCTTGATGCTTCACCAACAAGAGCTAATGATTCAGTTGATTGAATTAATTGAAAATAGCTTAGGATATAAAAAATTACTAAGAAAATAATACTTATTATCAACGTGATTTTAAATGCGTTTTCTTTTACAAATAAATTATTCATTGATGTCATTAAAAAAGACCATTCCATCTTTCATTACAAAAATAACATTTTCCATATTATTTATGTCTTCTAAAGGATTTCCTGAAATAGCTATTATATCAGCGATCTTTCCTACAGAAATAGAACCAAGATTATCTGTCTCACCAAGAAGTTCAGCCGTAGTTTTGGTTGCTGAGACTAATGCATCCATTGGGTTCATTCCATATTTAACCATGTAAACAAATTCTTTCCAGTTTGTACCATGTGCTTGAACCCCAACATCTGTTCCAAAAGCTATCTTTACACCTCTTTTGTGTGCTTTTTTAAATGTTGAACCAATCTGAGGACCTACAGAAGCAGCCTTGGGTCTTACAATTTCCGGGAAATAATTATCAATTTTAGATTTTTCTGCAACAAATTCACCAGCAGAAATTGTTGGTACGTAAAATGTTCCTCTCTCAATCATTAAGTCCATAACTTCTTCAGTCATAAAGGTTCCGTGTTCAACTGAATCCACACCTGCAAGTACTGCTCTTTTCATTCCTTCTGAACCGTGTGCATGCACAGCTACCCACATACCATAATCCTTTGCAGCATTTACAACTGCTTTAATCTCTTCATCTGTAAATTGAGGATTATCTCCAGATTTTGCAACGCTCAATACGCCACCAGTAACAGTAAGTTTTATTCCATTAGCGCCATCTTTATATCTTTGTCTGACTGATGTGTAAGCTTCATAAGGTCCATTTATTACTCCTTGTTCTGGTGATGGAAAATCATAATCATCAATTGATTTACCATTTGTTGGATCAGCATGACCGCCTGTTGTTGCTATACTTTTTCCAGATGAAAAAATTCTAGGCCCTATAACGTGATTAGCTGCAATTGCATCTCTTAGAGATATTGAAACAAAACCACTATCTCCAACTTGTCTAACAGTTGTGAAGCCAGCCTTAAGAGTCTTTACAGCATGAGCAGTTGCTAAAATTGCTTCTGTTTCTCTTTCTACTTTTATAGGTCTTTCTGCTTTTGACTGATATTCTTGACCTAAATGAACATGCATATCCATTAAACCGGGCATCACGAACAGATCTCTTAAATCATAAAGTACGTCATCTTTTTCTAATTCAACAAAGCCTTTTTTAATATCAGTAATGCGATTACCATCAACGATAATTGAAGAATTGTTTATTATCTTTGAATTTTCTACATCCAGATAACTTGATACATAAATTATGGATGAAGCTTTTACAAGACCAGTTGATAATAATAAAAATAAATATATCTTTCGCATATAATTATTTTAACTTAAATTTAGTGAGATTTTATAAGGCCCCTTCAAGCTCAGGTAAAGCATTAAATAAATCTGCAACTAAACCATAGTCAGCGACTTGGAATATTGGAGCATCTTCATCTTTGTTGATTGCAACTATAACCTTAGAATCTTTCATGCCGGCAAGATGTTGAATGGCTCCTGAAATACCAACCGCAATATAAAGATCTGGAGCAACAATTTTTCCTGTTTGACCTACTTGATAATCATTTGGAACAAAACCAGCATCAACTGCCGCTCTCGATGCACCAACAGCCGCACCAAGCTTATCAGCAATAGAATCTAATAAATGGAAGTTATCTCCAGACTGCATACCTCTTCCACCTGAAATAACAATATTTGCTGCAGTTAGTTCTGGTCTATCACTTTGAGCTAATTCTTCACCAACAAATTTACTTATATTTGATGAGCCTTCATCATTTATTTCTTGAACTTCAATTCCAGAATTATTTGTTCCAACGGCATCAAAGGCTGTAGACCTAACAGTTATTACTTTTACACTATCATTTGATTTGACTGTTGCAATACAGCTACCAGCATAAATAGGTCTTTTAAAAGTATCATCAGATTCAATAGATATAATATCTGAAATCTGTTGTGAATCTAATTTAGCAGCAACTCGTGGCATAAGATTTTTTCCAAATGTTGTTGCGGGTGCAAGGATATGTGTAAATCCATCACAATTCGCGAGAACCAGTGCAGAAACATCCTCCGCAACTAAGTTTGAATATGTCTCACTGTCACATTTTAAAACTTTAGATACATTATCAAGTGACTGGCACTCACTAACAACACCATCAATGTTTGAGCCTGCTACTAATATAGAAACGTCTCCAGAAAGAGAATTAGCAGCTGCAACTGTATTAAAAGTTGAGCCCTTTAAAGAATTATTATCATGTTCTGCTATAACTAAAATACTCATTGAATCACCTTTGCTTCATTTTTTAACTTATCAACTAAATCACTAACTGTTTCAACCATAATGCCTGCTTCTCTTGATGGAGGCAGCTCCACTGATAATAATTCTGTCCTGGAATCTAAATTAAGACCAAGATCTGAAGCTGGTATAACATTAAGCTCTTTTTTCTTTGCTTTCATAATATTTGGTAATGATGCATATCTAGGCTCATTTAGTCTAAGATCTGTAGTTATAATAGATGGTATTGTTAACTCAAGAGTTTGAAGACCTCCATCAATTTCTCTTGTTACAGTAACTGATGAACCGTCAATTGTAACTTTTGATGCATTAGTAGCTTGCGGATAATCAAGCAATGCACCAAGCATTTGACCAGTTTGATTATTATCTCCATCTATAGCTTGTTTGCCTAATATTATTAAATCTGGTTTTTCATCATCAACAATTTTTTTTAGAACTTTTGCTATTGCTAGGGGTTCTAGCAAAGAGTCAGTTTCAACTAAAGTTGCCCTGTCGGCACCTAATGCAAGCGCTGTTCTTAGTTGTTCTTGAGCATCTGATTTTCCAACTGAGATGGCTACAACTTCTGAAGGCTGTCCTGATTCTTTTAGTCTTACAGCTTCCTCCAGTGCAATCTCACAAAATGGATTCACTGCCATTTTTACATTGTTAAGATCTACATCTGTATTATCTGATAGTGGTCTTACTTTTACGTTATAATCGACGACTCTTTTTATTGGTACTAAAATTTTCATTTGAACATAATATCCTTATAATTAGTTTAAATTGTACTTATAAATTAGAATATTTAATATAAATATAACTTATTTATCTCTTTATTAATTATAAATTCTACTTATAATAGACTATAATTATAATGTATTTAAATAAGTAATTACAATACAAATAAGATCTTATGCACAGAGAAACTATGGAGTACGATGTTGTTGTAGTCGGAGGTGGTCCTTCCGGCTTGGCTACTGCAATAAAGTTTGCACAACTTAATCAAAAAAATGGTACTAATTACAGCATATGTCTTCTTGAAAAAGGTTCCGAAATTGGTGCACACATTTTGTCAGGAAATGTTTTTCAGCCAAATGCTCTTGATGAGTTATTACCAAATTGGAAGGAATTAGGCGCACCGCTCAATACTCCAGTAAAAAAAGATAAACTTTTATTTCTTCTAGAAAAAATTGGTATCCCAGTTCCCTCTTTCATTATGCCTCCGATGAATAATCATGGTAATTATGTGATTAGTCTTGGTAATTTATGCAGATGGTTAGGTGAACAAGCAGAAAATTTAGGTGTTGAAGTTTTCCCTGGATTTCCAGCAAGTCAATTATTGATTGAGGACGATAAAGTTGTTGGAGTTCAAACTGGAGATATGGGAATTTCAGAATCAGGAGAGTTAAAACCAGGTAATGAGCCCGGTATTAATATAAAAGCAAAATATACAATTCTTGGAGAAGGTTGCAGAGGTCATTTAGGTAAACAGGTAATACATAAATTTAACTTGAGTGAAAACAAAGATCCACAACACTACGGGATTGGCTTTAAAGAAGTATGGAAAATAAAACCTGAGCTTCATGACGAAGGTTTGGTTATTCATACAAATGGATGGCCAACTCCTTTTGATACTCCTTCAGGATCATATTTATATCATGGTGAGAATAATGAAATTTATCTTGGATATGTAATACCTTTAGATTATAAAAACCCACATCTAAGTCCATTTGATGAATTTCAAAAGTGGAAGACACATCCATCAATTAGAAAATATCTTGAAGGAGGAGAAAGGCTCACATATGGAGCAAGAGCATTGATCAAAGGCGGTTTGCAATCCTTGCCTAAGATGGAATTTCCTGGTGGTCTCTTGATAGGTTGTAACGCTGGTACACTTGTGTTTTCAAAAATTAAAGGTTCCCATACAGCAATGAAATCAGGTGAAATTGCTGGGTTGCATATTTATGAAGAGCTTCAAGGAAGTTCTAATATGTCATATGATGAAAGAATTAAAGATTCATGGATTTATAGCGAACTTTATAAATCTAGAAATTTCGGACCTTTCTTTCATAAATTTGGTGCATTAGTCGGTGCTGCTTGTAATGCAATTGACCAATTTGTTTTTAGAGGAAACTTACCTTTTACACTTAACCACCCTACTCCTGATTATGCCTGTTTAAAAAAATCAGATGAAATGCCTAAAATCTCTTATCCAAAACCAGATGGAATATTCTCTTTTGATAAGTTGTCATCAGTTTATTTATCAAATACTAATCATGAAGAAGATCAACCTTGTCATCTCCAATTAAAAGATCCATCAATCCCAATAAGTATAAATTTACCTATGTACGATGAACCTGCGCAAAGATATTGCCCAGCTGGAGTATATGAAGTAGTTGAAAAAGACAATCAAAAGAAATTTGTAATTAACGGGCAAAATTGCGTTCATTGCAAAACTTGTGATATCAAAGATCCATCACAAAATATAAATTGGGTTTCTCCTGAAGGTCCTGGAGGCCCTAACTATCCTAATATGTAATGAAAAAAAATTTATTAATATCTTCGGCATCATTAATCATATTATTTTCATGCGCCTCTATTGAAACTAATGTAAACCCTAATTCTTCATATATAGATATTAAAGTTGATGAGAATGAAAAATTTTTAAATTATCTCAATGATGATTGGCAAAATACTCTTAATGATAATCCGTTATTTGCCTCATATACAGGTGATAAAAGACAAAATAACAAGATTAGTTCTAATAATATTGATAAATTCAATAAAAATAAGAAATCAGATGAGCAGTCCTTAAAATTACTGAGATCAATTGATGAATCAAAATTAACAGAAGAGAATAAATTAAATTATAAATTAAAAGAATTTGATCTTTTAAACTCGATTGGTACTAGAGAATTTCCTACGTATTATTTAAGACTAAATCAAAGAGGAGGAATTCAAAGTTTCTATGAAACTGGAAATAGATTAGTTTATACATCAAAACAAGACTATTTTGATTGGTTGGAAAGACTTAGACAGTTTGAGAGTAACATATATAACGCAGTTGAAATAAATAAAGAAGGTCTATCAAAAGGTCATACTCAACCAAAATTAGTGACTAGAGGCGTCATAGCACAATTAAAATCAATTATCGAATCAAACATTGACTCAAATCCATATATGAAAGTTTTTCTTGAAGCTGATGATTCTTTTTTTACAGAAACTGAGAAAGCTAATCTCATTAATGAAGCAAAAAATTTAGTACAGAATAAGATAAATCCTGCTTATGAAAAACTTTTTAATTTTTTACAAGATGATTATTTACCCAACTCAAGAGACAGTATTGGTATAAAAGATATTCCAAATGGTTCAGATTATTATGAATTTCTTGCTAAATACTATACAACAACTGATTTAACACCAGAAGAAATTCACAATATCGGCCTCAGAGAAATTAAAAGAATTAGATTGGAAATGGAGCAAATAATTGCACAAGTTAATTGGGATGGTGATTTTAATTCATTTTTAAATTATTTAAGAACAAGTCCAAGATTTTACTATGATAATGGTGAGGATTTATTTAATGCATATCTGATAATGTCAAAAACTATAGATCCACTTCTACCAAAAATATTTAAAGAATTCCCACGAGCTCCTTATGGTGTTAAACCAATACCTGCCGAAACTGCTCCATTTACAACAACTGCTTACTATAATAGTCCAAGTCCAGGAAGACCTGGTTATTTTTATGCAAATTTATATAAACCTGAATCTCGTCCAAAATATGAAATACCTGTATTGACAGTTCATGAAGCTGTTCCAGGACATCATTTCCAAATTTCAATTGCACAAGAATTAGAAAATGTCCCCACCTTTAGAAAATATCAAGGAATAACAGCTTTTGTTGAAGGTTGGGGTTTGTATAGTGAAGAGCTTGGTGAGTATATAAATATATATGACGATCCATACGATAAATTTGGACAACTAACATATGATATGTGGAGAGCTATAAGACTTGTTGTCGATACGGGCATGCATTATTTTGACTGGTCTAGACAAGATGCAATAAATTTATTTCTAGAAAATTCTGCAAAATCACAGCTTGATATAGAGAACGAAGTTGATAGATATATTGCTTGGCCTGGCCAAGCTCTTGCCTATAAAATAGGTCAATTAAAAATTCTTGAATTGCGAAATAAATCTGAAGAATTGTTGGGAGATAAATACGATATAAAGGATTTTCATTATGAAGTTTTAAAGAGAGGTTCATTACCCCTTGATTTACTTGAGTTTTATATAGATAAATGGATTGAAGAATCTCTTAAGTCTTAGACCTCTTGCATCTCTCACTGCAATAAACAACGTTTTCCCAATCTTTTTTCCATTTTTTTCGCCATGTAAATGGCTTCCTGCATATAGGACAAATTTTCGATGGTAATTTTAGTTTTTTATGCAATTTTTCCTATTACGTGATTGATATTAAAGCTTCTGAGGTATAGATGATTATCTTTTTTTTGATTTTGATTTATAGCTAGATCTACAAGTCTGTAGTAAGTATTTCTATTTATAAAACCTTCAATGTTATTTCTAACAATAACTAATGGAACATACGACTCTTCATATTTTACTAATCTAGATACATGATCTTCATCTAGAAAAAAATCGTAATTAAGATTGGTAATTAGTTTGATGTTGTCATCAACTATTTCAAAATCAATTATTTTATAAGGTGCCAGATCAGTTTTTACAAAGATTTTTTCAACTGGTGTTACCAAAAAATATGAATTGCCTTCTTTTTTTAAAACACTTGCAAATAAGTTTATTAATTTAATATTTTTTATAGCAGAACCGTCATAAAACCAGTTACCTTCTCTATCAACTAAAAATTCATGTCCATCACATAATTCAGGATTCCATTTTTCAACTGGTGGAAATCTCTGATCATGACCTTTCAGACTCTCTGTTATTCTAGAAATATTCATAAAATGCTCTTATAAGAATTAATAATGATATTAAACATAATATCAAAGACATAAAATACGAAATATATTTATTTGAATAAACGTTAAAATTTTTATTATTTGATATTGTTGTTATATAACTTAAAAATGCGAACCATAAGCAAGAAGTGATTGCAAAATAAAAAGGATAAATATAAAAAAGAATATCATTTATTGAATCTATAAGGATTGTAAATAACGATACAAAAAACAAGAAAGCTTTTACATTGAATATATTTGTAACGAGGCCGGCGATAAAACTATTTTTATTCGTTTGAAAAGATACATTTTCTTTTGAAAGATTATTGATATTAGTTTTTAGCATACTAATACCAAGATACATAATATAGATTCCACCAACCAAACTAATTAAAAATTTATAGAGTTCATTTGAAACAATTATTATCGAGATTCCATTTACAGCTAAAATGCAATGAATATATATACCAAGACCTATGCCGAGCGATGCTTTAAAACCCTCTTTTCTGCCATGAAGTGATACTTGTCTTAAAACTATAGCAGTATCAGGACCAGGACTTGTCAGTGCTATTAAATGAGCTATTGCTGACCAAAAGAACATATTATTTGACTAAAGTTGGTTCAATTTGTAGTTCAATATTAAAAACCTTTTTTACAATCTTAATAATTGCATTTGCATATTCAAGAACTTCACCTTGAGTCGCAGCTGCATTTGTGACTAAAACTAGGGCATGATTTTTATATATTTCTACATTTTTACTTTTTGGTATTCTATCTTTTACTAATTCGATCAATCTTGCAGAGCCTACTTTCACTTTATTATTGCCAATATCCCAAATTATTAGTTCATCAAGAGAGAATTCTGAATCATCAATTTCAGATATTTTCACTTCTGCATTCTTAAAAAAACTTCCAGCATTTGGAATAATATTTGGATCAGGTAAAGTTCTATTTCGTATATCACAAATCAAATTTGAAAGTGTTTCTAGAGATAGGTTATTTTTATTAAAGCTAATCTTATTCATATATTTGGTAATGGAGTTATATTGAATATTAAATTCTTTTTTACAGTCAGTTTTAAAATCTACAGAAATTATTAATAAAGAGTTATTTTTGAATATAGAATTTCTATATTTAAATTTGCACGAACTATTACTCAAGGTTTTAAATTCACCCGTTTTAATATCAAAACAATTGATAGCATCTATTAAATTAGATACTTCTTGCCCGTATGCTCCAATATTTTGAATTGGTGCTGCTCCAACAGTACCAGGTATCAATGATAAATTTTCAAAACCATAAATATTTTTTTCAATACATATATTTACTAATTTATGCCAATTAACTGATGCGCCTACATTAATAATTTTATTATTTGAATCATGTAAAACTTCATTAAATTTAGGTTTAATTACAATTCCATTAAAAAAATCTGGAGGTACTAAATTTGTACCCTCTCCCAAAACTAAATATTTAATTTCATTTTTATTAATAAATTTATATAGATCTATGAGTTCATCATGTTTTTTAACTTCAATATAAAATTTTGCAGTGGAATCAATTTTTAACGAATTTGATATTTTATGATTCTCTTTTAATAGCATCTTTAATATGTTTTCTTGCATTAATTAAATCTTCTTGAGTGTCAATACCATGAGGAATATTTTTATCATAATATGAAACGTATATACTTAATCCGTTATCTAAAAATCGTAGTTGTTCAAGTTTATTATCAAGTTCTCTTTCTGATGGATCAAAATTTATAATTTTTCTTAGGACTTTGAGTGAATAACCATAAATTCCTATGTGTTTTTTTAAATTATTGCCGTCTGAAATTCTATAAAAATCATTTGCATAACTATCTTCATTAATTTGAACTTTTACACAATTTTCATCCAATAAATCATTTTTTGAATGAAAATTACTAGATAAAGTAATAACATCACAATCATTCTTTTTATAATCATTTATCATCTTCATCACTGCATCTTTAGGTAAAAAAGGTTCATCACCTTGAAGATTTATTATTAAATCCGAGTCTTTTAGATTCAATTTTGTAGACGCTTCATAGACACGGTCTGTTCCTGAAATATGTTCTGATGATGTCATGATAATATTATTTGTAACGTTTGATAGATTGTCTCTAATTTTATTAGAATCTGTAGCTACATGGACATTTGAATTAATTAATAGAGCATTTTCAAATACTCGTTGTATTAATGATTTACCTTCAATATTCTGCAAAGGTTTATTTTCTAACCTTGTTGATCCTATTCTAGATGGTATCAAGATAAAAATATCTGACATTTTAAATAATAGTTTTTAGTTTATTTTCTAATTGATCTATAAATTTGTTATTTACATCAGCTTCAATTTTTAAATACCATATTTTGTTGTTATCAAATTCTTTACATTTAGACGCATCTTTTTCAGTCATAACTATAGGTAGATGGTCTAAATAATATAAATCACTTGAATCAAAATTATGATGATCTGGAAATGGATGACGTATAATTTCAAAACCTAATTTTTCAAGTAAATCAAAAAATCTACTTGGATTTCCAAGTCCAGCAACAGCATGTATCTGTTTATGCATTGGCCAGTCTTCAATTCCATATGTTTTGCCTGACTTTAAATGAACAAATTCAGATGGGCTAACGTTCATTAAGAACTCATTTTCTTCAGAAGGACCACTATTATTTACAACAAAATCAACTGTATTCAGGCGCTTAATTGATTCTCTTAAAGGTCCTGCTGGAAAAGTTAACCTATTTCCAAACCTTCTTTTTCCATCAATTACAGCAATTTCAATATCTCTTTTCATGTTGTAATGTTGCAAACCATCATCTGAAATAATTACATCACAATCATGATTTTTAGATATTGTTTCAACTGCTCTTACTCTATTTTTATCAATATAAAAAGGGATATTTAATTTGGATAAAATTTGTGCCTCATCACCTGTTTGTTTGACTGGTGTATCAGATTCAACCTTAAGTGTTTCTTTAAAGTTTCCGCCATAACCTCTACTTACAATACCTGGTTTATATCCTCTTTTAATAAGCTCAGAAGCAATATATTTCACCAAAGGTGTTTTACCAGTTCCACCGATTGTTAAATTTCCAACAACAATAACAGGAAGATTTGATTCAAATGATTTAATTTTGTTTTTTAAAAACTTTCTTCTTCTTCTTGATGTTAAATATGAAAATAAGAGAGAGAAAGGATATAACAAATATAACCATAGACTTTTGTTATACCAACTATCTACAACAAAACTTCTTGATGATTCATCTTCATACTCAGGCAAAAATAATTGAACTGATCTTGTCGAAGAAGATTTAACCTTTACTGAGTCCTCAAATTTATTTTTATACAAAGAGCTATAAATTGATTCATTCTTAATTAACTCCTCATGGGTTCCAGATTCAGAAATTATGCCATTGTCTAAAACGATAATATTTGAGGCATTCTCTATTGTTGAGAGTCTATGAGCAATTACGATAGTAGTTCTGTTTGTAATTAGTTTTTCTAAAGCTTCCTGAACAATTAACTCAGATTCTGTATCTAGAGCTGATGTTGCTTCATCTAATATAATTATTGGCGAGTCTTTATAAAATGCCCTTGCAATTGCCAATCTTTGTCTTTGACCTCCTGACAATAAAACTCCATCATCACCAATTTCAGACTCAAAACCTTCTGGAAGATTTTCAATAAACTCCATGCAGCCTGCTAGTTTTGCTGATTCAAATAATTTATCAACATTTACCTCATCATCTCCATAAGCAATATTTTTAGATATTGTATCGTTAAATAAAGATGGGGATTGATTAACAATAGAGATAGAAGATCTAAGATGTTTTAATGAAAAATTAGAAACACTTATACCATCAATAAGAATTTCACCTGATGTATGGTTGTAGAATCTTGGAATTAAATTAGCAATTGTTGATTTGCCTGAACCAGATTTACCTACAATTGCAACAGTTTCATTTTTGTTAATACAAAAATTAATATTTGAAAGAATTTGATTGCCAGTATCGTAGGAAAAGTTAACATCTTTAAATTCAATAGTTCCTTCAATTTCAGTCTCAATATCTCCATTATCTTTTTCTATGTTTTGATCTAATTGTTCAAAGATTTCATTTGCAGCAGCTAAACCCTTTTGTATAACAATATTAATATTTGATAATTGCCTTATTGGTTTTGCCATTAAGCCTGCAGCCGTAAAAAAAGCAACAAAGGTTTCTGCGTCTAAAGATATTCCCAGTTGTGAGCCAAGAGCAAAATAAGCAACTATTGATAATGATATTGATACTAAAACCTGAATTATAGGAGTTGCTAAATTCCCTGTTGCTTCTAATTTTAGATTTTGATTTTTATTAGAAGTATTTGCTTCGAGAAATCTTGAATTCTCATATTCTTGTGCATTAAAACTCTTTATCTCAACGTGCCCGTCAACTGCTTCCGAAGCTATATGAGTCACATCACCCATTGCTGTTTGTATTTTAGCAGCCAGCTTTTTTAACCTCTTACCGGCGATATAAACTATTAACGCAATTAATGGCGCTGTAACAATTAACAATAGTGTTAGTTTAAAATTTAAGAACATTAAATATGCAAATAAACCAATTAGTAAAAACCCTTCTCTTATTAAAGTTTTTACCGCATTGGATGCAGCACCAGATACTTGTGTAGTTGTAAATGTAATTCTATTTATTAATTGTCCTGATTGATTGGAATCAAAATATGATTTTGGTAACTCGTGCAATTTTTCAAATAATTCTTCTCTTAAGTCATGAACAATCCCAAAACCAACTTTTGACATGAAATAATTTCCTACAAAGAAACCAATTCCTCTAGCTAGTGCTATTAATATCAATGATAAAGCCAGGAATGAACTAAAGTTTTGTTCTTCAGAATTTATGTAACCAATAATTCTTCTAATCCATTCAACAGCAGCAATATCTGCAAAAGCAAAACTAATAAAACCAATTACACTTATTAGAAAAGACCATTTATATCTAAAGGTATACCTTAATAATCTTTTTAAACTTCCTTCTTTCATTTTTCAATAGTTCTTATTTGAACTTCATTAAATCCATATTTATTAAGAATATCCATTATTGTTATAACCCAAACATGAAGAGAGTTACTATGGGCGCTCAGTATTAGAGATTCATCAGCATTCTCCAATCGAAAAATAGCATCCTCAATATCGTTTAAATCATTAATATTAAAATAATTTTCATTAATATATATTGATCCATCCTCATAAATCATTATTTCGTTAGTCGTTTGGACAGTATTGTATTGAAATGATTCAGTTTTAGGTAAATCTAGATTGAGAAACTGAGAGTCCCCAACTTTTGAGGTTACAACAAAAAATATAACTAATAAAAAAACAATATCAATAAGGGGTGTTATTTCAATAGAAAAATTTGAATCTTTTTGATTTAAGAATTTCATTTATTGATAATATCGATAAAATCAGATACTTCGGTTTGTAAGCTAATAAGTAAATATTTAATTTTATGTTCAAAATACTTGTGAAGAACTAGACCTGGTACAGCAATCAATAAACCAAATGCTGTTGTGATTAAGGCTTGAGAAATGCCTGCAGCAAGTAAGTCAGGATTTGCTCCAGAGGTTTCAGTAAGTCCAGTAAATGCTGTTATCATTCCAACCACCGTTCCTAATAAACCAATTAACGGGCTTATCGTTGCAGTTGTACCTAGCATAGTTAAGTTTCTCTCAAGAGAATATTGAACTTCTGTTGCCTTTTCTTCAATTTTGGATTCTAAATTTTCTCTAGGTAAGTTTTTATATTTAATGCAATTAATTAATAAAAAACCTAATGACGATAGGTTTGATATTTCTTCAGCATGTCTTTTATCAATCATATCGTTATCCATTAATGTTTTAATTTGATTAGATAAACCATCTGGACAAATAAGTCTTTTTTGAAGAAACCATGATCTTTCAATAGAAAAAGCTATTATTAAAACGCTGCATGCCAGTAATGGCCACATAAATATCCCGCCTGCTGTTATAAACTCATTCATAGATTTTATTCAATTTTGTTCCACTAATTTCATATATGTTTTCAAAAGAACTTATGAAATCATTATCATGAGTTGCAGAAATTAATGCAATACCGTATTTGTCAGACATTTCAAAAATTAAAGATTGGATTATTGATGCATTTTTTCTATCTAAATTACCAGTTGGTTCATCAAGAAATAAAAATTTAGGTTTTGTAACAATAGCTCTAGCTATTGCTACTCTTTGTTTTTCACCACCAGATAATTTCCATGGAAGATGATTTTTTCTTTCATGAATAGCCAATTCTTTCATTATTTTATTAACAAGTATTTTTGATTCAGAATTTAATTCATTTTTGAGGATAAGAGGAATTGAGATGTTCTCCTCAACAGATAAGTCATCTAAAAGATGATGAAATTGATAAACGAAGCCAAAATTATGTAACCTAATCTGTGATAGGCCGTCATTACTTAGAGAAGCAAAGTCTGTGCGATCTAAATAGACTCTTCCGGAAGTTGGGCTGTCAAGAGATGCTAAGATTTGAAGTAAAGTGGATTTACCAGCCCCTGATTTACCTGTAATTGCAACTTTATCACCCTCGGTAATTGAAAGATTTATGTTATTAATAACCTCAATAGTATCTCCTGAAATTGAGAATGATTTTGATAAATCTATACATTCAAGTTTACTCATGACGGAGAATTTCCACTGGATTTAGCTTAGTAGCTCTTAAAGAAGGCACAAAAGAAGCGCTAATGCTCAAAATTAAAGAAATAAGACATATAAAAAGTATCTGTTTATGATCAATAAAATAAGGAAAATAATTTATGAAATATGCCTCTAAAAGATTTCTACCAAGCATCGCCTCCAATAAGTTAATTATATTGTTAATGTTTATTGTAAACAGGTATCCAATCATAACTCCGATAAAGATACCTATGACACTTAATAAAATACCTTGAGTGAAGAAAATTAAAGTCAACTGATTAGAGCTTGCACCTAACGTTCTGAGAATCGCAACTTCTCTTTCTTTTGATTTAACAGTCATTACGATCGTTGATAAAACTAAAATTGATGCAACAGCCACAATTAGAAATAACATCAGGCTAATTAGTAGTTTTTCAAATTTAATTGCCTCAAATAATGTTCCATGTGTGTCTTTCCACGATGATATATAGAAAGAATTACCAAGTTCAAGAGCAATATTTGAACCAATTAGATCTGCTTTAAAAAGATCTGTAGTTTTAATCCTTATAGATTCAGTTTGATCAGTACTAAATTTTTTTAATTTTTGTGCAGTTTTGTGAGAAGTTAATACAAGGTATTGATCGATTTCTGTTCTTAGTTCATAAATACCAACAATTTCAAGCGTTACTGACGAAGGATACGAGCCAATAATAGTTGATTTTATGTCAGGCGTTGTAATAACTATATTATCTCCAACATATGCTCCAAGATTTGCGGCTAACGATGAACCAATAATTACACTATTTTTATTATTAAGATTTTCAAAATCTCCAATGATCATATATTGTGGCAATATAGAGAGTTCTTTTTCTTTATCAGGTTCAATGCCTATTAAACTGACTGGCTGATTTTCACTTGACGATGATATCAGAGCTTGAATTTCAATATATGGAGATGATTCATAAACATCATTATTTGCATTTATTTTCTCAATTAGTTCTTCATAATTTTCAACAGAATCATCGTTGTAAATAATTGCATGGGGAATTACACCTAAAATTCTATTTTCAAGTTCTTTTTGAAAGCCGTTCATGACAGAGGTAACTATTATTAGGCTTGCAACACCTATGGATAGCCCCAATATTGCTAGGATGGTGGTAAAAGAGAATATTCCACCTTTTTTAGATCTTAAATATCTATACCCTAAGTTAAAAGAAATTGAGGACACAATCCTATTTCATTAATTGCTTTAAAACTTTCTCAATATTTTCTTTATAAGGTGGCCTTACAGCATCAAAAAATTTATCTAGCTTGAAGCTTACATCTTTATAGTAAGCCCTTGGATTAGAGAAATTTTTGAATCCCTCAAATGATTTATATCTACCCATACCAGATGGTCCAACACCACCAAAAGAGAGATCATTTTGTTGAAGATGACTTATTACATTATTGACAGTTACACCACCAGATGAGGTTTTATTAAGAATGTTATCTTGCTCTGATTGATCATTGCCAAAATAATATAATCCAAGTGGTCTATCTTTAGAGTTAATTAACTTAGTAGCCTCATCTATCTCGTCATACTCAACTACTGGTAAAAGTGGTCCAAATATTTCCTCCTGCATGATTTTCATGTCATCAGTGGTATTTGAAACAATTGTTGGTGGAATTTTGAAATATTCTTGTTGACTAAAATCCTCATTTGCAGGATTAATTTCATCAATAGTTGCACCCTTTTCAACAGCATCGTTAAGTAAGTCCTGAAGTCTGTCATAATGATTTTGATTAATTATAGAGGTGTAATCATCATTATCTTTTAAATCTGGGAAATAGTCAGATACAGCATTTTTAGTTTCATTAATAAAATCATCTTTTTGATCTTTATGAACAACAACATAATCTGGTGCTAGACAAATTTGACCAGCATTAAGTGTTTTACCAAACATTATTCTTTTAGCTGTTGTTTTCAAGTCAGCAGATTTACCAACAACAACAGGTGACTTACCACCTAATTCAAGTGTACATGGAACCAAATTTTCCGAAGCTGCGCTCATAACATGCTTAGCTACTGATCCACCTCCTGTATATAAAAGATGATCAAAATTCAGTTTAGTGAATGCCTCACCAACATCAGGCCCACCTAAAAATGTTGCAAATTCGTTCTGATCATACGCTTTATCACATAAATCTTTTAAGAGAGATGAGGTAATAGGCGTATGCTCACTAGGTTTATGCATAACCTGATTACCTGCTGCAAAAATAGAAACAAGTGGAACAAATGCTAGGTTCACTGGAAAATTCCAAGGAGAAATCATGCCAACTGTTCCAAGAGGTTCATATTTAATATATGACTTTGCACCCAATAATCCAAAAGGGAAATTTGACGATTTCTTTTCAATCTTGTTCCATTTTTTTACATTTTTTATGGCTAAATTGATTGCAGGCATTATTCCATATACATCAGATAACATAGAGGCGTTTTTAGATCTGTTACCAAAATCAGTATTCAAAGCATCAACAAAGTCATATCTATTATCCATAATCAAACTTTTAAGCCTCTGCAGTCTATCAATTCTAAGATCTATGGATGGAGCGCCATTTTTAATAAAAAACTCCTTTTGATCTTTTAGAACATTGTTCATCTCTTCATATGTATTCATAAACTCACTCTAACTCCTGTCTGCTTTGTCTTTGTTATTTGCAGACCTAATTAATTCTCTCATATTATTCCAGTCATCATCAGATAACGCATCAAGCTGTGAAAAAGTCCCACCACCAGTTAAATATTGACCACCATCAAGACCTATAGTTTGACCAGTGAGGTAATCACAACCATCTGACATTAAAAATGTAGCTAGATTTTGTAATTCTGACATTTCACCAACTCTGCCAAGCGGAACTGTTGATGTATAACTTTTTTGATCTCCGCCACCAGGCATTAATCTATCCCAAGCTCCTTTTGTAGGAAATGGTCCTGGTGCAATACCATTAATTTTAATTCCATATTTTCCCCACTCTGCTGCCAATGACTGTGTCATTGCATGGATTCCTGATTTTGACATAGCTGAAGGAACAACATACGGTGAACCAGTCCATATCCATGTTGTAAGAATATTGATAATCGAACCTTTAACACCCTGCTCTATCCATCTTTTGCCAACCGAATGAGTCATATAAAAAGTACCATGAAAAACAATGTTAGCGATTGCATCAAAACCTTTATGAGATAAATCTTTAGTAGGTGATATAAAATTTCCTGCAGCATTATTTACAAGTCCATCAAGAGGACCCTCATCAAATATGTTTTGAACATAATCATCTACATCTTTAGATGCTCTAATATCAAGAGTTTGTGTGTGCACATTTACTTTAAATTTTTCTTTTATTTCTTCTGCAGTATCTTGAAGTACATTATCTCTTCTACCACATATATAAATATCCGCTCCATACTCTGCAAAGTGAGAAGCCATTTCTTTACCAAGACCAGTTCCTCCTCCAGTAATCAAAATTCTTTTATTTTTTAATAAATCTTTTGTAAACATAATTAATTTGCCTATTTAATAATATCTATAATAGCATCTGCCCAAGTATCTGAATAATTTAATGACTCTACATAATCAAGATTATCTCCTCCAGCTTCTATAAATAGTTCTTTGTATTCATCACCTAATTCAATGATTGTTTCTAAACAATCAGCAGTAAAAGCTGGTGAGAAAATTAAAATATTTTTCTTTCCTTCTTTAGCTAAAGATTCAAGAACTTCATCAGTAAATGGAGTTAACCATTTATTAGTCAATCTTGATTGAAATGTAACTATGTAATTATCATCTTTTATATCAAGTTTACTAGCTAAAATCTTAGTTGTTTCATAAGTTGTGGCTTTGTAACAAAATTTATTATTTTCAGTAATCTTAATTTCACAATCATGGTCACTACACACAGAATTTTCATAAACATTATCTACATGGCTATTCGGAATACCGTGATAACTAAAAATAATTTTGTCATATGCATTCATATCGAATTTATTAGCTTTTTCAATCCAAGCATTTATAAATTTTTCATTGTCATAAAACTGGTTTATAAATTTTATTTTTGGAACAACCCATTTTTTTGAAATTATCCTTGAAACCTCCTCATATACCGAGCCTGTTGTTGCTGCTGCATAGTGAGGAAATAGAGGTAATATAATAATTTCGTCAGGATTTTTTAATAGAATCTTATTTATAACTTTTTCAAGAGATGGATTTTGATATCGCATGGCAAACTCAACATCATAATCTGGAAGTTTTGAGTTCAATTTTTCAGCTAATTTTTTGGTATTATATAGAAGCGGTGATCCTGTTTCTTTATCCCAAACTTGTCGATAGATCTTTGATGATGAAAAAGATCTAAAAGGTACTATTATTAAACTTACCAAAAAAAATCTAATAATTGGATTTACGTTTATTACACGACCATCCATTAAAAACTGTCTTAGGTATTTGAAAACACTAAAGTAATTCGGCTTGTCTGGGGTACCTAAGTTAACAATAAGAAGAGTTTTTTTCATAAAGATACTGATTTTTTAAGTATAGGTTGACTTATTATAAATATTATTAAAGTTATACATAAGACTGAACTAAAATAATACAAGTATGCAGGATTGATTGAATAAATTGGCATTGCTATGAAAGGAGTTGTCATATGGCCAATCGGTATAACAGATCCTAAGTATCCTGCAGCAGATCCTTGATTTTCAGGCGATTGAGCGAGGGATAACGAAGATGCTAATGCGGGTCTAGTCATACCAAATCCAAAACCAAGAACGATAATAGATAAATAATATACTGAAATTGTTTGATAAAACGCCATTGTGAAATATGAAAATATTAAAAGTAATGTTCCAAATAATAAAAGATTAAAATTATTCATCGGGAATGCATCTGTGAATATATATTGACTTACAATTGTTGAAATAGATAAAAGAGCGAAAGTCATACTTATTAATGTTGGTAAATTATCAAAATCACTGTACAAATCGGTGATATAAAATCCAATAGATTGAAGTAAGGATGCTTGACATAGACTTAAAACGGCAGCAAATGCAAGAAAGGGCCAAATTGTCGAGGAGTACCAATTAATTTTATTAAGTTTTTTAACAGTGTTCTTTTTTTTAGTTACTGAATCTAATTTTCTATAAATTCCTATCGCAGCAATGAATGCAAGCATAGAAAAAACATAAAAAGGTGTTTCGTTACTTATTAAAAATAGAAAACCGCCTACCAATGGCCCCGCTACAGTTCCAAGCAAAAAGCTTGACTCTAATCTTGCAAATTTGACTGTTCGATTATCTTTTGAGGTTATATCAGCAATATATGCAAAAGATGCAGGTCTTGTGGCTGATCCAACAAGACCATTTATCAGTCTTCCCAATACAAGAGCTGGAAACAGTAAAGTAACATTAAGTAAATTTTTCTGTGCCAAAAAAAGAGGTGTAATTAATGCAATTAAAGATATTGAATATCCTACAAGCCCAAGAATTGCTATATTTCTTCTTCCATATTTATCACTTGTTCTTCCCCAGAATGCGCTTGTTGATGCCCATGCCAATGCTGATATTGCGAAAATTGAAGAAGTTTGTATTTCACTTAAGCCCAAATCTCTTGCAAGAGGTGGAACTAGAACAAAAACAAATGACTGACCAAGGCCTACTGTAAACAGGCCAAATTTTAACCATGAAGAGCCTGAAATAGACATTAATTAATTTTTGATATGCCAATAATTTCTTTAATTGCTAGGATTTTTTCTTGAGCAAGCAAACGTGCTTTTTTAGCTCCCTCGTGTAATACGTCATTTAAATAATCATTATTATTTTTAAGCTCTTCAAATTTAGATCTTATTGGATTCAGTTCTTCATTGATTAATTTAAACAATATTTCCTTAGCATCACCCCAGCTAATGCCATCTTTATAGGATTTTTTTAAGTCATCAATTTGACTTTCTGAAGCAAAATATTCATATAATGCAAAAACAGTGCAATCGTTAATATCTTTTGGTTCACCAGGTTCTAATGAATTTGTAATTATTTTCATTACTGACTGGCGTAACTCTTTCTCATTTCCTAATAGAGGAATGACATTATTATATGATTTACTCATTTTCCTTCCATCAATGCCAGGTACAGTATTTTCACTGTCTTGAATCATAGGTTCAGGAATAGTTAATATAGGTTTATATAAATGATTAAATCTTTGAGCAATATCTCTGGTCATTTCTAAGTGTTGAATTTGATCTGATCCAACTGGAACATGTGTTGAATCAAACATTAAAATATCAGCAGACATTAATACTGGATATGAAAAAAGTCCCATATTAATTCCTTTATCAGGATCTTCTTTGTTTAGTGAAATTGCTGCTTTATATGCATGAGCCCTATTCATGAGCCCTTTTGCGGTTACACAATTAAGAATCCAAGTTAATTCAAGTATCTCAGGTACATCCGACTGTTTATAAAAAATAGTTTTATTAGGATTTAGTCCACAAGCAAGCCAAGCCAAAGCTATATTTTTAACGGAATTTTTAATATCGCCTGAATTATTATTTTTAATAATAGAATGATAATCTGCAAGAAAGAAAAAGGACTCGCTTGAATCATTTGCCATTTCAAGAGCTGGTCTAATAGCTCCTATATAATTACCAATATGTGGAGTGCCAGTTGTAGTTATTCCGGTTAGAATTCGTTTTTTCATTATGTATAATTATAAACTTCATAAGTGATTATTGTGGAAACTAGTAAAGATTTATTTCGTGAATTAGAAAAAGCTGAACAGCTTTTTTCTAATGGATCTATAAGAAATGGTCAAAAAGTTCTTAGAGAAGTTTTAAAAGCCTCAAAAAGCCTAAATAAAGTTTCAAATAAACTTAGACATAAAATCAACTACGTATTAAATGAGTCAAGATATTTTGATGAGATGTCTTCATTTGCAACAAATCCAAAAAGAGATAACTTAATTGATGAAGTAAATAAATTAGTTTCTAATCCAATTAAAGAGCCTAAGAAACATGCTCATGCAATTCATAATCTCCAAAGACAATGGCAATTATTAGATATATCTGGCAAGTCTGCTTCAAAAAACCAATGGAATAAATTTAATGATTTATCAAATAAAGCTTGGGAATCATGCAAAGATTATTTTGAAGAAATTAAACAAATTAAAATTAATAATGCAGAAAACAGAAAAAATATAATTTTTAAAATAAATAATTTTGTTGAAGAACATCAAAAAAAATGGCCAACGATTATTTCTCTTTCAAAGTTTTTGAGATCTACTTATGATGATTGGCAAAAATTTGCTCCAGTTTTGGACAGTGATCTTGATAAACTAAAAAAACAATTTTTTGATTCAAGACAGCCTATTATTAACGAGATAAAAACTCAAGAAGGTCAAAATAAAAAATTAAAAGAAGATCTTATTAAAAAAGTTGATGAAATAGATAACGAAAATAATGACGTTGCAATTCAACAATTTAAAAAAATTAAGAATGAATGGTCTAATATTGGACCTGCTGGTAAAAAATATGAACAAAAACTATGGAATAAATTTAATGCATGTGCAGATAAATTATTTATAGAAAAAAATAAAAAAATTGAAGAAGAAAAACTTAAACTTAAAAATCTTAATGACGAACTATTGAAAGGTGACATTGATATTAATACTATTATTAAAGAATTGCCAACCTTTGAACTTACGAAAAAATCTGAAGAATATAAGACCCTTTCTAAAAGTATCAGAAAAGCCAAAGAAGACCAATTTATAAAGATTAAAGGGGAAAAAATTGATGCTTATAAAAATATATTTGATGTCTTAAATAAACAAGCTGATATAGATAAGGCTCCAAATATTTTTAGTAAGGAAATTAATCAATCTTTTCAAAATAAAAAAACTGATAAAAATATGCTCTTATACCAATGTGTAAAACTTGAGGTTCTTGCTGAAATAGATTCATTAAAGAAAGATCAAAAGATTAAAAATCAAGTTCAATTAGAACTTTTAAGCAATAAATTTAATAAAAGTTCTGAATTAAAAATAAATGATGTTGATTCTGTTCTTAGAACTTTTATTGAAAATTATTCAATGCATGATTCAAATGATGATATTGACAAGCTTTGGAAAAGAATTACTAAGTGTTTTGATAAGCTGATATAGAACCTATCCAATCTCTCTCAAGATTTGTCGATGCTTTTTAGCTGACAATGAGTAAAAAGAAAATATTATAATAGGTAGTATCATTAACAAGGTAGTTACAGGGCCTTGAACAAATGCAAGTGTGTATGCTTGCTCAGCTGTATGATTTAAGCGATCAAAATTAATAAAGTTTAAAACTTGGCCAGCAAAAAAAGTTCCCAATCCAGCATTTAGTTTTTGCATGAATCCAACAGCAGCAAATAATATTCCTTCTTGTCTCCTTCCGCTTTGGAGTTCAACCTCATCAGCAATATCTCCTACCATTGAATCACGCACCATTATTCCCATAATATTAAATGTGATCAAAACTACTAAAAAAGTGCTGATAAAGAAAACAAGTTCGTAACTACCTTTTTCTGGTGTTAAACCAAGATTATAAAAAATAAATGCAGCAGGAGATAATAATCCGACCATGCCAATACAGATTAAAACAATATATTTTTTATCAAATAATTTCACCATTTTAGGTGTTAGTAAGAAAGCAAATATAGTTGCTACAAAATATACAGGTAAAAAATACTTTATTTGAGTCGCCTCAAAATCCCAAAAATATGTGTTAACAAATAGGGTTAACGTATTAGCAAGTCCCCATGCTAATGATAAGCACAAATTTCCGAAGAAAAATATCATAAAGGATTTATTACCAAGTGCTATTTTTAATTCCTTTAAGATTGAACCTAATGAAACTGAGCCGGACCATTTTGAAAGATTTTTTGCTTTATCTTTTGTTGTGTATGAACAATAGAGAACTGTGATGATCATTATAATTGCTCCTGTAATTGCAAACGGAAACCAAGCATCAGGATTCAATTGACCTTGTGGATATTCTGAAGTAGATGCAAAGAAAACTCCATATCCTAAGAACGCATTACTTAGACCTGCTATCCAAGCAACCATTTCTCTCCATGACATCAACAGTGTTCTATCCTCATAATTTTTTGTTACCTCACCACCAAAAGCTCTATGAGGGATATCGAATAAAGTCATGCCTATTCGTGTGATGATAGTAAAAATTGTCATCCATACAAAAAGATCATTTTGAGACATATCCCAGTCTTGACGAGGAGCAAATAATAAAATGTATCCAAGAGACATGGGAATAAATGATATAAACATGAATGGATGTCTTCTTCCTATTGCAGTATTTGTTCTATCTGAAATAGTTCCCATTAAAGGATCAGTAACTGCATCTACGCACAAAGCTATAAAGATTGCAGTACCAGCCAATCCAGGATTAAGACCAATGATGTTGCTATAAAAAAATAAAAGAAAAAAGGTAAAGGTGTCAGTTTTAATACCATTAGGTATTGATCCAATAGAGTAATTAATTTTGAAGCTTCTTGTGAGCATTTATTTATTTTAGGTGTGCCAAGAGATCGCTTTTAAATTGATCAAATACTGGTGGCTCAATAAGGTGACGCATATTATCAATTATTATTAATTTACTACCCTTAATTAATTTATTTGATCTGTAAGCATTTTTTACACCAATTAGAGGATCCTCTTTTCCATGGATAATTAAAGTAGGTGCTGATATAGATCTAACTTTTTCAATTCTATTTTTTGAGCCCAAAACTGCTGTGAGCTGTCTTCCAAATCCTGTATCGTCAACACCGCCTCTCTCTATTGATAATTTAACATTATCGGAAAATTCTTGAGTATCTAGATCAATTCCTTGGTAACCAATTAATTTAAACAACTTTTTAGTTCTATTTACCCTATCGTCAATCGTTGCGTCTACATTCTTTGTCCTTTCAATAAATAATCTTCTTACATCTTTGCTTGGTCCATTAAACGGAGATGGAGTTGAAGCAGTCGAGGCTATTAGGGTAAACGTTTTAGTTTTTTCTGGATAAGAGGAAGCCATTATTTGAGCAATCATTCCTCCCATTGATATCCCTAAGATATGAGCATTTTCAATATTTAATTGATCTAAAACTGAAACACCATCATCTGCCATATCATCAATTGTGTATTCAGATTTTATTGGCAATCTCAAGTAATATCTGATGTAGTTCCTAATTATCGTTTTATTAACATTATCTTTGTTAAATGAATCGTTTTGAATTCTTGATGATAGTCCAGTATCCCTATTGTCATAAACAATTGGCCTAAAATTATTTTCTATTAAAAATTCTATTAAGTGTTGTGGCCAATTTATTAGCTGGCCTCCAATTCCTTGAACCAAAAGAATTGGCTCTCCATCTGCAGGACCATAATCTCTGTAATATATTTCGATATTTCCAGATTTTGCAATTCCCTCATCAAAAGAGAAAAGATTAGAATTCGTAAACATAATTGCTAAGATTAATAATTTAGTTTTAATGGAAGTTTTTGATTCTGTCTTTAACATTTTGCCTTAATGTACCCCAAAAAAGCATCATGTCAAATGAGTGAAGATCTCCACTAAAAAACTTCATTTTTTTTATGTTATCGATTAAGGGGCCCTTGGTTTCGACCAATCCCGAATCAACATTTATAGCAGCACTAAAATCTTGAATCCTAGTAAGTCCAATAGATTTTTTAGCACCTGTATGTTCTTTACTAATTTGATCAGTAAAATTATAGTCTTTCGATTTATTGATGATTGACTTATTTATAGAAGAAATATGCCATTCTGAATCATTTGTCCAAGAGAATGGATTTGTAGAGACTATTTTTTGATACATTGGTTCTGCAGTCCATCCAGCTGGTGTCCAAAAGGGTGTTTTTTCTCTAGTTCTTTGAAATCCTTCAACAACTGTAGACCAAGTAACTAAACAATTAGTATCAATATTGGATTCAGATTTTTTTATTGCTGGAAATAAGTCATTAAA
>CACOLO010000002.1:0-110000 GCA_902628085.1 uncultured SAR86 cluster bacterium
CAGTGGGAATATTAAATACTGATGGTTATTATGATCATTTATTAAAGTGGTTTGATAAAGCTGTTAGCGAAGGATTTATATCATCCGCCAATTTAAAAGAATTGCTTATTTCAGATTCGCCAGAAGAATTAGTTGAAATGGTATCTAGTCACAAGAGACCATCTGATGACGATTGGACTAGTAGACTGGGATTATAGGCTTTGTCTTTTGAAGAGATACGAGTAATAACAATAGTCTACATTGCAGTATTTTTACCCCTAATAACACTTTTCTTAAAAAAAACAAAACTGCCAGACTGGATCCCAACCTTGTATATAGTTGGCATAGTAATTTGTGCATTAGGCTGGGAGTTATGGTTTACATACGGTTGGTTAGATGGGGATGCTGTAGACATCAGAAGATCCGAGGGATTAAATTTTTGGCTACCAAAAGATTTAAACTGGCTCATGAATTCAATGGGTGATGCTGGCACTGTCCTCTTAGGCGGTATTTGGTTAATGTGGATAACCCATAACAAAAATATATTAATTTTTAAACAATGGAAATGGAGTGCATTTTTTGTTTTATTGTTATGGTGCGTAAGCCAGAACATTTTTGTAGAAATGTTTTTGTATCATGATCAGTTGTCTGAAGGTAAGACACTATCATGGGCACCCCTTTCTCCTTTTGGCCCATACTTTAATCCAACCTTATTTGAATTCAATGAGAGGACTATCATGCTTCAAACTCAGTTACCTTGGATAGTCCTACCTTGGTTTTTTTATAAAACTTTAATCAATTTAAATAAGAATTAGCAGTTTAAAAATGCTTTATGTTTTATCTTTTGAAATGATCAAGCCTATTTCGAAGAGTAACCACATTGGTATTGCTAGAAATAATTGCGAAAAAACATCCGGAGGAGTTAAAAGCATTCCAACAAAAAGAAAAAATACAATCAAATAAGGTCTAGCACTTCGCATAGATTTTTTAGAAGCTATTCCACTTCTAATTAAGAGCAGAGTTGCTATGGGAATCTCAAAAGCAATTCCAAAAGCAAAAACAAGTTTAAATACAAAACTGAGATATTGATTAATATCAGTCATTATTTGAATAGACTCTGGTGCCATTGCTATAAAAAATTTAAAAACTATTGGACAAACTATAAAAAAAGCAAAACTAATTCCAGAAAAAAACAAAATAACCGTTGATATCATTAACGGAGCAGCAAAACTTTTCTCATTATCTAAAAGCCCTGGTGACATATACATCCAGATTTGATAAAAAAGCCACGGCATTGAGAAAACTAAGGCAATGTAAATAACTAGCTTAATGGGAGCCATGAACGGCGAGGCAACTTCTGTTGCTATCATTGATGAACCAACTGGCATTAATTCTATAAGAGGAGTTGATACAAACGAATAAATTTGAGTGGCAAATGGCATGCCGGCTATAGAAAATATTATAAAAAGATAAATTACTTTAAGTAATCTAGATCGTAGTTCTAATAAATGACTTGAGATAGAATTTTCACTCATCTTTCGATTGATTATTTTGGTCAAGCTCTTCCATCCTTAATTCATTAAAGACATCTTTTTTTAACTCTTCACTTCCAATGTCTGCTTCAAAATCACTTTTAAAGTTATTGAATTTAATCTCTAGCTTTTTATAAAGCTTAATAATTTTTTTTACTAGATCTGGAAGCTTATTCGGCCCAATAACAATTAGGCCAATCACAAAAATGATAAGAATTTCAAGGAAGCCTATTTGAAACAATTTTATTCTTCTTTTTCTTCAGTATCTTCTTTAACAGCTTTTTTAAAGCCTTTTATGCTTGAACCTAAATCCGATCCGATAGACTTTAATTTTCCACTTCCGAAGATTAGCAAAACAACAACTAAAATAATTAATAATTGCCAAATACTTATACCACCAAAGCCCATATTTACTCCTATGAAACTATAAAAATAATAGTAATAGATACTATTATAGCAACTGCAATTGCCCTATTGATGTATTTTTGTTTTGAAAGTTGATTTTCGAGTTCGATAATTCTTTGATTGCTAGCATTTTTATTTTTTGAAAAGCTCCTTATTTCATCTATAGCCTCAAATACTACCGAAGGGATTTCAGACGCTTTAATTAAAATGTCTTCTTTATTCTCAATTATGTAATTTTTAAGTTTAATTGGGCTAACTTGTTCTGCTAGCCAGTTATCTAAATATGGTTCTGCAATTCCCCAAAAATCTAAATCAGGGTATATCTGTCTACCCATGCCTTCAATGTGTATTAAAGTTTTTTGAAGAAGAACAAGTGAGGTCTGAAGTGATAACCCATATTGTCTTGTGCTCTGAAATAGATATAAAAGCAATTTTCCAAATTCGATTTCAGAGAGGGGTTTTTCAAATATTGGTTCGCAGCATGCTCTAAGAGTATTCTCAAGCTCAATATTATTTGTATTTGCATTTACCCAGCCAGAATTGATAAATAGATTTGCAAGAGATTTATAGTTTTGCTTGAGAACAGCTTGAAGCATTCTTGCAAGAGTATATCTTTCATCATTTGATAGTGATCCTGTAATGGCACAATCAACTGCAATATATCCAGGTTTTTCAGGGTTTTCTTTTGAAACAAAAATATTTCCAGGATGCATATCTGCATGAAAAAAATTATCTCGAAAAACTTGATTTAAAAAGATCATAACACCATTTTCAGCTAGAGTTTTTTTATCTATTCCATATGATTCAATCTGATTAATATCAGTACAAGGTATTCCATCAATCTTTTCAAGCACCATTACATTTGATGTAGTTAGATCCCAATACACCTCAGGAATATAAAGCTCTTCTGAATCTAAAAAGTTTTTTCTTGTTAAGTTTGTATTTGATGCTTCTAACTTTAGGTCTAATTCTTTTAAAATTGTTGATTCATAGTCTTTAACAACTTCATTTGGTTTTAATCTGAAACTCTCTTTATAAATATACGAAAAAATTTTTGCTGCTGATTTCAAAAGTCTGAGATTTTTTTTGACTTTCCTTTCAATGTTTGGTCTGAGAACTTTAATCACAACATCCTGACCGGTCTTAAGTCGAGCTGAATGAACTTGTGCTAAAGAGGCGGCTGCCAAGGGTTCGTCATCAAAATATTCAAAAATATTTTCAATTTTATCATTGAGCTCTTTTTCGATTATTTTTTTAAGCTGAGAAACATTAAATGGTTTACAACTATCAGCAAGGCTCTCGAGTTCTTTAGCAGTTTCATAGTCTAGCACATCGGTTCTGGTTGAAAGCAGTTGACCAAACTTTGTAAAAATAGGACCTAGAGACTCAAGATACGAAGATAATTTTTTGCCATTTGGATTTATAAAAATTCCCTTTTGCATGCCTATGAAAAACATTTTTAACAATTCATATATAACAATAATAATGTTCATATGTCTCTCATTGCCTCAAGCCTATCCATTCTAATAGACAATTTTCTCAGCCTGTTTCTAATTTTCCTTTCTTCTTTATTCTGATGAGTTCTTTCATGATTAAAAATTATATTTAAAGCTTCTTTTGTCATGAGTGCGGGAATATCACCAAAATTCTTGTTGATTAAATACAATATATCAACATCTAATTTAATTACTGCGTTAAAGAAAACTACAGCAAGCTCAGCATCACCTGTAATTAATTGTTTGTGTAATTTTCTAGTCGAAAGTGTTTTTATAAAATCTTTTATAGATCCTTTAATTTCAAATTGAGAAGTGTTTTCCTCTTCAAAACCAATACTCGGAGCCTGATGATCCAATGAAATAAAAATTTTTTTGAAGCCCTCAATATTAATTGTAAAAGTTATTGGATAAACCTCGGCAAGAGAGCTTTTGAAATTGGGAGAAGATTCCTCCAAATCACTTAGGAGCTTCAAAAGCGCATCATCTAAATTAATCATGATATCCAATATGAATAGCTACAACACCATTTAGCAGGTTATGAAATCTGCATTCATTAAAACCAGCCGATTGCATCATCTGTTTTAATCTCTCTTGATCTGGATGCATTCTTATTGATTCTGCTAAATACTTATAACTATCAGAGTCATTGGCAAGCATTGATCCTAATCTTGGTAGAATGTTAAATGAATACCAGTCATATAATTTAGAAAAAATTGGATTCATTGGTTTTGAAAATTCAAGTATCAAAAGTTTTCCATTTTTTTTAAGACATCGTCGCATTTCTTTTAATCCATACTCCTTGTTTGTGAAATTTCTTAAACCAAATCCAACTGTAATTAAATCAAACGTGTTGTCTTTAAAAGGTAGAGTTTCACCACTTAGCTGACAAAAATAGCAATTATCGTCAAAACTTTCATCAATAGCTCTATTTCTGCCCTCATCTAACATTTCATAATTTATATCACTCATAAAAATTTTAGTATTCGGGTACTCTTTTGAGATTAATTTAGAAATATCACCCGTGCCACTTGCCACATCTAAAATGACATCTTTTTCGCCTACAGATGCCAATTCAACTAAGATTTTTTTCCACAGCCTATGCATACCGAATGACATTGCATCATTCATAACATCATAATTTTTTGCTACAGATGTAAACACATCTCCAACAAATTTACTTTTGTCAGCTTCATCTACTTCCTGAAAACCGAAATGAGTTTTTTTGTTCATTATTTGATATTTAAAAATTTAATAAAATTATTGTATCTACTTTCATTAATTTCATCATTTAACAATTTTTTTGCTATGTTACATCCTTCGTTATCTATATGGTTGCAGTTGTTAAATTTGCAATACTTAGAGGCATTTTGTATTTCTTCGAATCCATTGATAATCTCTCTTTCAGAATAATTTTCAATTGCAATATCTCGCATACCAGGTGAGTCAATAATTTTAATATTTGAATCTATTTCATATAAAGAAGATACCGAGGTTGTATGAACGCCTTGATCATTAGATAGTGAGCTTGTTTTTAAATTCTTACCAATAATCTTTGATGTAAGTGTAGATTTACCAGCGCCTGAGTTTCCAACAAATAGGACACATTTATCCGTCAAGAATTCTTTTAATTCAGAAATATTTTTATCGTATTTTGCAGAAGTATCTATGATCTTTATATTTATGTTCTTATAAATGTCTAATTTTTCTAAATAATTTTTTTCTTGTTTCATATCAACCTTGTTATTAATCAAAAAAGGTTTGATATTGGAAGCATTCGCTTTAACCAACCATTTATCAATGAATTCTGAACTTGTTTTAGGAATTTGAGTGACTAGTATTCCTACATGAGAAATATTTGCTGCAAATAATTTGTCCTGATTTTTTATTCTCTTAGATATTTTAGAATCTCTTCGATTAACTTTTATAATTTTTCCTAGAGGTTTTTTGCTGTCTTGAATTATTTCAACTTCTACGAAGTCACCTACCACAACATTTTTGGTAGCCACACAATCAAATTTGCCAAATTTTGTTTTAACTAAACAGCTATTTGAATAAAACTCAATGACCTGTCCAGTTTGAACTTTTTGCATAATAGGAACAAAATACACTAAAGAGACGATTATAAAAAGACATGAAGACTTTACAATCTAGAGATAATTTAGTTTGGATCGATTTGGAAATGACGGGTCTTGATCCAGAAAAGGAAAAGATCATTGAGATTGCAACCTTAGTAACCGATTCTGATTTACACATCATTGCTGAGGGACCAAACCTTGTTATTTCTCAATCAAATGAAATTTTGGAATCTATGGATGAATGGAATTTAACTCATCATGGTTCATCTGGTTTAATTGAAGAAGTAAAAAAAAGTGATGTCACAGAACAGATTGCTGAAATCGAAACCCTCGAATTTATATCAAAATATGTAGGAGAGAAAGCTTCTCCAATGTGTGGAAATACTGTTTCTCATGATAGAAGATTTTTATCTAAGTATATGCCAAGGCTAGAATCATACTTTAACTATAGACATATTGATGTCTCATCCTTCAAAGAGACCGCTGTTAGATGGATGAATGAAGCTCAGGTGTATGAAAAAAAGGGCTCGCACAGAGCACTTGGCGACATTAAAGAGTCTGTAGAGGAATTAAAGTTTTATAAACAATTATATATGCCTGATTAATTTAGTCTTTTTTGCTAGATGGTTGAATATTTAATGGGAAAGGGCTTATTTTGTCTTTGTTTTCTTTTATTTTTGCTTCACCAGTTTCATTTACTTCGTCTATTCTAATCACAGAATTTATTGGTATATAGCTTCTTTGAACCTGATCAAATTCATTTTTGAGTTTTTCTGAACTCGGATCCACCACTAGCTGTTTATCTTTATTGAAGATATACTCTTCCACCTCAATGAAACCATACATATCACTTTGGTAAATTTGTTTAGCAAAAACTTCATAAATTTCACCAAGTTGGATGAAAATTATCTTGTAAACGTTTTTTGTTTTCATGATACTTATTATATGGGATTAAATTTTGAGAATTAAAGTTATTAAAAATAAGGTAAATGACTAAAAAGCTATTTATAAAAACCCATGGATGTCAGATGAATGAATATGATTCTGCAAAAATGTTTGATCTTCTTGAAGAAAAAGAAGATTTTGAAATTGCTGAATCCGAAGATCAAGCAGACCTTTTAATTCTAAATACTTGTTCAATAAGAGAAAAAGCTCAAGAAAAGGTCTTTCATCAAATTGGGAGATGGAGAAAAATCAAAGACAAGAATCCTGATTTAAAAATTGCCATTGGTGGTTGTGTCGCTTCACAAGAAGGTGAAAACATCATAAAAAGAGCTCCTGCTGTTGATATTGTTTTTGGTCCACAAACCTTGCATAAACTTCCAGAGCTATATAAAGAAAAGAATAGAACTGATAATAATCAGGTTGATATTTCATTCCCTAAACTTGAGAAATTTAACCATTTACCAGTTCATGGCAAGGGAGAGCCTTCTGCATTTGTTTCTATTATTGAAGGGTGTAATAAATATTGTTCATTTTGCGTAGTTCCAAAAACAAGGGGACACGAAGTATCAAGAAGCATAGAGGATATTCTGAACGAAGTTTCTATTTTGGCAGATAAGGGTACTAGAGAAATACATCTACTTGGGCAAAATGTTAATAATTTTAAGGGTACCCTAAATGGAGAAAAATCAACTTTGTCAAAGTTAATTGAGCTTACAGCGAAAATTGAAAATATTGATAGAATTAGGTTCACAACAAGCCACCCTCATGAATTTAAGGATGACCTTGTTGAAGTTTATGATAGAGTTCCTGAACTCGTTAGTCATGTGCATCTTCCTGTACAAAGTGGGTCTGATAGAATCCTTAAGTTGATGAGAAGAAGGTATAACGTTGAAAAATATTTGAACCTTGTGGACAAGATAAGGGTTGTAAGACCAGATATGAGTTTTTCTTCTGATTTTATTGTAGGCTTTCCAGGAGAAACAAATGAAGATTTTCAAGACACTATGAATGTAATCAATGAGGTAAGATATGATGAATCATTTAGTTTCATATATAGTCCGAGACCAAATACTACAGCATCAGATATGGAAGATGATGTAACCAATGAAGAGAAAAAAGAAAGATTGAAAATATTACAAACAAGATTAAGTCAGCTTTCGTTTGGTTTCAGCAGAAAGAAAGTTGGAACAAATCAAGATTGTTTAATTTATGGTCAATCAAAAAGAGATCCTGGTCAATTACAAGGAAGAACCATATGTAATAGAGTTGTTAATTTTCAATCAAATGATACTGATTTAGTAGGACAAATAGTCAATATTCAAATTAATGAGGCTCTTCCAAATTGTTTAAGAGGTAATTTACAAAATTAATGTCCAAAGATTCTGCCTTAACAAAAATTGAGCTCAATCCATCGGATGCTAACGTGATGGTAAGGTTCGTTGGTGAGCTGAATGAAAATTTAAAATTTGTCGAAAAAACTTTTAATGTAAAAATTTTTCAAAATGGTAATAACTTAAAAATCCAGGGTTCTCAGAAAGATGTAAATCTATCTACGGATGCACTAGAGAGACTTTATGAGGCAGCTGGTCAAGGTATTGAAATTACAAAAGAAACCCTTCATTTATATATTCAAGACTCATTTCAAAAAGACAAAAGCATTGAAACTGTAATAAAAACTCCAAAAAAAAGCATTATTCCAAGGGGTAAAAATCAAAGACAGTATATTGAAAATATATTTAATTATGAGGTTAACTTTGGTATAGGTCCTGCAGGTACTGGAAAAACTTACTTAGCAGTTGCTGCTGCTATAGATGCTCTTTTAAATGAGAGAGTAGATAGAATAATTCTAATTAGGCCCGCTGTTGAGGCTGGAGAGAAACTAGGTTTTTTGCCTGGGGATCTCTCACAAAAAGTTGATCCCTACCTTCGACCTCTTTATGACGGTTTATATGAAATGTTAGGAATAGAAAAGACTGAGAAGCTTATGGCAAAAGGCATAGTTGAAATTGCTCCCTTGGCTTACATGAGAGGAAGAACACTAAATAATTCATTTATTATTGTTGATGAGAGTCAAAATACTACCAAAGAGCAAATGAAAATGGTTCTTACTAGAATGGGATTTGGATCATATTTGGTCATTAACGGCGATCTTACACAAATTGACTTACCCAAAAATATTGATTCAGGCTTATCAAATGCTGTAAAAGTACTTAAAGATACAGATGGTATTGGCTTTACGAGATTTTTGTCTCGCGATGTTGTTCGCCATCCATTAGTGAGAAGAATAATTGATGCATATGAATGCTTTGAGGAAAAGGTTAAAACTAAGTGAGCCTTATAATAATTAACCACAAGAATCACAAAATCGATAATGATTTATCTTTAAAGTTAGAGAATGCATTTAACTTAATTCGTAAGGAAGAGAATCTTGGTGATTGTTCTGTAAATCTAAAGATTGTAGATAATGTAGAAATGGAGGATTTAAACAAAAAATATAGAAATAAAGATGCGTCTACAAATGTACTTTCATTTACAAATAAAGATATATCTAAGAAGATCACAAATGAATTAGGTGATATAGCAATAAGTTATGAGTATGTCATTGAGGAATCGGCGAAATTGAACAAAGAATATGATGATCATATCATTCACATGCTAATCCATGGCATATATCATATATTAGGATTTGATCATGAAAATGATAATATGGCTAAAACTATGGAAGATAAAGAGATAGCTTTACTTTCGAAATTAAAAATAACAAATCCGTATATTTAAATTTATGAACGAAAAATATAACAGCGAAGAATCAAAGCCTCCGTCGAGCATTCTCGACAAAATAAAAAAATATTTCAGAAATCCATTTTTTATTAAGACTCAATCTGTATCAGAAGTAACAGATTTTTTAAAAGATGCTGTTGACCAGAAGATAATTGATAAAGAAGCTGAATCTATAGCTTCAAAAGCAATTAAATTAGGAGATATAACTGTAAAAGAGATAATGATACCTAAAGTAGATATGGTGACTATACAGATCGATGAGAATACAACAGATGTTATAACAAAAATCATTGAATCAGGACATTCAAGATACCCTGTTTTGGGTTCCGAAAGAGACGAGGTTGTAGGAATATTACTAGCTAAAGATATTCTACCTAAATTATTTAAAGGCGTTAGTGATTTCCAGCTTACCGATATGTTAAGAGAGGCCAATGTAGTGCCTGAATCAAAGAAAGCAGACTCACTTCTGGAAGAATTTAAGCAAGATAGACGACACTTGGCTGTAGTTATAGATGAATATGGTTCGATTTCTGGTTTAATAACTATTGAAGATATCCTTGAAGAGCTCGTTGGAGAAATCGAAGATGAACATGATATTGAAGAAGAAGACATTGTAGAAATATCAAAAAATAAATTTTATGTAGACGCAAAAGTTGAGCTTGAAGAATTTATCAACTTTTTTCAATTAGAGATAGACCCCCTTGCTGTTGATGCAGAAACTCTAGGAGGTTTTTTTATCGCTGAATTTGGTATGCTCCCAAAAAATGGTGAGAAACTTAAAGTTCAAGATTTAACTATAAAAGTAACAGATACTGATAATAGAAGAATTAAAAGTTTTGAAATAAGAAAAGCATAATGCAACTAAAGCATATTCTTTATTCATTTATCGCAGGCTTTGTTGGAATATTTGCTTTCGCACCCTTCTCTATAAAAATATTAATTTTTTTGTCTTACGGATACTTAGTTCACGTAATAATCAATCAGTCTAAACATCAATTTGCACAAGTCTTTTCTTGGGGATTAGGACATTGGGGTTTTGGAATGTCTTGGATAATAGTAAGTGTTTACTATTACGGAGAAACAAGTATTCTGGTGTCTTCACTCATTCATATATTATTAACAATTATTCTAACACTAGTATTCACTTGCCCTCTCCTATTATTAATTTTGTTAAAGAAATATATAAATCAAGAATCTAATTCATTAAAGATTTTATTTGTTGCATCGTTTTTTATGATAAGTGAGATTAGTAGAGAATATCTTCTAAATGGAGTGCCTTGGCTGATTCCAGGAAATATATATTTAGATACTATTGGTCAAAATATTTATTCTTACCTTGGTGCTTCCTTTGCTTCTTATGTTATTTATTTATTAACCGCTGCACTAGTAATCTCAGGAAGAAACAATAAAATTCCAATTGCAAATTTAGTTATAGTTCTTTTTACTTTAATACCACAAAATAATGATACTGTTAGTGAAGGAGATATTTTAGTATCAATCATTCAACCTTCTTCGGATCCATTTTTAAAATATAAAGATAACTATTATTTAGACATAGAAAGTAATTTATTGAGCCTTATAAAAAATACTTCAGAAGATACAAATTTAATTGTCATTCCTGAAGCAGAGCTGCCTTATCCAATAAATGATATGAGATTTAGTAAATTTATTGATAGAACTAATTCAGCCAATAAAATACTTCTAGGAGCTTGGTTCTTTAATGATGCAAAGCTATTTAACACCATATATAACCCAGAAAATAAAAACATATATAAAAAACAACATTTAGTGCCTTTTGGAGAATACATTCCTTTTTTCAGCTCATTAAGGGGGTTAATAAGCTTTTTTGATTTACCCATGTCAAATGTAGCGTTTGGCCCAAATGATCAAAAAAATATTACAGTTCTAGATAATGTCAATGTAGCTACCCCTATTTGCTTTGATGTAGCTTTTCCAGAAACAATAAGAAAAATGAACAAAAATTCTCTTTTAATGATAAATATATCAAATGATACTTGGTTTGGGTCTTCTATTGGTCCATACCATCATTTAAGTATAACTAGAGTAAGAGCTATTGAAAATAATAGATGGATCATAAGAGCAACAAACAATGGATTCTCTGCCATTATTGATAATAAAGGAACAATTGTTGATATTTTGAATCAAAATGTATCAAACATATTAGAGTCAAAAGTGAAATTAGTTGAAAATGCATCAATTTTCAACAAATTTGGATACATGTTTAATTATTTCTTTTCATTTATAATAATTCTATTATTTATTGCTAGAGCTTTATGGAAAAAATTAAAAAATTAATGTTTTTATCAACATTTTTGTTATTTCCTGAGATCTTGAATGCCTCCCAGAGCATGATAAATCCTGATATTACGACGAATAGATGGATAATTGAATCTAATACAAAGTACTTAAATAAGGCTTCAGCAAGGAGCTTTAAAAGTGAACTTGAAACCGAAATTGTTATTGATATATCAGAACAAAGACTTTATTTGGTCAAAAATAAAAAAATCTTAAAAAGCTATCCAATTTCGTCATCTAAATATGGTGAAGGAAGTATTCAGAACTCTTTTAAAACACCATTAGGAATGCATGAAATAAGAACAAAAATTGGTCATGATGCAATAGAAAATACTATTTTTGTTGCAAGAGCTGATACAAATAAATCAGCCAAGATAATAAAAGATGTTATAGATACAGAGGATGATCATGTAACAAGCAGAATATTATGGCTAGATGGCCTAGAATTCGGACGAAATAAAGGTGAGGGCATAGATTCATATAATAGATATATATACATCCATGGCACTCATGAAGAGGGTTTGATTGGTCAAAAAGCCTCTCATGGATGCATCAGAATGTTTAATAATGATGTTATTGATTTATTCGATAGAGTACAAGAAGGGACATATGTCCTGATTAAGGCTTAAAGATTTTTAATTAATTAAAAATTATTTGCCACAGAGGACATCTCAAAACCTAGTTTTTCCTTTCTATCTTCTTTAGCGGGGGCATCACCCATTTTAAGGTTGTTTTCTGCAAGACTTACTAATAACTCGCTTGGTTCGTAAACATCATTACCAGTTAATTCTTTATACTTATTTAGTTTTTCTACAACCACATCAAGCCCCATTGCATTTGCGTGATGCATTGGTCCACCCCTCCATATCGGGAATCCGTAACCATTAATGTATACAACATCTATGTCAACTGCTCTTTGAGCAACACCTTCCGAGAGTATATCTGCACCTTCATTAATGAGCGCAAGGATACATCTATCAACAATCTCCTCATCAGAAATTTCTCTTCTTGTAAATCCATTTTCTTGTGAAATTCTTTCATACAATTCCTCATTCTCTGGAGCTGCATTTGGTGCTCGTGATCCTTCAGTATAATTGTAATATCCAGCACCATTTTTTTGACCGTATCTATTTTGTTCACAAAGCTCATCACCAATTTTTGCATGAAGAGGAGATTCCTTGCCACTAAGTTTTCTGGCTCTCCATCCAAGATCAAGTCCAACAAGGTCCATCATTCTGAATGGACCCATATTTAATCCAAAAGATTCTAAAGCTTGATCAATTTGATGGGGAAGGGCGCCTTCTAGCAATAACATATTAGCTTGCGCTGTATATCCAAATAACATTCTATTGCCAATAAACCCAGGAGCATTTAATGATACAACTGCTGCTTTTTTTAATTTTTTACCAACAGCCATTACAGTAGCTAAGGTCTCATCAGACGTAACCTCTCCTCGAACAACTTCTAACAGTCGCATGATATTTGCGGGACTAAAAAAGTGAGTACCCACTACCAATTCAGGTCTTTTGGTAACTGCAGCAATCGAATCTATATCGAGTCCTGAAGTATTACTCGCTAATATTGCTTCAGGCTTTACAACAGAGTCTAATGTTTTGAAAATTTCATGTTTTAATTCAAGATTTTCATATACTGCCTCTATGACAATGTCACAATCTGAAATATCTTCATATTCTAAACTAGAGGTAACTAGACCAAATACTGCATCTTTCTGTTCAGAAGTTAGTCTCCCTTTTCCGACCATGAAATCATAATTTTTTTCTATAACAGAAACACCTCTTTTTAAGTTCTCTTCATCTTGATCAATGATATGGACAGGAATACCAGCATTTGCAAAACACATTGCAATACCACCACCCATTGTGCCTGATCCAATGATTCCTGCTTTCTTGATTTCTTTGATTGGAGTATCTTTTGGAACATCTGAAATCTTTGAAGCGGCTCTTTCTCCAAAAAATATATGAATCATAGCCTCACGTTGAGGATGTAATAGACATTCTAAAAATAGTTCTCCTTCTTTTTTTAAACCTTCGTCAAAGTCATCTAGATTTATTGCAGCTTCTACACACTTTATAATCTGACCCGGTGCAAATTGACCTTTTCTTCCTTTAGCTGCCATTGCTTGAGCTTCCAAAAGAATTTTGTCATTACCTCTAGCTTCAATCATTTTTTCATTAAGATCTCTTACTTTAGGGTGTTGCTCAGAACTTTCAGCTTTTTCGATAGCAAATTTTATTGAATCTTCAACTACATTTTCACTAATACTATCTACTATTCCCATATCTAATGCTTTTTTTGCAGGTATATGTCCGCCGGTAAGCATCATTTTGAGCGCTTCACTAGGTCCAGCTAGTCTTGGAAGTCTTTGAGTACCGCCACCACCAGGCAATAAACCCAAATTTACCTCTGGAAGGCCTACAAAAGCTGTACTTGCAGCTATTCTATAGTTACAACAGAGAGCAGTTTCAAGACCGCCACCCAGCGCAATTCCATTAATTGCAGCAACAACGGGCTTAGAGCAATGTTCTAACTTTTTAAACACCTCGTTAAGGCTTATTCCCTCAACATTACCACCAAATTCTGATATATCAGCCCCAGCTATGAAAGCTCTTCCATTCCCAGTAACTACAATACCTTTTATAGAATCATCTTCTTCAGCTTTTGTGACACATTCGTACAATCCAGTTCTAACACCGTCACTTAAAGGGTTTACGGGTGGATTATCTACAGTTAATACAGCAACATTGTCCTTAACATCATATAAAACAGTACCTTTCAAAGCATTTCTCCTTAAATTTATGTAAAAAATCCATTATACATAAAAAAAACCTAATTTATTTTATAAATAATATTGATAATTAATTATAAATACATATAATAATATATGTCAGCACTCCTCTCCCCTATTAATTTTTGCTGACACTCTGGAATTATGGAGGGCTTTGCCCTCCATCTCTTTAAATGAGCAGGTAATTTTATGTTAAACAAATTCAAAGATAACATTGAGCTAATTTTTCTAATAACTCTGTTTATATCTTCTCTTTCTGCAATCACGCCAATAAGTTAAACTACTGTTTCTTATGAAAAAGTTTTTTGTAATTGTAAGTTTATTTTTTTCATTTAACGCATTTGCATGCAATGATCTTCTTGATACTGACATGCGAATTCTAGATTCAAGTGAAACACTTAATCTATGTGAGTATGAAAATAATGTTATTTTGGTTGTGAATGTTGCAAGTAGGTGTGGCTACACATATCAGTATGCTTCTTTACAAAAATTATATGAAAAATACAGAGAGAATGATTTTGTAATTTTAGGAGTTCCGTCAAGGGACTTTATGCAAGAATATTCTAGTGAAGAAGATGTTGCTGAATTTTGCTCAACTGAATACGGTGTAAATTTCCCTATGTTTGCAACTTCAAAGGTAAGGGGAAAAAAAGCTAGCCCTTTATATAAAAAATTGTTTAATGAGACTGGCGTTTCTCCAAAATGGAATTTCAACAAATACCTTATTTCTAGAGATGGGTCTGTTGTATCAACATATGGTTCATCTGTTAAACCTGATTCTGTAGAATTAATTTCTGATATCGAGAATCTTCTGTAGCCTAAATTTCTGTTAATACCAAATCTGGTTTATTAAAAGAAAATATTCCGTTTTCAACCACTCCAGGTATATTGTTCAAATAAGACTCAAGATCTTTAGGATCTTTTATAATTAAATTTTTTACATCAATGATTTGATTCCCTTGATCAGTAATAAATCCAGATCTATATTCCGGCAAACCACCTAACTCAATAATTTTTCTTGCAACCATGCTTCTACTTTCTGGTATAACTTCAATCGGTAGGGGAAATAAACCAAGCTGATCGACTAATTTAGAACTATCAACAATGCATATGAAACTTTTTGATGCAGCTGCAACAATCTTTTCTCTGGTGTGAGCGCCTCCACCACCTTTTATCAGAAAATTCTTTGGAGATACTTCGTCAGCCCCATCAATGTAATATGAAACCTCATTAACATCATTTAAGTTAAAAACTTCAATACCTATATCTTGAAGCAACTTTGTTGATGCTTCAGAACTTGAAACAGCACCTTTAAAAAGACTTTTAAAATTTGCTAACTCTTCAATAAAAAAGTTAACAGTTGATCCTGTGCCAATACCAAGAACCATATTTCGATCAAGTTTTTTTTCTATATGGTCTATTGCTTTCTTTGCAACAGTTATCTTTGCAGCACTCATGCAGTTATAATACAAGAAAAAAATACTTGTTAAATAAATTGAGATTAAAAATAAACAAAACTGGCAGTTTTAGATATTCTAAAAAATATCTAAAAATGATTGAAGAGGCATCAGTCTATGATGTTGCTATTGATTCTCCTACCACTCATGCTATTAATCTTTCCTCAAAAGAAAATAATAATATTTATTTAAAACGAGAAGATCTTCAACCTATATTTTCATTCAAGAATAGGGGAGCCTTTAATAAAATTTATAATTTATCCAATGATAAAAAATCAAATGGGATAATTGCTGCATCTGCTGGAAATCATGCACAAGGCGTTGCATTAGCTTGTAAAAAGTTAAAAATCAAATGTGTAATTGTAATGCCAGTAACTGCTCCAGAAAACAAATTAAACGCAGTTAAAAGGCTTGGAGCAAAAATAATAATGCATGGTGAAAATCTGGGAGATGCACTTGCTTATGCGGATAAGATTAATAAAAAGCATAATTATACCTTTGTTCACCCTTTTGATGATCCCTTCACTATAGCAGGACAGGGTACTGTCGGAAGGGAAATACTTGAGGATGGGATTGATTATGATGCTGTTTTTGTTCCAGTAGGAGGAGGAGGACTTTTGGCTGGCATATCAGCTTGGATAAGACAAAATAAAAAGAAAATTAAGATAATCGGAGTAGAAGTTGATGATTCAGCTTGTTTAACAGAAGCTTTAATTCAAAATAAAAGAGTTTATCTTAAAAAAGTTGGATTGTTTGCAGATGGGGTAGCAGTATCTCAAGTTGGTAAGAATAATCTCGATGTTATTAAAGAATGCGTTGATGAAGTAATGACAGTTAATATTGATGAGGTCTGTGCAGCAGTAAAAGATATTTTTGAAGATACAAGAGTACTATCTGAACCATCGGGTGCTGTTGCTTTGGCGGGTTTAAAAAGCTATTCAAGAAGAATGAAAAATAAAAATTTACTTGCAGTAAGTTCAGGTGCAAATGTTAATTTTCAAAAGCTTGGGTTTATTGTTGAAAGATCTGAGATTGGAGAAAATCGCGAAAAGATTCTGAGCATAAAAATTCCAGAAGAACCAGGTAGTTTTTTAAAAATTGCGAAAGTTTTTGGAAAATTATCTGTAACAGAATTTAACTACAGAAAATCTGACAACAAAGATGCATTTGTTTTGGTTGGTATCAGAACAAAATCCGAGGAAAGTTTTAGCAAACTAAAACAGAAATTGAAAAAATTAAAGTATAAGTTTAATGATTATACAAACAATAATATTTCAAATGATCATTTACGACATATGGTAGGTGGAAGAGTTACTTCAGGTGTCTCTGCTGATATTAAAGAAAGAATCTTCAATGGCGAATTCCCTGAGAAACCTGGCGCATTAGTAAATTTTCTGGAAAAATTTGGAACCAAATGGAACATATCCTTATTTCATTATAGGAATATAGGATCTGCTTATGGAAATATTTTAATTGGAATCGAAGATAATAAAAAAGACAAGTCAATCTTAATTAAGCACTTAGATAAGTGTGGAACTATTTTTAAAGAAGAAAGTAATAATAAGGCTTATTTAGATTTCCTAAAATAGTTAAAATTTCAAACGCACCTTTACAGAAAAAATTTCATTTTCAGGATTTCTCCACGGATCTCTGAAAATATCTGAGAAAGATCTTTCGTCATCTTCTTCATAGACGTTACCTCCTTTCGTATAGACTATATATACGTTCGACAGAGGTGCTATTTCGTATCTATACCTCACTTGAAAAGAAGTAATACCATTTGAAAATGGATTAACTAACTTCTCACTTTCAAACAAGACTCCATTTGAATAAGTTTCAAGCGATACAGGATTCTTTGCTTCAAGAGCGATAAATTGACTTTTAAGTCTTATTTCATGCTTAGTTCCTTTAAACCAATTTAAGTTTAAAGAAAGAATTCTCTGATTTAAGTCATAAGCTGCAAGATGATTTCCATCAATCCAATTTAGCCATTCCTTTTCTTTTTTTACTCTAAATTCAGAACGGATTTTAATATTTTCATTTGGAAACAAAGACCCAGCAATTTTAAAAAATCTTTTTTGGTAGCCATTTGAGTCCCAATTATCATATTTTGATGATTTATCAAAACTGATTCTCCAATCGTATGTCCAATATTTGAAGTTTTTTTCCTCAAAATCTGCAGTAACGCTAAAGTTTTTCTTAATTTTTACAAAAGGGTATAAGGGGTCTTTCCTAGTAATTGTTGTATTTTTACCAGAAGTATTAAATCGAAAATCATAGTTAAACTTAGAAGTGTCTGTGAATGTAATGCTATTTCTTTGAGTAAAATCAATTGGATTAGAGTTTCCATCAGTATCAGCATCATAGTTAAAGTCATAATTAGTTTCTATTTGCTGAAACGGAGAATTATTATCAAAATCTACTTTTTTTATATTTTGACCGATACCAAAGTGAAACCAATCATTTCTTTTTAGATAGCCAAAGTCATTTAATCTAACTTCTTTATCAAAATACAAAATACTTGCAGAGTTTCTAGTTAATTCTGTTGGTTTATAGGTATACTGTAATCTCAAGCCTTTACCAGAATCACCTTCTTTTTTTGTAGTTAAGATATCTGCATAAGTCGTAAGTTTTTCTGACCTCACATTGATGTAGTCAAAGACATTTACTGTACTCTTAGTTCCTAAAAAATCATTTTTAACATTAGTCACCATATAACCAAGTGTTTTTGAGTTAATTTTTGTTTTTCCTCTCAGGGCTATAAACTCTCTTCCTTTTGAAAAATCTTCGTCAGATTCTTTGGCTAAAAATATTCCATAGTTATTCTGTCCATTTTTTTGAGTAAATCTCATTGAAAAATCAATATCAGAGTAATTTTTTCTTGTATTAATACAATCTTCTTCATTTAATTCTTCTGAACAGTTATAGGAGGGTGCTGCTCCAATTCTCCTTGTATTAATAATCGAATACCTTTCATAATTACTGATATCAAATAAAGATTGATTTTCTGTAAAAAAAGCGCGCTTTTCTTTATAAAAAGTTTCCTGTGCAGAAAAATTTACTATGACGTCATCACTTTCAGCCTGACCAAAATCAGGATTTACAGTTAAGTTTATCTGACTACCTTTTCCAGAATTGTAAAATAGTTCAGCACCAATATTTGATTCTTGGAAGTTTTGAGGAGTATTTTTATTAAAGGCAAAATACGGAAAAAAATTTAATTTCGATCTAGTAAAGTTATTTATTTCAAGGCTATCAAGTTCTTGAAAGTAATCAGCTCTCATTGCCATTGTTCCTGCGCTGCTATACCAAGATTGCTCAGATGCCTTATATCTCAGAGCTGAATAATTAATTCTTCTTTTTTTAGCATCTGATTGATTCATAAGAACAACATTCCATGGAAGATAGAATTCAGAAGTCCAATATGTTTTAAATTGTTTCGTTTTAGCTATCCAGTCGCCATCCCAATCGGTTTTAAAATCTCCTGATTGAATTTTTATTGCGTCAAAGAGTGAGTCTCCTAAGGCAACAGCAATTATGTAAGCTTTAGTCCTGTCTCCATCAAAATCAATATTGATTGAATTTTTCTCACTTAAAGATGACATTTCGTCTCTCATTGTTCTATTTGATAGCATTGTTGATTCATCTTGATAGTTAATAAAACCAACATAAATTCCATCTTCATTTGAGAAAATATATGCCTCAGTCTCGTCATCTGTTTTCCTAAGGGTATAGGGATCTGATTCGTAAAATTCAGTGATTTTAAATGCAGTCTGCCATTCAGGCTCATCCAAATTTCCATCAACGACGATACTTTCTGCAATCAGATTTACGGAAACAAAAAGTATAAAAAATTTTTTTATCATATTGTGAGCCAGCTATTCTATAGTTTATGAGAAGTTATGTATATTTGTTTCAGTAAATACCTTGTCATATTTCAAGTCATGAGATTCTCCAAAATTCTCTTTTAAGATTTGATGGTCATAACCTAGACCTATAATAAGTGGCTTATCATTTTTACTTAATATATTCCCTAATGCTCTATCGTAGTAACCACCGCCATATCCAAGACGCTTTCCATTTGAATCAACGCCTAAAAAGGGCACCACTAAAACATTAATCATGTTAACTTTGACAAAAAGATTGCTTTGAGATTCCAAAATATTATATTTATTTTTGATTAGCTGATTGCAACTCTCCAACAAGTTGAATTTTAGTTCGTTATTAGGAAAAACCTTTGGCATAAAAATTTCCTTTTGCATTTCATTTAGCTTTTTTACGACTAAATTTAATTTAATCTCATTTTTGTATGGAGAATATAAAAGTATTTTTTTGAACTCTAGTGTAGATAAATATTTGAGAAACTTTTCTTGAATTTTATTATTTGAGGATAATATAAATTTTTCAGAAAGAGTAAGCCCCTGCTCGAGTAGTGATTTTCTTATATTATTTTTCACCATATAAAATGCAGAGGCTATCAAACCAAATCACCGCTATGTGCCTTACCTGAACCGAAAGTTCAGGTGGTGAATATCTTGTCAGATCAGGCTTCCCTTATAGGTATTGCTCAACAAAGACAGTGGAATATCACCTAATTAATAGTATCGGTTCAAATTTATAAGCACATTAGCAAATGAACCAGAATGTTCAATAAGTATAGAATAGTTAGTATATAAGTTAAAGATTAATTTTTTAGTGCCTTATCTATTTTTGTAATCATTTTCTTTAGGTTTAAATCAGAGGAGACATTTTTCTTCTTTCCGTCAGACAATAATTTATTTGCAAGAGTTAGTCCTGCAATAATTAAAGCATTATTTTTATCATTAATCCCATCTAGCTCCTCATTTAATAAATTTGCAGCTTTGATGAGATTATTCTTTTCTTTAGGAGGACAGGCAATAGTAAGATCTCTACCAAAAATTCTTAAAGATATTGTTTCAACCTTACTCATTATTTGCTTTTTTAATTTCTTTTTCTAATTGGGTTACGATTTTTTTATGAAGAACCTTATCTTTTTTCCATTCTCTTTCTCTTTTGATGTATGCATTAATGATACCTTTTTGTTCTTCAAATCTTTTTAATAGTTTATCAACTCTATCTTCAAGGTGTTTCGATGTAAAACCTGCATCTTTAGACATCTCAATAGTTTAATTCTAGTTTAATGAATTGGAAAGTTTGATTAATAAAAGAGTAAAATATCTGCATGAATAAGAACATTTATAAAAATAGAAGAGATAAATTGGGTGCATTGCTACCTGAGAACTCTGTATTGCTTCTACCAGGAGCCGATTTGCAATATAGAAATGCTGATTCTGCATTTCCATTTAGGCAAGAAAGTAGTTTTTATTATTTCTCTGGTTTTTGTGAGCCTTCTTCATTAGTAGCAATTGTCAATAGTGATAAAGGATTAAGTTCAATAGCATTTGTTCCTCCAAAAGATAAGATCAAAGAAATATGGGACGGCTACAGAGCAGGACCGATAGGCGCTGTTGAAGACTATATGTTTGATAAAGCCTTTGATAATACTCAGATTGATTTAATGTTGCCTGATATATTGCATGGGAATGAACAAGTTCTTTATTCAATTGGTAAAAAGAAAGGCTTTGATCAAAAGGTTATAGAATGGACAACTGCTGCGTCATCAAAAGATCGCCATAGTAAGTCAATTAATATTACAGATGCCTCTTCTTTGATCGGAAATATAAGATTAATCAAAGATGATCATGAAATAGATCTTATCAAACGAGCATGTGATATTTCAGCTGAGGCGCACATTGAAGCTATGAAGCAAGTTAAAGATGGAGACAATGAGCAGTTTATTGAAAGTTTATATATTCATGAATTTTCTAAAAGAGGAGCGAGATTTCCTGCCTATCCTCCCATTGTTGCAGGAGGTGAAAATGCATGCGTTCTTCATTATGTAGAGAATAATTGTGAGTTGAAGGAGAATGATCTCCTTTTAGTTGATGCAGGATGTGAATTCAATATGTATGCAGCTGATATAACTAGAACTTATCCAGTAGGTGGAAAATTCTCTGAAGAGCAGTTAGAAATTTATAAAATAGTTTTAAAGGCTATGAACGCTGCAATCGATACTGTAAAAGAAGGTAATAGTATTATGATGCCTCAAGAGGTCTCAGAAAAAGTTATAACTAAGGGATTGGTTGAAATTGGCATCCTAGATGGTGATCCAGACCAGTTACACAAAGAAGGCGCCTATAAAGAGTTTTATATGCATAAAATTGGTCACTGGCTAGGTCTTGATGTTCATGATGCTGGTGATTATATGGAAGGAAATGAATTTATGAAATTTAAGCCTGGAATGATTACAACAATTGAACCAGGTATATACATAAGCAGTTCTTCAAATGTTGAAGACAAATGGAAGGGTATTGGTGTAAGAATAGAAGATGATATTCTCGTGACAAAAGATGGAAATGAAAATTTAACTAAAAAGGTTCCATCTGATCCAAATGAAATTGAATCTTTAATGTCATAAATCTGTGGATGCAATAGTAACTATTTCCGGTGGCGGCATTATTGGTAACTATATTTCATCAAGATTAAATAATCTAAATATAAAATGTGTTGTAGTCGAGAAAAATCAACAGGTTTTCAGCTCTGAAAGTAATATTAGAACTTTGACCTTAAACCCAATTTCTAAAAAGTTACTTGATGATATTGGAATTGAAGTTCCATCTGCAGCTATAAAAGAAATATCAGTTTTTGATGCAGAGGGCTCTGGTAAAATTGTTTTTGATGCTTCTGAGATTAATCATGATAATCTTTCATACGTTGTATTCTTTGACGATCTTTTACAAGCATTGCAAGAAAGCGAGCATTCAAAAATAATTTTTGATAATGAAATCATAAACATTAACGAGGATACTAATGATGGATTTTGTGAGGTATTACTTAAAAGTAAAGATGTTATTAAAACAACTTTTGTAGCTGGATGTGATGGACGTAATTCAAATGTAGCAAAAATTACTGGGCGAAAAAGTAAAAGATCCGATTACAATCAAACAGCCATAACTTTTACAGCTATTTCTGAAAATATAGATGAAGGCAGAGCATTTCAAATATTCTCTGAAAGAGGAATTTTTGCTGCAATGCCACTCCCTAAAAACAATCATGGAGCAACTCATACAATTGTTTGGTCAATAAATAACAGTAAATTAAAAAATCAGACTTCAATAGAAGATTATGTTTCTAAAAATATTCATTATTTCGAGAAAAAATTAAATACAAAATACAAAATATGTTCTGATTTGATTAGTTTTAAATTATCGAATCATTATTTTGAAGATTATATTTCAAGCTCTACTGTCCTTATAGGAGATGCGGCACATTCTATTCATCCATTAGCTGGCCAAGGAATAAATTTAGGATTTGCGGATGCTGATGTTTTTTGTGAAGAGATTATTAACAGCTATAACAAGACGAGAAAAATAAATAAGAATATAACCTTAAAAAGATATGAAATCCGAAGAAAGAAAATGAATTTATTGATGCTCAGATCAATGGATTTTTTTGTTGAGCTCTTTAAATCACAAAATTTGCTATTAATCTTATTAAGAAATATTGGACTCTCAGGAGTAAACAAAATTAAGTTTTTGAAAACCTTCTTTATAAATCATGCTGCTGGTAATAATAAGTTATAATTTATTAGCACACCTAAATTTTAATCTAATTTCTTGAGAGGGAAAAAATGAAAAAAATATCATTATTATTGTCATTATTTATTATATTTTCGTGTGCAAAAGATTCTAGTGAATTAACAGTTTACACATCTAGACAACCTCAATTAATTGAACCAATTGTAGAACAATTCACAAAAGAGACAGGAATAAAAGTAAATCTTTTATCTGGCAACGCACAAGAACTGATGGAAAGGATTGATATTGAAGGAGAAGACTCACCTGCTGATATTTTTATGACGGTAGATGCTGGAGTTCTTTGGCAAGCGGCAGAGAGAGATATCTTAGCAAAAATAGATTCAGAGATTTTAAATGAAAACATACCAGCTCATTTGAGAGATTCTAAAAATGAATGGTTTGGACTATCAAAGAGGGCAAGAACAATTGTATTCTCTTCTGATCAATTCAAAGATAATGACTTTTCAACATACGAAGATCTTGCTGATCCAAAGTGGAAAGGAAAGCTTTGCTTGAGAACATCTAAAAAAGTTTATAACAGATCTTTAATAGCTAGCATGATCGATGTATATGGTTTTGATAAATCAAAGGAAGTAGTTTCTGGTTGGGTTTCAAATCTAGCAACTGAAGTATTCTCAAATGATACAAATGCTCTAAAAGCAGTTTCCAGTGGTCAATGTGGCGTAACTATTGTGAATACATATTACCTAGCAAGATTGTTAGATGACCCAGAATATAACAACTTGAGTTTATTTTGGGCCAATCAAAGTGACAGAGGTGTTCATGTAAATATATCTGGAGCAGGAGTTGTAAAAACATCTAAAAATAAAAAAAATGCAGTTTTGTTTTTAGAGTATATGTCTTCAAATAAAGCACAAGATTTTTATGCATCAGCAAATAAAGAATATCCTGTTCTCATTGGAGCAAAAATAGATGAGTCCATAGAAAATTGGGGAAGCTTCAGTGAGCATACAATTAATGTGAGTAAATTAGGATCTTTGCAAAAAGAGGCAGTATTTCTAGCCCAAGAAGTAGGGTATAAGTAATAGAAATATCTAGACTTTTTCGCCTCTAGCCCTGATTTCTTTCAGAACTTTGCTAATGCCTTTTTTATCAATTATTCGCATACCTTTTGCAGATACTTTTAGATTTACAAATCTGTTTTCAGATTCGACCCAAAATTTATGTGTATGCAAATTCGGAAAGAACTTTCTTTTTGTCCTATTGTTTGCATGAGAAACATTATTTCCTGTTTGAGGAATCTTCCCTGTTACTTGACATTTTTTACTCATAGAATCGCGATTTTATAGAACAGTAGGCCACTTATCAATACTATAATGAATTTTTATATGAAGGAAATATTTGTTCTTAGACATGCTAAATCATCTTGGGATAATGTTAATTTATCTGATCATGATAGACCTCTGGCAGATAGAGGAATAAAAGATGCTGCAAAACTTTGTGTGTTCGTTAAAAACAAAGGATATATGTTAGATAAAGTTTTGTGCTCAACTGCCAAAAGAGCAAAAGAAACTTTTGACTTAACCGCAGATGGGTTTAATTTTGAAATAGATAAAACTACCTATACAGATAAACTGTATTTTGGCGACACAACAGACATTATTAAGGATTTAAGAGTGTTAGATGAAAGTTTAAATAAAGTCTTGATAGTTGGACACAATCCTACACTTCACCATTTAGTAGAATTATTAGCTAATGAACAAATAGATAGATTCACAACCTGCAATTTAGCAATAATTTCACATGTTGGTGAATGGATTACATTAAACCCTCACAAATGTAGTTTAAAATCTTTAATTAGACCAAAGGATTTAGCTAATTGAAAAAAATAAAACTAAAAATATTGAATCCACTTATAGGTAACAAAATACCTGTTCCAAAATATGAGACGAAAGGTTCTGCAGGTTTAGATCTTAGAGCTTGCATTAAAGAAAAACTAATATTGAAACCAGGTAAGACTGAAATGATTCCAATGGGATTTGCAATGCATCTTGAAGATGAGAGTTTGGCTGCTTTGGTCGTTCCAAGATCAGGTCTTGGTTCAAAACATGGAATAGTGCTAGGTAATCTAGTCGGATTGATAGATTCTGATTATCAAGGTGAACTAATGGTTCCAGCATGGAATAGATCAGAACAGGAATTTGAAATTAATTCTGGTGATCGAATTGCACAAATGATAATTGTGCCAATTGTCCAAGCAGATTTTGAGATAGTTGAAGATTTTGAAGAATCAGAAAGAGGTACTAAGGGTTTTGGAAGTTCAGGTATAGATTAACTTTATTTCTTTTTGCCAAATCTTTCTTCAAATTTCTGAACTCTTCCACCAGTATCAATAATTTTTTGTTTACCAGTATAAAAAGGATGTGAGGCAGAAGAGACTTCAACAGTATAGTATGGGTACTCTTTTCCTTCCCATTCCTTTGTTTTATCTGTCTTTAGAGTTGAACGAAGCAAAAAATATTCATCCACACTGATATCATGGAATAGAACTTCGCGGTATTCAGGATGTATATCTTTTTTCATAATAAAATATATTTAGGATGAGAACTATATCAAAAATTAAATCCATTACAATTAAAAAATGAATTTTTTTTACTACGACATTGCCGTTGGATTGCCTTTAAGACAATGTTTTACCTATAAATCAAAATACGTAATCAAAAAAGGCAAAAGGGTTATAGTTCCTTTTGGAAGCAAGTCAATTCTTGGAATAGTTGTAAAGAGAATAGTTAAACCCAAGTCACTAAAAGGTTTAAAAGAAATAATCTCAATAGCTGATGAATATTCTTGTTTTAACGGATCAATATTTGAAACAATCAAATGGGCTTCAGATTATTATCATCATCCAATTGGAGAGGCATTCTTTTCTTTTATACCAACTCTCTTAAGAAAACAAAACGATAAAATTATTATCGACCTTGATGATAATACTGAATATAAGTTAAACGAAGGAGACAAGAAATTAAAATTAACAAAAGAACAAAACATTAATCTATCTAAGCTTAATAGAGTTAAAAAATTTAGTCCTTCATTAATATATGGGGTTACAGGGTCTGGTAAAACAGAAATATATCTTCAACTAGCTGAAAAATTTATTCTCAAGAATCAATCAATTTTGATCTTAGTGCCTGAAATCAATCTTATACCGCAGCTAGAGAAAAGATTTAAGGATCGTTTTAATGGTGATATTGGTGTGTATCATTCAAGACAAACTCCAAACCAAAGGCTGAAGGTTTGGCTGAGATCTAAATTTGGTGGAATAAAAATAGTTATTGGAACAAGATCGTCAGTTTTAATGCCGTTAAAAAATTTAGGAGCAATTATTGTTGATGAGGAGCATGATCAGTCATATAAACAAGCTGAAGGTTTTAAGTTTTCAGGAAGAGATTTGGCTATAAAAAGAGCACAGATAGACAATATACCAATTTTTTTAGGATCAGCTACACCATCCTTGCAAACACTCAAACTTGTAAGAGAAAGAAAGTTTAAAAAGTTTGATCTATTGAGGAGAGTAGATGGCAAAAAGCCACCAAAGTTAATTCCTTTGGATATTAGCGACTCACCTCTGCTTGGAGGAATTGCTATTCAAACTATGAGCATCATTGAAGCAGCAATCAACAGAGGAGAGCAAGTATTGATTTTTCTTAATAGAAGAGGTTTTGCTCCATTATATGAATGTGATAATTGTGGCTGGGTAGCAAAATGTTCATCATGCGAATCAAATTTAGTTTTTCATAAATCAAAAAATAGATTAATTTGCCATAAATGTGAATCTGTTTACGCAGTAAATAAAACATGCCCAGATTGTCATTCAAATGAAATAAATACTCTTGGAACCGGGACTGAAAGAGTTGAAGAGGTCTTAAGAAGTACATTCAAAAAAGTACCTGTTATTAGAATGGATTATGATTCAACAAGACTGAAGGGGTCGATAGAAGCAATTTATGAAAAGGCTAATAAAAGCAAAGAGGCGATATTGGTAGGAACACAAATGCTATCTAAAGGGCATGACTTTCCCAAAGTAACACTTTGCGTAATTCTAAATGCTGATGGAGGTTTATTAAGCCCAGAAATAAATGCAATTGAAAAAATCTCACAACAATTAATTCAGGTTTCTGGTAGAGCAGGTAGAAATAATAATCTTGCAAAAGTAATTATTCAGACTAGATATCCTAATGATGAAAATCTTAAACAAATTAAAACTGGAGACTACAGGTTAGTCTCTGAACAATGCCTTAAAAATAGCAAAGCTTTGAATATGCCTCCATACTCAACAGTTGCAATATTAAGAGTGACCTCACCGAGTCCAGAAAGCTGCTACAAATTTTTAGATAAAGCTAACAATCTCTTAAATGATAAGAAAAATATTTATGTTATTGGGCCACTTCCATCTATACCGCTAAAGGTTAAAGGGAATACAAGAAATCATCTTATGATTAAGTCCGACACAAGAACTTACCTAAACAGGGTACTTAAATATCTTACTTATGAAATTCAAACTTGGCCTGAAACAAAGAGAGTTAAATGGACTTATGATATCGATCCATATGACATGTCTTAGGTGTTTATATTTCTATTCTAATTATTTGGCCAGGAAATATAGATTTATTTTCTAGATTATTAGTTTTGTTAATAGAATCTACCGTCACGCCAAATCTGATAGCAATCTCGGATAGAACATCACCTTTTTGAATTTCGTAATTAAGATAGTTTTGATAATTTTCTAGTAGGGTGCCTGAAACTGGCGCTTCTTTAAAATAATTGTGGATGCCAAGAAAAATTGATCTAGCAATCATTCTTCTTCCTGCCTTAGTTTTAAGTCTTTTTGCATCTTCAGGATTCGTTATGAATCCAGACTCAACCAAGACAGATGGTATATCAACTGATTTAAGTACTCTAAAATCAGCATATTCAACATTTTGTTTATGAATCTTAGTGAATGGATCTCTTTTTAGCTGATCTAAAATCTTTGTGCCTAATTCTTTACTTTGATCCACCTTTTTCTTATAAGTATTTGGATAAAGATCTCTTGCAGCATCTTCATTGAAATCGTAAGACTTTATATTTTTTATTTGAGCTTGAATTCTCTTACGTTCTTTTTCTGAAAGATTTCTAGCAACACTGCTTGAAGATTCTTCTGACCATATGAAAACTGATGCACCTTTAACAGATGCCAATCTGAAACCATCTGCGTGGATTGAAATAAATGCATCAGCACCAAACTTTCTCGCATTTTGATATCTATCATTAAGACTTACAGTACTGTCATCATCTCTGATTAACACTGCTTTATATCCCTCTGTATCTCTAAGAGTTCTTTCTAACTCTTTAGCTATCAACAAAGTAATATCTTTTTCTAAAACACTGTTACTACTTACTGCTCCAGGATCTTTTCCACCATGGCCAGCATCAATCGCTACCACAATATCTCTTATGTTATTTTTTAGCTTCTTATTTTTTTTGACATTAATCTTTAATAAAATTCCTTCATCTGTTTTCTCTTGAGTTGGTTTAGTCCAATTAACATATTCATATAAATCAATAACTATTCTTGTTAAGTCCTCTTTTGACGAAGCCCTTACTAGCTTAATGGGGTAGTTATATTTTTTCTCAAATTCCGACTTTAAATCACTTTGGTATACGTCTATTACAATTCTTGAAGGATCTACTAGAGAATAAGATTTTATAAAAGATACTTTGTCTAAAAGAAAGGATATTTCAGAAGATTGATCATCAGAATCTTTTATTTCATAAAATGAAATTTGATTTGAATCCACAAATGAAGACAGAATCAACAAAAAAGACAAAATTTTATTCATAATGTTTAATTAAACTTGAAAATAATTCACAACTATCTTTAATTAATGCTTTTCTACCATCTTCAAAATGCTCAAAAGATATTTTTAAGTCAAAATCTCTATTTATTGCAAGTTTTTGTGGCCATTCAATAATTATAATTTTTTTTAAGTGAGTTTTTCTATCTAAATCAAAAATATTAATGTCCTCTGGTTCATCAGTTCTGTACAAGTCAATATGTAAGAAAATCACATCTCCAAGGTCATATTCTTCACATAAGGTATATGTCGGGCTTTTTACCAGACCACTCCATCCTGAATTAGATAATATAGACCTGGTTAAAAATGTCTTTCCAGCCCCGAGATCACCCTCAAGATGTATTTCAATTAAAGATTTATCAATCTTTTTCAGTTGCTCTGATATTAGCACTCCAAGTTTATTGGTTGCCTCGTCATTTTCTAGGTAAATTTTATTCATTCATTTATTAAATCTCTGATGACTGGTATTAATGAAGACGCATTTAGACCAATCTCACCTGTTTTATTTTTAAATACTTCACCAGCTCTTGCATGAACAGCAACAGAAAGCTTGCATGCATCAATAATATCAACTTTTTGTGCTATTAAGGCTGATAGAACTCCAGCAAGAACGTCACCTGTTCCTCCAGAAGATAACTCTGGTCCACCTTCAGAACATACAAATATTTCCTTATCATTACCAGAACAAATTATCGTCTCTTTACCTTTAAGAATTACATATGCTGAAAATTTATTTGAGATTGATTTTGCAGCATTAATTCTGTCATCTTGAACTTCATTATTTGAAATACCTAATAGTTTTGCAGCCTCACCTGGATGTGGAGTAAGAACCATATCTGCATTTATTTCAAGATTGGTTTCACTCATAAAATGAAGTGCACCTGCATCAAATATCATTGTCTTGACATCCCTTGTTAATATAACTTCATTAAAAATATTCTCAGACCATTCATCAGTTTTTAATCCAGGACCGCATAACAAAACGTCAATGCTTGTAGGCTTAGAAAAATTTATATTATTACCAGTAACCATCACCTCTGGATTTCTTATTAAGCTTGCTTCAACATTAATTGGATGTGTATTTAGATGAACTAATCCAGAACCACAAAATAAACTGGCCTCAGATGACAGTATTGCTGCGCCTCCCATCCCCTCAGAACCACCAACAACCAATACTCTTCCAAAGTCACCCTTGTGCGATGTTCTAGATCTTTTAGGAATCTTTTTTTCAATTGAATCGAAATTGAATTCTTTAATCATTTAATTTTTTATTATTACTAATCTATCAGAATGAAATGATCCTAAAAATACTTCATTCTCTATTGGTACAGCAACTGTTGGAAGACCAAAGACAGTTTTAGAAAATGAGTATTTATCTTTTATTTCCAAATTATTTTTATCTAACTTATAAATTGAAAAGGGCAAAGAGCAACTTACTTTGAACTCGCATTCACCAAAATCATTAGGCTGAAAGTCTAATGAGGTTACCCATACATCATCTCCATCTATAAATGGATTATCTGGTGCTTCAATAAATTTTTTATCTAACTTCATATTAGATAACAAATCGAATTTTGTAATAGAATCACCTTGGTTATAGTTTATATAAATAATATTTGAGTCTTCATCCAAAGCGATGCCATTTGGACCACTTCCATCAGAACCTTCAACTTTTTTAAATTTATTTTCTGCCCACTCAACCAGAAATCCTGTATTTGTTTTTACTATTGAAACAAAAATCCATCTATTTAGAGTTATATCCCTATCGTACATATGAGAGGCATAAAAGCTTCCATCTCTTTTCAAACTTATATCATTAAAATAAAGTTCATAAGGAACGTCTATGCATCCTCTCCAAACCATATCCCAAGAATCTTTCTTTTTTATCATTTCAAACATTTCTATAGTCTCATCTGGATAATGGTTTATGACACCAAGTTGATAGCGCCCATCATTTCTTTTAACTAAATCGATCCCATGAGGACCATGCTTTTTATTGATTGATCTTGAACACTTAGGATCACCCCAAATATTTTCTTCAATTGTTATATTTGGAATGATTTTAGTTTTTGATTTTAAATCTAGTAAAGCAAAGTAGCCTGACTTTTGTTCTTCATATGGACCAATGCCTCCAAATTCTGACATAAAAAGAAATTTTTTATCAGGCATTATCACTATGTCCTCAGGATTTTTAAAATTACAGATCACTTCTAATTTGTTATCAGAACTACAATTACTTATATCTTTTTGAGGTCCAACATAGTCAGAGGAAACAGTATAAAATGCCAATACAAAAAACATTATTGAAATAGCGCTCATAAATTTAAAATAATGTTTGAAGACGAAAGGCAGCGCTTTTTTTATTTGATTAAAAAAGAACAAGACAGCTAAGCCTCTTATGATAATCAATATTCCCAAAGAAAAAGTTACAATTTTCCATACTCTTTCATACCAATACTGATCTGTTAATGGAACGTAAACACATATCAAACCAATTATTATTGTTATACCTGCAATAATATTAATGTGATTACTTGAAATAATTTTATCTTTTAGAAATTCAGTAAATGGTTTAATCAAAACCAAAATACCTAAAAAAACAAAGAAGAAGAAATAGAAGTAGTTCATATTTAAAATAAACGATCTTTAATAATATCAATTATTTCCAAAGGTTTATCGAGAGGGACGTGATGAGCTGCACAAGGAATTTCTTCAAATTCCATAATGTCTGAATACATTTTTTTAATATTACCAAGAATGTTTCCTGACATCAGTAAACTATTTGCACCATGAATAAATAGAGCAGGGCATCCAAACGAAAATTGATAACCAAATAATCTTTCAAGACTATTAAACATAGAATCGTCAAACTTCCATCGCCATCCCTCATCAGTTTTTCGGACAGAGTGTTCTGCAATATATCTCATATACCAATCGTTGAGACATTCTTGTTCAGGTAAAAGCCTAAATCTTTTTAATATAGTAGTTTTATCTGGATAATATTTAATCATTCTTAATGGGCCACCTTCGTGCTGAGATGGATCCCAGTCCGGAGGTCTTATAAAGGTATCAATCATGATTAGGCTAGAAACAAGTTCTTTTTCTTCAGATGCAACATATGCCGCAACTTGACCACCAAGTGAATGCCCAACAATAAAAACATTTTCAATGAGCATATTTGATTTTTCTTTTTCAATAATTGAAATAATACATTGACCAAAATCTTTAATGCTGTATTTGTCTCTAAAACCAGAGTCACCCATGCCAGGTAGATCAACAGCAATTACATTAGCATTTTTTGTAAAATGAGGAGCTATTGGATACCACCACCTTTTATGTGCGCCTGTTCCATGAATCAGTATTAGAAGGTTTTCACTTTTTAAATCAGAATCCCACTTTGAGTAAGACAGATTCCCTTTTGGATTTTCTATCAAGCATTCTGATGGTTCTATTTTAATAGCATCAAAAAACCAATCTGGAGCATTTGCTATATCTTTTATAAGATTGTCAGTTATTCTCATAAGCAGTATTCTAAGCTATATCAAGTGTATTTATGAATAATAATTTAATTCCAGCAGCAACAGTTTTAGTTTTAAAAGATTCTGAAGTTGGTATGGAAGTATTGATGGTCAAGAGGTCTAAAAGACCACCTTTTGAAAATCTATATGTTTTCCCAGGAGGGAAAATAGACAAAGATGATCATTTTGATGATTATCAAAAATATTGTGATGTTCTGAATAATGAAATTGCTTCAGAAAAATTAGGTTTAGATAGTGGTGGTTTGAGTTATTGGATCGCTTGCATAAGAGAATGTTTCGAAGAGGTAGGAATTCTTTTGGCAAAAAAACAATCTGGAGAATTTCTTGACCTTGATGGGATAGATAAAGAGAAATTTGATGTATATAGAGATAAATTAATAAAAAATGAGATTAATTTATTAGATATTTGCTCTAAAGAAAGTTTAATGCTTTCAACAAATAATATAGCTCCTCTATCTCATTGGATAACTCCAAATATTGAAGCTAAAAGATTTGATACAAGATTTTTCATAGCGTATCTACCTAAAAATCAAACCGTTCAGCATGACGGACAAGAATTGACCCAAAGTTTGTGGATAAATCCAGCTGCCGCTATAGAAAAGGCATTTTCTGGCGAGTTGCAAATGATAATGCCAACCATAAAAAATCTTCAAACATGTATGGACTTTTCATCAGCAAAAGATATGCTCAATTACCAAAAAAAGCTAAATAATGACGATATTCCACCTATACTGCCAAAATTTTTTAAAGAAAATGGCAATTGGGTTGGTTTATTACCAGGTGATGAGGGTTACGAAGATCACTAATGAATGAATTAATTAAAAAAATAACAGCACCTAATGGAGGTGTCTTTACAGGCAATGGAACTAATACCTATTTATTAGGAAAGGAGGACTTAACCCTTATAGATCCAGGACCAAAAATAGAGGAACATATCGATGAAATTATTCAATTTGGTGATGGAAAAATAAAGCGTATTTTAGTAACTCATACCCACAAAGATCATTCGCCTGCAGCTTTGCCAATATCAAAAATTCTTGATGTACCGATGCATGGTAGATTAGTTGATGGTGAATCAGAATGGGAAGATGAAACGTTTGTACCTGACAAAGTTCTGAATCATGGTGATTTAATTGAGACGAATGAATACTCAATAGAAGTAGTTCATACACCGGGTCACGCCAGCAATCATTTATGCTTTTATTTAAAAGAACAAAAATGCTTGCTAACAGGTGATCATATAATGGACGGATCTACTGTGGTCATAGCACCTCCAGACGGAAAAATGAGGGATTATTTGGAATCTCTTGAACTTCTAAAAGATTATGATGTTGAATACTTTGCACCAGGCCATGGTAATTTTATGGATAATCCTGAAAAAACTATCGATTCAATTACAAGACATAGACTTGCAAGAGAAGCAAAGGTCTTAAGAAATCTTGAAAAACATGGAAGTCAAAAAATAGATGACTTATTAAAGCATGTTTACTCAGATGTTCCTGAGGTCTTATTTCCTATAGCTAAAATGAGTCTCTTAGCGCACTTAATTAAATTGATTGAAGATAAAAAAGTTAATTGTGAAAAGGATATTTATTCTTCGTCTTGACCTTTCTTTTTAATTAGCTTTTCAAGCTTTTCAAGATCAAAATCATCGGATTTGTCAGATTTAATTACAATAGGATCGTTTTCTGATTTTTTATTTAAGTTAATATCTAATTTTATATTTTTTTTGCTATCAACATTTTTTAAAGCAACTTTTCTCATTTCTGATTCCATACAATCATTTTTATCTGTTACCTCTATAGTTCGTTGATCTCTTTTACCAAGTTGAGCAGGAATGGGTTGATGATTCATAGGTCTTTGAAGACATGTTATTGATGCTCTTCCAACAGCAGGATCATTGGGGATAATATTTTGAAAACCATCATCCTTAGGAACAACTTTACAACTCGCCAGAGATGATAAGGTAATAGTTAGTAATATTTTTTTCATAAGCTTTGTTTATTTAGCATTAAGTCATTTACCACAGCGGGTTCTGCTAAAGTTGAGGTATCTCCAAGGTTGTCAAAATCACCTTCAGCAATTTTTCTTAAAATTCTTCTCATTATCTTACCTGATCTAGTTTTTGGAAGTGAAGGAGCATTTTGAAGTAAATCTGGTTTAGCAATTGGCCCAATTTCTTTTGAAACAAAATTTATTAATTCATTTTTAAGATCTTCTGAAAAATCTTCATCAACCATAAGAGTGACATAAGCATAAATCCCTTGACCTTTAATAGGATGTTCGATTCCAACTACTGCTGCCTCTGCAACCTTTTCATGCAGGACTAAAGCGCTTTCAATTTCAGCTGTACCAAGTCGATGACCTGAAACATTCAAAACATCATCAACTCTACCAGTAATCCAAAAGTAACCATCTTTATCTCTTTTAGCACCGTCGCCTGTAAAGTAGATATTTGGGTAAGTTTCAAAATATGTAGAAATCATTCTTTTATGATCACCATACACTGTTCTTATTTGACTAGGCCATGATTTTTCAATCACAAGATTTCCGGAATTTTCGCCCTCAAGCACTTTTCCTTTATCGTCGTATAAAGCTGGTTTTACACCGAAAAAAGGTAGAGTAGCGGAACCAGGTTTAACTGGTGTAATGCCTGCAATTGGAGATATTAGGACAGAGCCAGTTTCTGTTTGCCACCAAGTATCAATTATATCGCATGAGCTATTACCAACTATTTCGTAATACCATTGCCATGCTTCTGGATTTATTGGCTCTCCAACTGTTCCTAAAACTCTTAGGCTATTTCTCTTAGTTTTTAATACTGGCTCATTACCTTTAGCCATTAGAGCTCTTATGGCAGTCGGAGCAGTATAGAAAACATTTACTTCATATTTATCACATATTTGCCAGCATCTTGAAGAATCTGGATATGTTGGGATGCCTTCAAACATTATAGACGTAGTCCCATTTGAGAGGGGACCGTAAATAATATAGGTGTGTCCTGTGATCCATCCAACATCTGCAGTACACCAATAAATATCATCAGGATTTATTCCAAATAAATATTTAAAACTTACATGAGCACCAAGAAGATAACCTGCTGTGGTATGTAACACACCTTTTGGCTTACCTGTTGATCCAGATGTATACAATATAAATAATGGATCTTCAGAATCCATTGGTTCAGGTTCACAGTCTGCACTTACTTTATCTCTTAGGTCTTCGTACCATTGATCTCTGGTGCTATCCCAATTAATCTCTCCACCTGTTCTTTTGACTACCAAAGCAGTCTTTACGTTAGGGCATTTTAGTAAAGCTTCATCAACATTTTTCTTCAAAGGAATTTTCTTTCCACCTCGGATCCCTTCATCGGCAGTTATAACCACTTCACAATCAGCATCTAAAATTCTATCTTTCAATGACTCGGGTGAGAAACCACCAAATACAACTGAGTGAATTGCACCGATTCTAGTACAGGCCAACATAGCAAAAGCTGCTTCAGGAATCATGGGCATGTATATACATACTCTAGAGCCTTTTTTTACATCTAGTGATTTAAGTATATTTGAGAATATGCAAACTTCAGTATGAAGTTGTTGAAAAGTAAATTTTTTTGATTCGCTTGGATTATCACCTTGCCATATTAAAGCAACTTTTTCGGGGATTTTATCAAGATGTCTATCAATGCAATTATGACTAACATTTATTTTTCCACCTTCAAACCACTTGGCATCTGCGAACTCATTATTATGAGGACTATCAAAATCATTTATCCACGATAAATTATTCATCGCAAGATTATTAAAAAAAGATTCAGGATCGTTTATAGATTTTTCATAAAGATCCAAATATTCATTGATATCTTTAATGTGTGGATTTGTAGAAATTGGGTTAATAATTTTTTCAGACACTATCTTTAAATAATAGACGGCTGAGGATTTACAAAATTGATACCTTTAGGATCTGACATAATCATGGTTATAAGATTTTCATAATCAGATTCATTAGATTCAAGATCAATGTCTGAGGCATTTATTATGAGTAGGGGAGCAGATTTATAGTCTAGAAAGAATCTTGAGTATGCGTCATTTAGTTTTTCTAGATAATCTAATGTTAGGTACTGTTCGTTAATATTTCCTCTTTTTGTAATTCTTTCTTTGAGAACTTCAATAGGTGCTTGAAGGTAGATTACTAAATCAGGACTTGGAGCATCAATTGTTATATGTTCATATACCTTGTTGTATAAACCTAACTCTTCGTTTGATAAAGTTACTTCTGCAAATAATCTGTCTTTTTCAATTAAAAAATCAGCAACACGAACATTTTCAAAAAGGCTTCTTTGTTTTAAATCTTGAATTTGCTGCATTCTTTGAAATAAAAAAAATAATTGAGTTGCTAAGGCAGATTGTTCAGGATTCCTGTAAAAGTTTTTGAGAAAAGGGTTTTCAGCAGGCTGCTCAAGGAATGCATCATAATTAAAAGTTTTAGCTATTTTATTTGCAAGTGTAGTTTTCCCTACACCTATAGGCCCTTCAATAGCAATATATTTTGGTAGCGGTAATTCGTTTAAAGCTGCTTTCATAAATCTATTATTAATAATAGATTATATTAGTTCTTCTGGGAAACCAAATTTCTTAAAAGATTGCTCTTCATTTAACTCTCTAAGATTTGATATCAAAGATTTTTGAGCACTAGGATCATTTTTTTGAAATTTTGTCCACCAACTTCCTAAATTGGGTTTACATTTTGATGCTTTTTCTCTTATTAGCAAGAAGTCATATGCAGCTCTAAATCTTGGATGTTTGAGAGTTTTATATGGCTGTTTTCCAATTCTGCTGTGAAGTTTTAACTGTAAAATCCATATGTCTTTAATATAAGTATGAAATTTTCTAGGAATGGCAGTGATATCTTGTTGATTTTTAAGCACCTGATCCATTGACCTAAAAAATTTTCTTAAATTGATTTCATCGTTTTTAGAAGCTCTTTTGATAAGCTCTGGCCACAACATTGCAGCAATCAAAAAACCAGGTGTTATAGACTTATTTTCTCCAAACCTTTTATCTGTATTTCTGAGTGCTTCCTTGATTAATTCACTTGAGAAAATGGTATCGTTTGGATTGGTTAATATTAAATATTGAATAAGGCCATATGATTCTAGTTTTTTAAAATTTTTTTCAGCGATACCATTCAAAAAAATTTTACAAAATTCGTCAAAGAGACGTGCATTTGATATGTGAGATAAAAGATGACCTTGTTTGTATATTGCATCTTTTATTTTACTATCAATCTTAAACCGTAACTTATTACTAAATCTTATTGCTCTTAAACTTCTTACTGGATCTTCAGAGAACCTTTTTATTGGATCCCCTATAGAAACAATTTTTTTATCTCTTATATGTTTAATTCCAAAATTATGATCTTCAATTTTTTTTGAAACTGGACAATAGTAGAGAGCATTGACGGTAAAATCCCTTCTAAAAGTATCTTGTTCAAGAGTACCCCAAATGTTATCTCTGAGAATCTTACCAGTTCGATCAGTTACTAAGTTACCATCATTTTCTTTATTATCTCCTGATCTAAAAGTTGCAACCTCGATTAATTCTGATCTACTAAAAACATGAACTAATTTGAATCTTCTTCCAATAATTCTCGAGGCTTTAAATATTTTCCTTATTTGTTCTGGAGTAGCATTTGTTGCTATGTCAAAATCTTTTGGAATAATTTTACACAACAGATCCCTGACACAACCACCAACTAAATAGGCTTGGAAGCCATTATCTTGAAGATCTTTTACGATTGATAAAGCAAAGTTGTTTATTTTTTTATTGTCTATCAAATTATTATTTGATTGAAAGAGATATCAACCACTAAGCTGCTTCTCTTTAATCTCATCTAATGTTTTGCAATGAATACAATGCGTTGCGGTTGGTCTAGCCTCTAACCTTTTAATACCAATCTCATCTCCGCAAGATTCGCACCAACCGTATTCATCTTGTTTAATTTGTTCAATAGAAATCGCAATTTTATTTATTAATTTTCTCTCTCTGTCCCTCGTTCTTAGTTCAAATGCAAATTCTTCTTCTTGAGACGCTCTGTCAATCGGATCTGCGTAAGTCTCACCCTTAGTTTTTAGGTGATCAAAAGTTTTCTGCATTTCTTCTTTTAAATGCTCTTTCCAAAGAAGAAGTACTGCAACAAAGTGTTTTTTCATTGCTGCACTCATATATTTTTCATTTTTCTTTGGTTTATATGGAGCAATTTTAGATTTATTGTTAGCTATTTTAGCCACAACTTTATTTTGTTTAGTTTTTTTAGCTACAGGCTTTTTTTTGACAACTTTTTTAGCAGGTGCTTTTCTTACTGATTTTTTAACAGTAGTCTTCGTATTTTTTTTAGTTGCTTTTTTTGCGGGCATGTTTGTATAAAATTTTTAGGGTGGAGAAAATATCAGATAGTTAACAAATATGCTAGCTTTTTTTTAATTTATTTATAACTTCTGCATATCCCTCTGGAGTCAATCTTGGCCCAAATGTCTCTACAATTTTTGATGATGCGAAGTTGCTAAACTCTGCACAAGTTTCAATATCATAGCCATTCAAATAAGCATGCATAAAAGATCCAGCATACATATCTCCAGCACCATTAGTATCAACAGGATCTATTTCCTCAGCTGGAGAAAATATTTTTTTACCATTGCTTATAACCACACTGCCTTCAGAACCTTTTGTAATAGCTGTCATGTATGGCTTTGATTTAAAGTACTCAATAGCTTGATCAAGATCATTTGTTCCTGCAAATGCTACAGCTTCGTCATCATTACAAAATATCATGTCAATTCCATAGGATTCAATTTCTAAAAATTTATCCTTAAAACCATTAACAATTCCAGCATCAGAAAGAGAAACAGCTTTGAGCGTATCCTCATTATTAAGGTTTTTTAAAACAGAAGTAACGGCATTAAAATTTTCATCGCTTGTAACCATATATCCTTCTATGTAAAAGATTTTAGAATTCTCAACTGCATCATAGTCAATATCTTTAGAGCCAAGAAAAGCACTTATTCCAAGCATGCTGCTCATTGTTCTTTTTGCGTCAGGAGTAACAAATATCAGACATTTTCCAGTTGGCAAGTCCGAATTTTCTTTACTAACTCCAATATGTTCTACATTTGCTTTTTTAAGGCTTTCAAGATATTTTTTTCCATCCTCATCATCTGCAACTCTGCACACGTGATGACATTTAGAACCATAGTATGCAGCTGCGACTAACGAATTTGTTGCAGAACCTCCACAATCTGACACAGATTCAGCTCCTATTTCCTCAAGTTTTTCAATAATAGGTGCATGTTCTGCTGGAGATGCAAGCGTCATAGAATCTGCTTCAAGACCAACTTGATCTAAGAAATCATGACTAACCTTAAATTGTGTATCCACCAAAGCATTCCCAATTGCACTAATATCATATTTCATTTTTAAATTTCCTCATTAAGAATATTTTTTACAATCTTTATTGTATTATTTATTTCTTTTTTAGTATGTTTTGTTGATATAAAACCAGCCTCAAACTTGGATGGTGCAAAGTAAACCCCATTTCTTATTGAAGCATTTAAGAATTTTTTAAAATGCTCATCACTTGAATTGACAACATCATTGAAATTTTTTGGTAGTTTTTTTGAAAAAAAGAAACCAAACATTCCACCAATTTGATTTGATGAAAACGGAATTTTTTTGCGCTCAAATTCTTTATGGATTTCTGTAAGAAGCTTTTTTGCATTTGCTTCTAGAGATTTATATGGGTTTTCTTTTACAAGAAGCTTTATTAGTGCATAACCAGCCGCCATTGCAAGTGGGTTACCTGAAAGAGTTCCTGCTTGATACACAGGACCATTTGGTGCTAAATAATCCATAATTTCTTTTTTCCCACCAAATGCTCCAACTGGTAATCCTCCTCCGATTACTTTCCCTAATGTTGTGATATCTGGTTTGATTTTATAGATCTCTTGAGCACCACCAAGGGAAACTCTGAATCCTGTCATTACCTCATCAAAAATAAGTATTGAATTATTTTCTTTAGTTTTTTTTCTCAAGAGATTTAAAAAAGATTTAGTTCCAGGAATAAAACCCATGTTTCCAGCAATAGGCTCAATTATCACCGCCGCAAGATCATTTTTTACATTTTCAAAAGTCTCAAGAAATGCATCTTTGTTATTAAATTCACAACTTATTGTTTGTTTAGCCAACTGTTTAGGTATCCCAGGTGAATCTGGAAGCCCAAACGTAGAGACTCCTGATCCAGCTTTTATTAAAAGCGAGTCAACATGCCCATGATAACAACCATCAAATTTAATAATTTTATTTCTTTTGGTAAAACCTCTCGCTAATCTTATTGCACTCATGGTTGCTTCTGTCCCCGAATTCACCATTCTTATCTTTTCGATAGACGGAACACAATCTTTGATTATTTCTGCCGTTTTTGATTCAAGGTTTGTCGGAGCCCCGTAACTTGTCCCAAGTTGAAGTTGTTTTGAAATAGCTCGAATTATATTTGGATTTGAATGACCCAATATCATTGGACCCCAGGAACCAATGTAATCTATATATTTATTGTCATCAGCATCAAAAACATATGGACCTTTTGCCTTACTGAAAAATATTGGATTTCCATCAATATTCTTAAAAGCTCTAACCGGAGAATTCACACCACCAGGCATATGTAATTTTGCTTCTTCAAAGAGTTTGAGAGATTTTTTTATTTTGTACATTTTTTAAATATTTCTTGCAAATTCTATGACCATGTCCCAATCAGTAAATTCATATGTTTTTGAGGTATCAGTTGGGCCTTTTGTGACCCACATGATAAATTTAATTGCGTATTTATCAAGTAATTTATACTTTGGATAATCAATTTTTCCAGCAAAAACACCTATTTTTTTTGGAATCCAATTTGTATTTTTAAGAAACTTGGATACATATGGATTTGTTTCTGGTTTATTTTTTTCTTTTTTCCTTGCAACCACATTCACAGAAAAAAAAGCATTTTTTTTCGAATCAATTGTATTTTTATTTTTGTCAATAAAATCAAACAAAGAGTCTCTATATTTGCCATACCTAATACTGGCACCAATAATAATGTGATCATATTCTTCAACCATAGGATTATCGTCAACTGAGACAATATCTACTTGATGTTCCAATTGAGATGCTATTTTTTGACAAATCTCTTTAGTGTGCCCATCAACTGAGGAGTATACGATAATCGTTTTTTGCATTTTTAATTAAGTTTTAGGTTGCTTGAAAAATTTTATTTTAAGCATATGTATATTTTATACTGTTATTAAAATTATAATGTCCAGATATGAAAAAATATTTTTTAGCAATCTTTATATTTTTTAACGTAAATATAATTTCTGAAGTGAAGATTGAAGATTGTGCTTCAATAGAGTCTGATGCTAAAAGATTGGCTTGCTATGACTATCTGGTTACAGGAATGTCAAAGTCGATAGACGAAATTGATGTGACCACTTCTGGTAACAGTGAAGAAAGAATTTCTAGTTCCACAGATAAGAATTCAAATTTTGGATTATCAAGAAGGCAAATTAATGAGTCTAGAAGTTCAAATTCAAGAAATGCTCTGAATGCATCAATTGAAGCTATCTCAAAAACTTTTGGTGGAAAAACACGTTTTAAGCTATCAAATAATCAACTTTGGGAAACACAATCAGTGGTTTCTTCTAAGCTTGGAAGTTTTAAGGAAAAAAGTGATATTAGAATTGAAGAAGCAAGTATGGGTGGTTTTTGGATGATAAACAAATCTTCAAAAGTCAGGATTAAAGTTAAGAGGATTTCATAGAATGTTAGAAAATGTAACAAGATCTTTGTTCTTAACTGACAGTGCAATGAATAGGATATTGAGTGTTATGGACAATAATAAAGATGTTGGATCAAAATTTAGAGTCTATGTAACTGGAGGAGGGTGCTCTGGATTTCAATACGGTTTCAAATTTGACTCAGAAACAGCCTTCGATGACGATGTTATAGAATTTGAAAATTTTTCAGTCTTGCTAGATTCTATGTCTTATCCATATTTATATGGCTCGACTCTTGATTTTGTTGAGGACTTGTCTGGTTCAAAGTTTGTTATTAAAAATCCAAATGCTAAAACGACATGCGGATGTGGAGAATCTTTTACAATTTAGGCTTAAAAATAATACCTTGATTTTTATATGCTAGATACGCAAAAGCAGCAGCTTCAACAAACTTTGATGAAATTTCATCGTCAGTTGTTCTGACATTAGCATCAATTTTCGATTGAATTATATTCATTAAGTAGATATTTTTTGTTCCACCGCCATGAAAAATTACTTGATCAGGCGAATCGCAGTATTTATAAAATTCTTCAATTTTCAATGCTGTAAATTCAGTAATAGTTCGCATGATATTCTCAGGTGCAACATTTGAAATAGAATCGTTCATTAAATTATAGTAATCATTTTTATCATCTGCCCTTGGATATGACATATTTTTTACACTTTCATTTAACTTAATTAACAAGTCTTCATTAATCGCACCCTGGTTAGCAATCTCGCCTCGGTTATCAAATGGTAAACCATAATATTTAGAAGCATAGAAATCTATTAGACAGTTCCCTGGGCCAACATCAGATGCTAGAGATATTTCCTCACCTTTTAAATAGGTGCCATTGGCTATACCACCAATATTAAAGATAACTTTATTCATATCATTCTCTGCATATAAATACTTATGAAATGCAGGAATCAAAGGAGCCCCCATGCCACCTTGCTTAATATTAAAGTTTCTAAAATCAGAACAAACATTAATGCTTGAGGCATTTGCAACTTCTTGTGCATTACCAATTTGGTAGCTCCTTTTGTTTGTATGGAAAACAGTTTGACCTGATAGCGCTATAGAAGATATTTTATTTTTCTCAATATCAGATTTTTTTATAAGTTTTTCAACAAGCTCAATACTTTTCTCATCAAGAATTTTTTCTATCTGAAGAAGCTTCTTTGAATCACTTATAACTTTATATCCAGATTTAATACACTCCTCATAAACTTTTTTATAATTTTTACCAAAATCTACAGATTCTGTTTCAATTAGCTTGAATTCATTTTCAAAACTCACAATGCATCCGTCGAGAGAGTCAGCACTCGTACCTGACATTATTCCAATAAAAAAATTATGCATTATCTGTTTGATTATACTCTGCTAGTTTTTGAAGGCTTATTCCTAGTTCAGAAAGAAACTTATCAAGTTCTTCTTTGCTTATTGGTTGAGCAGATGGTAATTGAACTTTTACAGGATCTGTTCTTTTAGTGCCTTGCCAAAACTCAAAATGAAGATGAGTACCTGTAGCCCGCCCAGAATCACCAACATAAGCAATTATTTCTCCTTGCTTTACTTTTGTACCAACTTTAGTTTTTTTATTAAATCTTTCAAGATGAGCATATAAAGTTTTAATATTTCCACCATGTTTGATTTCGACTGTTCTCCCATAACCGCTTTTGTTTCCTACAAATGAAACTACACCATCACCAGATGCTTTTACTGGAGTATTTCTTTTTGCAGCATAGTCAACACCATTATGAGCTTTTATTTTATGAAGAATGGGATGCATTCTATTGGGATTAAAATGAGAACTTATATATGCAAAGTCTAATGGCGCCCTCAAGAAAGCCTTTTTAACATTTTCACCCTTTTCATTAAAATATTGTTTCCCCTGATATTTATCATAAAACCTTTGTGCGACGTATCTTTTATTATTGTTTATAAATTCTGCAAAGATAATGTCCCCTGAAGAAATTTTTTCTCCTCCAGAATACTCGGTTTCATAAATTACAGTGAACTTATCGTCTTTTCTGACATCAAAAATAAAGTCTACATCCCATCCAAAAATATAAGCAAAATCCATAATGACACTGTCTGGAATTCCCTCACCAAGAGCATCTTTGTAAAAAGAGGTTGATATTGATCCTGACCCATATGATTGAATAAGTTGAATTTCTTTCTTTAATTTTGCAATAGAAATTTTTTCCTCAATTTGGATAACGATTGAATTCGTTTTATCTTTTTTAATTTCGATACTGCTTAGCTCATCACCTAAATAATTGAATTCCATAATGTCATCGGGCTTGATTGAAGCAAGAACGTTATTTTTGTCTGCATTAAAAATTTTATAAGCTGTGTTTAAAGGAACTTTTTTCTCTTCAAAAATTACCGATAGGCTTTCACCTTTTTTGACTTGATGCATTAATTTATTTTTTATTATTGGCAAAGGATCATCAAAATTTTTTGTTATTTTGATTTCCTCTTCAGACAAAGGTTTTTTGAGAACTGTGTCTATGTACAAAAGCAAAATAAAAATTATTGCAATAAAAAAAGCAGATAGAACAAGTTTTGTTGGAACTTTTTTAAATCCAATCATAAATCTTCTTGTAAATTAAGTAGCTCAGTATTGCCTCCAAAAGCGACAGAATTTTTTGATATCACCTTTTCATTAAGAAATTGTAATAGGTAATTTGGTCCACCTGCTTTAAACCCACTACCAGAAAGACCAATACCACCAAAGGGTTGAGATCCTACAACAGCTCCAACCATATCTCGATTTATATAAATATTTCCAACATTTGATTTATCACCTATAAAGTCTGCTCTTGATTCAATTCTTGTGTGAATTCCCATAGTAAGGCCATAACCACTTTCATTTATTTGATTAATTACACTATTCATATCATCAAACTTATATTTCATGACATGTAAAATTGGACCAAATTGCTCTTCTTGAATTGCAGAGATATTATCTATTTCAATAATAGTGGGCGACATATGAGTTTCTTTTAGTGAATTGTTACAGTTATGCACTTCCATTCCTTGATCTTTGCAACCTTTGATATAGTCATTTAGTTTTTGTAAAGCATGCTTATTAATAATTGGACCAATATCAGTAGAAAAGTTATTAGGATCTCCAATTTCTTGGATCTCCATGTTACCTTTTATCATCTCGATTAACTCATCATAAATTTCTTCTTGAATACAAAGCACTCTCAACGCTGAACATCTTTGACCGGCACTATCAAAAGCTGATCTAACTACATCATCCGTAACCTGTTCAAGTAGGGCACTTGAATCAACAATCATTGCATTTATTCCACCCGTTTCTGCAATCAAAGGAACTATTTCTCTATGATGTTGTATTAAATTTGTTTGTATCTTTTTTGCTGTCGGAAGTGATCCTGTGAAGGCAACACCATGTATAGTATTAATTTTCGTTAAGACGTCTCCATACATACCATCTCCAAGTATCAATTGAAGAGTTTCAATAGGAACACCGTTTTCATGAAATTTTTTAACAATTAGGTATCCAAGAATAGAAGTATTTTCAGATGGCTTTACTACAACATTATTTCCACAAGCTAATGCTGCAGATATTTGACCAATCAAAATAGCAACAGGAAAATTCCATGGACTGATACATAAATAGTTTCCTTTCGGAGAATAAGATATTTTGTTAATTTCACCGGTAGGACCCTGAAGAGATTTTTTGTCATGAATTTCTATAATTTGCCTAGAGTAATATCTTAAAAAATCTATGGCCTCTCTAATTTCATCTATTGCATTTTGAATTGTTTTGCCAGCTTCATTTAATAGATAAAAGATCAACTCACTTGAATCTTTTTCAATGTCGTCACTAATTTTTATTAAAATTTGCGATCTTTCCTGAACTGAATATTTACTCCATTTCTCGCTGGCAAAGTTTTCAAGTACGGTTTTAACATTTATCGGGTCATCAAAGACTACAGTACCAATTTCTTCATTATTTGCTATTGAATAGACTTTTTGTTCAAAATTCTCTTTTTCATTACGATTCACATAAATTGATTCTGCATTAATTTTATTTTTTTTATGAGCAGATATACTTTTCTCTAAGTTTTCTAAATTTGAATTCTCTGAAAGATCAAATCCGGATGAATTTTTTCTTTCTGAAAATATATTCTTTGGAAGTGGTATATCTATTTTTTCTTTTTCAATTCTGATTGTAGGATTTTCTGCAAGCCAGTTAGCATCTGTTTCAGGATCAAGCAATCTATTTATAAATGAACTATTGGCCCCATTTTCAAGCAGTCGCCTGACCAGATATGGTAGTAAGTCTTTATAGCTTCCAATTGGAGCATAGACAGAAGGCTTTTTTTCAAGATTAAGTACTTTTTCAGCACTTTGATATAAAAGCTCTCCCATTCCATACAAACGTTGAAATTCATAGTCTTTTCCTTGACCAAGTTGATGAACCGATGAAATTGTATGAGCATTATGAGTCGCAAACTTAGCGTAAATTTTTTCGTTTTTTAAAATTTCTTGTGCACATAATAAAAATGAAATATCAGTAAGCGATTTTTTGGAATAGACAGGATAATCTTCATACCCTAAGACTTGAGCATGTTTAATTTCATAGTCCCAGTAAGCACCTTTGACTAACCTCAAGTGCATTTTTTCTCTTTTCTCTAGTATTTTATTGAACCAATGAATTACATTTATCGAACGCTTACCATATGCCTGAAGGGCAATTCCAAAACCTGTCCAATTTTTTATTATTTTATCAAAAGCTAATTTTTCAATTATATTAAGACTTAGTGTGAGTCTATCTTGCTCTTCCGCATCTATTGTAATTTCAACGTCTTTTGAATGAGCGTAATGAACCAGTTTTATTAATCTCGGAACAAGCTCAGACTCAAGATCTTTAAATTTTCTCATCTCATACCTTGGATGAAGTGCTGAAATTTTGATTGAAACTCCGTTATTCAAATTTTTAATTAAATTTAATTTACCTACTTCATCAATAGCATTCATATATGCATTAAAATAATTATCAGCTTGTCGCATAGTTCTAGCTGCTTCACCGAGCATATCAAAGGAATAAGATTCATTTTCTAGATTAGATAATTTTTCAATGTCTCTAAAATCTTTGCCTATAACAAATTCTTGGCTAAGAATTTGCATTGCTGCTAAAACAGCATTTCTTATGGGCATTTCGCCAGACTTTGAAATAAGACCAGATAAAAAATTATTTGGATTATCAGACCACTCTGAAGGCGTATTTACAACTTTGCCTGCTAACAACAGACCCCAAGTTGATGCATTAACAAATATACTATCAGCCTTATTAAGATGATTTATCCAACTTCCAGCAGAAAGCTTTTCAGAAATTATTAAATCACGTGTTTTTTTATCTGGAATTCTAAGAACGGATTCAGCCAAACACATTAAAGCAACACCCTCTTGATTGTCTAAGCCATACTCATTAAGAAAAGCATCCAACATTGTTCTATCACTTTTATTTTTTCTACAAAGCTGAATAATCTCAGAGGCATTATTGTTGATAGATCTTTCACCTAAGAACTTAGATTTATCTAACATCTCAGTTACTAATTCCTTTTCGCTAAGGAATTTATTTTTTATATCTAACATAACTAATATTTTAATCTTTAAGCATTAACTAGCAACATTGTGATTCTATTAATCATTTAAAAATACTATGATAGTAATATGAAAGAAGCACTGAAGCTTATTAAAAGAGGCACCGATGAGATTCTAACTGAATCTGATCTAAAGAAAAAACTTGATTCTGGTAAACAACTAGTTATAAAGGCAGGTTTCGATCCAACTGCTCCAGATCTTCATCTAGGTCATACTGTTTTATTAAATAAACTAAGACATTTCCAAGATCTTGGGCATCGTGTTGTGTTTTTAATTGGAGATTTTACCGGAAGAATTGGAGATCCTTCAGGAACTAATAAAACAAGACCAACGCTTGATGCAAAAGATTTAGAAGAAAATGCTAAAACTTATGAAAAACAAGTTTTTAAAATACTAAAAAAAGATCTAACAGATGTAAGGTTTAATTCAGAGTGGTGTCAAAAGCTTGGTGCAGATGGATTAATACGCCTTGCGGCAAAATACAATGTTGCTAGGATGCTTGAGAGAGACGATTTTAGTAAAAGATTTTCTGAAAATAAGAGCATAGCAATTCATGAGTTTTTATATCCTTTAGTTCAAGGATATGACTCCGTTGCCCTAAAAGCAGATGTTGAGTTGGGAGGCACCGATCAAAAGTTTAATTTATTAGTTGGAAGAGAGCTTCAAAGAGATTATGACCAAGAACCTCAGGTTGTCATAACAGTTCCAATTTTAGAGGGACTAGATGGTGTCAAAAAAATGTCAAAGTCATTAGATAATTACGTTGCAATTGATGAAGAGCCAGATGAAATGTTTGGCAAAATTATGTCAATTTCAGATGATTTAATGTGGAGATGGTTTGAGTTATTAAGTTTCATGAGTGAAGAAGATATAAATTTTCTAAAGAAAGAAATGCAGGATGGTAAAAATCCAAGAGATATCAAGTTTATTCTTGCTGAGGAGATTGTGGATAGATTCCATAAAGATGGAGATGGTCAAAAATGTAAAGAATCATTCCTTAATAGATTCCAAAAAGGTCAAATACCTGAAAATGTTGAATTAGTTAAAGTTAATATTGATGGCGAGTCGATACTGCTTGTGAATTTATTGAAAGAAACAAACATGATTGCCAGTATCTCTGAAGGTAACAGGCTCATAAAACAAGGTGGTATAAAGGTAAATTCTGAAAAAGTTAATGATCCAAAGTTTGAAATATCAGTTAACTCTGAGAACCTATATCAAGTTGGTAAAAGAAGATTCCTTAAAATTAAAATCTAAATGAAATATCTTATCTCAGCCATATCATTAATCATGCTTACAGCTTGTGTTCAAGACAGTCCAAATATTAAACAAATTGAAAACATGCAATTTTTCATTGATAACAAAACTGACATTAATGTGATCGAGGTTGAGGAAGGCCTTCAGTATATAGTGATGCAATCTGGTGATCCTGAAGGTAAAAATCCAAAGCTAGATCAAGTAATTACTGCTCATTTCCATGGAACACTTACAAATGGAAATATTTTTTGGAGCTCTTTAGACACAGAGCCACTAAAGATTGAATTATCAAAGCTAATAATAGGATGTCAAAAAATTATTTCAATGATGAAGAAAGGCGATAAATGGAAAGTATTTATTGATCCAACCATGGCGTATGGAGAGGAAGGTAGGCCAGGCATACCGTCAAATTCTATTCTAGTATTTGAAATAGAATTATTAGCAATTGATTAAATCTTAATTAAAGGGTTATAAGTAATTCGGTCTGGAATGTCTTCAGCACCAGGTACTCCTCGTGCAATTAGAAATGGCTTTAACTCTTCAATAGCTTTTGGCTCATCATAGTGTCCAATATTTGGATGAAGATGATGAACAAAATGTAATTGCATCGAATGATTAAGATACCTAGGCATCCAATGTTGCCAAAATCTTGTATTTTTATATCTTCCAACTTCAGTACCAACATGCGGATAATAAGAAAAAAATAGAGTTGTATAAACAACACCAATTTTTGCAGGCAACCACCACAGCAACAATGTTTGAAGTGGAAAAAGCAGAACCAAAACCATCAAAATTAATCTGTAAGCTAAGAAAACTTTCACGCCTTTATCAAAAGCCTTTTGAAAGGCAGCATCATCAGCATATATATCTTTGTATTTTGCATAATCAGTCGATGTACCATCTAATGAACATAAAATAACCTCTTTAACTGAATTTGCATTAGATGTTATAAAATCTGGATCTTTATCCTCATTATTAGTATGTGCATGGTGTTTCATATGAGTTACTCTCAATATCTCATAAGGATATATAAGAGTTATTAGGGTAAAGCTTCCAACAAATCTATCTATCCACTTTCTTTTAGGATTACCCCTAGAGTAATTTCCATGTTGTGCTTCGTGTGATGGTAAATAAGACATACATGCACAAAAACTAGCAATAATAAATCCTGACCATAAAGGAATTATTTCATTCATGACTAGGGGCCATAAACTTAGCCAAACACAAGCTTGACCAATACCGATTAAAATCATTTCCCACTGGAATCGTTGAGCATATTTTCTTGCTACAGCTTTTTCTTTCTCAAATGAGAATTCTTCAGATATGCTGGAGTTGAGATTCATACCCACAACCACTTACCTCGTATATGTGCTATGACTCCGATAACAAAACCTGCAAAAAAACAAATAGCAGCTAGATATGGTGCTCCATTGAGAATATTTATCTTTTGGACAATAGCATTTAGAACACTGCCAATAAAAATTAGACCAAACCATACTTTATTATGATCAAGAATAATTTCTAAAACCTTTTCCATAATTTATTTTAACAGAAGTTATTACAAATAAATGGTGGGCCTGGGAAGACTCGAACTTCCGACCTCTCGATTATCAGTCGAACGCTCTAACCAAAACTGAGCTACAGGCCCTATTAACGAAAGAGCATTCTACCTTTGAATTATGGTTTCGACAATTAATCTAATTAACTTTTAGAGATTTATAGAGAGTGTAATAAATATAACCTAATGGAATGACTAGAATATATTCTGACAAAGCTAACAATGTAGTTTGAACAATACCCTGAGAAACTAAGTTTGTTACAACTAGTGCAATGAGAAGGGTTAATACTATGAAAATTAAGGTAAATACAAAAAGCTTAGAACCATATTCGTCAGTATTTTCCCAAGATGAGCTTATGGACTCAAAAACCTTTTTGTCTTCCAGCATTATATAAAAGGGAAATAAAGCAAGCCTAGCTGTGATATATATTCCAGGCAAAATTAATAATAAATAACCAAAAGCTGAAACTATGGTAACTATAATGAAAGTTCCAAAAAGTGGAAAGAATTTAGTAATACCAGCTTGAAGTGCGCCAATAGGATTAATTTCTTTTTCGCTATCGATAGCCATATAGCTTAAGTAAAGTCCTCCTATAAAAGCCATTTGAAGAATAATTCCTGTAATAGAGACCAATCCAATAACTATAGAATTAGACTGAAAAAATTCCATAAAATCTTCTGGTTGAGTCATATCGCCTAAAGGAATAAGAAGATATCCAACTGTGGACTCTATGGCAATAAGCGGTAATGCCAACATAAGAAAGTATTTCCAATTCTCAAATGTGAATTGCCATGCAGCTTTGAATTGATTCATATATGAATTGTAAAGTAATATGAACTTTATGTATAAAAATACTCTTTATTTACTTCTTTTAGTTTCTTTAATTTCGTGTAGTTCATCTGGAGATGATATTAATTATCCCGAATCAAAAAAAATTGGTTTTAAAGAAAATCTTCATGGATATGAAATTACTGATGACTATAGATGGCTAGAAGATTTTACAAGCGATGAATCAATTGATTGGATAACTAGACAGAATGAATTCACTAAAAAATATATTGAAAAAAATAAATATAAAAAAGATTTAGAAAAATATTTAAATCAAATTTGGGAAAGTGAATCAATTTCTATTCCATACAAAGTAGAGGACAAAACTTTTTTCTATTTCAACGATGGTTCATTTCAACAGAGCAAATTAATGATTCAGGATTGTGAAACATGTGAGCCTGAAGTGCTAATTGACCCAAACGAATTTTCTGAAGATGGCACAGTCTCTTTGGGTGGGACTAGCATTAGCAATGACGCATCTCTCATAGCATACTCAATTTCAGATGGTGGTTCTGATTGGAGAACATGGAAAGTCATGAATATAGAAACTGGAGAAGTGCTTGATGATGAGCTTAAATGGGCTAAATTTTCTGGAGCATCATGGGAAAATGATGATAGCGGTTTCTTCTACAGACGCTATGAAGAGCCTGATGGAGAGCTCTTAAAAGAGTTGAATGAATCTCCAAAGCTAATGTTTCATAAAATTGGCACTAATCAATCTGAAGATGAGTTAATTTATGAAAATCCTGAAAATCCAAGATGGGGATTTGGGATAACAGTCATAAAGGACAGCGAAATGAAGCTATTGTCCATTTCTGAAGGCACAGACGACAGAAATAAACTCTATTTGCAATTGAACAAAAACGGTAAGTTTATACCTGTTATTGATGAATTAATCGGGACATATAGCTTTATTGATAGCAAAGATAATATTTTATGGTTTTATACAACGGAAGGCGCACCTAACGGTAAAATTGTAAATTTAGAAATAAAAAATGGCTCATTTGTATGGAATGAGATTATTGCAGAATCTAAAAATGCAATCAGGTCTGTCAACATTATTAATGATTCATTTGTTATAAATTATTTAGAGGATACCTTCTCACAAATTAGCGTCTTTAATCTTGCAGGTGAATTCATTTCTAAATTGTCATTACCCAAACAGGGAACCATAAGCGGGTTCAGTGGAGGTATTGAAGATACTACTTCATTTTTTGCTGTCACAAATTATGTGACTCCCAGAGAAATATACAAGATAGATTTAACAGATTTGTCATTTGAATTATTTTGGAAAGAAGAATTAGTTGGATACGACTCGTCAGATTATGTTTCAAGATTAGAATTTTATCCATCCAAAGATGGGACACAAATCCCAATTCATATTAGTCATAAAAAAGATTTAGAGATTGATGAGAATACTCCTTTGCTGATTTATGGTTATGGAGGTTTCAATATTTCAATACTTCCAAATTTTAGTAAGAGCCAGACCGCATGGAAAAACCAAAATGGTGTTTATGCAGTTGCTAATTTAAGAGGTGGTGCTGAATACGGCGATTCCTGGCATGAAGCTGGCATGCTATTAAATAAACAAAATGTATTTGATGATTTTGCGTATGCAGCAAAATTTTTACATTCAAAGAAAATTGGATCACCTAGCACAACTGCTATTGATGGAAGATCTAATGGGGGACTTTTAGTAGCTGCTACTATGCTACAAAATCCGGATCTATATAAAATTGCTATTCCTCAAGTTGGAGTCTTAGATATGCTTAGGTTCAATAAATTTACTATTGGTTGGGCTTGGGAGAGTGATTACGGTTCATCAGATATAAAAAATGAGTTTGAAAATTTGTTAGCTTATTCACCCCTTCACAATATTAAATCTGATGTTTGTTATCCAACAACTCTGGTTACTACAGCAAGTCGAGATGATAGAGTTGTACCATCACACTCATTTAAATTTGCAGCAAAATTACAAGAACTCCAGTCATGTAATAATCCAATTCTTATTAGAGTTGAAGATAGAGCTGGACATGGTGCAGGTACACCAAAAGATAAAAGAATAAACCAAATCTCAGAAATTTATGGTTACGCACTTAATGTAATAAGCAGCTAAGCAGTAACTTTTACATTTAGGACAGATCGAATTGCAAACAAAATCATCTATCATAATTATAGACATCAATAAGTTTAAGATTTAATATTTTATTAATGCAAAGGGGTGGCTTGATAAGCCTGAGATCTTAGGAAACCCTTTGAACCTGATCAACACAATAGTTGCGGAGGAATTGCATATGTATATCAGAAAAAAAATTCTATTTTTATTATCCTTAATATTTTCTTTATCAGTTTTATCTAGTGATATTGAAGAAATCATTGTTAAGGGTGAATATAGAGAAAAATCTCTAGGGGAAGAAGATTCAAGTATTGCTGTTATTCAATCTGAACAAATTAAATCTCAAGCAATAAAACATTTTCAACAACTGTCTCACCTTGTTCCAAATTTAAATTATGCTGCATCCGATTCAAGGGCTAGATATTTTCAAATTCGAGGTATAGGAGAAAGATCTGGCTATCAAGGAACACCAAATTCATCTGTTGGCTTCTTAATTGATGATATTGATTATTCTGGACAAGGTGGAATTGCAACATTGTTTGATGTTGATCAAGTTGAAGTTTTTCGAGGACCTCAAGGATCAAGGTCAGGAGCAAATGCTCTCGCAGGATTGATTTACATAAAGACAAAAGATCCAACTGAAAAATTCGAGGGAACTTCCGAACTAACTCTTGGAGATTATGGTACTCAAAATATTGGGATAGCTTTTGGCGGGCCAATGCAGAACAAAAAACTTAAATATCGTTTGGTTCTTAGAACTGATTATGCAGATGGCTTTAGAAAGAATATCTACCTAAACAAATCAGATACCTCAAAAAAAGATGAATTAACTTTACGCTATAAATTAAATTGGGAACTAAATGAAACAACAAATTTAGATTTTCTTGTTTCAAAAGTTGATATGGATGATCCGGCTGATATTTGGACTATTGATGGAAGTTTAAATACCTTATCTGACCGCCCAGGTATGGATTCACAGAATACAAACTCATATGGGATAAAGATTACTAAAGATTTTTCTAACTTTATTGTTCAAAGTTTAACAAGTGCTACCAAAACCGATGTTATTTTTAGTTACGATGCAGATTGGGGTAACGCAGACTCACATTTTCCCTACGTATATGATTATTTTTCTGAAACATTGAGAAAAAGAGATACTTTTAGCCAAGAGATTCGTTTTTTATCTAAAAATACTGAATTTTCATTTGAAAATCCATATGAATGGATTTTTGGTTTTGAATTTAGTGATCTTGATGAATCAAATTTAACAAAAGATGATGGCATATATGGAGATCCAAATGATCCCTACAGTCCCTATGTTAGTGAATCAGAAATTTTAAGAGACTATCAAGCTGAAAATTTTTCAGTCTTTGGGAACATTGATTATTATTTAAATCGGTATTACAAGATTGCTTTTGGTTTAAGGTGGGAAAATTGGGACTCAAAATACAAAGATTCAAATAACGAATCATTTAGTCCTTCAAATAATATGAATGGTGGAAAGATTTCGTTAGTTAAAAATAGAAATAATTCAAATACATTTTTCTCAATTGCAAGAGGATATAAACAAGGTGGTTTTAATCTTGGGCTTGATGCAACTGATAATTCAATAAAACAATCTTTGATATATGATCCTGAGTTTTTAACTAATTATGAAATAGGTATTAGTTCAAATTTAGAAAACTCAAATTTTAATTATTCAGTAGTTATATTTTTTTCAAAGAGAAAAAATCAACAAGTTCTGATCTCAAGACAGATTGATCCTTCAGATCCAAACACATTTTCATACCTTACAGAAAATGCAGCTGAAGGAGAAAATTATGGATTAGAAGTGAGTTCTAACTTTTTTATAAATGATCAAGCAAGCTTGTTTGCTAATTTAGGTTTTTTAAAAACTAAAATTAAGAATTGGGAATCAAGACCTGATCTTCAGAACAGATCTCAAGCCCATGCTCCAGAACATACTTATTCAATTGGCACAAATATAGATTTAAAGAATAATTTTTATTTTAAACTTAATCTAAATGGAAAGAGTGAATTCTTTTATTCAGATTCTCATAATAATAAATCAAAAAGTTATCAGCTTCTTAATCTTACCTTTGGTCGCTCAAAAGGCCGATTTACAAGTGAGCTCTGGATGAGAAATGTCTTTGATAAATACTATTCAACAAGAGGATTTTATTTTGGAAATGAGGCTCCAGATTTCATAGATACTTTATATAGAAGACAAGGTGATCCAAAAAATATTGGCTTATCTTTAAGGTACGACTTTTAAATATCAATGGTAAATTTAATACTAGAGTGTGTAGCTGTTTTGATGGCAATTCTTTATTTAGTATTAGCTGCAAAAGAAGACGTAAGATGCTGGTATGCGGCACTAATTAGCTCACTAATATACATATATATAATGTATCAAGCAGATCTATTAATGGAATCAATTCTTCAAGTTTTCTATGTGCTAATGGCAATATACGGATGGTTACAATGGAAAAATATTATTAATACCAACATTGTTCTAAATATAAAATCATGGAAAAAATCGAATCATTTTTTTGTAATAACAATTGTCCTCATTTTATCTTTTATTTCAGGTGCAACATTAGAAAAATATACACAAGCCGCTCTACCATTTTTAGATGCTTTCACAACATGGGGAGCAATAATAACTACATATATGGTTGCTAAAAAAATATTAGAGAATTGGATCTATTGGTTTGTAATAGATTCGATCAGCATTTATTTATATATTTCTAGAGAATTATATTTAACAGCATTATTATTTTTTATCTATTTGATAATTATAATTTTTGGTTACAGGTCATGGAAAAATAAATTAGCAATTATTGATGGTTGATATAACTTCAGATCTTAAAGAGTTAAATATTTCTTATGACAAAATAAATGTTCTAAGACAAGGAGAAAACTCAGACACTTTTCTAATTACAACTGGCAAAAAAAAATTAATTGCAAAGAAATTTAAGAATCTAAATTTTCAGACAATAACTAATACATATTTGAATAAAAAAATTCTTAACCAATTAGTAAATAAAAAATTATTTCCAAAAGTTGTTTATCAATCTGAAGAAAAAGATTTTCTTATTTATGAATATATTGATTCAATCAAAAGTAATAAAGATAAACTTTTTTATAATAATCTTGGAATAAAGATAAGAGAAATTCACGAGATAGAGCCCTGCAAAAATATTCTAACATTTGAACAACAACTAAATTTTTACAAGATGTCGTTACGAAAAGTAAATAAAGAAAAAGTTTATACCAGGTTTAAAAATTTATTAAATGATATGGATATTAAAAAATCTAAATTAGTTTTTTCCCACAATGATCTCAATGCAAACAATATTTTATTTAACAAAGATATTTGTATTATTGATTATGAATATTCATCACTTAATAATAAATTTTGTGATCTCTCAAAAGTCATATTTGAATTTCAAATGACGGAAGAAGAAATAGAATCCTTGTTGAAAGGTTATAGAATTAATTTTGACGATGTTGCAAAAAAGAAGATTATTTTCTGGCAGAGATTTAATCTATATTTAGATTATATTTGGTCAATAATTATCAGTAGTAATGAGAACCAACTCTCAAAAGAAAATATTGAAAGTGTTTATCTGAATAAATATATAGATTTTGATTTAGAGAATTAAAAGTAATTAATAGATGATATAAAGGAAGAAATTTATTTTTAGATTCAGATCTGTAGTTTTTTTCGTAAAAAATTAAGCAATCAGAGCAATAAATAGAGATATTATTACAATTGCAATCGGTATTATTTTATCTATTTTGTCTATTAAATCTTCTTTTTCTGGTATTTTTGGAAGTTTTAAAGAAAAAATTGAATATTTTTCATTATTTTTATGATGACTATCATTTTTTTGATCAATGGGTACATTATGGGATGAATTTAAATTAAAATTCTTCTCATTTGCAATACTTGTACTCATATTTTCCCCCTTAGTGCCATAAATATCATTTTTAGCTAAAATATTAACATCATTTGGTGCTGTTCTTTCTTTTTCAAAGGTTTTTAATTCAATATTTCTAAGAATTTCATCTCTTTTTTGTATGGCTTCATTTAAATCTTTAGTTTCTAATGATTTTTTTATGAATTCTTTGCCATAAATAGCTGCTTGCTCTCTAGAAAGTCTCTTTTGAATAAAATAAATATCTTTATTTTTACCCCTTAAAACTAAATATTTTTGGTTATTTGTACTCATAATGTACTCACAATTTTAATTTATTTATTATTTTTTTACAATTATTGTACTCATAAAACTGTAATTTTTACGCATTTGTACTCATAAATGCAATTTTTTTGCACAAAACATAGTTATTATTTACATTCAAGCTTATTTTTATGATTAAAATAAGTATTGTTTTTAATTTTTTTTGTTTTAACATTGGTTTTCATTTATTAATTAATTGGGGAGTTTAATGAAAATTTTATGTGTTTTATATGATGATCCTGTTTCTGGTATGCCTGAAAGTTATGCTAGAGACGATTTACCAAAATTAGATAAATATCCAGACGGAATGTCTTTACCATCTCCTAGTTCAGTTGATTTTATCCCTGGACAACTTTTAGGATGTGTCTCGGGTGAATTAGGTTTAAGAAAATTTCTTGAGGACGCAGGCCACACTCTTGTTGTTACAAGTGACAAAGATGGTGAGGGTTGTTCTGCTGATAAAGAATTAGTTGACGCTGATATTGTCATCTCTCAACCATTCTTTCCATATTATTTAACTAGAGAAAAGATGGAATCAGCGCCTAATTTAAAAATGGCAATAACAGCGGGTATAGGTTCTGATCATGTTGATTTACAAGCAGCAATGGATAATAAGGTTGATGTTGTTGAAGTTACTTACTGTAATTCTAGATCAGTAGCGGAGCACATTGTCATGATGATACTTTCACTGGTAAGAGATTATCATAATCAGCATCAAATCGTTAAAGATGGTGGATGGAATATTGCAGATGCTGTTCAAAGGTCTTATGACGTTGAGGGTATGCATATTGGAACAGTTGCCGCTGGAAGAATTGGTTTGGATGCCTTAAGAAAAATGAAGCCATTCGATGTTCATCTTCATTATTTTGACATTCATAAATTGCCTGATGAAGTTGAGAAAGAATTAAATCTTACCTATCACGATTCGGTTGAGTCATTGGTCTCAGTGTGTGATGTGGTAACAATCAACTGTCCTCTTCATCCAAAAACTGAACATTTATTTGATGATGAGATGATTGGTAAAATGAAACGTGGTGCATATATTGTTAACACAGCTAGAGGTAAAATTTGTGATAAAGACGCTGTTGCCAGAGCATTAGAGTCTGGACAACTAAGCGGATATGCTGGAGATGTATGGTTTCCTCAACCCGCACCTAATGATCATGTTTGGAGGACTATGCCACATCATGGGATGACTCCACATACCTCTGGAACATCTTTATCAGCTCAGGCAAGATACGCAGCTGGTGTAAGAGAAATTTTAGAATGTTTCTTTGAAGGCAAACCAATAAGAGAACCTTATCTTATTGTGCAAAATGGAGATCTAGCTGGAATGGGTGCACATTCGTACACCAAAGGTACTGCTACAGACGGTTCAGAGGAAGCAGCTAAATTTAAAAAATAAATTCAAATTTTCTAACCAGGATGAAATAAAAATTTTGTCCTGATTAGTTTTATAATTAATTAATGAAATTATCCTATTGGAAATTAAATCTAATTATTCTAACTTTATTGTTAACAATCTGGTTTATTGTTTCTTTTGGCTTTGGCATCATATGGTCTGACCAGCTCGATAATTTCAGGATTGGTGGGTTTAAGCTAGGTTTCTGGTTTTCTCAACAAGGTAGTATTTATTTCTTCATCTTAATAATTTTTATTTATGTGTTGCTAATGAATAAGCTTGATAAAAGATTTTATTCAAAAGAGTCAGATAATAAATCTCAATTAAAAGAATAATGGAGCTTCAATCTCTAACATATTTATTTGTCGGAATTTCTTTTACTTTGTATATAGGCATTGCTATCTGGTCTCGAGCTAGATCAACAAATGATTTCTATATTGCGGGGAAAGGTGTTAGCCCAATCGCAAACGGTATGGCAACTGCAGCAGATTGGATGTCTGCGGCTTCATTTATATCTATGGCAGGACTTATTGCTTTCTTAGGCAAAGACGGTTCAGTTTACCTAATGGGATGGACAGGAGGATATGTCTTATTGGCTCTGCTTTTGGCTCCGTACCTTAGAAAGTTTGGTAAATACACTGTGCCAGATTTTATTGGAACTAGGTACTATTCAAAAGCAGCAAGATTGGTTGCAATAATTTGTTTAATTTTTATTTCTTTTACTTATGTAGCTGGTCAGATGAGAGGGGTTGGTATTGTTTTTTCAAGATTTCTTGAAGTAGATATTAATACTGGAGTCATTATTGGTATGCTTATTGTATTTTTTTATGCGGTGCTTGGAGGCATGAAAGGCATCACTTATACACAAGTAGCGCAATACTGTGTTCTCATATTTGCGTATATGGTTCCTGCAATATTTATTTCTTTACTTATAACTAACAACCCAATACCTCAACTTGGATTTGGAGATAAATTAATCGGATCATCTACTTATTTGTTAGATAAATTAGATCAATTATCCATTGAGCTTGGTTTTAATGCCTATACAGACAATACTAAAAGTAATATAGATATATTTTTTATAACAGCTGCTTTAATGTTTGGAACGGCCGGCTTACCTCACGTTATTGTAAGATTTTTCACAGTTCCAAAAGTAAGTGACGCAAGAAAATCCGCAGGATATGCTTTGGTATTTATCGCTTTGTTGTATACAACTGCTCCAGCAGTTGCCGCATTTGCCAAAATTAATTTCATAGACTCGGTCCAAAAAGTGGAATACGAGTCGGCACCTGATTGGTTCAAGAATTGGGAGAACATTGGTTTAATTGCTTGGAAAGATAAAAATGAAGATGGCCTAATAGATTACTCTTCTGGAAATGCGCTTGAGGGAATCAAGCCAAAATACACAAATGAGCAGGGCAAATATGGTGAGAGAAAAGTAGCTAACAGGCCAGATGATTCAAATAAAAATGAAGTATATATTGATAACGATATTATGGTTTTGGCAAATCCAGAAATAGCGCAACTTCCAAACTGGGTGATTGCTTTGGTTGCTGCAGGAGCTCTTGCTGCTGCTTTATCAACAGCAGCTGGCCTACTTTTAGTTATATCAGCTTCAATTTCACATGACCTTATGAAGCAAATGCTTATGCCAAAAATTACAGAAAAACAGGAGCTATTCTTTGCAAGGTGTGCTGCTGCAGTTGCAATATTTATTGCTGGATTATTTGGTATTTATCCTCCAGGATTTGTCGCTCAAGTAGTAGCATTTGCCTTTGGTTTGGCTGCCTCAACCATATTTCCAGCTTTATTTCTTGGTATTTTTTACAAGAGGCTTAATAAGGAAGGGGCCATAGCTGGAATGTTAGCAGGTTTATTAGCAACATCTTCTTACATAATCTATTTTAAATTTCTTAATCCAACAATTAACAATCCTGAATACTGGATATTTGGAATATCTCCGGAGGGATTTGGTTTTTTAGGTATGATTTTAAATTTTGGTGTTGCATTAATTGTTTCAAATTTTTATAGTAACCCACCTAAAGAAATCTATCAGATGATAGATGAAATAAGAAAACCATAATTTATGAAAAAAACAGTTGCCGTAATTGGTTCACGAGGTGCTATTGGAAATGCAGTAGTTGATACTTTGCTTGATGATGAGTCTGTAGAAGCAGTCTTTAAATTTTCTCGAGCTGAGAACACAGAGCATGATGATAAAGTTAAGCATATCTTTATTGACATTGAGGATGAGGAATCAATCAAACAGGCCACTGAAAGTTTACCCGAAGATACTAAATTTGATTTAATTTTTGTAGCAACTGGAATATTGCATGACGAAAAAAATGTTTTTCCTGAAAAGAGCATTAAAGATATTAGTTTTGATAAGCTAATTAAAGTTCTTACAATTAATACAATTGGCCCAACTCTTGTTGGCAAGTATTTTATACCTTACTTAAGAAAAGATTCTAAAAGTACATTCGCCTTCTTGAGCGCAAGGGTTGGAAGTATTTCTGATAATAAATTAGGAGGTTGGTATTCTTACCGAGCAAGCAAAACTGCTTTGAATCAGATTATCAGAAATTTTAGTATTGAAGTGGCAAGATCAAACAAAAATGCAATTTTTATTGGCCTTCAACCAGGAACGGTTAAAAGTTTTCTCAGTAAGCCTTTCGAAAAAAATGTGAAGTCTGAAAATCTTTTTACTCCAGAATTTAGCGCAAAAAAAATGTTAGAAGTTATTGAGAAGCTTGACTCAAGTGATTCAGGAAAAGTATTTGCTTGGGACGGTGAAGAAATAAATCCATAAAAAAACCCAGCATAAGCTGGGTTTTTATGAATAAAGTTATATTATTCTGAGTCGCTTACAGCAGCTACATAAATAGCTAAACCAAATGCGATTTTGTTAAGAAAATCTGCAAGGTTGTAAATTATGTTAGCTTGAGCCATATCTCCGCCACCCATAGCGCCTAGCCAGTATCCGATAGGATAAATAGCCCAACCGACGGTTACGATCCATCTGATTGTATTAAATGCGCTTTGTGCTGCAGCATTACCGCTTGAAGCATTAAGTTGTCCAGCTTCACCAGAGAACACTTCATAGATAATGTATAACCAAGCTGCTGTTGCAATAGCACCCATCACTGCTGCATTACCACCAGTTTCACCAACGAAACCAAAGATGAGCATTACTAGTGATGCTACTAATAGTCTCCAGAAAACTCCAGAGCTTACATTTGTGCACACTTTAAGTATTAAGTAGAACTCAATAATTTGAAGTGGGACTGTGATTAACCAGTCAATGTATCTGTATACAGTAGGTGATGATCCAGTCTCAACCCAAACACCTCTCATGTAGAGATAATGCCAGGCAGCCACACCAGTAACTAAACCAGCTACTGATAATGATGTCTTCCATTTTCCATGAACTCTGTCTCTTTCCGCAAAGAAAAATACAGTAGCAGCAAGCATTGCGGCTGTTACTAGCCAGAATGATACTCCTGTCATGTCACTTGTCTGCAAATCTGCAGCAAATGCTGGAAGTGCAACTGCACCAACCATCATTAATAAAAATTTCATATATAACTCCTTATAAGTAGTTAGGAGTATAAAAATACTCCCCCCCGTTAATATACAAGAACCTATGATACCAAAATCTCAAAAGGTAGCAAATTTAGGTGTATTCATTATAAACATGCTTTATTTGACATTATCTGGTTAGCTTATCAGTGAAATAACATAAAAATCCTATGCTAATATATTTGCTAAGGGTAAATATGAGCAAAATTTCTTCGTCCAAGCCACTTAATGGCATAAAAGTACTGGAGCTATCCAACATGATCACATGTTCACTGGCTACAATGACTATGGCATCTCAAGGAGCAGAAGTAATAAAAATTGAGCCTACCGTAATAGGTGACAAAATGAGACCATTGGGTACACAAAAAAATGGAGTTTCAGGATTTTTCCATAATTGCAACAGGGGTAAAAGATCTCTTGCAATAGATCTGAAGTCAAGTTCAGGTGTTAAAGCGGTTACTGAATTGGCATCACAAGCTGACGTTCTTGTTCATAACTATAGACCAGGCGTAATGGATAAACTTGGCCTAGGATCTAAAGACATAAGAGATAATAATTCTCAGATAATTTACATAGCAGTTAGTGGCTTTGGAACTAAGGGACCTATGGCAAACTTGCCAGCATTTGATCATGTTATTCAAGGAATGTCAGGATTCACAGATTTACAGTCATCTGATGAAAATAATTTTGAATTTATAAAGACTTTTATTTGTGACAAGGTTACTGCCTACACAGTATGTCAAGCAGCAACAGCAGCATTATTCGCAAGAACAAATACAAATAAAGGTCAGCATATTGATATTTCTATGTTGCATGCATGTCTTTCTTTTATGTGGCCTGATGGGATGATGCACAGAACATTAAAAGATGACGATAAAATTGAAATGTCACCTGGATCAGATTACTTTCAAACAATAAATTATAGCGATGGTGGAGTAGCTGTAGCTGCTTTAACAAATGAACATTATGAAGTTCTTTTACCAATGTTAGGCTATCCAGAATATGTTGGAAAGCCATTATTTTCTTCAATAGCATCTAGAATGACAAATATGAAAGAGGTAAATAAAGCATTAAAAAATCCTAAAAATGACATTGGAGTTGAAAAAGCATTAGAAATTCTTATTGCAGCAGATATTCCATGCTCTCCTTGTATCAAAAGAGATGAAATAGAATTAGACGAACAAATTAAAGCAATAGGTGCACTTGAAACATATGTTACTGAGGAAATGGGCAAATTGACTGTTACCTCACCACCAGTCTTATTTGAAGGAGAGTTAGCTTCTCACGCGAAACCAAGCCCATTATTAGGTCAACATGGTTATGAAATTTTAACCGAACTTGGCTGGAGTGAAGCTAAAGTTCAAGAATTAATTGAATCAGGAACGTTATTAATAACGTCGCCATAAAAGATATTTCCATAAATATTACAATTTAGGTATTATTCCGGTATGAGAGTTGCAATATACCCAGGTTCGTTTGATCCAATTACATATGGACACATGGACATAATTGATCGTGCTTCTGGTTTATTCGACAAAATTATTGTCGCTGTAGCAAAAAGTGAGGCTAAGAATACTTTGTTTAGTCTTGAAGACAGAGTAAAGCTCGCAACAACAATTTATAAAGATAATCCTAAGGTTGAAATAGTTGATTTTCCAAGACAACTCACTGTTGATGTTGCAAAGGATCACAATGCTTGTGCAATTGTTAGAGGTTTGAGAGCTGTATCCGACTTTGAATATGAATTTCAATTAGCAACAATGAACAGATCTCTTGCTCCAGATATTGAAAGTATATTTTTAACTCCAAAAGAAAGTCTTATATATGTTTCATCAAGTTTGATAAAAGAGATTTGTGATTTAAAAGGTGATATATCTAAATTTGTTCACCCAATAGTTGAACAAGCTCTCAAGGCCAAGCTAGGTTCCTAAGTCTGACATTCTTTACAGTAAAAGGTTGATCTTTGTCCGATAATTATTTTTTCAATTTTGTTTGAACACTTTTTACAATTTTGATTTTCGAGTCCATATACGTTTAGCTTTAATTTGAAGTATCCCTCACTTCCATCAGCTGAATAAAAATCTTTTAATGTAGTTCCACCCATCTTTATTGCATATTTAAGAATCTTTTTTATTGATTTAACAAGTTTTTCGCATTCATCAAGATTAATTTTTTTTGATTTTCTTAAAGGACTTATTGACGATAAATATAAAGACTCTGATGCATAAATATTACCAACTCCAACCACTTTTCTTTGGTCCATTAATAACTTTTTAATTTCAAGATTGGTTTCAGAGCACAATTTGAATAAAAAATTTTTATCAAACTTTCTTGACAGAGGTTCAACTCCAAGATTTTTTATCAAAATATGTTCATTTGGATCTTTTGTTATATGTAGAGACCCAAATCTTCTAACATCATTAAAGATTATTTTTTTTTCCTTAAAAATGAACTCCACATGATCATGTTTTTTAAAGTAGTTATCTTTATTATTTTGAATTCTTAATTTTCCAGACATGCCTAGGTGAAGCATCAATGAATACTTTGAAAAGTGAATAAGAATGTATTTTGCTCTTCTTGTTATTGCAATTATCTTTTTATTTGCAACTAAATCCTCAAGATTTTCATCTACCTGCCATCTCAGACTCCTATTATGAATAACAATTTTTTTTAATATTGTATTTTCAAACGGCCTAATTGCTCTTACGGTAGTTTCAACCTCAGGCAGTTCTGGCATGAATTAGTTTAGAAGATTATTAATTTCTAGTATGTCACCAGGATCGATCGTTCCCGCAGCAAGAGCAAGTCTTAGATTTGCAAGAATATAATCATACTTAGCATTTGCTAGATTTTTTTCTGCGCTATATAAATTTTTCTCTGCTTGAAGTAAATCAACCACATTTCTTGTGCCTACTTTGTAACCAACTTGTGTTGCCTCAAGAGCACTTGTTGCAGAAATAACTGCTTGCTTCTGAGCATTTACATTTGCGACTAATGTGTTTACGTTTGAAAATTGAGACCTGACTTCTTGGATTATTCTTCTTTCTGTAAATAAAGTATTTTCATCTGCCTGATTATATTGTGAATACGCTTGCTTTCTCCTAGAACTAACTGCTCCGCCTTGAAAAATTGGAACACTCAGTTGTATTGCATAATTTCTTCTTCCTGTAACTGCAGGAACAGGTATACCTTGACCATTGATACTAAAACCTTCGTAATTAAACTGATTAGTTTCAGAGTCTGAGCCTGAACCAACAATATCGATTTTTGGTAAATGATTTGAAGCAGCACTTCTAGCATTGCTCTTAGCAGCATCTTTTCTTAAATACGAAGCTTTAAGTTGATAATTATTTTTTAAAGCTAAATTAACCCAATCTTCTTTAGAATTTGGAAAAGGTGAAGATATCTGAAGGTCTTCTCCTAATTCATCAAGGGAGAAAATTTCTCTACCAATAAGTGCATTTAGGGCTTCTCTTGCTGAAAATAAATTACCTTCATTATTTATTCTTGCAGCTTTGCTGAGGTCATAAGCTAGCTGAGCTTCTTGAACACCAGTAATCGCTGACAAACCAACTTCATACCTTTGTTGTGCTTGATCGAGTTGTTTTTTTATAGCTTTTTCTTCAGAAATAGCAGCATTTAAATTATCTATCGCTCTTAACACTCCAAAATACAGTTCAGCAGTTCTTAGAATAAGGTTTTGTTGTTCATAAGCAAATTCAGCCTCAGCAGCATTTGTAAGTGATTTTGATCTTTTAAAGTTGAACCATGTATCAAGTCTAAATAATGGCTGTGATACTCTGGCTGATTTAGAAAATGAGTTATATTCTTGTTGCAACACGTCATCTTGATAATATTCATTCCAATTTGTAGATCCACTTAGGGTTATGCTTGGCAACAAAGCAGCTCTTCCTTGAACAACTATTTCTTTATCGGCAAGGTAAGAATATTCAGCTGCTTTAAAAGTAGGATCATTTTCTAAGGCCTCATTGTATATATCTAAAAGATTTTCAGCTGTTAAGTGACAAGATAATAAAATTATCAAAAATAATTTACTTTTATATTTTGAAAACATATCTGTATTTTAACTCATTAAATGTGTGCAGTGTAAACATTATAATATTTATTGTAAATATAGCTTAAACATAGACCATGAATTATTTAAAAAGTTTAATTCTGGCATTATTTTTTCCCTGATTAGAGTAGAATAGCAATAATTCAAAAACTTTTATGAAAAATACAATAAACAAAAGTTTTTTAAAAATAATCTCAAAGGCAGAATAGATTGGCCAAGAATACATACGACTCAAAAGCAATTGAAGTATTATCTGGTTTAGATCCAGTTAAAAAAAGACCTGGGATGTATACAGACACATCCTGCCCAAACCATCTTATACAAGAAGTGCTTGATAATTCTGTTGATGAGGCTATTGCTGGTCATTGTTCTAACATAAAGGTAAAAATTTACAAAGATGGCAGAATAATGGTTTCTGATGACGGAAGAGGTATGCCAGTTGACATTCATCCAGAGCATAAAGTTTCAGGAGTTGAATTAATTCTATGCAAGCTTCACGCAGGAGCAAAATTTTCTGGTGAAGAATATAATTTTTCAGGTGGCCTTCATGGCGTTGGAGTTTCTGTTGTTAATGCTTTATCAGAAAATTTAAAAGTAAATATTAAGAGAGATTCTCAAGAATTTGAAATGCATTTTAATAATGGAGACAAGAAGAAAGATCTCAAGGTAGTAGGGGAAGTTGGCGCTAGAAATACTGGAACTTCTATTACTTTTAAACCAAATGTTAAATATTTTGAGTCTGATGAAATAAAAATAAAAGATTTAAAACATTTACTCAAAGCTAAAGCGGTTCTTTGTCCTGGCTTAACCATAGATTTTAACTATGAAAAAAAATCCGAAAAAATCAAATGGCATTTTGAAAATGGTCTTAAAAGTTATTTAGATGATTCATCTGAGGGCCTCGATCTTGTTTTAGATGAATCAATTGTTTCTAATAAAAGTACTGAAACTCAAGAAGTAGACTTTGTCATAAATTGGTTGAACAAAAGCTACAAAGACGTGCTTGATGAAACATACGTAAATCTTATACCGACAGCTCAGGGAGGTTCTCACCTAAATGGATTTAAATCTGGTTTATTGGAGGCAATGAAAGAATTTTGTGAGATCAGGAGCTTATTACCAAAGGGGCTGAAAATTAATGCTGAAGATGTTATTGCCAATGCAACTTTTGTAATCTCATCGAAACTTCAAAACCCTCAGTTTGCTGGCCAAACTAAAGAAAGACTAGACTCTAAAGAACACATGGCATTTGTGAGTAGCGCGACTAAAGATATTTTGAGTATCTGGTTAAATACTCATACTGAAGAAGGTGAAAGAATTGCTGAACTTGCAATTTCAGCTGCACAGAGTAGGGCGAAAGCATCCAGCACTGTAGAAAGAAAAAAAACTTTCAAAGGACCAGCGCTGCCTGGAAAGTTGTCTGATTGTAATAGCGAAGACTTAAATGAAACAGAATTATTTCTAGTTGAGGGTGATTCTGCAGGTGGATCTGCCAAACAGGCTAGAGAAAGATCTTTTCAAGCAATCATGCCTCTAAGGGGAAAGATTCTGAATACGTGGGATTTAGAAAGCCAAGAAATTATAAAATCACAAGAAATAAAAAATCTGTCAACAGCAATTGGCGTATTGCCAGGAAATTCTGATATTTCCGGACTTAGATATGGAAAAATATGCATATTAGCTGATGCTGACTCAGATGGGCTTCATATTGCAACATTACTATGCGCGCTGTTTTTAAGGCATTATAAAAGTCTTGTCCAAGATGGAAGAATCTATATCGCTATGCCACCTTTATATAGAGTAGATTGTGGTAAAGAAGTTCTTTATGCTTTGGATGAAATACAAAAAGATAAAGCTGTAGATGATTTTAAGAAGAAAAAAGGAAAACCAAAAATTAATATTCAAAGGTTTAAAGGTCTGGGAGAAATGAATCCTTCACAACTTAGAGAAACTGTTATGGATCCCAATTCTAGACAACTTGTTAGATTATCTATTTCTGCAACTGATAATGCTAATGCAATGATGGACTTACTTTTATCTAAAAAAAATGCTCCTGCTAGAAAAGAGTGGTTAGAAAAAAAGGGTTCATTGGTGAGGTTATAAGATGGCAAAAGATCAATTGGAATCCATTAGCTTAAAGAAATACGCTGAAGATTCATATTTAAATTACGCAATGTACGTAATTCTTGATAGAGCTCTGCCAAATGTTGGAGATGGATTAAAACCAGTGCAAAGAAGAATCTTATATGCAATGTCTGAACTTGGTTTAGATGCATCAGCAAAATATAAAAAGTCTGCAAGAACCGTTGGTGATGTAATAGGTAAATTCCATCCACATGGCGATAGTGCTGCATATGAAGCGATGGTTTTAATGGCGCAAAATTTTTCTTTTAAATATCCTCTGGTTGATGGTCAGGGTAATTGGGGTTCTCAAGATGACCCAAAATCATTCGCGGCAATGAGGTATACAGAATCAAAGTTAACTGGTTTCGCGAATCTCTTAATATCAGAATTAAAATCTGGTACTGTTGATTGGCAACCAAACTTTGATGGTTCTCTTCTTGAGCCAGTAATATTTCCTGCAAAAATTCCAATGATATTACTTAATGGAACTTCAGGTATTGCTGTAGGAATGGCAACAGACATACCTTCACACAACATTAACGAAGTTATTGATGCGACAATTAGTTTAATTGATAAACCAAAGTCTGATCTTAAAGACATTTTGAAAATTATCAAAGGTCCAGACTTTGCAAATCATGCCACTATAATCGTAAACGAAGATGAGTTATCTGAGATGTACTCAACCGGTAGGGGTGGATTTAAAATTCAAGCTCATTGGATACAAGAAAAGAATCAGATAATTATCAATGCTCTGCCATATCAGGCATCTGGTTCAAAAATACTTGAACAAATTGCTGATCAAATGGTCAACAAAAAATTACCGATGGTAGTGGATTTATCTGATGAAGGTGACCATGAGGAGCCGGTAAGGTTAGTAATAACCTTGAAATCAAATAGAGTCAATGCAACTGATTTGATGAATCATCTATTTGCATCCACCGACCTACAAAAATCTTATCGAATGAATATGAACTTGATTTCACTTCAGGGTGGACCAAAAGTTTTTTCATTAGTCGATCTTTTAAAAGAGTGGTTAGTTTTTAGAAAAGAAACTGTAAAGAGAAAACTTGAACACAGACTTGATAAAGTTAATGACAGACTTCATATTCTTGAAGGCCTTTTAACAATATTTATTGATATCGATAATGTTATAAAAATAATTAGAAACTCTGAAGAACCAAAAAAAGACTTAATCAAGAAATATAAGCTGTCAGAAATTCAAGCAAATGCGATACTTGAAATTAGATTAAGACAACTTGCTAAGCTCGAGCAACTAAAACTTGAAAATGAACAAAATGAATTGGTAGGTGAACAAAACGAAATTGAAAAAATACTGAAATCAAAATCAAGATTAAAGACTTTAATCAAAAAAGAGCTTTTAGAGATTAAAGATAATTTTGGTGATGAGCGTAAATCACCGATTTCTGCAGAATCTGATGCAAAAATATTTTCAGAAGAAGAAACAATGGTTACTGAATCCGTAACCGTAGTGTTATCAAAAGCTGGATGGGTTAGAAGTGCTAAAGGGCATGAAATTGATCCTAATTCGCTTTCTTATAGGGGAGATGATTCTCTTCAAGATTTTGCAAGAGGCAAAAGTAATCAGCTTGCTGTATTTTTAGACTCTAATGGAAAAGCGTATTCAATTCCAAGTCATTCGCTTCCATCTGCTAGAGGTATGGGGGAGCCAATCACAGGTAGGCTTTCAGCAGACTCAGGAGTTAAATTTGTTTCAGCATCTATTGGAGTAGATGACGACAGATTTTTAATCATGAATACTGGAGGATATGGTTACATAGCAGAATACAAAAACATGATATCTAACAAAAAATCCGGACGAGCTTTTATGCGTCTTCCTGAAAATGCTGAAATGTTGAAGGCGATTCCTGTTAGAAAAAATCATACCCATATTGCAGCTGTTTCAAATATTGGAAAACTGCTTATCTTTGAGATAGATGAACTACCTATTTTAGGAAAAGGCAAGGGCAACAAAATAATTAATATACCTAAAGACAAATTAGCTGCTGGCGAGGAATTCATGGCACATGCACAATTACTTGCAACTGATAGTTCACTGAGAATTGAAGTTGGAAAAAGATTTGTGACCTTAAAACCAAAGGACTGGTCAGAATATATTCTATCAAGAGCTAAACGTGGAAAAAAAGTTGGTAAATTAGTAAACATTGAAAGATTGATAGAAGAAGTCAACGAATCATCAGAATAAAATTAGAATTAAGGTAAATAAAATTGGTTTCGGTTGAAAAAAATAACACATCAGATTATGTAATTTCCTTAAGTCCAAATAGTTCCTTAGAGGGAGCTGCAAGGTTTTTATTTCTTGCAAGCATAACTCTAGTCTGCGGTGGTATTGCTGTTATTTTTTACTTTTTTGGCGCTTTTATGATACTTCCGTTTGCTGGAATTGAATTAACTATCTTATTTATTGCGTTTTATTTAAGCTTTAAGTGGAGTTCTAAAAAAGAAAAGATATATATATCACAGGAAATCGTTAAGATTGAGAAAGGCATTAATAAAGCTGAATACCTGTGGGAAGAATTCAGAACCTTTACTTCATTTCAAGTTAAAAAAGACTTAAATAAAATGACAAGATTAAGTTTTAGATCTAAGGGAATAGATGTTTATGTTGGCGATTTCTTAAATGAAGATGATAAAAATAAACTTAAAGATGAAATAAGTTTAATTATTCAAGAGTTAAATGCACAAATACCTTAAATATTCCAACTTTTTAGCTTCTTTTTAACCATTTGAAGTTTAAGTTTATTTGATGCAGGTATGCCGTTAGCAAATTTAGGAAACGCTTCACCTAAAATAAGAGGACGAAGATAATCAATCGCTTTTTTGGTAACATCAAAACCATCTTTAGAGATATATGATTTTGGTAATTTCTTTTCTACATTAGCAATTTTTGAAAGGGGAGCTGGCTCAATTTTCCAAGAGTATTTTTTTCCACTACCACGTTTTATTACTGGCATTACACCATTCATGCCCTTGACAGCATATTTGACTGCATATGTTCCAACGGCTTCAGCTTGTGCCAAGTCTGTTTTTGAAGCAATATGCCTAGCACTGCGTTGCAAATAGTCAGAAACGGCCCAGTGATTTTTTAGTTTTAATTTTTTGTTGATTAAATTTGATAAGAATGGCGCCACTCCACCTAGTTGAGAATGTCCAAAAGCATCTTTTCTATCAGATTCAGCTAAGAATTTACCTTTTTTATTTTTTACACCCTCTGAAGCTACTATCACACAATACCCATTGGCTTTAACAATTTTTTTAATTTGGATTAAGAATTTCTTTTCATCAAACACTATTTCAGGAAATAAAATAATATGCGGCGCATCACCTTTATTCACTCTTGCCAAAGAGCCTGCAGCCGCCATCCACCCAGCATGCCTCCCCATTACTTCTAATATGAATACTTTTGTAGATGTTTCAGCCATTGAAGCTACATCCAATGAGGCTTCCATTATGGATGTTGCAATATATTTTGCTGCAGAACCAAAACCTGGACAGTTATCAGTTACTGCTAGGTCATTATCAACAGTTTTAGGAATAGCTATACAATTTATTGGATATCCCATTTCATTACTAATTTGGGAAACCTTAAAGGCAGTATCTGCTGAATCGTTACCGCCATTATAAAAAAAATAACCTATATCATGTGCTTTGAACACATCAACCAGTCTCGTATATTCCTTTTTGTTTTCTTTAAGACTTTTTAGCTTAAATCTACAAGAGCCAAAAATTCCACCGGGAGTTTCCCTAAGATTTCTTATTGCAGAAACTTTTTCTTTTGAGGTATCGATTAGATCCTCTCTAAGTGCACCAAGAATGCCATTCTTACCTGCATAAACTTTTCCAATTTTTGATTTATATTTTTTACTCTCCAGAATAACTGCGGCAGCAGTAGCATTAATTACTGATGTAACTCCACCAGATTGAGCATAAAATGCATTTTTTTTCATTATTTCTCTTTTTCCTGCTTTGAATAAAATTCAAGTATCGTATTATAACTAATATGAGAATACATATCCTAGGTGTATGTGGAACCTTTATGGCAGGCCTTTCACAAATTTTAAAAGAATCTGGGCACGATGTTAGCGGATCTGACGTTCAATTTTATCCTCCAATGTCAGATTATTTGACAAACATCAACATTAAAACAATCCAAGGATACGAAGCAAAACTTTTACCAAAAGCTGATTTATATGTAATTGGAAATGCTCTATCAAGAGGCAATGAAAGTGTAGAGCATATTCTTAGCAAAAATCTACCATATGTATCAGGTCCTGAGATCTTAGGTAGAGAATTAAAGGATAGAAATGTTTATGCAGTTTCTGGGACTCATGGCAAAACATCAACAGCTTATATGTTGACTCATATTCTAGATGACAACGGAAAAGATGTTGGATACTTAGTTGGTGGGATATCTGAAAATTTCAAAAATCCAGCAAGGCTTGGCAAGCATAAATCTTTTGTTATAGAGGCTGATGAGTATGATTCAGCATTCTTTGATAAAAGATCAAAATTTATACATTATTATCCTAATAATTTAATAATAAATAATATTGAATTTGACCATGCAGACATATTTGACAACCTTGATGACATAAAGAAACAATTTCACCATCTCATTAAAGTAATACCCAATAAAGGGAATATTATTTACTCGAAAGATGATCAAAATGTATACGAGGTTATATCCAAAGGATACTTTTGTAATTTAATACAAGTTAATGGTGAAAACATAAAAATAGATTTAAGTTCTAGAAAGTTAGTCGTTGATAATGAAACCTATATCCTGCAAGACTTGCCATTAATAGGAGAACATAACTTTAGAAATTATGTTGCAGCAATTTTAGCTGCTCAAATAGAAGGCATTAGCATTAATAAATCAATTGAATCTCTCAAGAGTTTTTTAGGTGTTAAAAGAAGAATGGAAAAAGTAATTGAGCACAATGGAATTAGTGTATATGATGACTTTGCTCATCATCCAACAGCAATAAAATTATCAACTAAGGCAGTTCGTGATGAAAACCCAAATAAAAAAATCTTAGGTATAGTTGAACTAGGCTCAAATACAATGTCTTCAGGTTATCATAAAGATAGTTTGTTTAATTCTTTAAACTACGTTGATAGAACAATTATTTTAGATAGAAAAAAAGTTTATGATGCTGATGATATTTTTAACTCAACTGAAGAACTTTTATTTGAATTGAGAAAAATCGCAAAAGATTATGATATTATTTTGATAATGACTAATAAAGATAGTCAAAAATTTATAACTCCTTTAAAAGACCATTTTGAAAACTAATAACTTACCAGTTTTTCCTTTAGGTATTGTTGCTTTGCCTGGAACAATTCAATATTTGCAAATTTTTGAACCTAGATATTTAAAAATGGTTAAAGATTGTATGAGCAATGGACATGGTTTTGTAATTGTCTTTCAATCAAGTCATTCAAATGGTATAGACACTGAGATCTCTAAAAAAGGATCTTATGTTGAGATTATTGACTTTAACAATTTACCCAATGGTCTTCTTGGCATAACTGTTAAATCTATTAATAAAGTTACTATTAATGATCTGACTCAATTAGAGGATGGGTTACATATTGCTAAAACTCAACCTCTTGTTGATCCCGAGGTTGATGATCAAGCTCTTTTAGCAGAGTTTCCAGAGCTAACAAATATTTTGTCCCAACTTGTTAAACATCCGAAGATAAATGACTTGAAATTAAATGTTGACTTTAATTCAGCAGATTCTATTGCTTATCATTTAGCGGGTCTGATTCCAATTTCTTCAATATATAAGCAAAATCTACTAGAAGCCTTTGATGCTGCCCAAAGATTTGAGATTCTTTCAAAATATATTGATGAGATATCTTCAAACTAGTTCTATATTTCAATTGGTGGCTGATTGGATTTTTTTCTCAACCAATTTATACCTTTATAGATGCTTGGAATGGAAATAAGCCTTCTTTCAATTGAATATTTACCAGGATAGTTCGAGAGCATAAGACCAACTACAATTGTAAATATCCCTTGCCCAGGCAAAACCAACATAAATATTCCTCCAACTACTAATGAGTAGCCTAAAATATTTTTTATTATTAGAGATATTATCCAAAGGTATGGATAGGTATTTTTAAACTTTGAAGCTCTTCTCTTTACAAAATAATCTGAGGGAATTAGTGCCACCAACCATTTGATACTAAGTAAGCTAAAAATAAAGATAAATGCAGAAATAGATCCCAACCAAAAAATAAATTTTTTATAATTCGTAACAAATTGATACAGACTATCTAAAAAGCTTATTTCCAAAAATACTTACCTTTTTCAATGTTTATGATTTAGTATATCAATTGATAATTTTTTTAAAAAAACTTTTTAATCAATAATCTAAATTTGCCAAAAAATAAACTTTCTCAAATCTGCAACAAAAGCCTTGAAGATAGCAAAGCTGAAGACGTATTAAATCTTAATGTAAAAGGAATATCTTCTTTTGCAGATGAAATTATTATTGCTACCGCTAATTCAAATAGACATGCAAAATCAATATCCGAAAAGCTTGTTGATTTACTTAAAAATGAAAAGATCCATATAATCGGAGTCGAAGGTGAAGTTGAGTCTGGATGGATTCTTGTAGACTGCGGAAGCACAGTAATTAATATAATGAAAAAAGAACAAAGAGAGTTCTATGATCTTGAAGGTCTTTGGGGTGAAATGAATCATACAGATGCTTTAAGTTAAATGAAAATTAAGATCATAAATGTTGGAAATAAGCTTAATAAGTGGGAATCAGATGGTATTGGTTATTATCAAAAACAGCTACCTAAAAATATAAAAATTAGTTTTATAAATTTAAAAGGTCAACAAAATCCAAATCTTTCAAAAAAAGAGATACTCCAAAAAGAAGGAAAACAAGTTCTGTCTAAGATCTCAAGATCTGATTTTGTTATTTCGTGGGATTCAACAGGAAAGCAGCTTGATTCTTATGAATTCAGCAATTTTATACTTGATAGCACCCAGTCAAAAAAAGAAATTTTTTTTATAATTGGAGGCTCTCATGGCCTTTCTATGGAAGTTCTTAATAGATCAAATCAAGTTTTTTCAGCATCACTGCTTACTTTTCCTCATAGATTATTTAGACTGATCTTAATGGAGCAAATATACAGAGCATTCGCAATTATGCAAAATAAACCGTATCACAAATGATAGATTTACAAGAGAGATTTTCGGAGAGAAAGAATTTCTTTAACAGATTAGTTTTAGTATATATATTATTCGGTATTTTATTTGGATTCGTTATATATAATACATACTCTCTTCAAGTCTCCAGTTTTTCAGATTACGAAATTGCCGCTCTAAAAAACAAATCAAGAGAAATATTAGTTCAACCAAAAAGAGGCATAATTTATGATAGAAATGGCAAAATTCTTGTTAACAATGAGCCAAGTTATAACCTAATATTCAGACCCTCAAAAGTAACCAATCTAGAAGAATTAATAAATGATATTAATCTATTTATACTCCTTAACAAAAAGGATATTTCTTTAATTAAGAAAGATTTTAAAAAAGCAGCATCATTAAATAGAGAATTGACTCTTAAACAAAACTTATCTCAAGAGGAAATATCAAAATTTGAAGTAAGACGTCATAAATATGAGAATGTCTTTATTGCCGAGCGATTTTCTAGAAAGAATGTATACCCAGATCTTTTCTCTCATTCAATCGGGTATGTTGGTATCCTGGAGGGAGATGCTCTTGAACAAAAATTATCAAATCAATCAATAAAGCCAAAGGAAACTATTTTTAATTATTCTAGTGGTTTTATAGAAGGCAAAACAGGTATTGAAAGTATCTATGATGATAATTTAAGAGGTAAATTTGGTAAAAGAATTTACGAGGTCGATGCTTCTGGAAAGTTATTAAATTTATTGAACGAAATACCTCCAGTAAATGGGGATGACATAAAAACGTCTCTTGATATAGAAAGTCAAAAAGCAGCCTATGAGGCAATACAGTCAAGAAGAGGAGCAATTGTTGCAGTTGATTTATTGTCTGGTGCGATTGTAACTTATTTAAGTTCACCATCTTTCTCAGTCAATCAAATGGCAAACGGGTTATCTAATGAAGAATTTCAGGCACTTATAACAAATGAGAATAAACCTTTCTTTGACAGAGCCGTTCAAGGAAGATACTCTCCAGCATCCACAATCAAACCCGCAATAGGTTTATTCGGTCTCGAAAATAAAATTATCGACTGGGACTATACAATTGATGATCCAGGATTTTTTATACTTCCAGAAGACAATAGAATTTATAGAGGCTGGAAAAAGGGAGGCCATGGAAATATTAATTTAAATGATGCAATCATAGAGAGCTCAAATACATTTTTCTTTTCACTTGCATACCAGTCCGATATTGATAATTTAAGAGATCATTTATCTAAATTCGGTTTTGGAAGGAATATATGTGCAGATTGCTTTTTGCCAGATACAGGTCTTCTTCCAAGTCCTGAATGGAAAATGAATACTCATAACTTTGGTTGGTTCAAGGGAGATACTGTCAATATGGGTGTTGGGCAGGGTTATTTGAGTGCTACTCCAATTCAGTTGGCATATTACGCTGCGATGCTGGCTAATAAAGGAAAAGTAAATAAATTTTCATTTGTTCAAGATTTTTATAGATCTGAAAAAGACATTTTTAATCTTGAAAATGTTGATGAAGTCGATTGGGATAAGCTGCACTCAAGCATGATTGGTGTTATTGATAATCCAAAAGGTACAGCAGGACGCTTAAGAACATTAAAGGATTATAAAATCGCAGCAAAATCAGGAACCGTTGAACTCGTAAGCACAGACACAAAAGAAGATTACAAAATTATTCGCGAGACTGAAGGTAACAGAGATCACGCAATAATAATTGCTTTTGGTCCTATGCCAAATCCAAAATATGCTGTGAGCGTTGTAATAGAAAATGGTGAAAGTGGTGGATCAGTTGCAGGTCCAGTTGCTATAGCGGTAATGAATGCATTGATTAAAAATGATTAGAAAATTTTTAAATTTGTTTAGGAATGGTGTTTATTTTGATCAATATTTATTTATATCAATAACACTTCTCTCACTAATGGGATTAGTATTTTTATTTAGTGCATCGCAAGGCAACATAGAAACAACGATTAAACAATCTTTTTTTGTTTTCTTTGGTCTCATTCTAATGTTTGCTGTGAGCCAACCTGATCCAGATTTTTATAAAAATAACTCTTTATTGTTCTTCTTAATTTCAGTGCTTTTAGTGATTATTACCTTGTTAATAGGAAAAGAAATTAATGGAGCAAAAAGATGGCTTGATTTAGGTTTTTTCACCTTACAAACATCTGAGATTATTAAGATTACGCTACCAGTATTTTTAGCTTCATATCTATTCGACAAATCTTTACCAATAAGTTTCAAAAATACTATTGTTTCTTTAATTTTAATATTTTTTATAGTCAATCTAGTGAGGATTCAGCCTGACCTTGGGACAAGTTTAGTAATATTAATAGCAGGCTTGTATATATTATTTTTAGCAGGTCTAAGTTGGAGATTTATTGGTGTTTCTGCAGGATTATTCACATTATCTTTGCCATATATATGGAATAATTTTTTGGAACCCTTTCAAAAACAAAGAATACTAACTCTTTTTGATCCAAATTCAGATCCTTACGGCTCTGGCTGGAATATTACTCAATCAAAAATAGCTATTGGATCTGGTGGATTTACGGGTAAGGGGTATCAACAGGGATCACAAGCACATTTGGATTTTTTACCAGAAACTGAAACCGACTTTATTTTTTCAGTCATTGCTGAAGAATTTGGTTTCTTTGGTGTATGTGTTTTGCTTGGAATATTCTTCTTTATTTTGTTCAGATGTTTGTATCTTGCTTTAAATGCAAGAGATAGATTTTGCAGGCTTACAATTGGCGGATTAAGTTTATTATTTTTATCTACAGTATTTATTAATTTATCAATGGTAGTGGGGATAATACCTGTGGTTGGGATGCCGTTACCATTTATAAGCAAAGGCGGCTCATCTTTGCTATCATTTTATATTGCATTTGGAATAATAATTTCGATGGCTACACACAAAAAACTTATGAGAAGATGAAAAATTTAATATTAATAGCTGTCTTATTTAATGCTTCCATCTTTGCAGATTACTCTAATCATAAGGATAGCAAGGTAGTTATAGATGAGCTTGTGAATGAACACGGATTTGAAGAATCTTATGTAATAAATGTTTTAAAACAAGCAAAAAAAAGAAAAACAGCACTTAATTCAGTTGCAAGACCTGCTGAAAAGACAAAAACTTGGGATGACTATAGAGCGATTTTTTTAAAGAAAAAAAGAATTTCTGACGGAAAAAAGTTTATTCAAAACAATATTACAGTTTTAGAAAGAGCTGAAAAAGACTTTGGAGTTCCTAAAGAAGTAATAACAGCGATCTTGGGTGTAGAAACCGATTATGGAAATATAATGGGTAGTTATAGAGTAATTGATAGCTTAACTACATTAGGATTTGATGATCCAAGAAGATCTAAATTTTTTAAGAGTGAACTTATTCAATTTTTTATTCTTACAAGAGAGAATAATCTCGATATTTTAAAAGTAAAAGGATCTTATGCTGGTGCAATGGGATATGGGCAGTTTATTTCGTCAAGCTATAGAGCATATGCAATAGATTTTGATGGAGATGGCTATGTTGATCTATTTAACTCGCTTGAAGATGCAATCGGAAGTACTGCAAATTATTTAAAAAGACATGGATGGAAAAAAGAAGGAAGTATCGTCACGAGAGTATATCCAAATAATGTAAGAAAATTCTATAAGCCTCATGAGTCACTTACTCAATTTATACCATTGACATTTATTGAAAATGGAGAAGAATTACATTTTGTTGGAGACGACAACTTCCGAGCTATTGCTAGATATAATATAAGTGATGTTTATGCTATGGCAGTGTATTATTTATCTGAAGAGTTTAAAAAATGAATAAAATTATATTAACAATAATATTCCTACCATTAGTCGCCTATTGTCAAAGCTTTGTTCCAAATGCACCAGAACTAGATTTAAAGAGCTATATATTAATAGAGCCAAACACAAACACAGTTATTGCAGAATTTAATTCATCAGATTTGATTGAGCCAGCTAGTATGACAAAGGTCATGACAGGCTATGTTGTTTCTGATCAGATAAAAAATGAACTTATAAGTCTTAATGATCAGGTTCTTATTAGTGAGAAAGCCTGGAAGATGGAAGGGTCAAAGATGTTTATTGAAGTTGGCAAAAAAGTAAGTATTTTAGATTTACTTAAAGGGATAATTATACAATCAGGAAATGATGCATCTGTTGCAATAGCGGAGTATGTTGGGGGAACAGAAGATGGTTTTGTCGATCTCATGAACTCTTATGCAGGTGCACTGGGGATGAATGATACCAATTACATTAACTCTACAGGATTGCCAGCAGAGGGGCATCTAACATCTGCAAGAGATTTAGCAACACTTACTGCAAAATTCATCAATAATTTTCCTGATGAGTACGCTTTATATAAGGAAAAGCAATTTACGTTTAACAATATTAAACAGCTCAATAGAAATAAATTACTTTGGAGAGATGAGTCATCAGATGGAGTGAAGACTGGACATACTTCAACTGCAGGATATTGCCTTATTGGCTCTGCTGAGAGAGGTAATATGAGACTAATTACAGTTGTTGCTGGAAGTGATTCTGATAATGATAGATTTCTATCTACACAAAGACTGCTTGAATACGGATTTAGATTTTATGTAACTCAAAAATATTTTGACCCAAACAAAGAATATGTATCAGCAAAAGTATGGGGTGGAAAAAGTGAACAAATTCAACTTGGAGTATCAGATGAAATATCTATCACATTACCAAGAACAAGCTTCAAAGATATTAAAGTTGATTATGAATATAAAAGTAACGTTCAGGCACCAATAACAAAAGGCCAAGTAATGGGCAGTTTAAATATTATTAGCGATGGAGAAGTTGTAAAGACTGCAGATCTCATTGCATTAGAGAATGTTGAAGCAAAAGGTTTTTTTGGTAGATTATGGTCTTCATTTGTTCTTTGGGTAATGAGCTTATTTGGAATTTCCTAAGCATGGATCAAATCTGTGCAGTTTATAATGGCAACTTTGATAATCTAGAAGATATCAAAGTCTCTCCTCTAAGTAGAGCATATACATTTTCTGATAGTGTATATGAAGTCATTCCCTTTTTTAATAATGAAGTAATTGCATTTAATAGGCATATTGAAAGACTTAAGTATAGTTGTAGATCAATGAATATTGATGCCAGTATAGATCAATCCTCAAAAGAAATATTGCAACTTATTTCTTCAAGCAAAATTAAGGATGGATATGTTTACTATCAAATCTCCAGAGGCGTGGATCCAATAAGATCGCATATGTATAGCTCTGAATTGCGTGCAGAAACATTCGGATATGTTACAAGTCACAAATTTGAAGAACAAACTTTAAAGGTTGCTTTATGCGAAGATATTAGGTGGCAAAGGTGCGACATAAAATCAACATCTCTACTTGGGAATGTTCTTAGTATGAATAATGCAAAGGATCAAGCTTGTGATGAAGTTATTATGTACAAAGAAAATAAGATTACAGAGGGAGGTGCTTCAAATGTTTTTTTTATTAAAAATAACAGAATATTTACGCCTTCACTTTCAACAAATATCTTGCCGGGTATCACAAGGGAATTACTTATATCGGAAGCTGCAAAATATGAAATTAAAATTATGGAGCAGGACTGCTCACTTGATGACTTAATTAAAGCTGAATCAGTTTGGCTTACCAGTTCTACAAAAGGACTAGCCCCAGTATCAGAGATCGTAAATCAAAATTCAAATCTCGATGTAAGTCATCCACTTTTTAAGAAGTGTCAAAATATATTTAAAGATGCTTTTTTCAAGGAGTAGTTAGGGCAATAACAATATTATCTAATTCTTGCCAAAACTGTTTTTTTGTAATCCCTCCAAGTCCCTTTGATGCAAGATCAAGCTCATATACTTTTTTCTGAAGAGGCATAATTTTTTTTAGAGAAATATTTTTTACAAAATGTTTATATGATGATACTTTACTTTGCCAGATACCGGCATTACTTAAACCTTTCTCTCTATTTGGATTTTGAAGGGCGATTACAGAAACGTTGATGACTTTACCGATAATCCAAACCAATAATTGCGCATAATGATCATCATTTTTATGAATAGATTTTATGATCCTCAAAGCATGATTTGTTTTCAACTCAATTATCTTATCCTCAAGCTCATATGGTGAGAACTCACCTTGATCTTCAAAAGAAGTAATACTTATTTTAGAATCTTTTTCATAAGATAGTTTTAATAAATTTATTTCATTTTGCTGTGCTACCAAATTACCTGGAAAAAGATCCAAGATTCTTTCAGTGTACTCTTTCACATGGTCTCCAGAAATAAAACTAAGTTGATCTTTTAACCAAGCTTTTTCTTGAAAAGACTTTAATTTATTGCATTCAATGATCACTGCGGACTGATCCATTTGTTTGATCCATGACGCTGTTTTGGAAATCTTGCTAATTGATGAACGAATGATAAAAACAAGATTATCGATATTTTTAAATGATAAAACATCCATAATATCTTTAGGAATTTTTCCACCCTCATGGATTATTTCAACTATAATTCTTGATCCAAAGAGTGAACCCCCAGCATTTTGCGTGATAATCTGACTAATGTTAGGAAAATCTTTTGATGTAATTATTTTCTTTTCATCAAAACCATTTTTTTTATAAAAATTACAAATATAGTCTCTTGCGTTATTTTGAAGAACAATCTCATCGCCATATATAAAAAAAATTTTTTCTGATTTATCTATGTACTTTGGCAAAGATAGGGAATCACACTTCAATTAAGTTGACCTCTGTTAAAATTTGGCTGACAAATTCGTTATATATTTCATCTCTAATGAAATCTAACATTTCTTTTTCAGCAAGAATATTTAATTCATTTGCATTATATCTTTTTATAACCATCAGTTTTTTATTAATCTTCTTTGCACCCTTTGAAATCGATAGCATTAAAGAAGATTTAACCTCTGTTTCAAGCGCTCTAAGAGCATCACCAGAATATACATCATAGGTTTTCAAAACAAAATCTGAGACTTCAATAATATTTGATTTTTTTTCTTTAATATTTTTATTGACACCCAATGAAAAGATTAAATGACTTTGAAGTTTTATTGGAATATCTGAATCAAAGTTTAGATCATAACTATTTAAACCTGTTTCTGAGTAATCAATTACATTGAAGTTACAACAACTAATAAGGAGCAACACAAAACTTTGACAAAATATTTTTACGCAAAATTTACTCACTTTTACATTCATACTACAAAATTTATTAATTTATTTTCTACATATATTGTTTTTTTCACATTTACAGAACCTATATGTGATTTTACGTTATCGACGTTTTTAGCAAGCTCCACAATTTCAGTTTTTGATTTATTTACTTCTATATTTATCTTTCCTCTAACTTTCCCATTAACTTGAATGATTAATTCAAATTCTTCTATTGCAAGAAGAGATTCATCAATCTCAGGCCACCAAGACTCAATATTTTTCGCATCATATTCATATTCAGACCAGAGTTGATCACAAATATGTGGCGCAATGGGTGAAAGCATTTTCAGAATAAATACTATTGCCTCATTTAGACAAAATTTACTTGAGTCATTGAGCTCATCAACTTTAAATTTTTCAGGTATAAAATTTAAAAGCTCCATAATTGCAGCAATTGCTGTGTTAAATCCAAACCTTTTTTCATAGTCATTTTGCACTTTTTTAAGAGTAGCATGAGACTTTCTTCTTAATGCTAGATCATCTTTACTAAATTTAAGATCATCAATTTTTAACTCAATATATTTTTTACCCTCAATGAGCTTCCAAACTTTATTTAAAAATCTTGATGCTCCCTCTACTGATGATTCATTCCATTCAAGACTTTGATCAGGTGGAGAAGTAAACATCATGTACAGTCTTACTGTATCAGCACCATACTTATCAATAAATGATTGAGGATCAACTGTGTTTCCTTTTGATTTTGACATCTTAGCTCCATCTTTAAGTACCATTCCTTGAGTCAAGAGTCTCTTGAATGGTTCGTCTCCTTCAACCATTCCTATGTCTCTTAGCGCCTTATGAAAGAATCTAGAATATAAGAGGTGTAAGATTGCATGTTCTATACCTCCAATATATAGATCAACAGGCAACCAATATTTTGTATTTTCATCAAATATTTGTTTCGAGTTACCAGCAGAGGTAAATCTAGCGTGATACCAGGAAGAATCCATAAATGTGTCAAAAGTATCAGTTTCTCTTGTTATGCCATTCCCAAGTTCAACAAAATCTTTAATTTGACTTAGTGGGACCGGAGCTGCTCCATCATCAAGTTCAGGTAAGGTAACTGGCATATCATTTTCACCAATAATTTCAGGCTCACCATTTTTATAAACAACTGGAATTGGACATCCCCAGTATCTCTGTCTGCTAACTCCCCAATCTCTTAATCTAAATTGCACTAATTCCTCACCATAACCATTGTCAATAAGCTCCTGAATTATTTCTTTAGAAGCTTCTTCAGATGTTTTACCGTTAAATTTATCAGAATTAACCAATATACCTTTATCAAGTATTGGTAAGTCTTCTGTTCGGTCAGATTGAATGACCTGTTTTATATCTAAATTGTATTTAGAAGCAAATTCAAAATCTCTTGAATCATGGCCAGGTACGCCCATTACAACACCCGTACCATAATCTAAGAGTACGAAGTTACCAATCCAGATAGGTATCTCTTCTTTTGTAATTGGATGCATTGCTTGAATACCAGTATCAATTCCAAGTTTATCTGCTTTAGCCATATCCGCCTCAGCAGCTTTGGATTCTTTGCATACTTCTAAAAATTTCTTTATTTTTTCATTCTCTTTTGAAATTTCTATTGCCATAGGATGATTTGGAGATAGTGCCAAAAAAGAAACACCAAAAATTGTATCTGGCCTAGTTGAAAATGTTGTTAAAAAATCTTTTGTACCGATTATTTGATACTTTATTTCTGCCCCATTTGATTTACCTATCCAATTTTTCTGCATTAATTTGACATTTTCTGGCCAATCTAAGTCATCAAGAGACTCAAGCAATTCATCGGCGTAATTTGTAATTTTTATGAACCATTGATCTATTTCTTTAAGTTCAACTTGTGCTCCGGATCTCCAACCTTTTCCATCGATAACTTGTTCATTTGCAAGCACTGTTTCATCAACAGGATCCCAATTAACCATTGATTTTTTTCTATAAACTAGTCCAGCATCAAAGAACTTCTTGAAAATAAGTTGCTCCCATTTGTAATAACTTTCATCACAAGTTCTCAACTCTTTTGACCAGTCATAACTTAAACCAAGAGATTTAAGCTGTGTTTTCATATTTTGAATATTTTGATTGGTCCATTCTTTAGGACTTACTTTGTTTTCTATTGCAGCATTTTCTGCAGGAAGACCAAAAGCGTCCCAACCCATTGGTTGAAAAACATTGTAATTTTGCATTCTTTTATATCGTGAAATTACATCACCAATGGTGTAATTTCTAACATGCCCCATATGTAATTTACCAGATGGGTATGGGAACATGGAAAGGCAATAAAACTTTTCCCTGTCATCAATTTTTGACTCAAAGGTTTTGTTTGATTCCCATTTTTCTTGAATGCTCTTTTCAATTAATTTTGGATTATATTCTTTGGTCATTTTAATTTTAGGAATTCTTTTTCTAAGTAATTGATTGTATGTTCATTTTTAAAAAATATCTCATCATTTAAAATATCTTGGTGAAGTGGTTGATTGGTTTTTATTCCTTCAACGAAAAATTCATCTAAGGCGCTGATCATCCGCTTAATTGCCGATTTTCTTGTGTTAGCTTGAGTGATAATTTTTGCAAGAAGAGAATCATAAAATGGAGGTACATAATAACCACCATATATATGAGAGTCATATCTTATCCCAAACCCACCAGCAGTATGCATTTTTGAAATAACGCCTGGCGAGGGTTGGAGTGTTTCAGGATCCTCAGCATTTATCCTGCATTCTATTGCATGGCCATTAAAGCTAATTTCATCCTGATTGAGAGTTATTCCTAAATCTAGAGCAATTCTTAATTGTGCTTTCACGATATCAAAACCAGTTATCATTTCTGTTACTGGATGCTCAACTTGAATCCTAGTATTCATTTCTATGAAATAAAAATTCTTATTTTCATACAAGAACTCTAAAGTTCCGACACCCTCATAATTAATTTCTTTACATAAATTCACACATGAATCTAAAATATATTTAAGGTTTTGAGAATCAATGTCTAAAGCTGGAGCTTCCTCAATTATTTTTTGATGTCTTCTTTGCATACTGCAGTCTCTGGTGCCTAAATGAATTGCATTACCTTTTCCATCACCAACAATCTGAATTTCAATATGTCTAGGATTTTCTATAAATTTTTCTATATAAATTTTATTGTTACCAAATGCATTACTTGCCTCCTGCATCGTTATTTCTATCGTGCTTAAAAGCTCATCTTCTGCTTCAACGATTCTCATGCCTCTTCCACCGCCTCCAGCTGTAGCTTTTATGATCACAGGATAGCCAATGTCATTTACTATTGTTTTGAGTTGTTCATTATCCTCAGGAAGGTCATCAGAGTAACCAGGAACAATAGGGATATTAAACTTTGAGACAAATGCTTTAGCAGTTATTTTATCTCCCATCTTTCTTATCGTGTCAGAATTAGGCCCTATAAATTTAAAACCACTTTTATCACATTGTTCAGCAAAGTCTGGATTCTCTGCGAGGAAACCATATCCAGGATATATTGCATCAACTTCAGTTAACTCTGCAGCTGATAGTATTGAAGGAATATTCAAGTAGCTCTCAGCTGGAATTGCTGGACCTATACAAACAGTCTCATCAGAGAATTTTAGATGTTTTAAATCTTTATCTATTTCAGAATATACGCCGACCGTTTTAAGATCTAACTCGCGACAAGCTCTTAAGGCACGAAGAGCTATTTCTCCTCTATTGGCAATTAGAATTTTTTTTGACATTTATTCGATAACAATAATTGTTTGACCAAATTCAACCGGTTGTCCATCATCAACCTCAATAGATGATATTTTTCCATCATATTCAGATTTGATTTCATTCATCATTTTCATTGCTTCGATAATACATAGGACATCTCCTTTGTTAACAATGTCACCAACCTTTATAAAAGGCTCTTTATCAGGACTAGGTTTTCTATAAAAAGTTCCAACAATTGGTGACGTGACTTGGTTGCCTTTTATTTCGTTTTCAATTTGATTATTATCAATTTTATTAATTGATTGAGATTCATTGTTATTGCCAATATTACTATCTTGAAGAAATTTTACTTCTCCAGAAGATTTTGAAATTCTAACCGATTCTTCCCCTTGACTTACTTCAATTTCATTTAAATTTGAAGCTTCAAGCATCTCAATTAATGTTTTAATTTTTCTAATATCCATAAGATTACCTATTTGTTTTCTATTATTTCTTTTAAAGCCATAATGTAACCATTAGTCCCATGCCCACTAAAAACCTTGTATGCTATGTCTGAAAAATATGATTTTTTTCTAAAATCTTCTCTAGAGTTTATGTCTGAAATATGAACTTCATAAAATGGTATCTTTACTGCAAGTAACGCGTCTCGAAGTGCAACACTAGTGTGCGTATATCCGGCAGGATTAAAAATTATTACATCTACCTGATTTTCATATGCATTTTGAATAGAGTTAATTAACTCGTGTTCAGCATTGCTTTGGAAAAACTCAATCTCACATTTTGACTCATGCGCTAAAGTTTTTAATTTTTCTTCAATAGAGGCAAGGCTTTCAGATCCATAGATATCTTCTTCTCGCAAGCCAAGAAGATTTAAATTGGGACCATTTAACACTAATATGTTCATTTAGCAGATTTTAACCGATTTTAGCGAACTTTAAACGAATTTATAAAATATATTTCTGCATTGGATAACAAAATCCTTTTTCTGCACATCCCTGATAAAAAATCGTATGTCCTGATTCGTCATAATTATCGTTAAATACAATTTTTAAATAATCTTTATAAATTTTAGTTTTTCCAAAATACTCATCTTCAGTTTCATATACAGATGATTTTAATATTTTATACCTAATAGATTCTTTTTTATTTTGAATCTTAATTGAATCGAAATATAAATAATAATTCTCACGAATTTTCCATTCAACATATATTTTATTATTTTCATTTCTAGTGCTTATGACGAATACTTCATTCGCAGGAAGTATTTTTTCCTGTTTAAACAAATAATTATTTTCATCAGATAAAACATCTATTTGAAAATTCATAAGCATTGCAAAGATAAATAATGACTTTTTCATCTGTAAGTAGCATAAACTTCTGGAAATATATTGTGAAGTATTTCTTTTACTATAATTTTAAAATTAATTTCTCATCTATATTTATGATAAGAAAAAATTTTAATAATCTTTCATGAAGCATTTCGTCAATCATAATTTTAAAATTATTAACGACGATATATTTCTGATAAGAAAAAATTTTAATAATCTTTCATGAAGCATTTCGTCAATTATAATTAATAGATGCTATTAAATTTTTTAGTTAATTTTTACTTATTGATTCCAGTATGGTTAATAAAATTAATTTTTATTTTTAATAAAGATATAAAAAGAGAATATATTTTCGACCCACAATCAAAACTATTAATCTATCTATTTCCAAAACTTGAATTGCAAAATGTAAAAAATGAAGAGATTAAAAATTTGAGAAGTGCAATTGAAAAAAGACGAACTAATTTACGAATTTCAAAAAAACCTAAAAAAGAAATTAAAAAAGTTGACCATTACCTTGATAAAGATGAATTAGTTTTACTCCGTGAATATTTGCCATACAAAGTAGACAATAAAAACATTATTTTATTTTTTCATGGAGGAGGCTATGTTCTTAATTCTGTTTTTACTCATGATGATATGGTTGCGTATTTTTCTGAAAAATTAAGAACAAGGATCTTTTCTCTAGATTATAAACTTGCTCCTGAAAATAAGTTTCCTGAAGCATTAGAGAATGCAATTCAAGCAGTTAAGTGGTTAGAAGATAAAAATATTTCATGTGAAAATATTAGCTTATGTGGTGATAGTGCCGGAGGTCATTTAGCTGCATCTCTCACACATCATTTTACTAATGAAGACAAAAAAATTCATAGTCAGTTTTTGATGTATCCAATGTGTGATCCTAATTGTGATTCTGAGTCACATAAGATTTTTGGTGACAAATATTTTTTGACTAATCAGGCTATGAGATGGTTTTGGAAACATCTGCAGAAAGATGAAATTGATATGACAGACGAAATGTTTAATCTTTTGTTGATTAATAAAAAAATAACCGCAAATCATACATTTATAATTACTGCAGGCTTTGATCCGTTACATGACGAAGCTGAAAAATATGCCTCTCTTTTGCACAATATGAATAATAATGTGAAACAATTACATTACCCATCTATGTTTCATGGTTTTGCAACTATGACAAGATTAAAAACCGCAAATAGAGCTGTAAATGATTTTTTAAGAGAGTACAAAAAGATTTTATGAAAAATATTGTAGAGGTAAAAAATTTAAGTATTAATTTTAAAGTTAGAGATGGATCATTCTCTGCTGTAAAAGATATTAGTTTTAATATTGAAAATAATAAAACTTTAGCTTTAGTTGGAGAATCCGGCTCAGGAAAATCAGTAACCGCTATGTCGATTATGCAATTGTTACCCATGCCACAAGCGTCATATGATTTACCTTCGTCTATAACATTCAACGGCAAAGAAATAATTGGTGCTTCAAAAAAAGATCTTCTTTCCATAAGAGGTAATATTATTTCTATGGTTTTTCAAGAACCTATGACTTCATTAAATCCTTATCATAAAGTTGGCGATCAGATTACTGAATCAGTTTTACTTCATACCGATAAATCAAAAAAAGAAGCTTATGAAGAAGCAATTGAATTAATGAGGCTAGTAGAAATCGATGATGTTGAGAGAAGATTTAAATCTTATCCTCATGAATTATCTGGAGGGCAGAGACAAAGAATTATGATCGCAATGGCTTTGGTGAATAAACCCAAACTCTTAATTGCTGATGAACCAACAACCGCCCTTGATGTAACTATTCAAGCACAGATACTTGATTTAATGTCTAAATTAAAAAAAGAATTAGGAATGTCAATTTTATTTATTACACATGATTTAGGTTTGGTGAAAGAATTTTCTGATCAAGTTTGCGTCATGCAGGATGGAAAAATTGTCGAACAGGGTAATACTTCTACCGTCTTTGAAAATCCGTCACATCCATATACTCAAAAACTTCTTAACGCAGAGCCTCAACCAAAAGAAAATATTAATGGTGAACTAAATCCTTTGATTGAAATTGATGGCCTAAATGTTTTTTATACAATGCCGTCAATAAATTTTCTAAAGAAGAATAGATTTCATGCAGTTAAAGATGTGTCTCTGAACATATACAAGAATACAACTATTGGTTTAGTTGGGGAATCTGGTTCTGGCAAGTCGACTCTTGGGAAAGCCATTGCTAATTTAATTAATTTTGATGGAAAAATTGCATTTAATGGTCAAGAAATCGCAAAATCTTCTAAGGATATAAAGAAACACATACAAATAGTATTTCAAGACCCATATGGATCATTGTCTCCTCGTATGACTGTAGGAGAAATAGTTGGAGAGGGACTTGGAGTTCATTTTAAATTGAGTAAAAAAGAATCCATTTCAAGAATAGATAAAGTTTTAACAGACGTTGGTATTGAATTAAGCTCAAAAAATAAGTATCCCCATGAATTTTCAGGAGGACAAAGACAAAGAATTGCGATTGCACGCTCATTAATAATGAATCCTGCATTTATGATTTTAGATGAACCTACATCAGCTTTAGACCGCTCAATTCAAATTCAAGTTATAAACTTATTAAAAGATATTCAAGATGAGTATAAGCTTACATATTTATTTATCAGCCATGATTTAAAAGTTATAAGATCAATGTCAGATTATATTTTTGTAATGAAAGATGGAAAAATAGTAGAATCTGGCATCTCGAGTGATGTTTTTGAGTATCCAAAAGAAAAATATACTAAAAAATTACTCGCAGCTGCGTTAAGATACGCATCCGATTAATTATTAAACATATAAATGAGCTCAAGAAAATATTCAAAAGAGTTAGTTGATGGTCCAAATCAAGCAGCTTCAAGGTCTATGCTTAGGGGTGTTGGTTTTACATCAGAGGACTTTACAAAGCCTTTCGTTGGGATTGCATCAACTGGTGCAAAAGTAACTCCATGCAATATGCATATAAATAAACTTTCTGAGATTGTTGAAGATTCTATAAATAATTCAGGTGGTAAGGGAGTACTTTTTAATACTATTACAGTATCTGATGGCATCTCAATGGGTACACAGGGAATGAAATATTCACTTATATCAAGAGAAGTTATTGCAGACTCAATTGAAACTGTCGTTGGATGTTTAGGTTATGACGGGTTAATTGCTATTGGTGGATGTGACAAAAATATGCCTGGATGTCTTATTGGTATGGCTAGGCTTGATAGACCTTCTATTTTTATTTATGGAGGATCAATAAAACCTTCAAATGAAAATACTGACTATGTAACCGTATCAGAAAAAGTTGGTGAATTTTCAAAAGGCGAAATTAATGAAGATCAGTTAATTTATTATGAAAAAATTTCTGTTGAAGGCCCTGGATCATGTGGTGGTATGTATACTGCAAATACAATGGCATCTGCTGTAGAAGCTTTAGGAATGAGCTTGCCTGGAAGCAGCAGTCAAGATGCTGTCTCAGAATCAAAAAAAGATGACTGTGTATCAGCTGGTGAAGCAATTATGAATTTATTAGAAAGTGACATAAAGCCGTCTGATATTATGACTAGGGAAGCTTTTGAAAATGCTATCACAGTTGTTATAGCACTTGGCGGATCAACTAATGCAGTTCTTCATTTATTAGCAATTGCTCATTCAATCGGTGTTGAATTAGAACTTGATGATTTTACGAAAATCGGAAAGGAAACTCCAGTTCTTGCTGATCTTAAGCCTTTTGGAAGTCACTATATGTCTGAATTGAATGCAAACGGAGGAATTCAACCATTAATGAAATTATTGCTTGATAGGGGACTTCTGCATGGAGACTGTCTAACAGTTACCGGTAAAACTCTCAGTCAAAACCTAGAAAATGTTACTCCTTATGAGAAAAAAAATATCATTAGAGATTTTGATAATCCTATTAAAGAAAATAGTCACCTCAGAATTATGTATGGAAATTTAGCTGTTGATGGAGCTGTTGCCAAAATTACTGGTAAAGAAGGGACTTCTTTTGAAGGTAATGCACGAGTTTTTAATTCTGAAGAGGAGGGAGTTGAAGCTATATTATCGAATTCAATTAATGATGGTGATGTAATTGTAATTAGGTATGAAGGACCTAAAGGTGGACCGGGTATGAGAGAAATGTTAAAACCAACGTCAGCAATTATGGGGTTAGGTTTAGGAGATAAAGTTGGATTTATTACAGACGGTCGTTTTTCAGGGGGCACACATGGATTTGTGGTAGGACATATTTCACCAGAAGCAGCAGAGGGTGGAAACATCGCTCTTGTAGAAAATGGAGATACAATCTTAATTGATGCTGAAAATGATCAATTGATTCTTAAAGTTGAAGATAAAGTTCTAGATGAAAGAAGATCCAATTGGACTAATCCAATTAAGACTCCAAAAAAAGGAGTGCTTGCTAAATATGCAAAGAGTGTAAAATCTGCAAGTTTAGGAGCAATTACAGACTAATATGATAGACAGAAAATTTCCAAAAAGCAGACTGCGAAGACTTAGAAGAAGTTCTAATCTAATAAATCTAGTATCGGAAAATACCCTGAGTGCTAATGATCTTATTCAACCATTATTTGTTAAAGAAGATTTAGATGGATCTGAACCGATAGATTCAATGCCTAATATTAATAGGTATGGTTTAAAAGATATTATGAAAGAAATTGAAGATGTTTTACATAATGGAATAAATACTATTGCATTATTCCCAGTCATTGATCCGGATAAAAAAGATGAAAATGGTAGCGAAGCTATTAATGAAAATAATCTTATTTCAACAGCTATTAAAAATATAAAAAAAGAATTCCCTGAGATTATTTTAATTGCTGATGTTGCTTTGGATCCTTATACAACTCATGGTCATGATGGAGTTCTTTTAGATGGTATCGTTGATAATGATTCTACTTTAGATGTTCTAGTTGAGCAGTCATTGGTTCTTGCTAATGCTGGTGCAGATATTATTGCTCCATCAGATATGATGGATGGGAGAATTAAATTTATCAGAGAAACTTTAGAGAATTCAAATCTAAAAGACACAATATTGCTCTCATATGCAGCTAAATATAATTCAAAATTTTATGGGCCCTTTAGAGATGCTGTTGACTCAGCTTCAAATTTAGGTGAGTCCTCTAAGTCAAGTTATCAAATGAATCCAAGTAATATAAATGAGGCTTTGCAAGAAGTAGCAATGGATATAAATGAAGGCGCAGATATAGTAATGGTTAAGCCCGCAATGCCTTATTTAGATGTTATTCATGCCATAAAACAAGAATTTAAAATTCCAACTTTTGCATATCAAGTTAGCGGAGAATATAGCATGCTTAAGCTTGCCATCGAGAAAGGATGGCTTCATGAGGATGTTATGCTAGAATCACTTCTCAGCATAAAAAGGTCAGGCGCAGATGCAATGCTTACATATGCTGCAAAAGATATTGCAAAGGAGATTTCTAAAAAATGAGTGATGTAGTTGAAGTACAAAATTCTGAAGACTTTCAAGAAAAGGTAATTCAATCTGATAAACCAGTTTTAGTAGACTTTTGGGCTGAATGGTGCGGCCCATGCAAACAACTTGCTCCTTTAGTTGAAGAAATAGCTAAAGAGCATAAAGATGAAATAACAGTGTGCAAGATGGATGTTGATAATAATAGGGATACAGCAGCATCATACGGCATAAGGTCAATACCCACTTTAATGATTTTCTCAAACGGTGAACTTGTCGGTACAGAGATTGGAGCACTTACAAAACAACAACTTGACGAATTTGTTAGATCAAAAATATAAAATTTTATCTAATAAACTTTGATTCTTAATTAAAAAGAGTTATTATTTTCGTTCCAGATTTAAAGAACATTCCAGTTTTAAAAAAAATTCAAAAGATTATATTGGGGAAAATTTATGAATCTTAGTGAAATAAAAGATAAGCCTATAAGCGAATTGGTTGATATTGCCTCTGAGTTAGGCTTGGAAGATCTTGGCCGCTTAAAAAAACAAGAAATTATTTTTCGTATTTTTAAACATAAGGCATCTGAAGGGACTGACATTTTCGGTGGGGGTGTTTTAGAGATTTTAAATGATGGATTTGGATTTCTTAGATCGCCTCAGGGATCTTATTGTGCAGGTGAGGACGATATTTATGTTTCACCAAGTCAAATAAGAAAATTTGGACTTAGAAAAGGTGACTCTGTCGAAGGAAAAATTAGGACACCAAAAGATAAAGAAAGATATTTCGCTTTAATCCAAGTAGATACCATTAACGGTGAAGAGCCTGCTAAGACTAAAAATAAAATTCTTTTTGAAAACCTTACGCCGCTTTTTCCAACAGAAAGATTGATGCTTGAGCAAGGAAGTGGCTCTAATGAAGATCTTTCATCAAGAATTATTGATTTAATTGCTCCAGTTGGAAAGGGACAAAGGGGTTTAATAGTTTCACCTCCAAAAGCAGGTAAAACTTTAATGCTTCAAAGTATTGCTCATTCTATCAAAGCTAACAATCCAGAAGTAGAACTAATAGTTTTACTTATTGACGAAAGACCTGAAGAGGTAACAGATATGTCAAGAACTGTGAAAGGTGAGGTTGTTGCAAGTACTTTTGATGAGCCGCCAACTCGTCATGTTCAAGTTGCAAATATGGTTATTGAAAAAGCAAAGAGACTTGTTGAACATAAAAAAGATGTCGTAATTTTACTTGATTCCATTACAAGACTTGGTAGAGCATATAACTCAGTCCAGCCCGCATCTGGGAAGATCTTAAGTGGAGGAGTAGACTCAAATGCTCTAGAAAGACCAAAAAGATTTTTTGGTGCTGCTAGAAATTTAGAAGAGGGCGGAAGTCTTACAATTATTGCGACTGCATTAGTTGAAACTGGTTCAAAGATGGATGAAGTTATTTATGAGGAATTCAAAGGAACCGGTAATATGGAAATTCATCTTGAAAGAAAAATAGCAGAGAAAAGAATCTATCCTGCTATAAACATAAGGAGATCAGGAACTAGAAGAGAAGATCTTCTTACATCAGATGATGAACTTCAAAGAATGTGGGTGTTAAGAAAAATTTTGGACGAAATGGAAGATGCCCAAGCAATACAATTTTTAATAGATAGAATTAAAACTCATAAAACTAATGATGAGTTCTTCAACTCTATGAAAAATGGAAACGGTAAAAAAACTAAATAGCTTTTTTTATATCATCTAACAAACTATCAGAAAAATAATCAATTATTTTTGATTCGTAACCCATTTGAGATATTTCACGTTTAACTCTTTTTGATATTGAAAATAAAGCCACATCGTTATCTTCACTGTGAATATTTTTAAAATACATTTTCGCAGATAATACACTTGTAAAAATTACTGCTGATGCATACTCAAACTCAGATTTTAGATCATTATAATTATTGAGTTCTATCCTCTCATAACAAATAATTTCTTCAGAAAATGCCATATTTTCGTCTAGGAATTCTTTAATTTTATTTAGACCATCAACTCCTTTTACAATAAGGAATCTTCTTCCTGAGAGGTTTTTTCCAAGTAAAGAAATTAACTCATCAGATCCTGGTGTTGTTGGGCAACTTGACTCAACGCTATAGCTAGAAAGAATAAATTTTGTTGATTGCCCCATTGTATATATATTTTTTTTATTACAAATTTCAAAGTTTTTAAAATTTTTTACTGAGGCAGTGCTTTGAAATATAACATCTGTAAAGATACCTTCTGGCAATAAGTAATTAATAGGCCTAATTTTAAAAAGAGGAATATTTTTTATCATCTCCTCTTCATTAGCGATTAATGGAGATGAGCTAGTATCAATGATGTTCATTTAATAAATTTAATCCATTATTTGCTGTTATATCTTTATATAACTGATCAACGTTATTACCTGAAAAAGTAATAAATTTATCTCTTCCAAAGATTTCACCCTGTAAAAAACCGTTTGAAGCAAAAATTGAAATTGCCGAATTACAACCAGCATTTAATTTTTTCAATAAATTTCTTTCCATTTTAATTTGTTCATTAAGCTCTTTCATTTGGCCGAACAATAATGATGATTTTATAAAATCTTCCACTTTAGAACCTTCTTTCCATTGAACAGCTAAAACTCCCTGACCTGAGCAAGTTATATGTTCCAGTTGTTTATAATTTTGCTTTTCCAGAAGAGAACTCAATCTAGATAATCCTGCCTCTGCTAATATAATGCAATCGTACTTGCCATCATTAAGTTTTTTAATTCTGGTATCTATGTTTCCGTTTAGAAGTTGAATATTTTTGGCATTCATATGAAATTTTGCTTGCATAATCCTTCTTAAGCTTGATGTACCAAGTTTCATATTTTTTTCAAAAACTGTATCTGTATCGTTTCTAAATATTATTAAGTCATTTATTTTTCTTTTTTGAGTTTCGATAAAGTAAAAATGTTGTAAACCTTCAGTCTCCTGAGCGGGCATGTCTTTGGCTGAGTGAATAGCAATGTCTACAGAATTTTTTTGAATCATTTGCTCAATTTCATTCACGAAGTTCGCCTTATCGAACATTACTTCGCCTTTAGCACTCATTTTGTCTCCACTCGTTAATACTTCAACTAATTTATAATCTTCTAATAAAAAAGCCTTTGAAAAAATTTCTACTTGCTTTAGCGCTAATTTTGAAGATCTAGATGCTATTCTTATTGTCATATTTTAAAAAGAGTGCTCTCACGTCACCGACATTTTTTTCTTTTAATACTGAAAATGTCTCCGGTATTTGAAAGCTTGAAAATTTACTGAACTCTAAATAAATTTTACATGATCTCATTAAAGTTTTGTTGTTAGTTAAAGAATCTAATACAGATGTTTCAATATCAGAATTAAAAGGAGGATCTATTAAGATTAGATCAAGATTTGATAAATTGCTTTTCTTTATCCAGCTTAATCCATCTTTAAATAAAACCATTGATTTTTCATTTAAATCCAATTTTTTGATTGCTATCTTTAAAGTTTGATAATTTTTCTTATTAAGTTCTATAAAAATTGTTTTTTTTGCACCCCTTGATAGGGCTTCAATACCTAATGCACCAGTTCCAGCAAAAAGATCGAGGCATTCCATTCCTTTGATTTCAAATTGAATCCAGTTAAATAAAACTTCTCTTAGTTTGCTAGAAGTTGGTCTTAAGGAATTCTTAAAATCAAAGGGAATATTTTTACCTTTTAAGTATCCACCAGTTATCCTTATATTATTTTTCATCTAAATTATTTTTCTTTAAGTATAATTCATAGTATGAGTGTTCAAGATAATTTTAGATTGGCTATGAGAAGATATGTTTATTCTGTTAGCATAATGTCCAATAAAGATGTATCAGGCAACCTAAATGCCATCACAGTTTCTTCAGTAACTTCAATATCCATGGAACCACCAAGCCTATTGGTATGTATTAATAAAAATTCAAGAATACATGATAGCTTAACACTTGAATCAGAATTTTGTATAAATTTATTAAGCAAAGAACAGGAATATCTTTCAAATGTTTGTTCAGATGAAGAAAAATATAATCAAAGATTTGATGATAAGAATTGGAATCACGAAGGTGTACCATATCTTCAGAATGCTCAATCAAATATATTTTGCAAAATTGATAAATTAACTTCCTATCATACTCACACAGTTGTGATTGGAACGGTCTTGGACTCCATGTTTAAAGATAATATTGCCACTCTTACTTATGTGGATGGCAAATATGAATGATTTATTGAGTGGCTCTTATAAATTTCTTAATATAAGAATTTAAATCATTATTAATACTATTTAGTGCCATAAATGGAGTGTCTGGCATATCCAATAATTTACTAGGTACTACTTCAAGTTTTCTAAGCAGGCCCACTAGACCATGCATTTTTGCCCAAAGATCTATGCAAGTTTCAGATATGAATTCAGAATCTTTATTTGATGAATATTCTGTAAATAAAGAAAGAAGGTGATGATATGTTTGATTTGCCGCCTGAAATAAATGTGGATATTTAGTGAAATCAGTTACTGCTGTCCCAAACATCAAGTCATACGTATTTGCGTTCTTGACGCCAAAAGCAACATATTCCTCTCCTAAGAATATCAAATTTTCTTCTATATTTTTTGATTTAACTTTTGAAATTGTTTTATAAAGTTTATTAAATCCTTCTTTAGCTATTTCTGCATATAGGTCTTCTTTTGTTTTGAAATGTCTATAAGGAGCTGTTTGAGACACATTACTTTCTTTAGCAAGGCTTCTTATGCTCAATTTTGTATATCCATCTCTTTCACACATTTTACATGCGCAATCTATGAGTTCCTGCTTTAAATTGCCGTGATGATAGGACTTCATATAGTATTTTTTAATGTTGACACTGCTAACATATTCATTTAATGTTTACACTGCATACATTAGTTTTTTTAAAAAAAAATGTCAAATCTGAGTACTTTGAAGTCTTTTTATTTCATGTCACTATTTTTTAGTGCTTTTATTCAATCCGTTGAGGTTTTGGAAGTAAAGATTTTAGATTCTTATACGATAACTAAAGAATTTCCAGGAAAACTTCTTCCAACAGAACAATCAAAATTAGCTTTTGAAATATCAGGAAAAATAAAGAACATTTATGTTGATGTTGGAGACTCAGTTGAAAAAGGAGATATTCTTGCAAAGTTAGATGATAGAGAAGCTCTTGCAAGATTAAATCAAGCAAAGGCTAGCTTTGATTTATCAAAACAAATCTTAGAAAGATTTCAAGACTTAAAAAGTCAAGGACACATATCAATTCAAGAACTTGATAAAGCTCAATCAGATTTCATTATCGCTAAATCTGAATTTGAATATTTTAAAGTTAAGCTCGAACAAACAAATCTCATATCGCCTTTTAAAGGTGTAATACAAGATAGGTTTATTGATACAGGAACTGTTATCAATCAGGGAGTTCATGTTTTAGAAATTATTGATTCAAATAATGTCGAGGCTCACATTTCATTACCTGTTAGTTATTTGAATGATATGAAAGTAGGAAAAAAATATAAATTCAAAATTGATGGAGATACAAAAGAGGCATTATTTTACCGTCTTGCTCCAATGTCTCCTGGTGGATCTGATAGCAGACTTGCAATTTTTAAATTTGATGAATTCATAAAACCTGGATCAATAGCAAATTTAAACTTACAAATAAATAAATCCTCAAGAGGGACATGGGTGCCTTTAAAATCTCTATCTCAATCAGATCAAGGTTTGTGGGCTTTATATACAATTAATGAACAAAATATTGTTGTAAGAGATCTTGTTCAAATTATTTATTTTGAAGATGAATATGCTTTTGTTCGTGGAACGATTAAAGATGGAGATCTTATTGTTCTTGGTGGTGCAGCAAAAATTATTCCTGGAAAGATTATCAATTAAATATGAAATTTATAAGTATTTTTCTTGATAGACCAAGAATATTATTTTTAACATTAGCATTTATTCTTTTAACTGGAATATCATCAATTCTCACGGTACCAGTTCAAGAAAATCCAGAATTGGCTGAAAGATGGGGCAATGTTTCGGTATTTTATCCAGGCGCAACTCCAGAGAGGATCGAAACACAGGTCGTTAATGATTTGGAAATTAAACTTAGAGAAATTGTTGAAATTGATGAACTTGACTCAATAATCTCGCAGGGATATTCAAAATCTCATATTGAATTAGAAGATAGTGTCCCGCCTGCAAAAATTGAGGAAACATGGTCAAGAATTCAAGATAAAGTTGATCAGATTGTTCCGCCTCAAGGATCGACAATTATTTTAAACAGAACTGCAGGACCACCAATTACATTGGAATACATTATCGATTGGAATGGTGAAGGTGATCCTCCTTTGATAATGATGTCACGTTTAGCTGAGCAGCTAAAACGAAAGCTTAGCTCAATACCTTTAACAAAAGAAACAGCAATTTATGGCGGAACAGATGAAGAAATTTTAGTGGAAGTTGATTCTGCAAAAATGTCTTCGTTAAACTTGACCTATCAAGAAGTAGCTAACGCAATTAAATCTTTTGATAACAAAAAACCAATAGGAGTAATTTCTGATCAGTATTCAGAATTCCTTATTAGGCTCAAGGATAACATTACCAATCCGCAAAAAATTGGAGAGATTCCTTTAAAGGTAATTAACGAATCTCAAATTATAAGATTGCAAGATATTGCAAAAATATCGATAGAAGCAGCAAGTCCAATTGAAGATATTTTCTTATATAACGGCAAACAAGTTATATCTGTATCAACTACTGGGACAATGTCACAACGTGTTTATGATTATGTTGATAGAGTTGAACAGCTTGTTTCTGAAACACGACAGGTTCTGCCTGAAGAATTTTCAATCATAAGGATTTATGACGAATCAAAATATGTTTCGTCAAAGTTTAATGAGCTTATTAAAAGTTTTTCCTTGGCTGCGTTTTTTGTTTTGAGCTTAAGCTTTTTATTACTTGGAATTAGACCAGGAATTATTGTTACAGCAATTTTGCCTTTTTCAGTTTCATTAGTATTGCTTGGTTGCAGATTGATCGGACTGCCGCTTCATATGACATCAATTACTGGAATAATTATCGCTCTTGGCTTACTGATTGATAATGGAATTATTGTTGTTGAAGATTATAAATTTAGAAGGTCTCAAGGATTGTCTATAAAAGATTCTATTAATGAAACTCTAATTCAATTAACAACGCCATTAGCTGCGGCCACAGGAACAACTGTTTTTGCTTTTATGCCAATTGTGACTGGAGAGGGATCAAGTGTAGAGTTTGTTGGAGGACTTGCAATTACAGTCATAATGTCAATTGTCTCATCGCTATTATTAGCATTAATTTTAGTACCAGTTTTGATGAGTTATATGGAAAAAATTCCTTACTTTGCAAATATTAAGGTTCATGAAGAGGGTTACAGTAATGAAAAATTATTATCTCATTACAGGAAATTTTTACATTGGGCTTTTTCTCTTCCCAGAAGAGCAATATTGCTGTCGGCATCATTGCCAATTTTAGGGTTTCTATCTTTTACATTTATTGACAAAGACTTTTTTCCATCAAGTGATAGAGACATGTTTAGAGTTCACATAGAACTTCCACAAAATTCATCTACTTTAAAGACAGCTGAGCGAGCAAAACTTGTGAGAGAACAGATTCTTGAGAGCAATTTAATTGATATTGAGAAAGACTATTGGTTTGTAGGTAGATGGATGCCAAGAGTCCTGATGAATATTGTTGGTGGAAAAGAAAAAACAGGATCAAACAATTGGGCTCAAGCAGTTTTTTTTGCAGATGATTATTATGAGATGATTGATAAACTACCGGAACTCTCAAGACTCATTGTGGCTAAAAATCCAGATGTTGTGATTTATATTGATAGCTTTTTTTCAGGACCGCCATTTTTTTCTGATATTAGATATGACATATTTGGTGATGATGAAAATGTATTAGTTGCACTAGGATCTGAGCTTGAATTAATAATCAATAATGCTCCAGATATCAGTCATACTAAGTCAGAAGCTACAAATTCAAGTACAAATATAGAGTTTGAATTCGATAGTTCTAGCATTTCACTATCTGGAAGCAGTACTGAGAAATTTGCTAATGAGCTTTTTGCATCAAATAATGGATTAGTAATTAGCTCAATGCTTGATTCAAATATTGAAATACCAATTAGGGTCAAAGGAACAGTAAATAATTCAAACATAACTGGAGACTCAAGTTTACTATCTTTAGCTACATCAAATGGTATAGATACTGTTGGCAATTTCGGTAAAACATTACTCAATAAAAGATCTAGCACTATAACAAGAATTAGCAGCCAAAGAGTTAATATTGTTGAGGGTTGGGTTTGGACAGGAACACTTGCTTCTGAAACTGAAAATTATATTAAAAATGATGTTGAAGAATTTAGAAAAAATTTACCTCCAGGCTATTCGATTAAACAAAGTGGTGAAGCTGAGGTAAGAGGTGATTCACAATCTCAAATTTGGTCATCGGCAATAATTTATATTTTATTAATTACTATTGGACTTGTTTTTGCATTAAATTCTTTCAGAGAGACTTTATTAATTCTTTCTGTTGCAATTCTTTCGATCGGTCTTTCTTTCATTGGATTAATAATTGGACAACAAAACTTTGGCTTCATTGCAACAATTGGCGCCATAGGTTTAATTGGACTTTCAATAAATGATTCAATCATTGTTTTATCTCATATAAAAGAGAGAGCTAAGAAATCTTTGATGACGAAATCAGATTTAATAGAAGTTGTTATAAGATCTACACGTCATATTATTACTACCTCCTTAACAACTTTAGGAGGTTTTTTGCCTTTGATATTTGCGAGTGTTTTCTTTAGGCCTTTAGCTTGGGCAATGAGTGTTGGAGTTCTCGGCGCAACATTAACTGCACTATTATATATTCCTGCAATATATATTTTATTAAACAGAGTTAGAGATTAGCGCATTCTTTGGAGCAGAAATAGAGCCCTTTATTTTGAATTACTAAGGACTCATGAACATATGTTTTGCATGCATGGCAACTCATCATTAGATCAGACTTTTGATCATTTTTTTTAAATTTAGATGATATATATGCTTTACCAAGCTTAATAAAAAAATATATTAATAGTGGAGCAAAAAGAGGAATTATTTTGATAATCACTTAGTTATTTCTTGGCCTTGATTCATCAAGAAAGTTCCAAGACCATCTTCTTTGTCGGGTTGTGTTTTCATTTTCTTGATTAGGATAATTTATATTTATAACAACTCTAACGTCCTCTAGAAGCTCTGAGTACCCCAAAGCTTCATAACAGTTTTCTAAAATCTTTAAGGCTCTATAGTTTTCGCTTGAGTTTGGAATATTTTCAATAACATAGTTAGCTCTTCTGATAGCACCAACGTATGCATTTATTGAATAATAATAGTCTGCAGCAGCTAATTCGTTTTTTGCAATCATATTTCTAAGATACACATTTCTTTGTTTAGCATATTGAACATATTGACTATCAGGAAATCTGGTGAGAAATTCAGTTAATTCTGCGAAAGATTGCTTCGCACCTGAAATATCTCTATTAGAGAGGTCTGTATCTGAAAATCTTATTAATAGATCTCGATCTCGGGTATAACTTGATAGCCCTTTCATAAAATATGCATAATCAATGTTTGGATGTCTAGGATGCAATCTTATAAATTTTTCAGCAGAAGAATGAGCAGCCTCTGTCTCAGAATTCATAAAGTGTGCATATATTAACTCTACTTGTGCTTGCTCAGCATATTTACCAAAAGGATACATATTCTCTATTGCTTCTAAAGATTCGATAGCTCCATTAAAGTTGTTAGAATTCATTCTTCTTTGAGCTTGGTCATAATATATTTTTTCTGGTTGCTCTACTTCTGGACCATCCGAATTACAGCTTACAACGATAAAAGATATCATTGGTAAAATTAGAAATGTTCTTATTAAATTTATCATTTATGTTGGCTATTTTAACTGCATAATTACATTTTACGATTTAAAAACATAAAATTAGAACAAATTTTTAAAAGTTAGTTCACATGACAGCTATAAAAAAGGTACCTGGAAGTCTTTCAAATATGCGACTTGATAAAGTCTCAGCTGAAATTTTTGAAGATTTTTCCAGAACTCAATTAAAAAAATGGATTATTGAAGGCAGAATATTGCTAAATGGTGATATATCGTCACCAAAAGAAATCGTCCAAGAAAACGATGAGATTGAAATCAATCCTGTTTCAGAAGAAAAAGTTAGTTGGGAGCCTGAAGACATTCATATAGATGTGATTCATGAAACAGAGCATTATTTAATAGTTGATAAGCAACCAGGGATAGTAATGCACCCTGGGGCTGGTTGTAAAAATGGGACTTTAGCAAATGGCCTTGTTTATCAATATCCAGAGTTAAAAAATTTACCGCGATGTGGCATTGTTCATAGATTAGATAAAGATACTTCAGGAATCCTGGCAGTAGCCAGAACAGAGGGATTTCGAAACTACTTTGTTTCACTGTTGCAAGAGAGAAAGATCAAAAAAAGCTATAAAGCCATTGTCGTTGGTAATGTTATAGGAAGTTTTAGAATCAACGATCCTATTGGTCGAGATAAAAACAATAGATTAAAGATGGCTATAAGATCTGACGGAAAAGAATCAGAGTCTTTTATTAAAAAAGAAAAAAGTTATGATAATTATTCTTTGTTAAATGTTTCTATACTTACTGGTAGAACTCATCAAATCAGAGTGCATTTAACAAACAATCAATTACCTATAATTGGTGATAAAACATACAATCCTGCCGGACGTATTGCAAAAAATACTTCACCTGAATTAATTGAAATAATAAGAAATTTTCCAAGACAAGCTCTTCATTCATTTGAGTTAACTTTTTTTGATCCATATTTAAAAAATGATGTATCTTTTTTTTCGGACATGCATAAAGACATGCTCAAGCTTTTAGATGAAATTAAAAAACATACTTAAATAGATTAAAAAGCTTGTTTTTATAAGCAAATTTAATGTATAAACCACTACCCAAGGTAAAAATATGAAATTAGCTGGAAATGATATGTTGATTCAATCCCTTATTAATGAAGGGGTTGAGTATATTTTTGGTTATCCAGGCGGCGCTGCTTTACATATTTATGACGCAATCTTCAAACAAAAAGAAATGCAACATATTTTAGTTAGGCATGAACAGGGTGCAACACATGCTGCAGACGGATATGCCAGAGCTACAGGCAAGCCTGGAGTAGTAATGGTTACCTCAGGGCCAGGTGCGACAAACGCAATAACTGGAATAGCAACTGCATTTATGGACTCGATTCCAATGATTGTTATTTCAGGACAAGTACAAAGTCATTTGATTGGAACAGATGCATTTCAAGAAACTGATATGATTGGCATTTCTAGACCGATAGTGAAACATAGCTTTACCGTTGATCATCAAGAAAACATTCCTACCATTGTAAAAGAAGCATTTCATATAGCTACTTCTGGAAGACAAGGCCCTGTAGTAATTGATATCCCTAAGGACTTAACTAATCCAGATGAGTTATTTGATTATGAATATCCTAAAAAAGTTAGCATAAGATCATACAATCCACCTGTAGAGCCTGAGCAAAATCAAGTTGATAGAGTTATATCTGCTCTAAAGGAGTCTAATAGGCCTGTTATTTATGCAGGAGGAGGAACTATTGCAAGTAATGCGTCTGATGAATTGAGAGAGTTAAATAGTTACATTAAGGTACCTGTCACAAATACTTTGATGGGTTTGGGTGTTTATCCTGGAACTGATAAATATTTTCTTGGAATGCTTGGTATGCATGGGACATATCAAGCTAATATGGCCATGCATAATGCTGATTTAATTCTTGCAATCGGTGCAAGATTTGATGACAGAATAACTAATACTCCATCAAAATTTGCACCTAAGGCTAAAATAGTTCATTTTGATGTCGACCATTCGTCTGTATCAAAAATTATCGAAGCAGATATTGCAGTTTTTGGACAAGTAAAAAATTCTTTGCAAGCAATCAATGAAAAGCTCAAATTAGAATCTGAAGAGTTTGATGAAGGAAGATTTACTGATTGGCATAATCAAATTGCAGATTGGAGAAAATCTCACGGATTAAATCATGAACTTTATCTTGAGGTTGATGATAGTAAACCTGTTCTTCCTCAAGCAGCCGTTCAACATATTTATCAGGCTTCTGAAGGAAAAGCATTTGTGACATCAGATGTTGGACAACACCAAATGTTTGCTGCTCAATATTATCATTTTGATGAACCAAGAAAGTGGATAAACTCAGGTGGTCTTGGAACAATGGGATTTGGATTACCTTCTGCGATGGGTGTTAAGTTGGCTTACCCTGATGAAGAAGTTATTTGTATAACAGGTGAGGGTAGTATACAAATGTGTATTCAAGAACTTTCGACCTGTTCACAATATAAACTACCCATAAAGATTTTTAACATTAATAATCTTGCTCTCGGAATGGTAAAACAATGGCAAGATATGAATTATGATGGAAGACATTCATCAATTAGTTATGAAGATTCATTACCTGATTTCTCCAAGCTAGTTGAATCCTTTGGACATGTTGGCATTAAAATTACAAAAAATTCCGAGCTCAAAGAAGGAATTGAAAAAGCGTTATCAATGAAAGATAAGTTAGTTTTTGTAGATATTTACGTTGACCCAGATGAACATGTTTATCCTATGCTTGTTGCTCCAAATGGAAGTTTGAAAGACATGTGGCTGGGCAAAGGAAATAAAACATGATTCAAAGACAACTAACTCTAATAATGGAAAACAAACCTGGCGCTTTAGCAAGAGTAGTCGGTCTATTTCATCAACGAGGATATAACATCGACAGTCTGCATGTTGACCCTATTTCCGATTTAAAGCCTTATGAGTTTATTGAAAAAGAATTGGAAATAAAATTTCAGGAAAATGAAATCTCTAGATTGGTTGTCAAAACAACTGTAGGCGATTCATTGATGAGGCAAATATTGAGACAGATTAACAAATTAATAGAAGTTATCGCAGTAAGTGATGATGAGAATACTTATTTGAAGGGGATATTAAGAGATGAAAATCTATTATGACAATGATGCAGATATAAATATCATTCAGGGCATAAATGTAACCATTATTGGATACGGTTCTCAAGGACATGCACATGCAAATAACTTAAATGACTCTGGTGTCAATGTAACTGTTGGCTTAAGAGAAGGATCTTCCTCATGGAGTAAAGCCGAAGCTGCAGGATTAAGTGTTAAAACTGTATCTGAGTCAGTTAAAGATGCTGATTTAGTTATGATCTTGGCACCTGATGAATTTCAAAAAAGTATTTTTGATAAGCACATTTCACCAAATTTAAAAAGTGATGCAATTCTTGGATTTGCCCATGGATTTAATATCCATTTTAAAAAAATAGTTCCATCAGAAGACAATAGTGTAATTATGATTGCACCTAAAGGACCTGGCCACACTGTAAGAAGCACTTATAAAAACGGTGGCGGAGTGCCATCTTTAATAGCAATTTACAAAGATAATATTGTTGATAAAAAATTTAATGCAAAAGATTTAGCATTGTCATATGCGATGGCTAATGGTGGAACTAGAGCTGGTGTTTTAGAAACATCATTTAAAGAAGAAACAGAAACAGATCTTTTTGGTGAACAAGCTGTTCTATGTGGTGGATTAACAGCCCTTATAAAAGCTGGTTATGAAACTTTGGTAGAGGCTGGATATAGCCCAGAAATGGCATATTTTGAATGTTTACATGAAACAAAATTGATAACTGATTTGATACAAGAGGGCGGAATTGCAAATATGCATTACTCGATCTCAAATACAGCTGAATTTGGAGACTATAAAAGTGGCCCAAAAATAATTACAGAAGATACAAAAAAGGCAATGAAAGAAATTCTTTCAGATATACAGACTGGTAATTTTGCAAATGAATTTCTCGATGATTGTCGTCAAAGTAATGATGGAACTGGTGGCCCAATAATGAAATCAAACAGAAAAATGATCCAAAATCATCCAATCGAACAGGTTGGAAAAGAGCTGCGATCAAAAATGAAATTTCTCAATTCTGAGAAACTTGTTGATAAGGAAAAAAATTAACAAAAAAGCCTTTCTTCTTGTATCTAAGTCCGTTAGAATACGAGTCCCGTCCATCGAGACGGATGTTCTTTAAAATATTTGGTTACTCGTGTGGGTGTTCAAAATACGAGAAAAAAATTTAGATTTTTAAATTAAAAATCAACAAACATGATATTAATTGAAGAGTTTGATCATGGCTCAGATTGAACGCTGGCGGTAGGCTTAACACATGCAAGTCGAGCGAGAAAGTATCTTCGGATATGAGTAGAGCGGCGGACGGGTGAGTAACGCGTAGGAATCTACCTAGTAGAAGGGGATAGCCCGGGGAAACTCGGATTAATACCGTATACCTCCTAAGGGAGAAAGAGGGCCTCTCTTGATGCTCTCGCTATTAGATGAGCCTGCGTAAGATTAGCTTGTTGGTAAGGTAATGGCTTACCAAGGCTACGATCTTTAGCTGGTCTGAGAGGACGATCAGCCACATTGGGACTGAGACACGGCCCAGACTCCTACGGGAGGCAGCAGTGGGGAATATTGGACAATGGGCGCAAGCCTGATCCAGCCATACCGCGTGTGTGAAGAAGGCCTTCGGGTTGTAAAGCACTTTAAGCAGGGAGAAAAAGTTATAAGTTAATACCTTATAACCGTGATGTTACCTGCAGAATAAGCACCGGCTAATTCCGTGCCAGCAGCCGCGGTAATACGGAAGGTGCAAGCGTTAATCGGAATTACTGGGCGTAAAGCGCGCGTAGGTGGTTTGTTAAGTTGGATGTGAAAGCCCTGGGCTCAACCTAGGAACTGCATCCAAAACTAACTCACTAGAGTACGATAGAGGGAGGTAGAATTCATAGTGTAGCGGTGGAATGCGTAGATATTATGAAGAATACCAGTGGCGAAGGCGGCCTCCTGGATCTGTACTGACACTGAGGTGCGAAAGCGTGGGTAGCGAACAGGATTAGATACCCTGGTAGTCCACGCCGTAAACGATGACAACTAGCTGTTGGGAGACAATGTCTTTCAGTGGCGCAGCTAACGTTTTAAGTTGTCCGCCTGGGGAGTACGGCCGCAAGGCTAAAACTCAAATGAATTGACGGGGACCCGCACAAGCGGTGGAGCATGTGGTTTAATTCGATGCAACGCGAAAAACCTTACCTACTCTTGACATACTTGGAAGCTCTTGTAATGAGAGTGTGCCTTTTGGAGCCAAGATACAGGTGCTGCATGGCTGTCGTCAGCTCGTGTCGTGAGATGTTCCGTTAAGTCGGATAACGAGCGCAAC
>CACOLO010000002.1:115000-167995 GCA_902628085.1 uncultured SAR86 cluster bacterium
GGGCTGAGTATTTTTCTTCATATTGATCTTTTGCTTTCGATACGATTAAATCTGCAATTGACTCAGGCAATAATTTTTTATCATTTTCAATTAGATTGCTTATATCAGTCTTTAGGCCATAACTCTCTGAGAGGAATTCTTCTAATTCTTTAGCTTTCCACTGAGATTCGATTGATTCTAATGGAATATAGTTATTAGTAATTCTCTCAAACTCTCTAACAATTATTGTTTCAATAGTTTCACTTATATCATCTTCTTCAAGTAATTGATTTCTCAATGAGTAGATTGCTTGCCTTTGATCATTTGACACATCGTCATATTCAAGAAGATTTTTACGAGCATCAAAATTTCTATTTTCAATTCTCTTTTGAGCATTTTCAATTCCTCTCGAAAGCATTTTATGTTCAATGTGATCATCTCCCATACCAATTCTTTCAAATAAAGCCCTTCTGTTATCAGAAATAAATAACCTTAATAGATCATCTTCCAAAGACAGAAAGAATCTTGAGTAACCTGGGTCTCCTTGCCTGCCTGATCTTCCTCTTAGCTGATTGTCAATCCTTCTAGATTCGTGTCTTTCAGTACCAAGAATATGAAGACCACCAGAGCTTAAAACAATCTCATTATTTTTTTTCCAATCTTCATCTGTTTGATCGTCCTTTTTTCCTCCTAAAACAATATCTGTTCCTCTGCCCGCCATATTTGTTGCAATAGTTACCATTCCAGGCTTGCCAGCATTTGCGATTATTTCAGCTTCTTTTTCATGATGTTTTGCATTGAGTATTTGATGTGGAATATTCTTATTTTTTAAAAATTCAGATACTTGTTCTGATGATTCCACCGATACAGTTCCTACTAAAATTGGTGAAGAGTTTTTTCTAAGGGATTCTATTTCTTCTACAAGAGCCTTGTATTTTGCATCCTTAGTTAAAAAAACTAAATCATTATGATCAGTTCTAACCATAGGAACATTTGTTGGAATTATTATTACATCTAAACCATATATTTGATTGAACTCAAGCGCCTCTGTATCCGCAGTACCTGTCATTCCAGATAGTTTTGTAAACAATCTAAAAAAATTCTGAAATGTTGTTGATGCAAGAGTTTGTGATTCTCTTTGAATAGGAACGTTCTCTTTACATTCTAATGCTTGATGAACACCTTCACTCATTCTTCTTCCTGGCATAGTTCTACCAGTATGCTCATCAATAAGAAGAACTTCGTTATTTCTTACAAGGTAATGGACATTTTTTTGAAAGAGAAAATTTGCTCTTAAAGTAGCTTGTACAAATTTCATTATCTTCAAATTTGATACAGAATATAAACCATCTGAGCCACCAATAATTCCAGCATCTTCAAGTAATCCTTCTACTAACAAATAACCATCATCTGTTAATTCAACGCTTCTATTTTTTTCATCTATTAAATAATGACCTCTTTCTGATTCAGTTAATGGCTCTTCTTCACTATCCTCTCGTAATTGTTGAGTAAGTTTAGGGATAAACTTTCTAATTTGTTGATATAAATCAGAACTTTCAGACGATGGACCAGAAATAATAAGAGGAGTTCTAGCTTCATCAATTAATATCGAATCAACTTCATCAACAATTGCAAAATCTAATGAGCATTGAACTCTATCTTCAACAGAATGAGCCATATTGTCCCTAAGGTAATCAAACCCAAGTTCATTATTTGTTGCATATATGACGTCGCACTTATAAGAAGCGGTTTTTTCCTTTATATCTTGATTTGAATTTACTACCCCAACAGACAATCCAAGAAATTCATAGATTGGGCGCATCCACTCTGCATCTCTTTTTGCTAAGTAGTCATTTACAGTAACTAAAACAGCTTTATTTCCAATTGCAGAATTAAGATAAGCTGGGAGGGTTGCTACAAGAGTTTTTCCTTCTCCTGTCTTCATTTCCGCAATATTACCTTCTGCCAAGGAAATTCCTCCAAGCATTTGAGAATCAAAATGCCTCAAACCGAGTGTTCTTTTGCTTGCTTCCCTAACTGCTGCAAATGCAAGAGGTAATATTGAATATATATCTTGGTTATTGTCTTGATATTGTTTTTGGAGGGAATCTTTGAGATCTATAAAAAAAGAATCAGGTTTTGATGATAATTCCTCTTCAAGTTCATTAGCAGCGTTAACATGCACCATCATCTTTTTTAAGATTCTGTCATTGCTAGAACCGAATATGTTAGAAATAAAATTTAACATTCTAATATTTTATGTATTTACTCTAATACACTTACTCAATATCTCCGAAAGGTGGCCTTACGTATGAAATTGGGGCATTTTCGGAGTTTTCAAATTCTACAGTTTCATATGCATCATCATCTTCAATAATTTTTCTTAAAAGCTTATTGTTTAGCTCATGGCCAGACTTATATCCAGAGAATTCGCCAATTAGATTTCCTCCAAGTAAATAAAGATCACCTATTGCGTCCAACATTTTATGTTTAACTATTTCATCATTAAATCTTAGTCCTTCTTCATTAAGTATTTCATCTTCACCAAAAATAATTGCATTTGACTCACTTGCACCAAGTGCAAGATTTCTTGATTTAAGAAGCTCAGCTTCACTCATTGAACCAAAAGTTCTTGCTCTACAAACTTCTTTGACAAAAGAAGTTGATGAAAAATCGATTATTGATTCTGAAGGAAGTCTTTTGTGAACAGGATGATCAAAACTAACTTTGAAAGAAACCTTAAAACCATTGAAAGGTTTAATAGTTGCATAGGCATCATCTCTTGTAACTGTTACCTCTTTTTTAACTTTAATAAACCTTTTGAGCGCATCCTGATCTTCAAGGCCAGCAGACTGTATAAGGAATACAAAAGGACTAGAACTACCATCCATAATTGGCACTTCAGGCCCATCCACCTTAACTACACAATTATCTACACCAAGACCTGCAATAGCTGATAAAAGATGCTCAATAGTTGATATTTTTACATCATCTTTAACCAAAGCTGTCGAAAGGCTAGTGTCACCAACATTTTCTGCAATAGCAGGTATAACTAAATTTTCATCAACATCTGTTCTAATAAAATTTATACCAGTGTTAGCTTTTGCGGGAATAAGCTCCATATTTATATTTTTACCAGTATGAAGACCAATACCCACTGCTTTAATGGAATTTCTTAGAGTTCTTTGTTTTAACATATTACATTAACTATTTTAACACTTTCGCTGTCTAACAACTTCTGAAAGTATTATCCCAGTTGCAACTGCAACATTAAAGCTTTTGAAACTCCTATTGTCACTAAGATTAATTAAGAGATCACATTTTTCAGCAGTTTTTTTTCTAATTCCAAATTCTTCTGAACCCATGACAATTGCAGTAGAATTTTCAAAATTACAATTTTGATAACCCATATCAGCATGCTCACTCAGACCAAAGACTTTTATATTTTCATCTTGCAGATGCTTTAAACAATTAATTAAATTTGAAACATAAAAAATGTTTAGCAGCTCAATACCGCCTGAGGAAACATCATGAACTACCTGATTTACAGGAGCACATTGATGTTTATTTATAATTACAGCATCAACCCCTAATACTGCAGCAGATCTTAGACAAGAACCCAAATTACGAGGATCTATAATATTATCAATTATTAGTATTGTGAGGTTTTTTTGATAATTCCTATCTAGATAGCTCTTCAAGTCTTTGAAATTGTTTGCTTCTTCAACTTTTATGATAGCTTCAGGATCTTTTTTAAGTTTCTTTGAAATTTCATATTTAATTCCATTTTCTGTAGCAAGCTCGATTAAATTATTTACTCTTTTATCATTTCTATTAAAAGGGAGAAAAAGTTTTTTAATTTTTTGAGGATTAACTTTAATTATTGTTTCAATACTATGAAATCCTACTCTTTTGTTATTGTCATCTTTCATGTTCATTTTGGAACTAATGTAATTTTCCTATCCTCTGGGACAATACTCACTAATTGAGCATTGATTTTTTGACCAATTCTATAAGTTTTACCAGTTCTCTTTCCTTTGAGTATATTTGCTTGATTATCATAAATATACCTATCTCTAGATAAATCTGAAACGTGAATTAATCCTGAAATAAAATAATTTTCTATTTCGCAAAATAATCCAAATTCAGTTATTCCAACAACTATTGTAGACAGTTCGTCACCAATAAATTTTTCTAATTGATAACAAATCATCTGCTGATTTACTTGCCTCGATGCAATTTCAGCTCTCCTTTCAAGATCTGATAAATTTTCTAAGTTTTCCTCAAGCAATTCTTTTGAAAATGTCTTTTTTGATGAATTAATCATATTCTTTATAAGTCTGTGCGTAATTAAATCAGGATATCTTCTGATGGGCGAGGTGAAGTGAGAATATTTTTCTAACTGAAGTCCAAAGTGGCCTATTTCTTGAGTTGAATATTTTGCTCTTTTTAAAGATTGAAGAATAAGAATATTGAATATTTTGCTTTCTTGATTTTTATTTGAATGATTTATAAATGCATTTATAAGATTAAGACTATTAAGTTCTTTTGAATAAGAAAGTCCTTTTAAAGAAAAGAAATTTTTAAGGCTTTCTATTTTTAGAAATTCAGGTTCTTCATGCACTCTGTAGACGCCATAACCATAATTTTTTTTCATAAAATCCGCAGCACAAATATTTGCACTAATCATCGACTCTTCAATCATTTGATGAGCAAATAACCGTTTTGGAATAGATATGCTCTCTATTTCTCCAAGTTCATCTATTGAAATCAAAGGATCTTGTGATTGAATTTCAAGCGCATTTCTTTTTGCTCTTTTTTTTAATAATTTATTTGTAAGAATTTTTAAAGATTCGAGTGAATGAGATATTTCTTCATTGCCATGATCATAATTAGATATTTCGCTATAAGTGAACCTTCGTTGTGACGAAATAAAGGCTTCAATAAACTCATAAGAGTTTATCTCTCCATCTTCATGAAATTTTATTTTGCATACTAGAACATTTCTTTTTTCATTTGGCACTAGGGAGCAAAGATTGTTTGATATTTTTTCAGGCAGCATTGGAACAACGTTCTTTGGGAAATATATTGATGTTCCTCTCTTGAAAGCCTCTACATCAATTTTTGAGCCCTCTGTAACAATTTCGGCAACGTCTGCAATCGCAACCCAAAGAATTATATTGGAGTCTTTATTTTCACAGAATACTGCATCATCAAAGTCTTTAGCATCTTTCCCATCTATAGTTATAAACGGCTTATCTGTAAGGTCAGCTCTAGAGCTATTAGTTTCAGATTTAAGCTGATCTAATTCATTATTAATTTCGCTAGACCATTCGTTTGGAATACTATTTTCAAAAAGAACTTGTTCAATCGCTTTATCTAATTTACTCATTAATAATTCTGATTTAATAAAAAAAGTCCAAACAGGACCAGATTGTAGATTAATTTTTTTGATTAATAGTTATATTCTAAACCTATGCCAAATATCCTTCCTCTAGGATCATGCACTCTGGTATCGAAACTAAAATCAGGTGCATCATATAATTTTGGTGCTGATTTATCAAAAACATTTGTAATGGAAAAATTAATTCGTAATTTACCTTCATGAACCTCAAGACCTTTTTCTATTGAAATATCAGTCATCAATGAAGAGTTAATTTTATTTGTGTAACCAAGTTCAACAGCACTAGCTTTAATGCTTCTTTCATTTACGTAACTATCTATGTAACGTGTATTTATATTTAAATCAAACTTTGCCAATTTCCACGTAAGAAAAGTATTAATTCTTCTCTTTGGAAGAGAGAAAGTATGGTTATCGTAATTAAATTTACCAACCCTATTGATTAATTGAGTCTTATTAAAATTTGGTGTCAAAAACTCATCTAGAATAGATAAATCTATTACGTAGTTAATTTGTCCAAACTGTTCAAAGTAATTTGAGTATTCAATTGAAAAATCGAAACCATTTATGTCTGTACTTTCCTCATTGAAGTATGTGGTAGTAACGCCAATAAGTTCATTGTTTTCATTTCTTGTAATAGCTGGATTAAAAGGATCTTCGTTTATGAGAACCTGTGAGCTTTCAATTTCAATTCTGTCTTCAAAATTAATTTGCCAGTAGTCAAAAAGTAACTTCAGACTGTTAATCGAATAGGTCATGCCTATATTAAAACTTTCAGCAGTTGCCGCTTTAAGTTCTTCATTACCAATTCTTGCTTGTCTAACAAATGAAGAACTATCATCAAGATCTCGAACACTCCCGAGATTAATTTCACTTGAGAACATTTGAGCCATTGAGGGCATCACAAATGATGAAGAAGCAGAAGTCCGAATAGCCAGGTTGTTGTTTATTCGATACTTTAAAGAAAACTTGGGATCAAACGATTCATCATTTTTATATTTTTCGTATCGAGCAGATGAACTAATTGTTAATTCATTATCTAGCTCAGACAGAATTTCAAAAAAAATAGCAGAATTATTTCTGGAGGATGATACGTTTTTACCTCCTCCTAAAAAAAATAAATCTGCAGTTTTAATAAGTGCTCCAGTATCAGTAAATTCAGCTCTGCTAATTTCGTCGTAGTTTATGTTTAAATCTTCTTTGTTTTTACTTGCTCCAATCACAAGATTAATAGAATCACTAATAGTTTTTTTATACAGAAGCTCTAATGATAAAAGTTTAGATTTTTTTGATGAGACTTCTGCGCCTTTTACAAAGTCAATCAATTCCCGAGAATTTTCCCTATAGTCAAATAAGTTCCATGTTTCGTTTCCATTTTTTCCGCCATTTCCATTAATTGCAAGTAAAAATCTAGAGTCGATAATGTCTGGTCTGAAATGATCATTTTTATGACCACTTTGTGACAAAGAGATGTCAAGTCTGTCATCTCCAATATCAAACTTTAAGATTTGGTTGAAATGATATTGATCAATCTTTTTTGGAGAATAGGGTGACTCAAATTCAGAACCCAACGGTCTTCCGTACCAAGTAACTGGAACATTAAAGGGACTCATTCCTTGATTTGGATTAATTTTTCGAGCTAAAAAGGGCAGAGCAGGGTAAGAGGGTGATTGTGGATTATCATTAATGTTTACATCGGATAGCAATAACTTAAAACTATAGAGAAACTTATCAAATTCATGATTCAAAGCAGTATAAATTTTGTTGTGATCTTCATCATTCACAATGTTGAACCTATTGCCGTATTGAAATCCACATGTTGTTGGATTAGTAAAAACTCCACCATTATTAATACAATCAGGATCAGGTATCTTTTGATTTTTTTTATACTCTCCAGCCCACAAACCAGAACTGACGACATCAGCTTCGCTAACCTTAAAAGATCTGCCTAATCCACTGACTGCTAATTCTGCAATACCTTCTATTTCAGCAGCACTTAAAGGTTTTCTCTTGAGAAAATCAATAGCAACTACGTAGTTACCATTTTCGTATGCCTTTCCAAAAAGCATACCAATCTTTGTATTACTTTGATCATAATTTTCGGTAGATTGATAATCAGTTTTTAATCTAAAGCCATCAAATTCTTCATAAGTGAAGATATTAACCACTCCAGCTACAGCATCTGATCCATACTGAGGAGAGGCACTTTCTTTAAGTATTTCAATTCTTTTTACGGCAATTTCAGGAATTATATTTATATCGACATATCCCTGACCTCTTGTAGATGGCGTTCCAGCAGTTGTTTGTCTTTTAGAGTTTATTAGAAGAAGGGTTGAAGAATTATCTAGTCCTCTAAGATTAATATTACTCATTCCTTGATCAACTCCATCCAAATTATTTGTCTGAAATCTTGAGCCTGAAGAACTCGATAAATATTTACTTAACTCAGAGACAGTTACGATGTTAATTTTGTCGAAAAAATCTTTATCTATGACTTTTGCAGAAAAGATTTCTTTATCTACTTCGTCATTTATTGCCCCAGTAACAATTATCTCTTCAACTTCTTGACTCGTTAGACAAAAAACAGCAAAACTTAAAGTAAGACAAAAAAAACGCATTGGGAGTATGTAAAAAAATATATTGGGACATTATGTCCCAATATATTTATGTATTAAAGAATTTCGATTAAAAAGTTAAGTTAAATTTTAATCCGTAATTTCTTCCAGGAAGAGGCACTTCATCTTTGACGAAAGAAGAGTGATTTCTTGCTACCTCATCAAGAAGATTGTTTGCGAAAAGTGATACTTTAAGTTCTCCGTTACCGATCACATTAAATGTTTTGGTAAGTCTGGTGTTTAGCATTTGATAAGAATCAGTTGCTGTTTCACCCTCTCCAAAATTATTTTGTTTTTCAACATCTTTAAGCATGAGTTTAAAGAGCAAATCATCTTGTGTGTAGACTAAAGAATAAATGTTTCTTGCTGGATTAATTCTGGGTACATTATGCCCATCTGTGAACTCAGCATTAACAACATCTCTTCCAAAAGATAAAGCAAGTTCACCTGAACCAAGATCAAAACTTCTTCCAAATTCAATCTCGTATCCATCAAACTCTGCATCTTCTTGCATGTAATTAGCATGAATCAAATTACCATGACCATGATCATCATGCTCATCTTCATGATGTTCGTCTTCATCTTCGTGATGCTCATCTTCATCTTCATGATGCTCCTCTTCATCCATGTGATCTTCTTCTTCATCAATAAGAGCAATATAATTATCCACATCAGTGATATAAAAACTTGCGTAAGCATAGAAATCACCATTATCAAAATTAAAAGTGATATCAAAGTTATTAGAAGTTTCACTGTTAAGATTTGGATCACCGACTTCAAATCTTCCTGTTGCCATATGAGGCCCATTCATGAAAAGTTCAATTGAAGATGGCAGTCTTTCAACACTAGCATAACCAAGACTTACACCAAGATTATCAGTTAGACTTCTACCGAGAGTTACAGCAAAACTGTTAGTAGAGTCATCTATATTGTAATAATCTACCTCTCCATGCTCATCTTCATGCTCATCTCCATGGTCGTCTCCATGGTCATCATCATGATGATCACCATGTTCTTCTTCAGAAACACTTCCACTTCTTTCTATTTGGTCATGTCTAAAGCCGATATCAAGATCATAAATTCCTAAATCTTTACTGAGGTAATAACCAATTGTGAATTCTTTGCTATTAGCAGGATTCATAAATGCTTCTTCACCAACAATAGAGTTATCTTCATCAACAAAATTTACAACAACCTTTTGAGTTGAAGAGTCATTTGAAATATCAAAAGTAGCACCATACTCAACAGCTTCATTCATGAAAACTGTAGGGGCATGTTCTTCATGCTCCTCTTCTTCATCATGTTCTTCTTCTTCATGATGCTCCTCTTCTTCATGAGCCTCTGTAAGCGAGTAATCCGAATCACGATAATTGAAGTCAATTTTGTTTATTAAACTCCCATTAATGTTATATGAGCCTTTTATAGTAAAGCTTTCAGAGTCAGTAGTAGAAAAAATTCTTTCTTCTCCATGTTCATCATGCTCCTCTTCATCTCCATGCTCATCACCATGCTCATCACCATGCTCATCACCGTGTTCATCTCCATGAAAAGGTATGCCGTAGACACTTTCTAAGTTGTCAACTGAAAACCCAACATAACCCCAATCTCCAACTTTTGAAATACCAAATTTAGTAGCCTCAACAGCATAATCAGAATTATTTAGGAATCCCATATCTTCATCATGATGATCATCTTCATCATGATCATCATGGTCATCATGATCTTCTTCCTCATGCAAGATAGCACCTGAAGGAATATCATAATTACCAAAATCTATATTTTTATATCCAAAATTAACATTAAAGCCATTAATATTATTTTTAAAATTAAAATTTTCTGCGTTACCATCGTTAACTGATTGAGTCTCATAGCCAACAGAGATTTCTGGTAGCTCGTAGTTGAGTGCAGAGATGCAATCGTCCACAATATTTATGATTCCTCCAATAGTTCCATTTACATATAACAAAGATGATGGTCCTTTTACAATTTCAACTTGACTAATGTCATGTAAATCAACATCGTTTAAGTGATCTACACCAAGACCAGATACATCTCTATTTACAACACCATTTTTGAGTACTTTTACTCTTGGACCAGACATACCTCTAATAATTGGTTGGCCAACAGCAGCACCATAGTCTGCAATTGAAACACCAAGATACTCATCAATAGCATCCCCCAAACTTGTAGTTGCTCCATCTGAGAACTCACTACCATCAATCACATACAATGGATTGTTAATTTCACTTGTATCAATAAATGCAGATGTGACTACAATTTCCTCTACATCATCTTGTGATATTACATTTATCGAATGGAATGCAATTAATACAATAATTGCGTTTAAATACTTTTTCATACTTCCTCCTTAAATAATGAAAAATTAGTTAATAAAGTTTGATTAACTAATTTGAAGGAGGGGCTCTAGATTGATTTGATTTGGTTTCGTAACTAAAAAACCTTGATATAAGGTTTGTTGTAGGTTGATTCTTTAAATAATGTTGTTTGGTTTTTGTTTTAGAAAGTTGTATCTCAACATTTTCTTCACAAGCCTGACATTGAGAGATATGTTCTTCAGTTAAATCGAAGTGATCGTGATGATCATTAAAAGCATGCAAAGAAATACTTGCAATGAATAAAAATGAAAATAGTAAGTATTTTTTGTTAATGATCATGAGTGAGGCATACTAGACCATGAATTTTTCCATTTTTCAAGTCATTTAAAGTTTCATTAGCAGTAGATATATCTCTTTTTTCAAAATCTAAATGATCAATCTTTCCACTTCTGACTAACTCCATTAACTCACCCATTTCTTTGAGGCTTCCAACGTATACACCTCTTATTGTTCTGGCACCAAGAGCTATCATAGGAATTTGAACTGTGGTTTGACCGCCAATGAGACCTACAATTACGTAAGTACCACCTCTTTTCATTCCAAACATGCCAGATGCGAGCTCAAATGTATCTCCAGCCCCAACGTAATCTATTACACTTGTTGCTCCACCATCAGTAAGCTCCATGATTTTCTCATAAATATTTTCATCTTTAGCATTAATAACTTCAGCTGCTCCAGCAGCTTTAGCTAACTTAAGTTTTTCATCATCAATATCAACAACAATTGGATTGATATTGTATGCAGCTTGTATGATTTTTAGAGCCAATAAACCTAAACCCCCAGCACTAATAATTACAACAGATTTATCATTTTCCCTAAGATTTGCTTTTTTTAAGGCACTGTATGCAGTAAGGCCTCTACATGCGTAACTGCCTGCAGCTTCTTCTGGTGTGTCACCAGCCTCAAATAGATATTTGGATTCAGGTACTAAGACATATTCAGCATAACCACCGTTTACATTAATACCTAAATTTTTTGTTTTTAAAGGAGAGCAGTAGTGTTCTCTATCGTGAACACAGTCTCTACATTCACCACATCCTATCCAAGGATAAGCCACATATTTTTTCCCAATCTCAACGCCTTCAACTTCATCTCCTAGTTCCACAACTTCACCATAAATTTCATGGCCCATTGCAAGCGCATCTGTCATCAATGGAACTGGTAGTTTTGCATCTTCCCCAAGACTAAAAAATCCCTCATGAATATGAACATCAGAGTGACAAACTCCACATGCTACCGTCTTAAGTAAGATTTCTTTTCCAGATGGAACAGGCTTCTCTATTTCTCTTTCTTCTAGAGGTTTGCCGTTTTCAACTATTTGATAAGCTTTCATGTTTTTATTTTTACAATTATAGATTATATTATTCTTGTTATGACTAACCTAATGAAATTTACAGTCACTCTTTCTTTAATTTTTTCTATTAATCATATCTATGCTGATAGAGAAGCCTTTGAATCTACATATGTTCCATTAGCTCCTGAAAAAATTGTTATTCAAAATGCAAGCATTTATGACGGTGATGGGGGAGAGTTTTTTGAAACAGATGTTCTTGTCGAAGATGGCAAGATAATAGCTATTGGAAAAGATCTTCCTTTTTCGAATGAATTCAAGGTCATCGATGCAGCTGGTAAATGGGTGACGCCTGGCATTATAGATATTCACTCTCACATGGGTGTGTATCCAGCGCCTGGAGTAAGAACTAGTTCTGATGGAAATGAGGCTACAAGCCCTGTTACTGCTGATGTATGGGCCGAACATTCGATTTGGGTTCAGGATCCACAATATGCATTAGCACTAACTGGAGGTGTTACAGCTTTTCATATTCTGCCTGGCTCTGCGAACTTAATTGGAGGGAGAGGTGTAACTGTTAAGAATTTACAGAGAAATACAATCAATTCAATGAAATTTCCAGATGCGCCTCATTCTCTTAAAATGGCATGCGGTGAAAACCCAAAAAGGGTTTATGGAAATAGAGGCCAAGCTCCATCTACTAGGATGGGAAATGCAGCTGGATATAGAAAATCTTGGATTCAGGCTGAGGGATATCTAAGAAGATTAAACGAGTATGAAGAAAAGTCAGATGAAGCTAAAGAGCTTGAGTATGCACCAACAAGAGATTTAGAAATGGAAACTTTGGCTGGTGTACTGAAGGGAGAAATTTTAGTGCATAACCATTGTTATAGAGCCGACGAAATGGCAACAATGATTGATATAGCAAAAGAGTTCAATTATAAAATTACAGCATTTCATCATGGAGTAGAGGCATACAAAATTGCAGACTTGTTAGCAGATAATGGAATTTGTGGAGCGCTTTGGGCAGATTGGTGGGGATTCAAACACGAAGCATATGATATGGTTCAGGCAAACATTGCAATTGTAGATCAAGCAAGAAATGGAACTGGTTGTGCAATCGTTCATTCAGATGATGCAATTGGTATTCAACATTTAAATCAAGAAGCATCCAAAGCATTATCTGCAGGCAGAAGGGCGGGTTTTGAAATATCTGAGGCAAGAGCAATGAAATGGATTACATCAAATCCTGCTAGAGCAGCTGGTATTTATGATCAAACAGGGTCCTTAAAAGTAGGAAAAAATGCTGATGTCGTCGTTTGGTCAAAAAATCCATTTAGTGTATATGCACTTGCTGAAAAAGTTCTCATAGATGGTGCGATTGCTTTCGATAGAGAAAAAAACTTATTGCCTGCAAGCGATTTTGATATAGGCATTATGTCACCAAACAAAAATAGGATAGAAGAATAGAAATGATCAATATGAACCTTAAATTCGTTTATCTAATATTATTTGGCCTTTTGCTTATATTTGTTGCTTCAAACACAAATGCAAAAACCATAGTAATAAAAAATGCAACTATCTACGACGGAGTTAATGACACGCCTTTTAAAGGAAACATTCAAATTGAAGACGATAAGATAAAAAGAATATCTTCATCTAATTTGCAAGGCGATTTTATTATTGATGCTCAAGAAAAAATCGTTACACCAGGTTTAATTGCAACAGATACTGAAATAGGAATTGTTGAAATAGGGGCTCTAAGTGTGACAAGAGATGATTCAGCAGATATGTATAAAATTGGCTTTAGTATTTATGATGCATTTAATCCTAACTCGACCTTAATTCCATGGAATAGATCAAACGGAGTGACTACTGCGTTAACAACTCCCCAGAATACTTCAAGCCCCATTGGAGGCATGGGTTCTCTATTTGTACTTGATGGAAAGCTAAAAGTTACTGGAGTTCGTGATGCTGCTATGATTGGCAAAGTTGGTGGAACTAGTAGCGGATCAAGATCAGAGCAATATGCGATTATTGAGGATTTATTGATTATGGCCTCATCTTTAAGTAAAAGTGATTTAACCTCTGACTCAGACATATTCGAACTTATTGGTGAATGGGCTGTAACTGACTCAATGGAACTTCATCCAAGAGATATAAGAGCTTTGTTTAAGATTCTTAATGACAATGTGCCTTTGATTATGAAGTCACACAGAGCTTCGGACTTATTAAAATTAATTGAAATCAAAGAAAGATTTAATTTGAATATGATAATTATGGGCGCCCAAGAAGCGCATCTTGTTAAGTCAGAACTTGCTGAAGCTGGAATACCTTTAATTATAAATCCAATTAATAATATTCCAGATTCCTTTGATGAACTAGCATCAAATATTCAGATGGCATCAAGACTCGAAGAAGCTGGTATTCCAATAATGTTCAACGTTTCGCGTAGTCATAATTATCATCTCATAAGACAGGGTGCAGGTGTTGCAGTTGCAAATGGCATGAGTTATGGAGGAGCTATTAAATCACTTACTTCAATTCCTGCAGAGACATTTGGCATGTCTGATAGAGGAACGCTTGAGGCAGGAAAGATAGCTGATTTAGTAATATGGGATGAAGACCCATTAGAGCCTTCAGCAATGCCAGAATATGTTTTTATTGGCGGAGAGAATATGGATCTTACTTCTAGAGCTACCAGACTAACAGATAGATATACTAAAGATCTTGACGAACCTGTAATTTACAGAGACTAGTTATTTTTATTTTTTACAACCCAGTATAAAAGACCGATAAATATAAGATTTCCAATCAAATAAGTTGTTAAGTCCATTTAACTGTATGCCATAACGATTAAACTTATCAGCAGAATTCCGTACAATGCTGCATATACGAGCTGACCAAATTTAAAATCTTTTTTTAAAATTTCATCTTTTTCTTGTTTGGTTTTTTCCTCAATAGTCATAGGAATATCTTATATGAAATGGAGCCACCTGTCAGATTCGAACTGACGACCTGATGATTACAAATCAACTGCTCTAGCCAACTGAGCTAAGGTGGCGAAGCCAAAATTTTACATGAATAATTGTCAACATGACAGAAAAAGTTCTTAGTTTTATGTAGTTAAACTATATATGCTTTATGTTGAAAATAGAGACGTACTTTGATAACTTTTATTTACACATTAATAGGAGAGAAAATGAAAAAAATAATACTTAGTTCTTTTTTGATTGCATCTTTTGGTTTACTTGCTGACGATCATTTGCCACCAGGGTATTCTAAATATCAATCAAATTTTTTATTTACATGTTCCATGCCTGCTAAATGCTTAAAAGCATTTAACGACTATATGAATGCTCCAGAGATTGCCAGTCAAAACTTTGAAGCAGACATGTATGCGGTTATGCACAATGGATGGGATGAAGCAACTCATGGCATATCTTTTTACTACAAAAGTGCTGATGAGTATGCAAAAGGTAATCAAATATATGTAACTTCCGATGCTGGAAGAAAGTTCAGAAAGAGAATCGATGAACTTGATATTCAAGGTACATCGCAAAATCTTACTGTTCATACTGTAGGAGTTACAAATAGTGGTTCTGCTGCTGAGAACGTTGTTAGCTTAAGATGGAGTCTTGACGTGTCTAATCCTGCAAAATTTCTTCCTCTTTGGAAGGGTTTTTCTAAAAGTATTGAAAAATATGATTGGTCAGCAAATGCATATGGTCTCCAATCACACTATTTAGGCAATAACGGAAGAATTACTCACGAAGTCTGGGCTGCATTTAAAACTGTTCAAGAAGCTCTAGCTTTTCTTGATGGGATGTATGCTTCAAGTGAGTTTGCAGAATATAATCCAAAGGCTGATGAATATAGTGATTTTATTCGTTCATATATGGAAGTTAGCTTAAGTCAGTTTAATCCTGATTAAGTTTTTGAATTTTCTAAGGGAGCTTTTCAGCTCCCTTTTTTATTCTTCAAATTTACAGCCAGTACCTCCTATTCCACAATATCCCAAAGGATTTTTAGCAAGATATTGTTGGTGGTATTCCTCGGCAAAATAGTAATTTTTAATCAAACTTATTTCAGTTGTTATTTCAGGATAACTATTTTTAGATAAAGTCTTCTGATAAGATTTTTTGCTTTCTTCTGCAGCTATCAAATCATCTTTGTTTGAACAATAAATCGCAGATCGATATTGAGTACCTACATCGTTGCCTTGCCTCATGCCCTGTGTAGGATCATGACATTCCCAAAATATTTTTAAGATTTCTTTAAGACTAGTAATTTCTTCATCATAGGTAATCTTGACAACCTCAACATGATTAGTGTTTTTGTAGCACACATCTTCATATGTTGGATTATCAGTTTCACCACCTGAGTATCCTACAGATGTCATTAAAACTCCTGGTAAATCCCAAAATTTTTTTTCAACGCCCCAAAAACAGCCAGCACCAACAACTATTTCATTTGTCGCCCTGCTGAAATTTTGATCAAGGGGAAGGTTTTTTACATAATGCTGCATTCAATAAACTCCTTTTATACTAATTTCACTACTTTTAAATGATTTCATACCTGATTCTGTTTTTATAAGGGCAGAACCGTCATCTTCAATACCAATAAATACTCCATCTTCAGTAGTTGAATCATGATTTTTAATTTTAACTTCCTTGTTAAGATGCATACAAAGATTTTCCCACTGATTAACCCAATCGAAGTGATCTTTATCATAAGCCTTTATTATTTCTGATGTTATTTTAGCGATTATTATGTTTCTTTGGTCTTCTATTTTCAGTTCAGATATATCACCCCACCAATTTTCTTCGTCATTGATATTGAAATTAATTCCGATGCCAATAATGGTCTTTTCTTCATTTGCATATATGTCTTTTTCAACAAGAATTCCACCAATTTTTTTATTATTAAAAACTAAATCATTTGGCCATTTAAGACCAATTTCCTCAGTTTGCGAGATATTTGATAGAACTTTTGTGCATATAATTCCAATAATCAAGCTTAAAGGTCCGGATTTAAAGGTATTTTTGGTTGAAATACTCATATAAATATTACCTTTTTTGGGACTGTGCCATTTTTTACCTCGTCTACCTTTACCATTAGTCTGTTTTTCTGAAGCAACCAAATTAAATTCTTTAGATTGTATATTTTTCTTTAAAAATTCATTTGTTGAATCAATTTCTTCAAAAATATCAAGATTTATCCTATTTTTTGGAACATTTGCAAGAATTATGTCTTTTTTTAATTGTTTCAAATCAAGAAATTAGTTGACTTAAAGTCATTCTAGAACAAAAATAGCTACCTTTAAATGGAGAGGTGGGTGAGTGGTTAATACCAGCAGACTGTAAATCTGCCGCTTCGGCTACGTAGGTTCGAATCCTACCCTCTCCACCATCAAGTTTTTTCATAATTTAATTAAAAAATTTACTTACAAAATATCTTTGAAAAAAGGTTGAGTTTATAGCTTTTTAGAGTGATAATACGCCACCAAAAATAGGATGCTTATGAACGGGCTCATATAGCTCAGCGGTAGAGCACTTGCTTGGTAAGTAAGAGGTCACCGGTTCAAGTCCGGTTATGAGCTCCATTATTAACAAATTTAGAGAGGCATAAAAATGGCTAGAGAAAAATTCGAGAGAACCTTACCTCACGTAAATGTGGGTACTGTTGGTCACGTTGACCATGGTAAAACAACGTTGACAGCTGCTTTAACAAAGGTTGCTGCTGAGGTTTTTGGTGGTGATGCAGTTGATTTTGCAAATATTGATAATGCTCCAGAAGAAAGAGAAAGAGGTATCACAATTGCAACTTCTCATGTTGAATACGTATCTACTGCGCGTCATTACGCACACGTTGACTGCCCAGGTCACGCAGACTACGTAAAAAATATGATTACAGGTGCTGCTCAGATGGACGGCGCTATATTGGTTGTAAGCGCAGCTGACGGCCCAATGCCTCAAACTAGAGAGCATATATTGCTTGCTAGACAAGTTGGTGTTCCATACATAGTTGTCTACATGAACAAAGCTGATCAGAATGATGATCCTGAAATGATAGAATTGGTAGAGATGGAAATTCGTGAATTACTTAACGAATACGAATTCCCTGGAGACGATACACCTATTATTGTAGGTAGTGCTCTTAAAGCACTTGAAGGCGATACTTCTGACATTGGAGTACCTTCAGTTCAAAAATTAATTGAAACTTTAGATTCTTATGTTCCAGAACCTGAAAGACCAGTTGATGGAGACTTCTTAATGCCTATCGAAGATGTTTTCACAATCTCAGGAAGAGGTACTGTTGTAACAGGAAGAATTGAAACAGGAATTGTTAATACAGGTGATCCATTAGAAATTGTTGGAATTAAGGAAACATCTGAAACAACATGTACAGGTGTTGAAATGTTTAGAAAGTCTCTTGATGAAGGAAGAGCTGGAGAAAACTGCGGTATTCTTTTAAGAGGTGTTGAAAGAGACGCTGTTGAAAGGGGACAAGTTCTTGCTAAGCCTAAATCAATCTCTCCTCACACTAAATTTGAAGCTGAGATATATGTTTTAAGTAAAGACGAAGGCGGTAGACATACGCCTTTTATGAACAACTACAGACCTCAGTTTTATTTCAGAACTACTGACGTTACAGGTGCATGTGAATTACCAGAGGGAACAGAAATGGTAATGCCTGGTGATAACATTAAAATGGTTGTATCACTAATTGCTCCTATTGCGATGGATGAAGGTTTAAAATTTGCTATTAGGGAAGGCGGAAGAACAGTTGGTGCTGGCGTAGTATCAAAAATTGTAGAGTAAGTTAAGATTTTTAAGCCGAGGCTATGTGTCTCGGCTTGCTTGTCTTTGAAGAATATGAAAAAAGTTTTAAGGCCAGTGGCTCAATTGGTAGAGCATCGGTCTCCAAAACCGGGGGTTGGGGGTTCGAGTCCCTCCTGGCCTGCCAAATGGAACGAACTGGTAGAGTGATGAATATGAATAAAGAATCAACTTCAAAAGCTCTCGATAACCTTAAGTGGTTGTTAGCAATAATTGTTTTTGGAATTGCAGTTGTTGGCAATAGCTATTTTGTTGAAGTTGCTTTCTTATATAGAGTTCTAGCCGTTCTTGCTCTATTTATTGTAGGACTTGTCTTGATTGCTTTAACCAGTTTTGGTTCTAATGCATTGAAGCTTATGAAAGAATCAAGAACTGAAATTCGAAAAGTAGTATGGCCAACGAGAATGGAAACAACTCAAACATTTATGATAGTTTTTGGAGCGATTATTATTTTATGTCTATTCTTTTGGGGCCTTGAATCATTGCTGACTTTTTTAACTAGATTGGTGCTTGGGTAATATGGATTGGTATGTGATTCAAGCTTATTCTGGATACGAGCAAAAAGTTAAAGCTGCACTAGAAGAAAGAATTTCATTAAATAATTTAACAGAAAAATTTGGAGAGATATTGATACCTACTGAACAGATTGTTGAACTTAAGGGCGGTGCAAAGAAAACAACAGAGAGAAAGTTTTTTCCTGGTTACATACTTATTCAAATGAATCTTGAAGATGATTCATGGCAGTTAGTTCAATCCACTCCTAGAGTTTCTGGTTTTGTTGGAGGCACTAGAGATAAACCATTACCAATATCTGAAGAAGATGTTAATAACATAATAAACAGAATTGAAGTTGGTGAAGATGCTCCTGCGCCAAAAACTATATATGAACCTGGTGAGGTAATAAGAGTTTGTGATGGACCATTTAATGACTTTAACGGCGTTGTTGAAAATGTTGATTACGAAAGAAATATGGTTAAAGTTTCTGTTCAGATTTTGGGTAGGGCAACTCCAGTTGAACTAGATTTTATGCAGATTGAGAAGACATAATGGCAAAAAAAGTAGTTAATGTATTGAAATTACAAATTCCTGCGGGAGGTGCTAATCCAAGTCCACCAGTTGGTCCAGCATTGGGTCAAGTTGGGTTAAATATTATGGATTTTTGTAATGCATTTAATTCAGCAACACAAGAATCTGAAAAAGGAATGCCCTTACCGGTTGTTATAAATGTGTATGAAGATAAATCATTTGATTTTGTTGTTAAAACACCGCCAGCTGCTGTGCTAATTAGAAAAGCACTAAATATCCAAAAAGGTAGCGGAGAACCTAATAGAGAAAAGGTTGGTAAATTAACAAGAGCTCAACTTGAAGATATTGCAAAAGCAAAAGAGCCAGACTTAAACGCAAATGACATAGATGCGGCAGTTAAGATTATTGCTGGTACTGCTAGAAGCATGGGAGTTGAGGTAGATTTATGAGTAAATTGACAAAAAAACAAAAAATACTTCAAGAAAAGCTTGATCCTGAAAAAGTTTATTCAATTGATGAGGCTATGGAGATTATGCAGTCAGTAAAGTCTGATAAATTTGATGAGTCAGTTGATATATCTATAAAGCTTGGTGTAGATCCTAATAAATCTGATCAAAATGTTAGAGGTGCTGTAACACTTCCTAATAGTCTAGGAAAAGATGTCAGAGTTGCAGTCTTTGCAGATGGTGATAATGCCAAAGATGCAGAAAGTGCTGGAGCTGAATATGTGGGTATGGAAGATTTAGCTGAAAAATTCACAAAAGAGGAAATTGAAGTTGATGTAGTTATCTCAACAAATGGTGCAATGAAAGTTGTTGGTAAGCTTGGTCAAGTACTTGGACCAAAAGGTCTGATGCCTAACCCAAAGACAGGAACAGTTTCAGATGATGTAGCTAGTGCTATTAAAAATGTTAAAGCAGGACAAGTAAGATTTAGAACAGACAAAAATGGGATTATTCATGGCAGCATTGGAAAAGTGACTTTTGATCCAACTAAAATCAAGGCAAATGCTTCCGCACTGTTAGAAGAATTAAAAAAGTTAAAACCAGCCTCCGCTAAAGGAGTTTATATAAACAATATAGCTTTAAGTAGCACAATGGGACCAGGAATAAAAATTAATTCTGGAGAGTTGGTATAAGTTTTAGCTTTGTAGAGATACATGGCTAGATAGTTGCGTTTACGCAGCCGTCAAAGACCGTAGGTGTCGAAAGACTTAATTTCCTACGTAGGTGGTGTGCAAATTGTAATTATGCAATTTGTCGCCGGATAGCCGAAAGGCTTTAATTGGAGAATTGCTGTGGCATTATCTAAAGATGAAAAAGTAAATATAGTTAGAGATGTAAAAGAAGTTGCTTCAAATGCATCTTCTCTTGTTATCTCTGACGCTAGAGGTTTGAAAGTTTCAGAGCTATCTGAAATCAGAACTAAAGCTAATGAGTCTGGTATTCATATTCAAGTGATAAAGAATTCTCTGGCTAAGTTAGCATTTGAGGGCACCGATTTTGGTTGCTCTGATGAGGTTCTTACAGGCCCTTCTTTATTTGCTTTCTCTTTTGAGGAACCAGGTGCAGCAGCTAAGCTACTTAAGACGTATGCAAAAAATTTTGATGAACTTGAAATCAAAGCACTTGTTGTAGAAGGTCAACTTCTTGATGGCAGTCAAATTGATATTCTTGCAAAACTTCCATCAAAAGAAGAAGCATACAGCCTAATAGCTAATGTTTTACAAGCTCCAGTGGGTAAATTTGCTACTTTATTAAATGAAGTACCAAGCAAGCTTGCTAGAGTCTTATCAGCAGTTCGTGACCAAAAAGAGGCGTCAGCCTAATTATAAAGGAGATAAAAATGGCAACTAATAAAGACGATATATTAAAAGCAATAGAAGAAATGTCAGTTATGGATCTTGTAGATCTAATTTCAGCTATTGAAGAAAAATTTGGTGTTACAGCAGCAGCAGCTGTTGCAGCAGCGCCGGCAGCAGCAGGAGGAGATGATGCTCCAGCAGCTGAAGAAAAAGATGAGTTTGATGTTGTACTATCAGCAGCAGGCGATCAAAAAGTTCAAGTCATTAAAGCTGTAAGGGCTATCACTGGCTTGGGATTAAAAGAAGCGAAAGATATGGTTGATGGTGCACCAAGCACTTTAAAAGAAGGTGTTAAAAAAGAAGAAGCTGAAGGCATGCTAGCTCAATTAACAGAAGCTGGTGCAACAGGCGAACTCAAGTAACATCAATTATATTAATTTAAAAGGACGCATTTATGTCATATAGCTATACAGAGAAAAAAAGAATAAGAAAAAATTTCGGAACATTCGCACAAGTAATGGATCTTCCGAATTTAATTGAAACTCAAACTAATTCTTATGCCGAATTTCTCCAGGCTGATGTGGCTCCTGATTCAAGAAAAAAACAAGGACTTGAAGAAGTATTTCAATCTTTATTTCCAATAACCAGTGTTTCAGGAAATGCGGCCCTTGAATATGTTTCATATGAGCTTGGCAAAAATACATATGACGTTCAAGAGTGCTTAATTCAGGGTTTATCATATTCGGCTCCTTTAAGAATAAAGGTTAAATTAGTTCTCTTTGATAGAGACTCTAATTTCAAAGAAGTTAAGGATATTAAAGAAGGCGAAGTTTTCATGGGAGAAGTCCCGTTAATGACAGATGATGCATCTTTTATTATTAATGGAACAGAAAGAGTAGTAGTATCTCAGCTGCATAGATCTCCTGGAGTATTTTATGATCACGATAAAGGCAAAACTCACTCCTCAGGTAAGGTTCTCTATTCAGCAAGAATAATCCCATATAGAGGATCTTGGTTAGACTTTGAGTTCGATCCAAAAGATATATTATTCAGTCGAATAGATAGAAGAAGAAAAATTCCAGCAACTATTATGTTGAGAGCACTAGATATGGGAACTGAAGAAATTCTTTCAGAATTTTATGAAGAAGACTCATACACTCTTGATAAAGATTCTGTAAAAGTTGCTCTCGTTCCTGAAAGATTAAGAGGTGAGACATTATCAGTAGATATAAAAGTTAAAAGTAAAGTTTATGTGGAAGCTGGCAAGAGAATTACAGCAAGGCATATTAAGGAGCTGACTAATTCAAAAGCATCGGAGATTACTTTATCGGATGAGTTTTTAATTGGGAAAGTGCTCTCTAAAGATATATTCGACTCAGAAACAGGTGAGGTTCTTTTAGCAGCAAATACTGAAATTAGTGAAGAGATACTTGAAATTTTAAAGGAAAATAAAATTTCAGAAATTAAGTGTCTATATATTAACGAACTAGATAAAGGTCCATATATATCTAACACTCTTAGAGTTGATCCTACTTCTAATAGATTAGAGGCATTAGTTGAAATTTATAGAATGATGAGACCTGGAGAGCCACCAACAAAGGATTCTGCTGAAACATTATTTAGTAATTTATTTTTTAATGAGGAAAGATATGATCTTTCTGAAGTTGGTAGGATGAAGTTCAATAGACGCTTGAAACTTGATTCCAAAAAAGATAATCCACATGTTCTAGATAAACAAGACATCATCGAAGTGATGAAAGGTATCGTAAACATTCGAGATGGACATGACATAGTTGATGATATCGATCATTTAGGTAATAGAAGAGTAAGATCTGTTGGGGAGATGACTGCAAATCAATTTAGAGTTGGTTTGATCAGAGTTGAAAGAGCTGTAAGAGAAAGACTAAGTATGGCCGAAGCAGATGAGTTAGGACCACAAGATTTAATCAATGCAAAACCAGTTACTGCTGCGATCAAAGAATTTTTTGGATCAAGTCAGCTTTCACAATTTATGGATCAAAATAATCCTTTATCAGAAATCACACATAAAAGAAGAGTTTCTGCTTTAGGTCCTGGTGGGCTTACAAGAGAGAGAGCTGGTTTTGAAGTAAGAGATGTTCACCCAACTCATTATGGAAGAGTATGTCCGATTGAAACTCCAGAAGGCCCAAATATTGGCCTTATAAATTCATTTGCATCTTATTCAAGAACAAATCAGTACGGATTTATAGAAACACCATATAGAAAAGTAGTAAATGGAAAAGTTACTGATGAAATTGTTTACCTATCAGCAATAGACGAAGCTGAGCATGTAATTGCTCAGGCTAATGTGATGTTGGATAAGAATAATAGATTTGTCGATGATTTAGTTGCTGTTAGACATGCAAATGAGTTTGAATTGATGTCTCCCGATCGGATTGATCTTATGGATGTTTCTCCTCAACAAGTTGTTTCAATCGCTGCCTCACTAATTCCATTTTTAGAGCATGATGATGCTAACAGAGCTTTAATGGGCTCAAATATGCAGCGTCAAGCTGTTCCTGTGCTTAGAGCAGAAAAACCGTTAGTAGGGACTGGACTCGAAACCGTAGTTGCCAGGGACTCTGGTGTATGTATTGTTGCAAAAAATTCTGGAGTAGTTGAGAGTGTTGATGCTTCCAGAATAGTTGTTAGAGTTACTGATAAAAAATCTAAAACAGCTTCTGATGTCTACAATTTAATAAAATATACTCGCTCTAATCAAAATACCTGCATTAATCAAAGACCAATTGTTAAGTCTGGTGACGTTGTTAAAGCAGGAGACATTCTTGCAGACGGACCTTCAATAGATAATGGAGAGTTAGCATTAGGTCAAAATATTAGAATAGCTTTCATGCCATGGAATGGATACAACTTTGAAGATTCAATTTTGATATCAGAAAAAGTTGCTAGAGAAGATCGATTTACCTCAATTCACATCCAAGAGATAGTTTGTATAGCAAGAGATACCAAGCTAGGGTCTGAGGAAATAACATCAGACATTCCTAATGTTGGAGAGGGCTCGCTTAATAAATTGGATGATTGTGGAATAGTATATGTTGGAGCTGAAGTTGAGCCAGGAGATATACTCGTTGGAAAGATTACGCCAAAAGGTGAAACACAACTATCACCTGAAGAAAAACTTTTAAGAGCAATATTTGGTGAGAAGGCCTCTGATGTAAAAGATACATCGCAAAGATCAAGTTCTAAAGGAACAGTTATTGGAGTAGAAGTTTTTACCAGAGATGGTGTTGAAAAAGATGAAAGAACTCAAGCCATAGAGCAGGATCACATAGATCAATCAAAGAAAGATGCTGACGATGAGGCATCTGTTGTTGAGCAGGCAACAAAGACTAGGATGATTGACTTACTTAAATCAAAAAAAGCTATTAAAGGTAATGGTGTTAAAAAAGGAGAATTATTAGCTTCAGAAAAATTAGAAACATTCAGCATCAATGATATCTTCTCAATCAGAACAGATACAGAAGCAACTAACAAAGTGGTTGAAGAAACAGAAGTTTTATATAAGCAATATATAAAGGATATCAAATCAAGATATGAGGAGAAAAAAGAAAAGATAATAAGAGGTCATGATCTTGCTCCTGGTGTAATCAAAATCGTTAAGGTTTATCTTGCCATTAAAAGAAGAATTCAACCTGGCGACAAAATGGCTGGTAGACACGGTAATAAAGGGGTGATTTCAGAAATAATGCCTGTTGAGGATATGCCATATGATAATGATGGTAATCCAATAGATATTGTTTTAAACCCACTTGGTGTTCCATCTAGAATGAATGTTGGACAAATTCTTGAGACTCACATGGGCTCAGCTGCAAAAGGCATTGGAATGAAAATCGATACAATGTTAAAAGAAAATGCCAAACCAGCAGAATTAAAATCTTATTTAGATAAGCTTTACAATAATAATGCCGCTAATAAAGAGGATATTAATTCATTCAATAATTCTGAGATCCTTGAATTAGCTGAAAATCTAAGAGATGGTCTGCCAATCGCTACACCTGTATTTGATGGAGCAAAAGAAAGTGAAATTAAAGATCTGCTCAAATTAGCTGATTTGCCTGAATCAGGTCAAATTACTTTATATGATGGAAGAACTGGGACTGAATTTGATAGACCAGTAACTGTTGGTTACATGTATATGATTAAGTTAAATCATTTAGTTGATGATAAAATGCATGCAAGATCAACCGGATCATATAGTCTTGTTACTCAACAACCTTTAGGTGGTAAAGCACAATTTGGTGGGCAAAGATTTGGTGAAATGGAAGTTTGGGCACTTGAGGCATATGGAGCTTCTTATACACTTCAAGAAATGTTAACTGTTAAGTCAGACGATGTCTCTGGAAGAACAAAAATGTACAAAAACATAGTAGATGGCAGTTATGAAATGGATGCAAACGTACCAGAATCATTCAATGTATTAAGCAAAGAGATTAAATCTCTTGGTATAAACATTGAACTCGACTTAGATAATCAATAGGAGAATAAATTGAAAGACTTATTAAACGCTTTAAAAACTGGTCAAGAAGATTTTACAACTATTTCTGCAGGTCTAGCTTCTCCTCAAGTAATTAAATCATGGTCTTTTGGTGAAGTAAAAAAACCTGAAACAATAAATTACAGAACATTCAAGCCAGAGAGAGATGGATTATTTTGTGCAAAAATATTTGGTCCTGTAAAAGATTACGAATGTATATGTGGAAAATACAAAAGAATGAAACACAGGGGTGTTGTATGTGAAAAATGTGGAGTTGAAGTAACTCTTGCAAAAGTTAGAAGAGAAAGGATGGGGCATATTGATCTAGCAGCTCCTGTTGCACATATTTGGTTCTTAAAATCCTTACCTTCAAGAATAGGACTTCTTCTAAACGTTACTCTTCGAGAAATTGAGAGAGTTTTGTATTTTGAGAGCTATATTGTGACAGATCCTGGACTCACAGAATTAGAAAAAGGACAAATACTTACTGAAGAAGAATGGGTTGAAAAGTATGAGGAATTTGGAGATGAATTTTCTGCAGGAATGGGAGCTGAAGCTGTTCAAATTCTTCTTGAAGAATTAGATATTGAAGATGAAATTAGAATTATTCGCGAAGAAATACCCCAAACTAATTCTGAGACAAAGCTTAAGAAATTATCTAAACGTTTAAAATTACTTGAAGCTTTCAAAGACTCAGGCAACAAACCTGAATGGATGGTTATGAATGTTTTGCCTGTTTTACCTCCAGATTTAAGGCCTTTAGTACCACTTGAAGGTGGAAGATTTGCTACATCTGATTTAAATGACTTATATAGAAGAGTAATTAATAGAAATAACAGATTAAAAAGACTATTAGAGTTAAACGCGCCTGAGATCATTGTTAGAAATGAAAAGAGAATGCTGCAAGAATCTGTTGATGCACTTCTTGATAATGGAAGAAGAGGAAGAGTAATAACTGGAACAAATAAGAGACCATTAAAATCTCTAGCAGATATGATTAAAGGGAAAGGTGGCCGTTTCAGACAAAATCTTCTAGGTAAAAGAGTTGATTATTCTGGAAGATCAGTAATCGTGGCAGGACCTAATTTAAAACTTCATCAATGCGGTCTGCCTAAGAAGATGGCTTTAGAGTTGTTTAAGCCTTTCGTATATGGAAAACTCGAGAATAGGGAGCTTGCTACTACCATCAAAGCTGCTAAGAAATTGGTTGAAAGAGAAACTCCCGAAGTCTGGGAAGTCCTCGAGGAAGTTATCAGAGAACATCCCGTTCTTTTAAACAGAGCACCAACACTTCATAGGCTTGGTCTTCAAGCATTTGAACCAAAATTAATTGAAGGCAAAGCGATTCAATTGCATCCATTAGTTTGTGTTGCTTTCAATGCAGACTTTGATGGTGACCAAATGGCAGTGCATGTTCCTTTAACCTTAGAGGCTCAGCTAGAAGCTAGAGCTCTTATGATGTCGACTAATAATATTCTTTCACCAGCAGATGGATCACCAATTATTAATCCTACTCAAGATGTGGTTCTTGGCCTCTACTACATGACAAGAGATAATGCGAATGCAAAAGGTGGTGGCAGAGTATTTAGTAATCCTGACGAAGTTTTACGAGCTTATGAAACTGAAAATTTAGAGATTCATTCACCTGTAAAAGTTAGAATCAAAGATGCCGCTGGAGAAACATCACTTCAAGAAACAACTGTTGGTAGAACACTCATATGGAGAATTACTCCTGCGGAAGTTGGATTTGAGAATATAAATAATGTTTTAAACAAAAAATTAGTTTCAAAGCTTGTAGATATTTCTTATAGAAAAGCGGGACTAAAAAAGACTGTTATATTTGCTGACCAACTCATGTATTTAGGTTTTGATTTTTCAACAAGATCTGGATCATCAATTGGAGTTAATGACTTTGTAATCCCTGAAGAGAAAGCAAAGATTATTGATTCTTCAGAAAAAGAAGTTAAAGCAATTGAGAAACAGTTTGACTCAGGTTTAGTTACCAGAGGAGAGAGATATAACAAAGTCATTGATATCTGGTCTAGAGCAAATGAGCAAGTGGCAAAAGCGATGATGGAAAAAATTAGTACTGAAACTGCAAAAACACCAGAGGGGGATAATGTCGATCAATCCTCTTTTAATTCGGTTTATATTTATGCTGATTCAGGCGCTAGAGGTTCCCCAGCTCAAATTAGGCAGTTATCTGGTATGCGAGGGTTAATGTCTAAGCCTGATGGGTCAATTATTGAAACTCCAATTACAGCAAACTTTAGAGAAGGTCTCTCTGTCCTCCAATACTTCATATCTACCCATGGAGCGAGAAAGGGACTTGCAGATACTGCTTTAAAAACTGCAAATTCTGGATATTTAACCAGAAGACTTTGCGATGTTTCAATGGACTCTGTTATTAATATTGATGATTGTGGTACAAAAGATTCTATAACTGTTACCTCAATTATTGATGGTGGGGAAATAATTCAAGCTTTAACCGACAGGATACTTGGAAGGGTAATAGCAGAACCTATTTTAGATGCAGATGGCAAGGAGATTTTTCCTGTAAACACAATGCTTGATGAAGATGCTCTAAATGTTATTGAAGAACTTAATTTATCAAGTTTGAAAATTAGATCTCCTATGACATGTGATGCTTCTATAGGTGTATGTGCTAATTGTTATGGAAGAGATCTTGCAAGAGGCCACCTAGTTCATAGAGGAGAAGCTGTCGGAGTAGTCGCAGCTCAATCGATAGGAGAACCAGGAACTCAGTTAACAATGAGAACTTTTCATATTGGAGGAGCAGCATCAAGCTCTTCTGAAGACAATGCTATTTATAACAAAAATAATGGTGTGGTTAACTTTTCAGATGATATCAAGTCAGTTACTAATAAAGATAAGCTTGAGGTTGTTGTATCAAGAAATGCTGCTTGCACAATCACCGACTCAACTGGAAAAATTATAGAACAATACAAGTTACCTTATGGTGCAACTCTTCAAGTTAAGGATCTATCTGAGGTAGATGAAGGAACTCAAATAGCATCATGGGATCCTTACACGAGACCAATAATCTCAGAAACGGCTGGTAAAGTTAAATTTACAGATATTGAGGATGGCTTGAGTGTAAGAGAGCAAATGGATGTTCTTACAGGCTTAACAAGCATTGAAATTATTGAGGTTGCAGATAGACCTTCAGCAGGTAGAGACTTAGTTCCAACAATTGAAATTGTAGACTCTAAAGGTAAGCCTGTCCTTGTTGGTGAATTTAAGCAACCAGCTGTATATCCACTTCCAGCAGGAGGTCTTGTTAACCTTGCTAATGGTCAAAAAATAACTGCTGGTGAAGTTATTGCAAGAATGCCTTTAGTTGCATCTAAAACAAAAGACATAACTGGTGGTTTGCCTAGGGTTGCTGATTTATTTGAAGCAAGAAAGCCAAAGGATGCTGCGGTTCTTGCTGAAGAATCTGGTGTCATATCTTTTGGTAAAGAGACAAAAGGTAAAGTCAGGCTGGTAATCACTCCAGAAGGAGCAACAAAGAAGACACAAAACGTTGAAATGTTGATACCAAAACATAGAACTCTTAATGTTTTTGAGGGTGAACGTGTTAATAAAGGAGACGTAATATCTGAAGGCCCACTAAGCCCTCATGATATTTTGAGATTAAAGGGTATTCCTGAGCTAACAAACTTTATTGTTAACGAGATCCAAGATGTTTATAGACTTCAAGGTGTTTCAATCAATGATAAGCATATTGAAACAATTTTGAGACAAATGCTTAGAAAAGCACTAGTCCTTGATGGTGGTGACACCAAATTTATTCAAGGTGATCAAGTTAGCTATGCTGAATTAAAAGAAGAAAATCAAAAGGCTGAAGCTGATGGTAAAACTCCTGCTGAATTTGAAAGAGTCTTACTCGGTATTACAAAGGCCTCACTTGCTACTGATTCATTTATATCAGCAGCTTCTTTCCAAGAGACCACAAGAGTTTTAACCGAAGCAGCTGTTACTGGAAAAAAAGATCACTTAAGAGGTTTGAAAGAAAACGTTGTAGTTGGAAGATTAATTCCTGCTGGTACAGGCATGGAATTCCACGACAAGTTAAGGTCTAAAAAACAAAGTGATTATGATGAGCAATTATTGTCAGATGATGATATTGAAGCAGCGTTAAGACAAGAACTTCAGGAAAATGATGAAGAATAATGTTGACCATTCACCTCATGCTCTATAAAATCGCCGCGTATAAATTAAATTAATATGGCAACAGTTAATCAGTTAATAAAAAAATCTAGGAAGCCTAAGGTTAAAAAAACCGATGTTCCTGCATTAAATGCATGTCCTCAACGGAGAGGAGTTTGTACCCGTGTTTATACAACTACTCCCAAAAAACCAAACTCAGCTTTAAGAAAAGTATGCAGAGTAAGGTTGACTAGCGGTTATGAAGTAACTTCTTATATAGGGGGAGAAGGTCACAATCTTCAGGAACACTCTTTGGTTTTAATTAGGGGCGGAAGAGTAAAAGATCTTCCAGGTGTAAGATATCATACTATTCGAGGTACATTAGATACTTCAGGCGTTGCAAGCAGAAAACAAAGAAGATCAAAATACGGTGCTAAAAAAGGTAAATAATTATGCCAAGAAGACGAAGTCCCGAAAAAAGAAAAGTTTTACCAGATCCAAAATATAAAGATGTAGTTCTTGCGAAATTCATGAATAACCTCATGAAAGATGGTAAAAAATCTGTCGCAGAAAAAATTGTTTACGGTGCTTTTGATCAGATAACTAAATCAACTAAAGATGATCCGCTTGAAGTTTTTATGAAAGCGCTAGAGGAAGTTAGTCCTGTAGTTGAAGTTAAATCTAGGAGAGTTGGTGGAGCAAACTATCAAGTTCCTGTTGAGATTCGTCCTTCTAGAAGGCAAGCTCTTGCAATGAGATGGATAGTTGATGCCGCAAGAAATAGAAGTGAAAAATCAATGGATCTAAGACTTGCTGGAGAGCTGCAGGATGCCTCACAAAAAAAAGGATCAGCATTCAGGAAAAGAGAAGACGTTCATAAGATGGCTGAAGCCAATAAAGCTTTTTCACACTTTAGATTCTAATAAGAAATTAATAAAAAAAATGGCTAGAGATACAGTATTAAATAAGTATAGAAATGTAGGTATATGTGCACACGTTGATGCAGGCAAAACCACAACTACTGAAAGGGTTCTATTTTACACAGGACTCTCCCATAAAATTGGTGAAGTACATGATGGTGCCGCTGTAATGGATTGGATGGAACAAGAACAAGAAAGAGGTATAACTATTACATCTGCGGCTACAACCTGCTTCTGGAGCGGCATGGAGCAACAATATCCACAACACAGAATTAATATCATCGATACTCCTGGTCACGTTGACTTCACAATTGAAGTGGAACGTTCATTACGAGTGCTTGATGGTGCAGTTGTAGTTTTTTGTGGAACCTCAGGTGTAGAACCACAATCTGAAACCGTTTGGAGACAAGCAAATAGATATGAAGTTCCAAGAATAGTTTTTGTAAATAAAATGGATAGAGCAGGTGCAAATTTTGAAAAAGTTGTAGAACAAATTAAAGATCGATTACAAGCAAATGTTGTCCCAATCCAACTTAACATTGGAGCAGAAGATGATTTTAAAGGAGTAGTTGATCTTATAAAAATGAGGGCTATCTACTGGAATGAAGATGATCAAGGTTTAACTTTTGATTCGCAAGATATTCCTGAAAATCTTCTTGATAAATGTAACAAACTCCGTGAGGAAATGGTTGAAGCAGCTGCAGAAGCAAATGAAGAATTAATGGATGCTTATTTAGAATCTGGAGAATTATCAGAGGAACAAATAAAAGAAGGCCTAAGAATAAGATCACTATCTAATGAAATAATACTAGCTCTTTGTGGTTCAGCTTTTAAAAATAAGGGAGTCCAAGCAGTTTTAGATGCAGTTATTGATTTTCTTCCTGCTCCTGACGAAGTTAAGGCTATAGAGGGAGTTATTCCTAATAACAGTGAGGAAGAAGAGCAATCTGATTCAAGAAAGTCATCTGATGAAGAACCGTTTTCTGCATTAGCATTTAAGATTGCAACTGATCCATTTGTTGGAACTCTTACATTTATTAGGGTGTACTCTGGAGTTTTGAGTGTTGGTGACGGAGTTATGAATACAACTAAATCTAAAAAAGAAAGAGTTGGAAGAATGGTTCAAATGCACTCTAATAATAGAGAAGAGATAAAAGAAGTTAGAGCTGGTGACATTGCAGCATGTATAGGTCTAAAAGATATTACTACTGGCGATACTCTTTCAGATTCTGATAAGCCAATTGTCCTTGAGAGAATGGATTTCCCTGAACCAGTAATTTCTGTAGCTGTTGAACCAAAATCAAAACAAGATCAAGAAAAAATGTCACTAGCACTTGGTAAACTTGCCCAAGAAGATCCTTCATTTAGAGTTGCAAGTGATGAAGAATCAGGTCAAACAATTATATCTGGTATGGGAGAACTTCATTTAGACGTGCTTGTAGATAGGATGAAAAGAGAATTCTCTGTTGAAGCAAATATTGGTAAGCCTCAAGTTGCATACAGAGAAACCATTAAAGAAAGTGTAGAAATAGAGGGTAAATTTGTCAGACAAAGTGGTGGTAAAGGTCAATATGGGCATGTTTGGTTAAAACTTGAGCCACTTGGTTTAGACGATGAATATGAATTTGTCGATAAAATTGTAGGTGGAGTTATTCCAAAAGAGTATATTCCTGCAGTAAACAAAGGCATTCAAGAGCAAATGCAAAATGGAGTTATAGCTGGATATCCATTATTAGCATTGAGAGCAACACTATATGATGGATCTTTCCATGATGTTGATTCAAATGAGATGGCATTTAAGATTGCTGGATCAATGGCTCTTAAAGAAGGTGCCACTAAAGCAAAACCTGCTCTTTTAGAGCCCATAATGAAGGTTGTTGTTGTAACGCCAGAAGAACATATGGGTGATGTAGTAGGCGATTTAAACAGAAGAAGAGGTATTATATTAGGAATGGAAGATATTACATCTGGCAAAGAAGTCTCCTCTGAAGTGCCTTTAGCTGAGATGTTTGGATATGCAACAGATTTAAGATCACAGACTCAAGGAAGAGCTACTTTTACGATGGAATTCACTAAATACGGTGAAGTTCCAAATAATATCGCCGAACAGTTAAAAACATCATAAATATGTCTGAAAATAACTGTCTAATAAAGTTGACAGTATTGCTCTTAGAAGCTTAGAATACGCCACATTTTGCAATTTGTTGAATGTAAAAAATTTTTTATAAAAGGTAAAAAAATAGGGAAATGGAGAATCAATCAATAAGAATTAGGCTAAAAGCCTTTGACTACAGATTAATCGATGCTTCAGCTAAATTGATTGTAGAAACCGTAAAAAAAACGGGCGCTATAATTAATGGTCCTATTCCTTTACCAGTAAAAAAAGAAAGGACAACTGTATTGATATCACCACATAAAGATAAAGATGCGAGGGATCAATACGAAATTGTTACTTATAAAAGATTGATGGATATTGTTAAACCAACTGATAAAACAGTTGATGCTTTGATGAAATTAGATCTATCCACAGGGGTAGATGTTCAAATAAGCTTAGGACAATAATTTTTTAACGCGAATGCGGCCATAGAGGGTTTATAGCCCCGTAGAAAGGAGATTAAATTGAGCATAGGCTTAATAGGAAAAAAATCTGGTATGTCTCGTCTTTTTCTTGAAGATGGAGAATCTGTTCCCGTGACTGCAGTTTCAGTGTGTGGAAACTTTATAGCTGATATAAAAACAAAAGAAAAAAATGGCTACAACGCTCTTGTTGTTTCTAAGACAGAAAAATCAAATAACCTAAATAAATCACAAAAAGAATTTTTCAAAAAAGTTAATCTTGAACCGGGTTCATTAGCTGAATTTAGGTTAGATGATAATAATGATAGCTCATTTGAAATCGGTAGCCATTTAACTGCTGATCTTTTCGAGGTTGGTCAGTATGTTGATGTCACAGGTACTTCAAAAGGGAAAGGCTATGCTGGTGTTATAAAGCGACATAATTTTAAGATGCAAGATGCAACTCATGGTAATTCGCTAGCTCATAGGGCTCATGGTTCAATTGGTCAGTGTCAAACTCCAGGAAGAGTTTGGAAAGGAAAAAAAATGTCTGGTCACATGGGAGATGTTCAAAAAACTGTACAAAGCTTAAAAATAGTTCATATGGATGTTGAAAATAATGTTATTTACATAAAAGGCTCAGTTCCTGGATTTAATGGCTCTCAACTAAAGATCAAACCTTCAATAAAAGCATCATGAAAATAGAATTGCTCTCAAATACAAAAAATAAAGATATATCAATATCTAATGATGTATTTAGCAAGGAGTTTAACGAATCTTTAATCCATCAAGCAGTTGTAAGTTTTATGGCGGCATCAAGACAGGGCAGCGCAAAACAAAAAAATCGATCTGAGGTTAGAGGTGGAGGGAAAAAACCTTATAGGCAAAAAGGTACTGGAAGAGCAAGAGCAGGAACGATAAGAAGTCCTCTTTGGAGAGGAGGCGGTGTAACTTTTGCAGCTAGGCCAAGAGATTACAGTAAAAAATTAAACAAAAAAATGTACAGAGCTGCTATAAAATCCATATTTTCTGAATTAGTAAGACAAAATAGATTGGTTGCAATTGAGAAACCTGTTCTCGAAAAACCAAAGACAAAAGAAATAGCAAGTTTTTTGAATGAATTTTCTTTAAGTAAAGTACTTATCATAATTGATGAACTAGATATGAATCTTTATCTATCTGCCAGAAATATTCCAAATGTTGATGTTATTACTGTAAGAGAGATTAATCCTGTAAATTTACTTAAACCTCAAAAAGTTGCTGTAACCAGCGAAGCACTTAAACAAATAGAGGAGTGGATCAATGGTTAAAGAAAAACTATATACACTCATAAAATCTCCAATAATTACTGAACAGACCGCTCAGTTAGGTGAAAATTTGAAACAGGTGGTTTTCAAAGTAGATTTATCTGCCAACAAGCTTGAAATAAAAAAAGCTGTTGAAGAGCTTTTTAAAGTTGAGGTAGTAAATGTCACAACATCCATTGTGAAAGGAAAGCAGAAAAGGAATAGATTTGGGATATACAAAAAACCAAACTATAAAAAAGCCTTTGTTTCAATTAGCAAAGATTCTGACATTCAATTCGAGGGCATGAACTAATGTCTATCATTAAATCAAAACCAACCAGCCCAGGAAGAAGAGGCCAGATTTCTATTAAATCTGATTTATATAAAGGCAAGCCTTTAAAATCATTAATTGAACCAAAATCAAAAAAAGGTGGCAGAAACAATAACGGTAGAATCACTGTAAGACACCAAGGTGGTGGCCACAAACAGCATTATAGAGTCATTGATTTTAAAAGGAATAAATTTGATATACCAGCTGTTGTTGAACGCATAGAATATGATCCAAATAGATCAGCTCACATAGCTCTTCTTAAATATAAAGATGGTGAGCGGAGATATATTATTGCTCCATCTAAGATCAAGATTGGTGACGAGTTAGTGTCATCAGATAATTGTGAGATTAAACCTGGAAACTCAATGAAACTTAAGGATATACCGCTTGGTACAAATGTTCATTGTGTCGAATTAAAGCCCATGAAAGGAGCTCAATTAGCAAGAAGTGCTGGTACATCAGCCAGATTGGTTGCTAAAGAAGGTATTTACGCAACACTAAGGCTTCAGTCAGGAGAGACTAGAAAAGTGCTATGGGAATGCAGGGCTACGCTCGGTACAGTATCTAATCAAGAAAATAATTTAAGATCGCTTGGAAAGGCTGGTGCCAAAAGATGGAGAGGTGTAAGACCAACAGTAAGAGGTGTAGCAATGAATCCAGTTGACCATCCTCATGGAGGTGGAGAAGGCAGGACTTCAGGTGGCAGACATCCTTCAACTCCTTGGGGTAAACCTACTAAGGGATATAAAACAAGAAAGAATCAAAGAACAGATGATTTGATAATCAGAAGAAGAGGTAAGAAATAAAATGCCTAGATCATTAAAAAAAGGACCATTTGTTGATTTATCTCTCTCTAAGAAAGTTGAGGCGGCAATAGCAAATAATGATAAAAAACCAATTAAAACATGGTCTAGACGCTCTATGATCATTCCTTCAATGGTGGGTTTAACAATTTCTGTTCATAACGGTAGACAACATGTACCTGTTTTTATTAATGAAGATATGGTTGGTCATAAACTTGGTGAATTTGCCATTACGAGAACATTTAAAATGCATTCGGGCGATAGGAAGGCTAAATAATGGAAACAAGAGCATACTTAAAAGGAACGAGATTATCTCCTCAAAAAGCTGCTCTTGTAGCGGATCAGATTAGAGGTAAATCAGTCGATCAGGCAATGGATTTTTTAGTCTTCAACAAGCAAAAAGGCTCTGCAGTTATCAAAAAATTATTGGAGTCTGCAATTGCTAATGCCGAAAATAATAATAATGCAGATATCGATAAACTTTCAATATCTTCAATAATCGTAAATCAGGGCATGAGACTGAAAAGAATGAAACCAAGAGCACGTGGAAGAGCCGATAGAATAATTAAACCTACATGTCATATCGAGATAATTTTGAAAGAGGAAGACAAATAATGGGACAGAAAGTAAATCCAAACGGCTTTAGACTAGGCGTTTCTAAGAAGCAAAATGCTAATTGGTATGCAAAGGGTAAAGATTTTTCAAATAATTTAATACAGGATCTTAAGGTTAGAGAATACCTTGGAAAAAAATTAAAGAACTCTTCTATTAGCAAGGTTGAATTAGAAAGAACAGCAGAGAGCTTTATTGTAAATATACATACAGCAAGACCAGGAATCATCATTGGCAAAAGAGGTGAAGAGATTGAAAATTTGAAGAAAGCTGTTGAAAAAATTGTGAAAGGACCTTCACAAATTAACATAAAAGAAGTTAAAAAACCTGATTTAGATGCCCAGATTCTTGCTGAAGGAGTTGCACAACAGCTTGAGAAAAGAGTCATGTTTAGAAGAGCGATGAAAAGAACAGTTCAAAGCGCACTTAGACAAAGTGCAAAAGGAGTTAGGATTGAAGTTTCTGGAAGATTGAATGGTGCTGAAATAGCTAGAACAGAATGGTACAGAGAAGGCAGAGTTCCTTTGCATACACTTAGAGCTGACATCGACTATGGAACAGCAGAAGCTTTAACAACCTATGGAATCATCGGTGTGAAAGTTTGGGTCTACAGAGGTGAAATTACTGAGGATCCATACAAAACTGAGCAAGGAGTAAGCTAAAAATGTTACAGCCTAAGCAAACAAAATTTAGAAAAATGCACAAAGGTCGAAATAGGGGCCTTGCTCAAAATGGTAACACAATAGCTTTTGGTCGATTTGGTTTAGTTGCATCAGATAGAGGCAGAATTACTGCTAGACAAATTGAGGCAGCAAGAAGGGCTATGACTAGATACATTAAAAGGGGCGGAAATATATGGATAAGAATCTTCCCAGATAAACCAATTACAAAAAAACCTCTTGAAGTAAGAATGGGTAAAGGCAAAGGAAATGTTGAATATTGGGTTGCACTTGTTCAACCTGGCAAAATTATGTTTGAAATGGCTGGAGTTGAAGAAGAATTAGCAAGAGAAGCATTTAGACTAGCTTCCGCAAAACTCCCAATAAAAACCCACTTTATAAAAAAGGATTTATAGAATGAGTAAAGAGTTAGCAGAATTAAGAAAAAAAAATATGCAACAGCTTGATGCTGAGCTTATATCTGTTAGGGAGTCTCAATTTGGTTTGAGAATTAAACATAAAACAGGACAACTAAACGAGACAAGTGAACTGATGAAAATGAGAAAAAAAATTGCTCAGATTAAGACAGTAATGAATGAAATTAAGACAAAAGGTGGAGAATAATGGACTCAACTAATCCAAGAGTTTTAACAGGAATTGTTACCAGCGACAAGGCTGATAAGACTATTACAGTTAAAGTTGAAAGAAAAGTTAAACATCCACTCTATGGAAAAGTTATTAAGAGGGCTACAAAAGTTCACGCTCATGATGAAACTAATTCTGCTTCAATTGGAGACGTTGTTTCTGTAAAAGAATGTAGACCAATTTCAAAAAGCAAAACGTGGATCCTTGTAAATGAAGATGAAAAAAATGGAGAGGAGAATTAATCATGATTCAGATGCAATCCCTTTTAAATATTGCTGATAATAGTGGAGCAAGAAGCGTAATGTGCATAAAAGTTCTTGGCGGATCTAAAAGACGTTATGCAAATATTGGTGACATTATCAAAGTTGCTGTTCGTGAAGCTATTCCAACTGGAAAAGTTAAAAAAGGTCAGGTTGTTGATGCTTTAATTGTAAGAACAAAAAAAGGTGTTCGAAGAAGAGATGGCTCCCTGATTAAATTTGACGAGAATGCTGCTGTGTTGGTAAATGCTCAGAAAGCACCAATTGGAACAAGAGTATTTGGCCCAGTAACTAGAGAACTAAGAGAGGGTAAACATATGAAAATACTCTCATTGGCACCTGAGGTTTTATAAACATGAATAAGAGACTAACTCCTACAAAATTAAGATCTGGTGATGAGGTAATAGTTATTGCAGGAAAAGATATTGGCAAAAAAGGTACATTAAGAGAAATATACAAAAATAAAAACAAAGGAATAGTGACTGGCATTAATATTATAAAAAAACATACTAGACCAAATCCTGAAATGGGTATCACTGGTGGAGTTGTAGAACAAGAAGCTGCAATTGCGTTATCTAATCTTGCAATATGGAATCCGAAAAAGAAGACTAAAGACAAAATAGCATATTCAACTGATAAAGACGGAAGAAAAATAAGATTATTCAAATCTGATGGAGTAGAGATAAAGTAAATGGCTAATTTGAAAGAAAAATATACTCAAGAATTAAGACCTGCTCTTCAAGAGGAGTTGGGTATAAATAATGTTATGGCAGTTCCAAAGTTAACAAAGATAGTTATAAACATGGGAGTTGGAGAAGCAGCAAATGATAAAAAGCATTTGGAATCAGCTTTAGATAATTTAACTGTAATAGCTGGACAAAAACCAATAGTAACAAAGGCAAGAAAATCTGTTGCAAGTTTTAAAATAAGAGAAGGATGGCCATTGGGTTGTAAAGTCACGTTAAGAGGTAACAAAATGTATGACTTTATGGAGAGATTGATAAAAATAGCAATCCCAAGAGAAAGGGATTTCAGAGGTTTAAATCCTAAATCATTTGATCAGCAGGGAAATTATTCATTTGGTATTAAAGAGCAAATTATTTTTCCTGAGATCAATTACGATAATATCGACAACATCAGAGGTATGGATATTTGTATAAATACTTCAACTGAAAATACTGAACATGCAAAAGCTTTATTAAAAGCTTTTGATTTTCCTTTTAAACAATAGGTACTTTTTATGGCAAAAAAATCAATGATAGCAAGAGAAGTTAAAAGAATTAAAACAGTAGCCAAATATGCTGATAAAAGAGCAGCTTTGAAAGCACAAATGAATGATCAAAGCCTTTCCACAGAAGAAAGATATGAAGCAAGAGTTAAATTTCAAAAATTGCCAAGGAATGCAAGTCCGTCTCGTGTAGTTAGAAGATGTCAAGTAACAGGCAGGCCTCATGCAGTTTACAGAAAATTTGGCTTGAGTCGAATCAAGTTAAGAGAAGCAGCAATGCGTGGCGACATTCCTGGATTAGTTAAATCAAGTTGGTAAAAATATTATGAGTTTTCAAGACCCTATATCAGACTGTCTAACAAGAATACGCAACGGATTGATGCGAGGTAAAACTCACGTTCAAGTTCCTTATTCAAAGCTAAAACATGATTTGGTAGATGTGCTAGTTTCAGAGGGCTATCTAAAATCTTGCAGTAAAACTGAATTTGATGATAAGCCAGTTATCGAAGTTGAGCTTAAATACCATAATTCAGAACCAGTAATAAAAGAGCTTAAAAGGATTAGCAAGCCAAGCCTTAGAAAATATAGTGCTGCTTCAAGCCTTGAATCTGTAAAAGGAGGACTTGGCTCTTTCATCCTTTCAACTAATCAAGGTTTAATGACTGATAGGGATGCAAAAGCTAAAAATGTTGGCGGCGAGATTTTGTGTGAGGTATTTTAATGTCTAGAGTTGCAAAAAATCCTATAAAAATTGTCGATGGTGTCAATGTTACAGTTGAAGGCAATTTAGTCACTGTTAAAGGTTCTAAAGGGGAGCTAGAGTTCGAAATGACAGAATCTATTTCATTAAATATCGCTGAAGACACAATAACAGTTGGCTATGATGAGAATATTCAACAATCTATTGCTTTAGCAGGAACTACTAGATCAATTGTAAATAACATGATTATTGGTGTTTCCGAGGGTTTTGAGAAAAAACTAGAGCTTATTGGGGTAGGATATAGAGCAAAAGCTTCTGGAAAGCTTCTAGAGCTAACTCTAGGTTTTTCACATCCCATTAAATATCAATTGCCTCCAGAGGTAGAAGTTGAAACTCCATCACAAACGGAAGTTGTTCTCAAAAGTCACAATAAACAAATACTAGGTCAAGCTGCGGCTGAGATAAGAGCCTTTAGACCACCTGAACCATATAAAGGCAAGGGTGTGAGGTATGCAGATGAACAAGTTAAGCGTAAAGAAGCTAAAAAAGCTGCTGGAGCAGGGGCTTAAAAATGAGTGAAAAGAATATTTCAAGAATTAGAAGAGCAAAAAAATCTAGAATTCATATTAGAGATCAAGAATCACCAAGATTAACTGTTTTTAGATCGTCTAAACATTTTTATGCTCAAATCTTTGATAGCTTGGGAGCTAAAGTAATTGTTTCAGCTTCAACTGTCGAAAAGGATTTAAAGATAGATGCTAATAATGTTGCTGGTGCAAAAGAAGTTGGTAAAAGAGTCGCAGAAAGAGCTCTTGAAAATGGAATTAAGAAAGTTGTATTTGATAGGTCTGGATATAAGTATCATGGTCGCATAAAAGCTTTAGCGGATTCAGCGAGAGATGCAGGCTTGGAGTTTTAATTTATGAAAGAAGAAAACACAATGACTAATCAACAGGTTGATGCCTTGGAAGAAAAATTAGTCCAGGTTAATAGAGTCGCAAAAGTTGTGAAAGGTGGAAGAATTTTTGGATTCACTGCGCTAACAGTTGTTGGCGACGGTAATGGCAGAGTTGGATTTGGAAGAGGTAAAGCCAAAGAAGTTCCTATAGCTATTCAGAAAGCCATGGAAAATGCTAGAAGAAGTATGGTAGAAGTTGAGTTAAACAACACTACTTTATGGTATCCAATAAAAGCAAAACATGGTTCTGCTAACGTATATATGCAACCAGCTTCTGAAGGTACAGGAATTATTGCTGGTGGTGCTATGAGAGCTGTGCTTGAATTAGCAGGTGTTCAAAATGTTCTTGCCAAATGTTATGGATCTACAAATCCAGTTAATGTGGTTAGGGCAACAATTAATGCGTTAAGTTCAATGGAGTCACCTGAGACAGTAGCCTCAAGAAGAGGTAAGAAAGTAGAAGAAATATCATGAGTAAAGCAGAGACTATAACAATTAAACTTGTTAAAAGTGGAATAGGGCGGATGAAAAATCACAAATTGTGCATAAAAGGTCTTGGTATAAAAAAACTTAACCAGACTGTCACAGTTCTAGATACTCCAAGCAATAGAGGGATGATAAACAAGATTTCAGACATGTTAGAAATTATTGAGAATTAAGATGAGTGAAGAAGCTACAAATAATATGAACTTAAATACTCTTTCGAATGCTGGAACAGCTCAGAACAGAAAAAGAGTTGGTAGGGGTATTGGTTCAGGAACTGGTAAAACTGCTGGAAGAGGTCATAAAGGTCAAAAATCTAGATCTGGTGGTAACGTAAGACTTGGATTTGAAGGTGGACAAATGCCGCTTCAAATGAGGTTACCCAAATTTGGTTTTACATCCAGAGTTAACAATTCTTTTAAAGAGGTTAACATCAAAAACTTAGAAGGAATGAAAGTAGTTAGCTTACAAACATTAAAAGACAATAAACTGATTGCTAAATCAGTCAAAAAAGTAAAAATTTTTGGTAACACTGAAATTGAATCAAAGATAACAGTGGAAGGCATCCCATTAACAAAAGGTGCAAAGGCTTCTATTGAAAAAGCTGGAGGCAAGATCGTTGCTGCCTCAACAAAGAACGATAAACCGAAAACTCAATCAAAGAAAGAGGATTCTGAATAATTATGGTTGATCAAGGAAACAACATGAGTGATCTTTGGAAACGGTTAAGATTCGTTTTTATTGCAATTCTTGTATATAGAATTGGAACTCATATCCCAATACCTGGCATAGATCCTGACAGACTTGCTGCTCTTTTTGAACAAAATCAGGGAACTATCATTGAAATGTTTAATTTGTTTTCTGGTGGAGCACTGGAAAGGATGAGTATATTTGCTCTTAACGTTGTACCTTATATTTCGTCTGCAATTATCATGCAGCTTTTTTCTAATTCTATTCCTTACCTTCAAGAATTAAAGAAAGATGGACAAGCTGGAAGAAATGCAATTACTCAATACACAAGATACGGTACAGCTGTGTTGGCATTTATTCAGGCATCCGCACTGGCAGTAACTTTATCTGCAAGCGGTCTTGCATATGTACCTGGACCGTCCTTCTTTGTATCTGCTGTATTTTCTGTTGTAGCAGGTACTATGTTCCTTATGTGGTTGGGTGAACAAGTTTCTGAGAGAGGAATTGGCAATGGTATTTCAATAATCATTGCGACAAGTATTTTAACTGGCATACCAGGAGCAATAGGACAGGCTTTAGAGCAGTCAAGACAAGGCGATCTCAGTATTTTATTACTCATAGGCATAGGATTATTGTCTATGGCAGTAATTGCAGTAGTTGTTTTCATTGAGAGGGGTCAGAGAAGAATAACAGTAAACTATGCCCAAAGACAGCAAGGCAGAAGAATGATGCAAGCTCAAACAAGTCATTTACCCTTCAAAGTAAATATGGCAGGTGTTATCCCAGCAATATTTGCAAGCACCTTCCTGCTATTTCCTGCATCTTTATCGACATGGTTTGGCGAGAATGAGTCCTTAAGTTTTTTACAAAGTTTCTCATTGGCTTTAAATCCCGGACAACCTCTTTATATATTAGTTTTTGCAGGCCTAATTATAAGCTTCTGTTTTATTTGGTTGGCTCTAACATTTAATACAAAAGATGTCTCAGATAACCTTAAGAGATCTGGTGCATATATCGCAGGTATAAGACCAGGGGAACAAACAGCTAATTATATTGACTCAGTTTTAGCAAGACTTACTGTATTTGGAGCAATTTATTTAACTCTAATTTGTTTATTACCATTGGCACTCATTAATTTTGCAGGCATTTCACCTACTATTTCAGTTGGAGGAACATCTGTGCTAATTATTGTTGTTGTGTTGATGGACTTTATGGCTCAGGTTCAGTCACACATGATGTCATCTCAATACGCATCGTTAATGAAAAAAGCAAATATCAAAAATTATAGAAGGTAGTATGAAAGTTAAAGCATCAGTAAAGAAAATCTGTAGAAATTGCAAAATTGTAAGAAGAAAGGGCGTTTTGTACGTAATCTGCAGCTCAGACCCTAAACATAAACAGAGGCAAGGTTAAACTATGGCAAGGATAGCAGGAGTAAACATTCCAGAAAATAAGCACGTTGAGATTTCATTAACTCACATATTTGGTATAGGAAGAAAAACAGCTCAAAACATATGTCTTGATCTCAAGATAGACTATACAAGAAAAATCTCAGACTTATCTGAAGATGAAATTGAAAGCATAAGAAATGCAGTATCAACTTATGTTGTTGAGGGTGACTTGAGAAGAAATATAAGTACAAACATCAAAAGATTACAGGATTTGGCTAGTTATAGAGGAATAAGACATAGAAGAAAACTTCCAACTAGAGGTCAAAATACAAAAAATAATGCTAGAACAAGAAAAGGCCCTAAAAAGCCGATGAGAGGTTAAATATGGCAGCAAAAGGTAAAAAAAATAAAAAAGTTGTAACAGATGGAGTGGCTCATATCCACTCATCTTTCAATAATACAATTGTTACTATTACTGACAAACAGGGAAATACAATATGTTGGGCAACATCAGGTGGGAGTGGTTTCAAAGGCTCAAGAAAAAGCACACCTTTCGCTGCCCAAATTGCAGCAGATAAGGCTGGTAATGCGGCAAAAGAATTTGGAATGATAAATTTAGATGTAAAAGTAAAAGGTCCTGGTGGAGGAAGAGAGTCTGCCATAAGGTCTTTAAATGCATGTGGACTTAAGATTAAAAGTATTACTGATGTTACACCATTGCCTCACAATGGTTGTAGACCATCTAAAAAACGAAGAGTTTAACGGAGATACAAATGGCTAGATATAGAGGACCATCATTAAGATTATCGAGAAGAGAAGGCACAGATCTTTATTTGAAGAGTGGGGTTAGAGCAATTGAATCAAAATGTAACATGGATACTCAACCAGGTGTTCATGGAGCGAGAAGAGGAAGACTATCTGACTATGGACTTCAATTAAGAGAAAAACAAAAAGTTAGAAGAATGTATGGTGTTTTGGAAAAACAATTTAGAAACTATTATAAAAAAGCTGCATCTTCAAAAGGCAACACAGGTGAAAATCTGCTATCTCTCTTAGAAAAAAGACTTGATAACGTTGTATACAGAATGGGTTTTGGATCAACGAGAGCAGAGGCAAGACAAATGGTTTCGCATAAAGCTTTCATGGTAAATGGTAAGGTTGTTAACATTCCATCATATCAAGTTCAAGCTGGTGACGAAATTGAAGTAAGAGAGTCAAAAAAAGGCCATTTAAGAATTGCAGCTGCATTAAAAATAGCATCTACAAGAGAAGATTGTGATTGGTTGGAAGTAGATGAACAAAATTTAAAAGGGGTATTTAAATCGGTTCCAGATAGAACTGATTTAAGTACAGAAATTAACGAAAATCTTATTGTTGAGCTTTACTCAAAATAACATAAAGGCGGAGAATATTATGCAAACATCAGTAATCGATTTACTAGTACCTACTGAGATACAAGTTGATGACGTGTCACCAACTTTATCAAAAGTAACTTTAGAACCTCTCGAGAGAGGTTTTGGCCATACTTTAGGTAACGCCCTTAGAAGAATTCTTTTATCTTCAATGCCCGGAGCAGCTGTGACAGACGTGGCTATAGAGGGTATTTCACATGAATATAGTACCATCGAAGGCATCAGAGAAGACGTAATAGATATTCTTTTAAATATTAAAGACATGCCTATTAATTTAATTGAAGGAGATTCAGCTGAAGTTACTCTTGATGTGACCGGTCCATGTGATGTTCTTGCTTCTTCTTTTGATGCTCCTGGAAATGTTGAATTAGTTGACCAAGACTTTCACGTAGCTACTATTGTAGATAAGGTTAGTTTAAAAATGACTCTTACCGTAAAAACTGGAAGAGGATATGAGCCAGCTGATTTGAGAGATGATGAAGACAGGGTTGTAGGTGCTCTTAAAGTAGATGCCTCATATAGTCCTGTAAGAAGAGTATCTTATACTGTTGATAATGCTAGATTTGGTAAAAGAACTGACTTAGACAAACTAGTTGTTGAATTAGAAACTGATGGAACGCTTGATCCAAAAATGGCAATTGAGCATTCAGCAACAATTCTCCAACAGCAATTAAGTGCTTTCGTTGATTTGGATGCTATTGCAGAACAAGAAGCCAAGAAAGATCAAAATGATTTTGATCCAATCCTTCTCAGATCAATTGAAGAACTTGAGCTCACAGTTAGATCTACAAATTGTTTGAAAGCAGAAAGCATATTTTTAATTGGTGATCTTATTCATAGATCAGAATTCGATTTGCTTAAGACTCCAAATTTAGGAAAGAAATCATTAAATGAGATCAAAGATGTTTTAGCATCAAAAGAATTATCTCTTGGAATGAATGTAGAAAACTGGCCTCCAGTAGGATAAAAAATGAGACATAGAAAATCTGGAAGAAAACTTAATAGAAATTCAGCCCATAGAAAGGCTTTATTTAAAAATCTTGCAATAGCCTTAATTGAACAAGAGATTATTAAGACAACACTTCCAAAGGCAAAAGAGCTCAGAAAATTCATAGAGCCTCTTATTACTAGAGCAAAAGATGACTCTGTTGCTAATAGAAGACATGCTTTCAACAAATTAAGATCTGATAGCGCTGTAGCAAAACTTTTTAGTGAAGTGGCAGTAAACTCAAAAGATCGAAATGGTGGATATACTAGAATTATCAAAGCAGGTTTTAGGCCAGGAGATAAAGCAGATATGGCATATATCGAGCTTGTTGACAGAGTTTTAGATTCTGATGACTTGGATCAAACTAATCCAGAAGAAGAATCAGCTGCTTAAGATAAAATTGGCTTTAAAAATTTTCCGGTAAAAGATTCTTTCACTTTTGAAACTTCTTCAGGAGTTCCTTCAGCTACAATCCTGCCACCGTCACTGCCGCCCTCTGGACCAAGATCTATAATCCAGTCAGCTGTCTTAATTACGTCAAGATTATGCTCAATAACAACAACGGTATTGCCCTGATCTTTAAGTCTATTTAAAACATTCAAAAGTAGCTCAATGTCTGCAAAATGTAATCCAGTTGTTGGTTCATCTAATATAAACAAAGTTTTACCCGTACTTCTTTTAGATAATTCTTTAGCAAGCTTAATTCTTTGAGCCTCTCCTCCAGATAGAGTCAAAGCAGATTGACCTAGCATTATATATCCTAGACCAACGTCATTTAATGTTATCAATTTATTTTTAATTGAAGGATGTGCATCAAAAAACTCTAAAGCATCTTCAACAGTCATATTAAGAATATCACTTATATTTTTTTCTTTAAATTTTATTTCAAGGGTTTGATCGTTGTATCTATTACCATCACAAATGTCGCACTTTACATAAACATCTGCTAGAAAATGCATTTCTACTTTGATCATTCCATCACCCTGACAAGCCTCACATCTTCCACCTTTAACATTAAAACTAAATCTTCCTGGCTTATATCCTCTTGATCTAGCTTCGACTGTTTGTGATAGAAGATCACGGATATGTGAAAATAATCCAGTATAAGTTGCTGGATTTGACCTTGGGGTTCTTCCAATTGGTGACTGATCAATATTTATTACCTTATCTAAATGATTCAGACCCTCTATTTTTTCACATTTAACTTCTTTTGATAGCTTTGCTTTATTGAGTAAAAATGAACTAATAGGTAATAATGTTTGATTGATAAGTGATGATTTTCCTGAACCAGACACACCGGTTACACACGTAAATAATCCTACTGGTATATCGATATTTACATTACTAAGATTATTTTCGTGGGCATTAATAATTGTAATTTTTTTGGAATTGATTTTAGCTCTTTTTTTTGGAACTTTAATTTCTCTTTTACCTGATAAGTACTTTGCTGTTATTGAGTCTTTATTTTTTAAAATAGCTTTAATATCACCCTGAGCACAGATCTTTCCTCCATGAACTCCAGCTCCTGGTCCAATATCTATTATATGATCGGCTGACCTTATTGCTTCCTCGTCATGCTCAACTACAATTACAGTATTTCCTAATTCTTTTAGATTTTTGAGTGTTTTTATAAGTTTTGCATTATCTCTTTGATGTAATCCAATAGAGGGCTCATCTAGAACATAAGTTACACCTACAAGACCTGATCCTATTTGACTGGCTAATCTTATTCTTTGTGCTTCACCACCTGATAACGTCTCAGCACTTCTATCGAGAGTCAAATAATTAAGGCCAACATCTTCAAGAAAAGTTAATCTATCAACTATTTCTTTTAGAATTTTTTCTGCAATTTTTTTCTTAGCTCCAGTAAGATTCATACCTTTAATGAATTTAAGAGAGTCATTTATCCTCATGCTGGTGATTTTATGTATTTGTGTTTTATTTATGAAAACGTTGCGTGAATAGTTATTTAGTCTTGATCCAGAACATTCATCACAAGAACTTTCAGACATTAATTTTGCTAATTCATTTCTGATGTATTCAGAATCTGTTTCCTTGAAACGCCTTTCTGTACTTGGAATTATTCCTTCAAAACGATGTTTCCTAACTATTCTGCTGCCACTTCTAAAGCGATGTGAGAAATCAATCTTTTCTTTGGTACCCCACAAGATGATGTCTTTAATTTTTTGAGGATAGTCTTTCCATTTTGTTGTTAGAGTAAAGTCGTAATGATTTGCAAGGCATCTTAATTGATAATAATAAAATCTATTTCTTCTAGTCCAACCCTTTATTGCTCCGTTTGCTATTGAGACCTCATCATCTTGAATAAGTCTTTTTTCATTGAAGAATTGAATTACTCCTAGTCCATCGCATTTTGTACAAGCACCATATGGATTGTTAAACGAAAACATTCTCGGCTCAAGTTCTGGAACAGCATAACCACATTGAGAACATGAAAAGTTAGACGAATATAGAGTTATCTCATTTTTGTCCATATTTTCAACCTCAATAAGGCCTTCAGATAGCAGTAAAGAGGTTTCTATAGATTCTGATATTCTTGATCTTATATCATCACTCTTTTTAATTACCAATCTATCAATTACTGCTGCAATATCATGTTTTTTATTTTTATCTAGGTCTGGAAATTCTTCCATTGGATATACTGTTCCATTTACTTTTACACGAACATATCCACTCTTTCGTAATTCTTCATATATCCCCAGATGTTCGCCTTTTTTCCCTCTTACAACTGGAGCAAGGAGCATGATTTTTGTATTCTCTTTTATTTTAAGAATTTCATCACAAATTTCTGAGACTGTTTTTGCTTTTAACTCTTCACCATGATCTGGACAAACCGGTGTACCAATTCTTGAAAATAGCAATCTTAAATAATCATATACTTCCGTAACAGTTCCAACTGTTGATCTTGGGTTATGAGAAGTTGCTTTTTGTTCAATTGATATAGCCGGTGATAAACCTTCAATTTGATCGACATCAGGTTTTTCCATCATTGATAGGAATCTTCTAGCATAGGTTGATAAAGACTCTACATATCTGCGCTGACCTTCTGCATAAAGAGTATCAAAAGCGAGTGATGACTTTCCAGACCCAGATAAACCTGTTATTACAATGATTTTATTTCTTGGTATCTCAAGACTTATGTTTTTTAAATTATGCGTCCTGGCACCTTTGATATAAATACTATCCATATGAAAAAAAACTTCGTGATGAAAAAATTAAATTAGGTTAAACTTCTAACATATTATAAGAGGTAAATATGAGCAGAGGAGTAAATAAAGTAATTTTAGTAGGTAATTTAGGCCAAAAACCTGAAATGAGGTATACAGCGACTCAAACCGCTGTAGCAAACCTTTCAATTGCAACTACAGAATCTTGGAAAGACAAGGAAAGTGGAGAAAACAGAGATAAAACTGAATGGCACAGAGTAGTTTTTTTTGGAAACCTTGCTGAAATTGCTGAAAAATATCTTGATAAAGGCTCCAGTGTTTATGTTGAAGGAAAAATTCAAACTAGAAAATGGCAAGACAAGGATGGCAATGATAGATGGACGACAGAAGTTTTGGGTAATCAACTTACTATGCTTGGCTCACGAGGATCAAGTGACTCATCTATGCAAGATAATAGTTCTTCAGATACACCGTTTCCTGAGGATGATAGTGGTCCTGGTCTCACAGACGACGATATTCCTTTTTAAAATCAATCTTGATAAAAGAATATAAAACAATAACTCTTCAAGAGATTGATTCTATAGCAGTTCTTAAGCTAAACAGACCAGAAAAATTAAATGCATTTAACATGCAAATGTTAGAAGATATTATAGATGCATTTGATGAAGTCGACAGAAATGATAATTTAAAGGCCATCATACTTTCTGGAGCTGGTAGAGCTTTTTGTGCTGGTGCTGATCTTTCAGCTGGCGACAAAACTTTTGATAAAAATTTTGATACAAGAGACGAGTTTAAAGAAGATTTTAGAAGAGATGCAGGTGGTATTTTAGTTCTTAGAATTTATAACTCATTGAAGCCTGTTATTGCAGCATGTAATGGTGACGCTGTGGGAGTTGGAGCTACAATGCAGCTTCCTGCTGATATAAGAATTGCTAAAAAATCAGCAAGATATGGATTTGTTTTTGCAAGAAGAGGCATTGTTCCTGATGGATGTGCAAGCTGGTTTCTGCCAAAGCTAGTTGGTATTTCAAAGTCACTTGAGCTTTGCTACTCAGGTGATCTTATATCTGCTGAGGAGGGATCAAAAATAGGATTAATAAATTATCTTATAGACGACGAGGAAAACATCATTGATGTGGCTATTGAGTTAGCTAAAAAAATGACAGAAAACTCATCTCAAGTCTCTGTAGCTATGACTAGGCATATGCTCTGGAGTTACTCATCAGAAATAGATCCAGAAGAAGCTCATATTATGGAAAGCAAGCTTATCGATTCGAGGGGAGTGTCAGATGATGCTAAAGAGGGCGTCATGTCATTTTTAGAAAAAAGAAAACCTAAATTTAGCAACAAAGTTTCTGAAGATTTACCAAATTTTTTCCCATGGAGAAAGTCAAAATTTAAGGATAATTAACTATGCTATTTGAACCATTCAAACTTAAAAATTGTGAAATGAGGAATAGAATTGTTATGGCTCCAATGACCAGAAATCAGTCACCAGGAGGTATTCCGACTGAAGAAGTTGCAAAATACTATGAAAGAAGAGCAAAGGGTGAGGTCGGGTTAATTATAACGGAAGGAATTGAATTAAGTCATAAATCTTCAAGTGCATATCCTAATGTACCGAGATTAGATTCTGAAGAAGCAAGGGATGGTTGGAAAAAAGTTATAAGTGGAATTAAAGAAAATAATGGATCTGTAATTGCTCAGTTATGGCATTGTGGAGGTTTCAGGAAGCTAGGTATGGGACCAGATCCAGATGTACCTGGATATACAGCCTCTGGCCTCGTTAAGCCAGGAAAGAAAGTTGCTCACGAAATGACTGCTGATGATGTAAAAGAAGCTATAGAGGCATATGCTTCTGATGCTGAAATTTGTGAGAATCTTGGTTTTGATGGAGTGGAGATACATGGAGCTCATGGATACCTAATTGACAATTTTTTTTGGGAAGGAACAAACATAAGAGAAGATATTTATGGTGGTTCAATAGAAAAAAGATCAAATTTTGTTAAAGAAATTGTTGAAGCAATTAGATCAAGAGTGACAAATAACTTTATTGTTGGATTAAGATTTTCACAATGGAAACAACATGACTTTGATGCAAAGCTTGCTCAAACACCAGATGAGTTAGAAAAAGTAATTATGCCTCCTGTTAATGCAGGTTTAGATTACCTTCATTCAAGCATGAGAAGATTTTGGGAAAGTGAGTTTCCTAATTCAAAAGAGAATCTCGCATATTGGACTAAAAAGATATCTGATATAACAACCATTGGGGTTGGAAGTGTTGGATTAGATTCTGATTTTATAGATATGATGGCTCCAGCAAATCCAACAAGCATAGATAAGGCTATCGAAGACATTTCAAGTAACAAATATGAATTAATAGCAGTTGGAAGAGCTTTAATATCAGATCCAAATTGGGTAATTAAGATGAAAGAAGGCAGATTTGATGAGCTTATACCCTATACAAAGGAATCTTTATTAACTCTTTACTAAAATTTGCTTAGAACAAGACTAGCGTTTGTGCCGCCAAATCCAAATGAGTTGCTAAGTACATTATTTACCTCATAATCTCTTGTTTCAGTAACAATATCTAAATCTTTTGCCTCGTCACACAATTCATCTACATTTATTGTTGGAGCAATAAAACCATTATTTATCATCATTATTGAATAAATTGCCTCATGAGCCCCTGTGGCCCCCAAAGAATGTCCGGTCATTGATTTTGTAGAGCTAATTGCTGGCGAATTAGAAGAGAATACTTCATTAATAGCCTTTAACTCAGCAACATCACCCACCGGAGTACTTGTACCGTGAGTATTGATGTAATCTATTTCTAATCCAGCATCCTTCATTGCACCTTTCATGCAACGTGCAGCACCTTCGCCAGATGGAGCAACCATGTCATAACCGTCAGAGTTTGCATAATAACCTGATATCTTAGCTAGTATATTTGCACCTCGTTTTTTTGCATGTTCTTCATCTTCTAAAATAACCATTCCTGCTCCACCAGCAATAACAAAGCCATCTCTATTTTCATCATATGGTCTTGAAGCAGTTTCTGGAGATGAATTAAAGTTTGACGATAGAGCACCCATTGCGTCAAAAAGACAAGAAGAACTCCAATGTTCGTCGTCACTTCCACCTGCAATTACAATATCTTGCTGACCACTCTTTATAAGATCAGCAGCGTGGCCAATACAATGTGCGCTGGTGGCACATGCTGATGAGATTGAATAATTGATTCCTTTCAATTTAAAAGCGGTTGAAATAATTGCTGAAATTGAGCTAGACATACTTCTAGTAACACCATATGGACCAATTCTCTTTGGTCCTCTGTCTCTTGCTATATCTCCATTTTCAACCATTATCCTAGTTGAAGATCCTCCTGACCCAGCAACTATACCAATTCTAGGAGAATCTAAATCCTCTTCATTTATGCCTGCCATATCAAGAGCGTCTTTTGTAGCTAGATATGAATACCCAGCAGATTCACCCATAAATCTAAGTAATTTTCTGTCAATATAATCTGCTAAATTGATGTTAATTGAACCAGATACACAACTTCTAAATCCCATCTCTGAATACACATCATTGAATGAAATTCCTGACGATCCATTCTTTAGGCTTAATAGAACCTCATCATATGTATTTCCAATACAAGATTTAATACCAAGACCAGTTACAACTACGTTTTTCATTAAAAATTACTCGGATCCTTAAATAATCCTACCTTAAGTTTCTCTGCAGTATATATTTTTTTGTCATCAACAAACATCTCACCATCAGCAAGACCAACTATTGCACCTCTATTAATAATTCTTTTGATATCAATTTTATATGTT
>CACOLO010000003.1:0-163306 GCA_902628085.1 uncultured SAR86 cluster bacterium
ATGCTAGTGAAGACCACTTGAATAAATTAATGAACTATTGGGAAGAGGCTATACAGATGAATACGAGCATAATGTCTGTAAGTGATCATGATTTGATTTTTGCAATGACGAGTCATTTACCTCACTTAATTTCTTATGCGCTAATTGATTCGATTAGGCTTTCAAATGCTAATGTGAATGACAATGCCGGAGGAGGTTTAAAGAAGGATTATCTGAATCATATCCATATACTTTTATACCCTTAGATTTGGATGCTAGTGCAATGGATGAACCAATCATACCCAAACCTATTATTAAGACACTCTCGACTGTATTCTTCATATATACTCTGGATAAGAACCAAAGTTACGCACAATAGCTCCGGTCTCAACAATTTCCTTTAGAGCTAAAGATAATTTTTTATCTTTAATATGGCCCTCACAGTCAATAAAGAAGTCATGGGAATTTATGTTCCCTCTAGATGGCCTTGTTTCTATCTTACTTAAATTAATCTTTTTATTATCAAAAGGTTTCAAAACACCCATCAAAGAACCTGGTGTATTCGGTGTCTGAATTAACAAGGATGTTTTGTCTTTTCCGGTCGCATCAATCTGGTGTTTACCGATTACTAGAAATCTTGTCTTGTTATCTGAAAAATCTTGAATGTTCTGTTTTATAAGTTTTAATTTATACTTGTCAATAGCCATTGAATTAACGATACACAAAATATTCTTATTTTCTCTTGCATACTCAGCAGCTGAGGCTGAACTTGGCATTTCAAGCCTTTTAATGTTTCCAATATTTCTTTCAATCCATTTTGAACATTGGCCAAGAGCTTGTGGATGAGAAGCAATTGCAAATGCATCTTTTAAATCAAATTTATTGCCTGCAGCCAGCTGATGGTCAATATCAAGATAAATTTCACCAATAATATTTATGTCTTCACTATCAGCCAAACAATTTAACGTTGTATTAATTACTCCTTCAGAGGAATTTTCTACTGGAACAACACCTATATTTACTTCGTCATGAATCACTTGAAAAAATACATCATCAATTGTTTTAGATGGCATTCTATCAACCTGAGAGCCAAATTGATTATGCACTGCTGCCTCAGAATGAGTTCCCTCAGGACCAAGATATGCAATTTTTAAAATCTCCTCTAAAGATAAACATCCAGAAATAAGCTCTTTGTATATTGCTCTAATTTTGGTATCTGGCAAAATTCCTTTTTCATTTGACTGAATTATATTTCTTAAAATCTTTGTTTCTCTGTCAGGCTTATAGAAAGAAGATTTTGGACTAATTTTAGATTTCAACTTACCAATGGATACTGCATGAGATGCCCTTTCTTGAATTAATCTAAGAATTTTTTTATCAATTAGATCAATTTTATCTCTATATTTTTTTATATTATCTTTTGACATTTAATTATCCATTTCTTGATTCAAATTCACTCATAAACTGAATTAATTGCGTCACTCCCTCCTCGGGCATAGCATTATATATGCTTGCTCTCATTCCTCCAACAAGAGCGTGACCCTTTAAATTGAGCAAACTATTTGCTTTTGACTCATCAAGGAAAGCACTATTAAGATCATCATTTTTTAAATTAAACGTAACGTTCATTACAGAGCGTTGTGATTTTTGAAGATTATTTAAGTAGAAATCTGATGAATCAATGAAATCATATAGTTTTTCAGCCTTTTTTTTATTTAAAGCTGCAAAATGATCTAACCCTCCTGATCTTTTTATCCATTTAAATACTTTGCCAGCAAAGTACCAAGAAAATGTTGGTGGGGTATTAAGCATAGAATTTGCTTTTGAATGCTCAGAATAACGTAGGATTTTTGGAAGGCTAGAATCACCTTTTTCCATAAGCTCTTTAGAAATTATTACTATCGTTAAGCCAGCAGGCCCTATATTTTTTTGAGCTCCTGCATAAATTAAATCAAATTTGCTTACATCCAGAGGCTGGCTAAGTATCACAGAAGTCATGTCTGCCATAAGTGGTTTATCTATTTTAGGAATCTCATGCATAGCAATCCCCTGAATAGTTTCATTTGGGCAATAATGAACATATGATGAGTTTTTTGAAATATCCCAATCTGAACATTTGGGAAATACGGAAAAATTGATATTCTCAGATGACGCCGAGATATTTAGATCAATTAATTTAGATGCTTCATCAGCTGCCTTTTTTGACCATGTTCCAGACACAACATAATCTGCATTGTTGCCCATATTTCTGAAATTTAAGGGGATCATTGAGAATTGGTGAGTTGCCCCACCTTGAAGAAAGAGAACTTCATGAGAATTTGGGATATTTAATATTTCTATTAGATCATTCTTGGATTCTTCTGCGACTTGAGAGTAAATATCAGTTCTATGGCCAATCTCAATTATTGAAGCACCAGAGCCATTATATTCTAGCAACTCTTCTTGAACTTCTTTGATGACTTCTTGAGGTATTGCTGCAGGGCCGGCTGAAAAATTCCATCCCCTCATTTTAATCTTCTTGATCTTCCTCATCTGGAATGGTGACACATTCTGTTAGCTTTTCATTTTCTTTTGGCGTAATTATTTTAACACCTTGAGTATTTCTACTTAGAGTGGGCACTTGAGAGACGTTAGTTCTGATCATAGTTCCTTTATCACTTATTAGCATAATGCCGTCTTCCTCATTTACCAAAGTAGCTGCTACCATCATGCCATTTCTTTCACTTGTTTTAATTGAAATAACTCCTTGGCCACCTCTATTGTGCGTTGGAAAATCGTCTAAGTTAGTTTTCTTGCCAAATCCATTTTCAGATACACATAAAACAGTTTTTTCAGGATCAGCAACATTTAATGAAATCAATCTTTGATCTTTTTTAAGCTTCATACCTTTAACGCCTCTTGCTGTTCTTCCCATTGCTCTTACTTTAGTCTCATTAAATCTAATGAGCTTACCTGCAGAAGAAGCAAGCAAGATTTCTTTTTTACCATCTGTGATAGCGGTTCCAACCAATCTATCATCTTCGTCTAAATTTATTGCTTTGATGCCAGATTTCCACTTTCTAGCAAACAAACTTAAATTTGTTTTTTTTGTAATTCCTTTTCTAGTGGCCATAAAAATAAACTTATCATCTGAAAATTCCTCGACAGGCAAAATTTCACTTACTCTTTCATCATCATCAAGATTGAGCATATTTACTAAAGGCCTGCCTTTGGAGGTTCTTGATGCAACAGGAATTTCATAAACTTTTAACCAAAACACTTTACCTTTTGTTGTAAAGCAAAGTATTTGCATATGACTACTTAGAACATATAAATTTTGAATAAGGTCTTCTTCTTTAACAGATGTAGCTGCTTTACCCTGACCACCCCTTCTTTGTTCACGATACTCATCTAATGGCTGTGTTTTAGCATATCCACTTCTTGATACTGTTAAAACTCTTGTTTCTTCTGGAATTAAATCTTCGTTTGTTATGCCTCTTCTAGTATCGTTAATTAAAGTTCTTCTCTCGTCTCCAAAATTATTTTTAATTTCTTCTAACTCAGAAATCATAAGCTCTTGAAGTGTTAACTTATCATCTAAAATCTTTTGCAGTGAAATTATCTTTTCTACAATTTCAGAAAATTCTTTACTTAAATTCTCCTGTTCTAGTCCTGTAAGTCTTCCTAGTCTTAGCTCTAAAATTGCTCTTGCTTGATCTGATGAAAGTTTGTATTTTTTGCCTTTAAGACCCAGATCTTTGCTTATTCCTTTGGGTTTACATGTATCATTACCAACTTTTTTTAATATTGCCTCTACAGGACCAGATTTCCATATTTTTTTACATAAGGAGTCTGCAGCTTTCTTAGGATCTTTAGACTTTTTGATAATTGAGATGATTTCATCAATGTTGGCTATCGCAACCATTAAACCTTCTACAACATGTCCTCTATCTTTTGCCTTATTTAGATCATATTTTGTTCTTTTTATAATTACATCTTTTCTATGTTTAACAAATGCTTGAAGCATTTCTTTAAGATTAACTTCCTTTGGCTGCCCATCCGCAAGAACTGTGAAATTTATACCAAAGGACTGTTCTAGTTGAGTCTGTGCGAATAGATTATTTTCAAGCACATCGACTGAATCTCCTTTTCGAACTTCTATAACAACTCTTAAACCATCTTTATCTGACTCATCTCTTATCTCAGTTATGCCATCTATCTTTTTTTCTTTAACAAGCTCTGCAATTTTCTCAAGCATTTTGGCCTTATTCACCATGAAAGGAATTTCATTTATTATCAGAGACTGCTTACCAGATTTATCTTCTTCAATAGAAGTATTTGATCTGATATGAATAATTCCTCTTCCAGTTTTATAAGCTTCGTAAATACCAGCTTTTCCATCAATTGTTCCACCAGTTGGAAAATCAGGTCCAGATATATCTTTTATAAGTTCATCAATAGATATTTTTGGATTGTTGATAAGATTTACACAACCGTTTAAAACTTCAGTCAAATTGTGTGGAGGTATGTTTGTTGCCATACCAACTGCAATACCTGATGAGCCATTGATAAGCAAATTAGGTATTTTAGTAGGCAAAACATCAGGAATATTTTCGCTACCATCATAATTAGGTGAATACGAAACAGTATCTTTTTCAATATCTCCAAGCATTTGATCAGCAATTTTGGCCATACGCACCTCGGTATATCTCATTGCTGCTGGAGGGTCGCCATCAATTGAACCAAAATTTCCTTGACCCTCTACAATTGGGTATCGCATTGAAAAATCTTGAGCCATTCTCACCATAGCATCATAAACAGCTGAGTCACCATGGGGATGGTATTTTCCAATAACATCACCTACAACTCTTGCCGATTTTTTATACGGCCTGTTGTAGAAATTTTTAAGATCATACATTGCATATAATATTCTTCGATGGACTGGTTTGAGGCCATCCCTTATATCAGGAAGTGCTCTACCATGTATGACGCTAAGAGCATAGCTTAAATATGACTGTTTAAGTTCATCTTCGATATTTACAGATATTATTTCTTTAGCAAAATCACTCATTTTTTACTTATTTTTTGCTTGAAATTTAATGCAAAAAATTACCCATATTTATGGGTATATTTTAGCATATTTATGGCGTGAATTTACTCTTTAAATTCAGATACTAAGCCGCCAATTGACTCCTTGGCATCTCCGAAAAGCATTCGTGTATTTTGCTTAAAAAACAGCGGGTTTTGCACACCTGCAAATCCAGCTGACATTGATCTTTTTAGTACAAAAACAGTTCTTGCATTATGAACTTCAATGATTGGCATACCATAAATCGGACTCCCAGGCTCTTCAGTAGCAGATGGATTTACTACATCATTTGCACCAATAACAATTGCTACATCAACTGTATCCATTGATGGATTTACATCATCAGGTTCTACTAAAACATCGTACGGAACATTTGCTTCAGCTAATAAAACATTCATATGACCAGGCATTCTTCCTGCAACAGGATGGATCCCATATTTAACTTCTGTACCATTTTCTTCTAGAAGCTCTCCAAGCTCTCTTACAACATGTTGAGCTTGTGCAACCGCCATACCATATCCAGGTATTACAAGAACTGAACTAGCATTTTCAAGAATCAAATAAGCGTCTGCTACATTAATAGGCTTCACCTCACCAGTCTCTTGAGATCCTGATGACGAAGATGAAGAAGCATAGCCTACGAAAAGAATGTTTCCAATGGATCTATTCATAGCCTTTGCCATAATGATGGTCAAAATCAATCCACTTGCTCCTACCAAAGAACCAGCGACAATTAAAACATTATTTAGCAATAACAATCCTGCAAAAGCAGCAGCTATTCCAGAGAAAGAATTTAATAGGGATATAACCACTGGCATGTCTCCACCACCAATTGGTATCACAAAACCAATTCCCCCCAACAAAGTTAGTATTAATAAGACTGTGTAAAAGTTTATTGGCAATTCTATGATTTCGGTAAATCCTATCGAATAAACCAGGAAGAGAATGGATGCGTAAAAGAATGTAGTAAATATTTTAGTTACAAAAGAATCTTTCTTAACTTTCAATTTTTCTGACAATTTACCGTAAGCAATAATACTCCCAGAAAATGTTACTCCGCCAATATAAGTTGTTAGCATAATGACAATGAACTGAAAAACGTTATCAGGAATTGCATTAAATTCTGACCAAGCGATAAAAAATGTTGCCAATCCTCCAAAACCATTAAACAAAGCAACCATTTCAGGTATTGAGGTCATTTTTACTCTTAAAGCGATTAATGAACCAATTACAGCACCAATAGAAACTCCAATTAAAACAATAACAGGATTTACAACATTAATGATGGTAACTGCAACAGCTATGAACATGGCTGAGGCAGATAAAAAATTACCTCTTACAGCGGTATCTTCTTTGCCTAGCATTTTAATTCCGCTTATAAATAATATTGATGAAAATATATAAACTATATTTTGTATGGCAGATATGTCGTTAAAAAAACTCATTTTATTTCTTCTTAAACATCTTTAACATTCTATTTGTTACAAGGTAGCCACCAAAAACATTTATTGAGGCAAAAGTGATTGCAAGCAAAGCTAAAATCTCTTGCAATTGAGAATTTGTACTAAGCACTAATGCACCAACTAGAGCTATCCCAGATATTGCATTTGCACCTGACATCAAAGGAGTATGAAGAGTACTAGGTACCTTAGATATCAACTCAAGACCCAAATAAATCGATAAAATTAATACGAACCCTAAAAGAACATAGACTTCCATTATTTAAACCTCTCATTTTTGATTTCACCATCATAGACAAGCACACTGCTTTGTATAATCTCATCATCAAAATCAAAATTTATTTTTGATTTTTCTTCATCAAAAAAATCAGTAATCCAATTGTTATAGTTATTAGATAATGCCAAAGAAGCATGTCCAGCTACTTTTGATGCAAGGTTGCTTATCCCAATGATTTTAACCCCATTCCTAATTATTATTTCATCTGGTTGGGAACCTTCAACATTTCCTCCAGATTCAACAGCCATATCAAATATCACACTACCTGAGCTCATCTTATCGATTGTATTGTTATCAATAAGCAAAGGAGCTGGTCGTCCAAATAATTGAGCAGTTGTAATAACTATGTCAGACCTTTCACAAACTTTTGATTGAAGTTCTTTTTGTTTTTGAATCTGCTCAGGAGTTAGCTCTTTAGCATATCCTTGATCAGTCTCGCCAGTCTCACCAAGATCAATTTTTACAAATTTCGCACCTAATGACTGAACTTGTTCTTCAACCACATCTCTAGTGTCAAAAGCTTCAACTCTTGCGCCAAGTCTTTTAGCAGTGGCAATAGCTTGAAGACCGGCAACACCTACGCCAATGACAAACACCTTTGCAGGTTTTAAAGTACCCGCAGCTGTCATCATCATTGGTAATGCAGTTGATAGGTGTCTTGATGATTCAATAACAGCAACATAGCCAGCAAGATTAGCTTGAGAGCTCAAAACATCCATTTTTTGTGCTCTAGTTATTCTTGGGATGAATTCCATACTCACAAGGTTAATTTTTCTAGATGCGCAACCTTCAATAAGTTCTTTGTTTGAAAATGGATTAACCATGCCTAAAATCGAAGCACCAGGTTTGATCTCACTGAGTTCGGATATTTCTAGTGGCTGATTAGTTATGATTAAATCACTATCTTTAATGCAATCTTTTCTAGATGATTTTGTAAGATTTAGTTCTTCAAATACCTTATTATTTACATTGATACCATTGCCTATATCTTCCTCAAACACAATTTCGACACCGAGATTAAGCAACATTGAAATTGTATCAGGATGAATTGGTGATCTTTCATCTTTTGAATTTGTAGATTTTAATGCAGCTATTTTCAATTTAATTCTTAGTTGTATTAATTATGTAGTGAAGTTAATCTTAACAGTTCCGTAAAGTCAATTGAATAAAATTTGTTTTATTTAAGAATAATTTTAATGAAATTCAAGTACGGTTTTATTTCATATGAAATTTTTTATAAAAATTAATGCAGGTTAAAATATATATATGACTGAAAATATAGATCATCAAGAGGTAAATAAATTTGCAGAGCTTGCTGATGAATGGTGGAATAAAAATGGAGACTTTAAGCCACTGCATGTTATCAATCCTTTAAGGGCCAACTACATTAAGGAAAAATTAGATCTCGAAAGTAAATCTATTCTAGATGTTGGTTGTGGTGGAGGCTTGCTTACAGAAGCTCTATATGACTCTGGTGCAAATGTAACTGGAATTGATGCTGCAGGTCCTGGTATAGAGGTTGCTAAAATCCATGCAAGCAAAGGTAACAAAAAAATTAATTACTTTGAACAAACTGCTGAGGAATTATTAAACAAAAACTCAGAATTGTTTGATGTGGTTACTTGCCTAGAAGTTTTGGAGCATGTGCCCGATCCGAAATCACTTGTAAAAACATGTATCCAACTTTTGAAACCCAATGGTCATCTTTTTTTATCCACCATTAATAGAAATCCAAGATCATGGATCACGGCGATTGTTGGAGCAGAATATATTTTTAATCTGTTACCAAAAGGTACCCATGAATTTGATAAATTTATCAAGCCATCTGAACTTGCATCTTATGTTCGATCTGGAAATGCGAACTTACTTGAAACAAAAGGAATGTTTTATAACCCAATTACACATAAAGCTAATTTGAACAATGATCTTGGTGTGAATTATTTAATGCATGCAAAAAAAATATAAAACAAAGTTAGTTTTATTTGATCTCGACGGTACCTTAATCGATACAGCTCCAGATTTTCATAATGCGATAAACAAAATTTTAAAGAAATATAATCGTACTCAAATAAGTATGTCATCTTTACGTCCCTTTATATCTGAAGGCTCCTCAGTTCTTATCGAGTATGCATTTAAAAATCCGAGTCAAGATGAAGATTTAAATAAAATAAAACATGAATTTTTAAATGAATATCAAAAAAATTCTACAAATCTTTCAAAGCCATTTGATGGAATTCCAGATGTGATAAATTTTTTGAAAAAAAATAATATCCCTTATGGAATAGTGACTAACAAGCTAAGTTTATATGCAAAGCTAATAGTAAATCACTTTACTATTTTTAAAGATTCGAAAATTCTGGTGTGTCCCGATGACGTTAAAATATCCAAACCAGATCCTGAAGGTATTTTGCTTGCCTGTAGAAAATTAAAGGTTAATCCTAAAAACACTTTATACCTTGGTGATCACCCTAATGATCTTAAAGCAGCGAATTCAGCTGGTGCAAGTTTTATTGGTTGCCTTTATGGTTACTCTCTAGGAGAGGGAATTTCTGATTTGAGCGTGAAACTACCAAAAGAAATTATTCAAAAAATATCTTAAATTTATGGCTTCAAGTAATTCTAAAAAAAATTTTTTAAATGGTAAAAATATCCTTGTAACTGGAGCCTCAAAAGGAATAGGTAAATATGTTGCAAAGGAATTGGCCTTGTTAGGAGCTAATATTATTTTACTCGCACAAAACGAAAAAAGACTTGATGAAATATATGATGATATTAAAGAAAATACACAATCGAAACCACTGATAATAAATTGTAATTTGGAAAAACTTGATGAAGAAAAATCTCAAGAAATAGCTAATTTAATCGCTAAAGAATATAACGTTTTAGACTATGTAATTCATAACGCTGCTACAGTTGAGAAAATGACAAACATTGAAAATATAAGTCTTAAAACATGGGAAAAGATTTTAAAAGTGAATTTGACAAGTTCTTTTCTCCTCACAAAATATCTAATACCTCTAATGGATTTAGCTGAAATGCCAAGAATAATTTTTACTTCATCAGGAGTTGCTTTTAAAGGAGAAGCCTTTTGGGGTGCTTATTCAGTTTCCAAGTCTGGAGTAAAGGTTCTTTCAGAAATTCTCAATGACGAGATGGATCACAAAAAAAATTTTAAGGTTTTCAATTTTAATCCAAAAGCAACTAGAACTGATATGAGGGCTAGTGTATTTCCTGCGGAGAATCCTAATCAGCTAAAAGAAGTAAAGGAATTAATGCCTTATTATATTTGGATGCTATCTGAAAATAGTAATGACTCTTCAGAGATTCATATTGAGTATGGAGATGAGCTTTAATTTCATATCGTAACATTCTCATCTTCTAATACTCGCCACAAAAACAAGCACATATAACTCCTATAGGGACTAAATTGATAGTAAAAATCTTGATTATAATTCTTTAAGCTGAATAACTTTAAATGAGCATTTTTAAGACCCAAATCAAGAATTGAAAATATATCTGGATCGCCAATGAAAAATATTCTAGACATTTCAATAGACCAAGGCCCTATTCCTTTGATGCTGATTAATAGATTAAAGTATTCTTCAGAAGATAAAGATTTAAGTTTGCGTCTTGTAGTCTTTTTTAAATCCTGGTCAAAGATAATTCCATTGATGTAGCTAATCTTCTGCCGGGAAAGACCAGCATTTTTGAATTTAATATCTAAATTTTGATTTGGTTTTTTATATTTATTATTTTTTAAAATTATTTCTGTTCTCTTCCAAATTGCTGCTGCGGATTGAACAGATAGTTGTTGACCTACGATGATTTTTACTAAATGAGGTATAAAATCCATTTTTGATACAGTTATCTTGAGGGGTCCAGTTTTTTTTATGTGGCTAGCTAGAGATTTATAACCAAGTTCTCTTGCCTTTTTGTAAAGAGCTTTATGTGCCTGAATATGTTCCATAATCTTTAAGAGAATTTATCTCTTGATCGCCAAGCTCTTTGCAATCTCCTTTTCTCAATGTTGACGGTAAAAAGATCGGTCCAAACCTTGTGCGTTTTAATCTACTTACCTCCATATCAATAGATTGAAATAGCTTTCTGACTTCTCTATTTTTCCCACTTGTTAGACAAACAGAAAACCATTGATTAGTAGTATTTTTTTGACCTTCAACAATGTCAGAAAAAAAATGTTTTACTCCATCAATAATAACTCCGTTGAGAAGTTTTCTTCTTTTTTCATTAGTAAATATGCCTCTTGCTCTAACAAGATACTCTCTATCTATTTTTGAAGATGGGTGCATGCAAAAATTTGCAAAGTTCCCATCATTTGTAAATAGCATTAAGCCAGATGTATTTACATCAAGTCTCCCTATTGATATCCATCTTTTTGCATCATCTTTTTTTGGTAAATAATCAAAGACTATAGGAATATTTTTTTCTTTTTTTGATGACGAAATAACTTTCTCAGGTTTATTTAACATAATAACTCTTAAGTTTTCTTCCTTGTATTCAATTACCTTACCATCGTATTCAACAAGATCATTTAAAGAGACCTTAGCTCCAATTTGAGCAATCTTGTTATTAACTAAGACTTTTTGGGATTTGATTAGCTCTTCACAAAATCGTCTTGAGCCTATACCCGCTTTTGCAAGATATTTTTGCAGACGTTCTGCCATGAATTAGACAACTTGTGACAAAAGATCAATATCATTTGTTTCTGAGACATCTGGAAGATCTGGTAACTCACTAATACTTTTTAAGTTCAAATCATCAAGAAAATCTTTTGTAGTGACATATAATGCAGGTCTTCCAGGCACTTCTCTATACCCAGATAATTTTATCCAATTTCTCTCAAGAAGAGATCTTATTATTTTTGTGCTGACTGTTACTCCTCTTATATCTTCAATATCTCCTCTTGTCACAGGTTGTTTGTAAGCAATGATAGATATTGTTTCCATCAAAGCTTTGGATGACCTTGGCGACTTATCATTCCAGAGGTGGCTAAGTGAGGTACTATGACGATCTTTGATTTGCAATCTGTAGCCAGAAGCAACTTCTTTAATTTCAAGTGACGTCTCAACATATCTTTTTTCAAGAGCATTCAGTGATTTTTTTATATCAGATAATTCAACACTTAAACCATCGCTAGCTAAAATTGATCTCACTTCTGACATTCGAACTGGTCTGCCAGCACCAAGCAAGATTGCCTCTATCGTATTTATAATATTATTATCCAAATTAAATACCCTTTGATTTTAAAAATAGCTCACTGCTTTTATTTTGAATAAGCTCAAGATAGCCATCTTTGGCTAATTCGAGAGAAGCTAAAAGAGTTACAACAACACCCTTTTTACCCTCATTTTTCTGAAGTGTTTTAGAAAAAGTTATGATATTTCTTTTTGATAGAATTTTTAGTAAAATTTGTATCCTTTCTTGAGTCGAAAGTTCTTCAAAATCAATTAAATGATTTGTTTTATAATTTGGTCTGTTAAGAACTTCTTTAATAGTATCTCTTACTTCATCAATTGAAATCTTTAATTCATTTTTTGTTTCAATTTTCAATTCTGGATGTTGAGCAGATGCTACATAAATATCCCTATCTACCATTGGCATTATTGCAATATTTTCAGAAACTGTTTTAAATCTTTGATATTCTTGTAACCTCTTTATTAAGTTAGCTCTTGGATCATCCTCTTCGTCCTCAAAAGAATCTTTTGGCAGCATTAGCCTTGACTTAATCTCAGCTAGAGTAGCAGCCATAACTAGATAATCTGCTGCAAGCTCAAATTTAAAAGCATCAATCATCTCGATGTATTCAAGGTATTGATCGGTTATTTTTGAAATATCTAAATCTAAAATATTAATATTTTCTTTTCTTATTAGGTAAAGCAAGAGGTCGAGAGGACCAGAAAAAGTTTCTAAACAAATTTCAAGTGCATTTGGCGGTATGAAAAGATCATCAGGTAGCTTTTCGAACTTCTCGCCCATGTATGTAGGAAGCTCTAATTGTGCAATATTATTGTCTAGCATATAAAACACTACATAGTGTAATAAAGTGTCTATTTTAATACAATATATTGTGTTTTTACTATAAATACCATGTTTTATATATATTAAATATAAAAGAAAATTAAACAAAATCATTCAATTTCAAACGCTTTCATTTAATAATAGACATCCATTTTTTGATTTTTTATAAATGAATTACTCGACTGACAACACAAGAATTATTGATAGAAGGAAAGTTCCTGCTCCATACGAACTTGTAAATAAACATCCAATTGACGATCAAATCGCAAAGTTAGTCTATGGAACTAGAAATGAAGTTAGTCAAATATTACATGATAAAGACGATAGAGTTTTTGTTGTAGTTGGTCCATGCTCCATACATGATCCAGAAAGTGCGCTTGAATATGCTCAAAGGTTAGTTACTGAAAGTCAAAAATATAGTGAAAATCTCCTTATTATAATGAGAGTATATTTTGAGAAACCAAGAACAACAGTTGGATGGAAAGGTCTCATTAATGATCCGGATATTAATGAAACATTCAATATATCAAAAGGTATTGAAATGGCCAGAAAGCTTCTCATAGATATTGCAAAATTGGGTCTGCCGGCGGGAACTGAATTTCTTGATCCAATTTCTCCTCAGTATGTAACAGATGTCATATCATGGGGAGCCATAGGAGCAAGAACAGCTGAGAGTCAAATTCATAGAGAGCTTGCCTCAGGTTTATCTTGTCCCGTTGGAATTAAAAATGGTACAACTGGTGGTCTTAAAGTTGCAATTGATGGAATTCAAGCTGCTAATCACTCACATGTATTCCTTGGAGCAACAAAAGAATCTGACATCGCTATGTTAAAAACAGCTGGGAACAATGATGTTCATATCATTCTTAGGGGTGGTAAGTTACCAAATTATGATAAGGAATCAGTTGAAAGTACTTTAACTGCTCTTAAAGAAGCTGAAGTAAATGAATCAATAATGATTGATGCGAGTCATGGAAATAGCCAGAAAAAATTTAAACAACAAATACCGGTTATTCAATCAATTTCAGAACAAATTGGAGAAGGAAATGAAAATATTAAAGGTGTAATGATTGAGAGCCATTTGAATGAGGGTAATCAAAAAATAGGAGAAAGTTTAAATTATGGTCAGAGTATTACAGATGCCTGTATGGGCTGGGAAGATACCATATCTTGTCTTAATATGCTTAATCAAGCGGTTTTAACTAGGAGAGGCAGTAAGTAATTGAAAAAAATAAAAATATCTTTTTCAAGAGAAGTTGCTGAAACTCTAGGACTTGAATCTGCTGTTATTCTCGAGCTATTTAATCAAAATCTTTTAGATAATTCATCTTATGACGATTTAGTATTATCAATTAATGAAAACGCTAATTATTTAGATGATGGAAAAATCGAATCATCAATTGATAAGCTACTGAGATATGATTTTATAAAAATTAAAAATACTTCAACTGGTGCTAATTTTTCTGTAAAAGCAGCATCAAAAGATAATAATTCAAAAAGAATTAGTAATGATTGGATGCCGTCTCATGAAACACTTGAAATTATTGATATGGCAAAAATACCAAGCGAATTTTTAAATCTAAAGATAAAAGAATTTAAAATATATTGGATAGAGAGAGGTCAACAAAAAAATAATTGGAACTCAACGTTCATAGACTTTTTAAGAAGAGAGTGGTCAAAAGAGGTAAATTCAAATAAAACAACGCCTTATGTATTAGACGAAAGTTGGTTTCCAGACGATGATGTATTTGATATTCTCAATCTGTCTGAAATAACTAAAGATTCTGCGTTAAAATATCTGAGAGAGTTTATTCTCTATTGGAAGGATAAAGGCTCAGCTTTTACAACATGGAACTCTAAATTTATTGATCATGTCAAAAGGCGCTACATGATGGATAATGAAATAGGTGATAATGAAGAAAATAAAAAATATTCTGAACCAGGGAAATATACGCAAGACTTCAAATCTAGAAAAAATGACAGCAATTGGGCAAACGAAATCAACCTCGACTAAAGAGGAATATATCGAATCAATCGATGCTTTGTTTTTAAAGCTTGAGCTTGCATATCACTATCAGTTTTACAAAGTCTTTGGCACTGACGAAAAACTTAAAGAAGGCAAAAAGCTTTGGGCAGTAACTTTAAAAAATGAAACTCCCGCAGTAATTCTTGAGGCTGTAGAAAATGTAATTGCATCGCAATCTTATTTACCTACACTAACCGACCTTATGAAAGCCTGTAAGGAAATTAATAAAAAGGATGGCTTTCCATCTGCTGAAGAAGCATATATTGAAGCTCGAAAATCATATCAGCCGAGAGCTGAATTTGAATGGTCTCATCCTATTGTTTATTTTGCTGGTAAAAAAATTGGTTGGAATAATCTAAATGAAAAAGACTCAAGCGAAAATTTGAAAACTTTTAAAAAAATATTTAATAATCTTAAAAATGATGCAATCAATGGCAAAAAGTTTGAAATTAAAGATAATACCCTTCTTGATGCAAGAAAACCGCTAAATAAAAGCCTATTTAATAAGTTAAGAAAAAAACATAAAGTTTAAAAATATTAATATTTAAAATTAAAAAAGTTAGATTCGAATAGAATGGAATTAACAAAAAATATAAGAATTTCTCTATATATACTGATACCGATATTGTTGTGGATGATATCTGGTTTTTTTAAAAATAATGATTTGCAAGAACCAATACCTTCTTCTGATTTATTTAACGTTCAAACAGTATTTAGTGTTGCAGAGGAATATCAACCTTATATCAAACTAAAAGCTTCAACAAAATCTGAGAAAAGAATCAATGTTAAAGCAAAAACATCTGGCGAAGTTGTAATGATTGGGGCTGTTCAGGGTGAATTTATTGAAAAGGATACTGTTTTGTGTAGCTTAGGAGTTGTTGAATTAAATAGAACAGAGGTAAAGGCTCCATTCTCTGGTTTTATAGAAGAAATAGTGAAGCCTGGTAATTTTTTGGAAAGAGGTCAGGTATGTTCAACCATAATACAACTGGATCCAATATCTGTAGTTGCCGGAGTGCCAGAATATGACATAAATAAAGTTAGAATTAATCAAAGGGTGTTTGTTGAATTAGTTACTGGTCAAAATATTGAGGGAGAACTAACATTCGTTTCAAAAAGCGCCTCACCAGACACGAGAACATTTAGTGTAGAGTCACAAATTAAAAATCCTGATGGAATAATTAAAGATGGCCTAACGGCTGAAATTAGTATTGAAATAGATAAGGTTAAAGCTCATAAAATCTCTCCTTCCATTCTTCTTTTAAATGATGAAGGAAAACTTGGCATAAGAATCGTTAATAATAAAAATATTGCATTATTTGTTGAAATTGAAATCCTTGAGGATTCAGAAGAGGGTTTATGGGTGACTGGTATTCCCAATGAAGTTGAAATAATAATTCAAGGGCAAGGTTTTGTCGAAGATGGTCAAGAAGTCATTACCAACCGTATATGACAAAGATAATTGACTTTGCAATAAAAAAAGCAAAAACAACTCTTTTAATTGCCTTCATGGTAATTATTGCGGGAACCTATTCAAGGCAGGAAATACCGATAGCAGCATCACCAAATGTTCAGTTACCTTTTATTACAGTATCTGTTTTTCTTGATGGAGCCTCTCCTAGTGATACATCAAGATTAATTGCAAGACCTCTTGAGAATAGACTAAAAACAATAACTGGTGTTGAAAGCATAAGGTCCACCAGCTATTTAAGTTATGCCAGAGTATTCCTTGAATTTGAAGTTGGTTTTGATATTGATAAAGCTTTAGTTGATGTAAAGCAGGGAGTTGAAGAAATAAAATATCAACTTCCACTTGAGGCAGAAGATCCTCAAATTCAAGAGTATAGCGAAGCTAGCTTTCCTGTAATGAATATAAGTATCGTTGGAGGAAGTTCTGTTAGACAAAAGGTTTTTTATGCTAGAGAGCTCAAAGATATGATTGAGCCAATTGAGCAGATCCTTGAAGTCAGAATGACTGGAGCTCCTGAAGAAGTTCTTGAGGGAGTCATAGACAAAGCAAAAATGGAATCTTATGGAGTTACCTTATCAGATATTTATTACTCAGTTTCAAATAATAATTTGATAATACCAGGTGGTAAACAGGATACAGGAAGAGGAAGTTTTAATATTGAGGTTCCAAGTATTATTGAGTCTGCTAAAGATGTTTATGCGATTCCAGTAAAAGTAACAAAAGACGCAATAGTAACTCTCGGAGATATTGCGACTATAAAGAGAACATTTAAAGACTTCACGTCCTATGCAAGAGTTAACGGTGAAGATGCCGTGACATTAGAAATTTCTCTAAGAGAAAGTGCAAATGCTATTGATGCTTCAAATGCTATCAGAGACATACTATATGATTTTGAAAAAACTCTTCCGAGCAATTTAAATATTGTTGTCTCTAATGACGACACCATATATGCGAATTTAATGGTTAAAGAACTCAATGGCAATATTATCGCTGCAGTAGTTCTGATAATGGTTCTTGTGATAGCAAGTATGGGAACAAGAGTTTCTATGCTTGTTGGTCTTTCTATTCCATTTTGTTTTTTGATGACATATTTAATTTTATATACCCTTGATATGGAAGTTAATTTCCTAGTAATGATGGGGTTATTACTTGGAATGGGTATGCTTATCGATGGTTCAATTGTAATAACTGAATATGCTGATAAAAAAATAGCAGAAGGCCTTTCACGAGTTGAAGGATACACCCTAGCTTCTAAAAGAATGTTCTACCCGATAATCGCATCAACAGGAACGACACTTGCAGCCTTCATTCCGATGATGTTTTGGCCTGGTTTTACTGGTCAATTTATGAAGTATCTTCCCATAACTATTTTCTTTGTTTTATCAGCATCCTTATTCTATTCATTAATAGTGATTCCAGTTCTTGGTGCATATTTTGGACAAAAAGAATCTGCTTTGAATAGTGGTGAAGGTAATACATCAGTATTTGTTCGCCTCACTGAATGGTATGGAAAATACATAAAACGATTTGTAAGAAATCCTATCGAAACTGTTACAGCAGTCATATCTTTGTTACTTGTTATAATTTTGAGTTATTCAATTTCTGGCATGGGAACGATTTACTTTGCAATTGTCGATCCCATTCAAGCCAATGTCACTATAAAAGCTAGAGGCAACTTCTCTGCACTTGAAACAAAAGAAATTATTGAACAAGTTGAAGAGAGATTTTTAAAGGTTGAAGGTATAAAAAATGTTTATTTAAGGTCTGGTTCAAATTGGTGGGAATCAGGATCGGATAGAGTTGGGGGTGGATTTATTGAAACCCTAGAACCTTCTCAAACGAAAATCTCTGGTTTTGAAATTATGGATCTCTTAAAAGAATCTACTAACGATCTGCCAGGTATCACAGTTGAAATTGAAGCAGATGAAGGAGGTCCGTCTTTTGATTCGCCTATTGAAATAGATATATTTGGAGATACTGAAGAACAGGTAAATGAAGCTGTGACAAAAATCGAAAATCATATGCGCAATAATATGAGTGGTTTAAATAACATATTTTCCTCAAAAGCATATCCTTCAGTTGAGTGGAGTGTGGAAGTAGACAAACAAAAAGCTGCACAGTTAGGTGTCAGTGTTAGTGATGTAGGTGCCTTGGTTCAGATGCTAACTTCAGGATTTAAAGTTGGTGAATATAGGCCTGATGACGCAAAAGACGAGGTAGAGATTAGAGCAAGATTTCCTGATTCTGACAGAACAATAACTGGTATAAGAGATTTAAATGTTGTAACAAGACAAGGAACAGTTCCAGTAAGTTCTTTTGTTCAGGTCGTTCCAAAAGAAAATCGTCAAACTGTTAATCGTAAAAATGGTAAGTACTTTCAAGAAATAGGAGCTGGCACCGATGATGAATCAAAAGTTTCAGAAAAAATTAATGAGCTAAGTTTTTGGTTAGAGTCAATAGATCTTGGTCCTGGAATTAGTTATAAGTTTAGTGGGATGGCTGAAGAAACTGAGGACGTTAACAGGTTTATAGTTATTGCGGGCATAACAGCTATATTTATGATGCTTTTAATGTTAATTACTCAATTCAATAGTTTTTATCAATCTTTTATTATATTGTCGGCTGTCACAATTTCCTTTGTTGGTGTGTTACTTGGATTACTTATTACGGGTAAATCATTTAGCACTACAATGACTGGAATATCTATTGTTACACTTGCAGGAATTGTAGTTAATAACAACATAGTTTTGATTGATACATTTAATAAACTCAGAGAAGAAGCACCTCAGGTAGAACAAGCTGTGCATATTATTAACGCTTGCAAACAAAGGCTTCGGCCAATTATATTGACATCACTTACAACTATTTTTGGCTTACTTCCTCTTGCTATGGGAGTTAGTTTGGACATTATATCCAGAGATATTGTCATTGGAAGTAGAGTTGTTGACTGGTGGTCAAACTTGGCTGTATCAATAGTATGGGGTCTTGGTTTTAGTACATTTATGACTTTAATATTAACTCCTGCAGTCCTCTCGCTTCCATATGCTTTAAGAAATGAATATAAAAAATTCTTCAAAATTGAAGCTAATGACTTACAATAAATTATGGCAAATTCAGATAAAAAAGTAGATTTTGAAGCATCTTTAAAAGAACTTGAGTCTATAGTGACAAAATTAGAAGATGAGAATATTAGTCTTGAAGATTCTGTGAAGTCCTTTGAAGAAGGTGTTAACCTTGTTAAGGAATGTCAAAAACAATTACAAAAAGCTGAATTAAAGATTAAAAAGTTATTAGATGACGGTTCTTCAACCGAAGTTAATAACTGAAACAAATCATGCTCAATCATTTTTTGTCTCAAGTTAGAGATCAGGTCTCTAAAAATATTGAATTTGTAATTGGAAATTCAAACCATATCGAGGAAGCAATGAATTACTCAGCCCTGAGTGAGAGTAAAATGATTAGAGCTGCTCTAATTTTTGCCTCTGCAGATACACACAATTTTTTGAAAAATGAAAGTAAAGTTACTCTAGCGACCTCTGTTGAATTAATTCACACATACTCACTCATTCATGATGATCTTCCTGCAATGGATAATGATGATTTTAGAAGAGGCAAAAAATCAAATCATATTGTTTTTGGTGAAGCTGATGCAATTCTTGCAGGTGATGCACTGCAAGCACTCGCATATGAAATTATTGCAGACGATAATAATTTAAGTGGTGAGTCAAAAATTATGGCCATTAAATTGCTATCTAATGCATGTGGTAAAAATGGTATGGTCCTTGGACAACATCTAGATATAAAAAGTGAATCGAAAGATATTTCACAAATGGAAATTGAAAATATACATTCTTTAAAAACTGGTAAATTGATAGAATGTGCTGTGATGCTTGGTCAGCTAGAAAACACATCATCAAATGAAAAAATTTTTAAATCATTTGGAAGAAATATTGGGCTTGCTTTTCAGATAATAGATGACTACCTAGAAGCAACTTCAAGTAGCAAAAAATTAGGAAAAGATATCAATTCTGATCATAAGAATAAAAAATCTACTTTCATTAATGTTGTTGGTGTTGATAAATCACTAGAGAGATCAGAAGAATTAGCAAAAACAGCCATCGATGAAATAAATGATGAAAAAATTTCTAATTCAGAAATGCTGATAGAATTAGCTCGTTACATTACAAAAAGAGAAAAATAAGTTGAAAATTTTTAAAGAGATCCCTTCTCAAAAACCTAAAACACCATTACTGGATAAAGTTAATGATCCATCAGACTTAAGATCTTTTTCAATTAACGAACTTCGCATTTTATCAGATGAGCTTAGGGAATATTTGCTTTATTCAGTTGGACAAAGTGGTGGACATTTAGGTGGTGGTCTAGGTGTGGTTGAACTAACAGTTGTACTTCATTATCTTTTAAATACGCCATTCGATAATTTAGTATGGGATGTTGGTCACCAAGCATATCCCCATAAAATTCTTACAGGTAGAAAAAATCAAATACAGACTATCCGAAAAAAAGGTGGGCTCGCGCCCTTTCCTTCAATTTCAGAGAGTAAATATGACTCATTTGGAGTTGGGCACTCAAGCACATCCATAAGTGCACTTCTGGGCATGGCAGTAGCCTCTCAGGCAGAATCAGAGAAAAAAAATGTTGCAGTTATTGGTGATGGAGCAATGACAGCCGGAATGGCATTTGAAGCACTGAGTCATACAGGACACATTAAGCCAAATGTTTTGATAATTCTAAATGATAATGATATGTCAATATCTGAGAATGTTGGAGGATTGTCTAATTATTTTTCAAGAATCTGGGCATCTAAAACTTACAAAGGAATAAAAAAAAGTGGAGCAAGTTTTCTAAAGCCATTACCACAGGCATATCATCTTGCCAGAAAAGTTGAAACACAAATGAAAGCTATGGTTGCCCCTGGAACTATTTTTGAAGAATTAGGTCTCAATTATATTGGACCAATTGATGGACATAATATAAAAGAACTTCACGATGTTATTTCCAATCTCATGGAATTTGAAGGTCCTCAGTTTCTTCATGTTATTACAAAAAAAGGTGCTGGACTTGATCCTGCTGAAGCAGATAGGATAGGTTTTCATGCTATAGGTAAAATCAATTCAATTAAACAAAAGTCTTCGAAAGCAAAAAAATATCAAGATATTTTTAGTGATTGGATTAATGACATGGCAGCTAAAGATGAAGATCTTATTGCGATTACGCCTGCTATGAGAGAAGGATCTGGGTTAGTCACTTTTAGTAAAAATTATCCTGATAGATATTATGATGTGGCAATTGCTGAACAACATGCCGTTACATTCGGAGCAGGTCTTGCTATTGGTGGGAAAAAACCAGTAGTTGCTATCTACTCAACATTTCTTCAAAGAGCTTATGATCAGCTTATTCATGACGTAGCTGTTCAAAATTTAAATGTTACTTTTGCTCTCGATAGATCTGGGCTGGTTGGAGAAGACGGACCTACTCACTCTGGAAATTATGATATTGCATATTTAAGATGTATACCAAATATGGTTGTCTGTACTCCGGCAGACGAAAATGAAACAAGATTAATGCTTTCAACAGGATTTAACTATAGAGGACCTGCTTCAATTAGATATCCAAGAGGAGTTGGTCCCGAAGTTAAAGTAGATAAGAAACTAGATACAGTTGAAATTGGTAAAGCTAGACTAATTAATGAAGCAGGAAAAGATAAAGTCATTCTTAACTTTGGATCTCTACTACATATAGCAAGGGAAATATCAAAAAAATTTAAATTTACTCTTATTGATATGAGATTCGTGAAGCCGCTAGATGAACAAATTCTAAACCAATATCTTAAAAAAGCTGATCTATTTATATCTATAGAAGATGGATCGATTATGGGTGGCGCTGGAAGCGCTGTTCAAGAATTCTGTTCAAAAAATAATATCAATATTGAGTCTGAGCTTTTTGGTATACCTGACGAATTTATTGAACATGCATCAAGAGAAGAAATGCTAAATGATGCTGGGTTATCTGTAGATAAAATAAGCTCTAGGTTAAAAGAGTTAATATAATATACGAAGGTATCATAGCCATTACACCTGCAATTAGATCATCTATCACTATACCTGTACCATTTTTGAAATTTTCATCAAAGTATGAAACTGGAAATGGTTTGAATATATCAAATATTCTGAAGAATAATAAAGCAGCAATCGCATAAATAATTCTTTCTTTTTGAGTATCAGCCAGATAGAGAACTGGCAACAAGGCAATCCATATTCCAATCAGTTCATCTATCACAATTGACCTATGATCTTTATGAGTCAAGTTTACAGAAGCCTTGTCACATATCCAAATAGAAAGAAAAATTCCTATCAACGTTACATAAAACATATTTACGAAATGGGATAAGAATATAAATATCAGCCATGAGAAAATACTGCCAAAAGTCCCAGGAGCAAATGGAATTTTTCCAATTCCGCCAAGTGTTGCCAAAAAGTGGAAAGGATTTTTTAGATTTGGAAAGTCATCCATTATTTATAATTGTAACAATTTTCTTTGCAATAGAAGGTGCTGTTGTCCATTTTCCTCCAAAAACACATATTAATTTTTCATTTTGATCTATATAAAAATCTCTTGATGAATTATGAAAATTTTTTTTATTTGATTTAATTAAAGGTCTTACTCCAGAGTAGTTATACAAAATATTTTCTGAAGATATTTGTTCTGAGAAAAAAGAGTTATAACTTTGAATTAAGTAGTCTTTTTCATCTTCATCAATGATTGGGGTATCAGGAGTATCTGTTCTTTTTTCTGTGGTCCCTAAAAGGGTGTGATTTTTATAAGGAAGTGCAAAAATATATCTCTTCTTGCATATTGCCTCAAACATATATGCTCTTTTAATTTTTCTATCTATCACCAAATGACTTCCTTTGATAAGATCAATGTCTTTGTCAGTTTTTAAATTATTTTTATCCAATAAAATCTTGTTCCATGGTCCTGATGCCAAAATGACGTTATCAAAATTAAAATTATTTACTGCACCAGATAGGTTAAAGTCATTCACTTCATAATTTTCATAAATTTCAACGTCTAATTGACTTAATTCATCCTTCAATTTTTCTGACAATAGTTCATCATCCATATATCCATCTATGAATGATAGGAAGTTTAAAAAATTCATTTCTTGGTTTTTCTCAAGATTCCTGCCTCCAAAAATAATTTTTCCAGTACCCAATTTTTTTTTAAAAGACAAAAATTCATAAATTTTTATACCAATGAAATATTTTATAAAGTTTGTGCTAAAAATATTTTTAAAAGGTATAAATATTTCAATTGCAGATGTATTATTTGGAAAATTTTTAAGCCACCAATGTCTATCATTAAGTCCATTTCTAACCTCTTTTATTTGAAGATTTTCTAGGTACCTTATGCCTCCATGGAGAAGTTTTGTTGTACTCGAACTTGTTTCACTTAATAACTTATTTTTATCAAATATTGTTACTTTATTTCCAGCTCTCGCCAAAAAAATTGCAGTAATAACCCCTGTTATACCACCACCAATTATTCCAATTTTTTTATTTGAAAGAATCCCAGCCATCTTTTTCAAGCTTCACTTCATTATTTGCATTTAATAAAGTAATTTCTTTATCTGAAGTTATTTCTCCAATACAAAAATAATCATCTTTATTAAGTTGTTTTATGTTTTTATCTGATGTCGTGAAACACAACTCAAAATCGTCTCCATATGACAAATCATCAATACCTCGTAATTTTGGTATATCTTCATATATTATTTTTGCTCCAACTTGAGACATGCGACAAATACTAGTCAAATCTTTAATAAGCCCATCAGAAATATCGACACAAGATGATGCAAAAGAAGAGATATGTTTACTTTTCTTGAATTGAGGAGTTGGTTTTTTAAACTTTTCAAGTGAAATAGAATCATTTTTTCTTTTGAAATCTTCCAATCCTTTTTGACCATGTCCTAGTTGACCAGTTATAAAAATTTTGTCACCTTGTTTTGCACCTGATCTGAGTAAAGGTTTATCAAATAAATAACCAAATACATTTACGCAAACACTAAGCTCCCCATATGTTATATCTCCTCCAACAAGTGAAAAATTAAATTCATTCATCGACTCCTCAACTCCTTTTGAGAATCTGTCATACCATTCAATCTTTTTTTCATCACAAGTAAGGCCAATGGTGATGAAGGATGGATATGCTCCCATTGCGGCAAGGTCGCTCAATGCAATTGCAATTGAACGATATGCAATATCATTTGGTAAGAAATTTCTTGGGAAATGTGAATTAATCTTTGAAATATCAACTGAGTGAACAAGACATTTATCTTTTATATTGATGACTGCAGCGTCATCACCAGATCCAATAATTATTGATTCGTCAGCATCTGATCTCTTAACCAGATGCTGAAATGTCTTAAGTATATCTGTTTCAGATATCAAGAAGGATATCTTTCAAATAAGCCACTTGCTCCCATGCCGCCACCAACACACATTGTAACAACACCAAATTGTTTATCCATGTTGTTTAGTTGTCGCGCAATATGGCCAACTTGACGAGAACCGGTCATACCGAAAGGATGTCCGATTGATATTGAACCACCATCAAGATTTAATTTATCCATTGGTATACCAAGTTTATCTCTGCAATAAACCACTTGGACAGCAAATGCTTCGTTAAGCTCCCAAATATCTATGTCCTCAACAGACATATTATAATTCTTTAAAAGTTTTGGAACTGAATAGACAGGACCTATTCCCATTTCATCTGGTTCACATCCCATAGTTGTAAATCCACGAAAATAAGCTAATGGCTTTAATCCTAATTCCTTTGCTTTATCCTCAGACATAACTAAAGTTACAGAAGCACCATCAGAGAGTTGTGATGAATTTCCAGCAGTAACTGAACCGTTTTCAGGATCAAAGACAGGTTTTAATGAAGCTAATCCCTCAAGAGTTGTCTCAGGCCTATTGCATTCATCTTTATCGACTGTATATTCAACTTCCTTTGAATCTCCAGTCTCTTTGTTTGTAAGTAACATTTTTGTTTCCATTGGAATAATTTCATCATCATAAGCACCAGACTGTTGAGCAGCAGCAGTTCTCATTTGACTTTCAAATGCATACTCATCTTGAGCTTCTCTTGAAACATCATATCTTTTAGCAACAACTTCGGCGGTCATACCCATTGGAAAATATATTCCAGGAACCTCTTCTGCTAATCTTTCGTTAACAAAATTATCCATGTTCATATTCATCATCGAAATGGTTTCTGCGCCTCCTGCAATTACAGTATCGTAGCAACCAGCCATAATTTGACTTGCCGCCATCGAAATTGACTGCATTCCAGATGAGCAATATCTATTTACAGTTGTGCCACCAGTTGTCATAGGAAGTTTGGATAATACAGCTGCATTTCTTCCAATATTATGGCCCTGAGCTCCCTCAGGATTACCGCAACCCATGATAATATCTTCAACTGCCTCTGGAGGCATATCAGGATTTCTATCTAACATTGCATCAATTATGTGAGCTAGCATCTCGTCAGGTCTGGTCATGTTAAACCCACCTCTGTGTGACTTTGCTAAGCCTGTTCTGACACTATCAACTATTACTACGTTTCTCATAAGTTCTCCAAAAAAGTCATAACTATTCTAGTTCATCTTTATCTTTACTTAAAGCTTTATACCAATCTGGAATCAATTCAATATCAAATTCTTTTGCTTTTTTTAAAACATAAGGAATGGATATAGGACTGAATGGTAATACTACTAAAATACCAAGCCCTAAACTTCTTAAGACTTGTTTTAATTGATAATTAGCTTCCTCAATATCTTTATCACTAGCTTTTCCATCAATATAATTAACGTAAGTATCTAGCATTCTCCTATTTTCTTCAGTCTCATCAAGAAAAGAATCTTTTAGTTTAAGTAAATATTTTTGAATTTTGTCTGTATTCATTAATTGCAAAATATTATGCTACATTTATTAAAATGAAGAAATCTGAGAGAGCATTTATTATAAAAAGGATACTTGATAAAAAATATCCAAAAACACCAATTCCACTTGATCATTTTGATAATTACTCATTATTGATTGCAGTTCTTTTATCAGCTCAGTGTACAGATGAAAGAGTAAATCAAATCACTCCAATTCTTTTTTCAAAAGCCTCAACTCCGTTTGAAATGTCTAAGCTCACTGAAAAAAAAATATATAACATAATAAGACCGTGTGGTTTAGGACCAAAAAAATCTAAAGCAATAAAAGAGTTATCTAAGATTATTATCGATAGGCACGACGGACAAATACCGAATAATTTTAATGATTTGGAAAAACTACCCGGAGTTGGTCACAAAACAGCTTCAGTTGTAATGAGCCAAGGATTTGGTGTACCTGCATTTGCAGTTGATACACACATTCATAGATTGGCACAAAGATGGGGTCTTACCAATGGAAAAAGTGTAAAAAAAACTGAAGAAGATTTAAAAAAAATATTTCCAAAATCTTCTTGGAATAAGTTACATCTTCAAATAATTTTTTGGGGTAGAGAATATTGTCAGGCAAGAGAGTGTTATGGAAAGGAATGCGATATATGTAAAACATGTTATCCTAATAGAGTTAAACCTTTTATCCACAAAAAACCTTAGTTAGGATAAAATTACAATCCAATAAAATTTAAATTTATGAAATCATCTAAAAGCGATAATATATTTTCTAATATTTCTTCTATCAAAGAATACGATAGAGATTTGTGGACATCTTTTGAAAATGAGGCGCAAAGACAAGAAGACCATATTGAGTTAATTGCATCAGAAAATTACGCTTCAAAAAGAATACTTGAGGCTCAAGGTTCATTGTTAACAAATAAGTATGCTGAGGGCTACCCTTCAAAAAGATATTATGGAGGATGTGAATTTGTTGATGTTGCAGAGAATCTTGCAATAGAGAGAGCTAAACAACTATTTGATGCAGATTATGCAAATGTTCAACCACATTCTGGATCTTCTGCAAATGCGGCTGCATTTTTAGCTCTTTTAGAACCAAATGACACTATCTTGGGCATGAGTCTCGATCACGGAGGTCACCTTACACATGGTTCTAAAGTGAATTTTTCTGGACGAAACTACAAAAGCATTCAGTACGGCCTGCATCCTGAAACTAATGATATAAATTATGATGAAGTGCTTTCTTTGGCAAAAGAGCATAAACCAAAACTTATTATCGCTGGTTTTTCAGCATTTTCAGGCATCGTAGATTGGAAAAAATTTAGAGAAATAGCTGATGAAGTTGGTGCATATTTTCTTGTAGATATGGCTCATGTATCTGGTTTGGTTGCAGCAAAACTTTATCCATCACCAGTTCCGTACGCTGACGTTGTAACATCAACCACTCATAAAACTCTTAGAGGACCAAGATCTGGAATAATTCTTGCAAAAGAGAATGAAGAAATCGAAAAAAAACTTAATTCAGCAGTCTTTCCTGGTTCTCAAGGAGGTCCATTAATGCATGTAATAGCGGCAAAGGCCCTCTGTTTTAAAGAAGCTTTGGAACCAGATTTTAAAAATTATATTCAAGACGTCATGGATAACGCAAAATTAATGGCAACAACAATTATGTCAAGAGATATCAATGTTGTTTCCAATGGAACAGAAAATCATATTGTTCTTGTAGATTTAAGGAGTAAAAACATCACTGGAAAAGATCTTGAAAAGGTTCTTGGATCTGTAAACATCACTGTTAATAAAAATTCAGTTCCAAATGATACTGCTTCTCCTTTTATCACTTCAGGAATAAGAATTGGAACACCAGCAATAACAACAAGAGGGTTTGGTAAAAAGGAAGTTGTTCAAGTAGCAAATTGGATTGCAGATATCATCGAAAATATCAATGATGAGTCAGTTCATGAGAAAGTTAAAAGTGAGGTAAGTTCTTTAACGTCAGAATATCCAGTATACAGGTTATAAATGTATTGCCCTTTCTGTCAAGCTGAAGATACAAAAGTCATTGACTCAAGATTGGTTGCAGATGGTTCTCAAATAAGAAGAAGAAGAGAGTGTGAAGTATGTCACTCTAGATTTACAACATTTGAAACTATTGATTTAGCTCTTCCTAGAGTAATAAAGAGCAATGGTGAAAGACAGCCCTTCAATGGATCTAAACTAAAAGCTGGAATGCTAAGAGCGCTTGAAAAAAGACCACTCTCGACAGAAGAAATAGATACTATTTTTGGAAAAATACTAAAAGAAATTAGAACAAAAGGTGTTCGAGAGATTAAATCAATTGAAATAGGCAAAATTATGATGAATGCCTTAAAAGAAGTTGATACTGTGGCATATGTGAGATTTGCATCTGTATATAGAGATTTTCAAGATATTGCAGATTTTTCAGAGGAAATAAACTCCCTTAATAAAGAAAAACCTTCTAACAAAAAATCTAAGAAATGAATTATGAGAAATTGATGCTTCGAGCTATATCGAATGCTAATTTTTATAAATTTACTGCAAAACCTAATCCAGTCGTTGGGGCAATCTTAGTCAAAGGTGAAGAGATTATATCAGAAGGCTATCACGAAAAATTTGGCCAAAATCATGCTGAGATAAATGCGATTAATTTAGCAAAGAAAAAAATTAATAAAAATTTTAATGATTTTTCAGAACTTGTTTTAATTTGTACACTCGAGCCTTGCAGCCATATTGGAAAAACAGGCTCATGTGCTCATGCAATAGTAGATTCAGGTATAAAAAAAGTTATTATTGGTTCGATAGATCCCAATCCTCTAGTCTCAGGCAAAGGAGTTGAGATACTCGAAGATGCAGGAATTAAAGTTGAAAAAAATCTTTGTGCTGAACTAGTAAGAAAACAAAATAAGTATTTTTTCTTTAAACAAACTTTCAACAGACCCTATTTAACTGTGAAAATTGCTTCATCGTCTGATGGAAAATCTCATTACAAAGATAACGAAAGAACATATATCACTTCAGATGTATCGAGAAATGATGTTCAAATTTTAAGAGCAGAGCATGATGGTATTCTTACAGGTGGAAATACTCTTCGAAATGATAATCCACAAATGAATGCCAGAGTTAATTTCGATACTAATCAACCTCAAAAAATCTTGTTATCAAATCAAGATATAAATGAAGATGAGTTTAAGTTTTTTAAGAATAATAGTGCAAACATCCACTCAAATCTAAGTTTAGATGAAGTGATAGAATTTTATAAAAATTCAGATTTATGCTCTATTCTGATTGAGGCAGGACCAGATTTAGTAAATGCTTTTTTAAAAACAGGAAAAGTTGATGAAATTGTGATTTATACATCTAACAAAATACTAGGAGATGAAGGAGTTGACTGGTTTAAAGAAAAAAATGCTATTGAAAACTATGGATTTAAATTAGAATCCTCCTATAAAATTGGCGACGATGTAAAAGAAACATTTATAAAAAATGAAAAAAAGTAGTATTACAGAAATTATTGATGATATCAGAGATGGCAAAATGGTAATCATTCTTGATGACGAGTCTAGAGAGAATGAAGGAGATCTCGTATGTGCTGCTGAAGCTGTGACACCTGAGATAATTAATTTTATGGCATCAAAAGGTAAAGGACTAATTTGTTTGCCAATGAGTAAAAGACTTTGCGATAAATTCGACCTTCAAATGATGACAAACAAAAATAGAGCTGCTAACAAGACAGCTTTTACAGTATCTATAGAAGCAGCAGAAGGTATTACAACAGGTATTTCAGCAGCTGACAGAGCACACACAATCAAAACTGCAGTTAGAAAAGATTCAAAGGCATCTGATATTGTTCAACCTGGTCATATTTTCCCATTGAAAGCAATGAAAGGTGGGGTATTGAGCAGAGCTGGTCATACTGAAGCCGCATGTGATCTCGCAAAATTAGCAGGATTTCAATCAGCAGGAGTTATATGTGAAATCATGAATGATGATGGAACAATGGCAAGAAGAGACGACTTATTAAAATTTGGTAATGAAAATAGTATTAAAGTCGGAACAATTGCTGATCTTATCGATTATAGGTTATCAATGGATGCAACAATTGAGTCTGTTCTAGATAAAGACATTGAAAATGAATTTGGAAAATTTAAATTAAATGTTTGGAGAGATAAAATATATGATGAGTATCACTTCTCTCTTTCAATGGGCAATATTAATGAAGTTGAATCACCACTTGTAAGAGTTCAAACACAAAGCATTCTGCAAGACTTGTTGGGCATTGACGAATTAGGTAAAAATTGGTCAATAAGGAATTCGTTAAAAAAAATATCTGAGGAAGGCACTGGTCTTTTTGTATTAATTAACCACAGAGATGCAAAAAGTTATTGGCTAAATAAATTAGAAGAGAAACAAATAGAGCCAAAAAGTAATAGGAGGGTAATTGGTGTCGGGTCACAAATATTGAGAGCATTAAATTTAAAAAAAATTACCGTTTTAGGAACACCAACAAAATATAATGCTGTATCTGGTTTCGATATAGAAATAACTGGTTTTAAAAATGAATAAAATCTTAATTGTTCATACTTCCTGGTATGAAGAAGACATAACAAAAATGATTGATATCTCTGTTGAAATACTAGAGCAAAAATTTGCATGTGTGAAAGCTAAGGCACCTGGAGCTATTGAACTTGCTGCATTGGCTAAAAGCAAGATGCACAAGGAGGGTTATGTTGGAGTTATCTGTCATGGGATTGTTATAAGAGGTGAAACTTCTCATTATGATCTAGTTACAAATGAAACTTTTAGATCCATAGGATCTTTATCTGAAAACTTTTTTGATATAGCAATAATAAATAATGTCTTATGTGTTGAAAATACTACTCAGCTATTAGAAAGACTAGAAAAAAATACAAGAAACAACACTAATGCATTAATAAGTTTAATCAATGAAAAATCTTGCTAATTTTAAAACTGCTGTAAGATCTCGAGAGTATTTAATCCAAGCAATTTTTCAGATGCTTTTTGATAATCAAGTTGCTAGCAAAATTATTGTTCAATTCAAAGAGGAGCATAAATCAAAAAAAGTTGATTTTGAACTTTTTTCAAATTCTTTGCTTTCGATAGAGGAAAATATTAAAAACATTGAATCTATTATTTCTGAATTAGACATAAAAGACTCGAGTATTGAATTAATAGATAAATCTATCTTATGTTTCGCAATAAATGAAATGCTTTTTGGTGAATTAGATAAACCAGTGGTTATTGATGAGGCTCTAAGGTTGTCAAAAAAATTCTCTAGTCCAGATTCTTATAAGTTTATAAATGTAAGTTTAGATAAATTTCTGAAATCAATAATCTAATCTATCTACTTATTGTCTGATCTCTTGATGGGCCAGTTGATATTATAGATGCTTTACATTCTGTGAAATTTTCAATGAACTCAATATATTCCTTTGCCTCATTTGGCAAATCAATATAGTTAGTAATTCCCTCGGTTGAACTTAACCAACCATCAAATGTTTTATATATTGGATGACTATCGGAGTACTCGATACACACATTTATCTCTTTTAATTCATCCATTACATCAAGTTTAGTAATACATAAATCAGTAACTGAGTTTGTGAATACAGCTTTTTTAAGCGCAACAAGATCTAGCCATCCACATCGCCTAGCCCTGCCAGTTGTTGCGCCAAATTCATTTCCTTTTTTTGCAAGATGAGTTCCATTTTCATCAAAAAGCTCTGTTATAAAAGGTCCCTCTCCAACTCTTGTTGTATATGCTTTTGTTATACCTATTATGCTATCTATAAACTTTGGTCCAATTCCTAAGCCGGTTGATACACCACCAGCTGTGGTATTTGAAGAGGTGACATATGGGTATGTTCCATGATCAATATCAAGAAGTGTCCCCTGAGCACCTTCAAAGAGAATAGATTTTTTTTCTTTTATGAATTCATGCATAAGATTTTGAGAGTCAACACAGTAGTCTTCATATAAACTTTTGAATTTATATACCTCTTCAAAAACATCATCAGGTTTGTATGGATCGGTTTTATAGAGATCAACTAATAATCTATTATGAAAATTTACAAGTAATTCTATTTTATCCCTCAATAGTTTTTCATTGCCTAAATCTCCAAATCTAACCGCTCTTCTTCCAACTTTATCTTCATATGCAGGTCCAATACCTCTGCCGGTAGTTCCAATAGACTCCTTTTTGTCCCTGACTTTGTCTATTGCAATGTGAGTTGGTAATATCAATGAACAAGCTGAACTTACGAAAAACCTTTTATTAAAACTAATGCTTTTATCTTTTAATTTATTAATTTCATCATTGAGTGCATCCAATGCCAACACGACGCCATTACCAATAAGACATTTAGCATTATCATGAAGAATTCCTGATGGAATTAAATGTAAAACAGTTTGTTCACCATCAACTTTAATAGTATGGCCTGCATTATGACCGCCTTGGAAACGACAAACTACATCAAAAGATTCACTGAGATTATCGACAATTTTACCTTTACCCTCATCACCCCATTGAAGACCAAGGATGAGAGTATTATTAGACACAAAGTGACCTATTTTTCGTCTTTTTTATCGTTAAGATATTTAAAGAATTCTGAATCTGAATCAATTAACATTACATCAGACTTATTTTCAAATGTTTCAACGTAAGCCTTCATGCTTCTAGTAAATTCGTAAAACTCAGGATCTTGTGAAAACGATTGTGCATATATTCCTGCAGCTTCTGCATCACCTTGACCTCTTAATTGTTCTGCAAATTTATAAGCCTCGGCTAAAATAACAACTTTTTCCTTATCAGCTTCAGCAGTGATTTCTCTGGCTATTTCTTTTCCCTCTGATCTTAATTCCTCAGCCAAACGTTGTCTTTCAGTTCTCATTCTTTCATAAACTGAATTACTTAGATTTGATGGTAGATCAATTCTTTTTACGCGAAAATCTATTATTTCGACACCTAAATCAACAACTGAATCATTAAGTGAACTAAGCATAATACTCATTAACTCATCTCTTTCGCCTGAAACAACTTCTTTAACAGTTCTTTTACCAAAGTTATTTTTAAGAACAAACTCAGACCTTTGTCCAAGCAAACTGTTTAAACTATTAAAACTTCCATTATTAGCTTTATAAAAAGTAAGTACGTCAACAATTCTATATTTGATAAAAGAGTCAACTAATAGGTATTTACTTTCAACAGTTAAGATTCTATCTGGTTCCTCATCAAGTGTTTGAATCCTTGAATCATATTTTTTAACTGTTTGAATTATTGGAAGCTTAAAATGAAATCCAACTGGTATATTAGGTCTTACCGCTTCACCAAATTGAAATACAATTGCTTTTTCTTTTTCATTTACTATAAATACACTATTTATAAGTAAACCAAATAATAAAGCACCGAATAAAATTGAGTATGTATTTTTATTCATCGTCATCACCTTTCTTTTTGTTTTCTTCCATGATTTTATCTAGTGGTAGATAAAGTAGGTTGTTTCCACCTTCGACATCCACCATAACTTTTGTAGAGTTTGACAATACTGATTGAAGAGCATCAAGATAAAGTCTGTCTCTAGTTACATCTGGTGCTTTGAGATACTCAGCAAGAAGTTGGTTAAATCTTTCAACTTCACCCTCAGCCTCCGCAACAACAGCTTCTTTGTAAGCTTCTGCTTCTTTTATTCTGGCCTGAGCTTGTCCTCGAGCTTCAGGAACAATTGATAGTGCGTATCTTTCCGCTTCATTTTGTAATCTTTCTTTGTCCTCTCTTGCAGCAACAACATCATCGAATGCATTTTTAACTGCAGCTGGTGGATCTGTTTTTTCAATGTTGACCTGCTGGACAATAAGACCAGTTTGATAAATATCCAAATATTGTTGAAGTCTTGATTGCACTTCCTGTGCAATGTTTTCTCTTCCAACTGTTAAAGTTTGATCAAGGGTATTATCACCAACTACGTGTCTTAATGCACTTTCAATTGCATTACGAAGACTTCCTTCTGGGTCCTTAACATTAAGAACAAAATCTTTTAAGTTAGCAATCCTGTATTGAGCTGAAACTGTTACGTCAACTATATTCTCATCTTTAGTCAACATACTATTTGTTTGAGTGTATCTTCTAGTTAAAGAAACATTTTCAATATACCTCTCGTCGATGCCGGCGAGTCTAAAGTTAAGACCTTCCTCTTGTTCTTCATAGAATTTACCCAATCTTAAAATAACTGCTCTTTCAGAGGCATCTAACTGGTAGATGCACTGTGATGCATAAACAATCGAAAATGCAAAAAGTGCGTACATTAACATTCTTGAAGATGGGAAATTAAAACCACTTCCTCCATTTCCAGAACCAGAGCCATTAGTTGATGATTTTTTTCCACCAAGAATAGATGAAAATTTCTTCATCAATTCATCGAAATCTGGAGCATCATTTTTATTGCCCCACGGATCATTTTCTTTGTTATCCCAATTCACTTTTTTACCTCAGTATATCTTAACTATTATAAACGTATGTTGGGTCTTATTATTATATTTAAAGTGAAGATAATGAATTTTTAACCTTATTTATAAACGTTTTAATGTCTTCAATATCTACATTTATATAGTCGTCCCAACTTTTCATCCAAGTAAGTTGTCTTTTTGCAAGCTGTCTTGTCGCATATAGAGCTTTATCAAACAAAATATCTTTAGGATATTTGCCATTAATATATTCAATAGATTGTTTATAGTTAACAGCTTTTCTTATGGGATGACCCTCTGCAATCTTGAAATCATTTAAAATATTTTCTGTTTCTTCTATTAAACCTTTATCAATCATTTCATGGAGTCTAGCTTTTATTCTTTCATGTAATATCTCTCTGTCTGTTTTAATGCCAAATTGTATAACCTCATGTTTTTCTTTTATGCCATTAGTTGGATTATTACTAAAAATCTCACTTAATTTTTTTCCTGAGTTTTTGTATATCTCAAGAGCTCTAATTATTCTTATTTCATCATTATGATCAATATCAACCGCATAATTAGGATCAATTCCCTCAAGCATCTTATATAAATAAGAAGTTGATTTATTTTGTTTTAATTCATTAAGCTCTTTCCTATATTCTAGGTCACTCCCAGGTAAGTCATGAATGCCATAAAATAAAGATCTAAAATACATCATAGATCCGCCTACAAAAAAAGGTATCTTATTTTTATCATGATGCTCTTTAATTAATGCTTTAGAAAGATTTAAAAAATCTGCGACAGAAAAGATATTATTTAGACTCTCAACATCAACCAGATGATGGGGATATTGTTTTAATATTTCTTTTGACGGCTTTGCCGAACCAATATCACATTTTTTATAAACCATAACAGAGTCAACGCTGATTATTTCAATTGGAAGATAGTCGTATGTTTTTATTGCAAGATTTGTTTTCCCAGCTGCAGTAGGCCCAAACAAAAAAATTATTGGTTTTTTTTCTTTAATGTGAATTAAAGGGCATCTTCATTTGTTTCACCAGTCCTGATCCTAATGACTTCGTCTATAGGCGAAACAAATATTTTCCCGTCTCCAATCTTGCCAGAACCAGCAGATTTAATAATTGCATTTTTAACTTGATCTACAAGATCATCTTTAACAGCAATCTCAATTTTAATTTTTGGAAGAAAGTCAATTGTATATTCAGCACCACGATAGAGCTCGGTGTGTCCCTTTTGTCTCCCAAAACCTTTTACCTCAGTCATTGTCATTCCTGATACACCAATCTCATCAAGTGATGACCTAACTTCTTCAACTTTGAAAGGCTTTATTATTGCAGTTATTAACTTCATATTAATTTAAATATTCTTTTAAATAATTATATTGTTTTTCCATAGATCCCCTATTATTTTCTACGACTTTATAGGCATTATCTACCATATTTTGTCTTAATTCTTCATCAAAGATAAGTTTTTTACATGATTCATACAATTCATCAGAATTCTCAATCTGTATACAAGCCTCTTCTTCTAAAAATAAAGAAATAACATCTTCAAAATTTTTCATATATGGGCCAACAATAAACGGACATCCGTTTGCAGACGCTTCTATTACATTATGCCCACCATAATCCTTCAGCATACTTCCGCCAACAAATGCTAGCGATGCTGATTTATATAATGTATCTAGAAAACCTATGCCTTTAAGAATAAAGATTTTATTCGAATCAAAAGAACTTGGAATATTTTCAAGAATCACACAATCTGAGCCTTCATTTTTAAAAATTGTACCTATTGAGTCAGCACGTTCAGGATGTCTGGGAACTAAAACAAACTTTAGAGAATTATCAATAGATGCAAGTTTTTTAAATAACTTTGAAATTATTTCCTCCTCACCAGAATGAGTACTCGTAGCGATTATTAAATTAGGATCTCTGACTGAACTTTCTTTCTTTTCAATTTTGTTATCTTTATCAAATTTAACTGACCCTACTATTTTAATTTTGTCTTTATCAATTCCAAGACTCACAAATCTATCATAGTGCTTATTAGTTTGAGCAAGAACTAATGTGAATAACTCGACCACTTCTTTTACAAAGAACTTTATATTGGAATATTTAGAATTTGATTCCTGAGAAAGTCTTGCATTTGTTAAAAAAATTGGAATTTTCTTTGCCGAAGATGCTTTAATCATTGATGGCCATATCTCAGTTTCAAATATTATTAATGCCTTAGGATTGAACTTCTTTAAGAAATTATTAACAAAAAAATAAATATCCCAAGGAGCATAAACTATTTGCAAGCTATTACCGAATATTTTCTTAGCCTGTCTATATCCTGTCGGAGTGGAGACGCTCAGCACAACCTTGTTATCATTAAGAATCTTCTTGATTAAAGTTTCTGAACTTATAACCTCTCCAAGACTAACGGCATGAAACCAAACTGGATTAGATTCAGTCTCATTTTCATAGATACCAAATCTATTTGAAATATTTTTTATATAATCCCTATCTTTCAGACTTCTTATGATTAGCCTAGAAATTATTAAGGGTAAAAGCAAAATCAAAATAAAATTGTATAAAAAAAATTTCATTGCTAATAATCTAAACTAAAAATGTAATAATACAATTATATATTTAATGAATAATTTAATTCTCAAGATTTCAGTTTATTTGTGGAGGACTACATTAATATTTCCTTGGAGGATTCAAATAATATTTGGCAAGCTCCTTGGAAATATACTTTTAATAATTCCCTTCAAGAGAAATAAATTTAGTGAGGCAAATATTGAGCTTTGTTTTCCTGAACTAAGTGAATCTAAAAAAAATCAAATTCTCAAAAGAAATATTATTTTATCTGGCAGTGTATTATTTAACACAGGGATTTCTTGGTTTTGGAGTGATGAAAGAATCAATAAAAATATTGAATATGAGATCGGTGGATTAAAAGAAATAATTGAAGATCAAAAAAATAATAAAAGCATTCTTTTATTTTTTAAGCATTCTCTTCATCTAGAGCTCGATGCAAGAATACTTGGTATGAACTGTGATATTTATGGGATAGAACGAGAACATAACTCAAAAGATTTTAATAAACTTCAAATGAAGGGTCGGTTAAAAAGTATGAAAGGTTTAACGGATAGAAACAATACATTTACTTTCATTAAATGGTTAAAAACTGGAAAAACTGTTTTATATGCGCCTGACCAAGATTATGGAAGTAAAAGATCTAAAGAGGTTGATTTTTTTGGTCATTCTGCAGCAACTGTCATCGCTCCATATAAATTGATTCAATCAACCAAATGTAAAACGTACTTCCTCGATAGTTATTTCACTGAAAACAAATTAAATCTTGTTATTGAAAAAGTTTCCTTTAATAAGAACAGTGAACAAGATTTTTTGCAGGAAATGAACAATTACATTGAAAAAAAAATTAGAGAATATCCTCATGAATATTTATGGCAACATAGAAGATTTAAATCCACTCTTGGAAAAGATAAGCTTTATAAATGAATTTAGAAGCATTAGAAGAAGTAAAAGGTTTTATGCCCTACCACGAAGGTGAAGCATTGTCTAAATGGGCTGAGGAATTTTCAAACAAAGGTCCAATTATGGAGATCGGAACTTATTGTGGTAAATCTTCACTCTTTCTCTCTTATGGAGCAAATAAAAATAATCAACTTGTTTTTACCGTTGATCATCATAATGGGTCTGAAGAGCATCAAATTGATGAAGAATATTTTGATAACGAAATATATGATACTGAAACAAACTCAGTAAATTCATTTCCACTTTTTGTTAAGAATATAAACCGATTTAGAGCATCAAATGTAGTACCGATAGTTAGAAGCTCTGTAGATGCTGCTAAGACTTGGAATACATATCTTGGAATGGTTTTCATCGATGGTGGTCATGCTTTGGAAACTGCTATGCAAGACTTTAATTCTTGGAACGAAAAAATTATTTCTGGTGGAGCATTAGTCATACATGACATTTTTGAAAAGCCAGAAGATGGAGGACAAGCTCCATTCATAGTTTATCAGCATGCTCTTAAAAATGGCTTTAGTGATTTTGAAAGAGTAGATACAATAATTTGCCTAAAGAAATCATAGTTGACTCCTTGTAAAAATATCTGAACCATCTGAAAAATCATAAATGCTATCAGCAGCAATAATTAAAGCTGCTGATGTCCAGGTTGGTTTCTCGTTGGGCCAAAAAAAATTTTCTTCAAATTGCCAGCCCATGAATGGTATATTCTTTTTGTCTGAAATATTTAATACTTCGATTAATATTTTTTTTGCTTTAGAAATATTGCCTGACATTATTAAAGCAATAATAAATTCACATGTCTCAGCTACAGTTATCCAAGGTTCCTCTCTCACACACTTTACACCTAATCCTTCTATATAGAACTCTTTAAAAATCTTTTCTATATAAACTTCTTTTTCAGGTTCTGTGAGGCATCCGGACAAAATTGGATAATAAGAATCCATTGAGAATCTTGATCTATCAATAGTAATGTCAAATAATCCTTTTGGATTTCTTATGGCTGAACTTAATCGGTTATATGCCGTTAACCAATTTTTATTTACTTCAAAATTTAAAATTTTTGATAGGGCAATTCCACATTCAATGCTCTTTAAAATTGAAGATGAGCCTGTAAGCAAGAAATCATTTTCTATTTTGCCTTTTTTATCTATAGACCATGGAATTATTCCAGTTGCATTTTGTAGATTTAACGAAAAATTAATAGAAGATTGAATTGTTGGCCATAGCTCTTTTATCTTTTCTTTATCTTTAAAAATTTTATAGTAGTGAAGTGCTGCTACTGCTATGTAAGGAGCAAAGTGAGTAGGTTTATGATGCTCAATTGGTGTAATATCATCATATTTAGCATACCAGCTACCATCTTCATTTTGATTTTCTTTTAGCCAATTAAAGGCTTTTTCTGATGAATCTTTATCCTCTAAAAAATTTAAACCCATGATTGACTCAATATGATCCCATGGGTCATGGCTTAAATCTTCATTAGATGGTATTGCTCCAGATACAAGTTGATTTTGTCTTATAAAATTTGCAATGTCTAAAAACAAATCTTTATCTATAGAAATTTCATTTGAAAACTTTTGAGCAGGTAAATGCATTCTACTTTTCAAAATACATTGAAAAACTTTTTCCCATTATTGGATTCAATATCTTATCAATATAATCAAGCAGAAAAGGTTTTTTAAGAATATGTCTTTCAAGAATTTTTTTGTAGATTTTTACTAAAAAGTTTTTGTCTTGAGTATTCCAAAAAAAGCATCTGAGCCACCAATATGGGGAATGAATTGAATGAAATTTTTCAGACGAAAGAAATATAAAGCCTCTTTCTTTAATTTCATTAACTAAATCGTTTTGATTAAATATTCGTAAATGTCCACCTGGTTGATTTTGATATTCTTTAGACAGTGACCAACAAATTCTTTCTGGCCAAGACGCAGGAACGCTTGCGTAAAATTTGCCGCCTTTTTTGAGTACTCTTTTAATTTCATCTACTGCGTCCATGTAGTTGTGGAGATGCTCAAGAACCTCAGAGCATACGACTAAATCAAAAGTTTCATCTGGAAAAGGAAGTGAATAAGCTGAAGCTTCCATAAATTCAGCTCCAGCATTGGATATTGAATGGAAATACTCATAGCCTTCTTCAGCTTTTTTAAGGGAATCATCATGAGGATCAATACCTATACATTTCATGTTTGGATATTGTTGCATTACTCCAAATATATGTCTGCCCTCTCCGCAACCAACATCTAGCATCAAACCTTCGCTAGCGATTTCGTATTTTGTAAAGTTAAAAGTTAACATTTTTATAATTTTGAATGGTTCTAAGAATTACCTCTTCATATTGTCTTGTGATTTTGGGCCAATTGAACTTATCAATTATATGCTGTCTTCCATTTTCAGCAATCACTTTATAATTCTCATAATCTGATAATATTTCTATTACAGCATCAGAAATTTGCTTTGAATCTTTAGGTTTGATTAACTTAGCGAAATCTCCAACTAGTTCAGGTATTGATGATACGTCTGTAGCAATTAGGGGAACTTCACAACTCATCGCTTCAATTACTGGATATCCAAAGCCCTCATACAAAGAGGAAACAATTGCGATTGAGCTAGATGAATATAATTCACATATTTTTGCTTTTGAAATATTTTTTTTAAAGAAAATATTTTCTTTAATGCCTAATTCTTCAATCAATCTTTCAGAATGCCCACCTTTTTTAACATCACCAATTACAATTAAGTGAATATCTGGATATTTTTCTTTTAATATCTTTATAGCCTTCAAAGAGTAATCAAGTCCTTTCAGTGGAACATCAGCACTTGCTGTAGTAATCAATCTATTTTTGTTTCTTTTTGACACTGGTATCGGAGAAAATTCATTAGTATCAAGTCCATTATTTATGACTGATATTTTATTTTTATTACATTTAAATTCTTTTATGATTCCATTTTTTGAACTTTTCGAGACTGTAACTATTGTCTCTAATTTAGGTGCTACTTTTATTTGCATTTTAAGGAATCTATACCACAAATGTCTGGAAATCTTGTATCTAATTTTATTGGAGGCAGCTAACTCAAATTTATAATCAAATGTTATTGGATGATGAATAATTTCTATAAGAGGAAATCTTTTTTGAATGTTTAATAATCCATAACTTAGGGACTGATTGTCTATAATGACATCATAGTCGATATTATGCCTGAGATATTTATCAACCCTATTTCCAAATGTTTTTGGTTCGGGAAATCCTCCGATGAGTGTTATAAAGAATTCATAAAAATCATCCTTATTTTTATTCTTCTTTTTAAAAAACTTTCTTAATCTATCTTTGAATACAAAGGATTCAAATAAATCTAGTCCTGGAAGTTTGATTAATTTTACATTGTCATGAAGATTAGGATATGGAGGTCCAGAGATAACATCCACATCATGACCTAAAAGACTTAATGCAAAAGATATGTCTCTTACATAGACTCCTTGGCCGCCTCCATATTTGGCACTCCTATAACTTAGTATTGCTATTCGTAATTTTTGCAAAAGTAATTATTTAGTATATGTAAGCCAGCTTTGATAGTTCAAGTCTTTACCAGAAATAACTTCGTCAAATTTATTTTGAAGAACTTTAGTAATTTCACCAGCTCCATCATGACCAATTTTTACATCATCTACTTTGCTAATTGGTGTAATTTCAACAGCTGTTCCAGTAAAAAAAGCTTCATCGGCAGAAATTAAATCATCAAAAGTTAAATTTTTCTCAATAACATCATAATTCAGGTCTTTTGCTATCTGAATTACAGACTGTCTTGTAATTCCATTAAGACAATGATCTTTTGTTGGTGTCATTAACTTAAGGTCTTTTACTATAAAAATATTTTCTCCACTTCCTTCGGAGATAAATCCATTAGCATCCATCATCAATGCTTCATCAGCGCCCTTATCTATTGCTTCATGAAGAGCCATTGTGTTTTGAAAATAGGTGCCAATAATTTTGTTACCTGAATGCAATGGATTCTCATATTGAACATATGAAGATTTTGCAATTGAAATACCTTTCTTCTTTGCTTCAGGATCCATATATGATGGCCACTCCCATGCAGCTATTGCTACATTTACACTTAGCTCTTTTGCTCTTAAGCCAAGACCTTCGTTCCCAAGATAAATAATTGGTCTTATATAGCCAGCATTTAATTGATTTTTATTGAGAGTTTCACATTGAGCATGAATAATTTCGTCAAGTTCATAGGGTACTTCTATATTTATTTTTTTTGCGGCATCAAAGAGTCTATTAGTATGTTCTTTTAGCCTAAAAATAGCTGGTCCATTTAGAGTATCATAAGCTCTTACACCCTCAAAAACTCCAGTTCCATAGTGTAAAGTGTGTGACAAAATATGGACGTTGGTATCATCCCATTTTTGAAATGACCCATTTTTCCATATTAATTTGTTTTCAGTATTTATAAACACTTTTCAAGTTATAATTTAGAGTGATTATTATTGTATTGCAAAATCAGTCATATAAATAAAGAAAAATATGGAAATTACAAAATCAATATTTAGAGAATATGACATAAGAGGTGAATATCCCAATCAAATTAATGAAAAAGTCGTAAGAAAGATTGGTAATGCAATTGCTGGAAAGTGTATTAATTTAAATATTAAAGAAATTTGCGTCGGTAGAGATGGCCGAAATTCTGGTAAGTCTCTGCTTGAGGCAATGATTGGTGGTCTATCTGAAAGTGGTATTGAAGTCGTCAATATTGATTTAGCTACATCACCGCTTCTCTACTATGCAGCAAAAAAAAATAAATATAAAAGTGGGATTATGATTACTGGAAGTCATAATCCAAAAAATCATAATGGAATTAAGCTTGTTATTGATGATAAACCTGTCTCAGGAAATGAAATTCTAGATTTACTTAACAAAGATCAAAAGTTTTCGGAATCAGTAGGTTCAATAAAATCACTAAATGTAAAAGATAGTTATATCGAAGAGGTTTCTCAAAGCTTAAAAATTAATAAAAAATTAAAAATAGTTATAGATTGCGGCAATGGAGCTGCTGGATTTATTGCGCCAGATTTATATAAAAACTTAGGCTGTGAAGTAATAGAACTATATTCTGAGGTGGATGGTAATTTTCCTAATCATCATCCAGATCCAGGCAAAGTAGAAAATCTAAAAGATCTAATTCAAGCAGTTAAGACTCATGGTGCAGATCTTGGACTAGCCTTTGATGGAGATGGGGACAGAGTTGGCATGGTTACTAACAATGGTGAAATAGTCTTTCCAGACAAAATATTAATGATGCTAAGCAAAGATGTGCTCCATTCACAAAAAGGATCAATTATATTTGATGTGAAATGCTCAAATGCACTTAGTCAAATTATCAAAGAAAATGGTGGTTCGCCAATAATGTCTCCCACAGGTCACTTTCATATTAAAAATGGTATTAAAGAACATAATCCTTTGTTAGCTGGAGAAATGAGTGGACATATTTTCTTTAATGATAAATGGTATGGATTTGATGATGGTCATTACTCAGGTGCTAGAATTATTGAAATGCTTTCAAAAAATGAAAAAAGTATAACTGAAATTTGTAATGAATTACCCATGCTTTTCTCAACTCCAGAGCTCAACATAAATGTTACAGATGAAAATAAATTCAAAATAATTAAAGAGTTCGCTGATAACTGTAGATTAGAAGGTAAAAAAAATACAATCGATGGGCTCCGATTAGACTTTGAGGATGGATGGGGTTTGATAAGAGCATCGAATACTACTCCAAAGCTTGTATTGAGATTTGAAGGTAGATCTGAAGAAATTCTGAATAGAATCCAAAATGACTTTTTAAATGAACTGACTCGCATTTGTCCCGATATTGATATAAATTTGTCCTAAGGATGAAAAAAGACAGAAAAAATATAATTTTGGAATCTTTAGCTTCAATGCTTGAAGAAAGAAACATGTCAAAAGTTACTACTGCTCTTCTAGCCGAGAAATCTGGAATCACAGAAGCAGCACTTTACAGGCATTTTCCTAGCAAACGAGCGATATATGCAGAGTTGTTTTCGTTTTGTGATAATGCAATTTTTTCAAAATGTAATGAGTTAAAAAAAGAAAAATTATCCTCAAAAGATAAAATTAAGAATTCTTTTCTATTTTTTATGATTTTTGTTGAGAAGAATAAAGGTTTTGCTAGGCTCTTATCTCGTGAGGCTTTATCGTCTGATGAGCAAAATGTTTCAGATAACGTCAATCAATTTTATGAGAGGCTTGAGCTATTTTTCAGACAAGTTTTAAAAGAAGATTCTGATAATTTGGTAACTCAACCTGGTGTCTCAGCACAGTTAATTGTTACAGCGCTCGAAGGAAATGTATCAAGATACATAAGATCAAAATTTAAAGATGCTCCATCTTCATACATTGAAAATATTTGGCAATTGTTAGCTATAACTATTTTTAAAAATTAATATTCTCATTTAAAAATAATTCAAAATAAACATTATCATCATTTTCAGTATCAACTTTGCCTGTTGTTTTATTAACTTTTGCAAAAGATATGTCTTCGGGAATTACTTTTTTGCTAACATCCAGTGACGGCAGTTCGTTTTCCATATAATTAAGCCAAATAGGCAGTGCAATTGTAGAACCATATTCGTCCTTACCTAACGAGGTAAAATCATCAGTTCCCACCCAAACAGTTGTTACAAGATCTTCATGAAATCCAGAAAACCAAGTACTAACAGAATCATTTGTTGTGCCAGTTTTTCCTCCTATATCATCTCTTTGTAAAAAAGAAGACTTTCTCCCTGCAACACCAGTCCTCATAAATCCCTCTAAAGTATCTTTTATTAAGTATGAAATTCTTTGATCAATAACTTTTTCCTTTTTGTTCAATGGTTCGAGAATGAAGTATGGATATTTAACATTCATTTCAAGGGTGTCTAGCCAGGGAAAAGCACTTATATTCTGATTGTTTACCTTTACCAAATAATCATCATGAGAGAAGATAATATTTCCATCTCTATCTATTATTTTGTCAATGTAATGAATGTCAGGTATGAAACCATTTGATGCAATAACGCTAAAAGCTCTAACCATTTCTGCTGGAGAAAAATTTCCAGAACCTAGGGCAAGAGATAAATCATTTGGTAATCTTGATTTTGTATATCCAAAATTCTCTAAATAATCTTTAGATTTTTCAATGCCAAGCTCCCTAAGCAATTTAATAGAAACAATGTTTACAGACTTCGTCAGGGCTTCTCTTAATGAAATTGGTCCATAGAATTTACCTGTATAATTTTGAGGTCTCCAAATACTTTCAAGGTTATCATCTTCAAATGATATAGGTGCGTCATTAATTAGAGTAGACAAATTATAACCATTAGCTAAACCGGAAGCGTAAATGAATGGCTTAAAACTAGATCCAGATTGTGGATAGGAAAGTCTTACCCTGTCAAAATTACTAGAATTAAAATTTTTACCTCCATGATATGCAACGACCTCACCAGTGTTTGGGTTAACAGAAATTAAAGAAGATTCCGCTTCAGGGATTTGGTCTAATGTGTAAAAGTCAATATTATTTTTAAGATATACAAGATCTCCAAAATTTAAAATTTCTTTAAAGTTTTCCGGCCTTGGTCCTAATTCATCAATTGAAATTTGAGACCTAGCCCATGAATATTCATTTGACCAATTAACTTCAATCATTTCAAAATTCTGGTCAATCGAAAAAAATCTATTCTTTTCAACTTTAATAACTAATGCTGTTTTATGATTTTTAAAATAAGGAAATGTATTAAAAGTCGAGCTTATTTGATTTGAAATATCATTGGTATCTAAATCAATCTCATCAAAATATTTTTCTATAATTAGAAAATTTAAATCAAGATTTTCTAAAGATTTTTTTTGAGTCTCGTTAAATAGATATGCAAAATTAGATGGGTTTCTCCATCCATGTCTTTTATCATAATCAAAAAGCTGTTCCATCATGCTTGATTTTGCAGCCAATTGTGAATTGGAGTTGATTGTTGTAAAAACTGACCATCCCTCCTTGTATGCTCTTAGTCCATATCTTTTTATTATGTCTTGCCTAGCAAGTTCAGAGATATAATTTGCTTCAACATCGTATAAATTTATATTATTAGCAATTTTTAAGTCTTGAGATACAGCTTCTTTATATTGTATTTCATCGATATATCCTAATAAAAGCATCCTTGATAAGATCCAATTCCTTCTCAGTTTTGTCCTTCTTGGATCCTTAACAGGATTTACTCTTGATGGAAGTTGAGCAAGAGCAGCAATAGTTGCTGATTCTGAAATGCTTAATTTTTTTATATTTTTATCAAAATATGTATTTGCTGCAGCCTCAATGCCATATGATCTATTTCCTAAAAATATTCGATTTACATAGAGTTCAAAAATTTCCTCTTTTTCTAAATTACCTTCTAGTTCAAGCGCAAGAAATATTTCTTTTATCTTTCTTATAACGGTTTGTTCTCTTGTTAATAAATAGCCTCTAACAACTTGCATCGTAATTGTTCCACCACCACCCTCACATCCAGATGGTCTTAGGCATCTTATAAAAGATCTTATTAAACCTGTATAACTAATGCCTTGATGATTAAAAAAATTATCATCTTCAGCAGCAAGGAATGCATTTTTGATGTTTTCAGGAATTTCAGTAAAAGTAATTGATCTTCTTTTAATTTCTCCAAATTCACCAATCAAAATGCCATCTTTCGTATACACTTTTAAAGGCATTTGAAGTTCGGCCTCATCAACGAGTTTAATTTTTGGTAAAGAAGGTTTTAAATAAGCATTAGTTGCCAGAATTAAAATGATTGCAAATAAACATATAAAAATTCCAAAGTAAAAAGAATATTTGACGATTTTTTGCATACTTTATTTTAATTCTTAAACCACTGATAATAAATCATTTAACATTTAAAAAAGTCTTTTTCCTTGCTTAAGTGTTAAAATCTTCAAAAATTTTAACTATGAACATTTTTATTGTTGGTCCAATGGGTTCCGGAAAGTCCACCGTCGGTAAAATTATATCTGATGAATTATTTATGAATTTTCTTGACACTGATGAAGAAATAGAAACTAGAACAGGTGCATCTATTGATTGGATCTTTGATCTCGAAGGTGAAGAAGGTTTCAGGAAAAGAGAAAGTGCCATATTGGCAGAAATGGTTGAAAAAAACTCTATCGTTTTGTCTACAGGTGGTGGCATCATACTATCAGAAGAGAACAGAGAACTTTTATCATCAAGAGGAACTGTTTTTTATCTAGCTACGCCTATATATGTTCAAATAGAAAGAACTGCTAAGGACAAAGATAGACCTCTATTAAAAGACGGGGATCCCGAAGAAATTCTAACTAAACTTCATAATAACAGACAAAACCTTTATGAATCAGTTGCAGATCATGTTGTTGATACCGAGAATAAATCAAGTCAAGAAGTCGCATCAGAAATTGTTAAGTTAATTAAGAGCTAGATTATGATTGAATTATCAGCAGGAAAGGCAAATACAAAATATAAAATACATATTTCAAAGACTGCTCTAACTAAAAAAGTATTAAGTAGAAATATTGATAAAGATAAAAAAATTTTAATTATTACCGATTCTGGTATTCCTAAAAAATATATTAAAGAACTTAAAAAACAACTAATAAATAAGTCGGTATATGTTCATTCAATTGATAGTGGAGAAAAATCAAAATCCTTTAGAACATATCAACAAATTATTAATAAGTTAATTGATTTAGAATTTTCTAGGTCTGATTTAATAATTGCTTTTGGCGGAGGTGTGGTAGGTGATATATCCGGCTTTTGTGCCTCTTCTTTTCTAAGAGGAATTGATTACATACAAATTCCAACAACACTTCTTGCCCAAGTTGACTCTTCTGTTGGAGGCAAAACAGCTATCAATGTACCTCAAGGAAAAAATTTGGTTGGAGCATTTTACAATCCACGTCTTGTATTAATCTCTACTGTTTATCTTAAAACTCTAAGCGAAAGAGAATATAAATCAGGATTGGGCGAAGTTGTAAAATATTCATTAATTGGAAATAAAAAGCTTAAAAAGTTATTAGAAGAGCATACTGAAAAGGTTATTAATCGTGATGACAAAATTTTAATAAAAATTATTGAGGAATCTATTAAAACAAAATCTAAAATTGTTACTGATGATGAAAAAGAAAGTGGTATTAGAGCAATTCTAAATTTTGGACATACATTTGGACATGCTATTGAAGCATTTAATAAATATAAAAATCTTTCGCATGGTGCTGCAATAACTCTTGGAATGATCATTGCTTCAAAGATCTCATATTATGAGGGTCACATAAAAAGCCATCAATTGGATAATATTGTAAATATGATTGACTCTCTTAATCTGGATACGGATTATTCAAAATATAATTACTCCGATCTAATAAAGTATGTAAAATCAGACAAGAAAATTTCTAAGGGTAAGTTGAATTTAGTTTTAATTAACAAACAATTAAAAGCTTTTAAGACCTCAAAATTTGATAAAAAAAATGTAGTTAGGGCGTTTAATTAGGCTGCATTTGCTGTAGTAGCTTTCAGCAAATCTTGAATATTTGAAGCGGCTGGAACAACGAGCCAAAAATAAGGCTCAAATCTCTCAAAATCCTCAATAATTGTTTTTGCTTTTATGCTCTTTGTATATTTATAATGTTTTCGAATTATCTCTCTTAAATGCTTCCTATGAGGTTGCATTTCTTCAGTAGTAATTCTCTCCAATCCAACAAGGGATCTGTTGCACTTATCAAAAAAAGTTCTATCCTCATCAAGAACATATGCAAAACCACCTGTCATGCCAGCAGCAAAGTTTAATCCCACTGAACCTAAAACTGTAACCAAGCCTCCAGTCATATATTCGCAACAATGATCTCCAGCAGCTTCAATCACAGCATTTGCACCGGAATTTCTTACAGCAAACCTTTCTCCAACTGATCCTGAAACAAATAATTCACCGCCTGTCGCTCCATACAAACATGTGTTACCTGCTAAAACAGTAGGATTTTCAACAGCATAATTGGCTGTATTTTTAATAACTATCCTTCCACCATTCATACCTTTGCCAACATAGTCATTCGCATCACCGTTTAACACAAGATTCAAATTATTTGCATTCCAACATCCAAAACTTTGTCCAGCAGAACCTTCAAATCTTATAGAGAGTTTTTTTGCCAAACCCTCTTCACCATATTTTTTTGCAATATAACCTGAAATACCTGCCCCAATTGATCTGTCCATATTAGAAATTTGAAAGTTCAATGTACCCTTTTTTTCAGAATCTATGAATTTCTTAGATTGTTTCATTATTTTTCTCGATAAGTTTCCTTTATCCCATGGTTCATTCTTTTCCACGGTGCAGAAATAGGGCTCATTATTTGTTTCATCTTTCTCTAACAGTCCACTTAAATCAATTGATTTATATTGATCTTCCATATTGTTGATTTGTTTTAAATACTGAGTTTGGCCTATTAAATCTTCTAGCTTTTCGACTCCAATATTTTTTAAATGCTCTCTTACATCATTTGCAATAAATTCAAAGTAATTAATAACTTTCTCTTTTTCGCCAATAAAATGTTGATTAATAAGGTCTTTTCTTTGAGTTGCTACTCCGGTTGCACAATTATTTAAATGGCAAATCCTCAGATACTTACAGCCCATGGATATCATTGGCCCGGTTCCAAAACCAAAGGATTCTGCGCCTAGAATTGCAGCTTTGATAACATCTAAGCCTGTTTTCATACCACCGTCGGTCTGAAGTCTGACTTTATGCCTTAAGCCTGCATCTCTCAAGCTTTGATGAGATTCAGCTAGTCCTAACTCCCAAGGCGAACCTGCATATCTTATTGATGTCAGTGGACTTGCACCTGTACCTCCATCATGACCAGATATTGTGATTAGGTCTGCATAAGCTTTAGCAACTCCAGCAGCTATTGTTCCAACCCCGGGCTCTGATACCAACTTTACCGAAACTAATGCCTCTGGATTAACTTGCTTAAGATCGTAAATCAACTGAGCTAAATCTTCTATCGAATATATATCATGATGAGGTGGCGGAGAAATGAGTGTTATTCCTGGTGTAGAGTATCGTAATTCAGCTATTAGTTTGTTTACTTTACCTCCAGGTAATTGTCCACCTTCACCAGGTTTTGCACCTTGGGCAATCTTAATCTGAAGAACCTCTGCATTTACAAGATAGTGAGGTGTTACTCCAAATCTTCCGGATGCAATTTGTTTTATCTTTGACATTTTTGAGGTTCCGTACCTATGTTTACCTTCACCACCCTCTCCAGAATTAGATCTAGCGCCAAGTTCATTCATTGCTTCTGCAAGAGTTTCATGAGCTTTGGGCGATAAGGATCCTAAACTCATCCCGGCTGAATCAAATCTTTTTATAATATTTTCAATAGGCTCAACATCGAGTTTTGTTTTATTTTTATTCTTTTTGATTGCAAGTAAATCTCTCAACATTGCAGGAGGTCTTTTATCTACAAGATTTGCATATTCTCTGTAAATTTCTATAGAGCCTGATGATACAGCCTCTTGCAGTTTTTTAACAATCTCAGGATTATAAGTATGGTATTCGCCACCATGCACGTATTTGAGTAAACCTCCAACATTTATTTCTGAAAGATTTGACCTTGCATAATCATTTAAAGCTCTGTTCTCATCATCTAGATTTTTAATGCTCTTGCCACCAATTCTGCTTTCGGTATTTGTAAAACATAAGTCAACAACATCTTTACCTAGTCCAACTATTTCAAAAAGTTGTGAACCTCTATAGCTAGAAATTGTAGAAATACCCATTTTTGAAATGATTTTTAACAATCCTTTATTTATCCCTTTTCGATATCTAGCGCAGTTTTCATGAGGCGAGCCCTTGAGCTCATTCCTACTTGTTAAATCTAAAATGGTCTGGTACGCAAGGGATGGATAAACTGCAGTTGCACCAAATCCAATAAGACATGCTATTTGATGTGTATCTCTTGCTGATGAAGAAGAGACGACTATATTAACTTTGGATCGCAGACCAATTTCAACGAGTTTTTGATGCACACATCCAACTGCCAAAAGAGCATTAATTGATAGATAATTTTTATTTGGTAGTTTTTCTTCCAAATGAATTATAGTGTTTCCTTTTTTGACGCTTCTTACTACCCTCTTTTGTAAAAGTTGAAGAGCTTTTTCAAGATTATCTCTCTTATGATATGAAAGATCGATTTGGTCACAATCAAAATATGGATTTTTAAAAATAGATTGTAATTTTTTATATGATAAGACTGGAGATGAAGTAACAAGCCTTTTTGCATGTTCAGATGTATCTTTGAAAACATTTAATTCTGGACCATAACATGTTTCAAGAGACATGACACTTGCTTCCCTAAGGGAATCAATGGGTGGATTAGTAACTTGAGCGAATTGTTGTCTAAAATAATCATAAATTTGTCTATGCATCTTGCTCATTACAGCTAAGGCGGTATCATCACCCATTGAACCAGTACCTTCTTGTGATTCAATAGCTAAAGGTTTAATTACTGATGTTCGCTCCTCTTTATAAAGAAGGAACAGTTTTGATGAAATACTGAAATCCTCAGAACTTATCTTCTTTAGGCCGGGTCCCTCATACTTATCAAGGCTTGATTCGATGTAAATGCAATTTTTTTTGAGCCATTTTCTGTATGGAGCAATATTTTTTATTCTGTCATCGATTTCTTTCTCAGTTAATATCTCTGACGTTTCAGTGTTTATTGCCAAAATACCGCCTGGTGAAATCCTTCCCTTCGAAATAACGCAGTCTTGTGGAACGGGATTAACACCAGTTTCAGATGCAATTGTGATGTTACTGTATCTATCAATCTGATATCTGGCTGGCCTTAGTCCATTCCTGTCTAATATACAAATAGCCCATTTACCGTCTGACATAACAATTCCCGCTGGACCGTCCCATGGCTCCATGTGCATGGAGTTGTATTCATGAAAACTTCTTACATCAGGATCTAAAAGTTGAGCATTCTGCCATGCTGGTGGTATTAACATTCTTATTGATTTAAAAATATTTACGCCACCACATAATAAAACCTCAAACATATTATCTAATGCAGAAGAGTCCGAACCTGTTTCATTTACAATTTGTTTAAATTTATGAATCTTAGGAATCAGTGGAGTCTCAAAAATACTGGATCTAGCCCTAGCCCAATTCCTATTACCTCTAATAGCATTTATTTCTCCGTTATGAGCCAAAAATCTGAATGGTTGTGCTAAATGCCACTTTGGCGACGTATTCGTTGAAAACCTCTGATGAAAAACACAAATAGAAGATTGAAAATTCTTAGATTTAAAATCTAAATAAAAATCTTCTATGTCTTTTGGAAGCATCAAACCTTTATAAATAATGGTTTTTCTAGAAAAACTACAAAAATATAATTTCTCATCATCAAGATAAATTTCTTCAATGAATTTTCTTGAATGCAGCAATGCTGTCTCGAATTCTGTATCCGTCATTTTTTTGTTAATTGATTCGACAAAAATTTGATAGATGTTTGGCATACATTCGAGAGCAATTTTACCTAAAACATCCTTATTTATAGGAACATCTCTTACCGCGCTTAGTTTTAAGTCCTCCTTTGACAGAATCTTTTTAATTTGATCAAGTTTGTTTTTTATATTTTGATAATAAAATAATTGTCCAACAGCAAATCTTGAAGAAAGATCTAGGTTTTGTTCCTGTTTAAGTATTTTTTTAAAAAAGTCATCATTTATTTTAAGTTGTAATCCGCAGCCATCTCCTGTTTTTCCATCAGAACCAATTCCACCACGATGTGTCATACTTTTGAGAGCTTCAATTGAATCTGAAACCAATTTCCTTGATTTTTTTCCCTCTATATTTGCAATTAAACCGAAGCCACAATTGTCTTTAAAATAGTCTTTTTTATATAGTTTTGGCATATTTTTCGAAAAATGAAAATGAATGTTAACACAAAAAATTTTATTTTTTAAAAAAAAAGTGTCATACTATGTCATACTCGCACTTTCAAAATAATGAACAAAAATAAGCAATATAGAATTGAGAAAGGTCTTTTGTTGTTCACTCAGCCCAGATCACCTTATTTTTATGGCAAGTTTCGTATTAATGGAAAATATAGAACGCAATCTTTTGCACCAATATCTAATATTGAAGATGCAAAGAAAAAGCTTTATGAATGGCGCGAAGAAATTATTGAACAAGAAAATAGTTTTAGTGCGGTACGAAATAACATTTCGTCTGACCGAAACGAATACGTATCTTTTGAAAAATTAGAAAATAATTTTCAATTCTTGGATGTTGGACGATATGATCCTAGCAAAAAAACTCCTGATGAGAGAAAAATTGAGTTTATTGAAATATATGGTGAATACAATCAAGTTCAAGCATCAAATCAAGCTCATAGATGTCTAGACTGCGGTAATCCATATTGCGAATGGAAGTGTCCAGTTCATAATTATATTCCTGATTGGCTTAAACTCGTCAATGAAGGCAACATAATGGAAGCAGCTGACCTTTGCCATTCAACTAATAGTTTACCCGAAGTTTGTGGGCGAGTTTGTCCACAAGATCGTTTATGTGAAGGCGCTTGTACACTTAATGACGGTTTTGGAGCGGTAACAATAGGCTCTATTGAAAAATATATTACTGAAAAAGCATTTGAATTAGGATGGAAGCCTGACTTATCAAATAGAAAATGGACTGATAAAAAAGTTGCAATTGTTGGTTCAGGTCCTGCCGGTATAGCTTGTGCAGATGTTTTAACAAGATCTGGAATAAAAAGTAATGTTTACGATAAAAATGAAGAAATTGGCGGATTGTTAACATTTGGCATACCAGAATTTAAGCTAGAAAAATCAGTTGTAAGAAGAAGAAGAAAAATACTTGAAGATATGGGAATAAATTTCCATTTAGGAAAAGAAATAGGTAAAGACATACCTTTTGAAAAATTATATAAAGAACATGATGCAGTCTTTCTAGCTATGGGAACATATACGTCTCTTGAAGGTGGTTTTAAAGGAGAAAAATTACCTGGAGTATATAAAGCAATAGATTATCTAATTTCAAATACAAAAAAACTGCTAAATATGAGCACTGGAAACACTGAACATATTAATTTCAAAAATAAAAAAGTTATTGTTCTTGGTGGTGGAGATACAGCTATGGATTGCAATAGAACCGCAATAAGACAAGGAGCGAAATCAGTAACTTGTTTATATAGAAGAGATGAAAAAAATATGCCTGGATCGCGAAGAGAAGTTAAAAACGCTAAAGAAGAAGGTGTTATTTTTAATTTCAACATACAACCTATTGATATTATTGGCAATGATAAAGTAGAAGGCGTAAAAACTGTTCGAACGATTCTTGGTGAGCCTGATCAAAATGGAAGAAGAGTTCCAGTTCCCCTTTCAGGATCTGAAAAAATTTACGATGCTGATGTAGTTATTGTTGCTTTTGGTTTCAGAGCTAGTCCAGCCTCATGGTTCAGTGAATTCAATATTAATACGAAAAATAATGGTCTTGTTATTGCTGAGGAGGAACAAGAATTCAAGTTTCAAACCTCCAATGAAAAAATATTTTCAGGTGGAGATATGGTTCGAGGATCTGATTTGGTGGTAACTGCAATTTGGGAGGGGAGAGAAGCAGGCAAAAGTATAATAAAATATGTTTCATGACTTTCGATGAACCAATTTTTTTAAAAGCCCTCAATAAGGAAGTCTTAAAGACTCCCCCAATATGGTATATGCGTCAAGCGGGCAGATATATGCCAGAGTATAGAGAGGTAAGAAAAAAATTTAAAAATTTTCTTGAAATGTGTAAACATCCTGAAGTTTGTTGTGAATTAGCGCTTCAACCTTTACATTCCTTTAATTTAGATGCTGCAATACTTTTTTCAGATATTCTTACAATACCAGATGCATTTGGTCTTGACGTTCAATTCATCGAAAATAAAGGACCAGTTTTTAGAAATCCAATCAGTGAACCTAAAGACATTCATATGCTTGATCCCTTTGATCCAGAAAATCTTGACTATGTTTATAAAGCTGTAACCAACATAAAAAATGCTATCCCAAAACATGTTCCATTAATTGGATTTTGTGGAAGTCCTTGGACCTTGGCGGCCTACTCTATTGAGGGAAAATCATCAAAGGAATTTCACAAGACTCTTAGTTTCTTAAAAACAAACGAATCAGATGTTCATAGCTTACTTTTAAAATATACAGATGCATGTTTTTTGTATTTAAGGAAACAGGTTCAGCATGGTGCAGATGTAATTCAAATTTTTGACTCATGGGCAAATCTTTTATCAGAAAATGATTTAAAGAAATTTTCATTTGACTACATCACTTCTCTTATTTCTTCTCTTAAACTTGATCCTGTTACAAAAAATATACCAATAATACTTTTTTCCAGAGATCCAAATTGTAATACTCAAACATTAATAGAAACCTCTGCTGACTGTATAAGTCTTTATTGGTCAATGAATAATTTCGATATAAACTTTTCATTCAATAAAGTTTCTATCCAGGGAAACCTTGATCCGAAAATTCTTCTTGAAAGTGATGAAACTATAAAAAGGGAAACATACAAAATTTTAGAAAGATTTAAAGAGTATCCTGGTTATATTTTTAATCTGGGTCATGGATTAACTCCAGATATTGATCCAGATAAAGTTAAATATTTAACAAATATAGTAAGAGAATATTAATCTTCCCACAATCTTATTAAGCCCTCTTGAGTACATGATGCAATAAGTTTTCCGTCTCTTGAAAAAATAGAACCTCTCGAAAATCCTCTTGCATTTCTAGTTACAGGACTATCTATGGAATATAAAAACCAACCATCTAAGTCTAAATTTCTATGAAACCACATCGCATGATCTAGGCTAGCATTTTGAAGATTTTTAGTTAGAAAATTAACTCCAACAGAATTGTTGGCTGCGCCTAAAAGTCCCATATCAGATATATACAAAAGGAAAGCCTGCTGAGTGACTTGGTCCTCAGGAAGTGAACCATCTGTTTTAATCCAAGTATTTTTATATGGTGGCATTCTCTCTGGTTTAAAATAATTTTGGTGTTCAACTGGTCGCATCTCAATTTCCCTTTGTTTAATAAACATTGGCATATCTTCTTTTTTCATTTTTAGCTCTTTTAGAATTTCTTCTCTAATTTCTTGTTCACTTTTAAGAGATTCTGGTTCAGGAACATCTGGCATTTCAATTTGGTGTTCAAGTCCTTTTTCTCTTTTTTGAAATGATATAGAACAATTAAATATGGCTTCGCCTTCTTGAATAGCTTTAACACTTCTAGTCGTAAAGCTTTTTCCATCCCTGATTCGGTCAACTGTAAATGTAATAGATTTATCCATGTTTCCAGGTCTTAAAAAATAAGAATGATATGAATGAGCAAAATGCTCTACATCAATGGTTTTGTATGCTGCTATCAAGGTCTGAGCCATTACTTGACCACCAAATATTCTCTTGTAACCTACATTTCTTCCGTTCCAGCAAAATATATCCCTATCTATTTTTTCAAGCTCAAATAACTCTAAAGATTTTTTCAGAACCGATTTTTTATTCATAAGATTTAAGTTGCGCTCAGGCCTCCATCTATTAACAATTCCGTACCTGTTATAAAAGATGATTCATCAGAAGCCAGAAAAACAGCTGCATTGGCAATATCCTTTGGTTCAGCAAGTTTTCTAATTGGAATCTGTTGGATAAGCTTCTGTTCAATGTTTCTTTCAGGAGCAGCATCAATCATGGTTTGCACCATTGCAGTTCTGGTAAATACTGGATGAATAGAATTACATCGGACTAGATTGGTTGTTTTGGCACAGTGAAGTGCTATGGATTTTGATAAATGTCTAACTGCAGCTTTTGAGGAGTTATATGCGGAAGTATTGTGCGAGGCAACAATACCAGACATTGAGGAAATATTTATAATTGAGCCGTCTCCAGAGTCCCTCATTAGTTCAATGGCATGTTTGCAACCAAGAAATACTGAATCTAAATTTACACTATGTACTAATTTCCATGTCTCGATATCAGTAGATTCAATATCACCACCATTACCAATACCAGCATTATTAACTAATATGTTTAGAGATCCGGCTTCATTTTTAATGAATTCAATTGCAGATATCCAGTCTTCAGACTTAGTGACGTCTAAATTTATGCCTTGGCAAGATAGTTCATTACATGTTTTTTTTAATTCACTATCATTAATATCACTGATAAATACCTCTGCGCCCTCTTCAATCATTGAATTAGCCATTTCTTTGCCTAAGCCTTGAGCTGCACCTGTTATAAGAGCTACTTTACCCTTTAGTCTTTCTGTCATAATAAATATATAATTAATCTAAGGTCACATCTTACATTGTTTACAAAAAAACTAGAACTTTAAACGCTCAAAAGGTAGGATATGCAGTCCAAAATATATTAATTGTTATGACAATAAATAAGAAAATAGAATTGCCGAATAAGCCTGATACAAAAATTGATGTCTCAAAGGTGTTCAACATTGATTCAGATCTTACTGTAAAAGGCTTCAAAGATACTTCTCCATGGGTGCCTGAGGTAGATGAGAGTTATGTTTTTGATAAAGCAACAACTTTATCAATTCTCGCTGGTTTTGAACATAATAGAAGAGTTATGGTTCAAGGTTTTCATGGAACTGGTAAATCTACACATATTGAGCAAATTGCTGCAAGATTAAATTGGCCATGTGTAAGAATAAATCTTGACAGTCACATTAGTCGAATTGATTTACTTGGAAAAGATGCAATCAAACTCAATGATGGAAAACAAGTTACTGAATTCCAAGAAGGTCTATTGCCTTGGTCTATCCAAAACCCAGTTGCCTTAGTCTTTGACGAATATGATGCAGGCAGACCAGATGTAATGTTTGTTATTCAGAGAATTCTTGAGGTAGATGGCAAGTTAACACTTCTTGATCAAAATCAAATTCTTGAACCACATAATTCCTTCAGACTATTTGCTACAACCAATACTGTTGGTCTTGGCGATATGACAGGCCTCTATCATGGCACGCAGCAGATCAATCAAGGTCAAATGGACAGATGGCATATATTATCAACTCTTAATTATCTTGAGCCTAATCAAGAATATAAAGTAGTTATGTCTAAACTTGGAAATTTAAAAGGTGCAAAAAATCAAGAAATAATTAAGAATATGATTAAAGTTGCAAATCTTACAAGATCAGGCTTCGCAAATGGTGATATTTCTACTTTAATGTCTCCAAGAACAGTTATATCTTGGGGTCAAAATTTCAAAATTTTTAAAGATATAGTTTCTTCTTTTGAGCTAACTTTCTTAAATAAATGTGATGAAGTGGAAAGAACTATTATTTCAGAATACTTTCAGAGGTGTTTTGATATAGATATTGATAATTCTGTCACTGATGCTTAATTAATGGCTTGGACAAAAAACAGAGAAAAGCTCCATGAAGCTGCAATATCAACAGTAAAAGCGATTTCAAAAAACAAAAGACTTAATTCAAGTCCAGGAGTATTTCAAAGACCTCCATCCGGTGAAAGTATTGTTTTTTCATCTGCTCCCAGATCTACAAAAGATTTAGACAAATGGAGGGGTGAGTCTGATTTTCAAGCTTTTTGGCACAAATTCCACAATGATAAAGAGAATATTGCCTTAACCCTTCCTGCAAGAATGTTATTTAATGAATTTGAAATTTCCAGAGTTGAGATCTTAGGAGCTAAAGAGTTTCAAGGCTCAAAAAGCAACATAACGAGTTTTCTTAATCAAAGAAGTATTGAAATTACAGATAAGAAATCTATGAACTACATATCTCATGGTGCAAATTTATGGTTAAAAGATGAGGCAGATTTTGACCTCAGCGAAGAATCAAAAATAGCGATTAATGATTTTATTGAAAAGTACAAGCTTGATTCATCAACAGAAAAAATAAAGTCTGAAATTATTAACAATATCCATGATCAAAAACAATTTGAAAGGTCTGTTCTAAAATTACTAGGCAAACTAAAGCTTGTAAAGGAATCCGAGGAAGATCAAGAAGATGGCGATTTTGAAAATTCACCTGGTAGCACTGACGATATTGAGAATCAGGATTTTGAATCAAATTCAGATATTTCAGTTGAGGAAAACACAGATCTAAAAGATTTTAATGGTGATATTGAGCTCGATATCCAAGATGCAGTAGATGTTAGCGACTCCACGTCAATTGATGAGGAAATAGATGCACTCGTATATCCAAAAAATGACTTTACAAGCATGATTAGAAAAGACTACTCAATATACACGACAAAATTTGATGAAGTCATTGATGCTAAAGATCTTGTCACATCTGATGAATCTCTGAGGTTAAGAAATCAACTTGATAATCTTATTAAACCGCATATTTCAACTATTGGAAAACTTGCTAACAGATTACAAAGGTTGCTTTTAGCAAAACAGAATACAAGCTGGAATTTCAATCTTGAGGAAGGCATGCTCGATAATGCCAGGTTACATAGAGTTATTGCTAATCCTGGATATCCATTAAGTTTTAAACAGGAAACTGAAAATAAGTTTAAAGACACTGTTGTTACTCTCCTCATCGATAATTCAGGTTCCATGAGAGGAAGATCTATAAGTCTAGCTGCTATATGTGCTGATTTGATCGGAAGCACATTAGAAAGATGTCAGGTAAAAACTGAAATATTAGGCTTCACAACAAAACACTGGAAAGGTGGTGATTCTAAAAAATTATGGATAATTAATGGTAATAGATCAAATCCTGGTAGATTGAATGATATTCGTCATATTGTCTACAAAAGTGCAGATAACAGTTGGAGAAGATCGAGAAAATATTTTGGAGCAATGTTACGAGAAGGACTTCTTAAAGAGAATGTTGATGGTGAAGCTTTAGCATGGTCTCACGAAAGACTTTTAAAACGATCTGAAGAAAGAAAGATATTAATTGTTATTTCTGATGGAGCACCAGTTGATGACAGTACATTATCAGCTAATAGAGAAGATTTTTTAGATAATCATTTAAGAAACATTATTGCTTCAATTGAAAATGATAGTCCTGTTGAGCTTCAAGCAATAGGAATTGGTCATGATGTAACAAAATACTACAAAAACGCATTAACAATTAATAGAGCAGAAGAGCTTGGAGAAGTACTTCTAGATGAGTTAACCAAACTTTTCAAAGACTAACAAATATTATAAAATATAAACCAATGTTTACACTGCAAACATTTAAAATGTAGAGGAAAATCAATGAAAATTAGAAAACAAAGTGGTCCACCAGAGGATTTAATATATTTTGATGAAGATCTTAATCTCACTCAGAATAACGTAGAAGACGTTGTTGAAATATTTAATACGCCATTAACAGGCTCATATAATTGGGACTATACGGTTTCAGATAATAGAATCAAAAAACTATACGAATTAGGCAAAGAACTTAACTGGAATGGGTCTATAGATCTTAAATGGGAGTATACACATCCAGCAGATCAAAGGCTTGTAGAAACTGATGAACCATTACCTCATGAAGCATTAGAAGCATATGAAAAATTGTCGGATGAAGAGAAGATCTTGTTTGATAGGCACTCCACTGCTGAACTTATGAGTCAATTTCTTCATGGCGAACAAGGCGCACTTCTAGTTGCGTCACAACTCGCATCATGTGCTCCAACATACAATGCAAAACTTTATGCCGCCTCGCAAACATTTGATGAGGCTAGACATGTAGAAGTTTTTAATAGATATCTTCAAGAAAAAATAGGTATCCATTACCCTATCAATCCATCATTAAAGTTATTGCTAGACAAGATACTTACTGACGAAAGATGGGATTTAAAATTTATTGGCATGCAAATTATTATTGAAGGTTTGGCGCTTGCAGCATTTCAAATGCTAAAAGCAATTACTAAAGATCCTTTGTTAAAACAATTATTGCATTATGTTGTCAGAGATGAAGCGAGACACGTAACATTTGGAATCAATTACCTTGAAGAATTCATCAAAACATTGTCACCTGAAGAAATTGAAGAGAGAGCTCAGTTTGCATATGAAGCATGTGTTATTTCTAGAGAAAGACTTATAAATACAAAAGCAGAACAAAGATTTCTTAAAATGTCGGCTGATGAGGCTAGAGAATTTCAAATGAATACTAAAACCTTCGATATGTTTAGGAACTTTTTATTCTCAAGGGTTATACCAAATTTATCTAGGATTGGTTTATTGACTGATAATGTCAGACCAAAATTTGAGGCGCTTGGTTTACTTGAGTATGAGAATGCTCCAGACGATTTTGAATGCGATTGGGCTGAAATGAAAAAACCACTTGAGAAATTTGGTCAAATACCAACATCTTTATAACTTTAAATTTTTTATTCTGGCCATACCTAAATTGTATATAACCTTATAAAGGAGTCTTTAATGTCAAAACATGCTGCAATAAATAGATTCGGAAGATCTGCAAATCCTGCTTTCACAAGAAATTTTGGAACTTCTTATGGAGATATTCCAATATCTGAAAGAATGACGCTTGATGGAGCGGTAAATAAAACAGGTATTCTTTTATCGCTTTGTTTTGGGGGTGCTTTTATCGGATGGAACATTCCACAACTTATGTTTCCAGCGATGTTAATAGGATTCGTTTTAGCAATGGTCACGATCTTTAGAAGTCCTGCAAAAGCAGGTTCTACGGCTCCTCTTTATGCTTTAAGTCAAGGTATTTTTCTTGGAGGAATATCTCTCGTCTTTGAGTCACAGTATCCAGGTATCGCCATACAAGCACTTGCGCTTACTTTTGGGATACTAACATCACTTTTATTTTGTTATAAAAGTGGTCTTATATTGCCAACTCAAAATTTTAGACTAATGCTTGTATCAGCAATTGGTGGAATATTTCTTTTGTATCTTGTCAATTTTATTATGAGCTTTTTTGGTTCGACTCTTAACTTTATAACTTCAAATTCTCCAATGAGTATAGGCATATCTTTTATCATAGTTGGAGTTGCAGCATTAAGTCTTGTTTTAGATTTTGACTTTATTGAAGAAGGTGCTGAAAAAGGATTGCCAAAATACATGGAATGGTACGGCGCCTTCAGTCTTATGGTGACACTCATTTGGTTATACCTAGAAATATTGAGACTATTGGCCAAAATTAGAAGCAGGTAAAATTTTGAATTCAATTTTTTTTGCTCTTATTGCCATTATTTCACTTTACGCTTTTTTTAAACTTGCTAAAGTTAAAGCTTCATCTAAACAACTTAATAGATCAGACAGAATTAATAGATTTGGTAATAATGAACCAGGCAATATCATTGAGGGTGAGTCAGAAGAAGTAAATGATGAACAAACGGATAAATAAATTATGAAAAAAATAACTAATAAATATGTATACCTTTTAACCACTGTTATTTCCTTAAATATTTCCTTATTTATAAATGCAGATAATAGTGCTCCAATCATTCAGCCAGGTGCGCCTGGTAAATCATCTAAAGTGCTCGATGCATCTGAGGCAACCAATATAGCAAATACATCCTATATAAAAGCTGATGTAGATTTTCTTCAAGGAATGATTGTTCATCATGAACAAGCAATAGTAATGTCAGAAATGGCTGATGAAAGAACAAACAATAAGTCAATATTAGATCTAGCAAGCAGAATAGACGCGTCGCAAAAAGATGAAATTAATTTTATGGAAAGTTGGCTCAAGGATAGGGACGAATTTCAAGATAATAAGTTAGAAAATCATCAAATGCATCATTCGCATAACATGATGCATAAACATGTAAACATGGTTGGTATGGCAACTCCTAAACAGTTAAGTGATTTAGATAGCTCAAAAAGCACTGATTTTGATCGATTATTTCTTCAACTAATGATTAATCATCATGATGGAGCTCTTGAAATGGTTGAAGAATTAAAAAAATATCCAGGTAATACCTATGATCCAGTGTTGAATGAATTTGTTTCTGACCTAATTAATGATCAAGGCGTTGAGATAGAAAGAATGAATACTTTGCTCACAAATTTATCTGACGACCCAAGAGCTGGCTTAGCTGGTGGTTTGTATATTGCTGAAGAAGCTATCTTAAATATGGAATTAATAACATCATTGAAAAAGCCAACTGGTTTCTTCGATCCAGAGAATCCTGCTGCAAAAGGTTCGGAAGATCTTACTGAAGATAATGAAAATAAAACAACTGCTGAAATTTCTAGATCATTAAGATCTCCAATGCTGTCTTTTGCTAATACCGATATGGCTTTTAAAGATAATATCCTTATAGCTGGAAGTTATCATGGATTTAACATATACGAATTAGACAAAGACGGCATTCCAAACCTTATCTCATCAGTGGTCTGTCCTGGAGGCCAAGGGGATGTTTCAATTGTTGGAGATCTCCTAATTATGTCTGTTGAAGAAAATAGGAGCAGACTTGATTGTGGATTGGAGGGTATAAACAGTGATTCTAGTCCTGAAAGATTTAGAGGTATCAGAATTTTTGATGTATCAAATTTATCGAGACCAAAACAAGTCGGAGCTGTTCAGACTTGTAGAGGTTCTCATACACATTCAGTCGTTTCTACAACAAAAGATAACAAAATTATTGTTTATAACTCAGGAACTGGTCGAGTTAGAGATAATGAGGAAAAGGCTGAGTGTTTCGGTTGGGATGGTGGAGGCTCATCTTACTTCTCAATTGATGTAATTGAGATACCTATTGACAATCCTTCAGATTCAAGAATAGTGAAAAGTCCTAGAGTTTTTATGGATCTGAAGACAGGTAATGTTGCAGGTCTTTGGCGTGGTGGAGATCATGGTGATGATACTCAAGATACAAATACAACTAACCAATGTCATGACATTACAGTTTTCCCATCTGCTAACATTGCTGCAGGCGCATGTTCTGGAAATGGAATATTATTTGATATTTCTGATCCTTATAATCCTGAGAGGCTGGATGTTGTAACAGACGTAGGTTTTGCTTATTGGCATTCTGCAACTTTTAATAATGATGGTACTAAAGTTATCTTCACGGATGAATGGGGTGGCGGTGGCCGAGCAAGATGTAGAGCATGGGATCCATTAGATTGGGGTGCTGACGCTATATACGATATTGTTGATAATAAATTAATCTTCAAGAGTCATTATAAAATGCCTGCGCCTCAGTTAGAGACTGAGAATTGTGTGGCACATAATGGGTCGATTATTCCTATTCCTAACAGAGATATCTTTGTTCAAGCGTGGTATCAGGGTGGAATCTCTATAATTGATTTTACTGATTCATCTAATCCGGTTGAAATAGCATATTTTGATAGAGGGCCAATCTTAGAGGATATTCTAATAACTGGTGGGTATTGGTCTACTTATTTTTATGAAGGTTTTATTTATGGAACAGAAATTACAAGAGGGCTAGATGTTTTTAGATTAGTGCCAAGTGAATTTCTAAGTGCTGATGAAATATCTGCAGCATCTAAAGCTTATCCAGAAGTTGGGCCAAGAGTATTTAATCCTCAACAACAAGTACCTATGACTTGGCATGAAAGTGCATCAGATTAAAAAATCTAGATAATATGATTGTTGCGATAGATTTTGGTATTACCAATACCGACATAGCACTTTTTAATAAATCTCAATATAAATTTTTTTCAATACCATCAAAAAATGCAAATGAGAGCTTTATAGATGAAATTATAAGTTTAATTGACATAGATATTACTGAAATTAGTCAAATAGTAGTAACAGGTGGTAAATCAAATGAGTTAGATGAATCATACAAAGGAGTTAATATAACAAAAATCAGTGAAATCGATGCTATTGGATATGGAACAAAAGAAATATATAAAATAGAAAATGACCCCTTTATAACCTTAAGTTGTGGCACCGGCACTGCATGCATTTATCATCAAGATGATCAATTTTCATATGTTGGTGGAATTGCTGTTGGAGGTGGTACTATTTCTGGATTATCTAAAGCAATCCTTGATTTCTGCTCTTTAGAGGAAATGACAGATCTAGCATTAAAAGGCAATAGGAAAAATATAGATCTATTAATTGGTGACGTAGTTAATGAAATTGGTGTCTTAAATTCTAATGTTACTGCATCAAATTTTGCTAAGTTAAAAAATACCAATGTTTTTTCGAAAGAAGACATGAGTCATGCGATTTTAAATATGGTTGGAGAAATTATTGGAACAATTGGTTATCTGAATGCTGGATTATTTGGGATAAACAAAATTCATTTTCTAGGTAGAGTTTCGTTAAACAAAGTAGTAAAAAATTCAATTTCAGAAAGACTCAAATTAGCAAATATAAAAGGACTCTTTGAAGATAATAGAGAATATGGTACTGTAATCGGTGCGTTAAAGCTTATTGAAACAAAAAAGTCTAAATTTTAATATAATCGTATATATATGGAAGTTGTAACTGATAAATCGGTAATAATAACATTCGCTGTACCAATATTCTTTTTATTAATAATAATTGAATATTTTTACGGTAAATATGTAGGTAAAAATACCTATCGTTTAAACGACACTATTACAAGCATAACAATCGGCATGATAAGCAGATTTCCAACCATGCTTAATCTTGGTGTTCAAAGTGTTATATTCATTTACATAAGCTCACACTTAAATTTAGAACTATTATCTATAAAAAACCCTTTTACATGGATCATAGCTTTCTTACTTTATGATCTTTCATATTATTGGATGCATAGAATGCACCATGAAATAAAGATTTTATGGGCAACTCACAGCGTTCATCATCATGGTGAAGATTACAATTTAGCTACAGCTCTAAGACAAACAAGCACAGGCTGGCTTTGGAAATGGATTTTCTACATGCCGATGATAATATTAGGAGTTCCTGTGGAAGTATTTATCACAGTCGCTGGTATTAATTTAGTTTATCAATTCTGGGTGCATACAGAACATATTGGTCATCTTGGATTTCTTGAAAAAATATTTATAACTCCAATGAATCATAGGATTCATCATGCTAAAAATAAAGAATATATTGACGCGAACTATGGTGGAGTATTTATTATTTGGGATAGAATGTTTGGTACATACACACCTCAAAGAGCTGACTTACAACCAGTTTATGGAACAGCAACTCCACTAAACAGTTGGAGTCCGCTATGGGCTAATTTCCAAGTATTCTCAATAATGATTAAAGATACAATCAAAACTAAATCATGGAAAGACAAGATAAAAGTATGGTTTTCTGAAACTTATTGGAGGCCTGATGACTGTATTGAAGATAAAGATCCAGATGCATTTTATAAAAAGTTTAATCCTGAGATTACCTCTGATGTTAAGGTTTTTAGTTTTTTGCAGATGCTTTTTACGATCGGTGTTTCAGGATATATACTTGCATTTTTATCTAAGCATCAATATTCAGAAGTAGTATTCTTTGGCTTGATAATACTTGCCCTCTCAACGTTAACAGGTTATCTGATGCAAGCAAAAACGAAAGCATATCGTTTAATTTTGTTCTTTTCGTTTTTTACAATAGTTGGAATTTACTATTTTGAATTTTTAAATTTTGAATTGGTGTCTACAAAGTTACTGCTTGCTCAGCTTTGCCTTAACTTAATTGCAGTGATTGCGTTATATTCAACACAATCAATACAAAATATGAGTTTAATTAAATCTAAATAGATTACTGGATATCAAATCTGTCAGCATTCATTACTTTATTCCATGCAGATATAAAGTCACCAACAAATTTTTCACTTGAATCATCTTCAGCATAGACCTCAACAATTGCTCTTAACTGTGAATTAGATCCAAAGACCAAATCAGATCTCGATGCTGTTCTAACCTTTTCTCCAGTTTTTCTGTCAAAAGCTTCATATGAATTGCCTGTGCCATTTGGCTTCCATTGAACAGACATATCTAATAAAGTTTTAAAATAATCATTTGTAAGTTTATTTTTGTTATCGGTAAATAAACCATAGCCATTAGAACTAATGCCCATCGATCTCATACCTCCAACTAGAACGGTCATTTCTGGAGCTGTTATGCCAAGAAGTTGTGCTTTATCCAACATTATTTCTTCTGGTGGTGTGTTTACTCCATTTGCATGAAAATTCCTAAATGCATCTGACTTAGGTTCAAGTACTGCAAAGGATTCAATGTCTGTTTGATCTTGTGAAGCGTCACCTCTTCCTGGTGTAAATGGCACCTCAACTCCTGAAGCCATTTCGATTGCCAAATTACCCGCCAACACAATTACGTCAGCAATTGAAGCTCCTGTTTCATTTGCAATATTTTCATATATTTCAAGAATTTTGCTTAGTTGTGAAGGATTATTTGCTTCCCAATCTTTTTGGGGAGCAAGTCTAATTCTTGCACCATTCGCCCCACCACGCATGTCTGAACCTCTGAAAGTAGATGCGCTAGCCCAGGCAGTTTCTACCATTTCTTGAATAGATAATCCTGCATCAGAAATCATCGTTTTAACTTTTTCTATGTCATAGTCAGAGTTACCATTAGGGACTGGATCTTGCCAAATCAACTCCTCTTGAGGCACTTCTGGGCCCATGTATCTTGATTTAGGTCCCATATCTCTGTGCAGTAGCTTAAACCAAGCTCTTGCAAATGCATCAGCAAATTCGTCAGGATTCTCGTGAAACCTTTTTGAAATTTTGTTATAACTTGGATCAACTTTAAGCGCCATATCAGCAGTTGTCATCATAGTTGGAACTTTTTTTGATGCATCTTCGGCATCTGGAGCCATATCTTCTTCTGTTTGATCAACAGCATGCCATATGTGAGCTCCTGCTGGACTTTTTGTTAGTTTCCATTCGTAACCAAATAACAAATCAAAATAGCCGTTATCCCATTGAGTAGGGTTCGCTGTCCATGCACCTTCAATACCACTAGTAATTGTGTCACTACCAATGCCAGATCCATAAGTACTAGTCCATCCAAAACCCATTTCTTCAAGAGGAGCGCCTTCTGGCTCTGATTGAACGTGATCTTCTGCACCAGCTCCATGAGCTTTACCAAAAGTATGACCACCTGCTACTAGAGCAACAGTTTCCTCATCATTCATAGCCATTCGACCAAAAGTTTCTCGAATATCATGCGCACTAGCTAGAGGATCAGGATTTCCATCAGGACCTTGAGGATTAACATATATTAACCCCATCTGCACAGCAGCAAGAGGATTATCTAATTCTCTCTCGCCTTTATATCTTTTGTTTTCAAGCCATTCAGATTCAACTCCCCAGTGAATATCTTCTTCTGGTCCCCAGATATCTGGTCTACCACCACTATATCCAAAGGTGGTTCCACCCATTGATTCAATTGCAACGTTACCTGCAAGAATTAATAAATCTGCCCAGCTTATTTGTTTTCCATACTTTTGTTTTATTGGCCAAAGCAATCTTCTTGCTTTATCAAGATTACCATTATCAGGCCAACTATTTAATGGAGCAAATCTTTGTGCACCTGTTCCACCTCCACCTCTGCCATCAGTGTTTCTATATGTTCCAGCCGCATGCCAAGTCATTCTAATGAAAAATGGACCATAATGACCATAATCTGCAGGCCACCAGTCTTGTGAATCTGTCATTAGATCATTAAGATCTTTTTTTAATGCATCATAATCAATCTTTGAAAATTCCTTTCTATAATCATAATCATCATCCATAGGATTTGACTTACTATCATGCTGATGCAAAATATTTAAATTTAATTGATTAGGCCACCAATCTTTGTTGGATGTCCCAGTTGAGCTATGAGTAGTCATCGCTCCATGCATTACAGGGCATTTACCCTCTACTTTATCAGTCATATTTGACTCTCCTTAATAATGTGCAATTTAAAAAAGATATATCTTATAAATATACTACTAAAAAAATCAAAAAAAAAGTATAGAAGGTTGATATTAAGTGGTGGAGCTACGCGGGATCGAACCGCGGACCCCCTGCTTGCAAAGCAGGTGCTCTCCCAGCTGAGCTATAGCCCCACATAAGGTTGAGATATTGTACTGTAATGAAAGTATTTTTGTAGAGTTAATCTATATTCTTTTTGTTGTTAACTGGAGCAAGTTTATTTTCTTGATATCCAGCAGGTGCAGGACTTTTATCACTCTTACCTGAAAAAGCTTTTGTTTTTGATTTGTATTTATTGAATACTTCAAAAAGCAAATAGAACCAGAAACCGTTAATTAAAGGCTCAACAATTGCATCTATTGCGGCTAAATTTAAAGGCGCCCCTGTCAATAATCTATTGCATGTCATTGCTATAAGAATATGACCGAGTGTATAAATGATTGCGAGATATATCCCCAGCTTCGCATTAGAAATAAAAGTTATAGTTTTCTTGCTTATTTGTTTTTCAACAAAGCTTTTTAAATAAACAAGAAGAAAGTAGAACCAAAAACCATTTATTATTGGCTCAATAAATGCATCTGCTGCAGCCATATCCAAAGTTGCGCCTGTAATTATTCTGTTACAGGTCATTGCAATTAGAATGTGACCAATTGTATATATGACAGCAAGAATTAAACTGTCATATTTAATTACTTGGGTATCGTCATATTGTAAAAACTTTCTCATGATGTCATTTTACTTATTTTAAAAAAAGGGGCAATTAAATTGCCCCTCAGATTTTAGGGGTATGTACTACACCCCTCTCCCAAAAATTCGCCTAAAATTTTCTAGTTAGTGATAAACGAACATTCATAGGCTCACCAACCGATGCTTGATGAGTACTATGTGAATGAGGGAAATATAACTCGTCTGTTAAATTTTCTGCATTCAAACGCACCGTTAAGTCATCAGATACATCATAGTAAACACTAAAGTCTACTCTTGTGTAAGAAGGTAAAACTAATGATGGTTTATTGTTACTAATGTTTGATTCTCCAACTTTCATTACTCCAAGTCCCCATCCAAGTTGGTCACTCACTTGGTAAGTTGCCCACAATGTTAGAGTACTATCAGGAATTTCTCTTGGTTGTCCACCTGAACTAGTTTTACCATCCATGTCTGTATAGCCAAGAACAACATTCATGTTGTCGTTAACTTTACCTTTAAGCTCAAGCTCAATACCATCAACTTGCAAACCTACAATTTCAGCACTTTCACCAGTATCATCTCTTGTAGCAATAGTCTGCTCACTATCAAAGTATGCAGCAGTAAAGCTTAGGTCATCAGAGATTGCCCATTTCACTCCTACTTCACTACTTTCGTATACATCTGGATCTAGTGCAGCTGCTGATGCAGTCAATTTTTTGTATTGTTCTCCAGATCTTGGTAAGAAACTCTCACTGTAACTGTAGTACCAAGAAATATTATCTTGTGGTTTAAATATTACACCAGCTCTTGGAGAAAATTTCGTATCTTTTCTTGCTGCTGCTGACCCTGCTTTAACATCTGTTACTGTGATATCAAATGAATCATGTCGTCCACCAATCATCAACTTTAATTTGTCTGATACATCGATCTGATCTTGAATGAAGAAAGAGGTTACATCAATATCTGACTTGGTCTTACTTTTCAGATCAGCTGTATAGTTGTTGCTTGTGGCAACACCTGCAGAATTTACTGAAAAATCCATTGGTCTAGTAATATTGAATACTTCGTTATCATCACTAGTTGTAGACCAAAAAGTGTTGTATCTAAAGTTTTCATTTGTGGTATCTATAAGCTCAACACCAACTAACAAGGTGTGATTTCCAACTTCATTTACAATGTTCCCAGAAATTATTGTATTTTCACGTTCAGTTGGATCTAGATATCCATCCATTGTTACAACAGTGGCACCAGCGGTGTAGCCAGATGCATAATAATTCTTGTACATTTTTTCGAAGTCACTTGATACTATGGATAAGTTTCCTTTTCTTGTGTCAGAAAAAACCTTACTTAAAGTTGCTCTGAGGATATTAGCTTTAAGTGTTGTTAAATTATCATCGCCACCAAAAGTAATCTTTTCAAATCTTTCAACAGGCTCACCATTTTCAGTAGGAATACCTCTATCAATGTATCTTTCATGATCAGCATACTCGTATGATAAATCTAGAGTAGTGCTCTCATTCATTTTGATTTTAATTGTTGGATTAAATCCTAATCTAGTGCCATCATAATGATCTCTATGATTTTCTAAAGAATCACTATGTAACATTATTCTAACTGCGCTATCACCACTTGTTCCAGTGTTGTAGTCAACTGCTATATCATTTGCTCCAAAGCTATCAAGACCAAAATCAACAGAACCAAATGTTTCACCTAATGTTGCCTTCTTTGAAACTCTATTGATTATTCCACCTGTTCCGCCTCTTCCAAATAAAAGAGCATTCGGCCCTCTTAGAATCTCAACCTGCTCTACGTTATATAGTGAACGATAGTATTGAACATCATCTCTATTTCCATCTTGGAAGAAATCAGCAGTAGATCTCACACCTCTGAATACAACAGCATCACGGTGACCCTCACCCTGAGATGTATTCACACCTGGTGTGTACCTAACAATATCACCTATTTCTCTGAATCCTTGTTTCCGAATGTCATCATCTGTAACTATAGAGACAGTTTGAGGAACATCTAAAATTGGAACTGGAGTCTTAAGTGCAGTGACTTGATCAGTTTGCAAAACGTTACCTTTTACAATAACTTCTTCAACTTCTTCATCTTGTGCACTTATAAAATATGATGAAATTAATAAAACACCGATCATAAATATCGGGGATATATCATCAAAAAATCTATTTATTATCTTATTCATATTTATCCTCATAAATTAAAGTGAAAGCTACTTTTTTTCGCCTAAAGATTTTTGATTACTAAAAATCAATAAAACTGCACACTTTTAGGGGAATGACCAATAAAGTAGCTTTCATAAATGAGAATGATAATGATTCTCATTTAGATTTGCAACTACTTTTTAATAAAAATATAAATAATTCTCTATTGAAAAATAAATTAATTATTCAGATGTTTTTTCTGTTACTTATTATTGCCTTTTATCGCAAAAAACAATCCAAGTATTAATAGGAATATTTGCTCACTCATGAAGAGCTTTTTTGTAATGAGCCAGTCAGAATGCGCAATTAAAATTGCACCAATCATAATAATTACAACTGCGCCACCGGATAATCTTGTAATCAGATTACCAACATGACCACTTACTAATCCACCTAATATTATTCCTGCGCCAGCTGCTACCTCTCCTACTGCAACCATACTTGTAACTATCTCCGGATACATATATCCCATACTTTCAAACCAAGTAACCATTCTCTCAGGCGGCAAAGGAAACTTGCCAATTCCATGAAGAATAAATGATGTGCCAAGTCCAAGTCTCAGTAGCCATGGTGTTATTGGCATCAAGTTTTTTGCGATAGACTCGAGTATGTTATCTAGATTTTTCATATTAAGTATTATTAAGTATTTGTATTCTCAAAAAGTATATCCTCATCATGGCAAACTTCAAAACCTTTAAGGTTAATAAATTTATCTAATTCATCATTGCCAATCGTTATATTGGCAAACATTGTTCCATTAGGTGAAACTGTTTCTTCTTTAACACATCCTAAATCAAATAAAAGAGACCTTATATTTCCCATACTATTCTCTATCGAAACCCAACCTTGAAAGACTCCTTTAAACAAAACTTCATTTATTGAGGTTCTCAACTCTTCATACTCATTTTGATTTTCTGCAGATGCAGATATAAATACCTGATTATGATTTCTTTTTTTAAGTGAATTTATTTTTTTAATACAAACTAAATCACATTTATTATTCACTACAATTTGAGGGATAGATGTCAGAGATAAATCATCAAGGATTTTATTTACTTCGCTAAATTTTACTTTGTAATCTGAATCAGAAATATCTAAAACATGCAGAAGAAGATCAGCTGATTTAAGCTCATCAAGTGTTGCTTTGAAAGATTCAATAAGTTGTGTAGGAAGATCAGATATAAATCCGACTGTGTCAGAAAATAAAATTGGTCCGTGTTGAGGATTAACATTTTTTCTAGTTACAGAATCAAGAGTTGCAAATAGTTTATCTTCAGCAAATTGATTACTTTCCGTAAGCTTATTAAAAAGGGTAGTTTTTCCTGCATTGGTATAACCAACTAATGCAACGAGCTTATTTCTGCTTTTTTTTCTTGAATACCTATTTAATTCTTTTTGCTTATGCGCTTTATCAAGTCTTACATTTAGTCTTTTGATTCTTTTTCCAATTAAACGCCTATCTGTTTCCAGCTGAGTTTCACCAGGACCTCTAAGTCCGATACCTCCTTTTTGTCTTTCAAGGTGAGTCCACCCACGAATTAATCTTGTTGATAGGTGTTTTAGTTGGGCTAATTCAACCTGAAGCTTGCCTATGTGCGATGAAGCTCTTGTAGCAAAAATATCTAAAATTAATTCAGTCTTATCGATTACTCTTTTATTGAAAAATCTTTCAAGATTTCTAGTTTGCGATGCTGTTAATTGATGATTTAGTATTATTAAGTCAACATCATAATATGAGAGTTTATTTTTGATTTTTTCAAGATGTCCTTCTGATATAAAATTATTTGCTACTGGAATTTTTTGTTTAAATTTTAGAGAATCTAAAATCTTGGCTCCAGACGAGTCAACAAGACTAAGAAATTCGGAAAAACCATTTTCAAGTTTTTCAGACTTTTGTAAAGACTCTACATCGATAAATACTAGAAGTGATTTTTGAATCAAATTTTGATCAATATTAATCAGCGTAATCTAGTCCCTTTTCTTTTTGTACTTCTCTTTTATTAGGATTAACGGATTCCCTAAATGGCACTTCAACCACTTCTGCTTCAACAGGAACTCCAGATTCCTTAGCATACTCATCAGGCAGTTTTACCTGAAGTTTTGTCCCAACGTCGGACAAGGTCCAAGGAACCCAAGCAAGTGCGATATTAGTTTCTAATTCTGGAGACCACCATGGAGATGTAATGTACCCAACGTCCTTACCATCCGAGTCAGCTATCAACCAAAAATCAGGTGCATAATCTGTTATTTCTTTTCCGCCAAGTGTAATTCCTACCATTTTCATTTTAAAAGGGAAATTTCCAGAATCTATGACTTCTCGCTGTCGCTCAAGCTCCTCTTTTCCGATATAGTCTGCTTTTTTATTTCTTGGAACCTGATATGCAAGATTAACTTGAAAAGGTGATGTTTCATGATCTAAATCTTGGCCCCATGATAAAATTCCAGCTGCTATTCTTCTATGATGAGCTGGAGCTATAACCATCAAACCAAATTCCTCTCCAGCCTCAAGAACTTCATTCCATACTTTTTCAGCATTTTCATGAGCATCAATAACATAAATCTCATAGCCCTTCTCACCTGTAAATCCTGTTTGACTGATAACGGTATCTGCACCTCCAATTTTTGCTTTCATCAACCCATAATATGGTACGTCTCTTAACTCTTCACCAGCAAGTTTTGCCATTAAATCCTCAGAAAGAGGACCTTGAATTTGAAGAGGACATACATCGATCTCATCAATAACAACATCAAAGTTTTTTGCAACATTTACACCTTGGAGCCAAAGCAATAGATCGCTATCGGATATTGAAAACCAAAACTCATCTTCAGATAATCTTAACAAAACTGGATCATTTAAGATTCCACCTTTGTCATTGCACAGAATGGCATATTTACCATGCATAGGCTCTATTTTTGTTGCATCTCTTGTAATAACAAAATCCGTAAAAGCTTCAGCATCCGGGCCCTTTACTCTTATTTGCCTTTCAACTGCAACATTCCACATTGTGACTCGATTTACTAAGGCATCATACTCTACCATCGCTCCACCATCTTCAGGCTTCACATAACCTCTTGGATGATAAATTCGATTATAAATTGTAGCCCTCCAACAACCTGCTTCATGAGACAAATGCCAAAAAGGTGACTTTCTTACTCTAGTTGAAATGAGCAACTCTGTAGGTGTTCTTCCACTTTGTCTAAGGTTGTAAGGAACTACCCGGTCGCTTTGATCTACACTTGGATGATTTGGATGTGTCATGTTTCCCCCTCTAAAGATAGATGACAAATATAAAAACTACATTGATTAAACGACATTTTTTAAAGTTTGTAAATCGTTTTTTTCAAAAGAAAAAAGGCCGGTTTTAGATTAATAAAAACGGCCTTTTAAAGTGCTTATTTACAAGCTATATCTTACAGAAAAATTTGTATTTGTCCCCGGCATCAGATATTCATCAGCAGTTCCTGCAGCTTGTCCAGCAATTGTAGGATAATCCCAATATTTAACATTTGTAAGATTTCTTACACCAAACTTAAAGTTAAGTTTAGGAGTTATATCAAAACTTAAATAAGTATCTAATGTTACCCGACCCGGTGCAGCCTGAGCTGGTAAACATTGACCACTTCTTCCACAAACTGGACTTAAATTTGAACGACTCGATTCCATTAAAGTTGAGCTTGTGTTCCATCTGAATTTTCCATTATCTGATATCCAAGATAATGCAATTTTTGCATGATCAGGTGATAGAGAGTTTAAATAATCATCATCTTCTTTGCCGTCATTTAAGCTCACTCCAATAGAAGCAGAAAAATTATCACTGAATGCAGTTTTAGATTCAAATTCAATTCCATCAGTCTCTACAGAGCCTAGATTTTGATATTGAACTTGAAGAACTCCCTGAATTGGTGGGAATAGATACTCATATGCAATAAAATCTTTATAGTCATTTTTATAGTAAGCAATTGACCACGAGGTGTTACTTAATGATCCTCTTAATCCAATTTCAAAGCCTTCACTTGTTTCGGCAGTAATATCTGGATTCGGAATTATGGTATACATTTGAGCCAGGTTAGTATACGTGTTGTAAGCTTCATCAAAATTTGGATTCCTATATCCCTCAGCATATTGCAAGAATAAAGACATATCCTCATAAAGATCTCTAATTAAACCTACTTTTATAGAAACTTCGCTATCGCTTCTTGGTTTTACTTCGTGCCCAAAAACATTATTTCTTGCGTGTAGTGCATCTGATTTTGCTTTTTGATCATAAGAATCATAACGAGCGCCTAAAACTAAAGTTGTCTTATCATTTAAATAAACTCTATCATTTACGAAGATTGCTTCTCTTGTTACTTCACTATCAGGAAAACGTTTATGAGGATATAAAGTATTAGCAAGGATCTTATTGATTGATCCAGTCACCAGATTAACCTCAGTCTTATCATTGTTCCTAGAGTATTCAGCTGTTTCACTTTCAAGACCATAAACAATATTATGTCTGCCAAGGACTTTTATCATTTCAATTGAGAATCCGCTTACCTCTTGATTGAAATCATAGTCACTTGTTTCAGACGTAGGAGTAAATGATGGTCCAAATCGTCCAAAAGTAACAATCGCTTTACTTTTTGATGTTGTAGTTCTCTGATCTGTGGTCTGGGAGAACGATCTAATTACACCGCTATCAAATAGAGAGTTACTTCCTGAAAATTCATAAGTTAAAGAAATTCTTTCTCTAGTTAAATTATCTAGACCTGCAGACGAAGAAACATTTTCCATTTGCATGTTTGCAGCACTAAAACCCATACCTAAATCAGTAAGTAAATTGTACTTTGAATCTAATTCCTGATTATCGAATGTTAGATTTACAGATGAACCATTTTGAAGTGTTACTTTAAATTTTGCTAGAACACTATCTTGTTCACCATCCATCGGATTTAAAGTTTCAGTTGCATCATCATGAACTTCCATTTCTTTCATTTCTCTGCCACTCAATTGGATCATAGTTTCAACATTATTAAATACTGCTGCTCCGAGAACAGTGGTCTTCTTCAGACTGTTTACTTCTTGATTGCTTAAAGTAAGAGAAAGATATTTATTAGAGTCATCCACAAAGTCAGACGCATCCTTGGTTGTATAGGATATTGTTCCTGCTAAGCCATCTGATCCATACAGAGAAGAACTAGGACCTTTTAGAATCTCAACTCTTTTCAAAAGTTCAGTATCTACCAGATCTCTTCCATAACCACCACTTTGATAGGCATCTCCAGTTCTAAAACCATCTATAAAAATGTTGACCCTGTTGTTACCAACACCTCTTATAACAATATCTGAATTTCTAGCCCTACCTGATGAAATATCTTTTGGTACTGTTACGCCAATAGTATTTTCAAGCAATTGAGATACGTCTGATACCATTCTTGACTCAATTTCATCAAGAGATATTAAAGCCACTGATCCAACAACTTCATCTATTGGAACTGGCTGTTTCGCACTTACAGTTACAACTTCTTCAATCTCTTCATTTTCGTCTTGAGAATAGACATCAAAAAATGCAAAAAATACCCCCAAAATCATCATTGTTTTTAAATATTTCATAATTTATCCTTGTATTTTTATAAACATTAAATGAGAATGAGAATGATTATCATTTAGTTCACAAAAAAAATCAATTATGGATATATATAAATTTTATAAAAATTACCTGTATTTAAGTCTTTTTATGTCATTTTGCTCAGTTTCTGCAAATGAATGTAATAAGGCTTCTGATCCTTCTAGTATTACTGTAGCAGGAGGCTCAATCACAGAAATAATATATGCACTTGGTCAAGAAGATAAACTTATAGCAGTAGATATAACCTCGAATTTTCCACTTCAAGCAAAATCACTACCCTCAATAGGATATGTAAGAGCTCTTTCAGCAGAGGGTGTATTATCACTATCTCCCTCTTTGATATTAGGTGAGGATGATATGGGTCCTGCAGCTGTCATGGAGCAACTTGCAAGGGTTGGTATCGAAATTAAAATAATTCCCGAAGAAAATACTGCCGATGGAATTATTCAAAAAGTAAAATGTGTTGCGGACATATTAGGCATGCCCGAACTTGATAAAAATACAATACTTGAATCTTTGATAAATGATGTAAAAGATTTAGAAGACATGGTGAGTAAAAATTTAAATCCAAAAAAAGTAATGTTTATTCTTGGAATGGAGAGCGGTTCGCCAACTGTTGGAGGACGCGGGACTTCTGCTGATGGTTTTATAAAAATGACAGGTGGAGTAAATGTAATGAATTCATTTGAGGGTTGGAAACCAGTCTCAACTGAGTCTATCATCGAAGCAAGTCCTGATTTTATAATCATATCTAATAGAGGTTTGTCTTCATTTAAAACTGTTGAAAAACTTGGACAACATCCAACTTTGGTATTTACACCAGCATCAAAAAATAAAAATATAATAGCTTTAGATGGCATGGCGATGTTAGGCTTTGGGCCTAGAACAATTTCATCGGCAAAAGAAGTTGCATCGAAATATTTCTCAGAAAATGAGTAGTATTTTAGCCTCACTAAAGATTCGAAGATCGTTCATATCCTCATCACAAATATTTAAATTAAATGTATTTGTTCTGATAAGTCTATTTTGTTTCATATTTGCCTGCATAAGTGGAAGCATAAATATAGGTATAAGCGATTTTTTCACAGGTGAAATGTCTGATTTAACAAAAATTGTTTTGATAGAAATAAGGCTTCCAAGAGTAATATTAGCTGCTCTGGTTGGCGCAAGTCTTGGTATTTCAGGAGCTGCACTGCAAGGGTTGTTTAGAAATCCTCTCGCTGATCCTGGTTTGATTGGAGTCTCTGCTGGGGCAGCCCTGGGTGCAACATTGGTGATTGTTCTCGGTTCCCAATTCTTGAGTGGTTTTGTGCTTGGATCTTTTTTGCTACCGTTGGGAGCTATAACTGGTGCAATGTTAGTAATTATGATGCTCTATCTTTTAACCAAAGGATTTGGTTACCAAGGTGTTACTTATATGCTTCTTGTTGGTATTGCAGTAAATGCGATTGCAGGTGTTGGCATTGGAATTCTAACATTTATAAGTACAGATGCAGAATTAAGGGGTCTTACTTTCTGGACTATGGGTAGTTTTGGTGGCGTGACATGGCCACTTTTAATTCCTGCAATAATAATAATTCTAATTTCTGTTTCGTCTATGATGACTGTATCCAGAAATCTTGACCTTATTCAGCTTGGTGAACCAGAGGCATATAGGCTTGGTGTGGATGTAAAAAAATTAAAGTTAAAAATAATATTTTCATGTGCAGCTGCAGTTGGAGCAAGCGTTTCTTTGTCTGGAATGATTGGCTTTGTTGGTCTAGTAGTGCCTCACCTTGTGAGACTATTTGGAGGTGTTAATCATAATTATTTACTACCTGGCTCAGCATTTATTGGAGCAGCTTTAATGATTTCTGCTGATATGATATCGAGAACTCTAATACAACCTGCCGAATTACCAGTTGGTCTAATTACAAGTGCGATAGGATCGCCATTTTTTCTATGGCTAATTTTTCGAATTAAAAGATCATGAGCATAAGAGCTGATTCAATTAATATTGAACTTAATAATAGGACTATTCTCAAAGATGTTTCATTAAATATTAACCAGGGAGAAATCATTTCAGTCATTGGACCAAACGGTGCTGGTAAGTCTACATTACTTAAATCATTAGCAGGTGATATAAAACCAAGTGAAGGTAATATTTATTATGATCAAAAAAATATTATGGCGATTGATATTCAAGAGAGGGCTTTCACAAGAAGTGTAATGTCACAACTTCAACAAGTTGCCTTTGATTTTTCAGTCAAAGAGATAATTGAAATGGGCTGGATTGATCGAGGAGAAAGCGCATATGCAGATGAATTTGAAAATGCTGTTATGGAAGTTGTTACAAAATGTGGTGTCATTGATTTAATTGATAGGAACTTTAATACATTGTCAGGAGGAGAACAAAGAAGAATTCACTTTGCCAGAACATTATTGCAATTATGGCGACCATCTGACTCATCTGATCCAAAATATTTATTGCTAGATGAGCCCACTGCAAACTTAGATCTTACATATGAAGTAAAATTGCTCAACATTGTTAAAGATGTTTCTAAAGAAGGTGCTGGGGTAATGTTAGTTCTGCATGATCTCAATTTAGCAGCTAAATTTTCAGATAAAATTGTTTTAATAAATGATGGAAGTATTGTTAAGATTGGAGATCCTAAGGAGGTCCTTGAAGCTAATATTTTATCAAGTGTTTACAATATAGATATTAAAGTCAAAGATGATCCACTTTTTATAACTTATTATTAAACAATGTTTAACAGAAAAAAATATGAACAAGATGCTGTCAATCTCTATAGATCGACAAATGCAGCTATTCTTTCAACAATGTCAAAAAAATATGAAGGATATCCCTTCGGAAGTTTTATTACATATGCAACTGACAAAAGTAGAACATTGTTCATGTATACAAGTGATATTGCACAGCACACCAAAAATCTCAAAAATGATTCAAAGGCATGTGTAACTCTGTTTAAACTTGATACAGAATACGACAAGCAAAATAGCTCGAGATTGACACTAATGGGAGATTTAAAAAAAGTTCCAAAAGATGATCTTGATGATTGTCAGGAGAGGTTCGTAAAATTTTTACCTGAAAGTAAAAAATATTCTTCAATGCATGACTTTAAATTTTATAAACTTGAAATTTCAAGAGTCAGATGGATTGGTGGTTTTGGTGATATCGCTTGGATAAATCCTAAAAATTGGAAAGACGAGTCTCCAAAATGGTCTAAGAACGAAAAAATGATGATTGATCACATGAATGATGATCATGCAAACGTTATCCAATCAGCCTTACATGCTCAACATGATATTAAGGATAAAAAAGCATTAATGATTGCATTAACAATAGACGGATACTATGTAAAGTCAAAGGAAAAAATTTACTTTATTTCTTTTGACACTCCAGTATTTAAAGCGCTTGACTATAGAAAAACCTTGGTTAAACAAGCAAAAGATTATCGATCATTCGAATTATAAATTTGTGAATTTCAGTACTTCAAAATTTTACTTTTTATTTGCACTTATACATGTATTAAATGTAAGTTGTGAAGAAATGATATTTGGTGAAGAAATTATTTATCCTGGTATCAAAATAACATTTGAAGCTGCTCCCAAAGATATTATTTATCCTGTCGAAAATTATTTAGCAGAGTCTAATACGGATATTCACATTGAGATGCTGATAAATTGGCATAAGGAAAGTCCTCAAGGTTCTCCAGTTGGTGGATTCATTCCATATTTGAATGTTACAGCAACAATAAAAAATAAAAATGGAGATTTAATTACAACACAACTGACTCCTCATATAAATATTACAGATAATTTCCATTATGCTCAAAACATAAAGTTACCAGGGGATCTTAGCGATATTTATGATGTCTCTGTAAAGATATCTCCGCCCTCAAATAATGATCTTGGAATTCATTTTGATTGGAAAGAAAAATATGAGTATCTGCTTTTAGAAAAGGTTTTTAATTATCAGGATCTGTACTTTGGAGACATTGCTTTAAAAAGCAGAAGATAAAGTTATAGAAGTTGCAAAAAAATAATTATTAGAGCAATTTAATTTAAAAAATAATAAAATATATTTATGCAAAAAATATACTCGTTTTTAATTATCCTATTATTTACTGTGTCATTAAGCTCGGTTCATGCTAACGATAAAGACATTGGAAATCAGCAAATGCTTTTAGTCCACAAAACACCAACCTGTGGCTGTTGTAAAAAATGGATGAAGCATCTTCAAGAAAATGGTATTACAGCATATGCACAAGATCATGAAAGTATGGAAGAAATTAAACAAATGTATAACATAAAACCAAAATATAGATCATGTCACACTGGTGTATCAACCGATGGTTATATTTTTGAAGGTCATATACCTAGTAAATATATTAATCAATTTCTTTCTGAAGATCATCCAAACGCAATTGGTCTCTCTGTACCAGGAATGCCATTAGGATCACCCGGAATGGAAGTTGAAAATCGTTTTATGCCTTATGAAGTTTTAATTCTTTATAAAGATGGAACAAGCGCGGTATATGCTCAAGTAAATTCTTAGCAAATAATTCGTCATCTGATATTTAAAGAAATTTGAATAAATTATCTATTCAAGATAATATATAAATAATTTGTATATATAGTTATAAAAATTGTGAATGTATATACATATTTTTAATAACTGGTGTTTATATGACGAAAAAAGCTACATCTCTAGAATTTCAGCAATGGCAGGAAAACGAACTTGACTGGTGGGCTGACAAACAACTTAATTTTGTTGCAATTGCGACCCTAGTTCAGTTATCTGCACTGGGATTCATGCTAGGATCTTTTTACTTACTTTCAATCGCTTTTTCATAAAAATTATGTTCAGTAACACCTTTCGCTCATCAATGAGCATTCCAAAAGCTCCTGCTCCTTTTGCAACTTTTTTGTTAAGAATTCCTCTTTCTGTGATGTTTCTGCAACAAGGTCTTAGTAAGTTTCCAGTTAATGAAGTTACAGCTGAGGCATTTGGATTACCATATATTGTTTGGTGGTTTGTAGCATATGGTGAAGTTGGTTCTGCTGTTGGATTAATTGTTGGAGGAATCTTTGGTATATTGTTTTCAAAGGGAATCATAAGCGATCTTGCTGATCTTCTTACCAGATTTAGTGGCATTACTATGACATGTGTTGTTACTGGAGTTATATGGATAATGATGCCAAACAGCTTTATGGATGTAATTCTGAAGGACTATCTTCATGTCAGTTTATATGTAGGTGGTCTATATTTTGCGTTGAGAGGAAATGCAAAGTATGGTTTGTAGTGACTAAAAACATTTAATTGGTGGGCCCGGGAGGACTCGAACCTCCGACCAATGGATTATGAGTCCACTGCTCTAACCAACTGAGCTACAGGCCCAATGTTCTAAAGAACAAAAGAGCGTGTAATTATATAAGAATTAATTTATTAAGGAAGTCTTAGAACTTTTCAAATAATACTAATAGGTTATTATCTTATTATGATTAATCTTGATGGCATCAAGCCTTTTGCAGAAGGCGGTAATCGTATGTGCTTTGTTCATCCTGATAATCCAGGCAGATGTTTAAAAGTAGTTCATCCAGGACTACCTAGCAAAATTAAAAATAATAAGTCTTGGTATAAGAGATTTAGATCGATTGAAAGTTTTGATGATAATCTCAGAGAACAAAAGGCATATGATCAAAAAGCACTCAAAAAAGATGATCCTAATTTATGGTTGCATCTTGCAAGATGGTATGGAATGACTGAAACAAGTATAGGAATTGCATCTGAGACTGAACTAATAAGAAATGGTGATACGATTGCAGAAACTCTTGAAACTTATCTATTTAGGGAAGGTATAACAGAAGAAATAAAAGCTTCAATTGAAGACTTTGAACAATGGTTAAGGGATCATTTGGTGCTAACAAAAAATCTGATACCTCATAATCTTGTTTTAGATTATCAAAGTGAAAAAATTTTAATTAAGATTATAGATGGATTAGGTTCTCAAGCTTTTGTTCCATTACCTAATTATTCAAATTTTTTTGCTAAAAGATATATAGATAGAAGAATTGAATTAATGTGGAGTCGAATTCATTGGGACCTTTCAGGGAGAAAGGGAAACTGGAAATAAATTACTCGTCTAAGAAACTCTTAAGATGACTGGATCTACTTGGATGTCTTAGCTTTCTTAAAGCTTTAGCTTCAATTTGTCTGATTCTCTCTCTTGTAACATCAAATTGTTTACCGACCTCTTCAAGCGTGTGATCAGTATTCATACCAATACCAAATCTCATTCTTAAAACTTTTGCTTCTCTTGCCGTAAGTGATGCAAGCACATCATCGGTTGCAAAGTGTAAGCTTTCTTCTGTTGCGTTTTCTAGAGGAGATTCTATGACTGTATCTTCTATGAAATCACCTAGGCTTGAGTCTTCGTCATCTCCAATTGGTGTTTCGGTTGAAATTGGTTCTTTTGCAATCTTCAGGACTTTCCTTACTTTATCCTCTGGCATATCAAGTTCTTTGCTTAGCTCTTCTGGAGTTGGTTCTCTTCCCATATCTTGCATCATCTGTCGAGAAACTCTGTTTAATTTATTGATGGTCTCAATCATATGAACGGGGATTCTGATTGTTCTAGCTTGGTCAGCAATTGATCTTGTAATTGCCTGTCTAATCCACCAAGTTGCATAAGTCGAAAACTTATAACCCCTTCTATACTCAAACTTATCAACTGCTTTCATTAAACCAATATTGCCTTCTTGAATTAAGTCTAAGAACTGAAGTCCTCTATTGGTATATTTCTTAGCAATTGAAATCACTAATCTTAAATTTGCTTCTACCATGTCTTTTTTGGCTCTTCTCATTTTAGTTTCGCCCATAGACATGTTTCTATTAATTTCTTTGATCTCTTTTATGCTCAAACCGACAGAATTTTCGAGTTCAAGAATATCTTTTTGTGCTATCACAACATCTTGTTTAACTTTTTCTAACAAATCCTTTTTGTACTTTTTCTCTTTCATTAAACTATCAACCCATCTAACTTTGGTTAAGTTTTCAGGATACATTTCAAGAAAGTCTTTACGCGGTATACGAGCATTTTTTACCAACTTTGTTTGAATAAATTTTTCTTTTTCTCTTAAGCTATTTAATCCATGTCTAGCTATCGCAGCTATATCTTCAAACATTCTTGGACTAAATTTTAAGAATTGAAAAATATCTCCAAGTTTTTTAAATTCTGCATTTGCCTCTTTTGAATGACGTCCTTTCTTTTCTATTACTTTAGAAGTTTTGTTAAATTGTTTTTTCAGATTTGTCATCCTTCTCTGAACTTCTTTCATGTCTGGACCAGATGACGTTTCTTCATCAGACGATTCGGCGGCTTCCGCCTCCTCTTTTGCTCTTTGGCTACCCGGACCTGCTGATGGAACTTCTTCCATTTCTTCCAAAAATCCAGTCAAGAAATCATTTATTTTCTTTTCACCATCTTTTACGAGTTGAAAATAATGTAGGACATATTCAACTGTTTTTGGATAAAGCACACTTGCATTAAGTAGATCTCTCATTCCCTCTTCGATCCTTTTGGCTATTTCAATCTCTCCTTCTCTCGTTAGAAGATCTACTGTTCCCATTTCACGCATATACATTCTTACAGGATCTGTAGTTCTACCAGTTTCATTTTCAACTGCTGCAAGTGCTTCAGCAGCTTGTTCAAGGGCAATATCATCAGAGTTTTCAGACTCTGCCAACATAAGGGTATCAACATCAGGTGCAGTTTCATGAACCTGAAGTCCAAGATCATTTATCATGCCGATTATTTCATCAACCTGGTCAGGATCAGAAATATCATCTGGAAGATGATCGTTTACATCAGAATAGGTGAGATAGCCCTGCTCCCGACCTTTTTCGATAAGCTCAGCTATTCTTGAACCTTTTTGATTTAGTTTATCCACTTATTAGTTGTACCTCTATTCTATCTGCTTTATTTAAGGGCAGATTATTATATATCAATCTATTTGGAGCTTAAATTTTTTATTAAAGCAGCTTCTTCCTGCGACATTCTATCTTTTTTTAGAATAATTTGTTGTAATTCCCTTTTTTCAGCGGATGAAAGTTCTTGCATGCTGTATTTATCTTTTAATACCTCTTCTCTTTCTGATTCGTTTTGAGATATCAAATCAATGCAATCTTTTAACATTGAGCTGGCATCAGACTCAGAAAGTTTTATTTCAGAAACCAGTGCTTCGCCAAAAATATTTTTAATTTTGTCATTACTTATTTTTTCCATTAAGACTGATGCAGATATATCTTGATTTTGAATATAAATGTCCTTAACTTCATTTAAAAAAGAGAATCTTGAATTAGATCTTATTTGATTAAACTCTCCACTGCTTGCTAGCTTAGGATGTTGAATGAGAGATAAGAATATATTTAATATAGATTTTCTCAATACACTTGAAGATTTTGTTTCCGTATTCTGCTCTCTAGTTGCTGTTGGAACAATATTCTTTTTTTCACCCTTTATAAGCTTTGCAAAATCTAAATCACATATATTTGAAATTTCATTGACATATGCTTCCTTTAAAGTTGCATTTGTAATTTTATTTACTAAGGGTATTGCAAATTTTGCAACGACTGATCTGCCTTCAATCGATGATAAATCATCTTGATTTTTAATTGTATCTAAAAAATAATCTGAAAAGGTCATAGAATTTTTTGCTAAATTTAAAAAGGCCTCTTTTCCATTCTTTCTGACATAACTATCAGGATCTTCACCAGACTCAAGAAAAATGAAATTAATTCTAGTATCCTCTCTTATTAAGGGTAAGGCATTTTCAACAGCACGCCAAGAGGCCTTTTGACCTGCTTCATCACCATCAAAAACTATATAAAGTGTGTTGGTATAATTTAAGATTTTTCTAAACTGCTCTTGTGTAAATGCAGTGCCTGAAGAAGCTACAGCGTTTTTAATACCACTTTGGAACAATCCTATTACATCCATATAACCTTCTACAAGAAACAAGGAATCTGGTCTTTTATTAATTTCTCGAGACTCATATAGACCATAAAGCTCATATTTCTTTTTATATGTCTTAGTTTCTGGAGAATTGAGATATTTAGCTTGATCTTTTTTATCCTCAAGCAATCTTCCTCCAAAAGCTATACATTCGCCTTTGATATTTTTAATTGGAAACATAACTCTGTCTCTGAATCTATCGTAAAATTCTCCACTATCATTTTTTCCAAAAAGACCAGACTCTTCAAGGTCAATTTCTTCAAATTTAGAGGATAGTTTTTCATACAAAGTTGGTTTTGAACTTGTTGCATAACCGATTGAAAAGATCTTAGCAATTTCTCCTGAGATACCTCTCTCCTTGAGATAATTAACAGCTTTTTTCCCTTTGTCAGATTTTAGTTGATCAAAAAAAACTTGAAGTGCACTACTATTAATTTCTGATGCGTTAGAGGTATCAATTTTAGCCTCATACTTTGGTACTTCCATGCCAACTTGAGAAGCCAATAACTCAACAGCTTCTGTAAAATCTAAACCGTCAAATTTTCTTACAAAATGAATTGCATTTCCTGATTCTTTACAACTAAAACAATGATAAGTACCAGTTTGATCATAAACTTTAAATGATGCCGTCCTTTCTTCACCAGATCCATGAAATGGACATTTAGCCCAATAAGCCCCGCCTCTTCTTTCAAGAGTAATCCGTCTACCAATAACATCAATAATATTTACATTACCAAGTAGTCTGTCTATAAAAGCAGATGAAATAGCCAAGATTAGGAGCTCCTCTCAAACCAACTATCTATTAAAATTTTTGCAGCATGTGCGTCAACATCTTCAACTTTATTTTCTCCAAGAATTTCTCTAGCCTCAAAAGTAGTTAGTCTTTCATCAATATATTCACACTGCGCATTTGAAATTTTTTTTAGTTTTGTTAAAAACTTATCAACTTTATCCATAATTTCACTTTCAGTACCGTCCATATTTAAAGGTTTCCCAACAAGAATTAATTCTGGATTCCATTCATCAATGAGAATACTTATTTCATTCCAATTAGTTTTGTCGTGATCGTTATATATTATCTGAAGCGGAGATGATGTGCATGTCTCCGTTTGACCAACTGCAACACCAATCTTTTTTGTTCCATAATCGAAAGCAACTATATGCATGATTTAAAAACTTGAGAAATTCCAATCTCTAACGATTTCAATAAAGTTATATTCATTTTTCATAGCTTCATTGAATGGTGCAAAGGGTGCAGAGTCATTTAAAATTTTAATTGCCATAGTATCAATCGTTTTATCTCCTGATGATATTAAAATATCAGATCTAATCAAATTACCCTTTGTATCAATTGTCGCCATAATCTGAACAGTACCCTCAAATGAATTTTGATTACCTGAGATTATTTTATCTCCTATAGACTCAATTCTTCTTTGCCAAAGATTTAAATAAACAGCCTCTTCGGTATTAACTTTTGAATTGGCCATAAGTTTTTTTACTTTGTATGTTTGAAAACTTCCCTTTTGAGAATCTGTAAAAGCGTTTCCTTCGATAACATCATCTAATAGCTTAGTCTCTTTGTTTTCAGCAAAAGACTCAAAAAAATCTTCATTGGAATTTGCAAATTTGACATTGATTATTGGAGAATCTTTAAAGATTGGTAATTGATAATAGGTGGTAAGTGTTACTCCAAAGATTAAGATTATGTGAACAAATATAGATATTAAAAATGATTTATTAAAAGTTAAAGATCTCTTACTAATTTTTTGATTTGAATTTATTGCGGTCATAGTTTTTCAAAATATTCTTGAATTGGATTTTCTCCAGACTGATCCAGAATTTGTCTAGCGCAAGTTGGACTAGTTACGTTGATTTCGGTAAGAAAATTTCCAATCACATCTATGCCAGCAAAATTAATATCTTTTTGTGTGAGGAAATCACCGATTTCGGATGCCATCTCAAATTGAAAATCTGAAATATCTTTAACCACTCCCTTGCCTCCTGCTGCTAAGTTACCCTTAAAGCTATCACCTTGAGGAATTCTTGCTAACGTTTTTTTGAATGGTTTGCCATGGATTATTAATATTCGGAAATCGCCCTCATAGATGTCTTCTATAAATTCCTGAGTGATGATTTGAGTACTTTCATTATTTGTCATTTTCAATAAAGTCTCGATCTCAGATTCCTGAATTTTATTCATTTTATAAATTGATTTACCCCCCATCCCATTAAGAGGCTTAACAACAATCTCTTTCTTACCTTTTGTAAAGCTCTTTATGTTATCTATTTTGCTAGATATAAGGGTCTCAGGAATATATTTTGCAAAGTGAATCGCGAATACTTTTTCGTTGAATTCTTTTATAGACACAGGATTATTAAAAACCTTAGTTCCCATCACCTTTGCTAAACCTAATAAATGAAGTGCATTCATATAATCTTCATCAACGGGAGGATCTTTTCTCATGAAAGAATATTCAAAAGTTTTTATTGAATGTGTTGAGGAATCCTCAAACTTAATTTCAGATGTGCTAACTGTGGTTATTTTTTTCGCAAAAACAATAACTTCACTATTTTCAGCATAAAGATCTTCAACCAGACATTGATAGACATCAAAGCCAAGTTTTATGGATTCTTCCATCATTAAAATGGAAGTATCTTTTTTAAGATCTAAGTCTTCGAGACTATCAGTAATAAATAAAACTTTTTTATTCATTAAGTAATTTTACCAAAATGGTTGCGGATTATTGCTGCAACAACTACTGGCGCAGTTTCAGACCTCAAGATATTTTTTCCTAAATACCTATTCATAATCTTATTATTTAATAAAAAATTTAGTTCTTGTTGTGAAAATCCTGATTCTGGTCCAGAAATTATTGTTACATTATCATCTTTATTAATTTCTTTAGCATCAAAATAATCTGATGCATCAGTATCAAATACAAACATTTTGCTTTTCTGATCTGCTGCATTAACAGCACTTTTGATATCTGAATAAGTTTCAAGAGTTGGCAGATGATTATTTCCACATTGTTTGCAAACACTGATTACAATTTCTTGAGATTTTTCAACAAATTTATATAAATCTTTTTTAGCAACGCTTTGATCAATTTTTTCAGGTCTATATATCAAGAAATTATTAACTCCAATTTCAGACATTTTTTGTAGCATAAAATTAAAATTACTTCTTTTAATTACAGGAATTATTGCACTGATTAAATTGCATTCCACATCATCACTCAAAACGTCTTCTAATCTTGTTAAAGTACAATTTTTTTTTGATAGCTCTGAGACCTCGCACTTTGCAACACCACCTATTCCATCAAAAACTTCAACAATATCATTTTGTTTAATTCTTAATGCTTTTATTAGGTGATGAGATTGAGGTTCATCCAACTTAAATTTCTTATTAGGTCCTGATAAAGACTTACAATATACTCTATGAATTCTCACTTGATTATTATAGCTATAGCTTTTAGATAAATGTCACAGATTACCTTAATATTTATTCGTCATGGAGAAGCAGCGAGCTCATGGGTATCTCACGAGGACCCTGGTCTCAGTATTAAGGGTCAGAATGAGGCTAAGGCGCTGCTCGCTAACAAAGATCTTCAAAATCTTGAAAATTACGAATTTATCTCAAGCCCAAGAAAAAGAGCTATAGATACATCTAAGCCTCTTGCAGCTAAATTTAATAAAAAAATATTTATCGATAAAACTTTTAACGAAATTCCTTCGAGTGATATAAAAAATAGTAAAAAACAAAAATGGCTTGAGGATATTATAAAGATGGATAAAAAAGAGCTGCCGCAAAAAATTATAGATTGGGAAAAGGCAATCTTTGATAAAGTCCTAACAGCAGAAAAAAATACCGTAATTTTTTCACATTTTATGGTTATAAATTCTATTGTTAGTAACTTGATCAAATCGAATTCAATTTTTTACTTTTATCCAGATAATGCTTCTATAACAAAGATTTTTTTAGAAAAAGGAAAGGTCGTATCCTTTCAAATTGGGAATGATAAAAAAACCCATATAAATCTCTAAAAAGTATTGAGCAATTTTTAAACAAATGTAAACTTAATACTCCTTTAAATTTTCGTTTTTAATTTGAACAGTAAAAAAAAATCTTTCGATAGTTATTCTAAAAAGCCTTTAAAAGACGAGGTAAGGAAAGCTATGAATAGATATTTCAATCAGTTGGATCAAAAAAATACTCCAATAAATGTTTATCAACTTGTTTTAAATGAAGTAGAACCACCATTGATAAATGCTGTCATGAAATTTTCTAATAATAATCAATCTAAAGCTGCGAGAATTCTTGGTCTTAATAGAACAACATTAAGAACAAAATTAAAAAAATATAATATTTTGAAATGAGTTTTGTATCACCCAAGACTGCCCTAATTAGCTTGTCTGACAAGTCTAACTTGGAGGAATTAGTAAATTTTCTTATCTCAGAGAACGTAAAAATTCTTTCAACTGGCGGAACTTACAGTCAAATAAAAAATATTACTAATGATGTAATAGAGGTTTCTGAATTTACTGGTTTTGAAGAAATGATGGATGGAAGAGTTAAAACACTTCATCCTAAAATTCATGCAGGTATTCTTGCTAGACGAGATTCTGATATGGAAATTCTAAAAGAAAAAAATTATGAGCCAATTGATTTAGTTGTTGTGAATCTATATCCATTTCAGGAAACAATTGCTTCAGAATGTTCCTTTGAAGAAGCAATTGAAAAGATTGATATCGGAGGTCCTACTATGATTAGAGCCGCTGCAAAAAACTTTAAAGATGTAGTTGTCGTGTCAAATCCTAATGATTACAAGCAGCTTATAGAAGAGTGGAAAAATGATGGAGGAATAAGTTTTGAAACTAGAAAAATTTTATCTCAAAAGGTATTTGCTTTAATGGCTGAGTATAATCGTTCTATTTCTGAGTATTTAGAGGGCGAAGATAAATCGCTAATACCTAATTACAATTTTGAAAAAATCACTCAGCTAAGATATGGGGAAAATCCTCATCAATCTGCAACACTGCTTACATTTGCTGGCATGAAACAAAAAAATATTGCTAACGCAGAAATTCTTCAAGGCAAAGAACTTTCATACAACAATATCGTTGATGCAGATGCAGCATGGGAATGTGTCAAAGAGTTTAAGAACTCTGCATGTGTAATTGTGAAACATGCAAATCCATGCGGTGTTGCTGAAGGTGGTACTGTATATGAGTCATATGATTTGGCTTATAAGACTGATCCTACTTCTGCTTTTGGTGGCATTATAGCTTTTAACCACAAGCTCGATCATAAAACTGCAAAAGAAATTAACAGCAGGCAATTTGTTGAATTAATTATTGCGCCTGATTTTGAAGATCAAGCTTTAAAAGAGCTTTCAAATAAAAAAAATATTAGAGTATTGAAAGCTGATATTGATATAGAAAATAAGTATCCAGGAACTATAAAAAAGGTGTCAGGAGGTATTTTAATCCAAGATGATGACCTCAAAAGTATTGAGATGACTGATCTAAAATGTGTTACAAAAAGAAAGCCAAGTGAAGAGGAAATAAATGATTTGTTATTTGCTTGGAAAGTTGCAAAATTTGTAAAAAGTAATGCTATAGTTTACGTGAAAAATAGACAGACTATAGGTATCGGAGCTGGACAAATGAGCAGAGTCATTAGTGCTGAAATTGCAAATTTAAAAGCAAAGGAAGAAGGACTAGATGTTTTAAATGCCTCTATGGCATCAGATGCATTTTTTCCATTTAGAGATGGTATTGATAAGGCGGCATCGAGTGGTATTACTTCAATTATTCAGCCTGGAGGATCTATTAAGGATGGGGAAGTTATTGAAGCTGCAGATGAACACAATATTGCAATGATGTTCACCGGAATAAGACATTTTAGACACTAATGAAAATACTAGTAATTGGATCAGGAGGAAGAGAGCACGCATTAGCATGGAAATCTGCACAAGATTCAAGTGTTGAGCAGGTTTTTGTTGCACCTGGAAATGCAGGTACGGCAATGGAAGAAAAAATATCAAATGTTCCCTTGGATATTGATAAATATAATTCTATAAGAGACTTCTGTATTAAGAAAAATATTGAGCTTGTTATTATTGGTCCAGAACAGCCATTGGTCAATGGTCTTGCCGATTACCTTCAAGATAATGGCATTAATGCATTTGGTCCATCAAAATATGCAGCTCAACTTGAAGGGTCAAAAACATTTTCAAAGAATTTCTTCATGAAACACGGTATTCCAACAGCGCAATATGCCTCCTTTAGCAATTTCTACGATGCTGTTAATCATTTAAAAAAGATTGACTACCCAACCGTGGTCAAGGCTGACGGTCTAGCTTCTGGTAAAGGAGTAATTATTTGTGATGATCGGTCCCAAGCTGAAAAGGTATTAAAAAGTATGTTTAAAGAAAAAGCTTTTGGTAGAGCCGGGAATAGAGTTGTAATAGAGGATTTTCTTGAAGGTGAAGAAGCATCTTTTATAGCAGTAGTCAGCAAAGACAAAGTTTTACCCTTAGTTACCAGTCAAGATCATAAGCCTGTCGGAGAAGGCGACATTGGACTAAATACTGGTGGAATGGGTGCATATTCCCCGGCTCCAATAGTCACTCAAGAACTTAACAAAAAAATTATGGATGAAGTTATGTATCCGACTGTAAATGGACTCATTGAAGAAGGTCATCCATATCTTGGATTTCTTTATGCAGGATTGATGATTAAAGATAATGAAATTAAAGTGCTTGAATTTAATTGTCGATTTGGTGATCCTGAAACTCAACCAATCATGATTAGGCTCAAATCTAGCTTAGTCCAACTTTGTATGTCAGCTGTTAAAGATGAATTGGATTCACACTCTATCGATTGGACTGATAAACATTCTTGTGGAGTAGTGATTGCATCTAATGGCTATCCAGAAGCATATGAATCAAATAAGGAAATATCAATTCAAGATTATGACGACTCTGACGTAAAGCTTTTTCATGCAGGAACAAAAATCCAAGATGATAAAGTTGTTACAAGTGGAGGAAGAGTTTTTTGCGCAACTGCACTTGGCGCTGATTTGAAAGACGCACAAAAGAAAGCATATAATCTCGTCGACAAAATTAATTTTGAAGGCGCATTTTGTAGAAAAGATATAGGTTATAAAGGAATAAAATGAGTATTTTAAACAATATAGTTAATGAACTGGATATTGCCTTAAGAACACTTGCAGATAAAAAAACTGGAACTGATAGGAAATATCCACCTAAACAAATCGAAAAGAATTCTGAAGAGTTATCAAAAAAAGAAAAAGATCTCTCTATTCAAATGATGCGCATAAATCATGCTGGTGAAGTTGCAGCTCAGGCCTTATATAGAGGACAGGCTTTCGTTTGTAAGGACCCAGAAATCAAGAAACACTTAATACATGCGGGTGAAGAAGAAACTGACCATCTTGTATGGTGCAAAAAAAGACTTGACGAATTAGGTGGTAGAAGCTCAATACTAAATCCTCTATGGTATGCAGGGTCATTCGCAATTGGTGCTGTTTTTGGTGCCATGGGAGAAAAAACTAGTCTTGGTTTTGTTGAAGAAACCGAAAAGCAAGTTGTTATTCACCTTCAAAAACATTTGGATAAAATATCTGAAAAAGATAAAGAGACAATTGAGATTCTCAAAACTATGCAGGCTGATGAAGATTTACATGCAGGGCAAGCAAACGAATCTGGAGCTGAAGAATTAGAATCACCAACAAAAAAATTTATGGAAGTCACAGCTAAAGTTATGACCTCTTCAAGCGCATACATTTAATCTAGATACATGCAAGAATCTATATCTTTAAATAAAGAATCGTCTATGCGAAAAGTTGCTTTAACATCTTTAGCAGGAACAAGCATAGAATGGTATGACTTTTTTCTATATGGTGCTGCCGCAGCACTTGTTTTTCCAACAGCATTCTTTGGCGAAATACCCGAGTCAACAGCACTTATTCTTTCTTTGTTAACTTTTGCGGCAGGTTTTATTGCTAGACCGATTGGTGGAATTATTTTTGGTCACTATGGTGATAAGGTCGGAAGAAAGAAAACTCTGGTTGCTGCTCTTATGTTAATGGGAATAGCCTCGACACTTATTGGACTGCTCCCAACATATGCAATGATTGGAGTAACAGCGCCAATACTATTAACAACTCTTCGTTTTGCCCAAGGTCTTGCAATTGGTGGTCAATGGGGTGGTGCAATGTTGTTGGTTACTGAGAGTGCTCCATCAAATAAAAGAGGTTACTACGGTGCGTTTGCTCAAGCAGGGGCGCCTATTGGCGTAATTCTTGCAAATCTTGCATTTATAGCAACAAGCGCCCTTCTACCTGATGAAGCTTTTATGTCATGGGGATGGAGAATACCCTTCTTAGCAAGTGCAATATTGATTGGTATAAGTATGTATATTCAATTGACTATGGAGGATACAAAAGCTTTTAGAGAACTTCAAAATCATCAGAAATCAATTGGCTCTAATGAAAATCGAGAAATAAAAAAATCTCCTGTCCTTGAGGCCTTGATTAAGTACCCTAAAAGAATTGCTTTAGCTGCAGGAGCATTCTTATCAATACAAGTAACCTTTTATATTTTAGTGGCATTTCTTTTGGCTTATGGTGTAACAAGTGCTGACATGTCCAGAGACGATATGCTCTCTGCAGTCTTGATTGGATCAGCAATAATGGTACCAGTACAATTTATGTTTTCTTCATATTCAGATAGAAATGGAAGAAAAGGCATATTCATGACAGGCGCTATCTTGACAGCAATTTGGGCATTTGCAATTTTTCCTTTGGTTGATACAGGTAACTTTTGGTTAATAGTGCTAGCTGTAACTTTTGGTTTATCATTTTTAGCAATGATGTATGGACCTCAAGCGGCATTTTTTACAGAATTATTCTCAACTGAAGTTAGATATTCAGGAGCTACTCTTGGTTATCAGCTCGGTGCAATTGCAGGTGGAGCATTTGCTCCAACCATTGCAGCAAAGCTTTGGACAGATTTTGATATTTTTTGGGTATCTGTTTATATAGCAATTGCTTCAATTTTGACGTTGTTGTCAGTTATGTCTCTTACAGAGACTTATAAAACAGACTTAAACGAAAAAATATAAATCAGGGATATTTTCCCTCAAAAGCTTCATAAAAATGATCGATATTATTGTTTTAAATAGAAATCTAAGACTGCATGATAATGCAGCCCTATTTTATGGATCTTTAAGGTCGAATTACATAGTTATATACCTTTATGATGAAAAATATTGGGAAGGCAACGGAAAATCATCAAGACAGCTCAAATTTGCAACAGATTGCTTAAATGAGTTAGACCAAGATCTTAAAAAAATAAATTCGGAAATCAATATTTTTGAAGGGTCTTTTGAGATGTTAAAGATCTGGATAAAAGAAAATTTCAGCGATTATCGTATTCATATGAATCATTGTACAGACATTGGTTACTTCAGAACTGGTTTTGAAAATTTTAAAAATTATTTTGGAAAAAGGCTCAGAGTATATGATGACTTTGGATTGCAGCTAAATAACTTTGATAGAGACTCATGGTCAAAAAATTGGAATCAAATAATGCATGCTGATTTATTAGGTACTCCAAAGAGAGGAAATACTAATAATGAGATAAATTTAAATAAATTTAATTACTTTAAAGATAAAGTTTCAAAGAACTTCAAAGGATTGGAAAACATCCAAAAAGGGGGCACCTCAATAGCAAATCAACTATTAGATACTTTTTTAATGGATAGATGTGAAGACTACAGAGTAAAAATGTCGAGTCCAATTCAATCTGAAGATAGTTGCTCAAGGCTGTCACCACATTTTACTTATGGTTCGATCTCAATAAGGCAGGTATATCAAAAATTAAATGAATTAATGCCACAACTTGAGAACAAAAAAGATCTTTATTCTTTTAAAAAAAGATTGTATTGGCATTGTCACTTTGTTCAAAAATTACACACAGAACCTGAACTTGAATTTTTTTCTATGCATAGAATGTGTGACTCTCTTAGAACGAAGCATGATAAAGAAAAAATAGAAAAATGGATTACTGGAGAGACTGGTTTCCCCTTTTTAGATGCCTGTATGAAATTCTTAAATGCTAATGGGTGGATTAACTTTCGTATGAGAGCAATGATTATGTCATTTGCTTCATATAATCTCTGGCAACCGTGGCAAGAAACCTCTCCTCTTTTAGCAAAACTCTTCACAGATTATGAACCTGGTATTCATATAAGTCAGGTACAAATGCAGAGTGGAGTAACAGGCATAAATCTACCAAGGATTTATTCCATTCCTAAACAAAGTATGGATCAAGATCCTAATGCAGAATGGACTAAAAATTTATTAACAGGCCTTAATGATATTAATCCAAAATTAATTCATGAGGCTGATCTAAAAGGAATATATTTTGACAAGATGGTTGATCTTAAAACTTCAGCAAAATTTGCCAGAGATCAAATATGGGGTATAAGAAAAAGCATAGAATTTAAAAATGAAGCTAAACGAGTTTATTTAAAACATGGGAGTAGAAGGAGAAGAAACTTCAAGTCTAGCTAGTTTTCCATTTAATATTACATCCCATTGATGGGTATTGCTCCTCTGAAATCTTTTTATTATTGATCAAGTTATCAATTGCTAACCTTAAATCTCTTCCAGATGGATCAATATTTGATCCAGGAGAAGAATCGTCCATTCTGCCTCTGTAAACAAGTTTTTTATCAAGGTTAAAGAGGTAAAACTCTGGAGTACATTCAGCTTTATACTTTTTCGCTACCTCTTGAGACTCATCAAATAAATATGGAAACTTTAATCCCAATCTGCTCCAAAGCTGATTCATTTTTTCAGGGCTATCCTCAGGATAATTAACAACATCATTTGAGCTTATAGCAACGAGATTGATAGCATCAGCGTATTCTGATGCTAGTATTTTAATTTGCTCATGATAGTGAATAACATAGGGACAATGATTACAGATAAACATTATCAAAGAGGATTTATTGTGATCGAGATTATTTGATGAAAAATTTTCGTTTGTAAGAACATTTAAAAGTTTGAAAGGAACAATTTCAGTTCCAAGATCCAGCATGCTTGAATAGGTTAATGCCATAAAAATATTATAGACTCATTTGTTGCCACTTTACTGGGACGCCTTCTAATTTATAACGATTGGACTCTTCTCGTAATTTTTCATACTCAGTCTTAGACGAATATACAGTTACAATTAGTGCGTTTTCTTTATTAGCGGTGATTCTTAAAACTCTTCCCATTCTTTGAATTCTTTGTCTTTTTGATGAAGAAGCACTTAAAATCATAGCACCATCAGCTTCAGGCATATCAAACCCTTCATCCAAAGCAGTGCAACTTACAAGCACATTCAAGTTGCCAGCCTTAAATTTCTCCAAATTTTCCTGTCTTTCATCATCATTAAGATCAGTGTTATAAATACCTGAATTAAATCCCTTCAATTTATTAACTATTTTATTGAATTCTTTTGCTTGTTTTTTGTTTTCAGTAAAAACGATCCAGCTATCTCTCTCGTATTTCTGAATTAATTCAATTCCATATGGAATTCTATTTTTAGAATTCTTTACTAACCTTGCTCTATTGAATATGAGCATTTTAAGAGGATAATCATTCATATCTTGGCCACCTATAGTCGCCGCCCTTCTTTGGATACTTTTTGTAAATTTTTTATACTTATTCTCTTCTTCAGGTAGCAAGGCTGCATAACCATACAGGAGTTTAAAATTAACTATTACTTCATCCTCCCTGGCATCAATATAGTCATAGTCAAAAATTATGTCTCCTAAAATTTTTTTTATTATTATGTAAAAGTTATCGTCATAATCTCTTTCAGGAGTTGCAGATAATCCTAGAGTTGCATGCCAGGCATTTGTTAGCATTTCTCCTCTTTTTTCTGTACCTATTTTGTGGCATTCATCAACAATAAGTAGTGTATTTTCAGCATCAATCAAACTAATAACATTTTTAAGAGAGTCTATAGTTGATATACAAATTTTTGTAATGATTTTAGTTTGCTCTCCTCCTCCATTTAATGATATTTCCTTATCATCAAAGTTTTGAGAGAGACTGTCGTACCACTGATCAAGTAAAGCAATTGAAGGTACCACAATGAGAATTGATTTTTGGGGATCATTTTCTAGATATTTTTTTAAACAATGGATAGCAAAAAATGTTTTTCCTCCTCCAGTAACAACTTTGATGATTCCTCTTTTTTTTTCCCACCAAAGAGGAAAAGCTTTTTCTTGCCATTCTCTAAGTTTCAAAAAAGTCACCATTCATTAAGCTTTCTCCAATTAAAAAAACACTAATGTTATTTTCTTTAAGTTTTTCAATGTCTTTTTTAGATTTAATACCTGACTCTGATACAAATACATTGTCTTTATCAAATTGCTGTCTTAATGTTATTGAGTTTTTAATATCAACTTCAAAAGTTTTTAAGTTTCTATTATTGACTCCTATGATTGCATTTTCAAAATCACTAACTCTTCGTAACTCATCTTTATCATGAACTTCCATGATGTAGTCTAGACCTAAATTATCTGCAATCTTAGAGAAATTTTTTAGATCACTATCAGTCAAGATGCTTGCAATTAATAAAATACAGTCAGCCTCAATTAACTTTGACTCATATATTTGATACTCATCAACAATGAAATCTTTTCTAAGTATTGGTAAATTGGAAATTTCCCTGACAGCTTTTAAATAATCTGTACTTCCTAAAAAATAATCTTCTTCGGTCAGTATTGAGAGTGCTGATGCGCCCAACGCCTCATATTCTTTTGCCTTAGAAACTGGATCAAAATCTTTACTAATGATTCCAGCACTTGGTGATGCTTTCTTTATTTCAGCAATTATAGCTTCAGTTTTATTGATCAAAGATTCTTTGAAGATACTTTTTTGAAAAGTTTTATTACTGATCTCCAAGTATATTTCATCGAAGCTTTTTTGAATTTTTCTGTATTCTAATTTGGACTTAGCATTTGAAACTATTTCATCAAGTATATTCATAGCTGATTAGAAATTTCTACATAGGAAGCGAGCTTTGCTTGTGCTTCTCCATTATTCATAAGCTTAAATGATTGATCCACTCCATCGCCAATCGAGTCAACGACTCCTGATATATATAGCGCAGCTCCACTGTTAAGAGCAATCATATCTTGAACAGGTGATTTTTCTCCTGCAAATGCTTGTTCAACTAGCCTCAAACTATCTTCAGACGATTTTGCATAAATATCATCAAGAGTGGCAAGGCTTAGACCAAAATCTTTAGGTGAAATATTAAACTCATTAATATTATTATCTTTTAGTTCAACAATTGAAGTGCGGCCGGTTATTGTAATTTCATCTAAACCGTCGCTGCCATGAACAATCATGACATGCTCCATTTCAAGATTTTTAGAAACATTACAAAATGTTTTTAGGAGTTTTTCATCATAAACTCCTATTATCTGTTTTTTTGCATTACATGGATTTGTATGTGGTCCTAATAAATTAAATATAGTTTTTTCTGAGATTTTTTGTCTTACAGGCATGACATATTTCATTGCTTCATGATGAAGAGGTGCAAACAAAAATATAAAACCAACATTTTCAAATATAAATCCAAGTTTTTCTCTGTCATGACCTATATCAGCTCCTGCCTGAGTTAAAAAATCAGCACTACCAGATTTACTAGAAATAGCTTTATTTCCGTGTTTGGTAATCTTTGCTCCTCCAGCCGCTGCAACAAATGCAGATGCTGTGGAACAATTAAAAGTATGTATTCCAGTACCGCCTGTTCCACAAGTATCAATATTTTCTGAACAGTTGACATCAATTTTGAGTGACTTTTGTTTCATGACTACTGCAGCACCTGTAATTTCATTTTCAGATATTCCTTTATTGTTTAAGCCTGTTAGAAAAGATTCAATATCTGCATCTAAAACAGTTCCAGACATAATTTGATTAATTGCACTTTTCATCTCATCTAGAAGGAGATCTTGGCCATTATTAATCTTTTGAAGATATTCTTTCATTAGATACTCAAGAAATTCTCAATTAATTTTTTGCCATTATATGTATCAATTGATTCTGGATGGAATTGAACACCATAGATAGGTTTGCTTTTATGTTTCAATGCCATTATTACGTTTTTGTTATCCATCAGCGTAGCCGTAACTTCAAGTTCGGTTGGAAGCGAACTCATTTCAACAATTAAACTATGATACCTCACGACTTTGTAAGGCGATTGAATGTCTTGAAATATATTATCTGCTTCATGAATAATGCTTGATAGCTTGCCATGGAATATTTCTGGAGCTTTTATAACTTTCCCACCAAATGCAGAACCAATTGCTTGATGACCCAAACAAACACCTAAAATAGGAACTTTTGAAGATCTTATTAAGTCTTCAGAGATACCTGCTTCTTTTGGAGTGCATGGCCCAGGTGATATTATGATTTTTTTTGGAGTTAATGCCATAACATCATCGACTGACATTTCGTCATTTCTTATGACTTTTACTTTTTTTTCAAATTCTCCGACATAATGAACTAAGTTATATGTGAAACTATCGTAGTTATCTATTACAACGATCATGAGGTCATCTCCATAGCGTCAATAAAAACTTGTGATTTTTGTATGCACTCAAGCCATTCTTTTTCAGGATCTGAATCTGCTACGATTCCTGCACCCGCACCTACATGCATTAATTGATCTTTTATAACTGCAGTTCTTATAGCAATTGCTGTATCAATGTCGCCATTCCATGAAATATATCCAATTGCTCCTCCATAAATTCCTCTAGAGCTAGGCTCAATTTCATTTATAATTTCCATCGCTCTAATTTTTGGGGCACCAGAAAGAGTACCAGCTGGAAGTGTTGCTTTTAATACATCCATGGCCTGCAGACCTTCTGATATTTGTCCTACCACGTTAGAAACGATGTGCATTACATGGGAATATTTCTCAACTATCATTTTTTCAGTTACTTTAACACTACCTATTTTTGAAACTTTACCAACATCGTTTCTTCCTAGATCAATTAACATTAAGTGTTCCGCTAATTCTTTTGGATCACTTAAAAGATCTTTTTCATTTATCTTATCTTCTTCTTCATTAGCACCCCTTTTTCGAGTACCAGCAATAGGTCTTAGTGTGACTTGGCTTCCTTCAAGCCTAATCAATATTTCAGGAGATGCGCCAACAACTTTACATTCATTAAGGTTGAGATAATACATATATGGTGAAGGATTAAGCTCTCTTAATGCGGTATAAAGATGAAAAGAGTCGCCATGAAATGGCATTTTAAAGTCTTGTGCTAAAACAACCTGCATAACATCACCCTCAGCAATATAATTTTTTACTGAATTAACTGCGGCGACGAACTCTTTCTTTGAAAAATTTGATTGAAATTCAAGCTCACCTTTTATCTTTTTAAAATCTTGTCCAACTTTTTCAAAAGCCTGATCTATGCTATCACTTATCTCTGAAACGGAATTAATTGCTTCCTCATAAGATGAGCTAGAAGGATTCGCATTGTAAATTGCAAATTTCTTTTGATTAAAATTATCAAAAACAATTAATTTTTCTGCTTTGACTAGATATATGTCTGGCATATGTTCTTTAAATTTTGATTCTTTCTTTTCAAGATTCTCAATTTTTTTTTCAGCATATTTTGAACTTTCATATGCAAAAAATCCTACATACCCACCGTAAAACCTAGGCAAGTCATCCATTTCTGGAGTTTTGTAGTTAGAAATAATTCTATTGATTTCGATCAATGGATCTGCACATTCATAGGAATTAATTTCGCCGTTTTCTGAAATCTCAATAAAGTTGTCAGAAATTTTAATGCTGTCAGTGCAATCTAATCCAATTATTGAATACTGTGCCCATTTTATTCCGCCCTCAATTGATTCAAGTAAAAATGTGTTACTTTTATTTTTAATTTTTGAGTATAGGGTGATTGGAGAATCAGAATCTATTTCAAGCTCTTTTATAATTGGAACAAGATTAAAACCTTTTCCTGCGTAATCTATATATTCCTCTTTACTAATCATTTTTAACCAAATTGCTAATGTCTAAGACATCTCCAACTAAAATATTATTATCTTTAAACCAATTTAAATTGACTTCAAGAGCATACCTAACTCTTTTTTTTGAACAGACAGATTCATCTGAAAGAGGAACCATATCATATATTTCTAATATTTTTCCACTGCTATCTAAATAAGCTACATTCAGAGGTATATAGGTATTTCTCATCCACATACATTGTTTTTTCTTATATTCCCAAATAAAAAACATTGCATTGTCATAAGGAAGATTTTCTCTATACATTAATCCAAGTTTTCTTTCTTGAGAATTTGAAACCACCTCTATTTTTGAAAATAGACTCTCAATGCTTATTTTTTCCTCAGAAATAACTGAGAATGACAAAAATAATAGAAATATATACTTAAACGATTTTTGAACGAAGTTCTGATATTGTCTGCTCATAATTCTCTGTATTAAAAATTGCTGAGCCAGCAACGAAGGTATCTGCACCAGCTTCTGATGCTAGACCAATAGTTTCACTATTAATACCACCATCCACTTCAAGACGAATATCTCTCCCAGAATCATCTATCATTTTTCTTACCTTGGAAATCTTATCTATTGAACTATGTATGAACTTCTGGCCACCAAAACCAGGATTGACACTCATTATGAGGACGAGATCAATGTCTTCAATGACACTTTCAAGAGTTTGAAGAGGTGTTGCTGGATTAAAAACTAATCCAGCTTTGCAATTTTTTTCTTTTATTGCATGAATTGATCTATGAATATGTTTACTCGCTTCAGGATGAAAGCTTATTAAGTCTGCTCCAGCCTCAATAAAACTTTGAGCTAGCTCATCCACAGGATCAATCATTAGATGTACATCAATGAATTCTTTGATTCCAAAATCTCTGAGTGCCTTACACACCATAGGTCCAATAGTTAAGTTTGGGACATAATGATTATCCATAACATCAAAATGCACCCAATCAGCACCAGCATCTAATACGTTACGGACTTCGTCACCCAATCTCGCAAAATCTGACGCGAGTATAGAGGGTGCAATTATGTAGTTTTTATCAACCATTATTTTTTGTCATTATATACTTTAATGGCTTCGTTTAAACGATTATGTGTACCAACATCAATCCAAAGATTTTCTGATTTTTCACCACTAACACGGCCTTTCTGGATATATTTCAATAACACAAATTTCCATACATTGAACGTTTCTGATTCAGTTTCTATATCACTGAATACATCTGGATTAATCACAGAAATACCACTCCAAGTCAATTCATTAAAGCTTTCTTTAACCTCAACCAAATCATTCTTTAGTGAAAAATCCCCATTTTTATTATGATCTGGATTTTCTACACCAATTAAATGAGCAATTTCGACATCTTTAGGCAGGTCATTAATTTCAATATTATGAAAAATGTCTGCATTCATGCATAAAAATGGATTATTACCTAGCATTGGTAACGCTTTTAAAATTCCTCCTCCTGTTCCAAGAGGACTCTCTTCAATTGAAAAGATAATATTTTCATCTGGAAATATATCTTCGACATGATCAACTACTTGCTCACCTAAGTAAGACACATTAATAATTATTTCATTGAAGCCATTACTTATTAAATGCTCAATATTTCTTTGAATCAGACTCTTATCTCCAATTTTGATTAGTGATTTTGGTTTCTTTTCAGTTAGTGGTAACAGTCTTTTACCGAAACCAGCTGCAAGAATCATTGCCCTCATATTGAATTTACTCTAGTGGTGAGTTTTTCCAACACATCATTAAAAAAATCTGTTGGGAAGTTTTCAGTTTCAAGGATTGTGATTGTATTTTTCAATATCATAGGCAGATCTTTAAGTCTAAAAGTTCTTTTTTGAGAAATATATAAATCTGAAAGTGTACCTAAAATACGAAGATTGCGTTGAATACATCCAGACTTCAAATATTTAAGTACTTCGTTTGTACTGAAGTTCGTTTTGCGTGCATAGTAATCAACAAAATTTATAACGCTCTTCTCTTCAAAAGGATAATAATGATCAACTAATATCCCAGATAAGTCTATGCCTATAGGCCCAATCTTAATATCTTGATAATCAATAACAGATATTGTTCTATCATGATTTAGAATCAAATTTCGTCTCTCAAAATCAAAGTGACAATTTTTCCATGGTTGCATCATTAACTCGTCGTTTACATTTTCAATCAACTCATCAATTGAATTGTCTGTTTCAACAGACAAAAACTCTTCACAAAACTTTATTTTAAAAAGATTCATTTGTTCTTTTAAATCTTCTGATTTAAATTTATCAATGTTGTCAAATTGAATATTTTGAATATCTATTAAAAGATCAAGGCTTTTATTTAGTAGCTCTCGTTTGTTATTTTCATCAAGAACTTTTAAAAGATCATTATCACCAAGATCATTTTGAATAGTAATTCCAAGCTTTTCGTCATGATGAAGAACTTTCACACCACTTATATCATTAGCTAAAAGTTGTTCAGAAATATCTATAAACTTATTATGATTTCCTAAACTTGGATCCAGAAAACAAAGAATTATAGAGTCAGATTGATTTTTTGCTCTCCAATATACTCTTCCACTTGCTTCATTTTTAAGCGGATAAGCCTTATCAGCACTAAAGTTAAATGAATTGACTAACCTTAATGCTTCTTCTTCTTTCAATTAACTATTCTTAATTTCATCCGGTAACGGAGTAGAATCAGGCACAAAAAAATCAGGCATCAATTCTCCAAAAGGAACAGATGCATATTTAGTAAAGTCTTTGACACCAGATTCATACAAAACAATATCATCTATGCAAAAGTTACCTGTAAATTCTTTAGAGTCTTTTGTTAGTATCTCATAAGAAGCATCTGCCATAATTTCTACAGTTCTAGATAGTTTCATGATTTCGTCGCCACCAAGATGATTCTGAACTGCTGCAGTTGCAATTGCTGTTCTAGGCCAAAGTGCATTTACAGCGATACCCATATCTTTAAATTCTTCTGCCATTCCAAGAACACACATACTCATTGTATATTTCGCCATAGTGTAAGCTACTGTGCCAGCAAACCACTTAGCCTCCATATCTAAAGGTGGTGCCAAATTTAATATATGTGGATTATCTGATTTTTTAAGATGTGGTAAACAAAACTTACTGACCATATAAGTACCTCTTCCATTAATTTGATGCATCAAATCATATCTTTTCATTTCAGTATCAGTCACATTTGTTAATTGAATAGCCGAAGCATTATTAATACATATATCTATGCCTCCAAAATGATCAACTGCTTGATTAACTGCGTCTCTAACATTATCTTCGCTTCTTATATCGCAAATCACTGGTAGCGCTTCTCCACCAGCTTCTACAATTTCTTCAGCTGCTGTATAGATTGTTCCAGGTAATTTTGGATGTGGATCTGCTGTTTTTGCTGCAATAACTACCTTTGCACCATCCTCGGCAGCCTTCTTTACCATGGCCAAGCCAATTCCCCTACTTCCTCCTGAAATAAAAATTACTTTGTCTTTTAAACTCATTATTAAACCTCCTTAAATAATTAAAACTTTTCCATATATGGACGTAAATCTAATTCATGTGTCCATGAACTTCTATGTTGCTTGTGAACAGACCAATATGTATCTGCAATCGCATCTGGCTGTAGAATGCCATCTTTATCTTTTAGAGCGTAAGTATCTGGAAAATTTTCCTTAATAAATGCCGTATCAATAGCTCCATCTATAATGAAATGAGCGACATGAATACCTAACGGTCCAAGCTCCCTGGCCATACTTTGACTTACTGCTCTTAAAGCAAACTTAGCACTGGAGAATGCTGCAAAACCTGAACCTCCTCTCATTGATGCAGTTGCTCCAGTAAAAAATATACTTCCTTCATTTCTTTTTTTCATGTATTTAGCAGCTTCTCTTCCTGATAGGAATCCTGCGTAAGCTGCCATTTCCCAAACTTTTCTAAATACTCTTGAGGTAGTTTCTTCTATAGGAAAAAATACATTTGCACCTGGGTTAAATACCACAACATCAATAGGAGCAACTTCTTCTTCAACTTCTTTAAAAAACTCTACAATTGAATCTTCGTCTCTGGCATCAACTCCAAATCCTTTAGACCAACCTCCTGATTTAATGATCTCAGAAGATAATTCGTCTAATTTGTCAGTATTTCTTGGTCTTCTGGCAGGACAAACTTTATACCCGTGACTTGCAAATTTTTTTGTTATTGCAGAGCCAGTTGCATCTCCAGCACCAATAATAATCGCAGAATATTTTGAAAAATCTTTCATAACAGTGTTTAATTGTTTTACTTTACAAAATTGTTAATAGAAATGATAGTAGACTTTATTTTTGATGTAGCCAGTCCAAATACTTATTTTGCACATAAACTCATTCCAGATTTTGAAAAAAGAACTGGTGTAAAATTTGATTACATTCCTTGTTTATTGGGTGGCATTCATAAAATGACTAATAATCAACCACCTTTTATTGCATATGCTGATTGTAAAAACAAAAGTGATTACCAAATGCATGAAATTGAAAGATTTGTAAAACAACATAACCTAACTAAGTATAAATTTAATTCGCATTTTCCACCTGTCACCATTCAAGTTCAAAGAGGAGCAATTGCAGCAAAAGAGCTTGGAATTTTTGAAGAGTATATAGAATCCATGCTTAAAGCCATGTGGGAAGAAGATAAAAATATCTCAGATATGAATGTGCTTCAAGAAGTTCTGTCTGACAATGGTTTTGACGTGGAGGCAATAATTGAGATAGTTACATCACAACCATGTAAAGATAAATTAATCGCAAATACTGATTCTGCAGTCTCAAAGGGGGCATTTGGAGTTCCAACATTCTTTCTTGATGATCAAATATTCTTTGGTAAAGATCACTTATATCAACTTGAAGAATATATTAATTCAAAAAAATAGAACTTTTTGCTTAATATGCTTTCAAAGATAAAGCGTAGAAAAATAAATGCCTAAAATTAATATAAATATTTTCTATTTAACCATTATATTTTTTTGGCAAACACATTTATCTGCCAATTCGCTAAAAGATGTTCTGGTTGAAGCTATTGATAAGGATAGATCTTGTTTTAGTTATGTTCCCAATATTGGAAAAGTAACAGATATAGATAACTTAGATGTTAAATCTGATCAGTTTGAAATTACTGATGAAAAAGTGCTAATACTAAATGGAAATGTTGAATTAGATTTTCCTGATGGCATGATGTTTGCTGGCAAAGCCAGGATAGATAGAACAAGTGGTTCAGTAGAGTTTAAAAAGAATGGAGATATCTATCTTAATGATTATTTTTTCAGGGCATCTGAAGGAATCTTTAATAAAGATAATAAATCACTAAATCTTAAGAATGGCCAGGTTTTCTTAAAAAATAGAAACTTAATTCTTGATTTTGAAGGCCTTGATGGAAGTATTGATAACAAAATAGTTTTAAAAAAAGTTTCTATGACTACTTGTGCAATTCCAGAAAATGGATGGTTGCTCAGTGCAGATTCTATTGACCTATTTGGCAACAGTAGCAGGGGTTTAGCAAGAAATGTTAGAGTAAAAGTTCTAGACAGAACTATTGCAAGACTTCCCGTAGTTCCATTCCCAACAACAGATGAGAGAATGACTGGCTTCCTTGAACCATCGATTTCTTATTCTTCAGACGGATTTGATCTAATGGTTCCATATTTTAAAGTGCTTTCGAGCAAGTCTGATATAACAATAGCAGCAAGAAATATTTCTGAGAGAGGTCCAGGTTTAGAAGGTAATTACAGAAAACTTCATGAAGGCCTGTCCAATATTGATTTTTTATATTTTCATAGTGATAAAGAATATAAAGAACTCTACTCAAATCAAAAAGATAAAAGATGGGCTTTTAAATATACTGATAGATATCAACTAAGTGAGAATATTAAAGTCGAAGTAGATTGGTCAAAAGCTTCTGATAGTTTAGTTTTAAGAGATATAAGTGGTGAAATAACATCCATCGGCTCTGAAAGAGAACAACATCTTAATCAAAATATCTCAATTATTGGAGAATTTAAAAATCTTATATTAAAAATTGAACAAGAGAAAAATCAATCATTAAACCCTCTCTTAACTAATGGATATGAAAAATCGCCATCAGTTGATTTAAGTTTTTTTAAAAATATTGGTAATTTTCTCTTTCGTGAAAACCTTAATATAAGCAATTTTAAAGCTGACGCGCTTCATGGGTTTTTTGGAATAAAACACTCAAATAAGTATTTGAGCAGCTTAGAAGAAATCAAAGAAGGTTCAAGAATATATTCTGATATGAGTCTTGAAAATGATATTTATTTTTCAAAAGTCCGCCTCAATACCTCAATTGGACTCAAAAGTATTTACTATAATTTAAAAAATAATGCCGTCGAGACAAAGAATGTGAATGTTCCAACCGCTAGATTAAGTTTGAGTTCCTCTCTTTATAAAAAAAATGGAATGTTCACCCATCTACTCAAGCCAACAATAACTTATGGATACGTAGCATATAAAGATCAAAAAAATAATCCAGTATTTGATACAAGTGTTATATCAATGAATAACACCATTTTTAATAACAGAAGGTTTTCGGGGAAAGATAGAGTTGGGGATCAGCAATTTTATTCAATAGGCATAGAATATAAAAAAAGGCACATGAATATGGAAAAACTTTCCCTTAGTTTGTCGCAACAATTCTATCTAAAAGATAGAAAAGTTTTTCTAAATGACATGATGATGCAAATGAATATGAATATGGGAATGGGTATGATGGATATGAATACTCAAATGATGGAAATGTCCATGGATGAAGGTCCTTTGATCCTAATGGGCAAATGGATGCCAAGCATGAAAACAATGGTCATGTCATATGGAGGCTATCTCAAAGATTCAAAAAAAATGCCAATGGGAGGATTTACATTAAATCATAAATTTACTAATGGAAATCTGGGATATGCAAAAAGATATAGGAGAATGTCTGGAGATTTTGATGTAGTTCTTGATTACTCAGAGTTTTATACAAATTTTAAACTTAATAATAGTTTTTCGTTAATTGCTAAGTTAAAAAGAGATGACGAAAATAACACCAAGATTGAATCGTCATTTGGTATTGGATATGAAAACTGTTGTTTTATATTCAGCCTAACTGCATCAGATAAAAATTTATCAAAGTATCTAACAGGCATAAACTCAAATTCATACACATATCTTAATGAAGCATGGGATAATATAATAAGGATTGAAAATAAAAGTAGATTAAACTTTCAATTTCAATTGAAGGGACTTAACTCTTCCTTAAATAAAGTAGGTAGATTATTTGATAATACAATTTTCAATTACTAATATTATGAAAAAAATCATACAATTTTTAATAATAGTTTTTGCTTTTAACATTAATGCAAAAATTGAAGTGCTAGATAGAGTCGCTGTCATCGTGGATGATGGTGTCATTATGGAATCACAAATTAAAAATACTATATTAGACATCCAAAGAAGGTATGAAGATCAAAATATTCCTATGCCACCAATGGAAATTCTTCTTGATCAAATAACTGAAAAACTAATTGTTGAAGAACTTCAACTTCAGCTTGCAGATAGAGCTGGTGTGAAAATTAGTGATGCTGAGCTAAATGTTACTCTGGATAGATTAGCCTCAAATAATAATATGTCATTAGAAGAATTCATTGCTTTTATCGAAAATGATGGAGGTTCATACGAACAACTTAGAGAAGATATGCGAAGGGAAATGCGTATTCAGAGAGTTCAGAGAGGTAGAGTTGATTCCAGCATTGATATAACTGAAAAAGAATTTGAAGCTTTTTTAGCAACCGATGAAACTCTCGCTGCACTTGAGCCTGAGCTTCTTGTAAGACAGATACTTGTTAAAGATAAAAGCACTGCTCAAATGATTATCGAGAATGTAAAAAATAATGAAGATTTTGGCGAATTAGCTAAGCAATACTCCCTAAGCTCAAATGCTTCTTCTGGAGGAATGATGGCATGGAGGAAAACTGTAGATATGCCTGAACTATTTGAAAAAGCTTTGGAAAAAAAAGCAATTGGTTTTATATCTGAACCATTAGAAAGTGGATCTGGATTTCATATTCTTAAACTAGAGGATAAACGAGGAGAATTTGTTCAGTTTGAAGATCAGTGGCAATCAAGACATATTTTACTAATGCCGTCAGCTATCAGAACAGTGGAAGAAACTAGGCAGCAATTATCTGATATTAGAGATAGAGTTCTAAACGGTGAGGATTTTGGAGATTTAGCAAGCGAATTTTCTGAAGATCCTGGATCAGCAAAGCAAGGTGGAGACTTGGGTTGGTTAGGGAAAGGTGTATTAGCTCCAGAGTTTGAAGAAACAATGCTTAACTCTGAAATTGGAGAAATCTCAGAAGTTTTTGAAACCCAATTTGGATTCCACTTTCTTGAAGTGTTAGGGAAAAGAAATCATGAGCTAACCGATGAACTCATATCAAACAGAGCCTATCAAATCTTATATGCAAGTAAATTTGATGTTGAACTTGAAAATACTTTAAGGACTATGAGAGCTGAGGCTTTTGTCGAATTTAAAGATTTAGATTGAAAAAAATTATCTATTCCCCTGGAGAGCCTGCTGGTATAGGGCCTGACATAATTATTAATTTATCTCAAACAAAAGATTGGATGAGTTATAAAGTTCCTATTCTAACAATTGGAGATAAAAAGCTATTTGAGCAAAGGGCAAAAGTCCTAAAGAAAAAAATAAAAATAATAGAAATTAAAGATCCTAGCAAAATAGCTCCCAATAAAGCCAAAACATTACAGGTATACAAAGTCATAGATTGTGTTGATGTTAAGCCAGGTAAATTAAATAATGCAAACGCTGAATATGTTATTAGAAATTTAAATTTTGCCATTAAGGAATGCTTAAAATCTGATAAGTCTGCTCTTGTTACAGGGCCTATTAGTAAAGAGAATGTTATGACTTTAAACAAAAGATTTGTTGGTCATACAGAACATATAAAAAAAGTAACAAAAAGCAATGATGTTTTAATGATGTTGGCCTCCGATAAGCTTCGTGTTGCTCTTGCGACAACTCATATTCCACTAAAAAGAGTTCCTGAATTTATAAATCAAAACTTAATCATTAATAAAACACAGATTCTTAATGATGATTTAAAAAGTAAATTTAAAATCAAAAAACCAAAAATTAAAATTTTAGGATTAAATCCTCATGCTGGTGAAAATGGAAAAATTGGCTCTGAAGAAAAAAATGTATTAATACCAGCTATTAAAAAACTACGTAAGAAAAAGATCGATGTTTCTTATCCTATTTCAGCTGATACAGCTTTCTCTAAAAAATCACTTAAAGAGACTGACGCATATCTTGGCATGTACCACGATCAGGTTCTACCTGTTCTAAAAGCTTTAAGCTTTGGTAATTCAATTAATATATCGCTTGGCATCCCAATTATAAGAACCTCAGTAGATCATGGAGTTGCATTAGACGTTGCTGGAACAAATAATTCAGATATCTCTTCACTAAAACTAGCAATAAAAACCGCAAAGACCCTCATTAAATGAGTTCTAGATCAATCAGAAGAAAATATGGACAAAATTATTTAGTAGATAAGGCTATTTTATTTGAAATGGCAAATCATGTTTCTGCTAAAGAAAATGATTCGTTCATAGAAATAGGTCCTGGAATGGGCGCTCTTACAGATCTAATAAATATAAATAGTGTTAATGTCACTGCAATTGATATTGATGAAAACAATATTAAGGCGCTAAAAACTAAATTTATTGGACCAGCTGTTTTCAATTTTATAAATGAAGATATTCTTAACTATGAAATTGAAGGTATGGATCTTAGAATTGTAGGTAATCTTCCATACAACATCTCAACACAAATTATCCTTAAGCTTCTCGATAATGTTAATCAAATTATAGATATGCATTTTCTTGTCCAAAAAGAAGTTGCTTTAAAAATAACTGGAAATGTATCAACTAAAAATTGGGGGAAGCTTGCAATAAAAATTGCAGCGTTTTACGACTCGGAGATATTGTTTGATGTTCCTCCAGAGGCATTTGATATCAAGCCAAAAGTAACTTCCAGTTTTATAAGACTGATACCGAAAAAAAATCTTAACTTTAGTAATACTGCTAAAAAAAATTTATTTGCATTAATTGACTTGGCATTTGCATCTAGAAGAAAAAATATAAAAAATAATCTAAAAAAGTTAAATATTAACTGGGCTAAAGTTGATATTGATCCAACTAAAAGACCAGAAGAGTTAACTCTTGAAAGTTTTATAAAGCTTTCAGAGGAAATGAAGAATTTATGAGTCATTATGTAATTGGTGATGTTCAGGGTTGTTACGATGAGTTAATGCTCTTATGTAAAAAAATTAAATTTAACCCAAAGAAAGATAAACTTATTTTTGCAGGTGATTTAGTTAATAGAGGTCCTAAATCTCTTGAGGTATTAAATTTTTGTCTCGAAAACAAAAAATCTATAAAAGCTGTGCTCGGGAATCATGATTTTTATCTCTTATATTTAATTGAGCACAAAAAAAGAAATAAGTCTCTTAAAAAAATTTTAAGTGCTGATAACATTTCAAAAATTCAAAAATGGTTAAAAAAACTGCCACTTTTATTAAAACTGAAAATTAAAAATGACGTTTTTTGGATTTCTCATGCAGGCATCCCTTTTGTATGGGAGTTAAAAAAAGCAAAAAAACTTTCAAAAGAAATACAAGTTGCTCTAAAAAATGATTCTTTTGATTTACTCAAAAATATGTGGGGTGATACTCCAAGCAAGTGGAATAACAAACTGAAAGGATATAGTCGTTATAGAATAATCATAAACTATTTTACAAGAATGAGATTTTTAGATAATGACGGCGTATTGAAGCTTAAAAAAAAGAACCTAAAACCTGAAAAGAATCATGTTCCTTGGTTTGAACAAACCACCCATAATTTAAAAAATAATGAAACAGTAATCTTTGGTCACTGGGCAGCACTTGAAGGAAAAACAAATTTAGATAATATTATCGGCTTAGATACAGGTTGTGTTTGGGGAAATAAACTCACAGCAATTAGATTAGAGGACAAAAAACTATTTCAAGTTAAAAAAAATGAAAATATATAAGGTTGGTGGTGCTGTCAGAGACTCTATTATGGGAGTTCAATCTTCAGATAATGATTGGGTTGTAGTTGGATCATCTCCTGAGGAGATGATTTCAAAGGGTTACAAGCCAATTGGTAAAGACTTTCCTGTATTTCTTCATCCCAAAACAAATGAGGAATATGCATTAGCCAGAACTGAAAAAAAAACAGGCATTGGTTATGGCGGATTCACTTTCTATTATGATACAGATGTAACAATAGAAGATGATTTGTATAGAAGAGATTTCACAATAAATGCGATTGCTGAAGATCAAGATGGAAACATTATTGATCCATTTAATGGACGTGATGACATTAAAAATAAAATATTTAAAAATGTTTCTGATGCATTCTTTGAAGATCCTTTGAGAGCAATCAGATTAGCTAGATTTTTTTCATATGATCATCTGCAAAGATTTAAAATTAGTGATTCAACAAATAAAAATATCGAAAAGATAGTTTCATCTAATGAGATAGCTAATTTATCACCCGACAGAATATGGTCAGAGACTGAGAGTGCTCTGAGTAATCCTCATCCAAATAATTATTTTCAAAAAATTATAGATTTAAACCTTTGTGAGCCCTTTTTTAAAAAACTTAAAGTAGCAAAATGTAACAGCCTTAATAATAAAGTTTTAAGATGGGCAGAGCTTCAAATTAATAATAACTTTCAATTGGGGGAAAACCTACCTATACCTAATCATTTTAAAAATATTGCAAATCTTTCAAAAAATTTATTAGAAGTAAAGAAGCAAAATGAGGATCAAATATTAATAACAGTTATTGATAAGATTGACTTTGTGAAAAATGAAAAAGAAATCTGTGAACTAGTAGAGATCTCTGTATTCAAAGAACATAAACAATATATCCTAGATCTATCAGATACTATTCAAAAAACTGATTTTTCGGTGTTAGCCAATGTTTCAAATGAGAAAATTAGAGAAGAAAAGTCTAAAATGTACAAAACAATCATAAATAAGTGTAAATGAAGAAAACAATATTTATTACTGGAGCTGCTAAAAGAATTGGAAAAGAAATAGCTCTATGCTTCAGTGAAATGAGCTGGAATATTATTATTCATTACAATTCATCAAAAAATGATGCCCAAGTACTAGCCGATGAAATAAATGGTAACAACCCAGACTCAGCAATAACAGTACAAGGAAATTTAGATGTCAAAGAAGATGTTGAAAAGGTCATAAACGAAGTTCGAGATGCATTCCCGACCATTGACCTACTAATAAATAATGCCTCGACTTTTTACCCTACACCAATTGAAGATATTTCTGAAGAACATTGGGACAAGCTAGTTGGCAGTAATTTAAAAGGTCCCCTTTTCCTAATCAAAGGACTTAAAGATAAACTTAAAGAATCCAAAGGCTCAATAATAAATATAACAGATACGAACTTATCAAAAGGTGTGGCAAATTATTCAATCTATTCAGCTGCCAAAGCTGGTCTTGAATCTATAACAAAGGGGTTAGCAAGAGAGCTAGCTCCCAATATAAAAGTAAATGCGATTGCGCCGGGAGCGATGCTAGAACCTCCAGATGTTACTTGGACAGAAGAGCAAAAAAGTAAAGTAATTAGCTCTATCCCTTTAAATAGGATGGGTTCAGAGAAAGATATTTCGGAGGCTGTAAAATTTCTTGCTAAATCGAATTATATAACTGGGCAAATTATAAAGGTTGATGGAGGCAGATCACTTTAATGAAAGCACTAGATGATGCAAAATTCTCAGGAACCAAGGAAGTTGATGAGAAACTCAAAATTAGCTCATCAAAGCTGCAGCCATGGATAGATGAGAATGTACCTAATGCCGGCAAAATTCAAACGGTTGAACAATTCAAAGGTGGTCAGAGTAATCCAACATATAAAATTGTCACTGAGAACAAGAGTTTAGTACTGAGACGGAAGCCTCCTGGAAAACTACTTCCTTCAGCACATGCTGTAGATAGAGAATATAAAGTAATAACTGCTCTTTATGAAACAGATGTTCCAGTTCCTAAAACCTATGGACTATGTGAAGATGATGATGTTGCAGGAACTGCATTCTTTGTAATGGATTTTTTGGATGGTGATCTTTTCTGGGACCCAATGATTCCTTCAATGACGAATAGTGATAGAACAGAAATATACAAAAATAAAAATAAAACTTTAGCTAAACTTCATAGTGTTGATTACAAAAAAATTGGGTTAGAAGATTATGGCAAGCCTGGAAATTATGTAGCTAGGCAAGTTTCAAGATGGTCAAAACAATATAGGGCCTCAGAAACTGACAATATTGAAGCAATGAATAACTTGATTGAATGGCTTCCAAAAAATATACCTGATGATGATGAGACAACTATAGTCCATGGTGACTACCGATTAGATAACATGATATTAAGGAATAATGAGGTAATTGGAATTTTAGACTGGGAATTGTCAACTTTAGGACATCCAATTGCAGACTTCAGTTATCACTGCCTTTCTTGGAGAACTCAAGAAGCCTTTTGGGACGAAGCTAAACTAAGAGAACTTGGTATACCCTCTGAAAAAGAATATATGGAAATGTATTGTGAAAATACTGGCAAAGATTTGTCTAAAAATTGGGAGTTTTATATGGCTTTTAATATGTTTAAGATTGCTGGAATTTTACAGGGCATATTAGGACGAGTCAGAGATGGAACAGCAGCTTCAAAACATGCTGAAGAAAGAGGCAATATGGTCTTTCCTCTCTCCCAAGCAGCATGGGAAACAATTGAAGATAACTTTCTTTAAAATTTAGATCTAACAAAAAAAAGAGTAATTCCTGAAATAGAAGTCACTAAAGCAAGCACTGACAAAATTTGCAGCAAAATATTATTTATATTGTCTCTTTCACGATAATCCATAATATGTAGTGACCATAAAAAATCCCATATTCTCCAAGAGTCAGATCTTATTGATGATATGTCGCCAGTCATGAAACCAACGTAGACATTAATACCGTCTTTAGTATCTGTTGTAACTTTATACACTGGTAAATCACCTCTGTATTCTGCACCAGGATATAATTCTGTTACTAAAATTACCTCCATAGGATTTAATGTTGTTTTTTCAGCTGTTATCTTTAAAGCCTCTTCCTTTGTGAGAGGCTTAATAGCATCACCTTCAGGATATGTTTGATAAGTCTTTTTACCACTCTCGATAGTTTCAATTACCGAGGTGCCAAGCCTATCAAAAATTCTATACTCTATTGCTTTGGGAAGACGATATTGCTCCCCCCTTATCAATTCAATTTTATTGTAAGCAAAATAAATTCCAGAAATTGTCCACAACAATAACTGTATTGAAACAAATATACTTAAATACCTATGAAAATTCCTTACAAATCTTTTTGTCTTCACTAAATTAATTCTTTTAAAGGTGCAGATACGAACTCATATTCCTGAATTTCGTCACTTTCAAACAATATATCATCATTTTCATCTATTTGAAGAACTATATCTATATCAAGGGTTCTAGCGCTAAATTTTGGAGCATTTCTGTTTCTTCCAGCATCATCCTCAATTAACTTAAGTTTTTTATTCAGATCTTTAAACTCAAGTTCAGAATTTCCACAGACAACTGAATTTAAAAAATCGTCGCCTTCAAATCCCTCTGCTTTTGTTTGATGAATTGATGAGGATTCAACATTAGACAATACTTTATTAAGTTCTTCTAAAGCAAATTCTAGATTTTTCTCAGCATTGATATTACTACCTAAAGATAAGAAATATTTCATTATCTATGAATTATCAGTCCAACATCTTTAGCACCGCGAAGCGCTCCAGGCTTGGATACACGCAATTTGATTGATTCAACTCCATACTCATCTTTTACAAGCGACGCGATTCCCTCAGCAAGTGATTCTTGCAATTGAAAGGACGATTCCTCGACAAACTTAATAACGCCTTTACAAATTGTTTTGTAATCAATGGTATCCTCAATCGAATCGGTCTTGGCAGCTTTTTTACAATCAAAGGGAAATTCCAAATCAATACTAACTTCTTGTTTAACTTTTCTCTCCCAATCAAAGATACCAATTATTGTTTTTACTCTTAAATCTTTTATGTAAATTATATCTTTCATTTTTATAACTCATTTAGTGGCCATCTGGCTCTAGCATTTGATTTAATATCAGATTTTTCATGTGACATTTTTGAACCAACAAAAGCTATCATTGCTGCGTTATCAGTACAATACTTCATAGAAGGATAATATACGCTTATGCCGTTCTTATCCTCTAAATTTTTAATCTCTTTTCTTAAAAAATTATTTGCTGCCACACCTCCAGCAATGATAACACTTGATCTATTTGTTAATTTGACAGCTTTTTTAATTTTTTCGACAAGGACGTCTACGACCGCACTCTGAAATGAGGCAGCTATATCAGACTTTATATTGTTATTTAAATCATCAATCTTTTGAACGGTGTATAAAACAGATGTTTTCAGTCCACTAAAGCTCATATCTAAATTATTAGAATTTATCATTGGTCTAGGAAAATCATATGCTTTTGGATTACCTGCAACGGCAAGTTTCTCTATATATGGTCCACCTGGATAAGGAAGATCAAGCATCTTTGCAACTTTATCAAAGGCCTCTCCTACTGCATCATCCTGTGACTGACCAAGTATTTCATATTCACCTTTTTCTTTTACATCTACAATCATGCTGTGTCCGCCTGAAACCAATAAACAAATAAATGGCATTTGTAATTCAGAAAATTCCATCATTGGTGACATCAAGTGTCCCTCCAAATGATTAACAGGTATTAGAGGTATATTTAAAGCGGTTGATAGGCCTTGTGCAAAACTTTCACCTATCAAAAGAGCTCCTAATAACCCCGGTCCACTTGTATATGCAATCTTATCAATGCTCTCCAAAGGAATATCATCAAGTGCATTATTTAGTACCTCAACAATTTTTGAGCAATGATCGCGTGATGCTAGTTCAGGAACAACACCTCCATATTCAGCATGCATTTCAATTTGACTATGAATTGACTCTCCAATTATTCCTTCCTCACAGTCATATATTGCGATTGCCGTTTCATCGCATGATGTTTCAATACCTAAAGTTTTCATAAAAAGTTTTGCAAAAAAGTTAATAAAAGCCTAAACTACGCGTCACATTATGCCTTCAATTATAATAAAAGATACAGAACATTTTGATATTGGTTTGAGGAAATTCAAACGCGCATGTGAAAAAGCAGCGATTGTCCCCGAAATCAGGGCAAGAGAATTTTACGAAAAGCCAACAGAAAAAAGAAAGCGCTTAATGGCAGCTGCTGTTAAGAGAGCAAAAAAAACAAATAGAAAATTTTCTTTCCCAAGACAAAGATCTAGATAGTTTTGACTCTTTTATCTGATATTAAACAAGACCTAAAACAAGCAATGCTTGAAAAAAATGATCTCGTTCGAGATACCATTAGAATGTTTTTGTCAGAAGTTCAAAGACATGAAATCGACAATAAAGAAGAAGTCGACGATACAAAAGCACTTCAGATTATTAATAAAATGATCAAGCAACGAAATGACTCAATCTCACAATTTAGAGATGGAGGAAGGGATGACTTAGCTGACAAAGAGCAAAGCGAAGTTGATATTTTATCTAAATACAAACCAGCACAGCTCTCAGATGAAGAAGTTGAGGTAAAAGTTAATGAAGCAATTGAGCAATCAGAGGCATCATCAATGCAAGATATGGGAAAAGTAATGGGTCAACTTAAGTCACTTGCAGGCTCAGCAGATATGGGTTTAATAAGTAAATTAGTTAAAGAAAAGCTCTCGTAGATTTTTCAATCATGGAAAGAATCGATAATCGAAATCACAATCAACTTCGAGATATCACTATTGAGCCAAATGTAAATATTCATGCTGAAGGATCTGTATTGATTTCATTTGGAAACACAAAAGTCATTTGTAATGCTTCAATAGAAAATAACGTTCCTAGATGGATGAAAAATTCAGATGAAGGATGGGTAACGGGCGAATATGGAATGCTGCCAAGATCAACAAATGAAAGAATGAGCAGAGAGGCAGCAAGAGGAAAACAGTCAGGGAGAACTCAAGAAATCCAAAGGTTAATTGGAAGATCATTAAGACAAGCGGTTGATTTAAAATACTTAAAGGGTAAGACGATAAATGTTGATTGTGATGTTATACAAGCAGATGGAGGAACTAGAACAGCATCAATAACTGGTGGCTGTGTTGCATTATTTTTAGCAATCAAAAATCATCACGACGATCAAAGAGCTATCAAGTCATTTGTTGCAGCTGTTTCTCTTGGGATTAAAGAAAATAAAGTCTTGCTTGATTTAAACTATGAAGAAGATAGCACTGCTGATACTGATTTAAATATTGTCATGAATGACAAAAATCAAATAATTGAGATTCAAGGAACTGCAGAGGATGCTCCTTTTTCAAAAACAGAGCTAAGTGACATGCTTGAATTAGGAAGTTCAGCAATCAATGAAATAATAGAAAGACAAAAACTTGCATTGAATAAGTGAAAAACTACCAAAAATCATTTTTAAAATTAGCACTAGAATCAAACTCACTTCAATTTGGAGAGTTTGTATTAAAATCAGGAAGAAAGAGTCCATATTTTTTTAATGCTGCAAACATGTTAAGTGGCTCAAACCTCTATGAGCTAGCAAAATGTTATACCAATGCAATTGAAGAAACTAATATAGAATTTGATTCTATTTTTGGTCCGGCCTATAAAGGAATTTTCCTTGGCTCAATAGTTGCAACACTTTTAAGTGAACAGGGAAAAAACTTTCCATTATGTTTTAATAGAAAAGAAGAAAAAGACCATGGTGAAGGAGGAAGCATAATTGGCGATAAGCCATCTGGTGATGTGCTAATTATTGATGACGTTTTATCTGCTGGTACTGCTGGGAGAGAATCTATAGAGCTTATTAAAGAAGTATCAGCAAATCCGAAAGCTTTTATAGTTGGCTTAGATAGACAGGAGAAAGGTAATACTGATAATTCGGCAAGCCAAGAGTTATGCGATGAATATAATATTGAATTTATCTCAATTATTAATCTTGATACCTTAATAGAATTTGTTAAAAGCGATACACAATTTAATAATTATCTTGATGAACTGAATGAATATAGAGAAGTTTGGGGTGCGTAAATGTTTTCAGGCATAGTAGCAGGCACAGGAAAAATTATTAGTCTGAAATCTAATAAAGATTTTATGACACTTAAAGTTGATCCACCAAAGGGATTTTGTAAAGGCTTACAAAAAGGCGCGAGTATTTCCGTTAATGGCATTTGTTTAACGTCCTTAAATAAGGGTAGAAATGGACTATCATTTGATGTTGTTGAAGAAACGCTATCAAGGACCAATCTTAAAGGTCTTAAAAAAGGTAACATGCTTAATTTGGAAAGATCTATTACGCCAAGCACTGAAATTGGCGGCCATCTAATGTCTGGGCACATTCATTTCACTGGGAAAATAAAAAAAATTAATAAAAAAGACAATACAAAGGATCTTATAATTGGATTTCCAAAGAAATACAAAGATTACATATTAGAAAAAGGCTACATAGGTGTAAACGGATGTAGCCTAACAATTGGTAAAGTCAATAAAGAAAGATTTTATGTTCATTTAATTCCAGAGACTCTTTCAGTAACCAACTTAGATATGCTAAAAGAAGGCTCAAATGTAAATATTGAAATCGATCAAAATACTATGACAATTGTTGAAACAGTAAAGAATATTTTATCTACTCAAAAATCTGGATAAAACAGCCATTCTTATGGCAACACCATTAGCAATTTGTTGTCTTATCACCGAATTCTCAGAATCATAAACAGCCTCAGTTATTTCTACGTAATTTACTGGTCCTGGATGCATAATAATTGCATCACTTTTTGCAAAGCCAAGTTTTTCTGAGGATAACTGATATGCGCTTTTATATGTATCTAAGTCTAGATTTAGATCTTTTTCAAATCTTTCATACTGAATTCGCAGAGTCATAACTACATCAGCATCTTCAAGCGCTCTTTCAATATCTGGTTCAAATTTTCCAACATCTGTATTTTGATAATTTGTGCACATCTCAGGATGGCCACAAAAGGAAAGTGATTCAATATCAAAGTTGGATATGCCTTCAACAAAAGAGGAAGTAACTCTAGAGTGATCTAAATCTCCAATAATTACAATCTTCAACCCATCGAAACTATTTTTGTGATCAAGAATAGTTTTCATATCAAGTAATGCTTGAGTAGGATGTGAAATAGAGCCCTCTCCCGCATTCACAAATACCATATCGGGCATTTGCTCAGCAAGCTCCCTTATAACTGATTCTGGATGCCTAAGAACACATAAATCTACTCCCATTAAATTAAGCGCATCTATTGTTTCGAATATTGACTCACCTTTTTGAACTGATGAGCTGTCAATATTGAAATCCAAAACATTACAGCCCAGATTGCCTGCAGCTACAGCAAATGACATTTTTGTTCTTGTACTCGGCTCAAAGAAAACGTTAGCAACTATCTTGTCTGGAAAAAGGTTTTCTTTTCTAAAATTACCCTCGTCATCAATAAAGTTATTTGAAAAATTTATAAGCTCAAGTATTTCATCTTTTGTAAGGTCATTTATTGAAAGTAGATTCTTAGCCATTAGAAGATACGATAGCCTCAATTTCAACATTCACACCAAGTGGTAAGCCAGACACTTCGATGGTAGCTCTTGCTGGATATGGTTCTGAAAAGTATTTTTTCATTACTTCATTTACCACTGCAAAATTACCCAGATCTGTTAAAAAAATCGTTATTTTTACAATATCCTCTAGCCCATGACCTGCTGCCTCACAAATACTCTTTATATTTTCTAAGACCTGATTTGCCTGATCCTCAATTGAACCTTCAACAACATCGCCAGTTTTTGGATCAAGTGGAATTTGCCCAGATATAAATATTAAGTTTCCAGTTTTGACTGCTTGAGAATATGGACCAATTGCTTGCGGTGCATTTTCGGTTGATATAATTTCTTTTGACATTATTTTTGATTCCTCAGATTGTAAATTTATGTTTAGTACGAGAATTGTACATAAAATAGGTAAAATTTTTTTACTATTTCTCATTAATATTTCTTTTACAGCTTGTTGTAAATTTTTGTGCTCTAACTTTTTGCATAACCTTTCTTAATTCTTGCTTATTTTTTACTTCAATTTCAATCTCAAAACCTGCAAATTTTTTATCAATTGTTTTTGTATTAACTGAGCCAATATTTATTCCAGATCTTGCAAAAACAGAACCCAGATCAGATAGGACTCCAACCTTATCTTTTGTATTAACATCTATTCTTACTTTATAAAGATGGCCTTTTTTATTTTCGCCCCAGATAGCAGGCATGTATCTTGCATCTTTTTTAACAAAAGGAACAACTTGTTTACATTTTGCATGATGTATCACCATCCCTCTTTCAGTATCAGAGTGTGCAACCACCCTATCGCCATGCACAGGAAGACAACATTTTGCGAATCGGACAGTAACGCTTTCAATTTTATTATCTAAAATTAGGACTGGTTTTGGCTCTTCGATACCTTCTCTAATTTGAAGTCCTGAATAAAACCTCTCAGCAATAATGCTCCCAGTTCTTTTTCCAAGACCTAGGTCAGTCATAAGTTTATTTAGCGAAGTCACTCCAATTGAATCTAAGATCTTCTTTAATGCTCCTCCTCGATATTCTTTTAAACTTTTACCGCCCCTTTTAAGCTCTGTTTCAAGCATAATCTTGCCTGCCTTTCGCGCATCTGAGACCTTCTGTTTTCTTAATTTTGCTCTGATGGCACTCCTAGCTTTGCTTGTAACAACATAGTTTAACCAAGACGGATCAAGCTCAGACTCAGTTTTAGAAGTTATAATTTCAACAGTCTGACCCGTCTCTAGTTCAATATTTAGTGGAACTTCGCTTCTATTTACTTTACATCCAACAATAGAATCTCCTAAATCTGTATGAACTTCGTATGCAAAATCTATCGGAGTAGATCCTCTTCTCAAAGCATATATATCTCCTTTAGGAGAAAATAAAAATACTTCATTTGAATCTAAATCGGTCTTAATTGACTGAGCAAACTCTGTTGGATTAGTTGTTTTCTTTTGAAGATCTATCAAGCCCGATAACCATCTCGTAGCTCTCAATTGTGAGCTTGTCTCATTATCTTTAGTTTTGTATTGCCAATGAGCGGCGATTCCAAAACTAGCAATTTCAGACATGCTCCGAGTTTGTATTTGCACTTCAATTGGAAAAGCATTTAAGGCAAGCAAACTTGTATGCAGCGCTTGATAACCATTACTTTTTGGTATTGCAATATAATCCTTAAATCTATTTTCAATCGGTGAAAAGTAATTATGAATAATTCCAAGAGATCTATAACAGTCGTCTACAGAATCAACAAGAATTCTGAAACCATAAACATCTAATATTTCAGAGAAAGGTTTATGTTTTGATTTAATTTTTCTATATATACTGTAAATGTTTTTTTCTCGACCTTTGACTGAAACATCTTCAATTTCGTTAGATTTAAGATGTTTTTTTAACTCTTTTCTTATCTTTGCAACGATTTTTTTTCTACCACCGCTAGATTTTTTTATTGCACTTTCGAGCATAGTTGCTCGTAATGGATGAATACAACGAAATGCTAGATCTTCTAATTCAGAACGAATATCTTGCATGCCAATTCTTAGAGCTAACGGTCCATACAATTCTATTGTTTCTTTAGATTTTTTAATCTGTTTCGATCTTGGAAGATGTTCTATAGTTCGCATGTTATGGAGTCGATCGCATATTTTTACAAGAACTACCCTGACATCTTTGGAAATAGCTAACATCATTTTTTGGAGATTATTGGCATCACGATCCATACGTGCTGTGATATCTAATTTTCCTAATTTACTTACTCCATCTACAATTTCCGCAACATCTTCTCCAAACAATTCTCTTAAATTACCTTTATTCACATCACAATCTTCTAAAACGTCATGCATTAGAGCAGCGCAGATTGTATCTGGATCCATTCTCAACTCAAGTAAAATTGAGGCCACTTCAACAGGATGAGTTATGTAATTTGAGCCGTCTCTTCTCTGTTGACCATTATGGGAATAAAAAGCAAATGTATATGCCTTCTGGATTTTTTTTAAGTCTTTATACTCAAGATAAGATTTAGCTTTTTTAAAAAAAGAATTAGGAAGTTTTAAAAAATAACGTTCAGAAAAGTCGTTAATTAGAGTGCTGGGGAGAACTTGGTCACTCAAGAGCAGCTCCCAGTTTTCATTTAGCCTATATTTTCAGTATCTTGATTAGTTGGAGCAGAAAACTCATCCAAAAGCACATCTTCTTCAAGAGTCCTTTCTAATGTTTCTTTATCAAGAAGTCCTTCTTCTATTTCTCTCAACGCAACCAAAGTTGGTTTGTCATTGTCCCATTCAACTAGAGGATCTCTGCTAGTTGTTGAGAGTTGTCTTGCTCTCTTGGACGCCATTAATATAAGATCAAACCTACTTGGAATTTTTTCTAAGCAATCTTCAACTGTAATTCGTGCCATGTTATATCTCCTGGGTTGTGTATTCTAATTCCAATTAGGTTAATTATCCAATAATTCTTTTAATATATTCTTTGCGTTTTCATCATTATATTCAATGTTTTTATCAAAAAGAATTGAACTTAAAATTTTAATAGTGTTGTCAAATTCGTCATTTACTACAACATAATCAAATATTTCAGCAGATCTTAATTCAATAAGTGCATTTTCAAGTCTTTTTTTAATGCTTTCTGCAGATTCTGAACCACGATTAAATAGCCTTTGTTCAAGCTCCTCCAATGATGGAGGTAGGATAAAAATTGAGACATTATCTTGCGAGGTTTGTATTACTTGTTTAAAACCTTGAACATCAATATCAAGTATTACGCTTACTCCTGAGCTTGTTTTTTCATCAACAAAAGATTTTAAGGTCGCATAATGAAAGCCGTGTACATTAGCTGATTCCAAAAAAGCACCTTGTTTTTCAAGCTTCAAAAATTCTTGCTCAGATATAAAAAAATAATCAACGCCATGAACCTCGCCATCTCTTGGTTCTCGAGTAGTTACAGAAACAGATAATTCAATTGTACTTTCACTTAATTCGATAAGTTTCTTAATTAAAGACGATTTGCCAGCTCCTGATGGTGCAGAAAAAATTATAAGCTTTGAATCATTCATTTTATTCAATATTTTGAGTTTGTTCCCTTATCTCTTCAACCAAGACTTTGATTTCAAGAGCTAAGTTTTTTGTTTTTGAATCATCAAGCTTCACTGTCAAAGTATTTGATTCTCTAAAAAGTTCTTGAAGAATGAAGTCAATTTTCTTTCCACTTGATTTTTTTGCATCTATTTCTTTCTTAATTGATGTGAGATGAAATTGTATCCTATCTATTTCCTCAGAAACATCCAGCTTTAAGGCTAAATGGGTAATTTCTTGCTCTAATCTTTGATTGTCTAAATTCTTTGTTAGCTCATTAACGCGAGCTTTATACCTTTTGATCTTCTTCTCTAGATCTTTTTTACATAAATTGCTTATCTGTTTTTGCTTAATGTTAATTTTATTAATTTTATCTTTTAATGAATTTTTAATCTTTTTACCCTCATCAATTCTTGAATCTAAGAAATCATTCAGTGCTTTATTAAATGTTTTTTTTAGATTTTGAGAACCACGATTTGATGATCTTGTTACATTAAGCAATCCAGGAATTTCTTTAATGTCTCTCAAACTCAATTCATTTGAAACTAGATTTTCATTTTTTATGAAATTTTTAATGTTTGATAACGCTTTCTTATTAAAACTAAAATTAATTTCATTGGTAGTGTTAATTTTTATTGAAGCATCAACCTTTCCCCTTTTTACTTTGGTTGAAATCTTATTCTTAACATACTCTTCAACTTTATGTTCTGCTTCACTTGATTTGAAATTAATCTCAAGAAAGCGATGATTGACACTTTTTAGTTCAACAATTATCTCTTCTTTATTGTTTTTTAAAATTGCACGGCCGAAGCCTGTCATGCTTTTAATCATATTTTTATTGTATTTGCGAATAGTTATTTGTTCTAGTTATATTGTTGAAAACTAAAACCCAGACTTTTGATTTTTTTATTTGAAATTGATGAATTTGCACTGTCTTCAGAACAGTTAAATATCTCGCAGTCTGTGAAATTAAAATCTTTTTCTATAAAAAATTTAATTGCCAGAGCTGCATTTTTTCGATGTATGAAGTTCTTAGACATTTTATTCAAAGATGCATCATATAGACCAGATAACCTCAATATTATTAATTTTTTACCATAAAAACTTTCTTGCTGTTCTTCGTATTCTCTAATAATCTTTCCTCTATATTCTTCTGAGTTAATTTCGTCACTTTCATGTGCCATTTTATTATCTTGTTTGTTATAAACTCTTGTTGAAGATATTGAAATGAATTTATTAATTGGCAAATTACAAAATTCTCGATAAATATTTTTTGAAGAATTTATAAATCCATTTATATATCCTTTCTCATCCATGCTTGACGGTTTTGGAAAAAAAATCACAGAATCAATTTTCTTAGCATCTATATTTAGCCCCTCTTTTGAAAGCCAATCCCACTCAATGAAGTTGCTTGATTCAAATTTATTACTTCTTGAGATATGAAACACTTTATATTCATCGTTTAATATTCTTGTAAGACGATTTCCAAGGTCTCCGTGACCAATAATAATAATATTTTTTTTCATGTTTTAATTTACTCAAAAAAAATCCAGGGATGCAACCCTGGATTTCTTTTATCACTAAAATCTATTAGATGCTCAATAAAGGCGCTATAACTAGACTCACGATCGCCATTACATTTATAAGAATATTCATTGATGGTCCAGATGTATCTTTAAATGGATCTCCAACTGTATCACCAACTACTGTTGCTGAGTGTGTCTCCGTTCCTTTACCTCCAAAATTTCCCTTCTCCACGAATTTCTTAGCGTTGTCCCATGCGCCGCCAGCATTTGCCATCATCAATGCCATTAAAACACATCCAAGTAGTGCTCCAGCTAACATACCGCCTAAATGAACTGGCCCTAGAACAAAACCAACAATTATCGGCGAAAGAATTGCTATCGCGCCTGGTAAAAGCATTTTATTTAAAGCAGCCTTTGTAGCAATATCCACACACTTTGCATTATCTGGTTCTGCAGTGCCATCAAGTAATCCAGGGATCTCTCTGAACTGTCTTCTTATTTCTTCAATCATCTCGAAAGCAGCATCACCAACTGCTGTCATAGTGATTGATGAAACTAAAAATGGTATTGAGCCTCCAATAAAAATACCCATTAACACTCTTGGATCATTCAAAGAAAGTGATTCAATGCCTGTTGCTAGCATATATGCAGCAATTATAGCTAAAGCTGCAAGTGCTGCAGCCCCAATAGCAAAACCCTTACCAATTGCTGCTGTTGTGTTTCCTAGCTCGTCTAAGGAATCTGTAATTTCTCTGACCTCACTATCCATGCCGCTCATTTCTGCAATGCCACCTGCATTATCAGCAACAGGACCATAAGCATCAATAGCCATGGTTATACCTACTGTAGATAGCATTCCAACTGCTGCAATACCTACACCATATAATCCTGAAAAATTTGTTGAGAGTCCAATGATGGCTGCTATTACAAATAATGGCATTACAACTGACTGCATGCCAACACTCAAGCCTGTGATCATCACGGTTGCAGGACCAGTTTCACCAGATTTAGCAATCTTCCCAACTGGAGAAGATTCAGTAGAGCCACCTGTATAATATTCTGTTATTAATCCTATAAGAATTCCTCCAACGGCCCCAGTTAGCACTGAGTAGAATATATTCATTTCAATATTTGGTGACTTACTTATGCTCATTGCAGCAATAATCAAAAATACTATTGGCGAGAAAAATGTTCCAAGTCTAAGTGCAACTGCTGGAGATCTTGAAACTTGAGATCTAACTATTCCAATACCAATCAAAGAACAAAATAGTCCAAGTGCAGCTAACCATAGTGGCAAGAACATGAGATCAGTGTTTCCTACCGTTGCTGCTATAGCTATTGAAGCAATCATTGCTCCACAATATGATTCGAAAATATCTGAACCCATTCCAGCAATATCGCCTACATTGTCCCCAACGTTATCTGCGATTACTCCAGGATTTCTTGGATCATCTTCAGGAATACCAGCCTCTATTTTTCCAACCAAATCTGCGCCAACATCAGCACTTTTTGTATAGATGCCGCCACCAACCCTTGAAAATAGAGCAACTGCAGATGCCCCAACTCCAAAGCCCTCTAATGCTTTAGCAATTTTATCAGGATCATCCATAGCGCCTGTGAAATAAAAATACAAGCCGCCTAATCCAACTAGACCCATAGACGCAACGCACAAGCCCATTATTGATCCGCCAAAAAAAGAAATTGATAACGCAGATTCTGCACCTGAGTTCTCAGCAGCTGTTGCTGTTCTAACATTTGCCTGTGTGGCAGAGTACATACCAATGAATCCAGCTATGGCTGAGGATAAAGCGCCAACTGCAATCGCCATCGCGGTATACCATCCCAGTGGCGAAAAACCACATGCAATCACTAGCACTAAAACAACTGGAGCAAGAATCTTGTATTCTGTAAACATAAATACTTTTGCTCCAAGGTGAATTTGATCTCCTATCTTCACAACAGAATCTTTGCCAGCAGGATATTTCATTATTAATCCATACAGTACAAAAGCAAAAACTAATCCTATAAAACCTGATACAAATGGCCCCCAAGGTGTCATTGGTCCAATAATAAAACTTTCCATGTTATCCCCTCTTTTTAATAGCTATTTATTATAAATTTGATAATCTAATTCGTCTTCTGAAACAGCTACTATACATGAGACAGCAGCATCACCGCAAACATTAACTGACGTTCTAATCATGTCTAAAATCCTGTCGACAGCTAGTATTAGTCCTATTGCATCTAATGGAAGTCCAAGAGAGCTGAGGATTAATGCTAATGTAATGGTTCCAGCCGATGGAACCGCTGCTGCACCAATAGAAGCAACCATTGCAAGCATAACTATTTGAACATATTCAACCATAGAAAGATCTACTCCTGCAGTGCTTGCTATAAACATTGTTGCCAAACCTTGCATTATTGCAGTTCCATCCATATTAATAGTTGCTCCAACTGGAATTACAAATGATGAAACATCTTTTTTAACACCAAGGTCATCTGAAACAGTTTTAAGGGTTACAGGAATTGTTGCTGCACTTGAAGATGTTGAAAAAGCAAAAAGTGCAACATTTCTCATCTTTTTATAAAAAGTGATCGGATTGAGATTTGCAAATAACTTTAAAATAATTGAGTAGGTGAAAATCAAGTGAAAAAACAACACAAAAATAAGTATGAGCACATATTGAATTAGATCACCAAATATATCTAAACCATGATCCATTACATAGCTTCCCATTAGACAAAAAACTCCTACTGGAGCAAAACCCATGATAATTAAAACTATTTTTAAGAAAACAATATTTAATCTCTCAAAATTTTTAGAAAGATTGTTTGTAAGCTCATCAGTTAGATTTAAAGCAATGCCAAACAATATACTTATAAACACTATTCCAAGCATATTATTTTCTACAAATGCTCCAAAAATATTATTTGGAAATATTTTTATGACAGTGTCGTAAAGACTTGAATCTCCAGATGGTGGAATATAAGCACTTACTTCTCCCTCGTATCCTGAAATGTTAAAAACCCATCCAAAAAAGATAGCGATCATCACAGCAAATGCAGTAGTTAGGAGGTATAGTCCTATGGTTTTTGTTGCGATAGAACCAAGCTTTACCATGTTCGATAATGATGAAATACCTGAAACCAAGGAGAAAAATACAAGCGGAACAACAATCAAAAGAAGTAAATTTTTAAATATTTGACCACCAAGATTAAAAACATATTTTTCTACAAATATGAAAATTTGCTGCGATATTAATTCTTGAGAATAATAAAATAATGATGCAAATATTACGCCTGCAAACATCCCAATTAAGACATTTCTAGTTAGATTCTTAGGCGTCTCTAGTTGCGTCATGTGATCTCTATCATATCAAAATCTTCTTTTCCTACACCACACTCAGGGCATAACCAATCTTCAGGAACGTCTTCCCATGCTGTCCCTGGCTCTATACCATCATCTGGCCAACCTTCCTCCTCATCGTAGATCAAACCACAGACAATACATTCCCACTTTTTATATTTCATAAAACGTTTAATTTAAATTATTTGCTTTAAATTTAGGAGGCTATAATATCAGATTTAATTATTTAAATTAATGCAGCTAAAACAAATTTCTGAATGGGTTAATAAGCATGATATGGAAGTTTTGCTTTCAAATGATGAAATTAAATCATGGCTTCTAGAGCAAGGACCGATTACCGAAAGGATTAAATTGAATCATAATTTTGAACTTAATCTAATTAGAGATGAAGTTGATAAAATCAATGAACATGACAAAATTTTTTTAGATAATATTGAAGGCGATATTAAAATCAGAGAAGTAATTTTGTTAGGGAATGATAATCCTCTAGTTTATGCAAAATCATATATACCGATACTTACAATCAACAATGGCTTAAAAAAGCTTGGCCAGTTAGGGAAGAAGCCGTTAGGAGACATCTTGTTTGAAAAAAATCTATTTCAAAAAAAAGAAACAATGTTCACCAAATTCCTGTATCTGAAAAAAGAGTATTGGGGAAGAAAATCTAAATACCACGTTAATGGATTGCCACTTTCTGTGATGGAAGTATTTTTGATTTGATGTTTATGTCATATGCAAAAATAAAATCTTTTGGAGAACTAGCAAGAATTGATAAACCTATTGGGATATATTTATTATTATGGCCTTCCCTTTTGGGTTTTTTGTTAGCCGGCATCAATAACATATTAAATATTAAAGATTTCATTATTGTTATTATTGGCTCCATATTAGTTAGATCTTGTGGTTGTGTAATAAATGATATAAGTGATTATAAAATCGATAAATTAGTTTACAGAACGGCTGGCCGACCATTAGCAACAGGCGCATTAACTATTTTAGAGGCTTGGATGTTTTTTATTGTTTTAGGATTGTTATCTATCCTTTTACTTTTACTGACAAATACCTTAACTATCAAAATTGCCACTTTTTTTGCCTTTTTTATTTGTATATATCCTCTTACAAAAAGATTTCTTTCTGCGCCACAATTTATTCTTGGAGTAACTTTTGGATCTGGTGTTTTAATTGGATATACCTTAATAACTAGTCAAATTACTATCTCATTAATAATTCTCTATATCGGAGTCATTGCGTGGATAATAAGTTTTGATACTTATTATGCGCTTGAAGACATTGAGGATGACAAAAAAATTGGTATAAATTCAACTGCAATTTTGTGGGGTGACAACGCCATTATGATTGCAAGGATATTGCATCTGCTCTTTTACACAGCAATTATATTGATTGCAATAATAAATTCATTTTCATATTATTTTTTAGTATTTCTTTCATTAATTTTAATTGTATTTATGTATCAAAAAGAACTTATTAATAATAAGAATTATATAGGTGCATTCAAGATTAATAATCTAATTGGAATTTTAATCGTCCTAGGTTTTATTATTGAGATAATAATTATTGGATAAGACTTAGTATAAAAATGGATTTTAATTTCTCTGAAAATATTTCAAGCATTAATAAGGACCAATTTGATTTAATGGTAAATGAAAATGATTCTCCATTTATCAATTATGATTTCTTATACGCTCTCGAAGAATCTTCTTCAGTAAGTGAAATCAGTGGTTGGAAACCAAATCATCTCATCTCAATTGAAGATAAAAAATTAAATGGATTTATGCCTCTATATATAAAAAATAATAGCCAAGGAGAATTTGTCTTTGATCATTCTTGGTCATATGCATTGAATAGAGCTGGAAGAAAATATTATCCGAAGCTTTTAACAGCAGTACCTTTTACACCATGCAGAACAAGAAAAATAATTTCTGACAAACCAGATAATTTCATAGATGCAGTTTTAGATTTTATGAAAGAAAAAAATATTGAAACATGGCATGTTTTATTTCCCGAAAAAGAAGATTCAAAGACTTTATTAGAAAAAGGTTTAATTGAAAGATCTGGTCATAAGTTTATTTGGAATAATAAAAATTATGAAAGCTTTGATGATTTTTTAAAAATTTTTAGGTCAAGGCAGCGGAAAAATATAAGAAATGAACGAAAAAAAATCTCTGACCTTGGCATAACATTTACCGTCAAAGATTCGAAGAACATTACAAAGTCAGACTGGGAAACTTTTTATTATTTTTATAAGAATACATATGATCAAAGACTTCAAAGACCTTACCTTAATAAAAAATTTTTTGATCTAATCCATGATAGTAAAAATATATTAAATCCAATAATTATTTTTGCTCATCTTAATGATGAGGTCATTGCAGGTTCGTTGTGTTACAGAGACAAAAATAATCTTTATGGACGACACTGGGGCGCAAAGTATGATATTGATTCCCTTCATTTTGAATGCTGTTATTATCAAGGCATAGATTATTGTATTAAAAATAACTTAAAAGAATTTGATCCTGGTGTCCAAGGTGAACATAAAATTAGAAGAGGTTTTGAACCAAAATCTACATTTTCTTATCACTACATTTTGCAAAATGATTTTAAGGATGCGATCTTAGATTTTTGCAACAGAGAAAAAATTGAAAACAAAAATTATCTTGAAGCTTGTAAAAGATATACTCCTTTTAACAATGAATATAAAATCTAAATATGTTAAAAAAATTACCAAAAACCTCTCATCAACAGAGCGTATGTGAAGCAAATTACTTAAGATTAAAAAAAATTCTTAACAACTTTAATAAAAATAAATATTCTTTTAAAACAATTAATCCTGATAAAAGCTCATTTGATGTCAGTTTTAAAATTATCCATAAGACAAAACATACTTTAATTATCGAAGCTAAACAAATGAGTTTGAAGAATGACCTAAATAGTTTTATTTTAAGAATTCAGATATCTTTAGATGCAAAATTAGGAGAAGTAGTTTCTTATCAAGGAGAAAAAGCCATCCCATTTTTTATAAATATTTCTGATACTCAATCTAAAGATGAGAAGCTACAACAAAATAGATTCTTGACTGAGTGGCTAGAGAGCATTTTTGCAAATGGCATAAATGCTAGATTTAAAATTTAATGATAAAAACAATCTTATATTTTCATGGCTTTGCTTCATCCTCAGATTCAGACAAAGCAAGAATTATCAAAAGTTATATATCTAAAGTTTCCAAAAAAATTAATATGATAACTCCAGATCTCAGCAACAATTTTAAAGAAGCAAATAATCAGATAAATAAGCTTATTGATGAAAATAAAAAAGATTATGTATTCATGGGGAGTTCTCTGGGTGGATACTATGCTAATTTTTTTGGGAGTATTAATAATTCAAAAGTAATCTTAATAAATCCAGCAATTCCACCATTAAAAGGTTTTGAGGAGTATCTTGGTGAAAACCAAAATTATTCAACTGGAGAGAAATTTATCGTTACCAAGGAAGATATAAAATTTTTAAGATCTCTTGAAATTAAAGAATTAAATAATCAAAAAAATATATTAGTCTTATTGGAATCTGGAGATGAGGTTCTTAATTTCATCGAAACTGTTAAATACTTTCAAGGCTCAAATATAGACATTACATTTGGCGGAAACCATTCGTATGAATCCGTTGATACTAAGTTAGAGAAAATTGTCAAATTCCTAAATATTCAATAAATTGAACTAAATTTGAGCAAAAAACTTTTATTTGCACAAAATTAATGCATAATATTATCAATATAAGTGCAAAAATAACTTTAAATATGCTGCATTTAGATTTTTTTAATTATTATTTTAAGGAGAAATGATGTCCGACATTAAAACTTATGAATACATTTGGTTAGATGGTTATAAACCTGAGCCTTCAATGAGGAGCAAAATTAAGGCAACCGATCTAAGAGGAACTGATAAAGGAGAAGATAATGATGATATGCCACCAAAATGGTCATTTGATGGATCTTCTACACAACAAGCAGAGGGAAGTAGTTCTGATTGTTTACTAATTCCGGTCCAAATTTATGATAATCCAACAGCTCCTGATCACTTGGTAATGTGTCAAGTTTTGGCAGCCGATCAAAAAATACATCCTTCAAATACCAGAGCTGCAGCTGCTGAAGTTGTAACTGATGAATGGTGGTTTGGTTTTGAACAAGAATATTTTTTCACTGATCCTGAAACCGGAGAACCATTAGGTTGGGAGAATGGTGAACCTGGACCTCAAGGACCCTACTATTGTGCAGTTGGAGCTGGGAATGTTTCAGGAAGAGAAGTATCAGAGGTACATCTTCAAGCATGTATTGACGCTGGTATAAACCTTACAGGTACAAATGCTGAAGTTGCAATAGGTCAATGGGAATATCAATGTTTCGGTAAAGGTATCAAAGCTGCTGATGATCTTTGGGTATCGAGATATCTTTTATACAAAATTGCAGAAGAATTTGGCGTTGGGGTTAACATACATCCAAAACCAAAAACTGGTGACTGGAATGGATCAGGAATGCATTGTAATTTTTCTAATGAAGAAATGAGAACATCAGGATCAGAAAAATTATTTTCATCGATGTGCGATAAACTAGGTGAAGTTCATGAAGAAGGAATAGCTGCTTATGGTTCTGATAATGATATGCGATTAACTGGTCTTCATGAAACTCAAAGCATTAAAAAATTCTCATATGGTGTTAGTGACAGGGGTGCAAGTATTCGTATACCTGTTTACACTGTTGAACATAATTGGAATGGTTACCTTGAAGATAGAAGACCTGCATCTAATGCAGATCCATACAGGATTTTGTCACACATCGTAGGTACTCTTTCTAAATAAATTTGTAATGAAAAATGCTCTATTTCAATAAATAGAGCATTTTATCTTAATGAAATTAGACAACTTGCATTTAGAATTCTTAAATCAGCTATCATCTGAAGTAATCATTTTGGATGCTGAGCTCAATGTTCTCTGGCTTAATGACTCTGCATCAAATAAAGGTTGGATTTTAAATCAAAATCAAAAGAGTTTAATCACTGATCAATTTTCAAAAGAATCAAAATTACACCTTTCAAATTTTTTGAAAGAAGTAATAGGAAATGAAGGCTCAAAAACTAAAAGAGACTTTGAACTAAATTTGAGATCAGATACAAGAAGAGTTATTGATCTAACAGTTAGATGGAGCAATCAGTTTGAAATTTTGATTCTAGAAGTTTCATGCGTAGATAATCTAAATAAAATTATTGACTCTACGAAAACATTCTCAACACAGAAAATTGCAGCAAACTTAGCAAGAACCTTAGCACATGAAGTTAAAAATCCACTTTCAGGAATTAAAGGTAGTGCACAAATACTTAGCAAAAAATTAAATGATTCATTTTCAAAAAAGTTTCTTAAAATTATTGTTGATGAGACTGAAAGACTAAATCATATTGTTACAAAAATCTTAACTCCTCCATCAAAACCAAGCTTAGATTTTTTTAATATTCACTCAGCATTAGAAAAAGTGTTTGCTTTAGCTGATGCAGAAAAACAAGACAATTTAAAGCTAATTAGGGACTATGACCCTAGCATTCCTGAAATTAACGGGGACGAAAATCTTTTTGTTCAGGCTATTTTAAATTTAGTCAAAAATGCTCAGCAAGCTATAGAAAATGAATCATCTCCACAAATTAAAATTAAGTCTAGAATCAGATACAGCCATCCAGTAAATGGGTCCCTGCATTCTACTGTTTGTAGTATTGAAATCATTGATAATGGTGAAGGTATTCCTGAAGATATGCATGAACAAATATTTTTTCCAACAGTCTCAGTCAAAAAAAATGGTTCGGGTCTTGGTTTATCTATAGCTCAAGACATTATTAGAATGCATGGCGGAGGGATTTCATTTAAGTCTAGCAAAGGTTTAACAGTATTCTCTATTGATATACCATTAAGAATGGACAATAAGGAGGCGAAAATTGCATAAGGTTTGGGTTGCAGATGATGATGAGGCAATAGGCTTAATTCTTGAAGAAAGTCTCAGAAATGCAGGTTTTGATACCAAAATATTTTCTAATGGAGAAGATTTGCTTAAAGATCTTGAGAAAGATCAGCCAGATTTAATCATTACTGATGTTCAGATGCCAGGGAAGCTTGGCTACGATGTTTTAAAACATATTAATAATAATTATGAGGACCTACCTGTAATAATTATGACTGCCTTTGCTGACATGCAAGCTGCTGTTGATTCATTCGGATCTGGAGCATTTGAGTATATTCCCAAACCATTTGATCTAGATGAAACAATAAAGATAATTAATAGAGCTTTGGAAGAAAAGCCAAAAACAAAGGGCTTAAAAAAAGATACCAAACTTGATATTGTTGGTGAATCATTACCAATGCAAAATGTTTTTAGGTCTATTGGTAAATTATCAAACACCATTGCAACAGTATTAATACAAGGTGAATCTGGAACGGGCAAAGAACTTATTGCCAAATCATTGCATAAGAATAGTCCTAGACATGACATGCCATTTATAGCTTTAAATATGGCAGACATTCCAAAGGAACTTGTGGAATCAGAACTATTTGGACATGAAAAAGGTGCATTTACAGGAGCTGTTGATAAAAGAGTTGGGAGATTCGAACAAGCAAATGGTGGGACATTATTTTTGGATGAAATTGGAGATATGCCCCTTGATTCTCAAACGCGACTCTTAAGAGTATTATCAAATAAAGAATTTTATAGAGTTGGTGGAGATACTCCTATCAAAGTGGATGTAAGAATTATTGCTGCAACTCATCAAAATCTTAATAATTTAGTATCTCAAAAAGAGTTTAGAGAAGATCTTTTTTATAGATTAAATGTTATTAAAATAGAGGTTCCTCCCCTAAGAGACAGAAAAGATGATATTGAAGAACTCTGTAGATTTTTTCTAAAAAACTACTCCGATTCTCTCGATGAAGAGTTAAGAGTATTGTCGGATGATGCAAAGAACCTTTTACAAAAATATGATTGGCCTGGAAATGTAAGACAGTTAGAAAATGTCTGTTATTGGCTTACATTAATGAGTCCAACCCAAAATGTAAAAGCTCAAGATCTCCCAACTGAGGTAAAAGATTTTGAAATGACTAGCGTACCCTCATCCTCATGGGAAGATGGTTTGCAAAACTGGCTTACAAACGTTTCAATGAATATTGAGTCGGGATTATCTGATATAGCGATTACAAAAATTGAGAAAATGTTAATAAAAACAGCACTTGAAAGATCAAATGGTAAAAAAAATGATGCTGCTCAAATTTTAGGCTGGGGAAGAAATACCCTGTCCAAAAAAATGAAAGAGCATGGAATTTAAATCAAAGGTAAATTTTGTAGCTTCCATTCATTAACCCCTCCTCTAAGAATTAACAAGTCTTTGTATCCTTCTTTTTTAAGAAGTTCACCAGCATTAGGTGCAACATTTCCCATATCACATACCAAAATAATAGATTTATTATTTTGAGATATTTCATTCAATCTTTTTGGTAAATTGTTGAATGGTATGTTTATTGAGCCTGTAATGTGTCCTTGATTAAAGATTTCTGAATTTCGTAAATCAATAATAAAAGCATTTTCATCATTTGCCAGTGAAATAAGAGATTGTGGTGATATTTTTTTTCCGCCTTTTGTTGAAGATGAATAAATTAATAAAAAAATAATTATTAAGAGTGGAAGAGATAAAAAATAATGTTCTATTAAAAAATTAATTAGTTCCATCTGTATATTATCTATTAAAATAAGATAGATTTATTAAAAATATGAAACAAAGAAATCTTATACTCGTTCGACATGGTCAAAGTGAATGGAATGAAAAAAATCTTTTTACTGGTTGGGAAAACCCTGGACTAACTAATAAAGGTGAAAAAGAAGCTAAAGATGCAGGGAAAATAATTAATGACCTCGGCATAAATTTTGATTATTTATATACATCTGCTTTGATAAGAGCACAAGTGACCGGCTCAATCATTTTAAATGAAATTAATCAAAACAATGTACGCACCATTGAAAATAAGGCATTGAATGAGAGATTTTATGGAGATCTTCAAGGCCTTAATAAAGACGAATGTAGAAAAAAATGGGGTGATGAGAAAGTTCAAATGTGGAGAAGATCATATGATCTGGGACCTCCTGGTGGCGAAACTTTGAAACAGACAGGTGAAAGAGTAATTCCGTATTTTACAGAAGAAATTGAGCCTTTAGTGAAAAATGGATCAAACATATTGATTGCAGCTCATGGTAATTCATTAAGATCACTAATAAAGTTTCTAGATGGTGTCTCAGATGAGGATATTGTAAAACTAGAAATACCAACGGGTGCACCCATTCACTATGTTTTTGATAGTAATGGCAATGTTGCGCAACGAAATAATCTTTTTTAATGGAAACAAGAGCAGTAAAGTTTTCGTCCTCTATAGATAAGTGGTACCTTCGAAACGGTCGAAAAGACTTGCCATGGAGACAAAATATTACTCCTTATAGAGTATGGATATCTGAAATCATGCTACAACAAACTCAAGTGAAAACTGTAATTCCATACTACCAAAAGTTCACAATGAAATTTCCAGATTTATATTCTATTTCAAAAGCTTCTGAAGAAGACATACTTGCACTATGGACAGGTCTTGGATTTTATAGACGCGCAAAAAATATCTATGCCACAAAGGAGATAATTAAAAATAATTATAAGAATATATTTCCCTCAAACTACGATGATTTGATAAAACTACCAGGAATTGGAAAGTCTACTGCTGGAGCAATTCTTTCAATTGCCTACGGTAAGCCGGCTCCAATACTTGATGCAAATGTTAAAAGAGTAATTTCTAGACATGATGACATTGATCTGCAAGACAAAAAATCACTAGCTAATCTATGGCATTTATCTGAAATGTATACACCATCGAAAAAAGTTTTTGAATACACTCAAGGGATTATGGATGTAGGTGCGCTGATATGTAGTATCAAAAACCCCTCGTGTTCAGATTGTCCATTAACTTCATCTTGTAAAACTGCATTCAAAGAATTAAAGGTACTAAAAAAATCAAAACGTCAAAAAAATAAAGAAAAATTATTCTTCACGCTTGCACATTCAAAGAGTGAATTCTTATTGTTCAGAAAAAATGCAAAAACTTACTGGGAAAGTTTATGGATTCCTTATGAAGAAAAAGACGGATTGTCTAATATAATTTTTAAAGAACCATCAAAAAGCAACACCAAAAAATTTAAGCATGCTCTTTCTCATCTTGATCTTGAGATAACAATTAACATTGTTGACTACAAATCACCATTTAAAATTGAAACAAACCTTGAACATCAATGGATAAAAAAAAGTGATATCCATAAATATGGTCTTCCAAAACCAATAAGGAATATAATAGATAAACATGCCTAAATTAATTTTATGTAAAAAACTTAATAAAGAATTACCAGCTTTAGAGGTGCCACCAATGCCAGGTTCAAAGGGAATTGAGATCATGAATTCTGTTTCCGCTGAGGCTTGGGAAATGTGGAAATCACATCAAACAACTTTAATTAATGAAAAGCGTTTGGATATGTCTGATGCCGAAAATAGAAAGTGGCTTTTAGTCCAAATGGACAAATTCTTTGACAATGAAGACTACGAAATAGCTTCAGGATTTAAGGCTTTGGAATAAAAAAATTTTAAATAAATCTAGTCCATTTAACCTCTTAATTTTTTGATTTACAAAGCATAAGAAATAGAGTTTAATTTCGATATTATGTCAGATAAATCCAACTCAAAATTCCCAGAAAAAGCAGATGTAGTAATAGTAGGTGTTGGTGGTATTGTTGGTTCAATGCTAGCTTATTGGTTAGCTGAACTCGGTCAAAAAAATATTGTAGGATTAGAAAAATCAACAATAATCCCCTCAGATATCGCTTCAACTGCTCACGCATCAGATTTTGTTTACAACACAACACACGACAAATTAGGTTGTTGGACAACCTCGTTTAGTAGGAAATTTTACGAAGATAACGGCTTTTTTTTAAAAAAAGGTGGTCTAGAAATCTGCCGCAAAGGTGACGATGAACGTTGGGAGGAATTAAAGCGAAAAGTTGCATCAGGAAAAGCTTTTGGTACAAATGTAAGATTAATATCTGCAGCAGAAGCAGTAGAAAAATTTCCGTTACTTGAAGAGGATTCTATGATTGGTGCTATGTGGGATCCAGATGCAGGCCTTGTTGTTCCTCGATCACAAGAAGTTGTTAACTATGCTGTTGAGACCGCCAAAGATAAAGGCGCTCTAAAAACATTTACAAATACTCCTGCTACTGGATTTGAAATTGAAAATGAAAAGATTGTTGCAGTTAAAACTGATAGAGGAACTATTAAAACAAATAAAGTTGTTATTGCTTCAGGAATTTGGGGACCTTTAATGGGCGACATGGCTGGTGTTGGTGTTCCCTTAATGCCTGTTGAACATCCATTGTTATTTTTTGGTCCATATGAAGAAATACAAGATACAGAAGAGATGCTTGTACATCCCCTTCTTAGAGATCAAGGTAACTCTGCATATGTTAGAGATACAGGTAAATTTCATGGAGGTATGCTCGAATGGGGTTTTTATGAGGATAAGAATCCTAGACTTGTCGATCCTGAAGATATAGGCAATCCTGACAAGACGATGTTATCAGACTCCATGAGATATTTAGAGCTTGAAGAAATTGCTGAGCCTCTTGAAAAAGCTTTTGAAACAACACCTATACTTAGTGAATTGGGTTGGGATGAAAAAAGTTCATTCAATGGACTACTTTCTGTAACAGCTGATGCTGGATCTTTGATTGGTGAGAGTCCTGAAGTCAGAGGTTTTTGGTTATGTGAGGCTGTCTGGGTAAAAGATGGTCCAGGTTGCGCGAGACTTTGCGCAGAAGCAATGGTTAATGGAAAAACTCAAGTCGATATGCATTCATTTGATATATCAAGATTCTACCCACATCAAAAGGAAAAGGAATATGTCAAAACAAGAGCGTTTGAAAATTCTCAAACTATTTATACTCCTGCTGTCCATCCTAGGGAGCCATATATTACTCAGAGAGAAATGTTTGTAAGTCCTTTTTATGAAAGGGAAAAAGAGCTTGGAGGACATTTTGAAAATGAAGTTGCAGGCTGGGAGAGAGCTCTTGCTTACATAAGTAATAGAGAAAAACTTGATAAATATATTAAAGAAGTTCCATTGAGAGAAAATGAGTGGGATACGCGTCACGTACCATATGATGTTGCTAATGCTGAACATCTTGCCATGAGTGATTCGGTAGGCATGATTAATTTATCACACTTTCCTATCATGGATATAGAGGGCCCAGATGCTGAACGCATGTTGGAATACTTATCAGTAGCTAAGGTAGGTGGTAATACTCCTGAGGGTAAAGTTATTTATACAAACTTCTTAGATGAAGATGGTGGAGTTCATGCAGACCTTACAATCTCTCGCATTAGCAATGACAGTTATAGAGTTGTGACTGGTGGTGCTGATGGTAATCGTGACTGGGTTACTTTACGTAATTACAGAGATGATAACGGATTAAATGCAGACATAAATATAAGAACTCATGACATAGCTACATTAGGATTGTGGGGACCTAAGGCAGTTGAAGCCTTAGGTAATTTTATAGATCCTAACGAAATTGATATTAAGAACTTTCCATTTGTATCTGCAAAAAACCTTACTTTAAATCTATCAGGTGGTAAAAAAGTTGATGTTTGGGCGGCCAGAATTTCCTATGTTGGTGAGAGTGGATGGGAAATATATTTTAATAATGATAAAGAAGACGGTCTTGCCTTATATGACTCTTTGCTAGAAGTTGGAGTTGTGCCTGTTGGTATTGAAACATACGCAAATAGTAGGCGTCTCGAAAAAAGCTTTAGACTTCAAGGTGCCGATCTTGAAACAGAATATACAGCTATTGAGGCAGCAATACAAAGACCCTTGGTAAAAGAAGCTGATTTCCACGGGAAAGCAGCTCATCTTTCTCATAGAGAGGAAGATCCATGTGCAATTCTATGTACAATGACATTGGATGACCTTAATGTCTCTGGAAAGACAAGATACCCTGTTGGCATTTCACCAATTATTGATCCTGCAACTGGTGAAGTACCTATAGATATTAAAGGTAGAAGATCTTACACGACCGGAATGTCCTATTGTCCATCTCTTAAGAAATTTGTGGTTATGGGTTATTTACCAAAAGAAATTGCTGTTCAAGGCAAGTCACTACTTATCGAATACTTCGATGAAGGTGGAGATGGTCTCTATCCTATGACTGTTCAAATAGTTGGCAAAGGATCTCTTTATGACCCTAACAACGAAAGAGTTCGTGCTTAAAAAATTAGACCTAATGACAACGGTTGTAAACTTGCCTATAATCCAAAGTTCAATTTAAGCCCAGATAGCTCAGTTGGTAGAGCAAAGGACTGAAAATCCTTGTGTCGGTGGTTCGATCCCACCTCTGGGCACCATTAATATTCTATAATTTTTTTATACGTCCTCTCTTAATATCATCCTTTATGTCTTGATCTATCATAGACCCATTACCAGCATAACTCTTTCTAAGAATATTCCTTCTGTAAAATGAATCTTGCTTCCATAATTGAGAAAACGTTTTTCCATCCTTCCCTATCCAATCTACTCGTGATTGATTATGTGGAGCATGGTTTGGGTACTCATCAAGTATTTTTATGAATTTATCATTATCTTTAAAACATTTCGATCTTCTTTTCATATATATTTGCCTCGTCAAAAATTCTTAATATATATTCTTTTTTGATTGTAATTAAAAGTTAGGGTGAAGCGATAAAATATATCGGCACCAATGATTGCTGAAGTTCGTCCTGATAGCATTGCTACCTCTAAATCATCTGGTAAGACTCCAAACTTAAAAGGAATTTTTACTCCATTAAAAATTAAAGGGATGCTATAAATTGGGACCTCAAACTCACCATAACTAGGAAAGAAATCTTTTTGATTTTCCATAGAATCTAAATGCTGAACATAATTTTTATTGATGTAGGATATTTTTGCTCCAGTGTCCAACCATGATGTGATTGGATTATCGTTGTTAACAAGAACATCTATAGTTGGTATACCTTGAAAATCTGCTTCTATAAAATCCTCTGTATTTATAGTTTCTTTAGGTAAAGAATTCCATATTGAAAAAAATTTATTATTAAAATCAATTTGAAATACATAATTTGCAAGAATATTATTTCCAATTAAGGCATTTAGACTACATCCGACATAATTACCTATCTCATTAATATTTGCTCCATGATATGTTTTCTCAGTTGAGTAAACATTGTTGAATACATCAATTGAACTTCCATCTGAGATTGAAATAGGAGCGCCAGTATCAATTAAAAATCTTTTATCCTTATCTATTACAATTACGTGATTATCAAAAATGTCTATTGGGTATTCCATCAGAATTCAATATATCAAATTTTAGGTTTTTTTGTATTTATATTAATAATTTTGAAAAGTACTTTGAACAGTTACCTCTGAAACATGCATTCTAAAAGGGTTTTTATAATTGAGTCAAGAACTGAAAATCCTAAAACCAATTATCAGTAGAATATTCTATTTCATATTTGTCACATAAATCTCTTAAGTCTTTGACAGTAAATCTTTCTTCGAAAGTAAAACCTTTCCAAAAAGAACAAAGAACAAATTTTGCGACATCCTTTTGATGAATCATCATGAAGTATTCATATTCATCAGTACCCCAAAATTCTTTAACACCCTCTCCTAGATCATGTTCACAAAAATGTAGATTACCTTGATCATCCCAGTCACAATGAACATTATGATTAATCTTTCCATTAGGATTATCAATTTCGCATTTAAATACTTGCATATTTTTCTCCATAAAAAACGCACCCAAAATTAGGTGAGTTGAAGTGAGTAATTGAATCTGAAATAAGGAATTTATTTCTTTCTTTACACTTATTTATATGGGGATTTTATTGAGAATTTCAATCTAAAGATTGCTATAATAATCGAACATCAAGAGTGAGATTAAGTTCTCCTCCAACCTGCCAACTCCGGCAAGGTGGAAAAGTGATGTGGTTAATCAACAACTAAAGGAGTAAAAATGAAAAACACCAGAAAGACTATTGAAGTGAACAAAAATCTATGGATTCACGACTATGGAGATGAGGTATTTGAAGTATGTCTCAGAGCATGGGGTCCATTAGGAGCATATGTTTATAGATATGAAAAAGGTAGACTCAAATATTGTATGAGAAAAAGTTATGCAGGCGTGTCTTCCCCAAAATATTTCAACTTTTTTAAATCAGATTCGTAAAAGTATGCACAGTAATATGCACAGTGACCTCTGGAACGCTATTGTTTAAAGGGTTTCTAAATTAGACACAAGGACTGAAAATCCTTGTGTCGGTGGTTCGATCCCACCTCTGGGCACCACTAGTAAGTTTACCAAGATTTATCAATTTTAATTTTGGCATCCTCCATACCGAATGATCTATAAATTTCCATTAAAAGTTTTTTATGATCAATAAAGTTGCTTTCAGGCGCGACCACTCCTCTTACTGATATTTCTTTATTAAGAAACATTTTTAGGCCTATTGAAAGAGGATTACCCGTTGCTTCACCCATAGTTAAATCTCTTGTTAATGTTCCATCAAGCGATACTCCAACAGTTTCCTCATTGCCATTTTTTAGTCCAATTGCTAAAGCATAAATCTCTGGTAAAGAGTTTTCTTGAATATGATTTTGAGAGCTTCCTTTTCTTTCAAGCCATTCTAAAAATCTTGCAGCAACGTTTTTTGTCATTACTTTTAAATTAATTAGTTGTCTTATAATTCTCAAAACAGATATTGTTGATTTATTGCCATGAGCAAGATTGACTGAGTTTGAAATATCTTTGTAATGATATGGAAAGGTTATTGCCTCAGGATGGCCAAAAATATATGCATTATAAGTTCCATGATTAGGGTATGAAACTTTTAATTTTTTTAAAGGGTTAACCATCTTAAAACTTTTATCCTTGAATATCTTTACTTTTCCTGAAATTTGCTCGATGCCGTGAATCATGGCAGCATTTATTTCTTTTTGTGAAGATATGTCCTCTGGTTGGGCCTCTTCTAGATTCCAGCCAGTATAAATTGTATGAGCCTTATCAAGATTATCTATTGCAATCTTTCCTAACAAATTTGTAATCCCTGGACTAGCTCCAAGACCTAATATCGCTAAAAGATTTTTTTCTTTTGCTTTGCTGTTAAGCTCTAGCATCCTCTCTGTTGGCTCCCAGTCATCACAAATATCCATGTAATGACAGTTAGCATCTAGTGATGTTTGAAGTATTTTATATCCAAACTTAAAGAATGGTCCTACAGTATTTAGAACAACATCATAATTAGATAGGATGTTTAATAATTTTTCAGTATCATTGATGTCAACACCAATTCCATTTGTATGCGGGCCTAACTTAGAGGCAAGAATTTCAGCATCTTCTATATTCAAATCTGCAATACCAAGATTATCAATTTCTTGAAATGAAGAGATTGATTTCGCAACATACCTGCCCATTCCACCGCAGGCACCTAAAATTATTACTTTCATTTTTAAGTATCTTAAAGAAGGTTACAATACACACATGATATCAAAACAACAAAAGCCAATAAAATCAGGATTTCATGCTAAAACAAATGCTGATGAAATCATAAAAGGAGTTGATCTTAGCAATAAAGTAGCCATTGTTACAGGTGGTTACTCAGGAATTGGACTTGAGACCACCAGAGAACTGATTAATGCCGGTGCAAAGGTAATTATTCCAGCTAAAAGAGTAGAGATTGCTACAAAAAATCTTGAAGGCATAGTATCAAAAGAAGATATTATTGAAATGGATCTTGGAAGTTTAAATTCGGTTAAAAAATTTACAGATGGTTTTAAAGAAAATTTTAATAAATTAGACCTACTAATTAACAATGCTGGAATTATGGCCTGTCCCGAGACAAGAATAGGAAATAAATGGGAGAGTCAATTTGCTGTAAATCATATTGGTCACTTTTTGCTTACAAAAGAATTAATGAACACAATGGCAGAGAATGATGGTGCAAGATTTGTCAGCCTTTCGTCTTCAGCCCATTCACTTACAGGAATTCTTTGGGATGATATTCACTTTCAAAATAATCCATATGACAAGTGGATGGCATATGGTCAATCTAAAACAGCATCATCATTAATAGCTATAGAATTTCATAGGAAAATGAAAGATAAAGGTGTCTCTGGATATTCTGTGCATCCAGGTGGAATTATTACTCCACTGCAACGTCATCTTGAAAAAGAAGAAATGGTAGCTTTGGGTTGGATGGATGAAGATGGATCACCATCTGAAATGGCAAAGAATTTCTTTAAAACTACTAGTCAAGGAGCTTCAACTACTCTTTGGTGTGCAACAAACTCGGACCTAAGTTCCTTTGGAGGAGTATTTTGTGAAGACTGTGAAGTTGCAAAAAGAAAAAATGAAGTAGATGAATCTCTTCAAAGATATTTTGGTGTAGCTGACTGGGCTGTTGATACTGATGAGGCATCTAAGTTATGGGACGTTACTGAAAAGATGCTTATATCGTGAACCAAATACATACACTTTTTGAAGGTATCGAACCTTACGCATCAGGTTTCTTAGAAGTTGGCGAACATAAGATTTATTATGAGGAATGTGGAAACCCAAAGGGCAAACCTGCAGTTTTTCTTCATGGAGGACCTGGTGGTGGAGGTAGCACAAAAGTAAGAGGATTTTTTGATCCAGAGTTATTTAGAATTGTGATTTTTGATCAACGAGGTTGCGGAAGAAGCAAGCCTCATGCATGTTTAGAGAATAATACTACTTGGGATTTAGTAGAAGATATTGAGAGACTTAAAGAAAAACTGGAAATAAACAAATGGCTTGTTTTTGGTGGTTCTTGGGGAAGCACACTTTCTCTTGCATATGCTCAAACGTATCCGAGTTCGGTCTCAGAGCTAGTTCTAAGAGGTATCTTCATGTTGCGAGATAAAGAGTTAAAGTGGTTTTACCAAGATGGAGCCAGCAGAATATTTCCAGAAGCCTGGGAGGGATTTTTAAAACCTATTGAAGCAGAAGATAGACATGATTTGATGGATGCATACTACAAAATTTTTACAGGAAGTGATGAGAAAAAGAAAATGGAAGCTGCAGTGGCTTGGTCTAAATGGGAAGGATCTGTAAGCACTCTGAGCCATAAACCGGAAATGGTTTCATCCTACTCTGAATCTAAATTTGCTTTGGCATTTGCACTAATAGAAAATCACTATTTTATTAATAAAGGTTTCTTGGACGACGAAAATCAACTTATTTGCATTGAATCAATTGATAAGATTCGTAATATACCAACAAAAATTATCCAAGGAAGGTATGACATTGTATGTCCAATGGAGACAGCATGGGAGTTATCACGCAATTGGCCTGAAGCAGAATTAATCGTAGCGCCCTCTTCCGGTCACAGTGCTTTTGAAGCAGAAATAACGCATGAACTTATAAAAGCTAATCTGGAGTATGCAAATAATGGTTAAACTAAAAGGTAATTGTGAATGTAAAAAAGTTTCATTTGAAATAAATCAAGAAATTAAATACTTTTCACATTGTCATTGCTCACAATGCCGAAGATCACATGGTTCAGCATTTGGGAGTTTTATCGAAGTAGATAGTTCTTCTTTTAAGTACCACTCAGGTAAAAAAAATATTAAATCTTATTCTTCATCTGAATTATGCAAGAGATTATTTTGTGAGAATTGTGGTTCAAATATTATGTTCTTTGATGGGAGTAAGCCAGATAAATATTACGTTTCAGTTGGCGCCCTAAGTGGAAATCCTAAATTACCAAAAGCTCATCATGTCTTTGTTGGATCAATGGCCTCATGGTTTGAGATTAATGATAATCTTAAAAAACATAAAACTCTCCCAACATCGTTTAAAAATGAATAATATTAGTTTTATAGGTATGGCTGGATGTGGCAAATCTACTTTAGGTAAAGCTTTTTCAGAAAAGCATAATCTTAATTTTGTTGACACAGACAATCTGATTGAAAGTGAGTACAACATGACTTTAGAGCATGTGAAGAAGAAGTTTGGCTATAAGTTTGTAAGGTCTGCTGAAGAAAAAGCTATTCTTGGTCTTGATAAGACATCTCAAATTATTTCTACTGGAGGAAGTGCAGTATATTCAAGCATATCTATGCATCATCTCATGTCTTTCTCAAAAGTAATTTATATTGATACGCCACTAGATGTGGTTATTGAAAGAATAGGTGTTGGTCAGGAGCGCGGGCTCGCAGTTCCAGAAGGTATGACAATTGCCGAAGTTTTTGAAGAAAGAAAGCCTCTTTATGAAAAATTTTCTCAAAGCTCAATTGATGGGTCAAAAGCCATAGAAGATCTTATTATTTTGATTGAAAATATTATAAATGAGTAAAAGTATTCTCTTAGTTGGAGCTACCGGCTTTGTTGGAGGTAAGATTTTAAATTTAATAGATGATGGGAATTCTAAAATTACTCTTTTATCAAGAAAAAAACTTAATCATAAATCAAATCTTAAACAAATCATTACTAATTTTGATGGCATTGATGAGGGGCAAGGTGAATATAATTATGATGAAGTTTATATTGCGATAGGAAAAAAACTTTCATTACTAGAATTGCTTTACATTAAAAAAGAGGACAGAAATAATTTTAAAAAAGTTGATCTTGAATATATTAAGAAAGCTGCAAGATATGCCAAAAATAATGGAGCCAAGTCGATTGGTCTCATTTCTGCAGTTGGAGCAAATAAAAATTCTAAGAATACTTATCTAGCTGTAAAGGGTAAAACAGAGGAAGAAATCATTTCAATGAATTTCAATAAAACTGTAATTGCTCAGCCAGGACATCTTCTTGGAGAAAGAAAAAATGAATCAATATCCTACATAATTTTTGTTTTTGAATTTATAACAAATTTTTTTGGATTACTTTTAATTGGGCCTTTTAAAAAATTCAAGAATGTTGACGCTTCTAAAGTTGCAAAATGTATTGTAGATAAAATGAATGATAAGGAATATGGAGCTCGATACTTAACTTTTGATGATTTCAAAGCTCATTAATTTTTCTTCTTTGTTCTTTTCTTATTTTTTTAATTCCATTAAGAGCATTCAGTAACCAAAAAGAATTTGCAAAAACAAAATAGTATAGTCCTAGATACAGTTGAACTATGATTGCAAAAAAACTTCCTGTAATTACAGCCATTAATCCAAATAATCTTTTCTTAGCTTTTTTGGACACAATAAGTGGCGCGGCAATCAAAGTACCAAAAAAAACACTCAATAATTGGATTATATCTAGCATATTCATACTGATGAGCATTTAGAATTGTGCTCATTAGTATAAATATCGAAGCATTATGAATACTTAAAGTATAAAGTAAAGCTATTTTTGGAACTTTTTAAAAAAAGTTATACTCTTAAAAGATTAACTTAATTTAGAGGTAGAAATGAAAATATTATTACTCACATCAATAGGTTTTTTATCATTTTTAATAAGTGCTGATGATCATGATAATGCAGTAAAAAATGCTAAAGAAAAATTTGCAAATCATCCAAATCATCTTCTGAGCTTCAAAGATTGCAAGGAAACTAAAGACGGCGTTGGTGGTCTTCTAGAGCTTAGTGATTCTGTTTGGAAAAAAATTGAAATGGATCCAGATGACGAAGAAAGTTGGATGGAAGTAGCGGTGTTGGCAGATTTAGCTGCTAATTACTCAACAATTTATGACGTCTGGTGTAAAGACATGATTAATAAAAGAGTAAAAATGAGAATGATGGCAGATAAAAAAAAGGCCATGAAAAAAGGAAAAGCTAAAGATAATTAAAATTTTCCTCTTTGGAACCTCATCCTTATTGCGTAAACCCGAATAAGAGCGACTATCGTAATTATTACTTGAATAAATATTGATATTTTTAAAGGATCCGACCATTGCCAGCTATCAATTGTTAACCATAGCAAGTAGGTTTGAAGAGGAAAATTAATAACTGCCCCCATCATTACTACGATTATTGCCTCTCTAAATGCAATTTTTTCAGTTTTATTCATATCTATTCCTTTTTAATTTTTACGCCTGTCCCATAAGCTAAGATTTCAGATGCACCAGCAGCAACAGTTGATGTTTGATATCTGAATCCTATGATTGCATCGGCTCCTTTCGATTTTGCATCTTGAATCATACGCTCATAAGCTTGCTCTCTAGAGGTAGACAATAATTTTGAATAACTAACTAGCTCCCCACCGACAACACTTTTCAGGTTTGCTAGCATGTCAGATCCAAAATTTCTTGCCCTTACGGTGCTGCCCTGAACAATTCCAAGATGTTTTTCAATTTCTACATTTGAAATATCGTATGTTGTTAACACAATTATTTCTTCTTCCATGACATTTTTCCTTTAATGGTTTACTGTATAAATATAATGCAAGAATTAATAGAAGCAAAGTTTTCAATAGGTGATGTGGTGAAGCATAAGTTTCTAAATTTTAGAGGCGTCATTTTTGATCTGGATCCAACTTTTAATAATACTGAAGAATGGTATAACTCGATACCAAAAGATTTTAGGCCAAAGAAAGAACAACCTTTCTATCATCTTTTTGCAGAGAATGAAGAAATTTTCTACATTGCTTATGTATCAGAGCAAAATTTAAATATTGATAATTCAGGTATTCCGGCCAATCATCCTGATATTAAAAAAATTTTTTCACGTTTTAATGGGACATCGTACGTCCCTTATGATAAAGCTAAAAATTAGATCTCAAGCTCGTAATGAGCAACCAAAACTGCCGTTACAAAAACATCCATTGCATCAGAAAGATCACCTGCGTCAACAAACGTAGGAGCCAATCTAATAACACTATCATTAGGATCATAATTTTTAGGAAAGGTTGATCCTGCTGGTGTAATTAATACTCCAAGCTCTTTACATAATGCAACAACTCTTGTTGCAATAGGTTTTGAAGTTGAATATGTTATAAAGTATCCACCTGTTGGTCTCGAAAAAGTTCCGCATTCTACCGGCAATTCTTCTAGAAATGAATATGCCAGCTCAAATTTTGGACGGACTAAATCTGCATGTTTCTTCATATGCTCATGAACAGACTTCACATCTTTAAAAAACTCAACATGTCTTTTTTGATTTAATTTATCTGGACATATGATCATTGTAGTTCTTACCTTTTTTATAAGATCAAGTGAGTGGCCTGCTGTCGCGAGAAAAGAGATACCTCCTCCACCAAAGGTTACTTTTGAGAAAGAGGTTGTAATAACAGTTTGATTTTCAACACCAGCCTCTAAGGCCAATTCCCACAAAGGTCTTTGAGATTTAGAAGGAAGAAAATCATGAATAAGATAAGCATGATCAAATAAGAATAGAAATTTTTTTGAATAACTGGACCCAATTTTAAATGCTTCTAATAAGTTTTCATCAGAATATATTTCGCCAGATGGATTTGAATGTCTTGGAACACATAACATTCCAACTACGTTTTCCTCTTTCAAAACATCTGTAAATGCTTCAAGGTCAATACCTTCATCTGTCAACGGAACAGGAATAGCATCAATACCAAAATCACCTAACATCATAAAATGTCTATCAAATCCAGGCACAGGACATATAAACTTCGGATTATTGATATTTTTCCATGGATTAGGCTCAGCAAAAAGAAAGTTTGCTAGAACCGTCTGGTAAGTTAGTAAAAGGCTTGATTGTTCACATGCAAGAACGTTTTCAACTGGAGCATTTAAAAGTTCAGAGCCCAATTTCCTTGCTTCAATTATGCCGAAGGGTTCACCATAATTTCTTAGATCAGCGCCATCATCAGATAAGGTAGGAATTGAAATATCTATTAGTCCATTAGATAAATCTAACTGGTCTTTATCAGGCTTTCCTCGAGTGATGTCAATGGATAGTCCCTTTTCTTTTAATGAGTTAAACCTTTTTATAGTTTCCTGATGCATAATATTAATGACATTTTATACTAACATCATGATCAATTACTTAATATTTATATCTTTAGTTCTAATATTAGGCATCTTGATTTATCTTCTATTGAGCATCAGACAAAAAGACATAGCTGATTCTGGTGGCAATAAAAATTTAGAAACCAAATTAAGTGAAGTTTCAAATGATATAAATAAGATTGAATTAGATTTAGCTTCTGTAACAACGCCATTGAATGAATTAAATAGATTTCTTGGAGGTAACGTAACTACAGGAAGATTGGGTGAATGGAATCTAGAGTCTATTGTAAGAGACATCATGCCAAGTGATAGCTATGAATTTCAGCATCAAATAAATCCAGACTCACGAGATCTTGTAGACTGCGCAGTTACCTCAGCTGAAGGAATTATTGTTCCTATTGACTCAAAATTTTATGCTGGTCAATATCAAAATTATCAAAACGCATCAACAGGAACAGAAAGAAAAAAAATACTTGGAAATTTAAAAACTGAGGTGTTGAATGATGCAAAAGATATCTCGGCTAAATACTTATTAACAAACAAAACATCTAATTATGTTGTTCTGTACATCCCATCTGAAAAGCTCATTGATCTGATAAATCAAATTGAAAATCTCAGAGAAGATAGTTTTACTGACTTTAAAACTCTCATCATGGGACCCAACACACTTGCAGCTTTTTTAGACATGGTCAGGACTGGACATCACTACCTAAAACTAAATGAAACTGCCAGCAAGGTTGCCTCAGTAGTAAGAGGAATCCAGAAAGAATTTTCTAATTTTGATGCAAACACAAACTCAGTAATAAAAAGATTAGATGGTGCTATAAAAGATGTTCATAGTCTTCAAACAAGAATTAATGTTCTTGGGAATAAACTTGAGAAAGGCGCAGAAAGTTTGGATGAAGAAAAATAATGCTAACTTTAAAAATTTGGAAATATGTATCTTTGCCTTGGCTTTTGATATCAGTGCTTTTCTTTACTTCATTTATCTTTTTATCCTTTTTTAAAGGTACAGAAATTGAATACCTCACTAATAGTTATTTATTAGGACTTTTTAGAAATACATTTTTATTATCTTTACTAACAGCTTTAATTTCTTGTCTTATTGCTGTTCCATTAGCAATCTTAGTAACTTTTTATAATTTTCCTGGAAGTAAATTTTTTAGCTGGGCTCTAAGTCTCTCAATAGCATTTCCAGCATATGTATATGCTTTTATATTTGTAGGTATATTTGAATACTCAAGTCCTGTTGCATCTTTCTTGAGAGAACTTAACATCATATTGCCGTCAATTAAGAATCTTTTTGGTGCCTCAATAATTATGTCAATGGCTTTATTTCCTTACATATTTCTATTATTAAAAGTCCAACTACTTTCTACTGGGATAAATTTATTTAAAGCATCAAAAACACTTGGGAATAATAATATTACTTCGATATTTAAAGTGATTATTCCATCAATGATGCCTGCCATAATTGCAGGAATGGCACTTATAATATTTGAGACTATTGCTGACTTTGGAGGTGTTTCAACACTAAGAATAGAAACATTTACAGTTGGAATCTATAATGCATGGTTTGGATATCAGAGCTACTTTTCGGCTGCAAGATTGGCAGGATTTTTATTACTTTTTGTTCTAGTCATTATTGGCATTACTAAATATTTTGGAGCTAGTGGCCTTGCTTCAAAAACATCTGAAACTTTCGTAAAAATTAATTTAAATAATTTTTATAGTTATGTTGCGTCTATAGTATGTTTCTTGTTATTTATGATTGTGTTCATTATTCCGCTAATCCAGTTAATAACATGGAATCTGCAATTAAATAATCTAATTAGTTTTGAAAATCTAAATTTATTATTTAATTCTGTCACTTTGGGGGTTCTAGCTTCAGTTTTAACAGTTTTCTTTGGTATCACGCTTGCTCTTTCGTATAGAGATGAAAAAAAATTGAGATTTACTATAGATTTAGCTACTTCTGGTTATGCTATCCCAGGATCAGTTTTAGCTGCTGGTCTATTAGTTTCATTTGGATATTTTTTTAATATCTCTATTACTTCCTTCGGTCTTTTAGGATTAGTTTTTTGTTTGTCGCTCAGATTTATGACGCCTGCATATAATTATTTGTCGGCCTCACTTGCAAATATTAGCGATTCTTCTGAAAAAGCATTATCAACTTACAATGTTGGCTCAATTAAAGCTTTGAAAATGTTTTACTTTCCACAAATGCAATCTGCAACTTATTTAGGTCTTTTGATTGTTTTTATAGAATGTGTCAAAGAACAACCCGCAACATTATTATTGCGACCAGTGGGATTTGATACTCTTTCAACAAAAATTTATAACTTTACTAGCGAAGGACAATGGTTACTGGCTTCAAGCCCAAGTCTGATATTAGTAATAACGTCTCTAATTTTTGTATATTTAATTAATAAAGCTATAAATAAAATCTAGTTTATGAAAGAAAAAGGTTACAGATTGAACGTGGGTCTAATTATAGCTAACAGCAAAGGTAAACTTCTTTTGTGTAAAAGAAAGGGTATGAATAGTTGGCAGTTTCCTCAAGGTGGAATTGACTTTAATGAAGTGCCGATAAAAGCTGCAAAGAGAGAACTTTTTGAAGAAGTTGGTATTGATTACAAAAACGTTAAGCTGATTCACTCATTGGATGATTGGCTAAAATATGAAATTCCTAAAAAAAGCAGAAGAAGAAAAATTGTAAATAATAATTTTAAAGGTCAAAAACAAAAATGGTTTTTATTCAGACTCAAAAAAAATGTCAACATTACTTTTGAGCATGATCCTGATAATGAATTTGATGACTTTAATTGGGTACCTTATTGGTACCCTTTAAGTGTCATTGTGTCATTTAAAGAAGAGGTCTATAGAGAAGCATTGAATAAATTAAGATATTCTTTCTGCAAAGAGTTTAGCAATGTTTGAAGAAATATTAATATTTTGTACTTTTGGTATTCTTGCAGGCCTTCTTGCAGGAATGTTTGGAATTGGTGGTGGTCTAATTATGGTGCCGGTTCTAATTGGAACTTTCATGAACTTAGGATTTAATAGTGAAATTATTGTTCAGCTTGCAATAGGAACATCTATAGGTTGTATAATTTTTACAAGCATTTCTTCAGCTGTTACTCATAATAATAAAGGCTCTGTTAATCTATTGCATTTTAAGCCTGTTGCAACTGGAATAGTTTTTGGAGCTTTTGCTGGAGCAATGTTCGCAGTCCAAGTTGATGGACTAATTTTGAAGTTATCAATCGCTACTTTCATACTTTTAGTTGGCATGGATATATTATTTGATAAAAATATCATACAAAAAATATTTAAATTTAAGTCTAAATCTGTATTTGTTGGATCTGGAATAGGATTTTTGTCATCAATTCTTGGTATTGGTGGTGGGACATTCTCAGTTCCTTATTTTAAAGGCTCAGGTCTAAATCTAACATCTGCAATTGGCACATCGGCAGCGTGTGGAGTCCCAATAGCAATATTTGGAACTCTAGGATATATTTTTGCTGGAATTGACTCGCCTCTTATGCCAAATTTTAGTCTTGGTTATGTCTATGTGCCTGCAGTTTTTGGTGTGTCGATAACAAGTATATTTGCTGCAAGATATGGCGCTGAACTAGCACATTATTTATCTCAAGAAGTGTTGAGAATGTTGATGGCTGGATGGTTTTTTGTTGTTTCTATATATATGTTTGTAATATGATTTTTGAACTCTCTGATTTTTTTAATAATCCTTCTCTGGTTGAAATTGGTCCATTGAAGATTCAATACTACGCAGTTACTTGGTTGCTTTCAGCTGTTCTTATTTATATGTTTCTTTCAAGACACAAAATAATCAAAGAACTGGGTCTAAACAAAGACGAAGTAAATGATATGGTCTTTTTATATGGTCTATTTTTTGGAGCTGTATTTGGCGGAAGAATTGGATACATGTTTTTTTATGGAACAGATCAACTAATAAATAATCCGTTATCTCTATTTTATATATGGCAAGGTGGCCTTAGTTTTCATGGAGGCTTAATGGGTGTTGTTATAAGTTTATTCGTATTCTCTAAAAGAAAAAATATTGAATTTTTAAGACTTATCGATGGAGTTGCTTTGTCAATGCCTATTGGACTTGGTCTGGTGAGAATAGGAAATTTTCTAAATGGTGAACTTTATGGAAGGCCTACAGATTCTGAATGGGGTTTTATATTTCCTACAGACCCATTTGGTCTTTTAAGGCATCCTTCTCAACTATATGAAAGTTTTGGCGAAGGTATATTACTTTTCGTTATTTTGATGACAGTAAATAAACTAACAAAAATTAATGGAATAATTTCTTCTTGTTTTTTAATTTTTTATGGACTTATTAGATTTATAATTGAGTATTATAGACAACCTGATGCTCATATCGGTTATGTTGCATTTGATTCACTTAGCATGGGTCAAATTTTATGCATACCGATGATTGTTATTGGTATTTTTATGTTTATTTACTCAAGGAAAACTGCATGAAAGCATATTTAGACCTTCTTAAATACATTATTGAGAATGGTGATGAAAAAGAAGATAGAACAAACACTGGTACTATTTCTTCATTTGGTCATCAATTGGAGTTTAATTTAGAACATGGCTTCCCAGCAGTTACTACTAAATCATTGGCATGGAAAGGTGTCGTATCTGAGCTGTTATGGTTTTTAGAGGGCTCAGATGACGAAAGGCGCTTGGCTGAAATTAGATTCAATAAAGATAGGTCTGAGCTTAAAGATTTAAAAAAATTTTCTACAATTTGGACAGATAATGCTGATAATCAAGGTAAAGAATTAGGATACACAAATTCTGAAACTGAAAAAATACTTGGACCAGTCTACGGTGTTCAATGGCGGGATTGGTCTGGAAAAGATCAGATTAAAGACCTTCTTCGTAATTTAAAGGAAAATCCAGATAGCAGGCGTCATATTTTATCAGCCTGGAATGTTAGTGAAATTGATAAAATGGCATTACCTCCATGTCATGTAATGTCTCAATTTTATATAAGTAATAATTCAATAAGCTGTCATATGTATCAAAGAAGTGCGGATATGTTTCTGGGCGTGCCCTTTAACATTGCAAGTTATGCCCTATTACTATGTATATTTGGTGAAATACTTAACTTGAAACCAAAAAGATTTATTCATTCTTTTGGAGATGCTCATATATATTTAAACTCAATTGAGCAAGTAAAAGAGCAAATTTCTAGAGAGCCAAAACCTCTGCCAACCTTAAGAATGCCAAAGCTAAATTCATTTGAAGATATCAAGAATTGCAAGGTTGATGATTTTATCCTTGAAAATTATGATCATCATCCACCAATAAAAGCAAAGATGGCAGTATGAAAACTATAATCTCTCACGTTGTTGCTTTATCAAATAATAGAGTTATTGGTAAAGATAACGATTTGCCATGGAATTTAAAAACCGATCTTAAACATTTTAGAGAATATACAACAAATAAGATCTTAATTATGGGGAGAAAAACATTCGAATCAATTGGAAGACCTCTACCAAATAGAACAAATATTATAGTTTCAAAAACTATTCAAAGCATAGAGGGCGCTGAAGTCTTCTCAGATTTAAACTCTGCACTTAATAAAGCAAAAGAAAATTGTGAAACTCTTGATAAAAATGAAATAGTCATTATCGGTGGTGGTTTTCTTTTTAACGATACTCTAGATATTGTAAATAAGCTTGTTCTTACAAGAGTCGATTGCGAGATAGATGGCGATATTTTCTATCCTGAAATTGATCTTTTGAACTGGAATAAAATTAGCAGTGAAAAGTATTTAAAAGATAATGAAAACGAATTTGATTTTGTTGTTGAGGTGTTTACAAAAAATTAAGTTGAACTTGAGTTCTGGATAAAATCTCTTCTCAAAGCAAGATTTTTAACACGAATCTCTTCATTTTCAGTATATTTAATCCAATTGTTTGCTTGTGTTTTAATTTTCTTTTTCTTGTCTCTTGCGGCAATCCTGAAGTTTTTCTTTGCCTCATCAAATTCCTGTAATTCAAAATATGCCTGGCCTAAAGTTAGATATACCTGAGACATATTCTTGATTTTACCTTTTTCGAGTCCTTTCTTTATTGCATCAACTGCTTCATCAACCCTATCTTCAGATAAGTAAAGATTTCCAAGAATCACATATGATTCTCCATCTTTAGACATTTTTGCTGATTTTTCTAGTATTGGAATAGCTTTATCAACTTCTTGAGCCATTCTCCAAGAGTCAGCAAGAAGCTTTAAGTTTTTTTCTGTATCCTTAACAACTGGTACAATTTTTTCTTCTTCTGTTTTTTCATCAACAATTGTAACCATCTTTTTTTGACCAGATACCAATACCTCAGCCGCCCAATATGGATTTTTATTTAGCAAAAGCAGTTGAGCCAATGCAAGATATTCAGATTCTTTATCTAAAAAGTCTTTTGCATGAGCTGCTTTAAGAGTAATCATATAGTCTCTTTCTCTTCCTAACTGACCATATGATCCACCTAATTGAATGAAGTATGTTTTTTTCGGATAAAGATTAACGAGAATTTCATATATATCTATTTGTCTTAGAAGCGATTCTTTTTCACCAATTTCACTTTTTAACTCATTAATGTTTGCTGCCATTATCACATACCAATTCTCTCTAGGCTTATAGCCCTCTTCTTCAGCAAGCGAGATAGCTTTCTCCATGGATGATAATGATTTCCTGTAATCTTCAGTTGAGAAGTATGCCTGTCCTAACAAAGCCCATGATTGAGCGGTAACAGTTTCAACTTCTTTCATCCATTGAAGAATATATGCAATACCTCGGCTGTATCTTTCTTGAACTAAATGAATTTGGCCCATAGAAAGTAATGCACCAACTCTAAGACCAATAGTAACGTCTGGCTCATTTATAAGGTTTGAATAAGCAGAGAGAGCTTTTGAATAGTCTCCATCACTAAAATATACATAAGCCCATGCGTTCCACATTACCGAACGATCATAACTTTTAAGCTCGTCTCTATTATTTTTTAGCTCAGTTAATATAGATACCACAGTTTCCATGTCTGGAGCAGGTTCACCTTTCTCATCAACCTCTTCTAGAGCCTCATAAACTTTTGCCATTTTTTTTGCAGTGCTAGATTGTAATGCTCTAGCCTTTTTGTATTTTCTTGTAGGTGCTAAGTTTAGGTTGTCAGAATTACCAGAAGCTTTTGTTTGTTGTGCAGCTATATCATTAGACAGTAAACCAATACAAACTGCAAAAAGCGAAAAAATATATTTTACTAAATTCTTTTTCATAATTAACTGTCGTCTAGTATATACGTAAATCGATGCAACACGCCATCTACCGGAACTGCTCTACCATCAACAATTTTAGGCTTATATTTCAATTTTAAAGCAGCTCTTGCAGAAGCACTATTAAACATAGAGCATGGTCTAAATTGCACTTCAGGATCATCAGGTCTTTTGCTTGAACAATAACCCTCAATAGTTTGAGCATTTTCGACGCTTCCTGTATCAGTTATGGTAAATTCAACTAATGCATAACCCATAGTTCCACGCTCTTGTGCTCTTCTTGGATATATTGGAACCACTTTAAACAATGGGATATATTCACCATCTCTAAAGAAGGATCCGCCAGCTTTAAAATTAGGTTTTGGTTTTGCAATCGAAACATCAATTCCTGTAAGTGGTGCTAAGTCTAGCTCTGGTTGAGCTATGTCTTCTGGTTGTTCTTCTGGCTTGTCAGGTTTTTCTACTTCTGTCATAAAAGTATCTATCTCTCGATCAGGCATAACAATATCTGCCAGTTTTACAGATGTATCTTCTTTCATTCCAGTATCGCCTAATGAAATTAAAATGACCATTACAAAAAATAAGGCTAATGTGATCGCAGATGAGAAGCCTATGCCTGCTGCATACTTATTTGCATTGAATGCCTTTACATATATTTCATGAATAGGCTTCGTAACAGAATTTATTGCAGCGAGAACTTGATTCATTATCTATTTGGGCTCAGATGCCAATGATATAGCGTTAACTCCTGCCTCACGAGCACCATCCATAACCTTAATAATAGTGTCAGCAACAGCTTTTTCATCAGCTTGTATTACAACAGACCCTTGTGGATTATCAGCAAGCATTTTTACAACATTAGCTTTTACTTGTCTAACATCAATTCTTCTTCCATCCATCCAAACCTCATCATTTGCACCAATTGCAATTAAAATAGCAGCATTTTCTTGGGTTTCAGCAGTGTCTGAATCAGGTCTATTAATTTCTAATCCTGGTTCTTTAATAAAATTTGCAGTAACGATAAAGAATATAAGCATGATGAAAACAACATCAAGCATAGGTGTTAAATTTATTTCGCTTTCTTCATCTTTAACAGCAGTGCTTATTGCATTTCTTCTCATATTTGTCTCCTATAATTCTCTTTTTATCAATTCTCTTAAATCATTTGTATGTCTGTCAGATGCGCTTCCTAGGTAAATACTAGCAAAAACACCAGACAAGGCCACAACCATACCTGCCATGGTAGGTAGAGTTGCTTTTGATACACCTCCAGCCATCGCTCTTGCATCGCCGCCACCATTGAAAGCCATGACTTGAAAAACTTCTATCATTCCAGTAACAGTTCCTAACAAACCAAACAAAGGAGCTAGAACTACACAAGTTTGGATAATAGTAAGATTTTTATTAATTTCTGCCTTAGCCTGCGATAACATTTTTTCTCTTATCTGTAGAGCGTGCCATGATTTCTTATCTGCACGGTTATTCCACTCACTAGCAAGATCCTTAACATAGAATTCATGTCCATGTGAGAAATACCATATTCTTTCAAAGATCATAGCCCACATGAAGAAAACTAAAATGGCAATTAACCAAAGAACGCTTCCACCAGCTTCCATGAAATCTCTAATTGATGAAAATGCTTCTGTTATGGCAAATAACATACTACTTATTATTTTGTTTCAGCACGTTCAGCTAAAATACCAGTACTCTGTTCTTCCAGAACACCAATAATTCCTTTTGCAGATGATGCAGTGAAAGAATGTAATAGTGTTGTAGGAATTGCAACAAGTAAGCCAAGAACTGTTGTAACAAGAGCTTGAGATATACCACCTGCCATTAGTTTTGGATCACCTGTACCATACAAAGTAATCATTTGGAATGTAACAATCATACCTGTTACAGTTCCTAGAAGACCTGCTAACGGCGCAACTACTGAAATAATTCTAACTGCTCCAATACCTCTTTCTATAGAAGGTCTTTCAGCCATAATAGCTTCTGCTAGCTTAAGTTCGAGTGTATCGATATCCTTATTAAAGTTCTCTTCACCAACTTTTAGAACTCTTCCTAATGGATTTCTAACATCAAGAACTTTTGATCCAGCTTGAGATCTGACAGCTTTACCTAAAACAAATAGGCTCCATAATTTCCAAAATGCTATACCAATACCAATCAAACCAACTGTGATAATTGCATATCCAACTTGTCTGCCTTGTTGTGCTCTTTCTGCAATTGAAGGTGTTTGAATTAAATTTGCTAAAAGACTTCCTCCAGTAGGGCCAGTAGGATCTACACCAAACCTAACTTCTTCACCAGCTTCGGCTCTGCCAATATTTTTAGCAGTTTTGGTAAATCTTCCTGCAGGCTGTCTTGGTAAAAAGGCATATTCCCCAGAAGAAACATATTCTAGATATTTGCCATCACACACGGCATTAAATAAACCTACTCTGGTTACATTACATGTGGTAGATTCTCCATCTACATCAATAACTGAAGTTTCAAAGGACACAACCTGACCACTCGCAGCCATCTCTCTTTGAAGTTCAAACCAAAGACCCTCAATTTCTCTGATTGTGGGAAGCTCAGTTGTCTCTGACATCTTCGCAGTTAATTCATTCAGAAATTTAACTCTCTCAATACCGTATTGTGGACTAGTAAGGGAGCCTGAGAATTGAACCGCAGCTTCTCCAGCTGAGCTTTG
>CACOLO010000004.1:0-150418 GCA_902628085.1 uncultured SAR86 cluster bacterium
ATTGAAAAAATCTGATGCTATTTTAGTTCCAGGTGGATTTGGAGAAAGGGGGATAGAAGGAATGATCTTGGCTTGTAAATATGCCAGAGAGAATAATGTTCCTTACCTTGGTATTTGTCTTGGAATGCAAATTGCTATAATTGAGTATGCAAGAAATGTGCTTAAGCTTAAATCTGCAAATAGTACAGAATTTGATTCAAGTACTAAATTTCCAGTCATTGGACTGATTACAGAATGGAGTGATATATCAGGTAAGAAAGAAAAACGTACTAAAAATTCTGATCTTGGAGGCACGATGCGATTAGGCGGTCAGGTTTGTAAATTAAAGAAAAAATCAAATTCATATAAAATGTATAAAAAAAGTGAAATTATTGAGAGACATAGACATAGATACGAAGTTAATCCAAACTACAAAGATAAAATGATTGAGCAGGGTTTAGACGTAGTTGGCACTTCAATTGATGGCAAGTTGGTAGAGATGATTGAATTACCCAGCCATAAATGGTTCTTAGCATGCCAATTTCACCCAGAATTTACTTCCAATCCTCGAGATGGACATCCAATATTTAATAGCTATATTAAAAGCACCATTACAAAATAACATATATGAAATTAAGAAACTTTGAAATTGGAAATAATAAACCTCTTACTTTGATGGGCGGAATGAATGTACTTGAATCTAGAGATTTGGCTATGCAAGTTGCAGAAGATTTTAAAAAAGTTACTGATAAATTGAATATTAATTATATTTTTAAAGCTTCATTTGATAAGGCTAATCGAAGTTCAATTACATCATATAGAGGGCCGGGATTGGAAGAAGGGCTAAATATACTGAAAGAGGTTTCTGATGAGTTTGACGTTCCAGTAATTACAGATATCCATGAACCTGATCAAGCTGAACCGGTAAGTGAGATTTGTGAGGTTATCCAAATTCCAGCTTTTCTAGCAAGACAGACTGATCTTGTTAATGCTGCAGCAAGCACTAAATCAATTATTCAATTTAAAAAGCCTCAGTTTTTATCAGCACCTGAAATGAAAAATGTTGTTGAAAAATGTGCCGCCGCTGGAAACTCAAACATATTACTATGTGAGCGTGGTAATTCGTATGGATACAATAATTTAGTAGTAGATACTCTTAATTTCCAAATTTTAAAAAAATTAATGACGCCTGTAATCTTTGATGTAACTCATTCACTTCAGCTTCCTGGTGGGCTAGGCGGCTCAACTGATGGAAGAAGGGAGTATGTTCTAAGTCTAGCTAAAGCTGGTATTTCTCAATCAATTGCTGGACTCTTTCTTGAAGCTCATCCAAATCCAGACGAAGCAAAATGTGATGGACCATGTGCGCTGCCACTATCAATGCTTGATGAATTCTTGACTCAAATAAAAGAGTTAGACGATTTTATTAAACAACAAGAAAATTTAGATATTTCCTGATATGTCTAAAATAGTCCAAGTAAAGGCAATTCAAATATTTGATTCACGGGGAACACCCACCATTTCATGTAAAGTAATTCTTGATAATGGCATGGAAGGAATTTCTATGATACCAAGCGGAGCATCTACTGGATCGAAAGAAGCTCTCGAGTTGAGAGATAGTGAAATCAAATATCATGGAAAAGGAGTTCTAAATGCAGTTGATAATATTAATAACATTCTAGGACCATTAGTTGTTGGAAATGATCCAGTTCAACAAGAAAAAATTGATCAAAGTTTGATAGATCGAGATGGAACAAATGATAAATCACAATTAGGTGCAAATTCAATTTTAGCAATTTCAATAGCAGTTTCTCGGGTTGCGGCATCTTTAAAAGGTATAAGCCTTCATGATCATTTCTCAGATTTATATAAAGATATGACCGGTGAAAAACCACAACAATCTTTGCCAATGCCAATGTTAAATATATTGAATGGAGGTGAGCACGCAGATAATAACATAGATATTCAAGAATTTATGATCATTCCAAGTGGAGCAGAATCTTTTACACAAGCAATGCAATGGTCTTCTGAGGTATATATAAATTTAAAAGAAATCTTGCATTCTATGAAGCTTTCCACTTCAGTTGGAGATGAGGGAGGATTTGCTCCTAATCTGGACTCGAATGAAAATGCCATAAAACTAATAGAAGAATCGATAATTAAATCTGGTCTTAAACCAGGAATTGATATCAATATTGCATTGGATTGTGCAGCAAGCGAATTCTTTAAAAATGATAAATATATTTTAAGTGGCGAGGGCAAAGAATTATCATCTGGTGAGTTTTCGGATTATTTAAATAACTTGATTAGTAAATACCCAATTATTTCAATCGAAGACGGTATGGATGAAAATGATATTGATGGTTGGAAACTTTTAACAAAAAAAATTGGAAATAAATGTCAATTAGTTGGAGATGACTTATTTGTAACAAATAAAGAAATTTTAAGTAAAGGTATTAAAGATGAAATAGCGAACGCTATATTGATAAAATTTAATCAAGTTGGAAGCTTAACTGAGACTATTAGAGCTATAGAATGTGCAACTTCTGCTTCATATAAATCAATTATTTCCCACAGATCAGGAGAAACTGAAGATACTACGATTGCTGATCTCGCGGTAGGTCTGGGCGTAGGCCAAATAAAAACAGGGGCACCATGCAGATCTGACAGAGTTTCGAAATATAATAGATTGCTCTGGATAGAAGAAGAAAATAATAAGATTCTTCTTAAATGAAAAATTTATTTAACTTTATAATATTAGTATTAATTCTGCTTGTCCTCATTCTTTTAGGAAGCATTTTTTTTGGAGATAAAAACTATAATTTGAGAGATAACCTAAAAATAGAAAATGATCTCCAAAAAAATGTTAATCAAGAATTAATTAAATCAAACGAAATTTTAGAATTTGAAATTAAAAATGCAAAAGATTCAAGTGATCATGTTGAAAATTTTGCAAGAGAGAATTTAAATCTTACATATCCAGATGAAGAATTTATAATCTTCGATGACAATGATGAGAAATTAGATGAGAGAAGATAGCATAGTAGCAATTATCCCTGCTGCTGGGATTGGATCAAGATTTGATGGAGATGTTCCAAAGCAATACTTTAATATAAATGGATCCTCAATTATAGAAAGTGCTGTCCTGCCTTTTTTAAACTCTATATATGTTTCAAAAATAATTATTCCAATTGCTAAAAACGATAAATATATTAATTCACAGAATTTTTTTAATCATAAAAAAATATCATTTGCTGAAGGTGGAAAAGACAGACATCATTCAGTCTTGAATGCTCTTGAACTTATTGATGATAGATATGAGTATGTCATAACTCATGATGCTGCGAGACCAAATATCTTAGAAAAAGACATAGAAGATTTATACAAAATAATTATTAAAAATGGCTCAAGCTGTGTTTATTTTTACTCGCCGGTATACGATTCAATCAAGCAGCTCAGCAACAACGATAAAACATTAGATAAAAATGATTTTCTCCTTGTTCAAACTCCTCAAATTTCAAAGTTAGCTGATTTAAAGAATTCAATTGAATCCTGTTTGAATGAAGGCTTGCATATCCCTGACGAGTCATTTGCAATTGAACATTGCGGATTTTCTTCATCAAAAATTATGGGACGGAGATCTAACATTAAAGTTACCGAAAAACATGATATCGATTATTTAAATAAATTTCTTACAAGAGGAGGAATAGGCTTCGATTTACATAAATATAAACAAGGGAAAGGCATTACTCTGGGAGGTGTAAAGATTGAGTGTGATTTTGAGATAGTTGCACATTCTGATGGAGATGTCTTATTACATTCAATAGCAGACTCTATTTTGGGTGCAGCTGGTCTTGGAGACATTGGTGAACATTTCCCAGACACTGACTCAGCAAATAAAGATTTAGATAGTAAAAAAATTATTAATTTTTGTCTTGAGGCAATTCAAAATAAAAATTTAGAAATATACAATATAGACAATACTATAATATGTGAAATACCTAAGATTAATCCTCATAGAAAAGCGATCTTAAATTCACTTTCGAACATTTTAAAAATTGATTCCGAAAAAATAGGTCTAAAAGCAACTACATCTGAACAAATAGGTATTATTGGTAAAAATAAAGCTATTGCAGTTCAAAGTTTTGTTAATCTAAGAGAGAGAATATGAAGATATTATTAACAAATGACGATGGCTATGATGCTGAAAATATTAAAAATCTCTATGAAAAGTTATCGCAAGACCATGAAGTATGGATTATAGCGCCAAAGAATAATTGTAGTGGTATGAGCGCAGCAATTTCATATTTGAAAGAAATACCTGTTGAGAAAATTTCAGACAGAGTTTATGCAATTGATGGAACTCCAGCAGATTGTAGTTACCTTGGTTTACTTAGTATTGTAGATTTTGAATTTGATATTGTAATTTCAGGTATTAATCATGGTGCCAATATTGGCAATGATGTTTTGTATTCAGGAACTGTCGGTGCAGCTGTAGGTGGAAGAAATCTGAAGTATCCGCCAATAGCAATTTCAATAGCATCCTATGATGCTCAAGACATAGACTTTATATCTTTAAAGTCCATTGAAATTATAGAGAAAATTATTCAAAAACCTAATGCATACAATGGAAAAGTCATCAACATTAATTTTCCAGATATTAACTCAGACGAATTTAAAGGAGTTAAAGCTACAGTGATTTCAAAAAGAGACGTACCACCAAAACCTATTCTGGTAAGCGAGGATGAAGAGAATCAATCGGTCTATCGATATAATTATTCTGGTGAACCATTAGAAGAAGATTTTTTAACCGATGCCATAGCAGTAAAAGAGGGCTATGTTTCCGTTTCTGTGCTTGATTATTCATTAAACAGTAAAAATTTCATTGATCAACTAAATAAAACATTAAATGAATAGTTCCGGCTTTGCTCTTCGAAGAGTTAGAGAAGAGATGATTGAAAAACTTTTAGAGCTTGGTATAAAAGACTTTAGAGTTTTAGATGCAATGTCTCAAGTTCCAAGGCATATTTTTGTAGATGAGGCTCTTAGATCAAGAGCTTATGAAAATAGATCACTTACAATCGGTTATCAGCAAACAATTTCTCAACCATACATAGTTGCAAGAATGACTGAATTATTAATTTCTCACACAAAAGCAAGAGGAAAAGTATTTGATAAAGTTTTAGAACTTGGTTCTGGATGTGGCTACCAATCCGCAGTTCTATCTTTTTTTTGTAATCAAGTTGATGCAATTGAGAGAATAAAAGCTTTAGTTCAAAAATCTCGAGAAAATTTAGCAGAGTGTAAGATTCATAATGTCAAAATTAAATATGGTGATGGATACACAGATTGGGATCAAGAGATCGCATATGATGGAATATTATGCGCTGCTGCACCCAGATCATACCCTGAAGACCTTTTATCAGTTTTAAATAATAATGCTAAATTAGTTATTCCTGTTGGAGGTAACAATCAGGTATTAAAAGTCATTTCAAAACTAAATCAAGATGATTTTGATGAAAAAACATTTGATGATGTAGCTTTTGTGCCAATGCTGGCAGGCACTTCAAAGGACTGATTTATTAAATGAATGAAAAATTAAAATTTTTTTTAGCTGGATTTTTTATAGGTATTGCTGAATTATTACCAGGAATATCTGGATCAACGGTTGCAGTAGCATTCGGGATTTACAATAAAATCATAAAAATATTATCAAATATAAGAATTAAAAATATTTCAGGTAATTTTTCAGATATTTCTTCAATATTTCGTTTAGATTTATTGTTTCTTTTGATCTCATCAATGCTGGTGACTGTCATTTTGTTCTCAAAAATAGTTTTATATTTTTATACAAACTATAACGATTTGTTTGAAATCTTTCTTGCATTAATCATGATAACGATAAGCTTATTTATAATTAAGAACTTTATATCTATTATTAATAAAGTATTTTTATTCATTGTAATAGGTGTTTTATTTGGTTATGCAATCAATCAGATACCTGATTTTGAAATGAGCAGTAATGTTTTATTTTTGATATTGATTGGTTTTATAGCTTTCTCATTTTTTATAGTACCTGGAATTTCTGGTAGCGCTATATTAGTTACATTTGGTCAATATAAATTGATAATTCAAGCTGTGGCTGAGTTAAATTTTTTGATTCTCGTACCATTTGGATTTGGTTGTCTTTTATCTTTGTATTTAATGCCTAAACTTATATCAAATTTAGTCGATAAATATAATGAATATCTAATGAGCTTTTTCTCAGGCCTTATCTTTATTGCTGGTTTAAATTTATTTTTTTAAGGTGCGTATCTGAACATTTGAAAAATTGTTTTTTTGTAGAAAATCCATAATTTTCATTGCCCATTCGTGATAAGCCTTACCCTCAACATCAAGATTAACAATCTCATCTTTTTTTAAATTATCAAGCAGAGTATTTTCGAAAATTATATTGTCGAGTTTTGAAAGCTCATCGATTTTGAATTTTGAATTATTTAAAACAATTTCTCCATTATCGAATAGCAAAATGTTATTGGATTTTACTTCAGAAGGTCCAGCATCCTCTGAAGCCACTTCAATATTTAAAAATTGTACTTTCTCTTCAATATCTTTGTAATTATCAGCATCAGGTAGGGCATCTTTAGATTCAGTGATATTTTCATAAACATCAGCTAATTTTGCATTTATTTCAATAAATTGAATTTGATTTTCAGGTAATTCGTCGTCTGCATATATTGCATCAATTGGACACTCAGGCTCACACAGCCCACAATCAATGCACTCGTCTGGATGAATTACTAAGAATTCTGGACCTTCATAAAAACAATCCACAGGACAAACTTCTACACAATCAGTGTATTTACATTTTATGCATGATTCTGTAACAACGTATGCCATAATTGAGGTGAAGAATTTTAACCTACAAATATTTAAATTTGTATAAAAGTATTTAAAATAATCAATTTATGATATATACTGTATAAATATACAGTAAAGGAGTAAATTATGCCTAAATCTAAAGAAGCTACACCAAAGTCTCTAAAAGACACTATTAGTGAAATAGATAACCATTTCGGAAAAGGTACCGTCATGAGAATGGGGGACAGAGAAAACCTCGATATTCCTTCAATATCAACTGGTTCACTTGGTTTAGATATTGCATTGGGAATAGGCGGGATTCCAAAAGGTAGAGTTACTGAGATATATGGTCCTGAATCTTCAGGTAAAACTACATTGACCCTTCAAATTATCGCTCAATGTCAAAAAGAAGGTGGAACATGTGCATTTATTGATGCTGAACACGCGTTAGATCCACAATATGCAGAAAAACTTGGTGTAAACGTTGATGAACTTCTTTTATCTCAACCAGATACAGGTGAACAAGCCCTAGAAGTTGCAGATATGTTAGTTAAGTCTAAGAGCGTAGATCTAGTAATTATTGACTCTGTCGCAGCTTTGGTTCCTCGAGCTGAAATTGAGGGAGAGATGGGTGATCATCATGTAGGCCTTCAAGCAAGATTAATGTCACAGGCCTTGAGAAAGATTACAGGTAATATTCAGAGATCAGGTGCAACAGTTGTATTTATTAACCAAATAAGGATGAAAATTGGTGTAATGTTTGGAAGTCCAGAAACTACAACAGGTGGAAATGCTCTTAAATTTTATTCTTCTGTTAGGTTAGACATCAGAAGAATAGGATCTGTGAAAGAGGGTGATGAGGTAACTGGTAATGAGACTAGAGTTAAGGTAGTTAAAAATAAAGTCTCGCCTCCATTTAAGCAAGCTGAATTTCAAATTATGTATGGCTTGGGTATAAATCAAGAAGGTGAGATTTTAGATTTTGGAAATAAACTTGGTTTGGTTGAGAAGTCAGGCGCTTTTTATAAACTTGATGGTGAGAGTATTGGTCAAGGCAAATCAAAGGCGAGTCAGTTTCTCAAAGAAAATGCAAAAGTTAAAAATAAACTTGTCAAAGAAATAAGGTCCTCTTATATAACTTCAAAATCAAAATAGTTTTTTGGTACAATAATTCCTATTATTTAATTTAATAGGAATTATCTTATGGCAGAAAAAGCATACATAGTTGAGGCAGTTAGAACTGCTGGTGGTAAAAGGGATGGAAAATTAAGTCTTTGGCATCCTGCTGATTTAGGCGCTAAAGTTCTAGATGAGCTTGTTACAAGATTAGATATGGATCCTGCTTTGGTTGATGATGTTATATTTGGCTGTGTTGATCAAGTTGGTGCCCAATCTGGAAATATTGCAAGAAATGCTGTTCTATCATCGTCTTTTCCTGAATCTGTTCCTGGTACTTCAGTTGATAGACAATGTGGCTCTTCTCAACAAGCTATTCATTTTGCAATTCAAGCAGTGATGTCTGGAACACAAGATATTGTTGTAGGTGGTGGCGTTGAAGTTATGTCAATGGTTCCAATTGGCGCAGCGGTTACTGATGGCTATAATGCCGGTCATGGTCTTCCATTTGATTCAGATGGGATGAAGGAAAGATATCCTGGTGTTTTCTTTTCTCAATTTACTGGGGCAGAGCTAGTTGCTGATAAGTGGAATCTATCGCGAGAAGACCTAGATGAATTTGCTCTCGAAAGTCATCAAAAAGCTGCTAATGCTACTGAATCAAAATATTTTGACAGAGAAATATTACCTGTTGAAGGTAAAAATGCTGAAGGTATAAATGAATTAGTTTTAGCTGATGAGGGGATAAGGTTCGATGCAAGTTTAGACAAATTAGCTGGTTTAAAACCTGTTACGGATGGGGGAGTTATAACCGCAGGTAACGCAAGCCAAATCACTGATGGAGCTGCTGCTGTAATGATCTGTAATGACGCAGGCCTGAAAAAGATCCAATCTAATCCTAGAGCTGAGATTGTATCAATTTCAGTTGTTGGAGATGATCCAGTATTTATGCTCACTGGTCCAATTCCTGCATCTAAGAAGGCTCTTGAAGCAGCAGGTTTATCAATTGATGACATTGATCTATATGAAGTTAATGAAGCATTTGCACCAGTTCCATTAGCATGGGCACATGATCTTGAGGCAGATAAATCAAAACTGAATGTTAATGGAGGAGCTATGGCATTGGGACATCCTTTAGGTGCTACAGGAGCTAAATTAATGACAACTATGTTGCATGAGTTAGAGAGAAGAAATGGAAGCTACGCACTTCAAGCCATATGTGAAGGTGGAGGTACAGCTAATGCAACAATCATAAAGAGGTTAAGCTAAAAATTATTTAGTTTTAAAAAAATCTAATATTGTTTTTAAATCACTAACTGGATTTATTGAACTCTCTCCATTCCTTGCTAGGAGCTCGACTTCTTCATTTTCTAGAAATTTATTACCAACAATTATATTTAAAGGAATTCCTATTAGCTCAGAATCTTTAATTTTCTTACCATAACCATCTTTTCTATCATCTAATAGTACTGAATAATTCATATTGGTAAGATCTTTGTAAAGTTTCATTGAAGCCTTTTCAATGTCTTTATTTTTATCATGACCAATAGAAATTATATTTATATCAAATGGAGCAATGCTATGTGGCCAAACAATTCCTTTTTCATCATAATTTTGCTCAATAGATGCAGCAACAAGTCTTGAAACACCAATTCCATAGCAACCCATAAAAAGTACTTGAGCTTTTCCATCAGAATTGAGGACATTTGCCTTCATAGATTGAGCGTAAAGTTTACCAAGTTTAAAAATATGACCAACCTCAATTCCTTTTTTAATTTGAATTATGCCTTTACCATCTGGAGAAGGTTTTCCTTCAAGTGATTTAATATCTTCACCATCTTTTAAGAGAAGTTCTGAATTAATTGCAAATTCTGAAGTATCACTAACAGCTATTGTATCTTCACCATTTTCAGCAAGAACATGAAATTCTTCAGAGCTATCACCACCGATTGCACCTGAATCAGCTGCAGAAATTTTGTAATCAAGACCAATTCTTTCAAGTATTTTTTTATACGTTTCTCTCATCAAGAGGTATGTTTCTTGCAATGATTCCTCGTCATTATTAAAACTATAAGAGTCTTTCATTAAAAATTCTCTTCCCCTCATAATTCCATATCTTGGCCTAACTTCATCTCTGAATTTTGTTTGGATCTGATAAATATTCAGGGGTAGCTCTTTGTAGCTCTTTACATTATCTCTAATGATGTCGGTGATAACCTCCTCATGAGTAGGACCAAGACAAAAATCTCTATCGTGTCTATCTTTAATTCTTAGTAGCTCGGGACCCATTTTTTCCCATCTATTAGTTTCTTCCCAAAGTTCTCTAGGTTGAACCATTGGCATGAAAACCTCTTGCGCTCCAGAAGCATCCATCTCTTCTCGAACTATATTTTCTATCTTTTTAAGAACTTTGAGCCCTAATGGGAGCCAAGTATATATGCCAGATGCAACTTTCCTAATCATTCCCGCTCGCAGCATAAGTTTGTGACTTACAATTTCTGCTTCCTGTGGAGCTTCTTTTAAAGTTGGTATTAGTAGCTTTGAAAATAACATAGTTTATAATTTTATCTTTTTTTGAGAACTTATGCCGATTTATGACTATAAATGTACGAAATGTGCATATCAAATTGAAGTTATCCAAAAGATCAGTGATGATCCCAAAACTACTTGTCCAAAATGTAACAAAGAAAGCCTTTCGAAGTTAATTTCTGCGCCATCATTTAGATTAAAAGGAAGCGGATGGTACGAGACTGACTTTAAAACAGGAAAAAAAAAGAATATTTCATCAAATGAATCATCTAAAAGTGATAAATCTAAAGAAACTTCTAAATCTGACTCCAAGAAAGCAGCCAAACAAGATAAAATTAAAGAATAAATAGGGAATATCATGAAATCTCATTACTGTGGTGAAATTACTTCAAAAAACCTCAAAGAGGATGTGACCATTTGTGGCTGGATACATCGAAGAAGAGATCATGGTGGAGTTATCTTTCTTGATGTAAGAGACATCAAAGGAATTTGCCAAGCTGTCGTAAATCCAGATCAAAAAGAGTCTTTTAAATTAGCTGAGTCAATTAGAAATGAATTTGTTGTGCAGATCACTGGGAAGGTAAGAAAGAGATTGGAAGGCACTATTAATAAAACCATGCATACAGGTGAAATCGAAATAGAAGTAAATATTATCAATATTTTAAGTAAAGCAAATACTCCAGTTTTCCCAATTGATGAATACCAAGAGGTCAATGAAGATGTGAGACTTAAAAATAGAGTACTTGACTTAAGACGCCCAGAAATGAATGAAAGGATTATTACAAGATCAAAAATTACTTCCTTGATACGGAATTTTCTTGATGACAATGATTTTAATGAAATTGAAACTCCAATTTTAACCAAGGCAACACCTGAAGGTGCAAGAGATTACATACTTCCTAGTAGGGTTCAACCTGGAAGTTTTTATGCTTTACCTCAATCCCCACAACTTTTTAAGCAACTACTTATGATCGGAGGTTTAAACAAATATTATCAAATAGCTCGATGCTTTAGAGATGAAGATCTAAGAGCAGATAGACAACCTGAGTTTACTCAAATTGACATCGAGGCATCATTTCTTGATGAAGAAGAAATAATTAAAGTCAGTGAGGAGATGATTAAAAAAGTAATCAATAAATTTTGTGGCGACAAGCTCTCAAAATTTGCTGTCCTCGACTGGCAAGATGTCATGGATAGGTATGGTTGTGATAAACCAGATTTAAGAATACCTTTAGAGTTAGTTGAAATATCAGATTTGGTAAAAGATGAAGAATTTAAAGTATTTTCAGATCCAGCTAAAAAGAAAAATTCTAGGGTAGTTGCTTTGAAAGTTCCAAAAGGAAACTCGATGTCCAGGGGTCAAATTGATGAATACACTAAATTTGTTTCAAAACTTGGTGCAAAAGGTCTGGCCTATATAAAAGTAAATGATGTAAACGATATCGAAAATGGTATTCAATCACCAATTCTAAAATTCTTAAATGTTGAGACAGTCAAAAAAATTCTAAAAAAATTAGATACACAAACTGATGATTTAATTTTCTTTGGAGCTGGATCTGAATCAATTGTGAATTTATCAATGAGCAGTTTAATTAAAAAACTGGGAGAAGATTTAAGTTTGTATACTGAAAAATGGGCGCCTTGTTGGATTGTTAATTTTCCGATGTTTGAAACTAATTCTGATGGAGACCTAACGCCACTTCATCATCCTTTTACTTTGCCTAAATGCTCAGCAAAGGAAATCAAAAATGATCCAGTGAATGCTACTGCGTATGCATATGATGTTGTACTCAACGGATATGAAATAGGAGGAGGGTCTCTAAGGATATATGATAAATCAATGCAAGAAACTATCTTTGAAATTTTAAAAATATCAAAAGAAGAGGCTGATAAGAAATTTGGGTTTTTGTTGAAAGCACTCTCATCTGGTTGCCCACCACATGGAGGAATAGCCTTTGGCCTTGATAGGATAGTTATGCTTGTAACTAATACTAATAATATTAGAGACGTTATTGCTTTTCCAAAAACTCAAAGTGCTACATGCTTGTTAACGGATGCGCCGAGTACCGTTGAGAAGGCGCAACTTGATGAATTAAAAATAGAAAGCACTCATAAGGAGGATTAATCTATGGCTGGTCACTCAAAATGGGCTAATATTAAGCACAGAAAAGCCAGACAAGATGCATCAAGAGGGAAAATATGGACTAAGGTAATTCGTGAGATTACTGTAGCGGCCAAAGATGGCCCTGATCCAGCTGACAATCCTAGACTTAGACTTGCTCTAGAAAAAGCAAACTCGGCAAATATGCCAAAAGATACCATCAAAAGAGCTATTGAAAAAGGCTCTGGAACAGGAGAAACAGGTGCGCTTGAAGAGATTACTTTTGAGGGTTATGGACCTGGTGGTGTAGCAATTTTAGTAGAAACCATGACAGACAATAGAAACAGAACTGTTTCTGATGTTAGGCATGCATTTTCAAAGTATGGTGGAAATTTAGGTACTGATGGATCAGTTTCATATCTATTTAAAAAGTTAGGTATTGTTCAAGTAGACAAGAATTTTACTGAAGAAGAATTAATGGAGATAGTTATTGATATTGGTGCTGATGATCTTTCTGAAGAAGGTGATTTTTTTGAAATTATTACAGATTCGAATAGTTTTAACGATGTTGTTGATGCTATGAAAGAAAAGAAAATTAAATACAATAATGCTGAACTTACTCTGAGAGCAGAGACTCTAGTAAAACTTGACAATGAAATGTCTGAAAAAGTTTTAAACATTATGGAATTTATGGACGATCTTGATGATGTCCAGGAAGTACATACAAATGCTGAATTTCCAGATGATTTTGAGGTGAGAAACTAATTTGTCTATCAATTCAAGAAATAAAGGTGCTGCATTTGAAAGACAAATCGCAAAAGCACTAATTGAAGATTTAAATCTAAAAAATCCTGTAAAAAGAATTCTTGAGCAAACGAGAACGAAAGAACTTCCAGACCTTATGCTTGGAACTTGGTGTATTGAATGTAAAGCATATGGCACTGGTGCAGAGCCAAGGCCTGATTGGTGGGATCAAGTATTAACCTCATCAAATCAACATAATCTCAAACCTGCTTTAGTTTATAAATTTAATAATAGACCTATCAAAGTTAGAATTCTTGCAAGTTCACTGAATAAAGATATTAAAAATGATCTTGTTACTGTTGATTTATTATGGCCAGATTTTATTCAAATAATTCTTGAATTATTTCAGGAGGACATAGAGTTACATGAGAAAACTTATCAAGTGTAAGTCATTAAATTTTAAGATTTATGTTGAAGATACCGACTTTCAAGGTGTTGTATATCACGCTAATTATATAAAGTTTTTTGAAAGGGCTAGGTCTGAATTTTTATCAGATAATAAAATTTCTCAAAGCGAGCTTAAAAAAAATGAGCAGGCATTTGTTATTAAAAGTGTAAATATAAAATACATCGCTGCGGCAGAACTTGGCGACAATATTTATGTTGAATCAGAAGTTGAAATGAAATCTAATGCAAGAATGATCTTTAATCAAAAGGTAATCAATTGTGACAATGAAAAAGAGTATGCGAATGGGGTGGTTGAGGTTTGTTTTATTAATTTGTTAACAAAAAAACCACAAAAATTTCCAGATGATTTATTATTAATTTTTGATTAGGATAGTTTATGGAAGAAATTTCAGTATTAAATTTATTTCTTGATGCTGGTTTAGTTGTAAAACTGGTAATGATTATATTATTTGTAGCTTCAATATTGTCTTGGATTGTAATTGTTGAAAGGTATAAATTTTTAAAAAATATAAAGTCTCAGAATGACGTTTTTCTTAAAAAATTCTGGTCTGGCTCAGATCTGGATGATTTATTTAATGAAATACGGTCAACTAAAAGCTTTGGAGCAATAAATTTATTCAAAAACTCTTATAATGAGTTTATAAATCTGACCACAAAAGAAGACTTAACTGAATTAGATTTAGAGAGTATTAATAGATCTATGAGAGTCTCGATAGCTTCTGATGATGAAGAAATGAGCAAGCACTTATCTTTTTTAGCAAATGTGGGATCAGTAAGTCCATATGTAGGATTGCTTGGGACTGTATGGGGAATCATGACTTCATTCCAAGGATTGTCTGATGCAACTCAAGCCACAATTAATGCAGTTGCGCCAGGCATATCTGAGGCCTTAGTTGCAACAGGAATGGGACTATTTGCGGCAATTCCTGCTGTTGTAGCTTTTAATAAATTTACATCTGAATCAGAATCAATTAGTCAAAATACTCTAATATTTGCAGAGGAGCTTGCTAGTATATTTTATAAGAAGTCTCTCAAGAAATGATTTATAGGCTTGCAAAAAAGAAGAACTTAAAAGCTGAAATTAACGTCGTTCCATATATAGACGTCATGTTAGTTCTTTTAATTATATTTATGATTTTATCGCCCCTATTAATTCAAGGCATTGAAGTTAACTTACCAAAAACTGATACAACAAAGATGAGTGTTCAAAGCGAGCCTCTTGTAGTTTCAATAAATTCTAATGGTGAATATTTCATAAATATTGGTGATGAGTCGCTTCCAATAAATTTGGAAGAATTGAAAAGAAAATCTAAGGTGATTTTTGATGCTAATCCAGAAATAGAAGTTGTTTTTCAAAGCGACAAAGATGCTTCTTTTGACTATGTTGCCAAGGCAATGGCATCTGTCCAAAGTGTAGGAATTTCAAAAATAGGAATTGTAACGACCGGATATGCAGACTAGTCTAAAATATCTTGAAGCTTCATTTATATCATTTTTAATTCATGCAGCATTTATTTTGTATTTACTAGGTTTTTTCTATTTTGAAAATTCGAAAAGGTCAGTGATAAGCAAACCTATCAATGTAAATCTAATTTTTGAGAGTCCAAATATTGAATCAAATATTGAGAAATCCAATGTCAACAAGATAGTCGGGAGTCCTGTTGAGTCACTCAACGATGATTTGGAAATTAAAAAGAATACAATTTCATTTGATGAGTTAGTAGTTTCATCTGATATTCAAAATCTTATAAATGAAGATAATACGATCCTTGAACAATCTGATCAAAATAAAATTGATTTATTTAGCTCGATGATAATTTTAAATATACAGTCTGCTTGGAGAAAACCAATAAATATTCAAGACAACTTGGTTTGTGAAATGCTCTTAACAGTTAATAAGAATGGAAGAATAATAAAGACTAATTTAATAAAAAGTAGTGGAAACATTAGATTCGATAATTCTGCATTAAAAGCTGTTGAAAGGGTTGAAACTTTCATTTTTTTTGATGACATTCCTCAAAGCTTATATCAAACTAATTTCAGGACTATTCAAATAAGATTTAATCCAGCATGAGAAAACTATTTTTAATTTTTTTATTTTTTAATCAACTTTATGCTGAACTGATCTTGGAAATAACGCAGGGTACAGATGACCCTTATCGTGTTGCGATTTTACCTTTCAGTGGAGATACTGAAATGTCTATGGAGCTTGAAAGTATTATTAAGAATAATTTAAACCGTTCAGGCGAATTTGAAACCTTTGGAGAAGAAGAATTATTATCCTCACCTTCATCTGAAGAAGAAATTGTTTTCAATGACTTTAAAATATTGAATATAGATTATTTAGTGATGGGATCTATCGCCGGAGGTGATGTAATTTATAATGTTTTTGATATATCAAAATCTTCAAAAATTAGGACCTCAACGGTTTTTGGAATTCCAAATAAAAACAGACAGCTTGCACACTACATTAGTGACGGAATTTATGAGGAGATTACTGGCTTAAAGGGAATATCAACTACCAGAATATTATATGTAACTGAGAACGAAAAATTTAACTTAGTCGTTGCAGATGCTGATGGTAAAAATGAACAGATTTTACTTGAAAGTAATGAACCAATTATTTCACCTGTATGGTCACCAGATTCAAAAAAAGTAGCATATGTTTCATTTGAGACAGGTATGGCAAAAGTATTTATACAAAATATTGGAACTGGTGAAAGAGAGGTGGTTATTGAAAATTCAAGCCAAATAAGCTCACCAGCTTGGTCTCCAGACGGAAAATTTTTATCACTTACATTGTATCAAGATGGTAATGCTGAAATATATATTTTAAATTTACGCAATAAAAACCTCACAAGATTAACAAATCATTATTCAATTGACACAGAATCCTCATGGTCACCGAGAGGTTCTAAAATTATGTTTACATCTGGAAGGTCTGGTTCACCTCAGCTTTATGAAATAGATTTAAGAAGGTTCAATTCAAAGCCCAAGAGAATTACTTTTGAGGGTAATTACAATGCTAAAGGTTCATACATGCCAGACAATCAAGGAATTGTTTTCGTTCATCGATCAGAATCAGAATTTAAAATAGCTATGAAGTATTTTGATGAAAACTTTATCAGGCCTTTAACTGTCTCTCAAATGGATGAATCGCCTAGCATTTCACCTAATGGAAATGTTATAGTTTATGCTATAAAAGATGGCAACAAAGGTCTTTTAGCTGGAGTTACTTTGAGCGGTGCTAAATTTAAATTACCCGCTTCAAGGGGAGCTGTAAGAGAGCCTGCGTGGTCTGGATATTTAAGATAATTAATGGAGTATTTATGCGTTTTTCAAGATCTAATTTTAGTTTTTTAGTAACAATTTTATTTCTAGCGTCATGTTCTAGCATGAATGTGACTGAAGAAACAGTTAATGCAAATAATGTAAAAACAGTTAAAGCATCGCAAATGATGGACGAAAACATTAGCTATGATAGCCAAGCTGTTTTTGCAAATGCAACGATTTACTTTGATTTTGATAAAACAAATCTTACTTCAAAATCACTTCAGACTCTCAAAAGTGTTGCAGAAGCTCTAAATGAAAATTCACAACTTAGAGTTACACTTGCTGGACATGCTGACGAAAGAGGCACAAGAGAGTATAACTTAGCACTTGGTCAAAGAAGAGCTGAAGCAGTAAGTCAGTACCTTGTTCTAAATGGTGTTAGCAAAAATAGATTAGTAGTTAAAAGTTTTGGTGAAGAAAAGCCAATTGCCTTTGGACAAGACGAAGATAGTTACTCAAAAAATAGAAGAGTTGAAATTAATTAATTACTGATGTTTTCAAGAGGATTGATGCTTTACAAAGTAACTCTATTTCTCCTCATATTTAGTTCAATAGCTTCAAAAGCTGAAGATAATCAAGATCTTAAAAATGATATTTTGTTTCTCAAAATTCAGGAACTAGAGGCAGAAATAGCAGAACTTAGAAACAAAGTTGAGTCTCAAAACTTTTTAATTGAAAAATTGATAAGTGAGTCTCTTGGAAATTCAGAATCTGATTCTGACGATAACATTGAAAACTTAGCTTTAAATGCAGACATAAGATTTAAGGGAATTGAAGATCCAAAAAGCAAAGACCAAGTTTACAATGTAGCTATTGAAGCTCTCGAAATTCAGGATTTTGAAAAAGCTTTTAATTTATTTAGTTATTTTGTGGACAGTTTTGATGACAATGAAAAAACTCCACTTGCATACTTTTGGCTTGGAGAGATTTCACTAATTAAAAACAATCTTGAAGAGTCAGAAAATTATTTTATGGAGTTAATTATTACTTATCCTGATCATTACAGAATACCATTAGCTCATAAAAAAATAGGAGATCTATACTTAAAAAATAATGATACAAATGCAGCAAAAGATAAGTATAATTTTGTCGTAAGAGAGTATCCAAATAATACAGCATCATCCTTAGCCTTGCAGTTATTGAAAAATATGGAATAATCTCCATCTTCTATTATGTATCTATGTGGGTCGCTAGCTCAGCTGGTAGAGCAGTTGGCTTTTAACCAATTGGTCACAGGTTCGAATCCTGTGCGACCCACCATTTTATAAGGCATAATATTCGGAATGTTTGTTTCATCTTTAAGAGATTCAATTAATGAAATAAAAGAATCATTCTCAAAAGAATCACTCTTAGGCTCATTTCTTTTTTTTCTAGTTTTATCGTCATGGTATGTTTTGAGACCTGTCAGAAATGAGATGGCAGTAGCGAATGTTGACGATTTGCCATACTTACTTGCTGCTGGCGCAATTGCAATGTTACTTATTAATCCTATTTATTCCTGGGTTGTATCCAAGACGAACTTAAGGAAAATCGTAATTTACTGCTATTCTTTTTTAATTGTAAATTTATTAATTTTTTTATCTACTTGGAAGTTTTTAGGTATTGGTGATTCAGTCTGGGTTGGAAGAATATTTTATGTTTGGTGTAATGTTTATTCATTTTTTGTAGTTTCAATTTTTTGGGTTGTAATTATAAATATATTCAGAAATTCAAAAACAAGATCTTTTTATGGCGTAATTATGGCTGGAGGTTCTCTTGGTGCAATATTTGGGTCAGAAATATCAAAAAGATTTTCAAATTCTTTTGATGTTTATGGCCTAGAGTTTTTTACATTATCTGCAGCAATTTTATTGTTTTTTGCGATGTTATTAGCAATGAGCATTACTAGATCAAAAATGAATGAAAAGATTCTCAATAAAAATAGTGTGGGGGGAGGCAGCTTAGACTCTATAAAGAACTCAATTAAATCTGAGGAAATTAGAAATATTGCTTCGTATGTTTGGATGTGGACTTGTTTGATGACAATCCAGTGGATAACAGCAATTAATATAATAGAAGAATGGTCTTCAGATTCACAACAAAGAATTTCATTCTTTGCAACAATTGAACAGATAGTTTCTCCCTTAACATTATTAATTCAATTATTTTTAACCAACATCATTATTAGAAAAGTTGGTATAAAAAATATTATGGTTCTTTATGGTTTTCTATTCTTGATAGCATATTTACTTTATGGATTCTTTCCATCCATAGTTGCGGTCGCAATAGTTACAGTTTTTTTAAGGGTATTTGAGTATGGATTTAACAAGCCAACTAGAGAAATAATTTATAGTACTCTTAAACAGAATGATAGATATAAGTCATCTGTATTGATTGATACATTTGTATCAAGATTTGGAGATCTAACTGGAAGTGCATTAATAAAACTTGCAGGATTTACAACTATTACATTTAACGCGCTGCCTTTAATGGCATTACCAATTGCAGGATATTTATCTTTTTTAGGAATGAGGATATCGAAAGAAAATAAGATTAAAGACCTCTAGAATTTTGTAAAGATTTTTTTATTTCGATAATTTTTGTCATGATACGATCAGAAACTTGAAAATTATTTTGAGTTAATTGAAGAGCAAATTCTAATTGATTTAGTGCTTTTTCATCTTGTCCAAGCAGCAAGAAGTATTCAGCTCTACTTTGATGATAGCCAACGATATTTTGACTAGTTTTTTGGGTTTCCGATAACATAAACCATAGTTCAGGACTATCATTTTTTCTAAGCAATTGATCACGAATAATTTCTTCAGACTCAAAATATTGACCCATATTCAATAGTATTTGAGATTTTGAAATAGACAATGGATAGTTTTTAGGAGAAATTTCTAAAAACTTGTTTGCCAAATCTAAAGCATCATTGAATTTGTTAAAGTAAGATAAAAATTCTACCTTCGTTGTATTAAGAACGAGATTCTTTGGATATTTTTTTAGCAACTTATCAAGACTTGCCAAGCCTTCATTAAAATTATTATTTTTTTTGTAGGCGAGGGCTAAACCATATAGATTTGCATCACTAGGATTTTCTGCATACTTAGATGCAAATAATCTTAATGCATTTGCTGGAATGTTTTCATAATATATCTCTAACCTAGCTTTCATTAAAGAAAATTCTAGAGAATCTTGCTTTGTTCCTTCCTCAGATATATTTTCAGCAGCATTAAATGCATCACTAATTCTTGAGGATGAAAGAGGGTGTGTTAACAAGAATTCTGGTGGAAGATCGCCAGACAATCTCCTCAAGTCATTCATGTTTTCAAACATCTCGCCCATTGAGTTTGGGTTATAACCTGCATTAACTAAATTTATAAAGCCAACTCTATCAGCCTCTTTCTCAAATAATCTACTGTATCTGAGATTTTGTTGTTGCATTATGGCTGGCCCAACTGCGATTGCATTAGGATTATTGCTTATCAATGCTATTGCAATTGAAGATACCATTACCAACGCAGACGAAAGATTACTGTCTTTTGACTTTAGAACATTTCTTGCAAAATGCCTCTGGCTTAAGTGAGCCAATTCATGAGCTAAAACTGATGAAAATTGTCCTTCATTATCAGCATGTAAAAAAAGCCCGCCATTTACTCCTATAATTCCACCAGGTGCTGCGAAAGCATTAAGTGAACTGTCATCAATCAGTAAAATGTTAAATGACCTGTTTGCAACTTGACTATATTCTGAAAGTCGATAAATAAGGTGTTCTGTGTAGTCAAAAAGAAGAGGATCAGATATTAAAGGAGCTTGAGAATAAACTTGTTTAAGAAACTGTTGTCCAATAGCTCTTTCTTGAGAAGTTGAGACTGCTCCTGAGACCCTGTCTCCTAGTTCAGGTAAATCTAATTCTTGTGCGTAAGAGTATGCTGACGACAAAAAAACGCTAAAAAAAATATAAAAATTTAAAAATTTTGACTTCATTTAAAATTTGATACCTTTGATTTTATATCATTTTCATCTAAGTCATTACTCTAATATGCTATTTTTCAACCAATCTTATATATAATAGAACCATGTTTGAACATATAAATAATGTATTTAAAAAGATATTCAATAATGAAGAAACAATTATTTTTTCTTTGATTATTGTTCTCTCACTGGTTGTACTTAATTTTTTCGCAGCAGTTTTAACGCCATTCATTATAAGTATAGTTGTAGCATATCTTTTAGTTGGCCTTCAAAAAAAAATAGAGACTTATAATATTTCTGAGTCTATAGCCTTAATGCTTTCATTTAGCATATTTATTATTTTTGGTGCGGCAATGTTTATATGGCTAATACCATTGATATATGTTCAATTACAGTCATTCGTATTGGATTTACCAAGACTTTTTAATGAATTTTTAAATTTTGTTTCTAATATGCCAACTGCTTTTCCTGAATTAGTTACGTCTGATCAAATATCTGTTTTTTTTCAAGCAGTATCATCAGAACTTTCCTCCATCACCCAAAATATTGTGAAATCCTCAATATCTGGAATCCAAAGTACTATTACTGTATTGCTATATGTTATTTTGTTTCCAATTCTTGTTTTCTTCTTCTTATTCGATAGAAAAAATATCATAGAGGGCATTACAAATATTATTCCGGGTAAAAGAGAAATGTTTTCAAACGTATGGAAAGAAATGGATGTTCAATTAAGCAACTACGTAAGAGGAAAAGTTCTTGAGATCCTAATAGTTGGTTTTGCAGCTGCAATTTTATTTTCGTTTTTTGGATTGAAATATACTGCATTGTTGTCAGTGCTAGTTGGTTTATCAGTGTTAATTCCTTATGTAGGTGCTTTCACAGTTACAATTCCAATAATTATCATTGGTTTATTACAATTTGGTCTTGGCTCACAATTTTATTTATTAGTTGGGTTGTATCTTTTATTGCAATTTCTTGATGGAAATCTCTTGGTTCCGATTATCTTTTCTGAGGCAGTAAAACTTCATCCAATTATTATTATTCTTGCTGTTTTCATTTTTGGAAGTATGTTTGGTTTTTGGGGTGTTTTCTTTTCAATACCATTGGCAACATTTATAAAAGCCGTATGGAATTCTTGGCCTGGTTCCTCTCTAAATGATACATAAAGTCTTATCGCTATGTTTTCTATTATCTCAAGTATCTTTTGTAATGGGCTCTGAAAATTATGGTATTGCAGTTCATGGTGGAGCTGGAGTAATGAAAAATCTTTCTGAAAATCAGAAACAAAAGATTGAAGAACAAATCACAAAGACCTTAACAGAAGCCTACAAGATAATTGAACAAGGTGGGACAAGCATGGATGCAGTAGAGTTTGCTGTTTCAGAATTTGAGGATTCTCCTTTATTTAATGCTGGCAGAGGTTCTGTTTATAATTCAGAAGAAGTCCAGGAAATGGATGCATCTATAATGAGTGGTAAAAATAGATCTGCAGGAGCGGTTGCTTCGGTAAGATCCATTAAAAATCCAATCAAAGTAGCAAGAAAAGTTGCAGATCTTACCGAACACGTAATGTTAATTGGTGAAGGGGCTGAAAAATTTGCTGAACAGATTGGAGAGGAGATTGTCAGTAAAGATTATTTTTACTCTGAAAAGAATCTCAAAAGATTGAGAAAAGCTAAAAACAAATCTACAAATTTAAGTTTAATCCAGGACAAGATTGGTACTGTTGGAGCTGTGGCAATAGATAAATATGGAAATATTGCTGCCGCGACTTCAACGGGTGGAATGACTAACAAAATGCCTGGAAGAGTAGGCGATTCTCCTATTATAGGATCTGGAACGTGGGCACAAAATAATGTTTGTGGAGTTTCATCAACTGGACATGGCGAATTCTTCATCAAATATCAGGTAGCAAAAGAAGTTTGCACTAGAATTGAATATTTGAATAAATCCATTATTGAAGCATCTCAAGAGATTATTGATGAATTAGAGCAAATTGAGGCTTATGGCGGCATAATAGCGATCGATTATGATGCAAACATAGCTATGCCATTTAATACTGATGGAATGATAAGAGGAGGTATTACAAATAAAAGAAAAATTTTTGTTGAAATTTATTAAAGGTTTTTTACTTCACTTAACACTTCATCGACATGACCTTTAACTTTAACCGATCTCCATTCTCTTTTAACTTTACCAGCCTTATCTATCAAAAATGTTGATCTATCGACACCCAAGTATTGTTTCCCATACATTGATTTCATTTTCATTACATCAAAAGCATTACACATTTTTTCTTCTGGATCTGATAATAATTCAAAAGGAAAAGACTGTTTCGATTTAAAGTTTTCGTGTGATTTAACGCTATCCCTTGATACACCAAGAATTTCAGCATCGTATTTTTTAAACTCTTTGTAATTATCTCTGAAATCTTGACCTTCTGTTGTACATCCAGGAGTGCTATCTTTTGGATAAAAATAGATAACAAGATTCTTGTTTATAAAGTCTTTGTTTGAGAGAGTTTTATTGTTGGTGCATTCTCCTTGAAAAGGAGGGCACTTTTTACCTTCTAGATTGCTCATGTTTTTTTATTCCTTATGACAGTAATTTTTATAATAGTGTATAGTTTTATTTTACTTAATTATAAAACGATGCAAGAGTTGAATGGAAGTTTTGTAGCATTAGTTTCTCCCATGAAAAGTAATGGAGATATAGATCATAGCGCATTAAAAAAACTTATTGATTGGCATATTGAAGAAGGGACTGACGGCATTGTTTCAGTTGGAACAACAGGTGAATCAGCAACGGTAAATTTTAATGAACATATCGAACTAATAAGATATACAGTTGATTATGTTAACAATAGAGTTCCTGTCATAGCGGGTACTGGAGCAAACTCCACTCGTGAAGCGCTTGATTTAACAATTGAATCTGAAAAAAATGGAGCAGATTATGCTCTTCTAGTAACTCCTTATTACAATAAGCCAACTCAGGCTGGTTTGATAAAACACTACACAAAGATCGCTGATTCATGCAACATTCCACAAATTTTATATAACGTTCCATCTAGAACTTCATGTGATTTACTTCCTGAAACAGTAAAGCACCTATCCAATCATAAGAATATTGTTGGAATTAAAGAAGCCGTGAATGACAAACAAAGAATTAATGATTTAATAAACATTTCTAAAGATAACGATAACTTTAAAATTCTATCGGGTGATGATCCGACTTTCTGCGAATTTCTTCAATTAGGTGGTCATGGTGTGATATCAGTGGCAGCAAATGTAATACCCAATGATATTTCAAAAATCTGTAGCGCAGTTCGTAAAAATAATAATGAAGAAGCAATAGAAATAAATAAAAAATATATTAATTTATATGAACTTCTATTTATTGAGTCAAATCCAATTCCAGTAAAATGGATGTTGAATAAAATGGGCCTTATAGACAATATTCTAAGGCTACCATTAATTGAATTAGATACTAAGTATCATGAGACTATTTCAGCTGAGATGATAAAATTACAGTTAATATGATTAAATATTTTTTAATTTTGGTGACAATGATCTTTATAAGTTCATGTTCCTTATTTGGTGGTTCAGAAGGTTATTTTCCTGATAAGAAATATGATTTTTTAGATGAAGAAATTGAAGAGGATATTTCTCTACCAGGTTCTCTATCAAATCCAGATACTGAAAATCATTATCCAGTATCAGATCTTGAGATTATTGATGATAAACTTGAGGTACCCAAACCAAGACAAATTTTTGCATCATCTGGGAATAGCTCGGTCCAGCTTCGAAGATTAGGTGAGTTAATGTGGATTTACATAGAAACTCTTCCATCTACCTCTTGGCCCATATCAAAAAATTACTGGGACACATCTATATATGAAGTAACAAAAGCTGATCCAAACACTGGTGAGATTGATATTGATTATGACCAAAATACAAAACTTCAAATGCGAGTTGAACACGGCATCAAAGAAGCATCAACTGAGATTTTTCTTTATCAAATTAATAAAAGTGATGGAACAATCATTAGTAATCCAGATTTTCTTCAAAATCAAATGTCACAAATTGTTGAGTACTTTGCAGAATCAATAAGTAATTTTTCTGGTACCTCGCTTGCAGCGCAAAATTTAAATGAAATGAAAAAAGCAAACATTTTCACAGAGGATGGAAAAACAGTAATTGCATTAGATTTGAATTTTGATAGAGCATGGTCGTCAGTTAGCAAGGCTTTAGTTGATGCAAATATTGTCACAAATGACAGAGATAGAACCAATGGAATATTTTTTGTTAGCTATGCTCAGGAAGAAGAAGGAGGATTTTTTGGTCTTTTTGGACGAAGAAACGAACAAGTAAATCCTGAAGAAATTGTTATTGGTGAAGAATCAGATTTTGAAATTATAATAACTGAGGAAAATGATAAAACATTTGTTCGAGCTGTATCAAAAGATGGTAATATTGAAGAATCTGAACAACTTTTATCAAAAATAAACGAATCTTTAAGCTGATGAATAAAATTCAAGAAATAACAAAAGGCAAAGCTAAGTCAATGTTTACTACTGAAAATGATGATCATTTAATTATGCATTTCAGTGATGATACGTCTGCTTTTGATGGTAAAAAGAAAGAGGCGCTTCTCGGTAAAGGTGCTGTTAACAATCAATTTAATGCTTTCATTATGGATCATCTTAAAGAAAATGGTGTAGATACACACCTTATTGAGATGATAGATAATACTGATTCACTTGTATATAAATTAGAAATGTTCCCAATTGAATGTGTTATTAGAAATAGAGCATCTGGATCAATTTGTAAGCGTTTAGGAACAGAAGACGGTTTAGTCTTTGAAAGCCCGTTATTTGAGTTTTTTCTCAAAGATGATGATCTTGGCGACCCGCTGATTAATGATGAACATATTATTTCTTTTGGGTGGGCAAATTTAAGTCAAATAGAAGAAATGAAAAAGCAAACATATAAGGTCAACGAAATTTTATCTAAATTATTTCTTGATTCAGGATTAATCTTAGTTGATTTCAAAGTTGAATTTGGAGTATACAAAGATAAAATTCTGTTAGCGGACGAATTTACACCCGATGGTTGTAGGTTGTGGGATTCAAAAACAATGAAAAAAATGGATAAAGATCGTTTTAGGCAAGGCCTCGGCGATGTTGTTGAATCATATCATCAAGTAGCTGATAGATTGGGCATGAATATAGAAACTTGACTAAAATAGTCGGGTATTTATAATGCATGCGTGAGATTAACTACTAAAAGCAAATATGCAGTTAGCGCTCTTACTGAGCTAAGCTTTTTACAATCCTCTGGTCCAGTTTCTCTAAGTGATATATCAAGTAATCAAAATATAGAGCTTAATTACCTAGAGCAGATATTTCGTAAGCTTAGAATGGCAGGAATCGTTAAGAGCATTAGAGGAAGAAATGGTGGCTATTTATATGCTAAAGACCCATCTGATATCTCTATAAAAGAAGTTATGCTTGCTGTAGATGAAGTTCTTGATGCAACAAAATGTAATGGAACGTCTGCATGTCATAATGGAAAAAAATGTAGTACACATGATCTGTGGCATGAATTGAACAATATAGTAGAAGATTATTTAGAAAAAATTACTATAAATAGCCTTGTAGAATCTTATGATAGCCCATATATTAATGTTAAAGAGATAAATTAGATGAGCACACAATCTACAATTTATTTGGACTATGCATCAACAACACCTGTTGATCCAAGGGTAGCGTCCAAAATGATGGAATTTTTGACTCCTGAAGGCGAGTTTGGTAATCCTGCGTCAAGATCACACAGATTTGGATGGAAAGCTGACGAAGCAGTTGAGCAGGCAAGATCTCATGTTGCAAATTTAGTTAACTGTGATCCTAGAGAGATTGTTTGGACTTCTGGAGCAACTGAAGCAGATAATTTAGCAATTAAGGGTGTTGCTAGATTTTATAAGACCAAAGGTAATCACATTATTACATCTAAAATAGAGCATAAAGCTGTATTAGATCCTTGCAGACAACTCGAAAGAGAAGGTTTTGAAGTTACATATTTAGATCCAGATGATGGAGGTGTCATTAGCCCAGAAGCAGTTAAGTCTGCCATGAAAGACTCAACTATACTTGTTTCAATCATGCATATTAATAACGAATTAGGAACAATCAATAACCTGAATGAAATAGGGAAAATTGTTAGAGAAAAAGGTGCTTTTTTTCATGTAGATGCTGCACAAAGTACAGGAAAAACTGAAATTGATCTTTCTGATATGGCAGTTGATTTGATGTCTTTTTCTGCTCATAAAACATATGGCCCTAAAGGAATTGGCGCTTTATATGTTAGAAGAAAACCAAGAGTTAGATTAGAAGCTTTGATTCATGGTGGTGGTCACGAGAGAGGAATGAGATCAGGCACATTGGCAACACATCAGATAGTTGGAATGGGAGAAGCTTTTAGACTGGCAAGGGAAGAAATGGAAAAAGATCACGCGAAAGTGAATGTATTTCATAAAAAATTTCTTGATAAAGTTAAAGAAATTGATCATGTTTATATCAACGGTGATCTAAATAATAAAGTACCAAATATACTCAATGTGAGTTTTAATTTTGTTGAAGGTGAATCTTTAATAATGGGATTGAAAGATATCGCAGTTTCGTCTGGATCTGCATGCACCTCTGCAAGTCTTGAGCCGTCATATGTTTTGAGAGCTCTGGGTAGAAAAGATGAACTTGCTCATAGTTCGATAAGGTTTTCGTTTGGTAGATTTACTAGCGATGAAGATGTTGAAAATACTTTAAAGATCTTAGGTGATGTGGTGCATAGACTAAGAGAGCTTTCACCATTATGGGAAATGCATCTGGATGGTATTGATTTAGATACTGTAGAATGGAATACGCATTAGGAGTAAAAAATGGCTTACAGTAAAAAAGTTGTTGAAAAATTTGAAAATACACTTAACAACCCTGAAGCTTTCAAGGTAGGAAGATTTGACCCGAAAGAAACTAATGTTGGAACAGGCATGGTTGGCGCACCAGCTTGTGGAGATGTTATGAAGCTTCAGATTAAGTGTGAACCAAAAGGTAATACACATGTTATTAAAGATGTTAAGTTTAAAACCTATGGTTGTGGTTCAGCTATTGCATCTGCTAGTGAGCTAGTCGATATGTTAATTGGTAAAACTCTTGAGGAGGCTAAAGCTATAAAAAATGTTGAAATTGTTGATGCGCTTGAATTGCCACCCATAAAAATTCATTGTTCAGTTTTAGCTGAAGATTCAATTAGACAAGCTATTGAGGACTACGAAGCAAAACAATAACAAATCATGAGCACTTTTAGTCCTACAGAATTAAATTTATCTGACAGTGCTATGAGTCATTTTAAAGAAATGATATCTTCTAGAGGCAAGGGCTTAGGAATAAAGATTGGTGTTAAAAAAGCTGGATGTTCAGGATACGAATATACCTTTGATTTTGTAGATGAAGTTACAGATGATTATATTTGTTTTGATAAATCAGAGGTTAATATTTATGTTGACTCTAAAAGTATTAATTTTTTAAAAGGCAGCCTTATAGATTACGTTGATGAGGGCTTAAACAAAGGCATAAAATTTGTAAATCCAAATGCCAAAGCCGTATGTGGATGCGGCGAAAGTTTCACAGTTTAGTATCATGGCAAAAATTAAAATATGGCCTCACGAGGAAATTTGTCCTAATGGGGCTGATATAGAATCGCTACCAGATGAAACCATCTGCGAAGCTGCTTTGAGGAATAATATAAAAATTGAACATGCATGTGAAATGTCAGCTGCATGTACAACTTGTCATTGCATTGTAAGAAAAGGATTTGAATCATTAAATGAAGCAAGTGATATTGAAGAGGACTTGCTCGATAAGGCTTGGGGCCTCGAACAGACATCAAGATTAAGTTGCCAGACAATACCACCAGATGATGAAGAAATTGAAATAGAACTACCTAAATACAATATAAATATGGTTTCAGAGGATCATTAATGGAAAAAATTGATTGGTTAGACGTTTTAGAAATCGCAATTGAGTTAAATGATTTATATCCAGACATAGATCCTCAGTGGATTAGTTTTCCAGACTTACATAAAAAAATCTGTAATCTTGAAAACTTTGAAGGAGATCCTTCAAAATCAAATGAGAAAATATTAGAAGCGATTCAATCTCATTGGATTGAAGAATACCAATAAGATTAATATATAATAGCGGCTAGTAAAACGAGGTGAATGTATGGCTATTGAAAAAACCTTATCTATTATAAAACCAGATGCAGTGGGGAAAAACCTAATAGGTAAGATTATTACTAGATTTGAAGAAAATGGTCTTTACTTGGTAGCTGGCAAGTTAGTTCATTTAACAGATGATATGGCATCAGGATTTTATGCTGAGCATGATGGAAAACCTTTTTTTAATGACTTAAAAAAATTTATGACATCGGGTCCAGTATTTATTCAAATTCTTGAAGGTGAGAATGCTGTTCAGAAAAATCGAGATTTAATGGGTAGTACAAATCCACAAGAGGCAAATCCTGGTACCATTAGAGCAGATTTTGCAAACAGTATAGATGCAAATGCTGTTCATGGATCTGATTCACTGGAAAGTGCAAAAAGGGAGATCGAATATTTTTTCAGCTCTGAAGAAATATTGAGTAAGTAACTTGCAAAATAAGAAGAATCTTCTGGGTTGTTCATTAGAATCATTGGAAGTTTTTTTCCAAGACATTGGAGAATCCAAATATAGAGCGAAACAAGTCATTAAATGGATACATCAAAAAGGTGTTATCGATTTCTATAAAATGACAAACTTAAATAAAAAACTTATAGAAAAACTTAACGCTATAGCATTCATAAAACCTCCCATAATTGAAGAGCAGTTTATATCTGATGAAGGAACAAAAAAGCATTTAATTAAATTAAATTCAGGATCAATGATTGAAATGGTTGTGATCCCAGAGGGAAAAAGAAGAACGCTATGTGTGTCATCACAAGCTGGATGTCCGCTTCAATGCACATTTTGTGCAACAGGTACACAAGGTTTTGATCAGAATCTTGAAAGTCATGAGATTATAGGTCAACTTTGGCTAGCAAATTTTTCTGAAAAAAGTAATAAACCAATCACAAACGTTGTTTTTATGGGAATGGGCGAGCCATTGCTTAATTTTGATAATGTAATCGAGGCTACAAAAATAATTAAAGATCAAAATGCATATGGTTTATCAAGAAAGAGGATCACAATAAGTACATCTGGTATTGTTCCGAACATCAAGGAGCTTAACAAACATGTGGATGTCTCTTTGGCTATATCATTGCATGCAGCAAATGATGACCTGAGAGATAAAATTGTACCAATCAATAAAAAATACCCTATAAAAATGCTTCTTAGTTCTTGCATTGATTTTTTGGCAGATCATGACAGTAAAAGACATATAACAATCGAATATATTTTAATAAAAGATATAAATGACTCTTATGAGGATGCAAAAAGTCTTGTTAGTTTGTTATCAACATTTCCATGTAAGATTAACTTAATACCATTTAATAAATTTGAGGGTTCTGATTATGAAAGACCTAGTAATAAAAGGATTAATAATTTCAAAAAATATCTTATCGAAAAGGGTTTTATAACTACATTGAGAACAACAAGAGGTGATGAGGTTGATGCAGCTTGTGGTCAACTAGTCGGAAATTTGTCAAAATCTGTTAGAGGAAAAAAATTAATTTCTCATAAATCTTTAAGATGAGTAATGATCTAAAATCTGCAAATTCAGTAAAAACTGGCAAAAAGTTTTCCGAAAGTAGAATCAAGCAGAACTACTCTATTAATGATATTGCTGAAAAATTATATGTAAATAAGGATTACATCTCTGCTATCGAGAAGGGAAATTTTTCCATCTTCCCTTCAAAAGCTTTTGCAAAAGCTTACTTTCAAAAATATAAAGAATTTTTAGGAATAAAGTGTGATTTCCCAGATATATACATTAATCAAAAATCTGAGGAAACAGTTTTCAAAAATGTAAAAAAAGAAATAAAACTCCCTTATTCTTGGAATGAGAAAATAAAAATACCAGTAGCAATTTCTGTTAGCATAATAACTCTCTCAATTCTAATATTTATTGTTTTTAAAGATTCCTCAACTATTTATGAAGAGCAATCATTGAGCAAACAAATAAATGTGGATGATTTAAAATTGATCGAGCAAAATATCTTGAAAAATAAATCATCCAATCTAGAGTCCATCAACGACAATTCTCTCAACAAACTAATTTTATTTTTTGATGGAGATACTTGGATAGAGTTATATATAAATAACGATCTCATAAAAGCTCAACAATTTGAGGCAGGTGATTCTTATTCTAGGACAGTCAAAACTCCTTTTAAAATTATTGTAGGTAATGCTGATTCGGTAAAAGGAACATATAATAATCAGGTGATTAATTTTTCAAATAATAATAATCTGTTAAATGAAGTTTCAACAGCGATTTTTGATAATGAATAATTGGATTAAAAGAAAAAAAACCAAAACTATAATGGTTGGTAACGTTCCAGTTGGAGGTGATAATCCAATCAGCATTCAGTCTATGACCAATACCAATACCTCTGATGTAGTCTCCACAATCAATCAAATTAAAGATCTTGAGGCAGCAGGCGCTGATATTGTAAGAGTTTCTGTACCAGGTTTTGACGAGGCAAAAGCATTTAAAGAAATAAAGAAAGCTGTTCAGGTGCCATTGGTTGCAGATATTCATTTTGATTATAAGATTGCTCTTGAGGTAGCAGATACAGCAGATTGTCTAAGGATTAATCCTGGCAATATTGGAAAAGAAGACAGAGTTAAAGAGGTGATTCAGGCTGCAATTGATAATAATGTACCTATTAGAGTAGGAGTAAATGCTGGATCTTTAGAGAAAGATCTACAAAAAAAGTATGGAGAACCCAATGCAGATGCTCTGGTTGAGTCGGCCCTTAGACATGTTGAAATTTTAGATAAATTTAATTTTGAAAATTACAAAATGAGTTTAAAAGCATCCAACATTGAGATGACTGTAGAGGCTTATAGAAAGATATCAACTTTAATACAACAGCCTCTTCATCTCGGCATAACAGAAGCTGGAAGCTATAGAGCCGGCACTGTTAAATCTTCTATTGGAGTTGGAATGCTTTTATCAGAGGGAATTGGCGATACTATAAGAATTTCTTTAGCTTCTGATCCAGTTGATGAAATTAAAGTTGGTTGGGATATATTAAAAAGCTTAAATATCAGAAGCAGGGGTGTCAAAATCGTAGCATGTCCAAGTTGCTCAAGACAAAATTTTAATGTGATAAAGGTAGTCAATGAACTTGAGCAGAGACTTGAAGACATTTCAGACAACATCGAGGTTGCAATCATAGGGTGTTATGTAAACGGCCCAGGAGAGAGTAAGGCCGCAAATATTGGCCTTACTGGCGCAAGTCCAAATAATTTACTTTATGTTGATGGAAGCCCCAACAAGAAAATAGCTAATAATAACTTAGTTGACGAGCTTGAAGAACAAGTAAGACAAAAAGTAGCCCAATCAAAAATTGATGCAGAAAAAATTATTTTGAGGAGTTAAATTGGATAAGATAAATTCACTGACTGGAATGCCCGATCTCATCAGTCAAAAAAATGATCCATCAAATAAATCAAATAAAATTTTTGAAACTGAAAAAGTATTAATTAAAATTTTTGAAAGATACTCCCTCAATGAAATAAGAACTCCAGCGCTTGAAAATGAATCTCTTTTCAATAGGTCTGTTGGAGATTCTTCTGACATTGTAAATAAAGAACTTTATACATTTTTAGATAAAAATAATAAAAAGATTTCCTTAAGACCAGAGGGCACTGCGGGAGTGACTAGATCTGTAATTGAAAAAAAACTGGATAATGAGCCTCATAGGTTTTGGTATTTAGGTCCAATGTGGAGATATGAAAGACCCCAGAAGGGTCGATATAGGCAGTTCTATCAGGCTGGCATTGAGTTGTTAGGATATTCTGAGGGATTAGCTGAGCTCGAAATGATTTCAATGATATTGTCAATAAATGATGCTCTTGGTATCAAAGATTCAAAAATTAAAATTAACCATTTAGGTAACAAAGATGCTAAAGATAAATTTTGTGAAGCTCTGCAGAATTATTTAAAGCCTTTAAGTAGCAAGCTTGAAAAACTTGATCTCGATAGATTAAATAAGAACCCTCTAAGAGTTCTAGACTCAAAAAGTGATCAGACAAAAGATATTTTGAAAGATGCACCTAAAATGAATGAATTTGTCTCCAAGGAATCTCTTGATTTGCTTAACCTAATCAAAAATAGTTTTTCTGAGCAAAATATTGAAATTGATTACTCTCTTGTAAGAGGTCTTGATTATTACACTGGTTTTATATTTGAAGCTATTTCTGATGATTTGGGATCTCAAGACTCATATCTTGGAGGAGGAAGATATGACAATCTTTTCAACGATTTGGGTGGAAAAAAACTACCAGCTATTGGTATGGCAATTGGAATTGAAAGATTAGCTGAAATATCAAACTTCTCTGTTGAAAATAAAACATTTATATCTTTCATAGTCTTATCTGACAAAATTGAGCAAAAAGCATATAAAATAGCCCACGAATTTAGATATTTGAATAACAATATAGTAATTGAAGTTCAGCTCTCTGATGGGAGCTTAAAATCTAAATTAAGAAAAGCAAATAAAGATAAAGCAGATTTTGCAATAATTATTGGTGATGAAGAGTTAAAGAATAAAACATTAGTTTTAAAACCTCTTAAAGAGAAAGACTCAGATCAAAAAATATTAAGCATAGAAGATGCAAAAAAATTTATTAGCTCACTAAATTGAGAGATTAAATAATGAATGATATTTATGATAATAATATGCGGTTTATACCGCTTCTAAAATTTCTTGATAAGCATAAATACTTATTAATTGCTTCCGGCGCTACGATCTTGTTATTAATTAGTTTTTTTGTTGTTTCCAATCAAATTAGTAAGCAAAAACATAATGAGGCTGCCTCAATTTATAGTAAGTGGCTAATTGAAATATCTAAAGATGATCCTGATTTAATTGAAATTGATAATATGCTTTCATCATTCGTAAATGATTATCAGGATACTGGCTATGCTCTAATTGCATTACTTACAAAAGCAAATCTTGATGCAAAAAATGGAAATTTAGCTTCAGCATTAGTTAACTTTAATAAAATAATCGAGTTTACTGATGGCTACAGAGGTAATAAAGTTTTCAATAAATTAGCCAGAGTTAGCGCAGCAAGGATTAATTTATCAAATGGTCAAATTGAGGAAGCTTTAGAAAAAATACAAGGTTATTCATCCACTGATACAAATGCTTATATTCATGAGTTAACTGGTGATATCTTGGCAGAGCAAAATAAATTAGAACTAGCAATTAAACAATATCAGTTAGCCTCTGAAAAATATTCTGATCAGACATCTAAATCAATTATTTCTATGAAAATAGCAAATTTGGACAATGGAAATGACTAAATTAAATAAAAAAACATTTTTTATTATCTTGCTGTCATCATCTTTAGTTTCATGCTCAACATTTGATAGCCTGCGATTTTGGCAAAATGACGATGATGTTGATCCAGATGAGCCAAAAGAACTTTTGTCTTTTAATGAACAAAGAAACATTAATATCGAATGGGATATTTCTTTCAATGGAGTCAATGATCTAGGAAGCTTTAAACCAGGGTTCAGTTCAGAAAATTTATTTTTTGCAGATGCTGAAGGTAATTTGATATCTGTTCAATCATCAACTGGTAAAGAAAATTGGAAAAAACAGCTAAATTTTTTATCCTCAGGAGTAGCATCGGGATTTGGTATGTTGGTTGTTTCAGATATTAAAGGGAATGTAATAGCTTTAAACCAAAATGATGGTTCTGAAATTTGGTCAACAAATGTTAAGGGTGAGGTCCTCAGCACTGCAGCTATTGATCCTCAGACAGTGGTTGTTAAAACTGGTTCTGGAGAATTAATTGGACTTGAAAAATCATCTGGTGAAACTTTATGGTCATATAGATCTAAGTTACCAACTTTAACAATAAGAGGTAGTAGCAGCCCTGTCATATTTGATAACAATGTATTTGTAACATTTGATAATGGGAGGCTTGGTGTTTTTGATATAAATTCTGGATTTTTATTATGGGATGGAGCAATTTCATATGTCAGTGGTACATCTGAGCTTGACAACTTAATTGATGCAGATGCTGACCCTGTAGTAGATGGCGGTCTTGTTTATACAACTAATTACCAAGGTAAATTAAATATTTTTGACATAGCTCAAAAAAGATCTGTATGGTCTTATGACGTTTCATCATTCTTTTCACCAGTTATTACAAGAGGCATGATAATAGTTTCAGAATCCAATTCAAATATTAAGTCTTTTTCTTCAAAAAGCCTTGAGGAGTCATGGTCTAATGGGGATTATTTAAATAGAGAACTCTCAAATCCAGCAAGTTTCAAAGGTAATTTGGTTTTTGGAGATTTTGAGGGATATTTACATGTGATAGATCCTTTAAATGGAAAGACAATTGGACGAAAAAAAATTTCAAAGAAACCAATAAAAACTTTATTTAGCCGAAGCAATTCTTTATATGCTATAGATGAAGCATTTAATTTATTTTCTGTAAGCATATAGAATGATATATCAAAATGTTTACTTCAATTGCAATAATAGGGCGTCCAAACGTAGGTAAATCCTCCCTCTTTAATAAATTAACTAGGTCAAGAGATGCAATCGTTTCTGACTTTCCAGGTTTAACCAAAGATAGAAACTATGGTTATTTCGAATCTAAAAATAAAAAGACCCTTCTAATTGACACTGGTGGAATATCTGAATCAAATGAGGACTTGAAAGACGTAATTTCTGCACAAGCATGGATTGCTGTTCAGGAATCTTCTCTGGTAATTTTTCTTATTGATGGATCTGAAGAATTAACCAAAGTAGATCAAGACATTGTTGAAAATCTAAGAAAGTTTGATAAAGAATTTTTAACTGTTCTTAATAAGATTGATAAAAAAACACAAACAAGTGTTAAAGAAGATATTTATAAAAATGGCATAAAAGATTTTTTTGAGATTAGTGCAGAACATTCGATAAATCTTTCAAATCTTAAATCTTTCCTTGAAAAAAAAATACCTAAGAAGATTGATGATTTTACAGATGATAAAAAAGTCGCAATTCTTGGCAGACCAAATGCAGGTAAATCAACTTTTATAAATCAATTAGTCAATCAGGATAGGTTAATTGTAAGTGAAATTGCGGGAACAACAATCGATGCAATTAGCATTCCATTTGAAATAAATAATGAGAAATTCACATTTATAGACACTGCAGGAATAAGAAAAGGATATAAATATAATCATAGAATAGAGTATTTTTCATTTATTAGAGCTCTTCATTCAATTGAAAAATCTGATATTGTTATTTTTTTATGCGATGCGAGTGAAAATCTTGTTGATCAAGATTTAAAAATATTAAACATGATCATTGATGCGGGCAAACCAATTCTATTTGCCATGAACAAAATTGACCTCTTGTCTAGTAAAGAGCTGGTTAATTTAAGAAACTCAAAAAAAATGCAGTCTGAGTTTATGCAAAAGATAAAAAAAGTTGAAATATCTGCTTTAAATAAAAAAGGCTTTAAAAGAATTTTTAAAGATACAAATAAAATAATACAAAAATCTCAGGAAAATTTTTCAACTTCTTTATTAAATAAATTGCTAGACAAGTTTATAAAATTGAGTGCTCCTCCCTCAGTTGGTGGAAGATTATTAAAATTCAAACACATTCATTTTAGTGGAGTTTGTCCAACAACTTTTGTAATTAATGCCAATCAAGATAAAAAAATTCCTGATAATTATAAGAAATATCTTGAAAACTCTTTTAGAAAAGAGCTCAGCCTAGAAAGTGTTCAACTAAAGTTAATTTTTAAAAAATCAGTTAACCCTTATAAGGATAAAAAAAATCAATTAAATAATCGCCAAGAAAAGAAAAGAAAAAGATTAATTAAGCATAAAAAAAAATCTAAAAAATAATATATTTTTTAGATTGAGTTTACATTTATAATCTGCTGTATAATCAAGCATAATATTTTTTTATTACTGATATTTATAACCAAAAGCACACAATGGAAGAAAGACCAGTATATCTAGATCTTACAAAAATAAGATTGCCTATGTCTGCCTTTTCTTCCATAACACACAGACTTTCTGGTATGTATGCCTTTTTTATTACTCTTCCAGTGATATTGTATTTAATTTATTTTTCAACTTCTTCAAAATCAAATTACGATGTTTTGGTATCAAAAATTTCATCTTTTTCTTTTTTTTCTATATTCGTATCCTTAAGCTTACTAATTTTGTGGTATCACGTACTAACTGGAGTAAGGCATCTAATAATGGATTTTTTTCATATTGGAGAGTCATTAAGTGGCTCAAATAATTCTGCGATATTTGTAATAGTGTTTTGGGTAATTTCATCTTTGTTATCATTGTTTTATATCTACATATGAAAGGCTCAATGATATGGAATTTACAACGCTATAGTTCATTAGTAATACTCCTGTATTTTGTATATGTGTTTACTTTCGTTATGACTTTTGAAGGAGAGATTAGTTTTTTTGATTGGTCAAATTTTTTTCTTTCTTTTCAAACAAGATTTTTTACATCTATAGTTTGTATTTTTCTATTGTTGCATGCTTACATAGGTTTATGGACTGTTGGAACAGACTATTTAACTGAGAGAACTCTAGGCTTTTTAGATAAATCGCTATCTAGAATCGCTAATGTATTGAGAAAAATTTATGTATTTCTATTTCTAGTTCTAGGATTAATGTACTTAATTATAATTTTGTATATAATATGGATATAAATATTATTTATAAGCAATTATAAATATAATTAATAATGAATAATATATTTACAGATAACATTAAGACAATAGAATTTGACTCACTCATTGTTGGTGGAGGTGGCTCAGGTATGCGAGCATCACTTGAGCTTGCTAAATCAGGCCTCAAAACTGCAGTTGTCTCAAAGGTTTTTCCTACAAGATCTCATACAGTTTCAGCCCAAGGCGGAATTACATGTGCAATAGCAAGTGCTGATCCAAATGATGATTGGAGATGGCATATGTATGATACTGTTAAGGGTGCAGACTTTATTGGTGACCAAGATGCCATAGAATATTTATGTTCAGAAGGTCCAAAAGCCGTCTTTGAGCTTGAGCATATGGGGTTACCATTCTCTAGGTTTGAGAATGGAAGAATATATCAGAGACCCTTTGGAGGACAATCTAAAGATTTTGGTAAAGGTGGCCAAGCTGCCAGAACATGCGCTGCCGCTGATAGAACCGGTCATGCTTTATTGCATACTCTCTATCAAAATAATGTAAAAGAGGGTACAAATTTTTTAAATGAATGGTTTGCTGTTGATTTAGTAAAAAATTCTAAAGATGAGGTTACAGGAGTAATTGCATTTTCAATTGAAAATGGTGAAGTAGCTTATCTTAAAGCCCAAGCAACTGTCTTGGCTACTGGAGGCGCCGGACGAATTTATGCATCTACAACAAATGCTCTTATAAATACTGGTGATGGTTTAGGTATGGCATTGAGAGCAGGATTTCCAGCTCAAGATATGGAAATGTGGCAGTTTCACCCTACTGGAATATATGGTGCTGGGTCTTTGGTTACTGAGGGTTGCAGAGGAGAGGGAGGATATCTTATAAATAAAGATGGCGAGCGATTTATGGAAAGATATGCACCTAATGTAAAAGATCTCGCTGGTAGAGATGTTGTTGCAAGATCAATGGTTCTAGAAATCCTTGAAGGCAGAGGATGTGGCGAAAAAAACGATCATATTTTCTTGAAGTTAGATCACCTTGGAGCTGATGTATTAAATTCAAAATTGCCGGGAATTTGTGAACTATCTAGGACCTTTGCTCATGTAGATCCAGTATATGAACCAATTCCTGTTGTACCAACTTGTCACTACATGATGGGCGGTACTCCAACAAATGTTAATGGACAAGCATTCACGAGAATTAATGACAAAGATGAATTGATACCAGGTCTATTTTCTGCGGGTGAGGCAGCGTGTGTCTCAGTCCATGGAGCAAATAGATTGGGTGGTAATTCTCTTTTAGACTTAGTAGTCTTCGGAAGAGCAACGGGTATGCATATCCAAAAAGAATTAAAATCTGGAGGCGGTGTTGATTCAGCAACAAGAAGCGATATAAAACAATCCTTAGATAGACTAAACAAATTAAATGATTCTACTGAAGGTTTTGATCCTGCAGAAGTAAAACGAGAATTGCAAGAGTGTATGCAAAATTATTTTGGAGTATTTAGAAGAGGCGAATTTATGAAAAAAGGTTTGGATCAACTAAATGAGATAAAAGAAAAGGTTGATAATCTTCATCTAAAAGATAAGAGTGATGCATTCAATACTAGCAGAGTAGAGGCAATAGAGTTACAAAATCTCTTTGAAGTAGCTGAAGCGACAGCAGTTTCTGCATATGTGAGAAATGAAAGCAGAGGTGCTCACGCGCGCGATGACTTTCCTGAAAGGGATGATGAAAACTGGTTGTGTCACACTATTTTTGATCCCAAAAATAAAGAAGTTTCTAAGCGTGACGTTAATTTTCAACCATCCCAGGTTGAAGCGTTTCCACCTAAAGTGAGGACATATTAATGTTTGGCAATAAATTACATGTAAGTATGTATAGATATAATCCTGAAGAAGATAAGTTTCCTTATATGAAAAAATACACTATTGATAAACCTGATAGAGATATCATGGTGCTTGATTTATTGCATTTATTAAAAGAAGAAGATCAAACCATATCATATAGAAGATCATGTAGAGAGGGCGTATGTGGTTCTGATGGAATGAACATCAATGGTAAGAATGGTTTAGCCTGCATTACACCAATTTCTTCAGTTTTGAAAAAAAATAAGATTGAGTTAAGGCCATTACCAGGACTTCCTGTAATTAGAGATCTTGTTGTAGATATGACTGAGTTTTATGCTCAGTACGAAAAGATCAAACCGTTCTTACAAAATGAAACAACAGCTCCTGAGCAAGAAAGACTTCAGTCGCCTGAGGAAAGAGATAAGCTTGATGGTTTGTATGAGTGCATTCTATGTGCATGCTGTTCTACCAGTTGTCCTTCTTTTTGGTGGAATCCGGATAAATTTGTCGGTCCTGCGGCATTACTTCAAGCCTATAGATTTTTAGCAGACTCCAGAGATCTCAAAACTGAGGAAAGGTTAAATGATTTATCCGACCCATTTAGCGTTTATAGATGTCATGGCATCATGAACTGTGTAAATGTTTGTCCAAAAGGCCTCAATCCAAATAAGGCAATTGGTGAAATAAAATCTATGTTACATAAAAATAAAAAGGATATAATTGCTTCTGATAGAATATAAATTTTAGACAGAAAATGACCATATCTATGAAAGAGCTTTGGGGGAGCTCGCACATTTCCGCTGGGCATGCAGCCTACTTAGAATCTCTTTACGAAACTTATATCACAGATCCAAATTCTCTTTCTGAAGAGTGGATAAATTTCTTTGAGAATCTGCCTCATCATGCTACTTCAAATGGTGAGATATCACACCAAAATATTGTTAAGGAGTTTAAGAATATTTCTAGAAAAAACTCTGTCACTAAGTCATCTGTTGATGAAAGGCAGGGTAAAGTAATTCGACTTATTCAATCATATAGAAATAGAGGCCACCAGCAAGCTAACTTAGATCCATTGGGTCTTATGATCAGGGAAAAAATTGAAGATCTTAATATTGAATTTCATGGCCTGAGTAGTAGCAATCTTGAGGAGGAGTTTTATACAGATACATTTATGCCAGGTTCAGAAAAAATGAAGTTAAAAGAGATCATAGCAAGTCTTGAAGAAATTTATTGTGGGAACATCGGCATAGAGTGTAATCATATTATGGAATCAAATGAGAGAAGATGGTTCCAAAGAAAATTTGAATCAAAACTTAAAGAATATTCTTTTTCAGAAGAAGAAAAACTCAATATTTATGAAAGATTAAATTCAGCTGAAGGTCTCGCAAAATATCTATCGGCAAAATATCCAGGAATGAAACGTTTTGGTATTGATGGAGCTGAATCTTTAGTTCCTCTTATAGAAAATACTATCCAAAACTTTGGTTCAATGGGCGCAAATCAAATATGTTTCGGGATGGCTCATAGAGGAAGATTAAATTTACTAGTAAACGTATTAGGAAAATTACCATCAGAATTATTTTCCGCTTTCGATGAAAATTTTGAATTAGAAGGAGCAAGTACTGGAGATGTTAAATACCATTTAGGTTTTTCGTCAAACTTTAATACTCCTGGTGGAGAGGTTCACGTTTCTTTATTTAATAATCCATCGCATTTAGAAATTGTAGATCCTGTTGTAATTGGCTCAGTGAGAGCACGACAAGATAGACTTGATGATAAGGATAGATCAAAAGTTGTACCAATTTTACTTCATGGTGACGCATCCTTTTCTGGACAAGGTGTTGTTATGGAATCCCTTCAAATGTCTCAAACAAGAGGCTTTAGCGTTGGTGGAACGGTTCATATTATTGTTAACAATCAGATAGGCTTTACAACCAGTAATAAAAATGATTCTAGGTCTACTGATTATTCATCCGATGTTGCAAAAATGATTCAAGCACCAATAATTCATGTAAATGGAGATGATCCTGAAATGGTAATTAATGCTGCCAAAATAGCTTGTAAGTATCGTAATAAATTTAAAAAAGATATTGTTATTGATCTGTTTTGTTATAGGAGAAGAGGTCACAATGAAGCTGATGATCCATCAGCAACTCAACCCATTATGTATAACAAAATTTCTAAACATCCTTCAGTTTTAAGTCAGTATGAAGAGAACTTAATTCAAGAAGGAATAATTGATAAAGTTAAAGCTAAAAAAATTAAATCAGATTATAGAAAATCACTTGAGGGCGGTAAATCGGTTGCAAAAAATCTTGCTGAAAAACCAAATGATTCTTTATGGTTTGATTGGCAACCATACATGGATGTAAAGTGGTGGCCAAAAGTTAATACCAAATTTCCAAAACAAAAATTTAAAAAATTAGGCAGTGAAATTTGCGAAATACCAGATTCTTTTAATCTAGGTTCGCAAGCGAAGAAAATATTTTCTGACAGGTTAGAAATGACCAATTCTAAATTGATGACGAATTGGGGGTATGCCGAAATCATGGCTTATGCATCATTATTGAGTGAAGGATACCCTATAAGAATTACTGGACAAGATGTAAGAAGAGGTACTTTCTCTCACAGACATGCATGTATTTTTGATTCCAAAACAGGTAATGGTCATATTCCACTTGCAAAAATAGCAGCTGAAAATAAAACAAAGTTTGATATTTATGATTCGTTATTATCTGAAGAGGCAGTTCTCGGTTTTGAGTATGGTTATTCTGCGACGTGGCCATCAGGATTAACAATTTGGGAAGCACAATTTGGTGATTTTGCTAACGGCGCTCAAGTTGTTATTGATCAATTTATTGTTTCAGCTCAACATAAATGGGAGAGATTATCTGGTTTGGTTATGCTTTTACCCCATGGTTATGAGGGACAAGGTCCAGAACATAGCAGCGCAAGGATAGAAAGATTTTTACAGCTATGTGCATCTGAAAATATACAAGTTTGTGTTCCAAGTACTCCATCTCAAATATTTCATTTGCTCCGAAGGCAAGCTATCAGGAAAATGAGAACACCTCTTGTTGTAATATCACCTAAAAGTTTATTGAGAAACCCAGAAGCAGTTTCTAGTCTTGAGGATCTATATAATGGAAGTTTTTCCTGTGTAATTGATGACGATTCTGATAAGAAAAAAGTTAATAAAGTAATTATGTGCTCTGGGAAAGTTTTCTATGATTTAAATAAAAAGATGAAAGAAAATAATATTAAAGACATTGCTTTAATAAGAATTGAACAACTTTACCCTTTTCCTTACGATGACCTTGAAGAAATACTCACAAAGTACGAAAATGTACAAGAATTTGTATGGTGTCAGGAAGAACCATTAAATCAAGGTGCTTGGTTTAGTCATAGACACAGAATACAAAGAGTTATTGATAGAATAGACACTTCCAAAGAAGTGAGTCTTGTTAGCCGACCCCCTGCAGCAGCACCTGCAGTTGGACTAATGAAACTTCATCTTCAACAACAGGAAGAGCTTGTAAATAAGGCATTAATCAAATGAGTATTGAAATTAAATCACCAACTTTTCCAGAATCAGTTGCTGATGGCACAATTGCAAATTGGTTAAAAAAAGAAGGTGAAAGTGTTGCACAAGATGAGGTTATTGCCGAAATAGAAACCGATAAAGTTGTTTTAGAAGTTTTAGCTCAATCAGATGGTGTTATATCTAAAATTCTCAAATCTGAGGGTGAAACTGTAATTAGTTCAGAAGTCATTGGTGAATATGAGGAAGGGGATGTTCCTGTTGATGAAAAACAAGAAGAGGCACAAGAAAAAGATATAGTGAAATCAGAATCTAGTGCAGGTCTTAAAGAGGAGAAAAAGAAAAGTGGCCCTGCAGTTAAGAAAATACTATCAGAAAAAAATCTCGATCCTTCAGAAGTGAAACCGTCAGGTAAAGGTAATAGATTAACAAAGGCTGATGTCATAAATCATATTGCTGCAAAAGATAATGAATCAGTAGTTGAAAAAGTTTCTGATAATCTAGCAGGTGATAGGCCACAAAAAAGAGTTCCAATGTCTAGATTAAGATCTACCATTGCAGACAGACTTGTATCTGTTAAACAAAATACCGCAATGCTTACAACTTTTAATGAAGTAGATATGCTACCAATCAAAGAACTTAGATCAAAATATGGAGCAGAATTTGAAAAAGAGCATGAAGTGAAGCTTGGTTTTATGGGCTTTTTTGTTATAGCTGCAGTTCAGGCTCTTAAGAAATTTCCAGTCGTTAACGCTTCAATTGATGGAAGTGATATCGTCTATCATGGTTTTCAGGATATCGGTGTAGCTGTTTCTACCGAAAGAGGGCTAGTGGTTCCAGTCATTAAAGATGCAGATACAAAATCGTTACCTGAGATTGAGAAATCAATTTTGGAGTATTCTGAAAAGGCAAGAAATGGAAAGCTGTCAATTGATGAAATGCAAGGTGGTACATTTACTATATCAAATGGAGGAGTATTTGGATCTCTGCTTTCAACTCCAATATTAAATGCACCACAAACCGCAATACTAGGAATGCATTCAATTCAAGATAGACCTGTTGCAATTAATGGTGAAGTTTGTGTGCGACCTATGATGTATCTAGCAATGAGTTATGATCACAGACTGCTCGATGGCAGGGAAGCGGTAACATTTCTTGTGTCCATAAAAGAACAACTAGAATCACCAGAAAGACTTTTATTAAATTTATAAGATAAGGAAATAACATGTATGACGTTGTAGTTATTGGAAGCGGTCCTGCAGGATACGTTGCTGCAATTCGGGCTGCTCAACTTGGACTAAAAACAGTTTGTATTGAACAGTCATCCAACGATGATGGAAAACCAAATTTTGGAGGGACTTGTTTGAATGTTGGATGTATTCCTTCAAAAGCTCTTCTTGATTCATCACATAGATTCTATGAAGCAAATAAAAATTTATCTGATCATGGAATAGATATTAAAGATATGAAACTTGACCTGTCTGCAATGATGAAAAGAAAAGATGATATTGTTTCTAAACTTACGGGAGGCATATCAGGATTATTTGCTGCTAATAAAGTTGATTCTATTTCTGGATCTGGAAAGGTAGTTGGTAGTAATCTTGTAGAGGTCACCAAAAGTGATGGTTCAACTGAGGAATTGGAAGGAAAAAATATAATAATTGCTACTGGTTCGTTACCCATTGAAATTCCAGCAGGCAAGTTTGGAGATAAAATTGTTGATAGCACTGGTGCACTATCATTTAATAAAGTTCCTAAATCGTTAGGGATTGTAGGCGCTGGAATAATAGGTCTCGAGCTTGGAAGTGTATGGTCCAGACTTGGCTCTAAAGTTACTGTAATTGAGGCATTAGATACTTTTTTGCCAATGACTGATCCTGATATTTCAAAAGAAACATTTAAAGAATTTAAAAAACAAGGCTTAGATATCAAATTAAATTCTAAGTTAGTTGCCTCAAAGGAGCTTAAAAATACTGTAAAAGTAACTTTTAATGAAAATGGAACTGACGTCGAGGAAGAGTTTGATAAGTTGATTATTGCAGTAGGAAGAAAGCCAAACTCATCGAATATAATTGATGAAAGTTTAAATATTGCAATCGAAGAAGGCTTCATAAAAGTAGACGAACATTGTCAAACGTCAGTTAAAAATATATGGGCAATTGGAGATGTTGTAAGAGGTCCAATGTTAGCTCATAAGGGAAGTGAAGAAGGAATAATGGTTGCTGAAAGAATTGCTGATAAGCATGCTGAAGTAAATTATGATCTTGTTCCCTCGGTTATCTATTCGCATCCTGAAATAGCTTGGGTTGGTAAAAATGAGACTGAGCTTAAGGATAAAAAAATTAGTTATAAGGTAGGCAAATTCCCATTTGCTGCTAGCGGAAGAGCTCTTGCTGTCGATCAGTCGGTCGGTTTCGTAAAAGTTCTTTCTGATTCTAAAACGGATACCATATTAGGTGTTCATGTTTTTGGGCCTGCTGCTGCTGAAATTGTTCAACAAGCACTTATCTCTATGGAGTTTGGTGCGAGCGCGGAAGATATCGCCTTAACTATGTTTAGTCATCCAACTGTATCTGAAGCATTTCATGAGGCCGCATTAGCAGCTAACAACCAAGCTATACATATTGGTAATAAAACAAAATGAACTTACATGAATATCAAGGCAAATTATTATTTGCTGAATATAATTTACCAGTTTCTAAAGGAAAAGTTATATTTGATGCAAAGGATGCTATTGATGCTTGTAATGAAATTGGAGGCGATAAATGGGTTGTTAAGGCACAAGTTCATGCTGGTGGAAGAGGTAAATCTGGAGGCGTCCAACTTATTGATAATCCAGAGCAAGCAATTGAATTCGCACAAAAGTGGTTAGGAAATAGGCTTATTACTTATCAAACAGATGCAGTTGGACAAATTGTTAATTCTATACTTATAGAAGAATGCACTGATATTGCTCAAGAGCTGTACTTAAGTGCGGTCATAGATAGGGATACACAAAAAATAGTTTTTATTGGTTCAAGTGAGGGTGGAGTAAACATTGAGGAAGTTGCGAAAAATTCTCCAGAAAAAATAATTTATCAAGGAGTAGATCTTGATGATAAAGACTTTAGTCAACATGCCGAAAATATCGGCAAAGTATTGAAGTTAAATCCTGATCAACAAAATCAATTTTCACCGATGCTAGACAACCTTGTAAGGCTTTTTGTTGAAAAAGATCTTAGTCTTCTTGAAATTAATCCTTTAGTGATCACTAAAAATGGAGACCTACATTGTTTAGATGCGAAAATTAATATTGATTCAAATGCTCTATTTAGGCAACCAGAATTAATGGAAATGCATGATGAATCTCAGGAAGATCCTCAAGAAGCAGAAGCTGCGAAGCATGACTTAAGTTATGTATCTTTAGATGGGAGTATTGGATGTATGGTCAATGGTGCTGGTCTTGCAATGGGGACTATGGACACAATTAAATTTTTTGGAGGCAACCCCGCAAATTTTCTTGATGTTGGTGGAACAGCAACTCAAGAAAGGGTAGCTAAAGCTTTTAAAATTATACTCAAAGATCCTGAAGTAAAAGTTGTGCTGGTAAATATTTTTGGTGGAATTGTCAGATGCGATCTCATTGCTGAGGGTATAGTTGCTGCAATTAAAGAAGTAGGTATTGAAGTCCCAGTAGTTGTGAGACTTGAAGGAAATAATGCTGAAATTGGAGCCAAGATTCTTGAAGAGTCTGATATTAAAGTTGAAAGCATAAATGATCTTGGATCTGCTGCAAAGAAATCTGTTGAGCTTGCAAAATGAGTATCTTAGTAAATAAAGACACAAGATTAATTGTTCAGGGATTTACTGGTTCTCAAGGTACTTTGCACTCGGAGCAATCTATAGAGTATGGAACGAATATTGTTGGAGGAGTAACTCCAGGAAAAGGTGGAAAAATTCATCTTAACAAACCAGTATTCAATTCAGTTGAAGAAGCAGTAAAAGAAGTTAGTCCAAATGCGTCAATTATTTTTGTGCCTGCTAAATTTTGCAAGGCATCAATTCTTGAGGCAGCTGAAGCTGGAATTAAATTAATAATTTGTATTACTGAAGGAGTTCCAACTCTAGATATGCTTGAAGTAAAGAAAAAAGTAGACGAACTTGGCGTGAGACTAATTGGGCCAAATTGTCCAGGAGTTATTACTCCGGGAGAGGCAAAACTTGGAATAATGCCAGGCAGTATTCATTTACCAGGTTCTATTGGAATAATATCTCGATCAGGAACGTTAACTTATGAGGCTGTAAAACAAACAACTGATTTAGGTTTTGGACAGAGCAGTTGTGTAGGTATTGGTGGTGATCCTATTCCTGGATCGTCATTTATAGATATGCTTAAGTTATTTGAGGAAGACGAACAAACTGAAGCAATTGTCATGGTTGGTGAAATTGGTGGAAATGCTGAAGAAGCTGCTGCAGATTATATAAAAAATAATGTAAATAAACCGGTAATTTCTTACATTGCAGGTCAGACAGCACCTGCTGGAAAAAGAATGGGTCATGCGGGTGCAATTATTGCTGGTGGAAAAGGAACAGCTGCAGAAAAAATTAAAAAATTAAAAGAATGTGGTGTTCACGTAGCTGATAACTTAGTATCAATTGGTTCTAAAGTGGCTGAAGTTCTTGGGTAATATTTTTTTTAATTTTTGAATTCATAATCCATATCAATCTAAAAATTGAAAGAAAAGAAAAGATCGTTAATCCAATAATCATTCCGTACCACATGCCTTGAGCTCCAAACGGTTCTCCAAATCCAAAGTTAGTTAAATAATATCCAATCGGCATCGCAAAAATCCAATAGGAAATTAGAAGCAGGATCATTGGGATAAAGGTATCTTTATATCCTCTTAAACTTCCTAGAGCACCCATTTGGATGCCATCAGGTAGTTGAAAAATCGCCGCAAAGAAAATCAAACTTATTGCAAGCTCAAGAACTGGTAATTCTGTAGTGTATAAACCAACAATAAAAGAACCAAATAAAATAATTATTACACTATTAATCATTGCTCCAGTCATACAAAGCATTATTGTAGAAGTTGCTGCTACTTTTGCCTGCTTAGGATTTTTCTCACCAATAAGATTTCCAACCCTTGTTGATGATGCTAAACCAATAGCTAATGGAACCATAAAAAATAAGCTAGCAATATTAATTGCAACTGAATGACTGGCAACAACTATTTCTCCAAGAACACTAAGTATGATTGCAGCTCCTGAAAACATACTCAGCTCAATAAAAATGCCTAGTCCAATTGGCAGTCCAAGTTTAAAAACTTCCTTTGTGGTATTTAAAGAAGGCAAAGTAAATTTAGCAAATGGCTCTGTTTTCTTATAATTTTTTGATGTATTTATATAGATAAATATAGATATCATCATAATAAATGAAACTATCGATGTAGCAATACCACAACCAACTCCTCCGAGTTTTGGTGCACCAAAATAACCATAAACAAAAATTAAATCTAGAGGGATATTAAGAAGCATGCCAGCAAAAGCTATATAAAAAACTGGTTTTGTATACGTCATCCCTTCGCTGTAACATCTTAAACAAGTAAAAATTGTTACAAAAAACCAGCCAATTGAAACTGCTTTTAGATAGTCAATAGTAATTGATGTAATTGAGCTCTTTATTGGTAATAAATCAATGATTATATTCATATTAAAAAATATGAAAGCCATAAATAAGCCAAGTGCTGCCGCTACCCATAGAATTTCTCTTAGCTTTTTACCTATTTCTAAAAATTTTTTTGCGCCGTAGAGTTGAGCAACAATTGGAGTTACAGCAAAAATTATTCCAGTAAAAAAGAACCATATTGTATTTGAGAATGCAGTTCCCACTGCTAAGCCAGCAAGATCATTTGCACTTGCTCTTCCTGCAATTATTGTATCTGTTGCACCCATTAGTGCGTATGAAAGCTGAGATCCAAAAATTGGAATACCTATTTTGATAAGTTGTCGAAATTCAAAGAAATATTTTTGCATGCTCGAATAAGTTTATTATTTTTTTGCGTACTTTATCATATTAAAATACATATATTCGGAGAAAAATATTAGAAAAGATAATCGACCATATTGGCTCAAAAAATTCACAAAAAAAATTTTAAAAGCTTATGTAAACCACTTTTTAAAACCACAATTTAAATTGTTAGGAAAGGGCGGAGCTTATTTTAAACCTAGATATATAAAAGTTTTTGGAAAAAATGTCTCTATAGACGATTATCCAACTTTAATTGGAGCACCAGATGCATATATACAATTTACATCCTGGAACATTGGAGATAATAAAGGAGTCATAAACATTGGAAAATACTGTTTAATAACACCAGGCGTTAGAATTATGGCTGCAGAACGAATAGAGATCGGTGACGCATGCATGATAGCCCATGGAGTATATATATCTGATGCAGATTGGCATGGTATTTATGATAGAGCTGAGCCTGTGGGCAAAACAAAGCCAGTAGTTTTAAAAGAAAATGTTTGGATTGGAGACAGCGCAATAATTTGTAAAGGCGTGACTATTGGCAAGAACAGCATAATTGGAGCAGGTGCAGTTGTCACAAAAGATGTTCCAGAAAATTCAATATATGCTGGCAATCCTGCTAAATTGGTTAAGAAATTAGATGACGTAAGTTTTAATACACGAGCAGATTTTTTTGATAATCCAAAACAGTTAGCTCATGATTTTGATATGCTTGATCGTTACACATTAGGAAAAAATTCATTCTTAAATTGGATAAAAAGTATTTTTATTCCAGATGATTCTCACTAAATTGTCACAAAAATGTTTTAAAAATGAACATAAATACAATATACAATAATATATATTGTTTTTAATAATAAAATTTATAAGTAATTTGGCATACATATTGCATGTATTTAGATAGCAGGAATAAATTATGAAAAAAATCGACAAATCATTTCTCGATAATGCACTCGCATTAATAAATACAGTATTATTTTCTATGGATCATCCTAAATCTCCAGAATCCATGAATTTTTTTCAAGCAGACACTTATAGATTTTATTTTTTGATGAGCTTTATGAAAGAATATTTTGATGGAAATGAGATTTCTCAAGAGTATGCAATATCTTTAGTTCCGCAAAAGTATGCCTCAAGAATTAAAAGACTTCAGATTCTAAAACAAGCCGTCAGACTTAATTACATAATTGAGACACAATCCTTGCAAGATAAAAGAAGAAGAATATATCAACCAAGTGATATTCTAATTGATGACTTTATTGCCTATGCAAATAACGTTGATCAAAACATGCGCAAAGCTAGTTAAGCTCAAAGTTCTATTCTACCTACCTAAAAACATCCTTTTTAATTACAATTAGGTTATGTCTAAAGTATATAAAGATGAATCTGAGTGGCAAAAGTTGCTTGATGATGAAAGTTATAGAGTAACAAGGCTTGCTGGCACAGAAAGACCATTTTCTGGTAAATATTGGGATTTCAAAGAATCAGGTTCTTACAAGTGCATTTGTTGCGGTGAGCCTTTATTTGATTCCAGTTCAAAATATGATTCAGGTTGTGGATGGCCAAGTTTTTTTATACCTTCAAATGAAGAATCAATAGATGAATATGAGGATAATTCTTTTGGCATGCAAAGAATTGAAGTCAAATGTTCGAAGTGCGATGCCCATTTAGGACATGTTTTTAATGACGGCCCTCAACCTACTGGATTAAGGTATTGTATAAATTCTGCATCACTTGATTTTGAACAAGATAAATAAACTAAATACTGAATCATCTAACAAGTTTTTGAAATCTATTTCTACTGTAGGCGCATGGACAGGATTATCGAGAATATTTGGTCTAATTAGAGACATTTCTACAACAAGTCTTCTGGGAGCTTCAGTTTTTCATGATATTTTTGTTATTACTTTGAAGATTCCAAATATGTTTAGACGGTTTTTTGCAGAGGGAGCTTTTAATCAAGCATTCGTTCCAATTTACGCTGATTTTCAAAAAAATAATGATGTTAAAGAAACTATAAATTATTTAAATTCCATAGCAGGCTTTCTAATTACTTTTTTATTTTTTTTCTCAATATTGGTTTTAATTTTTGCGCCTATCTTTATTTTAATATTTGCTCCAGGTTTTTATTTTGATCCTACAAAGAAAGATATTGCTATAACAACTCTCAGAATAATGTTTCCGTATCTAGCGTTAATCTCTTTGGTTGCATTTGCTGGAGGAATTCAAAACTCACATGGCAAATTTTCAATACCTGCTGCAACGCCAATGATTTTTAATTTGTGTTTAATAATTTCAGCAGTATATGTGGCACCAAAATATAATATGCCAGTTTATGTATTAGCATGGGGTGTTTTATTAGCAGGATTTATGCAACTTTTAGTTCAGTATTTTCCTTTACATACTATAGATAGAATTCCAAGACCAAAATTGAATCTTGGTAATACTGGTTTAAAGAAATTCCTAAAGCTTATATTGCCTGCTATTTTAGCTGGTGGCATTATTCAAATAAATCTACTAATTGATACAATTTTTGCATCTTTGCTAGAGACTGGGAGCCCAACATGGTTATATGTTTCTGATCGTCTTATTCAATTTCCAATGGGTATTTTTGCGATTGCAATTGGAACAGTTCTTCTGCCATCCTTATCAAGCATTGATGTCAATAATGATAAAGTTAGTTTTATTGCATCACTTCAAAAAGGTCAAAGATTTGTTATTTTTATAGGAATCCCATCATTAATAGGATTATTTTTTTGTGCCGAAGATTTAATTAGCACAATATTTTTTAGAGGTGAATTTAAAGTAACTGATGTATATCAATCTTCGTATAGCTTAATGGCATTTTCTTTTGGATTACCTTTTTTTATGTTGATGAAGGTTCTAACTCCTGCTTTTTTTGCAAGAAAAGATACAAAAACTCCAATGTATGTCGCAATACTATCACTTTTAATAAATGCAATTCTTAATTATGTTTTAGCTTTTATTTTTGATTATGGACATGTTGGAATAGCAATAGGCAGCTCTGTTGCAGCCTTGTTAAGCGTATTAATTTTAGAAATAATTCTATTGAGGGATGGATTTATTGAGATTAAAAATCCTTTGAATAGATTTAATTTTGCAATCATGATGGCAAGCTCATTTCTTATTTTATTTTTATATAATTTTACAAACAAGACAGAGCTTATATCTATGACCCAAATTGAGCGAATTATATATTTAGGCTTTGAAATCATAATAGCGATCTCTATTTATTTTATAGTTGCGCGTTTGGTTGCTGGTAAATCTTTAATAAAACAATTCAATTAGAATGTATTTAATTCGGGGTCAACACAATCTAGAGCTTTTTAATAAAAAGTTTCCAAATGAGAAATTATGTGGAACTATTGGAAACTTTGATGGTCTCCATCTTGGACATCAAGCCATCTTAAAAAAAATTAAACTGAATGCAGAGAAATTCGATGCTAAAACAATAGTTTTCTTTACTGAACCTCACGCTGCTGAGTATTTTGCAACAGTGAAGAAAAATAATATGGAAGCACCGCCAAGAATTTTTCCTTGGCGAAAGAAAGTAATGCTTTTAAAAGATTTTGGTATTAATTATGCATTCTTTTTAAAGTTCAACAATTCGCTTAGAACAATGACTCCTGATGAATTTATAACTGAAATATTAGAATCAATTAATTTGGTTAGTTTCACTGTTGGAGATGACTTTAGATTTGGAGCTGACAGAAAAGGTGATACTAATCTTTTAAGAGATTGGGGAAATGAGAAAAAAATATTAATAGAGAATACAGATACGGTTTTGTTTAAGTCTGAGAGGGTGAGTAGTACCAGAATTAGAAAATTGCTTCTAGAAAACCAATTTTCTGATGCTGAGAAAATGTTGGGTCGTCCATATGTAATCTCAGGTAAAGTAGTTTTTGGACAACAACTTGGAAGAACTATTGGTATTCCAACTGCAAATATTTGGTTGCCTAAACAAAAACTACCTATAAGTGGCGTATATGCTGTTGAATGCAAGCATCTTGGTAATAAAATATATGGCATTGCAAACATGGGAATACGTCCTACAGTTGGTGGAAATACTCCGGTCCTAGAAGTTCATCTTTTTGAATTTGACAAAGATATATATTCAGAGAGATTAGATGTAAAATTCATCAAAAAAATAAGAGATGAAAAGAAATTTGATAATTTAGACATGCTAAAATCTCAAATTCAGACAGATATATCAAAAGCAAAAGAGATTTTATATAAATAAAATGGCCAATAACTATCGGGATACTTTAAATCTTCCAGAAACTCAATTTTCAATGAAGGCAGGCTTGCCCCAAAAAGAGCCTGAGATATTAAACTTTTGGCATCAAAATGATATCTATAAAAAGATTAGAGAAAAATATATAGATAGTGAGTTATTTCTTCTGCATGATGGACCGCCATATGCTAATGGAGCTATACATTTAGGCCATTCAGTCAATAAAATTTTAAAAGATATCACAATAAAATATAAAACTCTTAAGGGCTTAAATGCGCCATTTATTCCTGGCTGGGATTGTCATGGACTTCCAATTGAACTAAATGTTGAAAAAAAACATGGTAAAAATAGTGATTTAGTTCAAGACAAAGAATCTTTTCAAAAAGCATGTAAAGAATATGCTGAAACTCAAATAAACAATCAAATGGATGATTTTAAAAGACTGGGTGTTTTTGGAGATTGGGAAAATTCATATAAGAGTTTAGATTCATCATTTGAGGCGGAAATTATAAGATCTCTGGGGACAATTTATGATGCAGGGCATCTTGAAAAAGGTGAAAAACCTGTTCATTGGTGTCAAGTATGCTCTTCTGCTCTAGCTGAAGCTGAAGTCGAATACATGAACAAAATATCTAAGTCTATCGATGTAGCTTTTTATGTGAAAGACGAATCTATGGAATCACTTAAAAAGATTTTTAATTTAAATGAAATTAATGATGTTGCATTTGTGATTTGGACTACAACGCCATGGACAATACCTTCTAATGTAGCAGTTTGCGTTAATGAATCACTAAAATATTCATTGATTGAAGTTGACAATAGTTTTTTTGTTATCGCTTCAGATATGTTTGATGAATGTATGAGTCGATGGAGTAAAGCAGGTAATAGAATTGCAGAGTGTCAGGGAAAAGACTTAGAAATGTTATCACTTCAGCATCCTTTCATTGATAGAGATTCAATTGTTTTGCTTGGCGATCATGTAACGACAGAAAACGGAACCGGATGCGTTCACACGGCTCCAGCTCACGGATTAGACGATCATTTTATATGTAAGAAATATAATGTTAAAACATTCAAGGCTCTGAACAACAGAGGATTATTTAAAGACGACTTCGATTTCATTGCTGGATTACCGCCTATAAAAGCTGACGAAAAAATAATTGAAAAATTGCAAAAAGGGAACATGCTTATAAATGTTGAGGATTATGATCATTCATATCCTCATTGTTGGCGACATAAATTTCCTTTGATTTTTACATCCACACCTCAATGGTTTATTTCAATGAATAAGAACGACTTATTAAAAAAAGCTAAAAATTTTGTGAACAAGGTAAATTGGGAACCTGGTTGGGGACTTCAAAGAATTGAATCTATGTTAGATGATAGACCCGATTGGTGTATATCTCGACAAAGAAATTGGGGAGTACCTATTACGCTAGTTGTAAATAAAGATAGTGGAGAAATTCATCCTGATCAATCAAATCTCTTTGGTATTTTTGCAGATCTAATTGAGAAAGATGGTATTTCTGCGTGGGATAAAGTCGATTTAAGTGATTACATCGATGATGCAAATGATTATATAAAAATAACTGATTCCTTAGATGTATGGTTTGATTCAGGAGTGACACATGCTGCTGTTTCTGCAAAAAGATTTTCTAAAGACATTGTTGCAGATCTTTATCTGGAAGGTTCTGATCAACATCGAGGTTGGTTCCAATCCTCTCTTTTAACGAGTATTGCAATGTCAGGAAATGCACCTTACAAATCTGTGCTAACTCACGGTTTTGTTGTTGATGAAAATGGAAAAAAGCAATCTAAGTCTTTAGGAAACGTTGTTTCTCCTCAAAAAGTTTGGGATAGCCTTGGTGCAGATATTCTAAGGCTTTGGGTTGCATCAACTGACTTTAGAAGTGAGATGGTAGCATCAGATGAAATTTTAAAAAGAACTTCAGATCAGTATAGAAGAATTAGAAACACTTTTAGATTTATATTGGGGAACTTGAATGATTACTCAGAGAAAGATGCTATGGAGGTTAATAAATTAGTTGAACTTGATAAATGGATTATTAATTCTGTTATAGATTTAGAAAAAAAGGTCTTGGATTATTACGATTCGTATTCTTATCATAGAGCAGTTCAATTAATTCATAATTTTTGTGTTAATGAATTAGGCGGAACTTATCTTGATATAACTAAAGACAGACTGTATACATCTAAAAAAGAATCTCATGCTAGAAAATCTTGTCAGACGAGTTTATGTTTTGTTTTAAATAAATTAGTAAGACTGGTCGCTCCAATTCTATCTTATACAGCGGAAGAAATTTGGCAAAGCACCAATATTTTAAATTCCGAAGTAACCTCAGTTTTCCTATCAACCTTTAATGAAAATTATGACGAAATTGATTCACAGATCTCAAAAGAAGAATGGACAAGAATTTTTGAAATAAAAGAACAAGTCAATCAAGCTATTGAAACTCTCAGAAATGAAAATAAATTAAAAGGTTCATTGGACGCAATTGTAAAAATATCTGCTAAAGATCAGGACAAAAAAATTCTAGATAAATTCAATGATGAATTACATTTTCTTTTTATAACCTCTGAAGCGAAAACTATCAAAGGCAAGAAACTTGAAATTGAGATCTCTTCTTCTAAACATGAAAAATGTATCAGATGTTGGCATAAAGATGTATCAGTAGGAACTGATAAAAAACATAATGAAATTTGCAATAGATGCATTGAAAATATTGAAGAAGATGGAGAAAAGAGGCAATTTGTTTAATCTTAAGTCTATTGTATTCATAGTTGTTTGTGTTCTGCTTGATGTTTGGACGAAACAATTAGCTATCAACAATTTAATATTAGGTGAAACTCAAGAATTTATTGTGCCTTTTATTGATCTTTTGTTGATATATAACTCAGGAATTGCTTTTGGAATTTTAGATAATAATGATCATATGACCTCAATAATTCTTCTATTAATAGGTATTTCAATAGTTATATATTTAATATATTTAGCATTGCGTGAAGAAGATCATTTCAAGAAGCTAGCTCTACTAACTATTGTTGCTGGGGCAATAGGAAACATTTTTGATAGAGCAATGGATGGATATGTAACAGACTTCCTTCACTTGAAGATTAATAATTTTTCTTTTTTTATTTTTAATTTTGCTGATGCTTTTATATCAATTGGAGCGATTATAATTATTTTTTTTGAGTTAAAATTTACTAGTGATTATGACAAAACAAATTAAATTGGCTAATCCTAGAGGATTTTGTGCTGGAGTTGATAGAGCTATTGATATTGTAAATAAAGCTCTTGAAATATATGGCGCACCTGTTTATGTGAAGCATGAGGTTGTTCACAATAAAGTAGTTGTTGAAGATTTAAGAGCTAGAGGGGCCATATTTATAGAGGAAATTGACGAGATTCCTGATGATTCACTAGTAATTTTTAGCGCTCATGGAGTATCAAGCGAAGTTGAGGAATCTACAAAGGCTAGAAATCTAAATTTTTTTGATGCCACCTGCCCTTTAGTTACAAAGGTCCACATGGAAGTAAAAAAACATGCTAAAGCAAACAAAGATATTATTTTAATTGGTCATGAGGGTCATCCTGAGGTGGAAGGCACCATGGGGCGCCATATAAACGCTGAAAATAGTTCGATCTATTTAGTCCAAGATGAAGTTGACGCAACAAATATTCAGGTTAAAAATAGTAAAAGTCTTGCTCTGGTAACACAGACAACTCTGAGCGTCGATGAAACCATGTCAATAATAGAAATTTTAAAAAAAAGATTTCCTAAAATCGAAATACCAAAAAAAGATGACATTTGTTACGCAACACAAAATAGACAGGACGCAGTAAAGCAACTTGCCCTTGAATCAGATTATATTATTGTGGTTGGTTCAAAAAATAGCTCGAACTCAAATAGACTCAAAGAACTTGCTGAAAAATGTGGTTGTAAATCAATCTTAATAGATGAATTTTCGGATTTAGATCTTGAGGATTTACAAAAATTCGAAAATATAGCTATTACAGCTGGAGCATCTGCTCCAGAATCAAGAGTAATGGAGATTGCAAAATCACTTGAAAATTATTTTGATGCAAGGCTTACCGAGGATGGAGAAGATACTGAGAATGTATATTTCAAAATGCCACCTGGATTAAGATAGATGGAAATTGAAAATCATATTTTCAAAGAATCAAAGTATTTTAAATCACCTAATTTTAATGATAGGCCTAATAGTTCTGATATAAGGCTTTTAGTAATACATTGCATAAGCCTACCTCCAAACAATTACGGAGGAGATTATGTTAAAGATTTTTTTTTAAATAAGCTTCAATCCTCAGAGCATGAATATTTTGAGAGCATCAAGAATCTAAAGGTATCATCTCATTTATTTATAAATAGAGCCGGTGAAGTTTTACAATTTGTTCCATTTGATAAAAGAGCATGGCATGCAGGTGAATCATCTTTTAAAGGAGAATTAAATTGTAATGACTATTCAATTGGTATTGAACTTGAAGGAAATGAAATAGATCCATATACAGATGAGCAATATATTTCCTTGATAAAGGCTACCAGAGAGCTGATAAATTTTTATCCTAGGGTTAACTCACAAAATATAGTTGGACATTCTGATATAGCTCCGGATAGAAAAACGGATCCTGGAAAAAGCTTTGATTGGAAGAGATATCTGAGCAACTTATGATCAATCAGAATATTTTAAAAATAATTGCTTTTACTGGCTATGGATTTGCTTCAGGGTTGCCTTACGTTCTAATAATAATCACTCTTACAGCATGGCTGAGAGATATTGGAGTTGACTTAAGCTTAATTGGATTTATAACTTGGGTTAGTCTTACATATTCATTGAAATTTCTTTGGGCACCATTTGTTGATAGATTTTCGATTCCAATTTTAAATAGATTGGGCTCAAGGCGAAGCTGGATATTATCAATGCAAATCGTAATTTTCATATTTTTGTTAATTATTTCTGAAATCGATCCGCTAGCTAATATTAAGTATTTTGCATTTGTAGCTTTTATCATAGCTTTAGCTGGATCAATTCAAGATATAGCTATTGATGCATTAAGAATTGAAAGTGCTGAAATAGAAGATCAAGGTAATTTAGCAGCTGGATATCAGTTTGGTTACAGAATTGCCATACTTGTTGCTTCTTCTCTGGCTTTAATCATTGCTTCAAATTTTTCTTGGACATTTGCTTATAAACTTATGGCTTTGATAACCGGATTAAATATCATAATTACAATGATTATTTCCACAGAAAACAAAAACCTGACCCTGAAAAAACTTAATCATATTGACACCATGATTGAACCGATTAAAGATTTTTTTGAAAGATTTGGTCTGAAGATGGCTGCTATCCTGTTATTGATTATTGCAAGCTATAGGTTAACAGACATTGTTATGGGACCAATGGCAAACCCATTTTATATCGATATGGGTTATACCTTGTCTGAGATAGGTTACATAGTAAAAGTTGTCGCATTGATTTCTACTATAATTGGAGTTTTTGTTGGCGGCATTCTTATTAAAAAATTTGGATTATATAAATCCCTTTTAATAGGAGCTTTTCTAGTAATGATAACAAATCTCTTGTTCTCATACACTGCAATTACTGATAAAAATTTAACTCTTTTAGCATCTATTGTTGCTTCTGACAGCCTTGCTGCTGGAATAGTTGGAACGGTAAATATTACTTTTCTAACAAGTCTTGTGTCACAAAAATATACCGGTTTCCAATATGCTTTGTTGACCTCAGTAATGACATTTACAGGTACAATTTTTAAAGGATTTTCAGGTGTAATTGTTGAAAGCTTTCAATCACTTTACGGCTTTAATTATGGATGGATGAGTTTTTATATTTTTACATCTTGTTTAGCATTACCAGCAATATTATTAATAATTAGTAAGAAAGGATTTTTTGTTAATAGTGATTAATCTTATTAGGATCTTATTCTATGTATCACTATTACTTGTTTTCTACTTGAGCTTAGTAAATGCTTCAGATATTCCATATTTTGAGTCTTTATCTTACATATCAGATAAATTCGTTCACTCTTTTATTTATTTTTATTTAGCTATTTTGGGAATTTTGTCAAAATTCCGTTTAAATGATTTGAAGTTGGTTGCATTGATCTTTTTATTTGGCGCATTTATTGAATTAATTCATTATTATCATCCACATAGATTTTTTGAATTTTTTGACTTACTTGCAAACTTAATTGGAGTTACAATTGCGTTTTTAATTTTTAGGTTAAAAAATAAATTAACCTATTGATTTATAATAATTAGCCCATAATTATTGGTTAAGATTATTTAAAAGTTTATATGGAGAGATAAATGAATTTAAGACCTTTACATGACAATGTTCTCGTAAAGAGAACTGAAGAAGAAGAAACATCATCAGGAGGGATAATTCTTTCTGGTTCTGCAAAAGAAAAACCTTCTCAAGGAGAGGTTGTAGCTGTTGGTCCTGGTAAATTATCTGATTCAGGTGAAGCTACTAAAATGAATGTGTCTGTTGGTGATACAGTGATATTTGGCCAGTATGGCGGTAATGAAATTAAATTAGACGGCGAGGAATATCTTATTTTAAGTGAAAAAGATATTTTTGGAGTCGTTAAATAAATATAAATTTTGAAGGGAGATAAAATATGTCAGCTAAAGATGTAAAATTTGGAGATAGTGCAAGAACACAGATGCTTGATGGTGTTAATACTCTTGCAAATGCGGTTAAAGTAACTCTTGGACCAAAAGGAAGGAATGTAGTTTTAGATAAGTCTTTTGGAGCACCAACTGTCACTAAGGATGGTGTATCGGTTGCTAAGGAAATTGAACTTGAAAATAAGTTTGAAAATATGGGTGCTCAAATGCTCAAACAAGTAGCATCTCAAACTTCTGATGAAGCTGGTGATGGAACTACAACAGCTACAGTACTTGCTCAATCAATAGTTAACGAAGGAAATAAGTCAGTTGCTGCAGGTATGAACCCAATGGACTTAAAACGTGGCATTGATAAAGCTGTTTCTGCTGCAGTTGAGCATGTTAAAGGTCTAAGTGTTCCTTGTACTGACGATAAGGCAATTGCACAAGTTGGTACGATATCAGCTAATGGTGATATTGCTGTAGGTGAAATTATTGCAGAGGCAATGGAAAAAGTTGGAAAAGAAGGTGTTATTACTGTTGAAGAAGGTAGTGGCATCGAAAACGAGCTAGATGTTGTTGAAGGAATGCAATTTGATAGAGGTTATCTATCTCCATATTTCATAACCAATCAAGATAACATGACAGTTGAACTTGATTCACCTTATATACTTTTATTTGATAAAAAGATATCAAATATTAGAGACTTGTTACCACTTCTTGAATCAGTAGCTAAAGCTGGTAAACCTCTTTTAATAATTGCTGAGGATATTGAAGGAGAAGCGTTAGCAACTTTAGTTGTAAATAATCTTCGAGGTATTGTGAAAGCTGCAGCTTGTAAGGCACCAGGTTTTGGTGACAGAAGAAAGGCTATGTTAGAAGATATAGCAATTCTAACTGGTGGTACAGTTATTTCTGAAGAAGTTGGTTTGTCTCTTGAGGGTGCTTCTGTTGAAGACCTTGGAACATCAAAACGTGTAGTTTTGAATAAAGATAATGCAACAATAATTGATGGCGCTGGTGATGAAAATGCAATTGCAACTAGAGTTAATCAGATTAGAGCTCAAGTTGAAGAGACTACTTCAGATTATGATAAAGAAAAACTTCAAGAAAGAGTTGCAAAATTAGCTGGCGGTGTCGCCGTTATCAAAGTAGGCGCTGGTTCAGAGGTCGAAATGAAAGAGAAAAAAGCAAGAGTTGAGGACGCACTTCACTCTACAAGAGCTGCTGTAGAGGAAGGAGTAGTTCCTGGCGGAGGCTCTGCTCTAATTAGATGTTTAGAAGCTGTTGCAAAATTGAAAGGAGATAATGATGATCAAAATGTTGGAATCAATATAGCTAGAAAAGCATTTGAGGCTCCATTAAGACAAATTGTGTCCAATGCAGGTGAGGAACCATCGGTGATTGTAAATAAAGTTATTGATGGAAAAGGCTCATTTGGATTTAATGCTGCTACAAGTGAATTTGGTGACATGATCGAGATGGGTATTCTTGATCCAGCAAAAGTTACTAGAACTGCACTACAAGCAGCTGGCTCTGTAGCAGGCATGATGATAACTACTGAAGCTATGGTTACTGATGTTCCTAAAGAGGATACGCCGATGCCACCAATGCCTGATATGGGCGGAATGGGCGGAATGGGCGGAATGATGTAAATCATAAACTCTATTAAAATATGGGGCATTTCGCCCCATTTTTTTTGTATAATTAAAGAAACTTATAAAATAAAATTTGGAGTTATTTAAATGAGATTTCTATATTTGTTACCAATCATTTCAATTAATTTATCTGCTCACATTGATAATACGATTCACTTCCATCTGATAAATTCACTTCCTCAAACAATTATATTTTTTATATGCTTAGGATTGTTTATATTTATTATTGGTACTGTAAGAGCTATATTTAGGAGGTTTATATGAGAATCAAAGACGTAAAAGCGCATTGTGATATTCCATGCGCAGTATATGATCCAGCAGTTGCACAATATGCAGCATTAAGTGTTTTGAGGTTTTTAGATTTAATTGGTGAAATGCCTGAAAAAATTGATTCAAAGAAAGATTTAGCTCATCTAACAAGATTAGTTGAACAAAAGGAGGAGCATGCTGCTGAAGTTAAGAATGCTGTTAGAACTATTTGGGGCGACTATTTCAAAGAACCACACATGGAAAAATTTCCAGAAATTCATAGTCTTTCACATTCAATAATGATGACAGCATCAAAATGTAAGCAAGATATTGATAGGCAAAACGGCGTTGATTTGATTGAACAAGTTAATAGATTTGCTGAAATATTTTGGGCAACAAAAGAAGTAGATACTGAAACAAAAACTTCTTTAAATCCACCTAATGTGAAGATGATCGTACCAGTATTAAGTGATTAATTTATATAAAGTTAGGGGCTCAAGTATGTCCCCTAGCTTCTCTGATAGAGATTTAGTTTTAACACTAAATTTCCTTCCATTAAAGGTCAATGATGTAATAGTAATTAAATCGATTGACTATGGCAGGGTAATTAAAAGAATAATAAATATCGAAAATAATCTATATCAAGTAGGAAGTGACAATAACACTTATAATTCCGAAGTAAATAGTAAATTTTTCAGTCGAAAAGAAATTCAGGGTAAAGTTTTATACAAATTTAGTACTAAGCTTTTTTAATTTTTATCTTTGAAATGAAATTATTATCAATTTCTATTATTTCAAATCTATAGTCATCTATTTCAATACATAAATTAGCTTGAGGTATTTGATCTAGATATTCAGTAATTAAACCATTAATCGTTTTTGAATTATCTTCATTAATTTCCCAATTTAGATAATTATTTAAATCTCTGATTTTCGAATTTCCATCTGTAAGAATTGAGCCATCCTTTATTTTAATAAACTCTCTTTCAAGTTCATCTTTATCTCCACCAAATTTACCAGTTATTTCTTTGAATATATCCTCAACTGATATTAATCCTTCAATTTCACCATACTCATCTACTACTAGAGCAATACTCTGATTTTGAGACAAGAATTCTCTTAGTTGCTTCATAAGCAGTGTTGACTGAGATACAAAGTAAGTATTTTGAAGAGTATTTTTTATCTCATCTTCGTTCATTTGATTATATTTTTCTAAAAAAGCATGAGAGTTCTTTAAATGAAGAATGCCAATCATATTATCAATGGATTCCTTATAAACAGGCAGTCTTGTATATTGTGTTGATTCAATTATTTTTGTTGCGTTCTCATAATCTTGATCAATATCAATTCCAATTATTTCTGCAGTTGGTATCATGATATCTTCAACTATTAATTCTTCCATACCTAGAACGGAAGAGAGCATTTTTCTGTATTGTTTTGGTATTAAATCACCAGATTCATCAAGTAATGTTTTGAGCTCTTCAGTATTAAGATTATCATTTAGTGTTGCATCTTTAGCATCTAGTTTGAATATTTTAAGAATCAGCCTGCTTAAGAAATTTGTCAAAAAAATAAGAGGTTTAAAAACATAAACGAGAATATTCAAGATAAATGATGATCTTGTAGCAAAGCTCTCAGGCTTTATTGCAGCCATAGTTTTGGGCGTAATTTCTGAAAATATTAAAATAACTATAGTCAAAATGATTGATCCTAGCAAAACGTTCCCACCAAAATAGTTAAGCATAATAATTGTTACAATTGCAGAGGCTAGAATATTTGCAAAATTATTTCCAACCAAGATAGCTGACAAAAGCTGATCAGGCCTTTTTAGAAGATTTAAAGCTCTCTTGGCACTTGTTTTAGATTTCTTTGAGAGATTTTTAAGTTTAATTTTATTAGCCGCCATCATCCCTGTTTCAGAACCAGAGAAAAACCCACTAAGAATTAAAAGAAAAATTAGTGTAGAAAATAGAATTATTAACGAGGGATCTTCTTGCATTATGAATCAACCAAGTAAGTATTCATATAATATGCACCTAATACAGCCCACATAGATATAAATAAACTTCTAGTTGCATACTTTATTGGGAAATTAAAATATTTAATACCAACAACAACTACTAAATATATTGTCCAAGCAAGGAAAGTAAAAATTGCTTTAAGTATTAGGTTTGATGAAAATACAGTTTGTAGACTTAGTCCAGATAATAATGCTAATGACAAAAAGAAAAGACCAATTCCTAATAATTTAAAGACAACTTTATAATATTTCTCAATAGAAAAAGATTCTAGACTCACTAATTCACCTTCTTTAATTTTTTTAACTTTTCTCTCAAGAAAAATTATTTCATTGTAAGAAATAAATATAAAAAGGAGGCTTAGGCCTGTTACCATAAAATGAATAGTAGGCAAGATCGAAATGAACTCGTATGTTAAAAGATATATTAAAATGTATGAAAAACACGCTATAACAACAGCAATATTTAACGATTTTTCATTTTTATAAAAAAATCTAACAAGAAAATAGATAACTATACTTATAGTTACTTGTGTAATAAAACTCATTAATTAATAAAGATTAGTTAAAACTTTGCATAATAATACTATGAATATTAGCAAGGTTAACCTAAAATACACATCTTTTTAACGTATTTAAATATTTTTTATATGGTAATTATTAGATTAGCAAGAAGTGGGGCAAAGAAGAACCCTTACTATTTTATAACAGTAGCAGACGAGAGACGCCCGAGAGACGGTGCTTTTATTGAAAGATTAGGGTTTTTTAATCCTATGGCTAGGGGCCAAGAAGAAAGGTTAAGATTAGATTTAGATAAGCTTAATGAATGGATTTCAAAAGGAGCTCAAGTAAGCGATAGAGTTAAAGCTCTAGTAAAAGAGTCAAAACTGACTCCTGAAGAGCTTGAGGCAAAAATTGCTGCAAAAAAAGCAAGAGCAGAAGCTAAAAAGGCAGCGATTGCAGAAAAATTAGCTAAAGAAGCTCAAGAGAAAGCAGAGCAGGAAGCTCCAGCAGAGGAGTCAGCTCCTCCAGAGGAAGCTACCACAGATGAAGCAGCTCCAGCAGAAGAAGCAGCTCCAGCAGAGGAAGCAGCTCCAGCTGAAGAAGCAGCTCCAGCAGAGGAAGCTACAGCCGAAGAAGCAGCTCCAGCAGAGGAAGCAGCTCCAGCTGAAGAATCAGCTCCCGCAGAAGAAGAGGTTGCTGAAACTGAAGATCAAAAATCGTCTGATCAAGTCGATGAAGAGAGTTCTTCAGAAAATGAAGAAAAATAACCACACCTGTATTGGATCTGTTGGAAGGTCTAAAGGACTCAACGGTGAATTTTATTTAAATTCATATTGTAATCCTAAAGAGAATATTATTAATTATGTAAAAGACATAGTATTTCTTTCTGATAGCAAACTAGAAATTGAATATATAAAGAAAAGTTCTAACAAGCTTTTTTCAAAGATAAAAAGTATAAATGATGTAGACAGTGTTAAAGAATACACTAATCAAAAACTATATCTGAACATGAGTTCTCTTCCGAAATTACCAATGAATGAATTCTATTGGAATGAGTTAATTGGTATGAAAGTAGAAGATGAAAATGAAAAAAAAATATTAGGGATAGTTAAAGCTTTAGAAAATTATGGAGCCAATGATTGTTTGGTTGTTAAACCTTTTAGTGAATCAATTGATAACAAAACAAGACTAATTCCATATATAAATGAAATTTTTATAAAATCAGTTGATATAAAAAAGAACGTAATAAAAGTTGATTGGAGCAGCGATTATTAGATGCGAATAAACGTAATTACAATTTTTCCTGAGATATTTGATATTTTGAATGTTGGTGTAATATCTAAATCATTAAAAAATAAAATTATTAAGTTAGATGTTCGCGATCTTAGAAAAAACGCTACTAATAAACATAACAATATTGATTCGAAACCATATGGAGGTGGTGAAGGTATGGTTATGATGGCAGAACCAATAGTAAAAACTCTTAAACAAATTAAAAAGAAAGAGCGCGGTCGAGTTATTTTTATGTCACCTCAGGGTGAAAAACTAGATCAAAAAAAGGTTAAATCTTTTTCAAAATTAAAAAACATAACAATCATATGTGGAAGGTACGAAGGTATTGATCAAAGAGTTATTGATAAATATGTAGATGAAGAAATTTCAATAGGAGATTTTATTTTAAGTGGGGGAGAGTATGCTGCAGTTTGTTTAATTGATGCAATAACAAGACACATTCCAGGTACACTTGGAAATAAAGACTCCTACTTAAAAGATACATTCTCAAATGGGCTTTTGAAAGGAGATGTTTATGCAAAGCCTGAAAGTTTTGAATCTATGAAAGTTCCAGATGTTTTGCTTTCAGGGAATCATAAAGAAATTAATTCCTGGAGAGAGCACAATTCATTACTTAAAACTTTCATAAAAAGACCAGAATTGTTAAATGATGTAAAATTAACAAAAAAACAAAAAAAACTCTTGGAAGAATGGGCATCTAAGGATATCCTATAGCCCTTTTTAGGCGATTATTATGAGTGAAAATAAAGAGAACGAAAAAAAAGGTTTTTTTTCCAGATTATTTGGTGGCTCAACTGCGTCTAAAGATAATGAAGTTGCAGCAGAGAAACCATTAGAATCAGTTGAATTGCCTACAAAATCTGCTTTAAATAAAATGAAAAAGGCAGATATTGTAGCCTTAGCTAAAGATAATGGACTCGAACTAGATATTGGTTTAACTAAACCAAATTTATTGAAGGCATGGGACGAACATTTTGCTGACACCACTGATGAAATTGTTTCAAATGAGGAATCACCAGTCGAAGAAGAAGCTGCTCCAGTCGAAGAAGAATCTGCTCCAGTCGAAGAAGAAGTTCCAGTAGAGGAAGCACCAGTTGAAGAAGAAGCTGCTCCAGAAGAAGAAGCGCCAGTCGAAGAAGAAGCTGCTCCAGCAGAAGAAGAAGTTCCAGTAGAGGAAGCACCAGTTGAAGAAGAAGCTGCTCCAGAAGAAGAAGCGCCAGTCGGAGAAGAAGCTGCTCCAGAAGAAGAGGAATCATCTGAACAAGAAAAACAGATCTCACTGAACGAGAAGTCCCCTTCACAAATAATAAGTTCTTTTGAGTCGCAACAAATGAAAACAGATATACCAGATTTTAGGCCTGGAGATACTTTGGTTGTATCTGTAAAAGTTAAAGAAGGTGAAAGAACCAGACTTCAAGCATTTGAGGGCGTAGTCATGGGTGTAAAGAAAGCAGGTTTAAACTCTTCATTCATAGTTCGAAAAATTTCAAGTGGCATTGGAGTTGAAAGGACATTTCAAACTCACAGCCCAATGATTGATTCTATAAAAGTAAAAAGAAAAGGTGATGTTCGTCAAGCTAAGCTTTTCTATCTAAGAGAGAGGTCTGGTAAGTCTGCTAGAATAAAAGAAAGACTAGACTAACATAATGTTAAATCCTACAAATGAAGATTCTGATCTCAGATCTTTTTTTAATTATTTATTTGTTGAAAAGGGGCTCTCAAAAAACACAGTAGAAGCTTATAGAAATGATCTAAATGAGTATCTTAAGTGGATAAATCTCCAACAGATTAGTGACTATAAGTTAATTACTGAACCTCAGATAAATGATTTCATAGCAAGTCTTTTCAAAAAAAATTTAAAAAGCACTTCTGTAAATAGAAAAATCTCTTCTTTGAAAGCTTTTTATTTATTTTTAGTTAGAAAGAAAAAAATTCAAACTACTCCATTATCTGAAATTATCACGCCAAAGAAAGAACAGCATTTACCAATATCAATGTCTGAAGATGAGGTTGAAAAGTTACTTAGTAGCCCAGACACCTCTATTCACATAGAAAATAGAGATAAGGCTATGATAGAAATGCTTTATGCAACTGGTATGAGAATATCTGAGCTAGTAAATCTTAAAATTACTGATATTGATAATGAGAGGTCTGTTTTAAAAGTATTTGGTAAAGGATCAAAAGAAAGATTAGTTCCATTTGGAGAAAAAGCTAGTGATTCATTAAATTCCTATCTTTCAGAAAGAAAAAAATCTTTATCCAAAGAAGTTTTTCTATCCAATAGAGGTACAAAAATGACAAGATCTGGTTTTTGGCAGAGAATAAAAATTTATTTATCAAGATCTGGATTAAAAAACTCTATCTCACCACACACTCTGCGTCACGCTTTTGCAACACATTTATTGAATAGGGGAGCTGATCTTCGATCTGTTCAGTTACTTCTGGGACATAGTGACTTATCAACGACTCAAATATATACTCACATTGCAAAACACAGATTAGGTGAGGTACTAAAAAAACATCATCCTAGGGGATAAAATGAAGTTAAAATCATATTATTTATTGACAATATTATTTTCTTTGAATTTATTATCAAATGAGAAAGATATAAAAGAAAACATTGAAAAAATTCTTCCACCTGAAGCCAAGATAGAATCTATCGAGAAATCAATTTTTCCTGGAATTTACAAAGTTTTTTATGGAGATCTTCAACCATTGTATGTATCTGAGGATGGTAAATTATTTATATATGGAGATATGTTTCAGATTTCAGAAAATGAAATCTTAAATATTACTGATAAAGAAATTGCTTATAAGAGGAATGAAATTCTTAAAGAGCTAGATCAAAATACCCTTATATCTTTTCTTTCAGATAAAGAGTCTCATCGAATAACAGTATTTACTGATGTCGATTGTGGATATTGTAGAAAATTACATGATCAGATAGGTGAGTATAATAAATTAGGAATATCAATAGATTACGCTGCGTATCCAAGATCTGGAATTGGCACCAATGCCTTCACGAAAATGGTAAGCGCATGGTGTTCTGTAAATCCACATAAAGCTTTAACCGATCTCAAAAAAGGAAAAGAAATAAACGTTAAATTTTGTGAGAATCAGCCAATTGCCAAACATTATACTATAGGAAAAAAAATTGGAATTTCTGGAACACCAGCCATAATTACATCAAGTGGCGAGCTTTTGCCTGGATATATATCTCCAGATGAATTATATAAAAGGTTAAGAGGATAATATGAGCACTCTAAAAATAGGAATCTGTGGATGGGGCAATGTTGCAACTGGACTCTACAAGATAGCTAAAAAGAATATCGAATCTATAAAAAAACAGGGTAATTTGGATATAGAAATTGTCGTTATTGGAGCTAGGAGGGATAATCCCAACTGTAAACCAGAAAATGTAATCATTGAAAGAGACATTTTCAATGTAGTTAATCATGATATTGACGTGATGGTTGAATTGATTGGAGGAGTTGATGTAGCAAAAGATTTAATTCTGAAAGCTTTAAAAAAAAAGAAACATGTTGTAACTGCAAATAAAGCGGTTATCTATAATCACGGCGACGAAATTTTCGCATGCGCAAAAGAGAATGGTGTAAAAGTCTTATTTGAATCATCTGTATGCGCAGGCACACCAATAATAAAATTACTAACTGAAGAGCTATCAGCAAATAAAATTTCAAAAATTTCTGGAATGCTTAATGGCACATCGAATTTTATATTATCAAACATGGAAGATGGTTCAGAGTTTCAATCAACATTAGAACTTGCTCAAAAAGAGGGATATGCAGAACCAGACCCTTCATTCGATATTGAAGGCATGGATGCAGCTCATAAAATAGGTATTTTGTCTTCTTTAGCCTTTGGAACCTCTTTACCACCTGATGATTTTTACGTACAAGGCATAACAAATATTAAAAAGATAGATTTCAAATATGCTGATGAAATGGGATATACCATTAAACATCTAGCAGTGGCAGAACAAAACAGTAAAGAAGTTGTTTTAAGAGCACATCCTGTTCTTATTGCAAAGGACTCATATCTTGCAAATTTAAAAAGTGTTAGAAATGGCATAGAAGTAGAGACCGACTTATTGGGTACTCTTCATCTAGCTGGATCTGGAGCGGGACAAGAATCAACAGCATCTGGAATAATCTCTGATCTTGTTCACCTAGCTAATTCTTCAGAAGAGTATTTAAAAGCTGTCTCAAATGAGAAAGTTATATTAAGTGAATTCCTTAATCTTACGTTTCAATATTATTTTTATATTGAAGCTGAGGATATTCCAGGTGTAATGGCATCAATAACATCAGTATTTGCAGATAAAGCAGTTGGCCTAGAGACAATTGTTCAAAAAGAGAATTTAGAAGAAAATTTTGTACCAATTGTCATCATTACTGATCCTTTTAAAGAGCAAGATCACAGTAATTTGATAGAAAATCTAGAAAAATTAGATTCAATTAAAAGTTTGAGAACTATTAGAATTGAACAAGATTAAATATGTTATTCCACAGCACTAGAGGTCAAGATAAAGACAAGACTTTTGAACAAATCCTAATGCAGGGTCTTGCAGATGATGGCGGGCTTTTTATGCCTGATTATTGGCCTAAAGTTGATATTGAGTATCTTAAGAATCTTGAGAGTTTTATAGATGTTGCAAAGTATATTGTGCCTCTATTCACAGGATCTTCATTTAAAAAAGAAGATGTGATCAAGCTTTTAAACAATACTTGGCATAACTTTGAAGAGCAGGATTTAATAAAAATAACTCAAATTAAACAATCAACCTCAATACTTGAGTTATACCATGGGCCTACAGCCGCATTTAAAGATTTTGGCTTACAACTTGCTGCAGCATTTTTTAACAAAACTCTTCAAACGCAAAATAAAACAGCTATTGTTTTTGGAGCAACATCAGGAGATACAGGATCAGCAGCCATCGATGCTTGTAAAGATTTCGATGTCATTAAAAGTTTTATATTAATACCTCATGGAAATATGTCTGAAATACAAAGAAAACAAATGACAACAGTTCAGAGTCCAAATGTTCATCCAATTATTGTTGATGGAACATTTGATGATTGTCAGGACATTGTTAAAAATGGATTCAAACAAAGATCATTTCTTAAAAAAAATCAATATCTTTTAGCAGTGAATTCAATTAATTGGGTAAGGATTATTGGCCAAATTTGTTATTATTTTTATTCAGCTATTAAAATCAATAAACTTTCTAAGCCATTAAACTTTTCTGTGCCTACTGGAAATTTTGGAAACGTCTTTGCTTGTTATGCAGCCTCAAAAATGGGCATGCCTTTGTCTAAAATAATAGTTGCAGTTAATTCAAATGACATCCTGTATAGGTTTTTCAAAAATAATGATTATTCAAAAAAAACTGTCAGTGAAACTATATCTCCTAGCATGGATATAAGTGTTGCTAGTAATTTTGAAAGATTGATATACGATTTTTTTCTTAACAGTAATAGTAAATTATGTAACAAGCTATACAATAATTTTCCTGAGATAAGCATCAAATTGGAAGATAGTATTTGGAAAAAATCATCTGAACTATTTTTAAGTCATAGTGTCGATGATGATGCTACTATCCAATGTATGAAATCTTTCTATGAAAAACATGGATTTATAATTGATCCTCATACAGCTGTAGCTGCGCATGCTGTGAATAGGCTAGAAGAAGAATTAATGAATGAAACCGTTATTTTATCTACAGCACATCCAGCTAAATTTCCAAATATTTTAAGAAATGCTGATTTAAAGCTTAAAAATATTCCTAAAAGACTTGATGAAGTTAAAAACAAGAAAGAAGTAGCTGTGAATATTCCATCATCCGATAAATTAATCTTTGAATATATTATTAAGCATAATTAGCAATGGACGCTCAAGAATTAAAAGCTACTCTCTTAGATTTAAAATCAAGACTTGAAGATATAAAAGTTAATGTTTTTCAGATTGAAGATAAGAAGAAAAGACTTGAAGAAATTGAAAATGAACTTTCACAGGAAAAGGTTTGGTCTGATTTGGAGTTATCGCAAAAATTAAGTAAAGAGAAAACTAATTTACAAAAAATTATAAGTAAATACCAAACAGTTGATCAAAAAGTTTCTGATTCAGAGGTTTTAATTGATATTTCAATTGAAGAGAAAGATGATTCAGCCATTAAGGAGGTTAATCAGGAAGTGCTTGAAATTTTTGAGTTAGTAGAAGATTTTGAGTTTAGTAGAATGTTTAATAAAAAAATGGATGGTTCTTCAGCCTTTATAGAAATTCAAGCCGGTTCTGGTGGAACAGAGGCTCAAGATTGGGCTGAAATGCTTATGAGAATGTATTCAAAATGGGCTGAAAGCAGAGGGTTTAACATTAAAGTGGTAGAAATATCTCACGGAGATGTGGCTGGGATAAAGTCTGCCTCTATCTATGTTGATGGAGATCATGCTTACGGATGGCTAAGAACTGAAACTGGAATTCATAGATTGGTGAGAAAATCACCATTTGATTCTGGAAATAGAAGACATACTTCGTTTGCATCAGTTTTTATATCTCCTGAAGTTGATGACTCAATAGAGATTAATATTAATAAAGCAGATATTAGAACAGATACTTATAGAGCCTCAGGTGCTGGAGGCCAACATGTAAATAAAACAGATTCTGCTGTGAGGCTTACTCATATTCCAACGGGTCTTGTAGCTCAATCGCAAAGTGATAGATCTCAGCACAAAAATAAAGAAAATGCTTTAAAACAATTAAAATCTAAGCTTTACGAGTTAGAATTACAGAAACAAAATGAAGAACAACAAATGCTTGAAGATAGTAAGTCAGATATAGGATGGGGTAGCCAAATCAGATCCTATGTATTAGATCAATCTAGAATAAAAGATTTAAGAACTAATCATGAAACAGGTAACACTCAGGCCGTTCTAAATGGAGATTTAGATGATTTTATGAAATCATCTCTTAAAGCAGGCATATAAATGGATAAAGAAAATTTAAGTGGAGAAAAAGCTCTCATAGAAGAGAGAAGAAAAAAACTTGAGCAACTTAGAGATAAGGGAGATGCTTATGGTAATTCTTTTAAACCTAAAAACAATGCAAGCAAACTTCATGAGGAATATGGAGTTTTTTCAAAGGAAGATCTAGAAAAAAAAGACATTAAAAATATTTCAGTAGCTGGTCGAATTGTGCTTAAAAGGGTGATGGGTAATGCAAGCTTTGCAACGCTTAGAGATTCTTCAGGAGATATTCAAATATATGTAACTAAAAACAATGTTGATGAGTCAGTTTATGAGGATTTTAAGACTTGGGATCTAGGAGATATTGTTGGTGTATCAGGTTCTCTATTTAGAACAAAAACAGATGAGTTAACCATAGATGTATGGGATCTAGAAATGATTACAAAATCATTACGGCCTATGCCTGAGAAGTTTAAAGGCCTAACTGACATAGAGGCTAGATACAGGCAAAGGTATCTTGATTTAATGACTAATAATGAAACGAAAGAAGTTTTTGTTAAAAGAACCAAAATTATTGATTCGATGAGAAAAAAAATGAATGAGTTTGGTTACTTAGAAGTTGAAACACCAATGATGCATCCTTTAGCTGGCGGCGCAGTAGCTAGACCATTTGTGACTCAACACAATGCACTAGGACAGGATTTGTATTTAAGAATTGCACCAGAACTATATTTAAAAAGACTTTTAGTAGGTGGTTTTGATAGAGTATTTGAAATTAATAGAAGTTTCAGAAATGAAGGCTTATCAACTAAACATAATCCAGAATTTACAATGATGGAGTGGTATCAAGCATACGCGAGCATGCAAGATCAAATGGATTTAACTAAAGAAATTATCACAAATGCTGCAGATGCTGCTGGATGCAAATCAAAAATACAATGGGGAGATTTAGAAATAAATTTAGATAATTTCAAACAATTTACTCTTTCAGATTTAATATTAGATTTTAATTCTGAACTATCAAAAGATGACTTAAGTAATCAGAAAAAGCTTGAAAAAATTCTTAAAGATAAAAAAGTAAAAATTGAAAAAAATTGGGGCATTGGAAGGATTCTTCTTGAGGTTTTTGAAGAGACAGTAGAAGACCAATTAATTGATCCAACATTTGTAACAGAGTATCCAGTAGAAGTCTCTCCATTATCAAGACGCAATGAAACTAATCCAGATTATGCTGATAGGTTCGAATTATTCATTGGAGGAAAAGAATTTGCTAATGGTTTCTGTGAACTAAATGATCCTGATGATCAGGCATCTAGATTTGAAGATCAGGTTGCTGCAAAAGACTCCGGTGATAAAGAAGCAATGGATTATGACCATGACTATATAACTGCTCTGGAACATGGAATGCCTCCAGCAGTTGGAGTTGGGATGGGAGTTGATAGATTGGTGATGCTACTCACAAATCAATCGTCAATAAGAGACGTTTTATTATTTCCTCAACTCAAATCGTAAGGAAATTATTACCATCTAAATTTATCAAAATTTTCAGGATTTGCCCAACCCTTAGGATTATTCCAAGTTCTTTTATTGTTGTAAGTTTTGAGATTATATGAAAAACATTTTAATCCATTACTCTTATCAAGCAATTCAGTCTCAAATCCAAGTTTTAACATAGTTTCATTAATTAAATTGTCATTTTTAAAATTTGTAAAGATAGCAATTTTGTGACTTATCAAATTTTTAATCATGCCAATGTAGGGTTCTGATGTCTTAATATCATCTAGAATTATGAATAGATCAAAATTTTCATTTGATATCTGCTCTATATCTGGCCCAATTTGCAGAGATTGAATATTTAATTTTTCAATTCTTTTAATAAGTTTTGAAATATCTCGTGTGGTATTTACAAAAATAGTATTAGGATTTTCATCCTCAATAATATTACTTAGGTAACTGTATAGAATTTTTTCTTTTTTTATCATTGCATGAGATGTTTCACAGCTTCTCTTTCTGAAAGAAGCTCATCTATAGATATTTGAAACTTATTTTTTGCAAACTCTGATAAAGAGATATCTCTTTTTATTTCTATTGAACCATCATCTAAGGTCATTAAAGGATAGCCGCATATAATTCCCTTAGGCACATCATATGAACCATCACTTGCTATAGCTGCACTAAAGCAATCGCCAGGGTCTGTTGGATTCTCACAAGCAATTACAGTATCTATTGCAGCTTTTGCAGCTGATGTAGCAGAGGAGGCGCCTCTTGCATCAATTACTGCCTTTCCTCTTTGTTGAACTTTTGGAATGAAATCAGATTCTACCCAATTGATATCATTTATTACTGAACTGCCTAATTCTCCTAATATTTGAACATTTTCAGAATCAGGATACATCGTAGGACTATGATTTCCCCAAATAATCATATTTTTAACATCAGAAACATTATTATTTGTTTTTTTTGCAAGAATTGATTTTGCTCTATTAGCGTCGAGCATTGTCATAGCCATCCAAAGCTGGCTATCATTATTTGCTGCATGTTTTCCAATAAATGCATTTGTATTGGCAGGATTACCAACTACTAAAATCTTAGCATTCTCCCCACCATATCTTCCAATCGCCTTACCTTGATCAACAAATATACCACCGTTAATACTTAAAAGATCTGATCTTTCTTCAATCTTTTTACCGTTATAAACAATTCCTCTCGGAATACTCCCTACTAATAAAAACCAATCAGCGTCTTTAGAGGCTTCTTCAAAGTTATCTGTATAAGTAACCTCACCCATGTTTGGAAAATATGAGTCTTCTAACTCCATTACTAAACCCTCTAACTTGTCAACTACTTGAGGTATTTCAACCAATGCAAGATTGACAATCTTATCTCCAAATGTCTTACCATCCATAAGTCTTGGTATTAAAGAATATGCGATTTGACCTGCTGCTCCGGTAACAACAACTTTTATAGATTTGCTCATTTATTATCCTCAAAAAAAATGATAGTACATTATATTCTTAAATTGATTTGTAATCCTCAATTTTATAACGTAGTAAATGAGTTTTTTTTTGATTAAAATAACTTCAATTCTTATCAATGTTAGAAAAATATTTTGGAGAAAACTATGACAATTAGATTCGATGACAAGGTTGCAATCGTTACAGGTGCTGGAGGTGGTATTGGTAAAGAGCATGCTCTTGAACTTGCAAGACGTGGAGCCAAAGTTGTTGTTAACGATCTTGGCGGAACCGTAGATGGAAGTGGTGCAAGTGACGCTGCAAATGAAGTTGTTGATCTAATAAAATCTGAGGGTGGTGAGGCAATCGCTAATGGTGCAAGTGTCACAGACTTAGATGCTGTAAAAGTAATGGTGAATCAAGCTATGGATGAATGGGGGAGAATAGATATATTAGTTAATAATGCTGGTATTTTAAGAGATAAAAGCTTCCATAAAGTTACTTTAGAAGATTTTAATCTTGTAATGGATGTGCACTTTCAAGGAAGTTTAAATTGCACCCATACTGTATTTCCAATTATGCGTGAGCAAGAATATGGAAGAATTGTTTTTACTAGTTCATCAAGTGGCGTATTTGGTAATTTTGGCCAAACAAATTATGGTTCAGCAAAAATGGCAATGATAGGGCTTATGAATACTTTAAAATTAGAAGGACAAAATAAGAATGTCTTTACTAATTCAATTACGCCTGTTGCCTATACTAGAATGACAGAAGGCTTAATACCTGAAGACTTTGGTAAAAACCTTCAACCAGAATTTGTTACACCTGCAGTAATATATTTAGCAAGTGAGAATGCTCCAAATGGAGTAATAATGGCTGCAGGTGCTGGTGTTTTTTCAAGGATATTTATTCATGAAACAATGGGTATTTCTCTTGGTATGGGAGAAGATATGACTCCAGAAAATATACAGGCCAGTTGGGATAAAATATCTGATATGGAAGATGCGCGTGCTCTTCAAAATGGAGGCGAGCAGACTCTAAAATTCTTTGAACTTATAAATAAGTAAATTTATGCTGAAAAGCTTGGTCTAGAACCAATATCATTTGTATATCTTGATAGATTTTCATAATCTTCAATATTAATTTTGTTTAATCTAACCAGAAACTGTAAAGATGTAACTGCTTGTATGTCTGCGTATGAGAACTTGTTGCATGCTATAAAGTCTTTGCCATCCATAGCATCGTCATAATATTTCATTGATTTAAGAGCTAACTCTCTTTGTGCCAGACCAAATTCATTATTTTGATCTTCAAGAGCGCTCATGTGAGGGTGGGTATGCCTAAAACCATGCATTAGAGGCATCATGAGTTCAAATGAGATACGTGAGTACCACATTTCAATCTGAGCTATTTCATCCGGATTAGTTCCAAAAAGATTTGGCTCGGGATGTAGGCACTCTAAATATCTACATATAGCAGTTGTTTCAAGTATTACCTCTCCATCGTCAAGAACTAGAGCAGGAATGCGAGAATTGGGTGCAATTTCTCTGTATTCAGGAGTTTTATGTTCCATTTTTCCAATATCAAGGTTCTCAACTTCAATATTTTCAATGCCTTTTTCAGCTATGAAGATAAGAACCTTTCTTGGACTTGGAGCAACTGGGCTTGAATATAGCTTCAAGATTTATTCCCAGTTCAGTGCGCCACCAACTTGATATTCGGTTACTCTTGTTTCAAAGAAGTTCTTCTCTTTTCGTAAATCTATAATTTCAGACATCCAAGGAAACGGGTTTGTAACACCTGTAAACTCTTCATCAAGACCTAGTTGAGTTAATCTTCTATTGGCAATGAATTTAAGATATTCTTCCATCATTGCAGCATTCATTCCAAGAACGCCTCTAGGCATTGTATCTCGTGCGTACTGTATTTCTAATTCAGTACCCTCAAGGATCATTTGTGCTGCATCAGATTTCATTTGATCATCCCATAGATGAGGATTTTCTATTTTGATCTGATTGATAACATCAATGCCAAAGTTAACGTGCATAGACTCATCCCTTAAAATATATTGAAACTGTTCTGCTGTTCCAGTCATTTTATTCCTTCTTCCCATAGAAAGTATTTGAGTAAATCCACAATAAAAGAATATTCCTTCAAGAACACAATAAAAAGCAATTAGATTTTTAAGAAGTTGCTTATCTGATTCAACTGTTCCTGTCTTAAAATCTGGATCAGAAATTTCCTGTGTATATTTAAGCCCCCAGGATGCTTTTCTAGCAACGCAGGGCACTTCTCTATACATATTAAAGATTTCACCTTCATCCATTCCAAGAGACTCTATACAATATTGATACGCATGGGTATGAATAGCTTCTTCAAGACTCTGTCTTAATATATATTGCCTACATTCAGGGTTAGTAATTAATCTATATAAAGCAAGAACTAAATTATTAGCAACAAGAGAATCAGCTGTAGAGAAAAATCCGAGATTTCTTTTAACAATAACTCTTTCATCTTCTGTAAGCCCATCTTCAGATTTCCATAAGACAATATCATTTGTCATATTAATTTCTTGCGGCATCCAATGGTTAGCACTACCATCTAAATATTTTTGCCATGCCCAGTCGTATTTGAATGGTACAAGCTGATTAAGGTCAGCTTTGCAATTAATCATCATTTTTTGATCAACCTGAACTCTGCCAGCATTAGCCATCATTTCATCAAGCTCTTCATTGCCAGCTGTTTCATCTAACGCATTCACAGCTTTTCTCGCTGCTTCTGCTCTTGATCCCTCGCCAATATTCGTATTAGCTTGTGGTGTTTCTTCTTTTACAGCTTTTTGAGTCACTGATTTTTCCTCAGCTACTGCTTCAGCTGTTTTCTTAACAACTTCATTGTCTATCTGAGGTGATGATTGAGGAGTTGTATTGTCCTCTTTTCCATAGTCGTCCCAATTTAACATATTATTTCTCCTTAGTTTATTGACATGCCTCGCAATCTGGATCATCCAGAGAGCAGGCTGTTGGAACTGGAGCAGGTGCTCCTAATCCTTTCGCAGCTGGCTGTGAAACTTCAGAGCTCACTGCATTTAATTTTCCCTGTTGTACGGTTGATTTTTCTGTTGATGTAGCTGCTATCGATCTTAGATAATAGGTTGTTTTTAGACCAGAATACCATGCCATTCTATAAGTAATATCTAGCTTTTTACCATCGGCATTTCCAATATATAAGTTTAATGATTGAGCTTGATCAATCCATTTTTGTCTTCTGCTTGCAGATTCTACGATGTATTTTGGCTCAACTTCGAAAGCTGTTGAAAATAATTTCTTAACATCATCAGGTATTCTGGATATCTCTGAGAGACTGCCTTCAAAATATTTCAGATCATTAATCATTACGTCATCCCATAAATCAAGTTCTTTTAGCTTTCTTACTAGATGAGGATTAACAATAGTGAATTCTCCTGATAAGTTCGATTTTACGTATAAGTTTTGGTAAGTTGGCTCAATCGATTGAGTCACTCCAGTAATGTTAGATATTGTAGCTGTTGGAGCAATAGCCATTACGTTTGAATTTCTCATTCCATCTTTGATTACTTTTTTTCGAAGTGTTTCCCAATCTAGCGTCTCAGATCTATCAACGTTAAGGTATTCACTACCTCTGTTTTCTGAGAGTATGTCGATAGAGTCTTTAGGTAATATTCCTTTACTCCAGAGGGAGCCTTCAAATGACTCGTATGCCCCTCTTTCCTTAGCAAGCTCAGTAGATGCATATATTGCACTATAACTTATAAGCTCCATGCTTCTATCTGCAAATTCTACCGCCTCATCACTGCAGTATGGAATATCTTGGAGGTAAAGTGCGTCTTGAAAGCCCATTAGGCCTAAACCTATTGGCCTGTGTTTAAAATTCGAGTTTTTGGCAGTATCTACTGAGTAATAGTTAATGTTAATTACATTATCTAGCATTCTTATTGCTGTGGAGACAGTTTGTTTCACTTTTTCTTCATCTAAACTTCCATCCTTCATATGATTAGCAAGATTCACAGACCCTAGATTACAGACAGCAATTTCTTTATCAGCACTTGTATTCAAAGTAATTTCTGTACAAAGATTAGATGAATGAACAACACCTGAATGTTGCTGAGGCGACCTTAAATTGCATGAATCCTTAAAAGTTATCCATGGATGGCCAGTTTCAAAAAGCATAGTGAGCATTTTTCTCCACAACTCTTTTGCTGGAATTGATTTGAATTGATTCATTTCTCCTTTTTTTGCTTTCTCTTCGTATTCTTCATACTTTTCTTCAAAAGCTTTTCCAACCAAATCATGAAGTTCTGGTGCCTCGCCAGGAGAAAACAATGTCCAGTTTTCGTCTTGTTCGACTCTTTTCATAAATAAATCTGGAACCCAGTTTGCTGTATTCATGTCATGCGTTCTTCTTCTTTCATCTCCAGTATTTTTTCTGAGTTCAAGAAATTCCTCTATGTCTAAGTGCCATGTTTCAAGGTAGCCACACATTGCACCTTTTCTTTTACCGCCTTGATTTACCGCAACAGCTGTGTCATTTGCTACTTTAAGGAATGGAACAACCCCTTGACTCTTTCCATTAGTTCCTTTTATATATGAATTCATTGCTCTTACAGGAGTCCAGTCGTTTCCGAGTCCACCAGCCCATTTTGAAAGCAATGCATTATCTTTCATGGCTGAAAATATTCCGTCTAAGTCATCAGGAATAGTTGTGAGGTAACAGGATGATAGTTGAGGTCTTTTAGTTCCAGAATTGAAAAGAGTAGGCGTTGAACTCATATAGTCAAAACTTGATAAAAGTCTATAAAACTCTATCGCTCTATCTTCTCTATTTTCTTCTTCCAATGCCAAACCCATTGAAACTCTCATGAAAAATACTTGCGGTAGCTCATACCTAACATCATCGCAGTGAATAAAATACCTATCGTATAGAGTCTGGAGACCAAGATATGTAAATTGATTGTCTCTTGTGTGGTCAATCGCTTGTGATAGCTTGTCTAGATCAAAAGTTTTTAGCTCAGGATTAAGAATATCTAACTCAATTCCTTTATCAATATATGCTTTAAATGCTTCTGGATAGTATTTTTCCATTTCTTGATATGTTGACTCTTCAGCAATATTCAAGAAATTAAGCGCTTCACTTCTTATTTGGTCCATTAGTATTCTTGCAGTTACGAAGGAATAGTTAGGTTCTTTTTCAACTTTGGTCCTTGCTGACATGACAAGACTTGTTCTCATGTCGGCTATAGATACGCCGTCATATAGATTTTTTAGCGCTTCGTCCAAAACCTCGTTTATTGATACTTCATCAAGATTCTCACATGCATCGCTTATAAGTCCTGCAACTTTTTCAACATCAAGTGGGACGACTGTTCCATCACTCTTTGTTATATTGATACTTGGTGTATCGGGTAACTCAATCTCAAGTTTTTCCTTTTTTCTTTCCTGAGTTCTTTCAGCCCTGTATAAAATGTAGGATTTTGCTACATCTAACTCTTCTGATCTCATTAATTGAAGTTCTACCTGATCTTGTATTTCTTCTATATGCAATGTTCCGCCTGATGGCATCCTTCTTTGAAAAACTTCAACGACATTTTCAGTAAGTTGATTAACTTTTTTATGAATTCTTTCACTTGCAGCAGCATTACCAGACTCAGTGGCCAAAAATGCTTTTGTTATTGCAACTTTTATTTTATCGTCTTCAAATGCAACGACTTTACCATTTCTTTTAATTACTCTTAACTTGCCTGGTGCTGTTGTTTCAATATCTTTGATATTTTGTTGATTATTCTCTACTTGTTTTTCTTGTTGTTGTACTTCCATTTCTTACTTCTTGCCCACTAATACATAAACTAACATGAGTTTTTACTTTAATTTCATCTGGAAAAATTTAAGTGTGTCTGCAGTAACGGTAACTTTTTTCTCCTAAAGGGTAATATACTAGTTGTGGACAAAGAATCAAGTAAAAAAACACAATATATTGTGACAATTTCATTTTTTTCCACTATATGGTGTATATATCGTGTTTTTTTGCTGTTGGAAATAAGTGTATAAATTGTGGATAATTATTAACTTGGAGTATTAATATGAAAAATTATTTGTCTATTGATCAAGGAACAACAAGCTCAAGATCAATTATATTTAACTCAAACTTAGAAAAACAAATAGATTCCCAGTTGGAATACAAATTAGACTATCCTGATGATGGTTGGGTAGAGTTACATCCAGATGATGTAGTTAATACTGTTAAAAAAACCATAGCAAATGTTTTAGACAATTTTAATGGTTCAATTGAAGCATGCGGGATAACTAATCAGAGAGAGACAACGATAGTTTGGTCAAGAGATACAGGAGAGCCAATATATCCAGGAATAGTATGGCAAGACAGAAGAACGAACGAATATTGCCAAAAGCTTAAATCTAATGGATATGAGAAGATAGTAAGTGAAAAGACAGGTCTGGTTCTTGATCCATATTTTTCAGCTACAAAGGTTAAATGGATACTTGATAATGTTGATGGCGCCAGAGAACGTGCTCAAAAAGGCGAACTAGCCTTTGGAACAGTCGATTCGTACTTGATATTTAAATTGACTAAGGAAAAGAATCATTTAACGGATGTAACCAATGCCTCTAGAACAATGCTTTTTAATATTCACAACAAAGAGTGGGATCAAGAATTGCTGGATATTTTTGAAATACCTAATTCTATGCTTCCAGAAGTACTATTTTGTGATGGTGATTATGGAACTATCGTTCATTCAGATAAGAAAATACCAATAAGAGGCGTTATAGGTGATCAACAAGGTGCTTTAGTTGGACAAGATTGTTATGAATATGGAGATATGAAATCAACATATGGTACCGGTTGTTTTTTAATGGTGAACACAAAAGATGACGCAGTTAAGAGTGATCAGGGCCTTTTAACGACAATTGCATATGGTTTAAATGGAAATGTTTCATATGCACTAGAAGGAAGCATTTATTCGAGTGGAAATATTATTCAATGGCTTAGAGATAAGATGAAATTTTTTGACGATGCAAGAGAGAGTGAGAAATACATAAATGCATCTGGAAATTCCAATAACGTACTTTTTTTACCAGCTTTTAATGGATTAGGGGCTCCATTTTGGGACTCAAATATAAGGGCAGGATTTAAAGGACTTACACAAGATACCTCTATAAACGATATTGTGACTGCTGCATTTAATTCAATAGCATTCCAAACAAAAGAAATTACAAAAGTATTAGAAATTAATAATATTAATATTAATAAACTTTTAGTTGATGGTGGCATGGTTGCAAATGAATCTTTTTGTCAGATGCTTGCTGATACTTTACAAAAAAATATAATCAGACCTGCAAATGTTGAATCTACAGCTCTTGGAGCATGTAAAGTGGCAATGATGGCATCTGGAGAAAATATCTCTAAGATTAAAAGTAATTTATCAAACTTCGAACCAAATAAATCATTAGAGAATATTTATTTAATTAATTACAACAATTGGAAAGAGTACATAAATAAAAATCTTTCAGAAAGTTAATTAAGAATAATATTTTCAGATATATTTATTTCTTCAAACATATCAGTATCATGGCTAACTATTAAGCAAGGTATCTTTTGTGAAGATACATATTCCTTTAAAAGTAATTTAACTTTATCTGAGTTATGTGCATCTAAGTTTGAGCATGGCTCATCTAATAGAAGAAGATCTGGCTTCATTAAAAGAGCTCTTGCAATTGCAACCCTTTGTTTCAAACCACCTGAGAGTTGGTGAGGCTTTTTAAGCAAATGACTTTCTAATTTTAGTTCACTAATAACTTCAAAATATAAATCATTTTCAGTTGCTGTCTCACTGAATAGAATATTTTTAGATACATTAATGTGAGGAAACAGTGCAAAATCTTGAAAAACGAATCCAATCTTTCTTTTTTCAGGAGGCATGAAAGTAGTCTCATTACTCAAAATTTTTTTATTCAAGATTATTTCGCCAAAATCTGGTTTATTCAATCCAGCAATATTATTAAGCAAGGTAGATTTACCTATTCCACTCTCTCCAGATAATAAACCAAAATTTCCATTTGTAATTGTAAAAGATACCTCGTTAAACAATATTTTATTATCTATTGAACTAGAGAGTTTGTTTATAACGAGGCTCATAATATATTTTTTATACAATTTATTTTTTGATTTTATTCTTATTTGTAAATAATTAATAGAGAATATAACTCTGAGAAAACTCCACTTAATTTAATCTATTTTATAAAACAATTGTCTAATATGTTTTATTTATAATCTTTATTTAAAAATCATACTTGTCAACAGAAAAAACATATGATTTCTACAGGCAGTAATTTTTATTCATAAACGGAGCTTATATTAACTTAAAATTCCTTAAAGTATTGATATAAGGTTATTTTATGTAAATCTGTACATTTTTTATACAGTTAATAAAAAAAGCTTATTTTACAAGCTTTCTTATGGTATAAATAAAGTTATCCATAACTTTATCCACAGTTTCTGTGGATAAAATTACGAGTAAAAATGCCAAAAAAAATTTTGAAAATTTCCATTCCAAAAAACTGGATTGAAGCCTTTAAAAAAAATAATCTTGATACAAATCTTGATTTACCAATAAAAAATATCTCAAAGGAACTAGAGAATAATAAAAAAATTTCACCTAATATCAATAATATCTTTAGGGCTTTTGAGCTCTGTAAATATGAATCAACTAAAGTTGTAATTTTTGGTCAAGATCCATATTTTCAAAAAGGATACGCAAATGGATTAGCCTTTTCGGTTAATGAACATATTCCTACTCCTGCATCTTTAAAAAATATTTATTCTGAGATTAAAAATGACATCGGTATATTACATAATAGCATTGGTTGCCTTGAAGGTTGGGCAAAAGATGGAGTGCTTTTGTTAAATTCATCTTTGACAGTTGAGATTTCAAAGCCAGGTTCTCATTCAAAAATTGGCTGGCATAAATTTATTACTAATGTGGTAAAACTTCTAAGCAATAAAAAAAATATTGTATTTATTTTATGGGGCAATCACGCCCAATCCTTTAAACATTTGATCAACCAAAACGAAAATTTAGTTTTATGTTCGTCTCATCCATCTCCCTTATCAGCACATAGAGGATTTTTTGGTAATAAACATTTTTCAAAGTGCAATCAATATCTTGCTGATAAAAAAATTCAGCCAATCAAATGGTGATCTATGAAATTAGCTCAACACCTGGAAGGTTTTTAATTGTATCAAGCTGATCTCGTAAAATAATTCCATTAAAAATACAATTTTTATTAATTTTAATCTTATTACCAATTAATTTTACATCTTCGCAATCGACATAATCATCATTCACCACAAAAGTAAGAAACTTTCTTCGATTAACTCCAAGATATCTCATTCTTGCAACGATTTCTTGTCCTCTGTAACAGCCCTTATCAAAAGATACTCTCAATTCATCATAATTAAGCTCTTGCGGTCTGAATTTAGAAATATCAGACTCTTCTAGAAAATAATTCCCAAGTAATTTATTACTTGCTTCCCAAACATCTTCAGAAATTTCATTATTGCTTTCATAAACATCTTTTAAATCGACACATGTTGAGAAAAGTGCATTAGATGCGTAAGAGTTAGGCATCTTAGTATGTGAAATTGTTCCAATAACCTTCAACTTACTTTTCAATAACTTTACAGAACTTAAATTAGCAAAAGGTGTAAGCTCTTTTATTAAAATATTTTCAACATTTTCCTTTACTACTAATTTGTAGCATTCGCCGTCAAAAATAATTATAAAGTCGGCCATTATCATGCCCTTATGATTACAAATGCATGATAATTGAGATTGACCATCCTCTAGTGACTTGATGTCGGATGTAACCTGACCTTGTAAAAGGTCAAATACCTTTTCTTTATCACCAATAAATTCAATTACACATGAATTTTTCAAATGAATTGATCCGGACTGAATTAATTTTTTGAGATTGTTAATTTTCAAGTAAAATTGTTATTTAATTTTATTATTTTAACCAATGAATGAAGAAATAAACAGAATACGTTGGAAATGCAGAAGGGGCATGAGAGAGATAGATTTACTCCTTAGAGAGTTCTCCATAACAAAGCTAGATGCACTGAACGAGGATGAATTAAGCACATTTTCAGATATATTAAATTATGACGATCAAAAGCTTTATGATTTTATTTTTAAAAAAGATAATTTAGGAAATAAATTTCATGAAGATTTCATTGAGAATCATTTAAAAAAATTCACTCATCAAGGAAACTTTTAGAATTGAAATTTGTCTTTATTTAATGGAAACATAATTTTATGAAGAATATTTCAAATAATAATGATTCCGAATTAGTCAAGAAAGCGAAAAAAGGTAATGAAATGGCTTTTAATTTTTTAATGAATAAATATTACGCAAGGGTTTATGCCTTATTGCTATCTTTTACAAAATCTCATCAAGATTCTGAAGATCTTACTCAACAAACTTTCCTTAAAGTTTGGCAACAATTAAAAACATTCAGAGGAGATAGTGCTTTTTTCACATGGGTTTATAGAATTGCAATAAATTTAGCCAAAAATTATGTTTCAAGCTCAGGCTACAAAAAACAAAAATTAAATATATCGGTTGAGGACTCGGAAATAGAGATTAACTCATTCAAAGACATAGAACTTGAACTTATGCATGATCAGTCACTAAAAAACATTAAATTTTTTATTGATTCTATGCCAGAATCACTAAGAACAGCATTTACTATGAGAGAACAAGAAGGATTAAGCTATGATGAGATCAGCAAAATAACTGAAACACCTATTGGTACTGTAAGATCAAGGATTTTTAGAGCACGAGAGTCAATTCTCGAATACATTAACACGGAGCTTATTACAAATGACTGATATTAAAGAAAAATTATCAGCTTTATATGATGGAGAACTTGAGAGTTCCCAAATCGATGATCTTCTTGAAGAATGCAGAAATAATGACAAATTGATAAGATCATTTTCTTTATATGGCTTAATATCATTATCTCTAAATCAAGAATCCAAGGTTTCACAAATAAGTCAAGCCAGAAGAAAGCCCAAAAGCAGGGGATTGTCAGATATTTGGTTATCAAATGCTGTAACAGCAGCAGCTTCAATCGTATTAACTTTATTTGCAGTAAATAATGTAGATATTTCTAGAATGAGTATAAACATTGATTCCACAAATCAGATTGCTTCTGCAGTTAACAGCCAAGAGGCAAAACAAACAGCTGAAAACTCAAGTGAATATCTTGTTGACCATGTTATGAATGTAATTAATGATCCATCTTTCATGAATTCAAAATCAAAAGTTGATCTACAAAACGTAGGTTACAGAATAAATCAAAGCAGTAATCCTGAATATTCTAATGGAGTACAAAAATTTAAACTTCGTATTGAAAATAGAGATTTCGGCCTTAACCAAATAAGGTACTGGAAACATGGCAATAAAATGATATACGTTGTTCCAATTTCAAATGGAAGAGCTGTTACTTTATATGGTAATATTTCACTTCCAACTGCGATACAAATTGCTAATTCTATAAATAAATAAAGTAAATTATGAAAATTTTGAATGTTAAACATATATTTTTATTGGTGTGTCTCTCTATTTCGAATGAAGTTTTTTCAAGCGCACTACCTGAAAACATATCTGAATTGGTAGATAATTCTGCGCCTGCAGTTGTAAACATCACTGCTAAAAAAGAAGTTTCTCAGAGACAATCATTCGGATATGGCGGTATTCCAGACGAGATGTTAGAAAGGTTTGGTATTCCAAGACAATTTAGAGAGATGCCTCAACAGAAAAGGGAAGCAACTTCTTATGGTTCTGGCTTTATTTTGAAAGATAATTATATTATGACTAACTTTCATGTGGTTGAAGATGCTACTGAGGTTATTATTTCTTTATCAGACAGAAGAGAGTTTATTGCAGAAGTTGTAGGTGTTGATCCTCTCTCAGATTTAGCGGTCTTGGAGGTAAGTGACGATGATTTACCAACAGTTAATGTGGGCAATAGTGATGAACTAAGAGTTGGTGATTGGGTAATTGCAATAGGCTCTCCATTTAGTTTTGATTTTTCTGTGACTGCCGGGATCGTTAGTGCTAAAGGTAGAAGCATCAATAATAATAATATTGGGAATTATGTTCCTTTTCTTCAAACAGACGTCGCCATTAACCCAGGTAACTCTGGTGGTCCTTTATTTAATCTTGATGGCGAGGTAGTAGGTATTAATTCTCAAATTTATTCAAGAAGCGGAGGATATCAAGGTCTTGCATTTGCAATACCAATAAATGTTGCTATGGATGTTGCTGATCAGATCATAAATGATGGAGAAGTTTCACGAGGCTATCTTGGTGTCAGAATGAGTGAAGTTGACAGTGATTTAGCTGATGCACTGGGAATGGAAAAACCTTATGGCGCTCTGATTAATGATATTGAAGAGGGTGAATCAGCAGATTTAGCCGGCTTAATGCCTGGAGATGTTATTGTTGAGTTTGATAAAAAAGAAATTAAGTTTAGTTCTGATCTTCCACATGTCGTAGGACAAATCAAACCAAATACTAATGCAAAAGCAATTGTTATTAGAGACGGCGACGAAATTGAGCTAGAGTTTGTTCTTGGAGAACTCCCGGTAAATAATGAGTCCTTTATTCCTGCAAAAATAAATACATCATCTGATCCAATTGGGTTAAAAGTTGCAGAAATTGATAGAGATAATCCGTCAATGTCTAACTTACCTGATGGCGTAATAGTATCTAGGGTAAATCCAAACTCCCCAGCATCAGGCAAGTTAAACAGAGGCGACTTGATTACAATGATCCAACATAAAGGAAAAAAGTTTAAAGTCTATGATGTAGATACTTTTGATGAAGCGGTAGATAATTTTTCTACTGGCGAAAAAATTGCTATTCACATAATTAGAAATGGAACGAGATTAATTAGGTCCATAACTCTAAACTAGAATCATTTCTTACTTATTTTCATACTTTGCTTGTAAAATAGCTGCAAATTATGGAAAACATTAGAAATTTCTCAGTTATTGCACATATTGATCATGGTAAATCTACTTTATCTGATAGATTAATTGAATTTTGTGGTGGCCTGACTTCTAGAGAAATGGAAGATCAGATATTGGACTCTATGGACATAGAAAGAGAGCGAGGCATTACGATAAAGGCACAGGCTGTGTCATTGAAATATAAATTAAACAATAAAGAATATCTTCTTAATTTTATTGATACGCCTGGGCATGTAGATTTTTCATACGAAGTGTCAAGATCTTTATCAGCTTGTGAGGGTGCATTACTAGTTGTTGATGGATCTCAAGGCGTCGAGGCACAAACTCTGGCAAATTGCTATACGGCTGTCGAGGAAGGTTTAGAGGTACTACCTGTCATTAATAAGATAGATTTACCTCAAGCTGAACCAGATAGAGTAAAGAATGAGATAGAAGAGATGGTTGGTATCAATGCTTCAAAATCTCCTTTAGTTAGCGCCAAGACTGGCGAAGGTATTGAGGAGTTGCTAAAAATGCTTATTTCAGAAATTCCATCGCCCATTGGTGATCCAAACTCTAAATTACAAGCTTTAATTGTTGATTCTTGGTTTGATTCATATCTAGGTGTAGTCTCATTAATTAGAGTAAAAAATGGAAAAATTAAAACTGGACAGAAATTTAAGATTTTTTCAACTGGTCAATCTTATAACGTAGATGATATTGGAATATTTTCTCCAAAAAAAACACAAAAAAAAGAATTGTCTGCAGGTGAAGTTGGCTACTTAGTTGCTGGTATAAAAGAAATCAAAGGAGCTCCAGTTGGAGACACAATCATTGATGCAGGTGATGAAAAAACAACTGCACTTTCAGGTTTCAAAAAAGTTAATCCAAAAGTTTTTGCATCAATATTTACATTAAATTCAGATGATTATGAAAAGTTCAGAGATGCTTTATCAAAATTAGTTTTAAATGATTCATCATTAATTTACGAACCAGAAGTTTCAGATGCATTAGGTTTTGGATTTAGGTGTGGATTTTTAGGTACTTTGCACATGGAAGTTGTTAGAGAGAGACTTGAAAGAGAATATGATTTAGATTTAATATCTACCGCTCCTTCAGTTGAATATGAAGTTTTAAAAACAGATGGATCAATTATTAAGTGTGATAATCCTTCTCAGTTACCTGTTCCAAATGAAATAGACGAAATTCGTGAGCCAATAGTTAATACAACTATAATCTCCCCAAATGACTATGTAGGTAACATCATTACTCTATGCACCTCAAAAAGAGGGGTGCAAAAAGACATGAAATATTTTGGCAATCAAGTGTCAATCATTTTTGAAATGCCTTTGTCGTCTGTCATCATTGATTTCTTTGATCAAATTAAATCATCGACTAAAGGCTTTGCCTCAATAGAATATACTTTACTAGGATTTCAAAAATCTGATCTTACTAAAATAGATGTCTTGATTAACAATAATAAAATTGATGCTCTATCAATGATCGTTCATAAATCTTTTTCTAATTCAAAAGCTAGAGAAATTGCAAAGAACCTTCAAAAATTAATACCTCGTCAGATGTTTGATGTTCCAATTCAGGTTGCATTGGGTGCTAAAATTATTTCTAGAGAAACTGTTAAAGCCTATAGGAAGAATGTAACAGCCAAGCTTTACGGCGGAGATGTAACAAGAAAAATGAAATTACTAGAAAAACAAAAACAAGGGAAGAAAAAAATGAAACAACTTGGAAAAGTTTCGATTCCACAGGATGCATTCCTTAATTATTTTAGTTCTAATGAGTAATATGCTTACAGATCCTTTATTTTTACTAGGTTCATTTGGTATGACGATATCAGTCATTTCGTGGATTAAATTTAATTTAGATGAAAATAACGATGAACCTTTTTTAATTAAATATTTATCGTTTATAAGCCTTATTTCTGCAATTGCATTATTGTTGAGTATTTTCTATAACTCAGGCGATCTTGGTATTGTTCTACTTGTAGGTGCTATTGTTTCTTTTTTTGTTATGTTGCTCGGATACTATTTCAAGAGTTCCGAAATTATTTCTTCGTCAAGAGGTTATTTTATTCCTTTATTTTTGATATTTGTATTAAGAACTTTTTTATATGAGCCATATCAAATACCCTCAGGCTCAATGGAACCTCAATTAAAAAAAGGTGACTTTTTACTTGTAAACAAGTACGCATATGGCTTGAAGATTAATAGGATTGGAACACCAAATTTACTCAGAAATGATCCAGAGTATGGTGATTTAGTAGTCTTAATACCACCACATAATCCAGTTCCATACATTAAAAGATTAATTGGTAAGCCTGGAGATGTTATTAGAATCATTAATAAAAAAATATATGTAAATGGAGTAGCTATAGATCGAAAATTCATCAAATCGGAGGATTCTATAATCAATCGAAGATTTAGATATAGCTCTGGTGAAATTGTTACAAGAGAAATTGATGTAGTTATTGATCTATATCAAGAAACACATGGAAATGCAGAATTTACTGTCAAAAATACAAGAGGAGAGAATGATCAATTTCCTCAAGAGTGGACAATACCTAATGGTCATTATTTTGTCATGGGTGACAATAGAGATAACTCAAATGATAGTACAAAAGATGTTGGCTTTGTGCCAAGGGAAAACTTTTTTGGTAGAGCTGACGTGCTTTTTATGACTTGGGAATGTTGGACATGTATTCCTTCTTTTAGCAAAGCAGGAAGTTTGGATTAATGTCTCTTGATGATTTAAGTAAAAAAATAGGTTATGAATTCGCAGATATCAAACTTCTTGAATTAGCTGTTACGCATAAAAGTGCTGACAGCAAATCGAATAACGAAAGACTTGAATTTTTGGGTGATGCGATTCTAAGTACAGTTGTTTCAGAATATCTATACACAAAATTCCCTTATCAAAAAGAAGGATTGCTTACTAGGATGAGATCACATCTAGTAAAGGGGGATACCCTTACAAGGATTGCACACAAGCTTGAACTCACAAATTTCATAAAGTTATCAAAAGGTACTGCTAATTTATCAAGTGAGAGAAAACAATCAATTCTGGAGGGTGTAGTAGAGGCTATTATTGGTGCTGTTATGCTTGATAGTAATTGGGAGACATCAAAAAAATTTGTTTTAAAACTTCTTAAAAAAGAACTATCAAAAATTTCAATTGATAAAGAATTTCGTGATTCTAAAACTGAATTACAGGAACTTCTTCAGTCAAAAAAAATTGACCCTCCTATTTATGAGACCACAGAACTTGATGATGGCTTTAAATCTAGTATTAAATACGAAGACAAAATATTCAAAGCCAAAGGCAATTCTAAAAGAGATGCAGAAAGAGAAGTGGCAAAAAAAGCTTTAAAATTTATAAAAATATAATATGTCAAAAAAGTATTGTGGGTATATTTCAATAATCGGTAAACCAAATGTTGGTAAATCAACAATTATTAATTCTATCCTTGAAAAAAAAGTTTCAATTACATCTAGAAAATCTCAAACCACAAGAAATAATATTTTAGGAGTAAAGACCGTTGAAAACAGACAACTAATCTTTATTGATACACCTGGTATGCATGTTAAGTCTCAAAAGACCATGAATAAGATACTAAATAAATCAGCTCAAAGCATCATTGAAGACTCAGATATTGTAGTTTTTGTTATACAAAGATTATCGCTGGATAATGAAGATATATCCATAATTAAAAAGCTTAAAGAAACAAATCCTTTTGTAATATGCGTAATTAACAAAATAGATCAGATTAGTAAAAAGGATAAATTACTTCCCTTTATAGACGACATTACCAAAATGTATAATTTTGCTTCCATAATACCAATTTCAGCTAAAACAAAACAAAACTTAAATGAGCTTGTAAATAAAATTTCAGAAAATCTTCCTGAAAATGAACATATTTACAAAGACAATTTTAATATTGAAAAAGGTAATGAATTTATGTTTTCAGAATTAATTCGTGAGAAGATAATTCGAAAATTAGGGGATGAGCTACCTCATGATACATTCGTAGAAATAGAAGAGATAGATATTAAAAATAATATTACACATATTAGTGCTGTAATTTATGTCAACAGAAAGTCACAAAAACAGATCGTCATAGGAACTGGTGGAGAGGTCTTAAAAAGAATTGGAAAAGATGCTAGAAGAGATATTGAAAAAATCATAAATGGAAAAGTATTTTTAAAAACATGGGTCAAAGTAAAGAAAAACTGGAACACAGACTCGAACTTTATTCAAAGTTTAGGCGTGGGTGGGAACTATGAGTCAAGTTAATTCAGACGAATGTTTTTTGTTACACCAAAGATCTTATGGGGAGACGAGTTTAATCTCGGAAGTTTTTACCAGAAAAAAAGGCAAAATGTCTCTTATTGCAAAGGGAGCAAAAAATCCCAAGTCTAAATTTTTTGGATACCTAGTACCTTTCTGTAAATTAAATGTTACTTATTCAGGGAGATCAGACCTAAAGACACTTACTAGTATTGATCGTGACTTAAAAAATTTTAATAAGACTTTATCAAAAAAAACTTATAGCCTCTTATACATTAATGAGCTTCTTATAAAACTTTTACCAAAAGATGCCTCACATGAAGAACTTTTTGAATTATATGAGAACTTTCTTAAAGATGTTACTGAAGAAAAAAACTTAGAGATAACTTTGAGGCATTTTGAACTAGATCTACTTGATATGTTGGGCTATGGATTAGATTTTGAGAAAGATATTGATAATAATGAAAACATTCAAGAACAAGAAAGATATAGTTTTATTTCTGAAAAAGGGTTTAGAAAAACAGATAATGCTGATTTGACAGGAGAAGACATTATCAATATTAAAAATAGAAATTTGGCAAACGTCCCAAAAATTTTATTAAAAGAAATTACCTCAAAGGCAATAAGTTTTTGCTTGGATGGGGTTGAGCTATCTAGCAGACAGATTTTTAGGTCAATTAAATAATGATTTTTGGTGTTGGTACAGACTTAGTTGAAATAAAAAGGATTCATGAAATGAAATCTTACGAATCTTTTGCAATAAAGATTCTAAGTGAAGAGGAATTATTTGTCTTTAATGAGCTATCAAAACCTAAAAAAGTAAATTATTTATCAAAGCAATTCGCAGGCAAAGAGGCTTTTGCGAAAGCATTTGGTACTGGCATTAGAAAAGATTTAAATTTTAAAGCAATTAAAATTCTCAGAGATAACCAAGGTAAACCTTTTTTTGAGTTTGATTCCAATCTTCAAAAGGTAATTGATGATTTTGGAATTACTCGTTCACATGTTAGTCTTTCAGACGAGAGTGAATACGCTCTTGCATTTGTTATTTTAGAGAAATGAAAAATATAATTTTGTTAGGTCCTCCTGGAGCTGGAAAAGGCACACAAGCTGATCTTATTTGTGATTTATGTGATATTCCAAAGATAAGTACTGGAGACATGTTAAGGGAAGCTGTTGCTTCAGAAAGTGATCTTGGCTTAAAAGTTTCAAATATCCTTGATTCAGGTGGCCTTGTTTCTGACGAGATTATAGGGTCTTTAATAAAAGATCGACTAAATATGCCAGATTGTGAAAATGGATCGCTCTTTGATGGAGTTCCTAGAACAATTGGTCAGGCAGAGCAATTGGCTAACATGGGTATAGATTTTACTCATGTAATAGAGATTCACGTTGATGACCAAGACATAGTAAACAGGATGTCTGGAAGAAGAGTGCATCCTGGCTCAGGCAGAAATTATCACATTGAATTCAACCCTCCTGAAATTGAGGGTATTGATGATATTTCAGGAGAACCTTTAATTCAGCGAGAGGATGACAAGCCTGAAACTGTTTTAAAAAGATTAAATGTATATCATGAACAAACCAAACCACTAACTGATTTTTATAAAAACCTCTCAGATAAAGGAATTTTAATTTTTTATAAAGTAGATGGGTCAGAAAGTGTTGAAACAGTATTTAAGAACATTTCAGATAATTTATAAATGAATATTCTTGCATTCCAAAGTTCTGGTGATCAGACCTCAGTCAGTATTATGCTTGACGATGAGATAAATTCTTTTAATTACAAACACAATAGAAAAGATAGACCTAACTGGAATATGTTTTTAGAAAACATTGGCTTAAATAATGCCTTTGCTCTTGAAGATGTTGATTTATTTGCATTTTCTAATTGTCAAAACTCTTATACAGCAACAAGAAGCATTGCAAGTTACCTTAAAGGAGTCGCAGTCGCTTGTAAGAAACCTCTAATAGTTATTGAAGATGATAATTCTGTTTTTCTAGAGTCATCTGACATTGCAAAACTTGCAAAAGATAAATTTGATAAAAACAATCAAGATGTAGCAAGATTTGATCCAAATTTTGCAAATCCAATATACAAAACTGATACAACCTACAAGAAAATAAATGAGTGATTCTTTACTTAGTATTTTGCTTGGCATAGTTCAGGGGCTTACAGAGTTTTTACCAATTTCTAGTTCAGCACATCTACTTTTTCCTAATTTAATTTTTGGCACAAATGATCTTGGTTTATCTTTTGATATTGCAGTGCATTTTGGAACACTCATAGCTGTGATTTTTTACTTCAAAGAAGATATATCTCTCATGCTTCAATCTCTTGCAACGAGAAATTCAACGTTTCCAAAAGAAAAAAAACTTTTTGGCTTATTAGTTGTTGCAACTATTCCAATTGTTTTAGTTGGATTTGGAGTTTCAGATATTCTTGAACAAAGGTTATTTAATACCCTTACTATCGCATTGTCGAATATAGTATTTGCGATTTTATTATTGCTAGTTTTTTTACAAAGAAAAGAAAATTTAAAATTAGTTAATTTAACTTTTAAGGCAGCTTTGATCATTGGAATATTTCAATGTTTTGCTCTGATTCCAGGTGCCTCAAGATCAGGTACAGCAATTACCGGAGCAATACTTATTGGATTAACGTTGAAAGATTCTGCAAAATTTGCATTTCTTCTAAGCATACCAACTATATTGGGAGCACTTGTGTTTCTTATTTCTGATATTAATGAAATAAGCTTTAATTATTCAACTATGATCATAGGATTTTTTACTTCTATGCTCTTCGCTTTTTTTACCATTAAATATTTTTTAGCTTTTGTAGATAAAATTGGCATGATACCTTTTGTAGTTTATAGACTAATTCTTGGTGTTGTTCTATTGGCGCTTTTGTAAATGCAAATTCATTTAGATCGATCACTGATTGATAAGAACATAAAATTTATTGCTCATGACTTAGGATTGAACATTAATCATAAAATTCCATCAGAGCCATACTTGAAATATGACGAAAAAGGACTTTCTTTCATAAAAGATCCAAATAATCCAAGAGAATACATTCATATTGATTATTTAAAAGGCAGAGCGGGTTGGAGATTAAATAGATCAAACCACGAGAGCAGTCTTAAAAAAGCGCTTGGAAAAAATCAAAAGAAACTGCATATTTTTGATGCTACAGGTGGTCTTTTATTAGATACAATGATCTTTTTGTCTCTAGGGCATAAAGTAACTGCAATAGAGCACAGTAAAATTCTTTTTTATTTGGTCAAAGATGCATTAAATAGAGCAGAGTCCAAATTATCATTTATCAAGAATTTAGACTTCAGATATGGAAACTCTATTGATCTTTATAAAACTATCGTGAGACCAATTGATATTATTTATTTAGATCCTATGTATCCAATACTCAAAAAAAATCAAAAGAAATCCTTAGAAATAGAAACAATACGATTTTTATTAAAAGAAGAAAAAATTGAAGGGAATGATCAAGATATGATCAAAAAATTCTTAGAATATGATCATAAAAAAATTATTATAAAAAGGCCTTTAAAGTCTGAAATTTATAGTAATATTAATTATCAAGTAAAAGGGAAAACAACTCGTTTTGATATTTATTTATGATAAAAATAAAAGATGAATCTGTAATTATATCTCTTGATTCTGGTCAGAAGTTTGATCTGCCTTTTTTGTGGCTAAGGGATAACTGTCAATGCGATGAGTGTAGAATTACTGAAACAGAAGAAAAGCAATTTTTACTCCATAAAGTACCTGTTGATATCACTCCCGATAACGTCGAGATAATTGATGAAAAAATTCATATTTCTTGGCCAGACTCTCATCAATCAGTTATCGATATAGATAAGATTATCAATGCAGGTAATAAAAGATATCCTGAGCATGAGCCATGGCCTAAAAATTTTATTCCTAATAAATATGATTGGAGAGAATTTTTAGAGGATAAAAAGTATGCCGCTGATACACTAAAAAATTTTGTTAAGTATGGTGTCATAATTTTGGATAATGCACCAACAGAACCCTATTCTCTTGAATTATTATCAAAAAGATTTGGTCCAATTCATGAGACGTTATTTGAAAGAATTCATAATGTTTCTGTTACAGGTCATGTTTATAATGTTGCGCATACCGCTAAAGCACTACCACCTCATAATGACTTCGCTAGTTATAAATATCAACCTAGCGTTCAAGCTTTACATATGCTTGTAAACGAATGTGAGGGTGGGGAGTCAGTAATAGTTGATGGCTGGCAGCTTGTAGATGATCTAAGAAATGATGAACCTGAATATTTCGACATATTATGTAATTTTAAGATTCCATTCAGAGAGTTTGATGAAAATAATGAAACTTATGCAGAAGCGCCATTAATTCAATGTGATAGTGAAGGCATGGTGGAAAGCTTTCGTTTTTCAAATCAGTTAATGCAAATGATTGATCCAAACAAAAAAGATTTAAAAGAGTTTTACAAAGCATATCACGAGGTTTCAAAAAGGATCTATGATGATAAATATAGAAGCATTTTTAGGTTAAATAGTGGAGAGGTTTTGATTGTGGCAAGTTTAAGAATATTACATGCAAGAGAGTCATTTATTCCTACCGGGAGAAGACATCTTCAGGATGCATATTTTGTATACGATAATGCAGCAAATAACATAGTACTACTTTCAAACTAATTACTAAGGATAATAAAAATTAAAATCTCAGACTCAGATAAATCTAGAATAATTGAAATGGCATGGGAAGACAGAACTCCATTTGATGCTATTGAGGCTCAATTTGGAATTTCGCATGACGACGTAGTTAATCTTATGAGAAAAAATCTTAAAAAATCTAGTTTTAAGGTTTGGAGGCAAAGGGTAAGAGGTAGGAAAACAAAACACTCAGAGCTTAGAAATTTTAAAGTAGGAAGGCATCAATCTTATGACCAACCAAAATATAGAAAAAGATAAGATTAAATTTGAAAACTTATTTAAATCTTTCTTTGCAGACTTACCAAACACAAGTATTTGTATTTCAACTAATAAAATAGTTATTCAAGAGGTGTCTGGTCAAAACTCTGATCCAGCATCGGTAGATCTTGAATTAAAAAATGAAAAATACTTTGTTTATTTTTGGGATGGCTATTCTCTTGCAGAAAGATATGAAGCCATCAATTATGATGATGCTCTATCTAAATATAAAAAACTTGCAAAGAAATTAGCTAAAAATCTCAGAAGGTATTAAAAAAATGCGGTAAATACCGCATTTTAGATCTATAAAAGTGTGCAGTTTAGTATCCGCTTACTCCGTCGTCATTACATTGAACTAAGTGGTGTGACGACAAAGTTCTGATCTGTAACAGGTTGACCCAGAGAGAAACCAGAATTATCACCAAATTGAAGATTTGTAACAGGGTCAAATCCACCTTCACCACGTAATACTCCAGTAGTCCCTGAGTCAACTGTTAGCGAGAATGTAAAGTTTTTAGGAAGTTAATGTAGTGTAGTGAATTAAACAAAAAAAGGATTTGAATAGTCAAATATTTGTAAATTGTTTAAATAGCAATGTTTTTGAGATGATATTTTTGTAGTTTTGCTACAAATAGTTGAATAATTGCTATTAAATGTTTTTAAAAAAAACATTATTATAAGTTTTTTTATACCTATTAAATTTAAAAAACTATAATTTGCATATATTTAAAGCAAGCATATGATATTTTTGAAAAATAATCTTTGTCAATCCATCATTTTAATTTTTATTGTTTCTTGTAGCAGTGGAGGATCAGTTGAAAATTTAACAAACGATAATCAAAGTATTTCTATCAATGTAAATGGTTTAATAACACCAAGCGAGAGTTATGCAAAGCAAACTCTTGAAATAAGTACAAATAATAGTATGTGTTCTTTTAATATAGCTTTAAAAGATAATAATAAAAAAATTCATCATGTTAAATCTAATGACAACAAAACATTTTCTTTTAGGAATCCAATAGTCTATAAAAGTTCGGAAAGTCATTTCATAGTAATAAGTACTAATTTTTCTAATACATGTCCTCAGGCCTCCAAAGAAATAAATCTTGAGGTTTTAAAAAGTTCAACGAAATATGATCTTATTCCAGAAAATATTGAAAGCCTTAAAACTAATATTTATGCAATTAATGATATTGGTTTTGAAGGAATAATAATAAGAGAGAGGTACTCAGCAACTATATGCTATCCAACTGAAAATGATTGTAAGTTTTATCAAAATGAATTGTTTGGACAAGATGCTCATAATATGGTCCAAGGTGATTTTAATGGAGATGGATATGAAGATTTTGCCGTTTCATGGGCATTTTTCCCTCATACAATTGAGGCTGATCAAAAAGTTTATGCTCCTTTAAACATATACTTAAGCGATGGTAATGGCTCATTTGAAGAGCAAATGAACATTTATAAATCGGGTAATCCTCCAAAACATCCATTTGCATATAGAACTATTGCTGCAGATTTTAATAATGATGGAGTAGATGATATTTTTTCTGGATCAATGGGGATTCAATATAGATCTTCAGATTATTCACAAAATTATATTGATCCATACCCCCACTTACTTTTAATTTCAGATGGACAAGGATCCCTTGAGGATAAATCTGAACAAATAGAAGATTTCAACAATGGCAATGGTCAGTTGTGCGGGTTTGCTCATGATGCAAGTGTAGGAGATCCAGATGGAGATGGTGATTTAGATATCTTTGCTTGTAACATTCTAAATATCAATGATGGAAATGGTAATTTTAAAATTCATGATTATATAAATCTTAATTGGCAAAGAGAAAATCAATATGGAAATCCAATGTCGTCCATTCTCAATGATCTAAATAATGATAACTTTGATGATATTGTATTTTGGAATTTTGATAATAGAGAAAGTTGGTCGAGTGCAGATGAAGGATATATCTTACTGAGCAATGGAACTCCAATAATCAGAGATTGGACCAAAATTACATTACCAGCAGGACCATATGGCTATAATAAAAATAAATATAATCACGCTGTATCAGGTGATCTTAACTCTGACGGTTATCAAGATGTTGTGGTTGCTATAACAAGAGATCAACCTTATTACGAGGGAGCATATCTTCAAATCCTCATAAATGATGGAAATGGAAATCTAATTGATATGACTGATGAAAAATTTTCAGAGCAGCCAAGATCAGAAACACATCATGGAGAAGGTAATGTATATCTTAGAGATATGAATTTAGATGGCTACTTGGATATTATTCACTCAACTAGAGATTACAGCAGTGGGTATCATGGTGCACATATCGCAATAAATGATGGAAAAGGGAGTTTCAATTCTATAGATAATTCAATGCTGCCTGATCGACCAGACCCTGGAAGTAATAATTATGATTATTTAATGAAGTCGTTACCAATAAATATTGATAATGAGGAGTGTATTGATTTTATTTCAGTAACCGATGTTGGATGGGAGAATTCTCAAAATGAAACTAGTAACTACTTTTTTTCAGTAATTAATACCGATTGTAACTTTTGAATGGTGCCCCATATCTGAGTCGAACAGATACTCCCGAAGGAACGCGATTTTGAGTCGCGCGCGTCTACCAATTCCGCCAATGGGGCATGACGGGCATTGTAGCTAAGTATTATCTATTTTAAAATCTGCACCTTATGAAGACATCCGATTTTGACTTTCATTTACCTGATGAGTTAATAGCAAAGTATCCTCTAGAAAAAAGAACCTCCAGTCGATTACTTGTTTTTTCAAATGAGATTGAGCACAAATCTTTTAAAGACATTGTTAATTATTTTGAGAAAGGTGATTTGTTGGTAGTAAATAATACTGCGGTAATTCCAGCAAGAGTATTTGGGCAAAAAGATTCTGGAGGTTTGGTTGAAGTGATGCTTGAAAGAATTATGGAGGAAAATAGAGCGCTAGTTCAAATTCGTTCTAGCAGAAGTCCTAAAATTGGAACTAGGTTAAATCTAGAAAAATATACTGTTGAATGTGTTGATAGAGAAAAAAATTTTTATGTGTTGCAATTTGATTTAGCTCCAATGGAGGTTTTTAATTCAATAGGCCATGTTCCTCTTCCGCCTTATATAAAACGTCCCGATGAAACCATTGATCAGGATAGATATGCAACTGTCTATGAAGATAAAAATCTTAAAGATTCTGTTGCAGCCCCAACTGCTGGCTTACATTTTGATAATGATTTGTTGAATGAAATCAAAGAAAGAGGAGTCAATATTGCTGAAGTGAATTTAAGAGTTGGGTCTGGCACTTTCCAGCCTGTAAAAGCTGAAAATATCAAAGACCATAATATTCATGAAGAGTACATAGAGGTAAGTAAAGAAGTTTTAGATTTAGTTGATAAAACTAGAGATAATCAAAAAAAGGTATATGCGGTAGGAACCACAACAACAAGAGCTCTAGAAACAGCATATATAGAGGATATGAAAAATGGATATAGTGGATACACAAAACTTTTTATATATCCAGGATACCAGTTCAAGGTAGTAGATAGGTTAATAACAAATTTTCATATGCCCAAATCATCTTTACTTATGCTTGTTTCAGCTTTTATTGGCTTTGATAATATGAAACACATTTATAAATCTGCAATTGAAGAGAAATATAGATTCTTGTCATATGGAGATGTAATGCTTCTTAATAAAAATGAAATTTAATTTATTAACACAATCAGATTTTGCCAGAAGGGCTGAACTTGAGTTAAATAGAGGAAAAATTCAAACACCAGCTTTTATGCCAGTTGGGACTAACGGAACTGTTAAAGGGATGACAGTAGAGGATCTTGAATCAACTAATTCTGAAATTATACTTGGTAACACTTTCCATTTAATGCTCAGGCCTGGAGATGAGGTTATTAGAGATTTAGGTGGGCTGCATAAATTTTCAAATTGGAATAAACCAATTCTTACTGACTCTGGTGGTTTTCAGGTGTGGAGTCTTGGCGATTTAGTAAAAATTACAGAAGATGGAGTTGAGTTTTCATCTCCTTATGATGGAAAGCGAATTTTTATGTCACCAGAAGACTCAATGCAAATTCAACAAAATCTTGGATCAGATATTGTAATGGCATTTGATGAGTGCACAGATTATCCATCGACTCACGAAGAAGCCAAAAAATCAATGGAGCTATCAATGCGATGGGCCAAAAGGTGCAAAGATTTTCATAAATCAGATTCAGCATTATTTGGCATTGTCCAAGGCGGTATGTATAAAGATTTAAGAGAGATATCTTTAAACAAACTAATTGAAATTGGTTTTGATGGAATTGCTCTTGGTGGTTTAAGCGTTGGCGAGTCAAAAAAAGAAAAAAAAGAAATATTAGAATTTATGTCTGATAAGTTACCTAAAGATAAACCAAGATATATTATGGGAGTAGGTACACCTGAAGATATTGTTGAGGCTGTAAGATATGGAATTGATATGTTTGACTGTGTGTTGCCGACTAGAAATGCTAGGAATGGTCAATTGTTTACATCTGAAGGCGTAATTAATATCAGAAACGCAGAATACAAAAACAGCGATGAACCAATTGATAAAGATTGTGAGAACAAGGTGTCTCAAAAATATAGCAGGGCATATCTTAATCATCTCCAAAGAACCAATGAAATGTTAGGTTCAATGTTAGCTACTTATCATAATATTTATTACTATCAATCTTTAATGCAAGGAATAAGAGACTCAATTAAAAATAATTTATTCGCGAAGTTTGTAAAAGACTTTTATAATAAGCGAAATTTAGATGTGCCTGAGGGGCCTTTATAGGAAATATTATGGAAACAGCTCAACCTTCACTTTTATCACCATTGCTTTTTCTTGGAATGCTGATGTTATTTATGTATATATTCATAATCAGACCTCAATCAAAAAGAAATAAAGAGATCAATGAAATGCTTAATACTTTGCAAGTTGGCTCAGAAGTAATTGCTGCAAGTGGAATACTTGGTAAAGTCAAAAATATAAAGGGTGAATATGTTTCTATTGAAGTAAGTGATTCAGTTGTATTCAAGCTGCAAAAATCGGCTATCGCAAATATTCTTCCAAAAGGAACGATTGATTCTATAAAGTAACGTGAATAAGTTCTCGATTTATCAATACGCGTTAATATTACTTGTATTGGTATTGGGATCGATTTATGCGTTACCAAATTTATATCCTACTCAACCTTCCATACAAGTTGCTTACACTGACTCAGCAAAGTCTGCTGATCAAATTTTATTGAATGACTTGGAAGAAATTTTTGAACAATCTGAAATAAATGCTGAAGAGATTTTTTTAAGAGAAAATAAAATTGTTATTAAATTTGCTGACGTTGACACGCAATTACAATCAAAGACTGTTCTTCAACAAGCATTGCTTGATAGAGTAATAATTGCATTAAATCTTGAACCATCAACACCTAAATGGTTAAAAGATCTGGGTGGAAATCCTCTTAAGCTTGGCCTAGATTTATCAGGTGGAGTTCATTTTTTATTAGAGGTCGATATTGATACTGCTCAAGAAGGAAGGTTAGAGCTTTTGCTTGATACTTACAGAAGAACCTTTAAGGAAGAAAAAATCAAATACGATAGCTCATCGATAAGAGATTTATCTCTTTATTTTCAATTCTCAGATAAATCTAGCTATAACAGAGCTCTTAAGAAATACAGAGATGATAGCCTTGGAATTTCTGGCGTTCAATATGTCATCACAGAACGCCCAAGTACGAACACATTATTATTAGAGTATTCTGATATTGCTTTAAGAGAAATAAGAGATTATGCGGTAGGACAAAACCTTACCACTTTAAGAAACAGGGTAAACGAATTAGGAGTCTCCGAGCCAATTGTTCAAAGACAAGGTGCAAATAGAATAGTTGTAGAATTACCCGGTGTTCAAGACCCAACTGCCGCAAAGAAGATAATTGGTAAGACAGCTAACTTAGAGTTCAGACTCGAAGCAAATTCGAGAACGTCACCTTTGAGAAAAGAAGAATTTAATTTTAAAGATAATGACTTTCAAACTGCTTTTTTAGAGAAAGCAGTTGTTGTGACAGGCGATCGAGTAACCAATGCGAATACAGGCTTTGACGAAAGTGGTTTTTCACAAGTAAATATAACTTTAGATATGCAAGGTGGCAGAGCCATGCAGAAAGCAACTTCTGGAAATATTGGGAGAGGTCTTGGAGTTCTCTTTGTTGAACAGAAAACAAAATCAGAATTAGTAATAAATGATGATGGAGAGTCAGTAATAGAGCAAACTACTTATATTGAAAAAAATATTATCAGCTTAGCAACAATCCAAGCAGTTCTCGGAACTAGTTTTAGAATTACAGGTGTTGGGACGCCTGCAGAAGCTAGTGAACTTGCTTTGCTTCTAAGAGCAGGTGCGTTGGCTGCACCTATGAAATTTGTAGAAGAGAGAACCGTAGGGCCCAGTTTAGGAAAAGAAAACATTGAACTTGGAATGAAATCAATTGTGATTGGGTTTAGTCTAGTGGTCCTCTTTATGGCTTTTTATTACCGAGTCTTTGGAATTGCTGCAAATATATCCCTAATTATTAATCTTGTATTGATAACGGGAATCATGTCTTTGCTTGGGGCGACATTAACATTACCAGGAATTGCAGGAATTGTGTTGACAGTAGGAATGGCAGTTGATGCAAATGTTCTAATATTTTCAAGAATACGAGAAGAGCTTAAAGAGAAAAATCCTCAACTAGCTATAAGGGATGGATTTTCCAGAGCCTTTGTGACTATTTTTGATGCAAATATTACAACATTAATAGCAGCACTAATCCTCTACATTATAGGAACAGGACCTGTAAAAGGCTTTGCAATAACGCTTTCAATTGGAATCGTAACCTCAATGTTTACAGCAATTATGTGCACAAGGGCTATGGTAAATATTGTTTACGGTAATAAAAATATTTCAGAATTAAAAATATAATGGATATTAGATTTAGATTCATGCAGTTTAGAAAAATAGCAAGTATTGTATCTATTACAGTATTTGTTATTTCTGTTTTGTCTTTGGGTTTTAGAGGATTAAGCCTTGGATTAGATTTTAGCGGGGGAACATTATTAGAGATAACTTATGAAGAACCTGTTTCCTTAGAATCTATAAGATCAACATTAGAGAAAAATGGCTATCCTGACTCACAAGTTGTAAATTTTGGAACAAACCTGGATGTTCTTATCAAGGTTGCTGATCAAGACGGTAATAGTTCAGTAGGTGAAAACATTTTTAACGTACTAAATTCTGAGGGTTATGCTGGAGAAATTAAAAGAGTTGAATTTGTTGGTCCTCAAGTTGGTGCTGAACTTCGAGATCAAGGCGGACTCGGAATGTTGGTTGCGTTATTCATGATACTTATGTACGTAGCATTTAGATTTCAATATAAATTTGGATTGGGAGCAGTTGCTGCTCTGCTACATGATGTTGTAATAATTCTTGGATTATTTTCAATATTTGCATGGGATTTTGATTTAACAGTCCTTGCAGCTCTTTTAGCGGTAATAGGCTACTCACTGAATGATACTATTGTTGTCTCTGATAGAATTCGTGAAAATTTCAGAACAGAGAGAGTTTTGGAGCCAATAGATATGGTAGATCTTTCTCTGAATCAGACTCTTGGGAGAACAATCATCACTTCATTAACAACATTATTAGTGTTATTCGCTTTGTTTATATTTGGCGGAGAATTAATTCGTGGTTTTAGTCTAGCACTTATACTTGGAGTATTAATTGGAACGTATTCTTCTATATATGTTGTAGCAAATATGCTTTTATCTATGAATTTAACTCAGGAAGATTTAGCAGTACCAGAGCCAGAAGGTGCAGATTTTGATGGCATGCCTTAACCTTTAAAATAAGGCTTTATCGACTTTAACAGAGATTTATAAATTTTTGCAGTTGAAACAATAATATTGTTTCCATTTATATATTTTGGATCGCCTAAAAAATTACTTGTAAGAGCTCCACCTTCTTGAGCAATTAATGCGCCTGCTGCGATATCGAGGATATTCATGTCATATCCCCAAACTCCATCTAATCTTCCAGCTCCCACATAAGCAAGATCCAGTGAGATACATCCAGACTCTCTCATATTAAGATTTTGATTTGATAGTTCATTATGAGATTTTCCAAAGTCATAATTTTTATCTTTTGACTTTTTAAATGAAAGCATTGCATCAATAAGGCTTTGTTGCTTACTTGATCTAATTTTATTGTTGTTAAGATTTGCACCTCCACCAGCATACGCAGAAAATTCTTCTCGCCTTATAGGGTCTATTACTACTGCTGATACAATTTCATCATCAATTTTTGCACAAAGAGAAATTGAAAAATGAGGATATCCATTAAGAAAATTTTCTGTTCCATCTATAGGTTTTAATATCCATGTAACATTAGAATTATTAATTTCATGACCTCTATGTATGCTTAACAAATTATCCTCTTTATGAAATTTTTCTATTTCATCAAATACTAGATCTTCTACTCGTTTTTCAATAGCTTTTATGTAACCATCAGGACCACCTTTAGATGAATCAAGGCTATGTACTTTTTTAACGGCAAATTCTAGCTCTGCTGCGCCTTTTCTAGCAGCTATCAGGTTGACATTTAACAAGGCTTGTTTTGACATGTCGCTATTGTAATAGAAATAAGGATAATAGTTATATGACTTTAGAAAGTAATTTAATTAATATAGTCTTAGTTGATACTATTCATCCAGGAAATATAGGCTCTGTAGCTCGGGCAATGAAAACTATGGGTCTGAAAAGACTTTCACTTGTTAATCCAAGAATTTTTCCATCAGATGATGCGATTGCTCTATCTGGAAATGCTACAGATGTATTAGAGAACGCAACAGTTTATAAGTCTATAAAAGAGGCTATCAAAGAAAGTACTTTTGTTTACGCAACTTCAGCAAGAGATAGATCTATTCAATGGCCAATTATGAATGCGGAAGAAGCAGCTAATGATATTTACAAAAAAACTAGTTCTAATAAAGAGATATCTATTATTTTTGGCAAAGAGGATAGGGGACTTACTAATCATGAATTAGAGCTATCTAATAAACTTATTGAGATACCTGCTAATCCTGAATATCCGGTTTTAAATATAGCTATGTCAACTCAAATAATTTGTTATGAAATTTTAAAAGCCTCATCTAATTTAGAAAACAAAGAGTGGCGGGATTATCCTGAAGTCAATTCTGAGCAGTTGCAGATGCTTATCGACCACTTTATTGATACTGCTGTAGACATAGACGTAATTGATCCAGATAATCCTAAAAAGATTATCTCAAGAATAAAAAGAATGTTCACCAGACTACAGCCTGATGAAATGGAAGCAAGTTTTATGAGAGGATTTCTATCAGCCATTCAAAAAAAATTAAAATAATTTAGGTTTGATAATATTCTTTGATTCCATATAATACACAATTTATCCTGTCCCGTTCGTCTAGAGGCCTAGGACACCGGGTTTTCATCCCGGCAACAGGGGTTCGACTCCCCTACGGGATGCCAATTTACTATAAAGCCCACACTAGTGGGCTTTTTATATGGTCATAAAAAATTTGATTTATAGATTTTATTATATAAAATCTGAAAATGACTTATAGTTACTACTTTGGTTTATTTCCTTCTTTAGGTCTTAGTTTTCCACAATACTTATTCGTTTGTGTATTTATACTCATTGCGACCTTTGCATTCGTTTCATTTGTATCACTTAAGATAAATTCAAATTTTAAAAGAATAATTTATATTTTAGTTTATATCTTTGCATGGTTTCTTCTTGGAGGATTGATATCTGGATTGATTATGTCAGTCTTAGCTGGTGTTATTTATGTTATGGTGAGAGAATTTTCTGGCGACTATTCCTAAAAAATCTCCTTGTAAGTAATAACGATTTTTATTATGCTTAAAATTTATACATATAAATTTAGTGAGGTAAGTTTATGTCAAAAGTAAGTAAGAATGTTGAAAAATTCCTTAAAGATGGTGAGGTAGTAGTTTCAAATTTAAAAGGTAACTCATATACAAGCAGCAGCAATCCATTAGTAAGGATTGTTATGGCAGTTGTGAGGATCATAATGGCAATTTTAGGAAGTCCTACGAGAACTTCAGTTGTTTGCACTGATAAAAGATTAATATTAGAGACTACACAAAAGATTTTATGGGTTTTTGATTACAGCTCTGAAATTAGAGCAATTGCTCCAAGAGGTGTTATGCAGGTAGGTTACAGTTTCCAAAGAAGCTGGTATATTTTCAAAAATCACTATTTGACTTTAGTACTATCTGGAACACCTCAAGAATTAGTCTTAAGTAAAGACGGTTATGATGGTGTTATGAACATGCTTTCAGCGACTGAATCATTGAGAGAAAAAGTTAATTAAATTCTTGTATTTAATACTAAGCCCACATTAGTGGGCTTTTTTTAGACACCTGGCGAAAACCCATTTCCAGATAAGTGCTAACTAAGATATAAATTAAATTCAAATTTTTACATCTTCTATATCAGGCTCTTTAAGCTGATAATCACTGAAACAAATTCTCTCTGATTGTTTCATAGCATTTCGCATACCTTTGGTATTAAAAAGCATGTCATCAAGAGCAACATTTTGAGCAAACTTTATCTTGATGTTTTCGGCATACCTTAATGAAGGGTAGTACTTTGGCTTTAATAAATAGGTACCATCATCAAATATATTTTTAACATCAAAGACTACTTTCTTTGGCTTATAGTCATCTACAGTGATGACTGCTTCAATCCTATCTCCAATGTTGTAATTTGTTTCTCCAGATGGAGTTGTAATGATAGGATCTGTGCATATGCAAAAAGGTCTATCCATTTCGATATAAAAATTAGATTGATGATTATCAGATGTTTTTTGCATAACTAATGTTTCATTGCCCCATGAGCTGATACCCCAGTTATCAATAGTTCTTAATTCTATATCTGCTGAGAGAAATGAAGATGAGACTGCTAGGAGGAGGATATGTTTTCGAGATGATTTATTAAAACTCCCAGAGAAAGGACCATAATGCACCATATCATTATCTAAAATAATCTCATCTTCATATTCGTATAAATCTTTCTTTTTTGTGAATGCTTTTTTAATTGTTACAACCAGAACAGTTATAAATAAAGCTACTAAACCAAAACCAATAAATTCTTCCATTTGTTCTCCTGTGTGATGTTTATTTAACCTCCAACGGGACAGAAGAGGATTTGTTACAAATTAATTTAACAACTACAAAAGATATGACGTTTTACTTCATCGATTACAAAATCTTTATCAAGATTTTCAACTAAAGATAGGTCTACTAAGAATATCTCATCTTGTTTGGGTTGATTGATATTGTTGTCTATAAAGTTTTCTTTATTTGCCTCATAAAGCGCATACATAATTTCATATCTATCTCGCCCTATTTCTTTCGCTAGCTCAGAAGATGGTCCCCATAAACCATTAACCATGTCTTCACCAGACATAAAAATAGGCTCATGTTCAGCAACCTCAATAGCTTGAGGATCTTCAAAAGCAACTTCTATTGATTCTGATAGTTGGGAAGGGGAGTTAAAGTAGGTAAAGGCTATTGCTGCCATACTTGCTGCAATGGCGAAGCCTACAATAGGTTTAAAGTTAATGGATGCAACTTTAGCTGACTTATCAAACTGCTCATCAACGAATGCATCTATTTTATTACTAAGTTCTTCAGCTTTATCCCCACCAAAGAAATCTTTAATAGCTGATTCAGAAACTAATATGTTTTCATAAAAGCTTTTAGCTTCCTCTGAGCTATCAATAAGTTGCTTCAGCTCAAGCGAAGTCTCTGGCGTTGCACCATCATCCATTAACTCAATAATTTTTATTTGTATTTCTTCATTCATAATTTTTTCCCCATGCAATTAGCAAGACGTATCCTTGCTCTATTTGCCTTCACTCTTAAATTTGCCATGCTGATATCGCTGACAACTTCTTGAATCTCTTCGTAACTATTACCTGCACCCAACATGATAAGGATTGTTCTATCTGTTTCATCAAAGTCTTCCAAGCACTTAAGCATTTCTTGATAAGCAACCGATTGTTCCTGAAAGCCATCATTCATCACCGGAATGTTATTAGCTTCAATAGAGACCATTCTTTTTTCTTTGCGATAGTCATCAATAAAGTTATTTTTTAATATTCTTTTTGCGTATGCCATCGGTTGGTCAGAATCCATAAGCTTATCTTTGTTTTTTATTAATTTTTCAATAGTGGTTTGAATTAAATCCCATGCTTCATCGTAGTCATTGTTAGAGAGGGACATTGCATAACCCATTAACTTTTTACTTAAATGAGCTATTAATTCTTTGAAAGGCATTTGAATTCTATTCTTACATACTTCCTTATTAGTTTGCTTAATAACAATAGTATTAGACTGCTTATTTTCAGCATTCGAATAAATTGAAGTTACTGCCTCCATAATACCTAATAAATATTTATTGCTACCTCCTAACGTATCAGGATAGAAAATGTTACAAAATATTAATTCCTATGGTGTACAGTTACGCATATACTGCTTTGGAGTGTTAACTAGCTGTATGCCAGTTTAACTACATATATAAAAATAACTATTGCTAAGCAACCAAAGATAACCCAATTAACCCAATTATTCATGATATTAATTTAGGAAGTATTCCTAACTGAGAAAGAACTCCGAATAGAATTACAAATAAGAACGCAGAAAAAATATTAAGATTTTTTTCTATTATCCATTCTAATGAGTCTTCTACAAATTTTCTTATCCATTTATCGGCAACATCCATCCATTGAATGGCTTTTCTTGTCCACTGATCAGTTACATCAATTAATACTAAACCGAATGCTGCAATAATAACCCACACAATTCCATTTAATATCATGTCAATTATCCAACCTATTACAATCCAATTAACTTCCATGAAATAATATTAATGTATAAATGGCTATAAATTAAATTAAGTTAATAATTTTTCACCAATTTCAGCATATTTAATGTAAGATTGCATTTTCTTACTTAGGATAAATTAATGAATATATATGTCGGAAATATTTCTTGGGGATTAACAGACCAAGATCTAGAAAACGTTTTTGCTGAACACGGTACAGTTACTTCAGCAAAAATAATAACAGACAGAGCAACTGGTCGTTCAAGAGGTTTTGGTTTTGTTGAAATGAGTGATGGAGCAGAAGCTGCTATCGAAGCATTAAACGGAACTGAGGTTGATGGGAGAGAACTAGTAGTGAATGAATCAAGACCTAAAGATAGAAGCTAAGTAATACTTTCTAAAGCCTCTATCATTTTTTCTTGAACTTTTTGTACAGCTTTAAAAGGTCTTATCATCACTTTAAAGTTACAAATCTTACCTTCTTCATTCCATTCTATTATGTCCACACCATTTACAGAAATATCATCTATATAAGTCTCAAACTCTAAAACAGAATTAAGACCATCATGAATTTCTTTTGTATATTTAAACTTTTCCATGTTAAACGACTGACCGGCAGCACTTAGGTACATCATAGTTATTTTTTTACCCTCCATTGGAGTAAAAACTACTGGTGAGGAAAAGATTGCATCATCTGAAATAATATTTTCCAACAATAACGGATCATCACTTCCAACAACTTCATGCCATTTGTGTATTAGATTTTTTGCTTTATTCATTTTTTAAATTATTTGTAAATTTATTGATATATTTTAAACATAAAAATATCGATATATAACAAATTTAGTAGTATCTTATATAAAGAGGATGAAATAAAAATAGGAGCTCATAATGGAATATTTAGTTATCGCAGATTTTAAAGTAAATGATGGCATGGCTGATGATATGGCAAATGTCTTTAAAGAAGCACTTGTTGATACTCGAGCTTTCGAGGGATGCAATGCAATTGATGTATATTACGAAGAAAAAACAAACACTTTTACTTTAATAGAGGATTGGGCAAGTTTAGAAAATTATGAAACATATCTTCAATGGAGAATAGATACTGGAATTGCAGATATCCTAAATCCGTTATTAGTTGGAGGCTGGGATGGAGTTGTCAGCAGCGTAAAGAGACTTGGGATTCCAAAAGAGATTTAACAAATGAGTGATAAAGAATTAATCAACAATTGTATAAATACTTATTACGAGGGATGTCTTGAATCTGATCCTAATAAAATTAAAGAGGCTTTCGATGAAAACGCAATGATTTCAGGTTACTTGCCTGACGGTCTTCATGAAATGAATTTAGATGAATTTGCTGGATTTGTAGATGCTCAAAAGCCATCACCAAAAGAAAAAGGTGATGAAGAGTTTCTTGAAGTAATTTCATGTGAAGTTGTTGGAGATACTGCAATTGTTCAAATAAGAGAGGCATACTTAGGAATGATATTTGTTGATTCATTTTCTTTCTTGAAAAAAAATGATACTTGGAGAATTTATACAAAATTGTTTCATGTTGAGACATAAGATTAAACATTTAGTTAGGAGAAAAATATGTTACTTAAAAATAAATCATTGTTAGCTACCGCCGTTATAGCTATTTTTGTGGCAAGTTGTGCAAAGGAGACTACTATTGACTCATCTGATACAAGTGGAGATAGTTACTCAGAATTTGTAGATTCCTTAGAGAGTACTGGTGGAAAGGCTTATGCAGAATTCATGGCTTGTACAGCAGGCCCAGACTTTAATGCAGAAAATGCAACAAAAATGATTGCTGCTTGGCAGAAATTCATAACTGCCGAGTCATTATTTGGTGTATGGGGATATGTTCCTGCTGCAGATACTAATGCATTTGGAGATACTCTCTGGTGGGAGCTTAACTGGAATTCAAAAGAAGAAGCCGATGCAGAATGGAATTCTTGGGCACAGAATGAAGATGGAAAAGCATGGGCTGAAGAATTTTCAAATGTTATGGTTTGTGATGGAGAAGGAAGGAACTCTTTTGATGGCATCTATCCAATTCTACCGAACACGTATGGAGCTGTTAATGAAAGCGGATACTTTTATGCAGAATTTTATCAATGCAACTATACTGAAGGATCAAATAGAGAAAATGCTGAAGCATTTTTACCTGGTTTTACTGATGCTGTAAGAAATTCTAACTATGATGGCACTGGTTATTCATATGCTAATTATTTTGCGCATAAGAACGAAGATGGTTCTCACGTAGATGCAGATGTTGATTTTTTGTGGGGTAATTTTACAAAAAGTAAAGAATCTAATGACAAAGCAACTGAATTATTTGAAAAAGATGTTCGAGATGATATGTTCCCTTTGTTTAGTAAATTTGCAACTTGTGCTGAAGTTCCTGATGTTTATCATGGCTGGACATTTTATATCGGTGACCAAAAAGACTTTATGCCTGATTTCACTTCAAGAGATTAAAAAAATATAAAAAACTGAAGCTACTTTATGTAGCTTCATTCATTTGTGGTACATTTTACATATTATGATTATAGGAGTTCCGTCCGAAGTTAAAAATAATGAAAATAGAATTGGCATGACTCCAGATTCTGTTTCAAAATTAACTAAAAAAGGACATGAAGTTTTCGTTCAGGAGAGCGCTGGCGCCAATATAGGGTTTTTTGATCAAGACTTTATAAGTGCTGGAGCAAAAATCTTAAAAACACCAGAAGATGTGTATAAATCATCTGAAATGATAGTAAAGGTAAAGGAACCGATTCCAAGTGAATATAAATTTTTGAGAGACGACCTAACTTTATTCACATATCTCCATCTAGCTGGAGATCCACAAAATGCTAAAAAATTAATTGATACTGGTGTTACTGGTATTGCTTATGAGACTGTTACATCTGATAACGGATCAATGCCATTATTGGCACCAATGAGCACTATTGCAGGTCAGCTTGCATTTACAGTTGGCACATATCATTTATTGAAACAAAATCTTGGAAAAGGAGTGATGATAGGGAATCTAAAAGATATCGATCCCAGGGTAGTTACCGTAATTGGAGCTGGTGTTTCCGGCACACAATCTATATACAAGGCTTTAGAAAATCATGCGCATGTAAAAGTTGTTGACTCATCTCAAAAAAAATTATCAGAGCTCGAGAGTGAATTGGGATCAGAAAATATAGAATATATTTTATCGACTGATGAATCTGTTCAGTCTTCAATAAATGAATCTGATTTAGTAATTGGAAGTGTTTATGTTGTTGGAAAGGAAGCTCCAAAGGTAGTAAAAAAAGAGATGTTGAAATCAATGAATCCTGGGACTGTTATGGTAGACGTATCAATTGATCAAGGAGGTTGCTTTGAAACTAGTGAACCCACCACACATGATAATCCAACTTTCCTTAAAAATGATATTGTTCATTATTGTGTAACTAATATGCCTGGCGCCGTTCCACTTACAGCAACACTGGCTCTAAACAAAGCTACACTTTCATACATAACTGAACTTGCTGACAAAGGAATTCAAAAAGCGCTCGAAGAAAATGAGCATTTAAACAATGGATTAAATATTTCAAATGGAAATATTATCCATCCAGGTGTTAAAGAAGCGCTTGATTAATGATTGATAAATCATATCTTTTCTTAACTTTTATTGTCTTATCATTTCTCATAATTGCAGAAGATGAGAAAAATTCTTTGATTGAGGTTTATTCAAAAGATACCGGAGTAAGCTCTATAAATATTGTCTTAAAAGATAATATTGATATTAGAGATAAAATTACCTCAGCTGGCTCATTTGCACTTAAGGACAATATTGCAAAAAAGAATGCCTTTATTGTTGATAAGTTAATAAATGCAAATTATTTTATTTATGGAAAAGCCAATCTATCTGAATGGGCAAATTTTAGGTCTGAAGATTCGATTAGTGGCTGGTCTAGTTATGGTGGTCAAACTAAGCATTATCTGAATAATGATTATAATCCGTGTGGCTCTAGCTCAGGATCTGCAGTTGCGGTTGCTATGGGTATTGTTGAGATTGCAATAGGAACAGAAACAAATGGTTCAATATCATGTCCGTCATCAATAAACGGAATAGTAGGAATGAAGCCAACTACTGGTCTAGTTAGCAGATCGGGGATAATTCCAATTTCTTCATCTCAAGATACAGCTGGACCAATGGGTAAATCGGTCAATATTGTAGCCAAAACTCTTGAAGTCATTTCTGGAATTGATGTGAATGATGAAGCAACATTGAGTATCCCTGTAAATTTTGAATTTGATTTCGCTAATGCAGCAAAAAATAAAAGACTTGATGGCGTGAGATTGGGTTTATTAAATTCTGAATATAGTAATTCTGAAATTTTAGATTTACACAATCAAATAAAGAGCATTGTTTCAAGCTTAGGTGGAATTGTAGTGGATATTGAAGATAACAGAATTTATCCAGGAGATGCTGAGTACTACATTCTCCTTTATGAATTTAGAGAGGGGCTTGAAGAATATTTAAAAAACTCTAGCTCCGCAATGAAAAAGCTAGAGGATATTGTTAATTACAATATTAAAAATAAAGAATTAATAATGCCTTATTTTGGGCAAGATATTTTTTATAAGTCCTTAGATAGCAACAGTTACTTATGGTATCAATGGTCAAAATATAAAATTAAAAATTCCTATCAAAAAACTATCAAATTAATGGAAAAATATGATTTAGATGCATTTATTGGTCTCACCAGAGGAACTCCATGGAAAATCAATTATGAAGGCGGTGATTGGCCTGCGATGAGTGATACCATTATGATTGATAGTGGAGGATATGCAGCTCACAATGGAATGCCTCATATCACTATTCCATATTTTAAAATCAATGACTTTCCTATAGGTATTTCTCTAATAGGTAGAAGATGGGATGATAAAGAAATAATCAAGTACGCAGCTGCAATTGAGAAAACTAATTTAAATTAATTTATAATTTTTAATAATTTGGAGAAGAAATCATGGAAAAAGTTTTAGTAACAGGTGCTACTGGATATATAGCACTTCATTGTGTTCAACAGTTACTTGATCAAGGCTATGCTGTTAATGGCTCAATAAGATCTCCAGAAAGAAAAAATGAAGTTATAGAAGCACTAAAAAATTCTGGAACCTCAACTGAAAATTTAAATTTATATGTTTTTGATTTAACAAACGATGAAGGTTGGGATGATGGTATGGAAGATTGTGATTATCTTATGCATGTTGCCTCACCATTAGCGCTTGAAAATCATACAGAAGATTATTTTGTAAAACCTGCTGTTGCAGGTGCTAAAAGGGCTTTAAAGTTTGCCAAAAAACATGGTGTTAAAAAAGTAGTTTTAACCTCATCGGTTGCTGCAATATTTGAGACAGGTGAAGAAAAGGTTTTTTATGATGAAAGCGATTGGTCTGATCCAGATAATCCAAATATAAGTAATTATGCAAAAAGTAAAACTCTTGCTGAAAAAGCAGCTTGGGAATTTTTGAAAGAAGAAGGGAACCCATTCGATTTTGCTGTCATAAATCCTGCTCTAGTAATAGGCCCATCTTTATCAGGTGATCTGGGTGTATCTAATAGTGCGATAGAAATGGTTGTTACTGGAAAAATGCCATTGGCTATACCTATCCAATTTGGATTTGTTGATGTCAGAGATGTTGCAACAGCTCATATTCTTGCAATGCAGACTGATGCAAGCAATGGTGAGAGATTTGCATTAGCCGAAAGAGATTTATGGTATAAAGATATTGCAAAAATACTCAAGGACAACGGGTTCGATAAAGCGCCTAAAATTGCTGTACCAGTTTGGGTAGCTAAAATTTTAGGAAACTTCAACAAACAATTAAAAGTAGCTTCACCATTTTTAGGTAGGGTCAGGAGTGTTGTTAAAGCAACTAAAGCAAAAGATATTCTTGGTTGGAAACCAAGATCATCTGAGGAGTCAATTATTGAGATTGCAAATCAGATTAAAGAAATGGGGCTTATTAAATAATACCAGGGATTATTGCTTTTCTATTTTTAGGATAATTCTCAAACTTGCTAATGTACCATCTGTGATGAGCAATCGCTCTTGGAAAAAGATTTGCAATTACCCAAATCAAAAATACTACACCTGAGATACTTGAGGTAAGAATTGCCCATCCAATCCACTCGATTATTTCACCAAAGTAGTTAGGCGCAGACAAATATTTATATAAAAATGAATTTGGTAGATGATAACCTGGACCTTTTTCCTTTTTGAGCCATAAAATGATGTAATCAGATCTTATATTGATATACATTCCAATTAAAAATATCAATAACCCAAAAATAAATATTGGATTTGATATCCAGTCCTCAGAATACTCCGTAAAGTAAAAAATACCTATGGCTTGAATGCTGACATTTACTAGATTAAAAAAGAATGCTGAAGCTGCGATTGAAATAGGCATTTCCGGATTAGTCATCTCAATTAAAAATGGGTAAATAAATGTTCTATGGATGTAGTGAGCCAACCAAATTAAAAGAAAAACTTTGTGAATATTTTCTAATTGATCTTTGACCAGTAATGCATAAATAATCATAAGAATTACGCATGGAGACTCCATTACTACCCAACCAAGTCTAGCTGGAATTTTTATACCCCAACCATCTTTGATATGACGTCCATAGGGAGCATTCTCATAAAACAAATAAATAAAAGTACCTATGCCTATCAAAACCCAAACAGAGACTAATATATAGAATGTATTCATATTAAAAATTAAAGAACAAAGTTTACACTTACGATTCTAAATCATAAACTTATTACATGGATTTTTTTCTCGGGGTAATTTAAAAGTGGAAAAATTTGATTTTGTAATTTTAGGTGCTGGTTCAGCTGGATGTGTTCTTGCCAACAGATTGAGCAAAGATCCGAATTTTAATGTTTGCTTGATCGAAGCTGGTTCAAAAGATAGTGATCCAAGAATACATATTCCTATTGGTTTTGCTTTTTTTGGAGATGGAAGTAAGTACAGTTGGAATTATGATACTGTCCCTCAAAAAGAATTTGAAAAAGAGGTAGTCGCCCAGCCTGTTCAAGAAGTTGTGGATTCTGCTGGTGGAACTCACAAAGTTGAAGCAGAAACATTGGAGCATAGAAAGGGATTTCAGCCTAGAGGAAAAACTTTAGGAGGCTCAAGTTCAATTAATGCAATGCTATACGTTAGAGGCCATAGATGGGATTACGATCATTGGTCTGAATTAGGCAATGAAGGTTGGTCATATGACGAAGTTTTACCATATTTTAAAAAAGCTGAGCATAATGAAGTATTTGACGACGATTATCATGGACAGAATGGCCCTTTGAATGTTTGCAAAATACGTAATCAAAATACTCCTACTGATGATTTTGTTAAAACTGGCTCAGAAATTTTTGGTTATAACGATGACTTTAATGGTGCTAATCAAGAAGGAGTTGGATATTATCAAACAACTCAAAAGGATGGAAAACGCTGCAGTGCAGCAAAAGCATACCTTGTTCCCTCACTAGACAGAGAAAACCTCACGATTATGACAGATACCAATGTTAATAAAATTCTTTTTGAAAATAAAAAGGCAGTTGGTGTTGAGTGTTTAAACAAAAATGGTGAATTGATCACTATTAAAGCCTCAAAAGAAGTTATTCTAAGTTCTGGAGCCTTTGGCTCACCACAAATATTGTTAAGATCAGGTATAGGACCATCCGAAGAAATTCTCAAGCACGACATAGATCATGTTCATGAACTTCCTGGTGTTGGAAAGAATCTCCAGGATCATATTGATTATCTATCAGTCCATAAATACAACTCAGTTGAACTAATTGGTTTTTCTTTAAAATCAATTTTTTATAAGTTTCCACTTGAAATCCTTAAATATGTTTTTGCAAAAGTTGGTATGTTTACCTCCACTGTTGCAGAAGCAGGGGGATTCATTAAATCCAGTGACCAGAAAAATATTCCAGATATACAATTACATTTTGCTCCTGCAATGGTAATTGATCATGGAAGAACCTCTGTTTGGGGGCATGGTCTTAGTTGTCATGTTTGTTTATTAAGACCTAAATCGAGAGGTGAGGTTACACTTAATTCAGCAGATCCTCTTGATGATCCATTGATAGACCCTAAGTTTTTGTCACATCCAGATGATGTTTCAGATCTAGTAGCTGGTTATAAAAAAATGATGAGTATTTTAAACAAGGATCCTGTAAGTAAATATACTGCCAAGCATACTCTGCGACCAGTCAACCTAGAAGATGATAATGATATTGAACAAGCAATCAGAGAAGATGCTGATACAGTCTATCACCCAGTTGGAACTTGCAAAATGGGATCTGATGACATGGCAGTTGTTGACAATAATTTAAAGGTACACGGTGTAGATGGTTTAAGAGTTGTTGATGCATCAATAATGCCAACATTAATAGGTGGAAATACAAATGCTCCAACAATTATGATTGGTGAAAAAGCATCGGATTTAATTTTACAAGATTGGGCATAAGTGTATAGATCAACTTTACTGCTATCTTTATTTAGCTTTTGTTTAATAATAAAATCAGAAGTCATTATTGATGTTAGAACTCCAGAAGAATTCCAAAATGCCCACATCATTAATTCAAAAAATATTGAATGGCAAAATATTTCTGACATCGTAGGCACAATATCTAAAGATGAAAAAATTTATTTATATTGTCGAAGTGGAAACCGCTCTGGGAAAGCAACAAAGATTTTAATTGATTTAGGTTTCAAAGACGTCACCAATCTTGGGAGCATTCAATCTGCATCAGAAAAACTTGGAAAAGAAATAATTAATCTTCAACAAAATAGACAATGAAGAACTTTTTAAGTTTTTTAACAAGATTTTCAAATAAAAAAATAATTTGTTTCGATGGTGGAGGCGTGAGAACTATTGCATCAATAGTTTTTCTAAAAAAACTTGAAGCAGAAAGTGGAAAAAAAGTTTCAGATATTTTTGACATGTTTATTGGCACCAGTGCTGGAGCATTTAATGCAGCTTGTTTTGCATATGGTGGCTTTACGGCTGACAAGATTAAAAGATATTGGTCAAAACATTATTTAGATAAAATCATGAAATCATCATTTTTTTGGGATAAGGCTAGCCTTATTCAAGCAAGACCTCGCTATGAAAACGAAGGCAGGTTAGAGATGTTGAATGAGATTTTTGGCAAAAGCACTCTGAAAGAGTCAAATAAACCTTTCTTGTGTCTTTCTTATAATATTGAATCAAGAGAATCCGTCATTCACGATTCAATAAATACTCCAAACGTAACCTTCTTAGATGCAGTTGCAGCCTCAAGTGCTGCTCCAATGTATTTTCCTACGTATCAAATGCAAGACAAATCATGGATGGTCGATGGCAGTGTTGTAACCAATAATCCAACTTTAATTGGATATCACTATGCGAAAAAAATTTTAGAGAACGAAAATATCAAAATTTTAAGCATTGGATCAGGACAAAATAAAAATAAAATAAGTGGTGAAAATTCAACAAAATGGGGTGGTGTTGGTTGGCTTAGAAACGATATTATAGGCATGTTGCTTGATTCCGAAATTCATAATGAGATATCTGAAAGCTTCTTTGATGACAATTACTTGAGGATAAATTCTCCTCTTGGAAAAGTTAATAAGCTCCTAGACGACGACTCTGATGAAAATTTAGAAAGAATTCACTTGATGGGAATGGAATGGTGGTCAGAGTTTGGTGAGAAGACAATTAAATTTATTGAAAACTAATAATTTATATAACTTAAATATATACATAATTGCTTGACATAGCTAAGTCAAAAAAGTCTAATTACTCTTTAAAATTTTAAGCATACCTAGGGGGTTCATGTGAATAAGTATTTATTATCTTTATTGGTACTACTGCCACTATCTATCTTTGTTCAAGCTCAAGATTCTGAAGAAGAAGAGGTTGAGGAAGTTGTAGTAACAGGAATCAAATCAAGTCTGAAAGATGCTATTGAAATTAAAAGAAAAAATGTAGGTGTTGTTGATGCACTTACAGCTGAAGATTTGGGTAAATTTCCAGATGGAAACTTAGCTGAAGCGCTTTCAAGGTTAGTGGGTGTCACTACTGAGAGAAGTAACGATGAAGGAACAAAAGTTACAGTTCGTGGCTTGGGACCAGAATTTAATCTAGTTACTTTAAATGGAAGGACAATGCCTACAGTTCCACCGCAGTATGGTGGAGGAAGATCGTTTAACTTTGGTGATATTTCATCACATGGTGTTGCAGCTGTTGAAGTATATAAATCTGCGAACGCAGTTTTGCCATCTGGTGGACTCGGATCAACAATTAATATGGTTACTGCAAAACCACTCCAAGGAGACAAAGGTGGTTCAGTAAGCTTTAGGTTACAAAATCACACAAAGAATGTCACAGGAGATGATTTAACACCTGAGTTGGATTTTATTTACGTAACCAATGGTGAGTTTGAAGGTTCTAAATGGGGTTTTGCAATTTCAGGATCTCATCAAGAAAGACATAACAGAGAAGAAGGTACAAATGAGATTACTTGGCTTCCTTCAAATGAAAGGAATCATATTCCTAGTTCTGCATCAATTACCTCTGCTAATAAAAGAGCTGACGGAGTATTTTTCTATCCTGAGTCTCTTGCTTATAAATTTAAAGATAATCAAAGTGAAAGAGATAATCTACAAACTACTTTTCAGTGGGAAAGCGGTAATTTAGTTACTACTCTTGATTACACCGTTTCAAGCACAAGTTTTGACTTCACAGGTATAACTGTTGGCTCTTACTTTGCTGGATGGAATACAACAGTTGCCTCTATTAACGAGAGAGGCGCCGTAATTTCTGGTACTTCTCTAGCAACACCAGATGGAGATAGTTGGCAAAATGATTTCGAATATGGGAATTCAGATAATAATAATCAATCTATTGGCTTAAACATGGATTACCAGGTGAATGATAATTTAAATATAGTTCTTGATTATCATGATTCATCTGCAGCATTTAAAGGTACTCCTGGTGGAACTCAAAACAATATTCTTCAATTTTCAAACGGAGCATGGGCCGGTTGGGGTTGGTGGCCAGTGCAAGAAGCATCTGGTTACTTAAGAGAAAGATCATTCGACTTCGGCAGAAACAAAGTAGGTGCACTTACTTGGAATATGGATAAAAATTTCCAAGGTACTCCAATTGACGTGACAGAATTTGATGGTAGTGACATGGGTCCAAGACAGGCCTTCTTAAATTATCAAGAAAGAGAAAGCGAGCTTGATCAATTTCAACTAATAGGTACATGGGATAACAACGATCAAATTTTTATGGATTCATTAACATCTATTGAATTTGGTTATTCTGAGATGAATACAAAATTCACAAATCAGAAATGGTTCAATCAATTAATAAATGGAAAGATTGCAGATGGTAATCCAATCATGATGACATATGCATTCATGCCAGATGATGTTTGGACTAAAGTGTCTGTCCCAGGATATTTAGGTTCAGGTACTCCATTCTATTATTTAAACATCAGCAAAGAGGATGCGCTTTATTGGTTTGGTGCCGCAGGTATGGTCGGTGATTTCTCTGGTGCTGACGGAACATGGTGGAACGCAAATAATAGCCCTTATCAATGGCCAGCAGCTTGTATAGCTCAAGATGCAGTTGATGCTGACGGAAACCCAAATGGTCTTGGCGGAAATGTTGGATACGATGGGAGTAGAACAACTACTAGAGGTGTTGTTGATGGTTGTTATGGTGATAGAGACTCAAATGGAATAATAGTTGAAGAACTAAATTCATTATTTGTAAACTTTAATTTTGAAACTGAAACTGCATCAGGTATGCCAGTTAGAGCTCAACTTGGTATCAGATATGAAGAGGAAGATAGAGCTTCAACTGCAACAACAGTTGTCCCAACTAATACCGCATGGAGTTTAGGTGCATTTATGTATGGGAACAAGGTTGGAGTTGTTACAGCTCCGGTAGATTATACTGGTGAAGGTAGTTCTGACTATATTCTTCCTAATTTCAATATGACAATAGAACCAGCTGAAAACAAAGTTGTAAGATTTTCTGCAAGTAAAACAATTGCAAGACCATCTTTAGAACAGATGGATTCTACAGTAAGTGTTGGAGTATTTGATCCTAGATACCCACTTACAATTGGAACTGGTAATCCTAATTTGCAGCCATATGAATCAACAAACTTTGATATTGCATATGAGCATTACTATGCTGAAGGAAGCTATTTTGCTATTAATTATTTTGTAAAACAAATTGAAGATTATCATGGCGCTGGTTTAACAAGTGGACCTTTCAATGGTGTACGAGATGTAACTGCCGGACCTAGAGGTGCTTTAATTGTTCCTGAGAATGATGATGCATTATGTCAATGGACAGCAAATCAAGGTTATTGGGCTTGTGGTTGGTCAAATGCATATGATTGGGCATGGCTTGTAAATACAGGCTTTACATTTGGATGTAATGGTTCAACAGATTGTATTCCAGATGCTGGAAATGGAAATGCAGTATTCCTTGGTAATTCTGATGATCCTTTTTATATCTTCAATTTAGCTCAACCAATTAATAGATACAGTGGAGATCTTGATGGATTTGAGGTTGCTATCCAACATTTGTTTGAAAACAACTTTGGTGTTGTTGCAAACGCAACATTTGTAGGTGGTGATACCGATGCTGATAGAGCTGCATTAGGAGAGCAATTTGCTCTGCCTGGATTTGGTGATGCTGCAAACCTTTCAGTCTTTTATGAAGATGAAAAAGTTTCAGTAAGACTTTTGTATAACTTCAAAGGCGAAACATATGCTGGCATGGATCAATATAATCCACTCTATGTTGTTGAGAGAGCTCAAGTAGACTTCAATGCATATTACAATCTTGATGAAAATACCCAAGTATTTTTTGAAGCAATTAATATAACTGATTCTGAAGTTGAGCTTTACTCAAGATATGAAGAAATGACATTCTTGTATCAGGATCATGGACCTATTTATAAAGCAGGATTCAGGGTTAAGTTTTAAATATATTTAAACGAAAAAAGAGGGCATTTAGCCCTCTTTTTTTTGTATAATTTCTGTAAATGAAATCCTTAAAATTTATTGCATTTCTTGTTCTTGTCTCTTCTTGTGGTGGTGGCGGAGGAGGAGGTGACGCTAGTGTTCCATTTGCAATAACACTTGCTCCAAATTCTATTTCAGTTGATGAAGATAATATTTTTAACGGTTCTTTTGCAGCTAGAGCAAATGAACCTGTAACGCTGACATATTCGCTAACTTCTGGAACTTCGAATGGTCAAATTAATATTTCATCATCATCCGGTTCAGTTACATACACACCTGATTCAAATTTCAATGGAGAAGATTCATTTACTTATAGTGTTACTGCATCTGAAAAAAGTGTTACCCAGACTAGTACTGTTACGATTACAGTAAATCCCATCAATGATCCTCCCTCAATTAGCATAGTTTCAAATAACGAGCTTGATGAAAATAGTATTTTATTTGATCAGAATCCTTCATTTTCAGTTACCTATAGCGATGTTGATAATTCAGACGACGAATTGTCATTTAGCGCGAAGGTAAATGGTCAAGATGTTCCCTCTACTTTTACTGCATCTGGGAGTGGTTCTGGTGATATTACTTTAGATTTAACATCTCTAACATCAGCAGGATTGTTTGATGCAGAAATTATAGTATCAGATGGAAGTCTAACCGGAGTAGATACATACACAACATGGCATATCTCTAACAAAACGGTGGTTACAATTAGTCAAGATGATGATCCCGAGGATGGGTATGATGGCGGCGCAAAAACTCAAAAAGATTACTACGTTTATTATTTAATTGGAAATCCTCAATCAACAGGAAGAACAAAATATTTATTTATTGGTGATTCATTAGATGGCAATACGGATATTAGTTTATACAGAAGAGCGCTAATTGCATCAGTAAATAAGTTAAATGCATCGGATGCATCAGAATTTTTTGGAGAAGATTATTTTACAGTAGTATCAGCTGAACCTGTTGATCCAGATGGCTCATCTCCAGTTGGAGTTAGAACTGGTTGCTATGATTTTGACGAAGACATTTATTGTATAAGCGAATTAGATGAAGCAATTTTTGATGTAATGTTACCGGATAATGTCTTAGTTTCAATTCTTACAAAAGCAGTTAATCCTGATTCAGGTCTTGGTAGAGGCGTGAATCAAGGATATAAAAATATTCAACGAATTCGTGATACAGATCCTGAAAGAACAAGACATACATTGATGCATGAACTTGGTCATGCTCACGGATATATGGGAGATGAATATAGAACTGATGAAAGAGATTTAACAGACAGAGGATACAATGTTAATACAACAACTCAGTCAGATCTCTCTATTTTAAAATGGAATCACCACATTCCAGATCAACTAAATGTTTTAGGTAAAGATATTCAGGTTTGTTACAACTACGGAGACGGAACTATCGCTGATTGGGATGATCTTGGTATTAACATTGCTGATTGTGATTGTTTTATCAACGAGTGGAGGACTACAACAGACTCAAATGGAAACAATACATATACTTTTGTTAGAAAGAACCCTGAATGTAGTGGTGTTGGCTTATTTGAAGGAAATTATTATGGTCTTTATGACAATTATAGACCAACATTTTGTTCTGTAATGGATAAATGCACTAGTGCTGGTTATGGACCAGTAAATGTCGAAGGTTTTGCAGTAGGCTCAATTCAAAATCAAGGCTTTTACGATAATGATGATGTTCGACTTGTCAAAGACGCTGGACAGGCCAATGTTGGATTTGAAATAGCTTTGGATGTTGAATACGACACATCTAAAATTACACTCAAATGGTTCAAAAATGGAGTGGAAGATACTTCAAAACAAAATCAAAAAACTGTTATTTTTGATAGGCCTGCAGATAATAGTGTGGAAATATATACTGCAAAAGCTGTTGATCTGACTGGAACAATTACTGCAAGTGACGATGTTCTTGATAATACTGACTTTTATGAAGGCGCCTTTCAGTCTTACTTTTATTGGTGTGAATACAATTCTAATAATCGCTGCTCTTGGTCATATGATCCTGATCCATCAACTTATAGTCAGTTTAACTATGGGTACATGAGAGGTCCAATGGGCGTAACATGGGGGATTAATTGGGAAAAATGGTAAGAATTTTAAAGACATTATTAATTTTGTTTTTGTGTATAGATTTAATAGCTGATCTTCCACCAATGTTAAAGGAAGATTTTGAAAAAGATTACTATTCACTCCATGATGAAATCAATGCTCAAATTTATAGAATTGAAGGGAGTCGATTTGGGATTTCAATAAAAGATTCTAGAGTTGGTAAGCCTTCAACAGTTGCAATTAAAAATATGAAGATGCTCTCATCTTCTGATAAATATGCTTTGCAAGTTCTAGATAGAAGTAAAAAAGAAATATTCATGATTGGTCTGGGTGATCCTTTTTATATACATGCACAACATATAGATTTTGAGGACCGTGATTTTTTTGGTGGATATGTTGATGCTGAATTGGAAATAGCGCTTCCATTTGAAGTCGATGTAGCTTACTTTATATTGTTTTCTCAAGAGGATAAATTCCTCAAAAAAATTAATGAAATTAAAATTAAATAAAACATTTTTTTTTAATTTATCAAAGCATATTTAAATTCTTGAAAGCTTTATCTTTAGAATGTATATTAACTTCCCAATGCGGTACTAGCTCAGTTGGTAGAGCGTCTGCTTGCCAAGCAGAAGGCCGCCGGTTCGAGACCGGCGTACCGCACCATTTTCAAAGAATTATTTTATTCCTCATATTATTTTTTATTGTTTCTTGTGGGGGAGGTGGATCTTCAGATAGTTCACCGAATGATTCAAATAACTCAAATCCAATAGTAACTTCCATCTCAGAGAGTTGTGAAATTACTTCATGGAACAATAAACTCAGAAGATGTGATTTAACTCATGATGGATTACAAAGGTATTACTTTATTTATGTACCAGATAATCTTAATAATGAAAAAAGTATTCCTTTGCTATTTGCGTTGCACGGGTATGGAAGCACTGCTAGAAATCATTTTAGTTATACAAATTATATTCCCATCGCTGACGAGAATAATCTCATTGTTGTCTATCCTCAAGGCGCACCAATGAATACAGCGATAACAAATTCATCCTCTCATTGGAATGTTGGGGGCTGGACAGTTGGTAGCAATGTTAAAGATATTGAATTTATAGATACTGTAATCGAACTAGTTAAAAATAAAATAAATCTTGATCAAACCAGGATTTATTCTTCAGGCATGTCAAATGGTGGATTTATGAGCTACCACCTTGCTTGTAATTTAAGTACTAAAATAGCAGCAATTGCTTCTGTTACTGGATCAATGACGCCTGAGACTTTTGCTAATTGTAATCCAACACATGCAACTCCAATATTACAGATCCATGGGTTGCTTGATTATACAGTTCCATATAATGGTTTATCTTACATGGAGAGTATTCCTAAGGTTATGGAATATTGGTCTGAGTATAACTCTTGCTCCACCGAGCCAGACGAAACCACCATTGAAAATATCAGTGAAGGATATGTGATAAACGTTCAAGAATATAAAAACTGTCTTAACGATGTAAATGTAAAATTATATTTACATAGCTCAATGGGACATACATGGCCAAGAATTGCAAATTATGGAATAAGTGCAAGCTCAGAGGTGTGGAACTTTGTATCCCAATTTAACCTTTATGGAAAAATCAATTAAATGCAAAAAAATACATAATTTGAAATATAACTCTTCTTTTAAATGGTATATTACTTATTTTTAAGGAGAGGAAATTATTATGAAATATATTTATAGCTTAATTTTTGTTTTAAGCGTATCAATAAATGCTCAGGATTATGAGCCTAAATATGAAGTTGATGCAAATAAAGCAGAATATTACGTAGGAACATTTAACGATAATAAAGATGTTGATGATTTAACAGCATGGTATGGCAAGTTTGCTAAGTGGGCTGAGTCGAAAGATGGCACATACGATAATATGACTGTTGCAATACTTCAGCCTTATTTTCATTCAGAATTAGATGAAGTTGAGGTTCTATGGGTAAATACTTGGCCAACACCAAGTGAGCAATTTAATGGACTTGAGACTTGGATTACAGGTGGTGGTGCAAAATTATTAGAATCTTTACCTGTCACAAATTCTCGTCAGGTTGATACATGGCAGTGGGTCGTTTCTGAACCAGCAAGCACAGATGCTGGAAATATGATGTATGCAACATATGCTGATTGTTCTATGGCAGAAGGATATACAGCAAGACAAGTTTATGATGCATACAAAGACTTTGCAGTTTATGCAGCTTCTCAAGGAGATACAGTTGGCAGAAAAATGATTTTTCCAGATGCTGGTATGGCTTTACCTGATGGCGTTGATTTTATAAGACTTATGTACACTTCCTCAATTTCTGAAAGAGGTAAGAATGCTGACCTGTTTTATGAAAAACTATATGATTCAGAGGCTTATGATAATCTTCAAGGTTTTTCATGTACTAATGCAAGATCATATTCTGGTATGGCGATGCAATAGATTATTGAATCATTGATATTAGGGAGCTTTTGGCTCCCTTTTTTTTTGGATATAAATGGGCATAATAATTTAGTGGAAATTTACAAAAATAGTATCGCAATAATTGGAGCAGGTATATCAGGTCTTGCCTTAGGAATCATACTAAATAAACAAAATATAAAATCTGTTATTTTTGAGAAGTCTTCATCTGTCAGTGAATATGGAGCTGGCATTTCAATATCAAAAAATGGCCAATACGTTTTAAGTGAATTGGAGATATTGGATAACTTAAGAACAATTTCTGGCAATCCCCAAAAAGCAATTTTCTTTTCAGGCTCTAAAAAGATTACATCTTTTGAAAGTAATGTTGTAACAACTTCAAGAAAATCTTTATATGATCTATTACTAAATAAATACATAGATACTGGTGGAGAGCTTTGTTTTAATCATGAACTTATTAATATAAATAATTCAACCAAAAAGGTCTTTTTTAAAAATGGTTCATCATATGAAGTTAATCATATTGCTGCATGTGATGGCATTAATTCAATTTGTAGATTTAAAACTTTGGAAAGTAGTACACCACAATATAGTGGCTATTCGGTATGGAGATCTATTTTGGATCAAAAACAACAAGATATTAATTTTCATTTAGGCCCAAATTTTCATGTTGTCACTTACCCAATCAATGAAAAAAAAACAAGCTTTGTTGCAGCTGTTAAAAAAAATAAAAAAAATGAGGAATCATGGTATGCAAAAGGAACCTATGAAGATCTTAGAGAGGATATACCCCAAGAAATTTTAATGAAATATAAACACCTCCAGGTTACGAATGAAATTTATAAATGGGGTGTTTTCGTTAGACCAAAAATAAATTTATTATTTTCAGAAAATATCACTTTCTTGGGAGATGCAGCTCATCCAATTGTGCCATTTATTGGTCAAGGTGGTTGTCTTGCTTTAGAAGATTCATTTTTATTAGGTAATTTATTTTCAAAGTATAGTTCTATAAAGGATATTCAAATTAACTATCAGCGGCTTAGGCAAAAGAGAATACAATTTGTAGCTAAATCTTCACTTAATCAAGGAAAGCTTAATCATTTAAAAAATCCGCTTTTAATTTTTTTGAGAAATTATCTTATGAAGAATACTCAGATAATTAAATATATGACAAATAAAATATGGAACTATAGACCACATTTATAGACTAACAACTAAATATGTATTATTGGTTAATGCTATCAAATTGATATAATTGCAGCATGAATTTTTTAAATAAATTTATAAAAAAATTTCTATCAAGTGAAAAAAACCTTGAACAGAGCGCGACTAATAATTTAAAAATTTCGCCTAGCTTAGATGAATTTGTAAAAAATGAGCTAGTGCCTGGATTAAACATCTCAAGAGATTACTTTTGGAAAACTTTTGAGGATATTGTCGAAAGATTTTCTGAAAGAAATAGAGAACTGCTTAATGAAAGAGAAAATCTGCAAAAAAAAATTGATAACTGGCACATTCAAAATAAAGATTTCAATATTGAAGAATATAAAAACTTCTTAACTGATATTGGCTATATTTATCCTCGAAGCTCTGACTTCAAAATTAAAACTTGGAATGTTGATCCAGAGATAAGAAAGATTGCAGGTCCTCAATTAGTTGTTCCAGTAATGAATGCTAGATTCGCATTGAATGCTTCTAATGCAAGATGGGGCAGTCTATACGATGCTTTATACGGAACAGATATTATTAGTGAGTCAAATGGAGCTCAAAGAGAAGGTGGATATAACCCAATAAGAGGAGATAAAGTTATTGCTTTTTCAAAAGAATTTCTCGATAACACAATACCCCTTCAATTTGGCAAGTACGAAAATGTTATTAATTTTGAATTTGTAGACAGTGAAATATTAATGACCCTTAATGATGGAAAAAAAGTAAACCTCAAGGAAAAGGAAAAATATATTGGTTACATGGATAAAGGAGAAGGAGCATACGGACTTTTATTTAAAAATAATAATCTCCATTTTGAAATTCAGATAGATAAAAATCATCCCATTGGTCAAGAAGATCCAGCTGGAATAAAAGATATTTTGATGGAGTCAGCTATAACAACTATCCAAGATTGTGAAGATTCTGTTGCTGCAGTCGATGATGAAGACAAAATAATTGTTTATAGAAATTGGTTAGGCTTAATGAAAGGTAATCTAAAAAGAACATTTGATAAAAGTGGAAAATCTATTACCAGAGAGCTTAATCCTGACCGTAAATACTTACTTAAAAATGGAAGAATGATACTTTTGCCTGGAAGAAGTATGCTGCTTGTAAGAAACGTTGGTCACCTAATGACTAATCCTGCAGTAAGAGATAAGAATGGTGATGAAGTATTTGAAGGAATAATGGATGCAGTATTCACAATATGCATAGGAATCCATGATTTAGTTGGAAACGGAAAATACAAAAACTCAAAAACAAAAAGTATTTATATTGTTAAGCCCAAAATGCATGGTCCAAAAGAAGTTAAATTCACATGTGATCTTTTTGCAGCGATTGAAGATGCTTTTAATTTACCTATGAACACAGTAAAAGTCGGAATTATGGATGAGGAAAGAAGAACTACTGTCAATTTAAAAGAGTGTATAGAGGTAGCAAAACATCGTGTAATTTTTATTAACACTGGTTTCTTAGATAGAACTGGTGATGAAATTCATACTAGTATGGAAGCAGGTCCCATGGTTACAAAAGCTAAGATGAAGCAAGAAAATTGGATTAATGCATACGAAAATTGGAATGTTGATATCGGTCTTGAAACAGGATTTAAAGGGAATGCACAAATAGGCAAAGGAATGTGGCCCATGCCTGATGAGATGTTAGAAATGTACAAAGCTAAATCAGTTCATCCAAGATCTGGAGCAAATTGTGCCTGGGTTCCTTCTCCAACTGCCGCAACAATCCATGCTATTCATTATCATCAAATTTATGTTCAAAGTGAACAAGATAAAATTTTAAACAGAGATAAAGCTAGCTTAAATGACCTTTTAAATATTCCATTAATTAAAAGTTATGAAATGCCCTCAGCTGAGGAAATACAAGAAGAGCTTGATAATAATGCTCAAGGGATTCTTGGTTATGTCGTCAGATGGGTTGATCAGGGGGTAGGTTGTTCCAAAGTACCAGATCTAAACGACATAGGATTGATGGAGGACAGGGCAACTTGCAGAATATCTAGCCAACATATTGCAAACTGGCTTCATCATGGACTTTGTTCTGAAAAGCAAGTAATTGAGACAATGAAAAAAATGGCAAAAGTCGTAGACTTGCAAAATAAAGATGATGTTAACTATAAAAAAATGTCACCTGCTTATGATGGTATTGCATTTAAAGCAGCATGTGATCTTGCCATAATGGGAAGGATGCAACCAAGCGGATATACTGAGCCAATTCTTCATGAGATGAGATTAAAAAGAAAATGATATGAAAAAAGGCTATTGGGTTGTGCGAGCAAAATTGGTTGATACTGAGGAATATTCAAAATACATAAATTTGGCTACTGAAATTATCAAAAAATATGACGGGCAATTTATAGTCAGGGGCGGCAATCAAAAAGAATTTGAAAATTTTGGTTTTGACAGAACTGTTGTTGTCGAATTTGAAAGTTATGATGATGCCATTAAATGCTATGAATCGTCAGACTATCAATCTGCACTAGATCATGTAAAGGACTCAGCTGTTAGATATGTATCAATTGTTGAAGGAATCTAAATCTTTTGATTATGAGTTTCATCTCTATGCTTTTTAAGATATTTCATAAAGGGCGTACCACCAGTTCCCCTAACTGTTGATCCACCAGTACCCACATTGGAATTCATTTGAGCTTGCTTGTGTATGTAGGATGCAGCATATTCAAGATGTTTTGCCCTAAATTTCCTAATTTCTTCAAGACACAAATTATATTCATGTGTAAGTGTTTTTGATTTGTGAATTAAATTTTTAGCTTGAGATGTTTTTTCAACATCTTCAATCATTTTTCTGTGTTTTGGCGGCATATAATCACGCATCTCATTTAGATAATGTTTTAAGTTGTCGTTTGAATGATATATACCTAAAGCTCCATCTAAAAAAGGTATGATGCTACTTTGTGCGCCAGTTTCACCTCTAAAAAACTGAGGCTTATTATCAAATTGATTTTCATAAATTAACCCTTTCTTTAAATCAGGATTATCTTTTGTTCCAAATATGTATGGCCTTACTCTATGGTAATAGACATATGGATCACATTTCTCTGGCATTTTTGAAAATATACTATTTACATTTTTAAGTGACTTTTTAATTTTTTTTAATTCATCTAAAAAATCTTTATGAGAATTATTTTTGTTCATCATAGATAATTTTTTTGCAGCTTCTATTGCACCACCAGCTGCGTCTTCTATGCAAACATGAATAGTAACAAACCAATCCTCATCAACACCACCTAAGAAATTGTTAATTAGAGCAACGTTATCTAGTGTGATTGGTTTTTTAGGATTTATCTTGTACCAGTTATCAAGACAATAACTTGCATAACTTAGAATAGGAGGTCTACCAAGATAGTTTGATAGATCCACCCATGGTTTAGAAATCACCTCAGGAAGAACTTGTCTGGGTTTTGAGCCACCCCAAATATATGCATGGGCTATAAAACTAATTTGTGACATAGCTAAATTAATTTCTTTTACAGAATTCTTTTTAATTATTTTTTGTACCGAAAAAGCTTTTTTGTCTAAAGCATCTATAGTTGTTTGAACTTGATTTGTTAAAAGTAATTTTGGAAGATGAGATGCAATTTCTGATATTTTATTGAGCGATTTAGATTTAGTTTTATATTTTTTTAATGGTTCTTTTATGCCTAAGAATCTATTCATAATTTATATATATTAAACTTATAATTTATAAAAAAATACCACCAATTTTTAACTGTAAAAAAAAGTAATTTTTTTTAAAAAAAAGTGTTGACAACTTTTCTAATTGGAGTAATATAAATAGTACCAACAGCAACCGACTAGTGACCAACTGCAGACGGGAGACCTAGAGAGAAGCTGAAGGAAGAGACCGAAGGGTGAAAGCATTTACAAGAGTCGGCGATAAAAAAGAGCTTGTAAATCCACCAAGAGTTCAAGAGAAAGGACTCAAGGAGCTAAAGAAAATCTCACTTTAGACCCCTAAGGAACTCGATCTAAGAAAACAGAGTTTAACTCTGTTTTTTTTTGTCTTAAATAAATACAAAATATACATATAATATATCTTAGTAATATTTTATTAGTGGTTTATTTTGAGACAAAAAGATTCTGACCCAATTGAAACTAGTGAGTGGCTTGAAGCCATTAATAGCGTCATTGAGGAAGAAGGACTTGATAGAGCATCATATCTTCTTACAAAAATCGCTGAAAGACTTAACCAAGAAGGTGCTATACCTTCATATAATTTAACTACACCATTTAAAAATACGATTTCTGTTAAAGAAGAAGCTCCTATGCCTGGCGATCTTTTTATGGAGCGAAAAATAAGATCATTAATTAGATGGAACGCTTTAGTAATGGTATTGAGAGCAAATATGAATGATGATGAGCTTGGTGGGCATATAGCTACATTTTCTTCAGCCGCAACTTTATATGATGTGGGATTTAATTATTTCTTCAGAGGGTCAAATGATCAACTTGAAGACATGATTTACTATCAGGGACACAGTTCACCTGGAATTTATGCAAGAAGTTTTTTAGAAGGATATCTCGATGAAGAAGACTTAGATAATTTTAGAAGAGAAGTGACTAAGCCTGGATTGTCGTCTTATCCTCACCCATGGTTAATGCCGGAGTATTGGCAGTTTCCAGTTGTTTCTATGGGTTTGGGACCCATTCTTGGAATTTATCAAGCACATGTAATGCGTTATTTGTCATCAAGAGGTCTTGTCCCAAGAAATGATCGTAAAGTCTGGGTATTTTGTGGTGATGGTGAAATGGATGAACCTGAATCAAAGGGAGCAATTGGATTAGCAGGACGAGAAAAACTTGAAAACTTAATCTTTGTTATTAATTGTAACCTACAAAGATTAGATGGGCCTGTGAGGGGAAATGGAAAAATTATTCAGGAACTTGAGGGTTCCTTTAGAGGTGAAGGTTGGAATGTCATTAAAGTAGTTTGGGGTAGATTCTGGGATCCAATAATGGCAAAAGATTCTGAGGGTAAATTACAGGATTTAATGGATGTTGTAGTAGATGGAGAGTTGCAAAACTTTAAAGCAAAAGGTGGCGCTTATACGAGAGAGAATTTTTTTGCGAAAGATCCTTCAGTTCTGGAAATGGTAAAAGACTTATCGGATGATGATATTTATAAGTTAAATAGAGGAGGACACGATCCATATAAAGTTTATGCAGCTTATCATAAAGCAGTTAATTCTGAAGGAGCACCAACAGTAATTCTTGCCCTTACAACTAAAGGATATGGGACTGGATCTAGAGAGGCTGATAATACTACCCACCAAGTAAAAAAGTTATCTATGGATAATATAAAATCTTTTCGAGATAAGTTTAATATTCCCGTACCAGATTCAGAAATAGAGAAATTACCATATGTTAGACCGCCCGAAGATTCACCAGAGATACAATACCTCAAGAAAACAAGAGAAGCATTGGGTGGATTCATTCCAAGAAGAAGAACCTCATCGGATCCACTCTCAATTGCAAGCGACAAACCTTTTGAGAGACTACTTGAGTCAAGTGGTGATCGAAAAATTTCTACAACCATGGCAATTGTAAGAATAATTACTGATTTACTTAAAGATCCTGAAATTGGCAAAAGAATAGTCCCTATAGTTCCTGATGAAGCTAGAACCTTCGGCATGGAGGCTTTATTTAGGCAAGTAGGTATTTATTCATCTGCAGGTCAGAAATATGAACCAGAAGATGCAGATAAGGTAATGTGGTACAAGGAATCAAAGGATGGTGTAATGCTGGAAGAGGGAATAACTGAAGCTGGTGCATTTAGCGCATGGACTGCATTAGCAACTGCCTACTCAAATTATGATTTTCCAATGGTGCCTTTTTATTTGTTTTATTCTATGTTTGGATTTCAGCGTGTGCATGATCTTTCCTGGGCTGCAGGTGATGCACAAGCAAAAGGTTTTTTAATTGGTGCTACATCTGGGAGAACAACTCTTAATGGAGAAGGTTTACAGCATCAAGACGGCCACAGTCATATACTCTCATCTACAATTCCTAACTGTCTATCATATGACCCAACATATGCATATGAAGTAGCAACAATTGTGAAAGACGGCATTAAAAAAATGTATATTGATCAAGAAAATTACTTTTATTACATCACCACAATTAATGAGAATTACACGCATCCCGAAATGCCAAAAGATTGTGAAGAGGGAATCATAAAGGGTATGTATGTATTATCAGATAATGAATCATATGATGTTAGGCTGCTAGGGTCAGGGGCAATCTTAAGAGAGGCGTTAAAAGCAAAAGATATATTATTTAAATTTAAAATAAAAGCACAAGTATGGAGTGTCACAAGTTTTAATTTACTGAGAAAAGATGGGATGGAGATCGAAAGATACAATCAATTAAATCCAAGTGGTAAACAGAAACTGACCTATGTTGAAGAATGTTTTTCTGATAGTAATGTTCCAGTAATTGCTGCAACTGATTACATGAGATCATACGCGGAACAAATCAGGCCATATATCCATTCCTCATATACAACACTAGGAACTGATGGATATGGACGAAGTGATTCAAGACAAACTTTAAGAGATTTTTTTGAAGTTGATTCTAAAAGCATAGCAAGAGCTGCTATTTATGCTTTATATAAGAATGACGAAATCGATAAAAACCAAATCGAGAATTACTACAAAGAACTTGGTATTGATTCAAACAAACCAAATCCTTGGGAAATATAGTGTCAAACCTAAAAACAATTAATTTGCCGGATTATGGAGATTTTGATGAAGTTGAAGTTATAGAGGTATGCGTAGAATCTGGACAAGAGGTAGATTCCGAAGAACCTATTTTAATTCTTGAAACTGATAAAGCTGCTATGGAAATACCATCTTCTGTGAATGGTATTGTCAATAAAGTCATTTTGAATGTAGGTGACAAAGTCAAAGTAGGCATGCCTTTTTTAGAAATAGAGGTTCGAGAAAACAAAGAAGTAGATAAAACAAATATAGATACCAAAGAAGAAGTTTCTGTTGATAAAAAAACATTTATGGATGATCCTCCATCAGCTGTCGATGATGCTGCGAATGTAATGTCCAAACAAGAATCTAATGTAATTAATTTAAATAATCATAAGTCTAAAAATATCCATTCAGGTCCCGCTACAAGAAAGCTTGCTCGGGAGTTTGGAATTAATCTATCTTTGGTTGCCGGTTCGGGACCTAAGGGTAGAATTTTAAAAGAAGATCTTCATCAATACGTAAAAAATATTCTTTCTTCACCTCAAGAACAAACATTCAAAAGCACTCAACCAGATATTGATTTTTCTCAATGGGGTAATACCAAAGAAGTTGATTTAACAAAGTTTCAGAAAACGTCTTTAGACAATCTTCATTCTTCTTGGGTAAATATTCCTCATGTAACGCAACATGAAGAAATCAATATTTCAAAGCTAATGAAAATAAGGGAAAAACTATGCAAAAAATATAAAGTAAAAATATCACCTCTAGCTTTTATATTAAAAGGTTTGTCAGTGTCTTTAAAAGAATATGAAATGATGAATTCTTCGCTCTCTAAAGATCTCAATACCATTATCTTCAAAGATTTTATTAACATTGGAGTTGCTGTTGACACAGAGTATGGGTTAATTGTTCCTAATATAAAAAATATTGATTCAAAGACAATTTCAAATATAGCCAGTGAGGTCAAGGAATTGGCAGACTTAGCAAAAAAGAGACGTTTAAAAAACGAACATCTTCAAGGTGCATCTTTTACGGTATCCTCCCTCAGTGGTGTTGGAGGGAAGTTCTTTACACCCATAATAAATCCGCCTGAGGTTGGTATTTTGGGATTATCTAGAACATTTGATTTTTTAAAGTTAGATAAACTTAAATTAGAGACTGTTAAGATGCTTCCAGTATCCTTATCGTATGATCACAGAGTTATAAATGGAGTGTATGCAATTCAGTTTATAAATCATCTATCTGAAGTTCTTAATGACACAAAATTTTTAGAAGACTCCTTCAAATAATTGTTACAATATGGTTTCTAAAAATTAGGCTAGACATATGTTTAACGCACTAGATTGGGTGATAGTAGGTTTATATTGTATTGGAATCATTTCCCTAGCTACTTACGTTTCAAGAAGTAAGAGAGGCTCAGAAAGAAGTGCAGAAGATTATTTCTTGGCTGGTAGATCATTGCCATGGTGGGCAATTGGCGCTTCATTGATTGCAGCAAATATCTCTGCTGAACAAATCATTGGAATGTCGGGCCAGGGCTTTATTGTTGGAATGGCAATTGCGGTTTGGGAGCTTACGGCAGCAATAGCTCTAATAGTAATGGCTAAATATTTTTTGCCATTATTTTTAGAAAAAAAAATATATACGATGCCACAATTTCTTGAACAACGCTTTGATAAAAGCGTTAGCCTAGTTTTGTCTTTCTTTTGGCTGATAGTATACATTTTCATAAATTTAACTTCTGTTCTTTGGCTTGGTTCTCTTGCAATAAATGCATTAACTGGATTGGATTTATTTTATGGCCTCGTTGTTTTAGCTTTATTTTCATTGGCTTACTCACTTTCAGGAGGACTTAAAGCAGTTGCAATGACAGATGTTGTTCAAGTTGTTCTATTAATTTTTGGTGGTTTAGCAGTATCTTTTATTGCGCTAAATACAATTTCTGAATCAACTGGAGTTGTTAATGGTATGAAAATAGTATTTGATCAAATGCCAGAAAAATTTGACATGATACTTTCGAGTGATAATCCCTCATACAAAAACTTACCAGGTATTTGGATATTATTTGGATTAGGTGTTTGGATTGGTCACTTTTTTTATTGGGGATTCAATCAATACATCACCCAGAGAGCGCTAGGAGCCAAATCAATCAAAGAAGCTCAAAAAGGAGTTATGTTTGCTGCATATTTGAAACTTTTAATGCCGATTGTAATAGTACTTCCAGGTATATGTGCAGCTATTCTTTTTCCTGTTCTTGAAAAATCCGATCAAGCTTATCCAACTATGATGTCTTTACTTCCAAATGGACTTTTGGGCCTTACATTTGCAGCGTTGATAGCTGCTATAGTTTCATCACTTGCTTCAATGAGTAATAGCATAAGTACAATATTCACGATGGATATATATAGATACTTCAAAGGCGAAGAGCATAATCAAGCTAGTTTAATAAAAGTGGGTAGATATACAGTTGTAATTTCACTTTTAATAGCAACATTAATAGCAAAACCACTTTTAGGTAGCTTCGAATCAATTTTTCAATATATTCAGAACTTCACTGGATATTTTTCACCTGGGATTGTTGTTATATTTTTAGTTGCTTTATTTTGGAAAAAAGCTACATCGATGTCAGTTTTAATTGCAGCATTAATTTCTCTATTCGCTTCTGTCTTAATTAGTTTGATTTATCCAGACTTACCATTTATTCACAGAATGACAATAGTCTTTGTCTTATCTTCAATTGGATGTTGGTATACATCATATTTGCAAGGTTATAAGGATCAAGCAAAAGCGATTGACTTAAGTAGTATAAATTTTTCAACTTCAAAATCTTTTAATTTTAATACTTGTGTAATTGTTTTTGTTCTTGCAATCATTTACATAACACTCGCTTAAAAAATGAAAAAATTATTTTTATTGATAGTATTTTGCTCTTTTCTTTCAGCTGAAATTGATTGGTCTGATTCGAATGATTGTAAATTACCTAATCATTCTAATTTTGTTAATGAAATGATCTCTAAAATGAGTCTTGAGCAAAAAATAGGTCAAATAATCATGCCTGAGATCAACAGCATAACTATAGAACAAGTTAGGAAATTTCATCTTGGAACTATTCTTAATGGAGGAGGCGGATTTCCAAATAAGAATAAAAATAGCAATATTGATGACTGGAAAAATCTAAGTAAGGAGTACTATGATGCATCAACAGTCGTTGATGGTGTGAAGATACCAATTTTATGGGGTACAGATGCTGTACATGGCCATAATAACGTAATTGGTGCAACAATTTTTCCACATAACATAGGATTAGGAGCAGCTCAAAATCAAAAGCTTATGAGGCAAATTGGAGCTGCTGTCGCAAAAGAGGTAGCTTCAACAGGAATTATATGGACTTTTGCTCCAACAATTGCTGTGCCACAAAATGATCTTTGGGGCAGAACATATGAAGGATATTCTGAGGATGCAAGTCTAGTATCTGAATTAGGTAAAAACTTTATTATTGGATTACAAGGCGAAAATGAAAAATTCTTAGATAAGTATCATGTTTTGGCAACTGCAAAACATTTCTTAGGTGATGGTGGAACAAATAATGGTGTTGATCAGGGCGATACAATTATCGATGAGTCATCTCTTAAAAACATCCATGGGAAGCCTTACTATGATGCAATAGATGTGTGTGCTATATCAGTAATGGCAAGTTTTAACTCATGGAATGGAATTAAAAGTCACGGGAATAAGTATCTTTTAGATGATATTTTAAAATCACAGATGGAATTTGATGGTTTTGTAGTTGGAGACTGGAATGGACATGGTCAATTACCTGAATGTGAGGATGCAAATTGTCCTGAGGCATTTAACGCAGGCGTAGATGTATACATGGTGCCAACTGAATGGGAGGCTTTGTATTGGAACACTTATGATCAAGTAAAGTCTGGAGTAATTTCTGAGAAAAGACTTGATGACGCAGTAGCTAGAATACTCAGTGTAAAAAAACATCTTGGATTATTTGATGGCAGAGTGCCTCATGCATTCAATGAGAATTTTATAGGAGATTCTGAACATAGAAAATTGGCAAGGCAAGCTGTAAGAGAGTCTCTTGTAATGCTCAAAAATAAGAATTCAGTTTTACCTCTTAATCCTAAAAAAAGATATCTTATTGTCGGGCCTCAATCAAAATTAATTGAAAATCAAATGGGTGGATGGACAATAACATGGCAAGGTAAAACATGGGAGGGCACAAGTATTTCAAATCAAGACTTCCCAAATACACAAAGTATATTTGATTCAATCTCAGAAAATGTTTTGATGTCTGGAGGTTCAGTGGAATACTCAGATGATGGAAGTTATGATCAAAAACCAGATGTAGTCATATTTATTTATGGAGAAACACCGTATGCTGAGGGTGAGGGAGATATCACCTCACTAGATTTTAGTCCTAAAAATAAGAATATTCTTAAGGCTATGAAGAAAATATCAAAAGATGGCATTCCTTTGGTTTCTTTATTTATTTCTGGAAGACCTCTCATTGTTGACCAGGAGCTAAATTTTTCAGATGCTTTTGTAAGTTTGTGGTTGCCTGGCACAGCTGTAGAAGGTATCAATGATGTAATATTTACAGATAATCAAAATAATATTAAATATGATTTTTCAGGTAAATTGCCTTTTTCTTGGCCAAGCAAGAATTCAAACAATCCTCTAAATATTAAGCAAAAAGAATATTATCCTCTGTATAAATTTGGATACGGTTTAACCTACCAGGATTAATTCATGGATAATTTATTGCTTGTTGATATTGGCGGAACAAATATGCGTCATGCTGTAGCAAATGCTTCCAATGATAATATATCAGAGATAGAAAAATCGTCATTTGATCCAGAAAACTTTGACTCTTTTTTAGAAAAATTAATTAATAAACATGACAGCGACGTTTTAATACTTTCTGTTGCAGGCCCAAAAATCAATAACGTCATTTCAATGACAAATCAGGAATATACTTTTGATCCAACAAAAATAAAAGAGAAATTTTCTATAAAAGAATGTTTTCTTTTAAATGATTGGGAGGCAATAGCATATAGCTATGACTTTATTAAGGATAGTGTTGAATACATCAAAAAAGGAGAACCATTCAACCAGAACAGATTGTTTGTTGGTCCTGGAACTGGCTTAGGCGCTGCTCTGTCAATTAACAATCAAACTGTTTTACCTACCGAAATTGGCAATACAACTAATGCATCGTCTTTGCTTAAAAAAAACTTCAATTTAAATAATGAGGATAATCTAAACCTAGAAAAAATTATTTCTGGAACAGCTATAGCATCAATCTATAATTTAAAAACAGGCAATACCATCTCTTCTGAAAAAATATTTGAGAAATTTATTAAAAATGATGCTGATGCAGTTTTTGTTATAAATGGTTTCTTAAAGAGTCTTGCAGAAACTTTGTCAGATTTATCTTTAACGTATTCAAGTGGTAATGGTATTTTGCTTGCAGGAAGTCTCATTAGATCGCTTTATCCATACATTGAAAAAAAAGCATTTATAGAAAATTTCATGGCAAATAAATATCAAAGCCATAAAAAAATGTTGGAGCTAGTCTCTATAGGAGTAATTACGAAAGAAAGAACGCCGCTTTACGGCAACCTTGGTTTTTACAAAAATTTAAATAAAAGCTAAATTTATTGAATACATTGTGTATAATCATCACCACTTATGGCAGATAAAAAACAAACAAAAGTATATTTAATTCCTGAGGATGAAACTAGAGATAGTCATACCTACCATTACACAGCAATTAAAACTAGAAAGTTTACTCTCGAAAACAAAAAAATGAGATTAAAAAAGTTTAATCCAGTTAAAAGAGTTCACGAATGGTTTGTCGAGGCAAAGTTACCGCCTCATAACTAATTATTTTGAGTCAATCTCAACTCTGTAGATGATATATCGTCTCTAAAACTGTCTTCTTCAAAGCCTGTACACCTGTCCTCAATAATTTTTGGCACGTTAATTTTATTTAGTGAAATAAATTTCTTACCTACTTTTCTTCCAAATACTAAAAAATTAATATTATGATCATTGAATCTTTGAATGTGCTCCATCATATCTTTATGATTTTTATAAAATTTTTCATCAAATACTCGCATTAAAGTATCTGCCCCAATTATAAAAACTGAATTTGGAAACATTTCTGCTTTTTCACTGAATCTACCTGCTGAAGTTAACATCCAACTTTCATCATTTTGAAATTGATCAATTGTTCTTTTAATTTCAACATATGTTAGCGGTGGCTTATCAGCATTCTTCGCACATATTTCAAATGTTGTATGCATGCCTGTTTTCTTCTCAGCGAGTTCTCGCATCTTTAAGTGACCTTCGTGTAATGGGTTAAATGAACCTGGAAATATAAGTTCAGGGTTATTTTTATTATTTGATATATAACCCACCTTATTATTAAATAATTTTTTCCAAGGCTTTTCAGCAGTAACCTTTTTTACTTTAATTTCTTCTCCAGGCTCTGGCAGAGGATATTCTAGTCCACATGATTTTGATAAAAGACTTATAGCACATTCTGTAATTAACTCTTCTTCTTCGTTTCGAGACCTTTTTCCTTTTTCAAGGAAACATTCAAGATATTCTGTGTAATCATCTGCTTGAATCACAATAAAAAATTTATGATCTCCTTTTTTTTCATATGTTGTGGCAAGATTTGCTGTAATTGCAAGGCCAAGTAAATATTTTGATTTTGTTTTATCACTAATTTCAAGTGATTTTTTATAAGCATTTGCAGCCATACTTAAACATGTATCGAGTGAGCAGTAATGATCAGGAGTTTTATTTAAGAATTTATCCATCGATTCTTTTGAATATGGTATGTAAGATTCAAGAATAGTATTGCTGGCTCCAGGAACCTCTAGCAATGACGATATGGCATTAGTTCCTCCACCACTTGATACAAAAGTTATTTTATACTTTGAGTTATGGATGCTTTTTACGATTTCAGAGTAATTTTTCAATTTTTTAATAAATTTAATTTCATATTTTAACCTATATTTTAAAATTCATTGATAGAATAAAATGATGAAATATTCAAAATTACTGAAAATTTTTTTAATATTTTTTTTAGCTAATAATAGTTTTTCCTATGATTATAGTGTGGTGCGATATTCTGCTTGGGAAAAAGCTGATGTCGATCTTCTCTATGTCTTGCCCGCAGAAGTAAATACCGAAACTAAAGTACTTTTTATAATTCATGGAGCGTCAAGAGACGCAGATAGATATCTATCAATGTGGCTGGATGCTGCAGAAGATAAAAATGTTATATTAGTGGCGCCGCATTTTAAAAAAAATGATCATCCATATTTTGCTACGCTTGGAATGGCATCTTACTCTGGAAAAATCATTAAAGATCAAGGCGTTTGGTTAAATGATTCGATAGCAAAATTCTATGCCTACTTTCAAAATAAATATAATCTTTCTTCAGAACAATACTTAATATATGGATTCTCAGGAGGATCGCAGTTTGTTCATAGATATTTAATGTATGGCGTTGATAAAGCCATTGAAAAAGCTGCAATCGGAAGTGCGGGGTGGTATACATTCATAGAGAGCTCGCCTTTTCCATATGGCATTAAAGATATGCCTCTAGAACCTGGCAGAATAGAGTGGCTTATGTCAAAAGAAGTTTTGTTTCTTCTTGGTGATAAGGATAATAATCCTAATCATTCAACACTCAACAGGACAAAAGGATCAATGTTGCAGGGATCTAATCGGTACGATAGGGGAATAAATTATTTCGATCACTTAATAAGAATTGGAAACGAATTTAATACGCCTTTGAGATGGAGATTTTCAGTTATGAGAGGTATAGACCATAACACCAAGAAAATGACACAACCTGCAATAAAATTTCTTCTAAAAGACCTGGACTATAAAGATTAGGCAGTATTTCTATCTATAAATTCTTCTGCGCTTTTAAAAATAGTCTTTTTTCGTTCTTTATTCATATTTGTTAAAGATCTTGTCATCACTGCAAGTCTTGGATTTGATTCAAAAAACTTGATATTTTTTTCAACAAATCTCCAATATAAACCATCAACAGTATCGCACCAATCACCTTTTGAATAATTTGACATCCTAAGCATGTAGCTTGAACCACAGATATATGGCTTAGTTGAAAATATTCCACCATCAGCGTATGAACCCATTCCATAGACATTTGGTACCATCACCCAATCATAGGCATCAATATACATCTCCATAAACCATCTATACATTTCGTTCGGATGAATTCCAGTCAAATTCATAAGATTTGCTATGATCATTAATCTATTGATGTGATGGGAGTATGCAAACTTTTTTGACTCTTTGATAGCATCATCAAGAGGCGGTATGCCTGTATCACCCTTGTACCAATTATCATTGAGCTTAAGGGAATGGGACCAATAATTTAAGTTTTTATATTTAGGCATATTCTCCCAATAAACTCCTTTTATGAACTCACGCCACCCTAAAATTTGCCTTATAAATCCCTCAACAGAGTTTATAGGAATTTCTCCGTTTGATTCGTAATATTTTTTTTCTGCTTTTTGAATACAAATTTTTGGATCGAGAAGCCCACAATTAAGATAAGGAGACAATAATGAATGAAACATAAAAGTATTTTCTTTATTTATTGCATCTTGGAAAGCACCATAGTTAACTAAAAATCTTTCAATGAAGTCATCTAACAAATTTTCAGCTTCTTCATGAGTAGTTGCCCAATTAAAGTTTTCAAGCGACCCTGTTGCATTTGGAAAACACTCTTCAACATCAACCATTGCATCAAAAGTAACCTTATCAGCCTTAATTGTTTTTCTTTTTGGAATTTCATCTTTAAGATGAGAAATACCTTTTCTATTGTCTTTGTCAAAATTCCATTTATCACCAACAGGTTTGGAATCCTCATTCATAAAAATATTATATTTTTTTCTTAACCATCTATAGTAGTATTCTTGTATTCTAGTTTTTTTATCTGAAGCCCAGTCTGTAAAATCGTCTGTTTCAGATATGAACTTAACATCATCTAAAACCTCAAGAACAATGTCATTTGATTGACAAAAAAACATCAAGTTTTTATGAACATCAAAGTCTGAGGGCTTAGAGATTACAATTTTTTGAAACTTATGCTCTTGATTAATATTATTAAGAAAAGAATTCAAATTTTCTTTGGAATTTTTTGTGATTTTTCTATGAATTATGTTTTTGTGTGAATTGTTGTTAATAATTTTTCTAAAGGAGCTAATTAAAAATACAATTTTTTGCTTGTGATGATTTATTTCAAAAAATGTATCTAAAGGCTCATAAAACATTAAATAATCGTCATTATTTAGATCGCTGTATATAGGATTATTTTCAGAGAGCTGATCAGGTAATATTATTTTTAGGGTTTTCATAAAAAATCTTTGAAACGCCATTTTAATGCATTTTAGATGTATAAGTTTGACAATATTGTGTCATACATGTAACAATTGTCACAAATTTGTAACAATAAAACAGAAGGATTTCTTATGAAAACATTTAAAACACATTTGTCACGTTTCCATAAATTTATGAAATCTGGCAGGATTTATAAAGTTTGGAATTCAATGGCAAGTTAAACAAAACTTATCTTTAAAAAAACCCAACATATGATTGGGTTTTTTTATTTAAACAATACAAATAATACTAAGTTTATTTATAATCTTGCTTATGAGTTTTCAAAAGACTATTTCGTTAATTTCATTAATACTTATTTCTTGCTCATCTGAGAATACTAAACAAATAGAGGCAAATTTGTTAATAGAACCTAATTATGAATTTTCAGCAGAATTTTTTGAATGCAAGCTTAATGATGGTTATACCTTACTAAATCTTGAATCGTTTTTATCAACATTAGTAAGATCAGACTTAGAGCAAAATAACCTTAAATATGATGTTAATGTCTATTTTCCAAAGCCTAATTACGTGAATCAATTTATTATCAACGTCAAAAATTACGCAGATCAGGATATTTATAACTATATTCTTGATAGATTAAGTAGAAGAGGGATTGATGAAATTGCAGGTTGTAAATTTGATAAGGAAGATTTTTATGGACAAAGTTTATTAGTTAATAAAATTGATATAAATAATCCTGATTATGTCTCTGAAATTTTACGATGTGAATATAACGAGGGATATAACTATGGAACTTTTAGAATTGCAATAGAGAGGCTTGCTTTGGAGATAAAATCATTAAACATATCATATGAAGCTTTATATCTTCATAAAAAAGATAATCCTAATTCTTTCATATGGATAAATAATATATATAAAGAAAATTTTTCTAGTGAGATTAGCTCAAATTGGATTAAAAACCCAATAGCAGAAAATATTAAAAAAGAATTTATTGAAAATGCTAAATGCATCGATGCTAGGGCATATGATGCTTTTCTCATAACTTGAGTATTTATAAAAATAGGGAGCATATTGCTCCCTTTTTTATTATAATTTCCCGACTGTGCGGGTGTGGTGTTAATGGCTAGCACAATAGCCTTCCAAGCTATTGGTACGGGTTCGAATCCCGTCACCCGCTCCATTATCTTCTAATAGCTACTCCAGAAAAATCAACATTGTTACAAGTGAATGCTGCACCTGTTGTTGAAGGAAGATCACTATTGTTATATTTGTTTTGTGCCATTTCTTTATCAGCACTGTTGGCCCATAAATTTAGCCAAACAAAATCTGGTGCTGGATCAGCTGGTTCAAATTTTGGGTCCAAAAGCCCATACCAGTATGAATCACTCCAGTTTGTTGCAGCTATATCATCTCTAAAAGTATCAAGGTCACTTTCAGAGTAGCCTTCATTGTAGTTGCAGAAATTAAAGCTATTAACAAATGAGCCAGTATCATTTTCAACTTTTGGATACTGTCCTATTGTCCAACCAAAAAGATAAACATTATCTAAATCATATTGCATAATGCCATCTATCATGGTGTCCCAATTTGACTGTAAATTTGTAGTCCAATCATCCCAACATGTGTCTCGGCTGCTTTGAGAATCCCAGAGTAAAACCCAAATAAAGTCGTATCCTTCATTCGCAACCTCAGGAGTTAAGATATTTGCACCCATCATGCCATTGCACATAGCATCATCAATCATGCCATTCCAAGATCTGATTAACATTGCTAGATTTTCTGCAGAAAACTCTGATCCAGCTTTATGCCAAACATATTCTACTAGAGATGGAGGTGCATCAATTGTTTCAGCCTGATTTTGGTTATCACTTTGAGAGCAAGCACTAATTAAAAATATTGAAGTAAGCAGTAAAGTAAATTTTTTCATATTTATTCATCTAAAAGTAATTTATCTATTTATAACATATTTCTGTTAATAAAAATAAAATTATAAAAAAAAGCAGGCATTTTTTGCCTGCTTTTAAGACCTAGGGGATATGAATGTAAGAGGATATTCAAAGGCCTTCATTTATATGACAAGGTAATTTTTAAATAGTTCATATCTTTTAATAAAAAAATAAATCACAGAACCTAAAATTAAAAATGATCCAAAAGGTATTTCTGTTGAAATTTTTCCTTTCTTAGCAATGTGGAAAATAATTCCAGTTAAAGATGAAATAAATAGAATTGGACCAAGTGAAAATGGACCAAATATACTTCCAATTCCACCAAACAAAATAAAGTCTCCACCCCCAATGCCATCTTTAGTAGAAATTTTTTTATATAAAAAATTTGTAATAAATAAAAAACTATAACCAATTAAAATGCCTGATAAAGAAAAAGTAACTGGAGATAAGTTAAAAAAAGTGATTGTTTCATCTAAAGAAAAAGAGAAAAAAACATTTCCACTAAATCCTATTAAAATGATACTTAGATTTATTGATAATGGTAAATACAGGTACTTAAAGTCTAAAAAAAATAAAGTATAAAACCCAATTGAAAGCATGATTAAGTATGCAGAGAAAATTGATAAACCATATGTATAAATGATGCCAATACCTAACAAACAGAAGAAAATTTCTGTTATTGGATAAAAAATAGAAATGTTATGATTACATTTCTTGCACTTTCCTGCTTGAAATATGTATCCAAATATTGGAATAAGATGATACGAATTTATTTGAGATTTGCACTGATCACAATTTGATCTTTCGATAAACAATTTATAAAGTGAAAGATTGTTCTTTGGTGAAAATCTGTAAATCAAGGTAGAAACAAAGCTTCCAATTGATAAAAATAGCATGACAAAAATACATAATTCTAATGACGAAAACTCCATCAGAGTCTTTCCAAAATTATTGTAACTGTATATGTTGTTCAATTTATTTTTTTCTTGTTATGAAATAACAAAAAAGAAGAAGTGCTATCACTGGAACAGCATAGGCTCCAATTATTAATAATTTATCAATCATTTATATTTCCTGAAGCAAAAGCATCTGGTCTTCTAAAATCGCCATAGCCGGTAAAAATACCATCTTTAAACATTATAGTTTGAATGCATGTAAGCGGGTTAGAGACCTTTGTATTATATCCAACATCTTGTAAATAGTTTTTTTGATCATTGGTTATAGAAAATTCTATCTCTAATCTTTCTGGTTGCCACTGGTGATGAATTCTTTTGGCATATGTAGCTTCTTCTAAATTCATATCAAAATCGATAATATTAAGTATAGATTGAAGAACTGCAGATATTATTCTTGCACCTCCAGGACTTCCAGTAGTAAAAAATAATTGGTTATTTTTCATTACAATTGTAGGTGTCATTGAGCTTAATGGTCTTTTAAAAGGTGCAATTTCATTTGCCTTAGCACCCAGAAGGCCAAATTGATTTGGAATACCTGGAGCAGAAGAAAAATCATCCATTTCATTGTTCATTAAAATGCCAGTACCTTTAATAACTGCACCTGATCCAAAAGTTGAATTAAGTGTATAAGTTGAAGAAACAACATTTCCTTTTTTATCTGCAACTGAAAAATGGGTCGTTTCATGACTTTCTTGATCAAAATACTTTCCTGGAGATATTTCAGCAGAGCTCTTTCTTGATCCAATTTTAATGTTTTTTGATATATCTTTTGAGTACATCTTACTGGTTAGCTTGTTTATTGGGACTTCATAAAAGTCTGGATCACCTAAATATTTTGAACGATCTGCATAGGCATATTTCATTACTTCTGCAAGAAGATTCATATATGGTCCAGAATTATGCCCAAGAGAATTCAGATCATAGTTTTCAAGAATTTTAAGCATTTGTATTATATGAACACCACCAGATGATGGAGGTCCCATGGTTATAATCTCATTACCTTTATAATTTGATACAAGTGGTTTTCTCCATACTGGCTCATAGTTCTTTAAATCATTAATTGAAATCAGGCCACCATTTTTTTTCATAGCAGCTGATATTTTTTTCGCTATTTCGCCTTTGTAAAAACCGTCACGTCCATTCTGAGAAATAATTCTTAATGTTTTAGCTAGATCTTTTTGAATCAGTTTTTTATTTGCAAAGTCAGGATAATCTTTCTGAAAGATTTCTTTTGTTTCAGCA
>CACOLO010000005.1:0-123014 GCA_902628085.1 uncultured SAR86 cluster bacterium
CAAGTGGCTCGAAAATAATCTATTACGCTGCTGAAAAAGGATTTGATATATTTCTTGATTTAAAACTTCATGACATACCAAATACAATAAAAAAATCCATTTATGGATTAAAAAACTTGCCAATAAAAATGCTTACGATCCATACCTCGGGAGGAAGAGAAATGATGGAAGCAGCAATGGAGGCAACTTCTAATACTAAGTTGAAAATTTTCGGTGTTACAGCTTTGACAAGTCTGAGTAACGTTGACACAAATAATATTTTCCAAAGAACTGTATTTGAACAAGTAAGTAAAATGTTGGATTTAGCTGAATTAGCTGGTATAGATGGTGTTGTATGTTCTCCCCATGAATTAGAACTAGTTACAAAAAAAACTTCATTATTATCAATTACTCCAGGCATAAGACTGGAGAACTCAGTTGATGATCAAAAAAGAGTTATGACACCAAAGGAAGCAATAGATCTGGGTGCAGATTACTTAGTTATTGGACGACCGATCACAACATCAAAGAATATTTGCAAAACCTTAAATGATATTTACGAAAGCATTCAATGAGCAAGAATAAAGCACCAACTTGTTCATTTGAAAATGAAAGGGTGACTTTCGAATCATACATTAATGAATTTACACCTGAACTTTTTGATAAGTTCGATTTAAAAGCAAATAATTTAGGACTAGAAGCGAAAATAAATGATTTATTTGTTGGTAAAGAAGTAAATTATACTGAAGGGCTGGCAGCATGGCATACAAAATATAGGGAACAATATAATCCATCTTCCTTCGATACTCCCTCAAATAAAAATCAGCAAACGATGCTATCTTATTTGAGTGAATCATGTAATGATGCTAAAAATATAATTACTCTTGGCATCGGAGGCTCTTTTGAGGGCCCAAAGATGCTTCTTGAAAGCACAGACTCAGCCAATGAAGATAAAAATTATATATTTATCACTGGCTCTGATTTATCTGAATTCAAAATAAAAACAAATAAATTAAATCCTAAAGATACTATTTTCATAGTTTCATCAAAATCTTTTAGAACCTTGGAAACTATTGCAATGTTAAAAGATGCCATATCTTGGTCTGGTGAAATCGACAAATTTTTTGCAATTACAGCAAACAAAGATGAAGCAGAAAAATATGATTTAAGAAATATAATTGAATTTGATCAAGAAATCGGTGGAAGATATTCAATTTGGTCTGAAATTTCCGCGTTGGTTCATTGCATAAGAAAAAATGATTATGATGATTTTATGGCTGGTGGCAAACAGGCTGATTTCGATTTTAAAACTAATGAAACCTATATTAAATTTGTTAAGAATCTTGCATATAGTGATATTTGGCTTCATAACGAAAAAAATAAAAATTCAAGAGCAGTTCTCACATATGATTGGAATTTAAGATCACTCCCTAACTACATTCAACAACTCGAGATGGAATCTCTCGGAAAGCAACCAAATAAAGATTCAGAGTTTAAAAATACTGGTCAAATAATTTTTGGTGGATATGGACCAATAGCACAACATTCATACTTTCAGTTGTTGCACCAAGGAACTCAAGATATATGTGCTGATATTATTGTTAGCAAAGAGGGTAATGGAACTTTAGCTTATGCTCAAGCAATTACCCAGTCAAAGCTCATGTCATTTGGTGCCATAGAATTAAAAGATCACGAAAAAATTAATGCTGGTATACCATCAAATCTTTTCATGCTAAAAAACTTATCTTCATATGAATTTGGTTACCTGTTGGCAACCTGGGAGCATAGAACATACATAACATCTGTTATTTTAGATATAAATCCTTTTGATCAATTTGGTGTTAATGCAGGCAAGATTTATACTAAGAAATACTTATCCAATAAAGATTAAAATCAGAAATATTTTTTTGTAATGTCTATTGATTTAAAAAAAATACCTAACACTCCTGGTATTTATAAATTTTTTAATAATCTTGAAATTATTTATATAGGCAAGGCAAAAAACCTAAACAAAAGAGTTTCTTCTTATTTTGGAAATTCTATTAAAGATAGAAAAACATCCCAAATAAAACATCTTACAGATAGAATTGAAACTTTTACTACCAAAAATGAGGTTGAAGCATTACTGCTTGAACAGATGCTGATAAAAGAAAATAAGCCAAAATTTAATATTTTATTAAGAGATGATAAGACGTATCCATATATTTACTTTTCTCTTGATCATGAATTTCCAGGTATTTACTCTAAAAGAACAAAAAATGCTGTCGATAAAAAATATTATGGACCTTTTGTAAGTTCTGATGCAGTAAAGAAATCTATAAAAGAAATTCAGAAAATTTTTAAAGTAAGAAATTGCAGTGACAATACTTTTGCTAATAGATCAAGGCCATGCATTGAATTTCAAATGAAAAGATGTTCTGCTCCTTGTGTACAGCGGATAAATAAAGTTGATTATTTTGAAGACATTATAAGTGCCAAATCTTTCTTATCATCTTCGGATACTAAAACAGTTCAAAGGCTTACAAGCGATATTGAAAAAGCAGTTTCAAAACTTGATTTTGAAAAAGCTGCTGAAATAAGAGATCGTTTAAAAAGAATAAATCTTTTAAAGGAGGAACAATCAGTTGTAACTCTAGCAAATGATATTGATATTTTTTCAGTGAGTTCTGAAATGAGTTACCTCGGCATTTCGATAATTGTAGTGAGGAATGGAAAAATTAGGGGTACTAAAACTCACCTAATTAAACAAGCCCATTACAATTCGCTTGATGATGTATATCAAAGCGCTGTTTTTAACTTTTACGATAATCAGATAGACATTCCTAAAAAAATCCTATGTGCATATGTTTTAGAGGATAAAAAAATTTTAGAGGATATGTTCTATGCAAAACACAATAAGAGAGTAAAAATTACACATTCACCAAGCAAATCTATAAGACCGATATTTAATCTATGCAAGTTAAATGCAATGCAGGTAATAAAAAACCATGTTAGCAAAGAAGATAAATATACATTTGCATTGAACGAGCTCAGTAATTATTTGGGTATAAAAGATATTTCAAAAGTTGAAGGATATGATGTAAGTCATATTTCAGGTGATAATGCTGTAGCCTCCTGTGTTGTTTTCTCAAAAACAGGACCTGATAAAAAAAGCTACAGACTATTCAACATACCCAAAAAAATTTCAGGTAATGATATCGGTTCTTTAAAACATGTCATAGAAAGAAGATTGAAATACTATGATGATCCAAAAACAAAACCTGATTTGATAATTATTGATGGGGGAAAGGCTCAATTGAAATTTGTTTGTAAGATTATAGATGAATCAAAACATAAGGACCTTAAAGTAATTTCAATTGTTAAAGGTGCAAATAGATTAAGAGCTACTGAGACTATTCTTGGAAAGGCTGGAGTTCTTGAGTTAGATAAATATTCTAAAGCATTTTTATTGCTGCAAGAAATAAGAGATGAGTCACATAGATTTGCATTACAAGCACAAAGAAAAAAGAAAAGAAAGAATATAACTAAATCCGAACTTGATAACATAAAAGGCGTTGGAGGTATCCTGAAGAAAAGGCTCATAAAAAAATATAAGAGTGTTGAGAACATCAGATCTTTATCCGTTAAAGATTTAATGACTGTTAGAGGTATTAATGAGAAAATAGCAAGGTGTATCACTAAAGAGCTTACTTAAATGATAACAACAATTATAAATCTTTTGACTTTCTCGAGAATACTCATATCGATTATCATTTTTGCTCTTCTAGTTATTGATAGTTATTACTTATTAGTTCTTGTTTTATTTTTGATAGCTGGTCTTACAGATTACTTTGATGGTTTTTTAGCGAGAAAATATCATGCTACATCTCAAATGGGCGAAATTTTAGACCCTATAGCAGACAAGATTTTAGTTATTTTTCTTCTTTTTGGACTTTCATTGAATTTATCAAGCTATCTAATTGGTTTCTCAGGCGCTTTAATTATTTCAAGAGAAATTTGGGTGAGTGCTTTGAGAGACTATAACGCTAGAAAAAATAACTTAAATGCTACAAAAGTTCTTTTCATAGCAAAAATAAAGACCACCATTCAGCTATTCACAATAAGCATTTATCTTTTTGCATTGACTTTTGATCTTATGCTTTTTGTTGTCTTGGCGGATATCTTTATGATTATTTCTGTCTTGATAACTTTGTATACTGGATACTTATATACTCTGAATACTTTTAAAAATTAAATTCCACAATTACAGTTAAGACATATACAATAGCAATAATTTTTAGGCTGGATGGCAGAGTGGTTATGCAGCGGCCTGCAAAGCCGTTTACGCCGGTTCGATTCCGGCTTCAGCCTCCAAAGATATAAATATTTTTATGATTTAAAAAAAGTTATAATGTTTAAATAAAATGCCCGGGTGGTGGAATTGGTAGACACAAGGGACTTAAAATCCCTCGCTAGCAATAGCGTGCCGGTTCAAGTCCGGCTCCGGGTACCAAAGTGAAGAATTATGGAAAACGAAAAAGAAATAAATTTAAAACAGATATTTAAGATCTTACTAGCTTACAAAATTTCAATTATTTCATCATTTACTCTTTTCTCCATCGTCTCAATAATATTCACACTCACTCTTTATAATGAATATAGAGCAGGCACATCACTAGTCCCAAATAATATAATTAAATCTTCCGGACAAAACATTACTTCCTCTCTCGGCGGCTTAGCATCTTTTGCTGGCCTAGGCAGTGTTTCGTCTGCATCTAATGAAGTAATAATTGCAAAAGAGATAATGCAAAGTCAGGAGTTTATCTCAAATTTTGTTAGGAAAAATGACTTACTAATTCATATAATGGCAACCAAAGGTTGGGATTTTAAAAATGATAAACCTGTTATAAATACAAGAGTTTATGATGTTGATAAGAAATTATGGAAGAAAGGCCCTCCAAGTGATTTTGGTATTTTTGAAGCTTTTAGTAAGAGGCTCAATGTTGGAGAGGATAAAAAAACATCAATTGTCTCTGTCTCAATCGAATATTATTCACCTGCGCTTGCTCAAAAATGGGTAGAAATGATTGTAAAAGAAATTAATGAACAAATGCGACAAAGAAGATTAAAGCTTACTTATAAAAATCTTGAAAATCTTGAGTCTGCAATCAATAAACCACAATCGCAAATTACTTCTCAAAGTTTATCAAGATTAATTTACGAACAGCAGAGAATAAAGATGTTAGCTGAGGCAACTACCGAATATGTTTTCGAAACAATAAGTCCTCCAGTTTTACCCGAAAAGAAATCAAAGCCCATCAGATCAATCATTGTAATTATATTTGCTTTTTCTGGAGCATTTTTAGCGATGATTTATGCTCTCATCAGAGAACTGCAAATTGAAAACTCTATGGAGTAAATACTATGTTTGATAATTCAACTATATTAATAACTGGCGGCACTGGTTCTTTTGGAAACGCTTTTGTAAGAATGACCTTAGAAAAATATAAACCAAAAAAACTTATTATCTTCTCAAGAGACGAAATGAAACAATGGGAGATGGCTAAAAAATTTCCCAATGAGAAAACAATAAGATTTTTTATTGGTGACGTTAGAGACAAGTCAAGATTATACAGAGCTCTTGATGGAGTAGATTTTGTTGTTCATGCTGCAGCAACTAAGATAGTTCCAACTGCAGAATATAATCCTTTCGAATGCATTAAAACAAATGTAAATGGAGCAATGAATGTTATAGATTCTTGTATAGACAAATCTGTGAAAAGAGTAGTGGCATTGTCAACAGATAAAGCTAGTAGCCCCATTAATTTATATGGTGCAACAAAACTAACAAGTGATAAATTATTTGTAGCAGGTAATGCTTATTCTGGTGAGCATCCTACAAGGTTTTCGGTTGTGAGATATGGAAATGTTATGGGCTCAAGAGGTTCCGTAATACCTTTTTTTAATTCAATAAAAGATCAAGGAACGCTTCCTATAACTGACAAAAGAATGACAAGGTTTATGATAACTCTTGAACAAGGTGTCGAATTAGTTTGGAAGGCTTTTGAAGATATGGTTGGTGGAGAAATTTACGTAAAAAAAATACCTTCAATGAAAGTAACAGATCTTGCAAGAGTTATTGCACCAGATTGCAAGCATGAAATAGTTGGCATTAGACCTGGTGAAAAATTGCATGAACAAATGATTGGCATTGAAGATTCTCCAACGACTTATTTATATGACGATTACTACAAAATACTACCTACAATTAATGAATGGGGCATGGATAAATCAAGAATCAAAGATGGTAAGAAAGTTGCTGATAATTTTGTCTATAGCAGCGAACTTAACGATGAGTGGATGTCAGAAAAAGATCTTGAAGACTGGCTAGAAAATAATTATTTAGTTGGTGGAAATTAATGATCCCATACGGCCGACAAGATATCACTGAAGAAGATATCAAAGCGGTAGTAGAAGTTCTTAAATCTAATTTTTTAACTCAGGGACCAAAAGTCCCAGAGTTTGAAAAATTGGCATCAAAATACTGTAACTCGAAGTATGCTGTTGCAGTAAACAGTGCAACAAGTGCATTACATATTTCATGTTTAGCTCTAGGAGTAAAAAAAGGTGACATTGTTTGGACTGCTGCAAATACTTTTGTCGCAAGTTCCAATGCTGCGCTTTACTGCGGAGCTACAGTGGATTTCGTAGATATTAATGAACATGATTTCAATATTTCTATTGAAGCACTTAAACAAAAATTAAATGATGCAGAAAAAGTTGGAAAGCTTCCAAAAGTTGTAATTCCTGTTCATATGTGTGGTCAATCCTGCGATATGAAAGCTATTAAAGAACTAAGCAATAAATATGGATTTAAAGTTATTGAAGATGCTTCCCATGCGGTTGGGGGGAAATATCAAGATTTTAAAGTTGGTAGCTGTCAATACAGTGATATCACAGTATTCAGTTTTCATCCAGTAAAGATAATTACTACCGGAGAGGGAGGAATGGCATTTACAAATGATAACCATTTGTATCATCTAATGTGTCTTTATAGATCACATGGTATTACAAGAGACCGTGATTGTATGAAAAATAATCCTGATGGAGATTGGTATTATGAGCAACAGGTTTTAGGTCTTAATTACAGAATGACAGACATTCATGCTGCTTTGGGAATAAGCCAATTTAAAAGAGTAGACCAAAATGTTGCATTCAGAAATAAGATCGCTCAAAACTACAATGAGATGTTATCTGACCTTCCATTGAAACTTCCCAAAGTTAATGATTTTGCTCTCTCTTCATATCATTTATATGTTATAAGACTTGAAAAAGAGGTCTTATGCAAACATAGAATCGTTTTTAAAAAACTAAGAGAAAAAAACATTTTAGTTAATCTTCACTATATACCTGTTTATCATCATCCATATTATGAAAGCATTGGATTTGAAAAAGGATATTGCCCCAATGCAGAAACTTTCTATAAGTCTGCGATAAGTATCCCAATATTTCCAAAATTAACTTCAGAAGAGCAGTCATTTGTTGTTAAAGAAATAAAGAACGCATTATTTAATTAATAAAATGAGAATATCTTTGGGCACAGCACAATTTGGATTCGACTATGGTATTTCTAATAAATCTGGAAAAATAGAACCTAAAGAAGTTGATAAAATTTTGTCTTTTGCAAAAAAAAATGGTGTCAAATCAATAGATACCGCCCAAGCATATGGCGAAAGCGAAACTGTGCTTGGTAAATATGATATCGATGATTTTGAAGTTACATCAAAACTGCCTCCTTTAGAATCAAACATTGATAATACATATGACTGGACCATAAAGAAATTTAAAGAATCTCTAAGACGATTACGAATAAATTGTTTATATGGCTATTTAATTCATAATCCCAATGATTTAATCTCAGATCAGGGCCTAAATATTTTTAGAGCTTTAATGAAATTAAAAGATCAGAAGTTAGTAAAAAAAATTGGTGTTTCTTGCTATGACCAAAATGAGGTAGATGAAATTATCTCTAAATTTAACCTTGACATCATTCAACTGCCTTTAAATATAATTGACCGAAGGTTTGAAAAAAATGGCTTGTTAAAAAAACTTAAAGAATCAGATATAGAGATTCATACAAGATCATGTTTTCTTCAAGGATTGTTACTAATGAAAATAGAAGATGTCTCACAAAGATTTCCTAATTCATCAAACATCTTCAAAGTTTGGAATGAATGGCTTCATCAGAACAATATCAGTGCACTTGAAGCATGTTTGAAGTACCCTTTATCAATAAAATATATTGATAAAGTAGTTGTCGGCATTGAAAAATTAGATCATTTAAGAGAAATTCTAGATTTTTACAATAAAAAAAGATCTTTTAGCTTTCCTGAAGTATGCTCAAATGATGAGAATCTAATAAATCCATCAAAATGGAAAATATAATGAGAGTTGTATGTATTGTTCAAGCAAGGTTAGGCTCAAGCAGACTTCCTGGAAAAGTTCTAAAGAAAATTGAGAATTTACCAATAATACACATACTTTTAAAAAGATTAGAAAATTCTAAAAAAATTGATCAAATCGTAGTAGCTACACCTGATACTTTTAAAGACAAACCATTGCACGATTTCCTTAAAAATATTAACTATGAGTTCATTAAAGGAAGTGAGTCAAATGTCTTAAACCGATTTGTTGAAGCATCAAAAAAATATAATGCTGATGTTGTTGTTAGAATTACAGGAGATTGCCCACTTGTTGATCCAGCACTTGTAGATTTTATGATCGAGCAATTTAAAATAAAGAATGTTGATTATTTAACAAATACTCTGCCTCCAACCTATCCAGACGGACTGGATATTGAAGTATTTTCTTCTAAAGCATTGTATGAATCATCAAAATTAACAAAAAATGATAATGATTTAGAACATGTAACACCTTTTATAAGAAATTCTAAAAAATATACAAAGTACAATATTTCTCATGATATTAACTTATCTGAAATGCGCTGGACATTAGATGAAAAAGAAGATTTGAATGTAATAAGAAATATCTTTAAACATTTTTCCCCAAAAATCGATTTTTCATGGGAAGATGTTTTGAATTTATTTACAATAGAGCCTAAACTCTTCCAAGACAATAATCTATATAAGAGAAATGAGGGCTCGTCAATGGGAAAAGGACAAAAGTTATACAAGAAAGCAAAAAACTTAATACCAGGTGGAAATATGCTTCTTTCAAAAAGGCCTGAAATGTTCTTACCTGATATTTGGCCATCTTATTTTAGCAAAACTAAGGGATGTCATGTCTGGGATTTGGATGGTAAAAAATATACAGATATGTCCATAATGGGTATTGGAACTAACATTTTAGGTTATGGAAACAAAGAAGTTGATGAAGCTGTTGCAGATGTCATTTCAAAAGGTAATATGTCATCTCTTAACTGTCCTGAGGAAGTATACTTAGCAGAAAAACTTATAGAAATAAATCCATGGTCTGACATGGTTAGATTGGCTCGATCTGGTGGAGAAGCGAATGCAATAGCTATAAGAATAGCTAGGGCAGCTACCGGTAAAGATCAAGTAGCAATTTGTGGCTACCATGGTTGGCATGACTGGTACCTATCAGCTAATCTAGGAGATAAATCAAATCTTGATAGTCTTTTGTTACCGGGTTTAGAGCCAGCTGGAGTCCCAAAAAATTTAGAAGGAACAGTTTTACCTTTTAAATATAATGACTACGAATATCTTGAGACTCTAGTTAAAAACTCAAATATTGGAGTAATTAAAATGGAAGTCATGAGAAATGATGAGCCCCAAAATAACTTTTTATCTAAGGTGAGAGATCTTGCAAATAAACATGGAATAATTTTGATATTTGATGAATGTACCTCAGGCTTTAGAGAGACATTTGGTGGACTTCATAAAAAATTTGATGTTGAGCCTGATATGGCGATGTATGGAAAAGCCTTGGGTAATGGATATGCAATTACAGCGATTGTTGGAAAAAAAGAAATTATGGAGGCTGCACAAAGCTCTTTTTTAAGTAGTACATTCTGGACTGAGAGAATTGGTCCAAGTGCAGCTTTAAAAACTCTTCAAATAATGGAAAGCAAAAGATCATGGGATGAAATTTCGCAAACAGGCAAATCTATAAAAGAAGATTGGCGATCACTTGCTAACAAACATGATTTAGATATTCACATCACAGGACTTAGCGCTCTTCCTTCATTTAGTTTTAAAACAGACGACAACTTAAAATATAAAACATTTATTACACAAGAAATGCTCAAAAAAGGCTACTTGGCTGCTATGAGCGTTTATGTCTGTACCGAGCATACAGAACAAATAATCAAAGGTTATATGTTCGAGCTTGATAAGATTTTTAAAAAAATTAGAGAATTTGAAGACGGAGATAATATTGATAATTATCTTGAAGGTCCTGTATGTCATTCTGGTTTTTCGAGGTTAAATTAATGAATAAAAATATACTGATTGTTGCTGCTCATCCTGATGATGAGGTTTTAGGGTGTGGAGGTGCTATTCTTTTTTATAAGAAAAAAGGATTCAATATTCATGTCGCTTTTATGACAGATGGAGAAAATTCCAGACAATCAAATCAGAATCAAGTCACACCTCATGATATTGCTAACAGGAAAGAATCTGCTAAAAAATGTTTAAAAATTTTAGGTGTTGATTCTTACTCATTTAATAATTTTCCTGATAATGAGATGGATAGTGTCAGCATATTAGAAGTTACAAAATATGTCGAAAAATTGATTTATGAACATAAACCATCCATGATTTTTACTCACCATATTGGTGACGTTAATATCGACCACCAAATATGTCACAGAGCTGTTTTAACAGCATCTAGGCCTCAACACTCATGCCCAGTGAAAACAATCCTTTCCTTTGAAATCCCTTCAAGCACTGAATGGCAGTTTGTGTCTTCAAATCAATCTTTTAGTCCAAATATTTTTTTAGATATTTCAGAGTTCTTTGAAAAAAAAATCGAAGCACTTAAATGTTATTCAAAAGAACTTAGAGATTCTCCTCATCCAAGGTCAATTGAAGGTGTATCCAATCTAGCTATGTATAGAGGATCAACAATTGGTGTTAATTATGCTGAGTCATTTTTGTTAGCAAGACACATTTCGTGAGAATATCTTTTAGAACTGATTCATCAAACTTAATCGGATCTGGCCATATTATAAGATGTCTAAAATTAGCTAAAGAACTCAAATCAAGAGGCCACAAAATAATTTTTATTTCGAGAGATCATGAAGGTAATTTAATCAACTTAATAGAAGAAAATTTTCAAGTATATAAGTTAAGCCTTTCAGACAAAAACTTCTATAAAGAAGATAACGAATATCAAAACTGGCTTGGGGAAGAATCAGATCGAGATATGCATCAAACACTCGATATAATAAAAGAATTAAAAATTGATGTTTTGGTTGTTGATCATTATGGGATAAGCTCTGATTGGGAGCGCGGAATAAAAAAAGAAGTGCAAAAACTGGTTGTAATTGATGATTTATGGACAAGAGATCATTGTTGTGATGTTCTAATAAATCATAACTATACCGATAGAAAAAATATTTATAATTCAAGTAAATATAAAGATACCAAATTATTGTTAGGCCCAAAATTTGCAATTATTGATGAGGAATACAAAAAGCTTGCTGTTCAAAAGCATTTTGATAAAAGTAGCCTAGAAAATATACTCATATATTTCGGCAATTCAGATTTATACAATTTAACAGAGATTGTTTTGAAAATTTTGCTTAAACCTGAATTTAAAAAATTTGAAAAAAATTTTGTTGTATCTAGTTCTAATCGCTATCTTGATAATTTATTGGATCTTGCAAAAAAAAACAAAAAACTAAATGTATTTTTTGATTTACCCAATCTTGTAAACATCATGAAGAAAAGTGATATATGCATCGGCGCTGGTGGTGTCACTAATCTAGAAAGACTTTGCGTAGGCTTACCATCTGTTGTTATTGCCGTAGCAGATAATCAATTAGATTCTTGTCAATCCTTAAACAATAATGGCTTTATTTATTTTCTTGGAGAAGCTAAAGATATAAATTCAAATGATATCTATGATAATATATGCAAAATTTTTAACAGCACAGATGACCTTAAAAATAAGTCATTAAAAGGTAAATCTCTAGTTGATGGAAATGGTATAAAAAGAATAGTAAAACATATAGAAGATTAGGATTGTTCCAAATGAATGAAGATAAATTAAAATTCTGGGATGAAAGAGCTCATCTTTCTGATCTTGCCGGCTCAAATGATTTTGGCATTAAAAATTTTGAAATGAGCACATTAGACAAATTTATACAAGATGGCATGAAAGTGCTTGATTTAGGATGTGGCAGCGGCACGTCTGCGTTTCATTTTGCAAGAAATAAAGATATTGACATTACTGGTTTGGACTTCTCACCAAAAATGATTGATCAAGCAAATTTTGATATGAAAGATAGAGGTTTCGATTCAAATAAAATGAGATTTTTTGTCGAAGATATAAAGAAGATTTCTGAATCTCCGCATGTAAAAAATCAAAAATATGATTTAGTAATTACGGAAAGAGTAATAATTAATCTTGATTCATGGGATGAGCAAAAGAAAGCCATCTTAGACATAATGGAATTGGTTAAAAAAGATGGAAAATATTTAATGTGTGAAAATTTACAGGAAGGATTAGATAACTTAAATAAAATGAGAAATAAAATCGATTTAGAACCTATTGAAAAACCTTGGCACAATCGATATTTATTTAAAAATGAAATAGAGTCAATCAATGAAGTCGAAATTGTAGATAGTATTGATTTTTCATCAACATATTACTTTTTTAGTAGGATTATAAATGCTGGAGTAGCCTCCATTGAAAAGACAAGCCCATCTTATGATGCACCTGTGAATCAGCTTTCATTTGATCTAAAAGACCACTTGGACTTATCAAATTTAAACATAGGTCAAACTAGATTATGGGTTATAAAAAATCTTGAAAACTAAAAAAATAATTAACAAAAATGAAAATTTTATAATTGCAGCTAGCAAAGTTTGGAACAGTAACATAACAGAAGAATTATCAGTTGCAACTAATAAAAATTTTATAGGCATCTTTAATAAAAATGATTTAACCAAAAGTATTCTGGATGAAATAAATCCAAAATATATTTTTTTTACGCATTGGTCTTATATCATTCCTGAAGAAATTTTTCTAAATTATGATTGTGTTGTTTTTCATATGACAGACTTGCCATTTGGTCGAGGTGGTAGTCCTCTTCAGAATTTAATATTAGGTGGTTACTCAAAAACAAAAGTATCTGCTTTGAAGGTAATCAAAGAAATTGATGCTGGCCCCATTTATACAAAAAAAGATTTAGATTTAAGCGGCAATGCTCAAGAAATTTATGAGAGGGCATCAAAGGTATGTGAAAAAATTATTATTGAGATGACAACAAAAAATATAAAACCAATTCCACAAACTGGTGATCCAACCTACTTTGAGAGAAGAAGTCCATCTCAAAGTAATTTAAAAGATGCTACGAATCTTGATGAAATATATAATATGGTTAGAATGCTTGATGCAGATGGTTATCCAAAAGCATTTTTAGAATTAAAAGATTTTAAAGTTGAATTTTCTAATTGTGAAATGAAAGATGGCACTTTAAAAGCAACAGCCAACTTTAAAAAAATTTAACTTTATTTTTAAGGAACCCTCATATGATAAAAATTGGAAAAAGAAAAGTTGGTTTAAATCATGAGCCTTTTGTCATTGCTGAAATGTCAGGAAATCATAATCAATCCTTTGAAAGAGCTATTGAAATCGTTGAAGCAGCTGCTCGATCAGGTGCGCATGCATTAAAACTTCAAACTTATACAAAAGATACAATGACAATTAACCATTCAAAAAATGAATTTAGAGTTGATTTGGACTTATGGAAAGGGGCAAGTCTATATGATTTATATGATGAAGCATATACTCCATGGGAATGGCATGAAGAAATATTTAAATATTCTAAAAAGCTGGGAATGATTCCGTTTAGTACTCCGTTTGATCATACAGCAGTTGAATTTTTAGAAAAACTAAATGTTGAGTGTTATAAGATTGCATCATTCGAGAACACAGATATACCATTAATTGAAGCCGTTTGTTCGACTGGGAAGCCTGTAATTATATCTACAGGTATGATGGATCTAAATGAAATGGATGAGACTGTAAGAGCTGCAAGGAATGCTGGATGCAAAGATCTAATATTACTCAAATGTTCAAGCGCTTATCCTTCTTCGCCTAAAAACTCAAATGTATTAACAATCCCTCATATGAGAAAAATGTTTAACTGTGAAGTTGGTTTATCTGATCACAGTTTAGGTATTGGAGTTGCAGTTGGTAGTGTTGCGCTTGGAGCGACCGTTATTGAAAAACATTTAACCTTGGCAAGGAATGATGAAGGAGTTGATAGCGCTTTTTCAATGGAACCAGATGAAATGCGATCATTAGTTGTTGAAAGTAAAAGGGCATGGCAGTCAAAAGGTTCAATCAATTATGGTCCTACTGATAGTGAAATTGCTTCTAGAAAATATAGAAGATCTTTGTATGTAGTTAAAGATATTAAAAAAGGCCAAAAAATCAACACAAAAAATATGAGGGCTATTAGACCAGGACTTGGACTTCCCACAAAATATTATAATGATCTAATTGGTAAAGAGGTAAAGAAAAATATACCTAAAGGAACACCAATAGACTGGTCTATAATAAAATGAAATATGTAGCAACTGTTGAGGTTAGAATGACTTCTAGCAGGCTTCCAGGTAAACCACTAATGAAATCTGGCTCCAAGTCAATGTTGGAACATTTGGTAGCTAGACTAAAAAGGGCTGATAATATTGATGATATTGTTATTGCAACAACTCATAACGATTCAGATCTTCCAATTGTAGATCTTGCAAAAAATCTTAAATTAAAATATTTTTGTGGTGATGAGTCTAACGTATTAAGTCGAGTCATAGGCGCAGCAGAAAGTGTAAATGCTGATGTTATTGTAGAAATAACAGGAGACTGTCCTCTTATAGATCCAGGCATCATTGATCAATTGATCGATATTCATAAAAATAACGATGCTCATTATGTGAGTAATGCTCATATAAGAAGTTATCCTGACGGTATGGATGTCCAAATTTTTTCACTTGATACGTTAAAGAAGTCTTACAGTATGACTAATGAGCCTCTTCATCTAGAGCATGTTAGTCTTCATATAAGAGAAAATCCACAAATATTCAGACAAATTAATATTGTCGCACCAAAAGAGTTATATTGGCCGGAGCTTGGATTGACACTTGATGAGGAATCTGATTTTATCCTCATAGACAAGATATTTGACCATTTTGATCAATTAGAGCCAAATTTTAATTGCTTAGACGTAATAAATTTTTTAAAAAACAATAATAAATTAGTTGAAATAAATAAAGGTGTTGTAAGAAAGGGTGATACTTAATATGCCAAAGATTGGCCTATTTTCAAATGATGCTGGTGGCGCAGAAATACTTTCAAGTTGGGCGATTAAAGAAAATAGTGAATTTCTTATAAAAGTACACGGACCGGCAAAAGATATTTTTAAAAGAAAATTTGAATCTAACTTATTTACAAATAAATCTGTTAAAGAGACTGTTTCTGAATGTGATTCAATTATATGCTCTACTAGTTGGGACTCTGACCTTGAAAAAAATGCTATGAAAGAAGCAATAAAATCAAACAAAAAGTCGGTTGCAATATTAGATCATTGGGTAAATTATAAAGAAAGATTTGAAGATAAATTTGGCAATTTAATTAACCCAACAGAAATTTGGGTATGTGATAGATATGCACAAGAAATTGCAAAAAATATTTTTTTTAACTCAAATATTAAGCTTATTAAAAATCCTTACTTCGAAAGCATTAAATTACAAATATCGAAAAATACATATAATCAAAATAAAACTAAAAATATAAAAAAGATATTGTATGTTTGTGAGCCCATAAAAGATCACGCAAATAAAATGAGAAATAATAATTTCTTTGGATATACCGAAGAAGAGGCTATTAATTATTTCTTGACTAATATTAAAAATATCTTTAATTGTAAAACTGAAATAATAATTAGACCTCATCCATCAGAAGATCCTGATAAATATAATTGGGTGCTTGATGATTTTGATTTAGATATAGTTATTAGTAAAGATGAAAACTTAGTTAATCAAATATGTTATGCAGATGTTGTAATTGGCTGTGAGTCCATGGCTTTGGTAGTTGGAGTTCTGGCTGAAAAGCAAGTTATTTCTTCTATTCCAAATGGAGGTAAGAAGTGTGAACTGCCCCACAAGGAGATACAATCCTTACAATATTTATTAAAAGAAAAAAATGTATAAAGTCTTGATCATAGGTCTTGGCAATATTGGAATGGGTTATGATTTTGAGCTTGATAAAGCTTATGTTTTAACTCATGTAAGAGCATTTGCACTTCATAATAACTTTGAAATTACTGGAATAGTTGAAAAAGAAAAAACAAAAATAATTGAGTTTAAGAAAAAATATAATAGCCCTTGTTTTAATAATATTGATGATGCGTTACAAAGTATTGATGCGGATGTTTATGTTGTCGCAACACCTTCATCTAGTCATGCAGACATTATTAACAAAGTACTTGACACAAAGAAACCAAAATTTATTTTATGTGAAAAACCACTTGATAGTAATTTTTCAAAATCTAAACAGATTATAGATAGGTGCCTAGAGAGCGAGATTCCATTATTTGTAAACTATATTCGAAGAAGTAATAAAGGCTCCAACAATGTAAGAAATATGATTACAAACCAAGATATAGCAACGCCTTTAAAAGGAAACGTTTGGTACACAAAAGGTTTAGTAAATAACTGTAGTCATTTCTTGAATCTATTAGAATCTTGGTTAGGAAAAGTTATTGAGATTGATAGCATAAAAATAGAAAGAAATTTAGACATAGTTGATTATGATGCAGACTTTAGATTAAATTTTGAAAAGGGTAGTATTTTATTCCAATCAGCTAAAGAAGAATCACAAACTTTTAATTCTATCGAGCTCATTGCATCTAATGGGAGATTGCTTTATGAAAATGGTGGAGAGTCTATTTCGTGGCAAGCAATTGAAAAAGATAAATTGCTGAAAAATGCGTTCAAAATTAGCAATAAAAAACTAATGATTCAAGATAATATTGACCAATATCAGATGGAAGTTGTAAATGAGATATTTAATTTTTTAAACAATAGGCCATTTGAATTATGTTCAGCTAGGGAGGCTTTGGCTACAATAGATGTATTATCAAATATTATTAGTATAGGCAAAAAAAATTATGGATAAGTTAGCAATTGATGGCGGACCAAAAACAATAAAAAAACCATTTAAGAAATATAATTCAATTGGTCATGAAGAGGTTGAGGCTGCAAAAAAAGTAATTGAGAGTGGAGTTCTTTCACAATTCATTGGAGCACATGATCCTGATTTTTTTGGCGGACCAAAGGTCAAAGAATTTGAAAAAAATGCTGCTGATTTTTTTAATGTTAAGCATGTTATTTCTGTTAATTCTTGGACTTCTGGTTTGATAGCAGCTGTTGGAGCTTTGAATATTTCTCCAGGTGATGAGATTATTGTTCCAACATGGACAATGTGTGCTTCAGCAACCGCAATTTTGCACTGGAATGCAATTCCAGTATTTGCAGACATTGAAGATAAAACATTCAATATTGATCCAAAATCAGTAAAGAAAAATATCAGCCCAAGAACTAAGGCAATTATGTCAGTTGATATATTTGGTCATCCAGCAAACTATGATGAGATTTGTAAGATTGCAAAAGATAATAATTTAATGGTTATTTCTGATACCGCTCAGTCTCCTGGAGCTATATATAAAAATGAATATGCTGGAACTATAACTGACATAGGCGGCTTCAGTTTAAATTATCATAAACACATTCATACTGGCGAGGGAGGCTTGTTAACTACTAATGATGATAATTTAGCACAAAGAATGCAACTAATAAGAAATCATGCCGAGGCTGCAGTAAAAGGATTAGGAGTAAGTAATATTGCAAACATGATAGGGCATAATTTTAGATTAGGTGAAATTGAATGTGCTATTGGAATTGAGCAACTAAAAAAATTAGATAAATTAGTTGAGTCCCGCCAAAATATTGCTTTTAAATTGATTGATGGTCTCTCCAATTTAAAAGGTTTACAGCTACCACATATTGAAGATGGCTGTTCTCATGTTTTTTATGTTTTTCCGATGAAAGTTGATACTGACTTATTAAATGTTACAAGAAAAAAGATTTTTAATGCTTTGGTTGCTGAGGGGATTGAGGGCCTTGCTGAGGGTTATGCAAATATTCATCTTTTACCAATGTATCAAAAAAAAATAGCATATGGCAATGATGGCTTTCCATGGAATTCAGAAATATGCTCAAGAGATGTTATTTATGATAAAGGTATCTGCCCAGTAGCTGAAAAGTTAAATGATCAAACCTTCCTAGGATATGAAATGTGTTTACATGATTTGACTGAAGATGATTGCGATTTAGTAATAAAATCGTTTCAAAAAGTATGGAAAAACTTAGATCAACTATAGTGAAACATGATGAAAAAAATAAAATTTTCTGAAATTAAAGATTTTTCGGATTTACCAAATTATATAAAAGAATCTTCAGACAAAGATATAAAATTTAAAACAAAATCAGAAGTTATAAGAGAATTTAATAATGATAAATGGTCTAAAATCGATCAATTACTAACAAATAATCCAGAAATTACTCTTGAAAAGATTGACAATCAAATGGAGTCTTTTTCCAGTTCATTAACTTTTTTTTACAAAGGCAATTTTTATTTTGCAACTGGAAAAGAAGTATTTGAAAAGCACATAAAGGTTATTAAGGAAGCTATAGACCCTTATTTAAGAGATACAAATTCAATAGTTGAACTTGGAGCTGGATATGGATCAAAAATCTTAAATCTATCTAATTCTAATAAATATAGAAACCTAAATTTATTTGCTGCTGAATACACTTTGAATGGCTGTAGAGCTATAGAGAACATCTCAAAAAAAATTGGTAAAAATATTCAAGTTGGTTATTGTGATCTTAAAAAGAATAAAATTGACGGAATAGATATTCCAAAAAATAGCATAATTTTTACCTCCTATGCATTACATTATGTTCAAAATTTGCATACGTCATTTATTGATTTCATTCTTGACTTAAAACCAAGAATTGTTATTAATTTTGAACCATGCTACGAACTTCATAATAATGATGAATTTGGTTATATGTGCAAAAGATATATTGAATTAAATGACTATAATAAAAACATGATTTCAATATTTAATGATGCTCAAGAAAAAGGCAAGATCGAATTGGAAATTATTGAAAATATCATTGGTGGAAATCCTTTCTTGCCAATATCTATTATAAAATGGCGAAGTAAGAACCCATAACAATAAAGTGAAAGATTCAGAATATGATTATATTTTTTTAGGTACTGGTATTATTTCAATATTAGAAGCAATTTATCATGAAAAATCTGGAAAAAAGATTTTGATGATTGATAAAGATAAAGATATTGGAGGTGCTTGGAGGCCGATATCTGTTTTTGATGCAACAGGCGTTGAAAATGCGATTCATTATTTTTTGTATGACGAACAATCTCCAAAATTCATGAAAAATAATCTTAATTGGAATATCCAGGAGGCAAATAACAAAATAAGATTAATCAAAGTACCTTTTATGTCTCGTTATATAAGATTTAAATTTCACAATTCAATAGGAAGATTCATTTCATACGCAATGAATCCAGACAAAAATTCCAATTATCTTACTTTCTTATTTAAGTTAATTTCTAGGGTCAGGAATGAAAGTAATCAAAAATCATTCTATATTGAAGATGGAGCAAAAAAAATCTACGATTCAGTAAAAAGTTTTTTATTAAATTCTAATGTAAATATTGTCTTAAATGAGGATATTGACTCATTTCATGTGAATGACGAGAAAAAAAGAGTCGAATTAAAATCAAATAACAAGTCATATTATTCTAAAAAATTAATTTTGACTCATGGTTCAAGGATAAAAAAGATATCTTCAAGTTTTGATTCTATAAAAATTGAAGAAAAGTTTCATCCAAGACCGGCTGTTCATCTTTTGATCAAAGACACATTTAAATCAGATAATAAGCAATGGATATTTACTAATAATCACCTAATTAAGTATGTTCATGATGTAACGCATATATCAGTAAATACGAAGAAAGATCATAAAATTTTTGTTTTTGCATTAAATCATCATATAAAACAAAATGAGAATATCTTTGATGCATTAAAAGAAGAATTAATTAATGCAAATATCCTTAATAAAAGCGCTAAGTTAATAGATTCAAAATGGACAGATGTTTTTCTACCCACACTTTATGATGCAGATCTTGAGGACATAAAACAAAAATTTTATCCATATATTGATTATCTGAAAACTGAAAACTTCTCACGGGGCATTGGTTTATACTCTACTAAATGGTCATCTAAAATTAAGCTATGAAATATAGTGAATTACTAGTCACAACTCCAATTGAAGAAACCTGGGCATTAAAAGATTCAAAAAAATTAATATTTTTGGGTGAAAACTGTAAAACATATAGTAATAAGAGATTACGAATCGACATTAATAACAAGACTCTAAAAGATCCGTGGAGCAATAGAGTTTCAAGAAAAATTTTTTTTGAAAATGCAGAAAAAATATATGAGAGAGCGCTCGAATATATCCATATAAATCTTAATAAATATCATGCAACAAGTAAAAGCAAAATTTATTGGCAAATTCTGGTTGGACCCTGGTTGAAGATATTTATCAATAGCACTTATCATCCTTGGGAAGTAATTAAGGATTTAAAAAATTCAGATTGGAATGGAAAAACTATTGCTATTAATAATCTTGAGGAAACTAAGAAGTCATATGATATTTACGACTTTTACAAGAAAAGATTAGCGCATGCATGGAATCACCATCTATGCTGTCAAATAATAGAAGAATTTTACGGAAGTGAGATATTTGATCATATTGAAAAGCCGCATGAACTTTTTGTTGAGGAAAAGTTTGAAGATGAATCTTCAAACCATTTTATAAAAAATAAAATAAAAAGATTCATAAATCTTGTCTCTTACAAGGTAAATAATTCATCTTACTTCTTTCATAAGACCTACTTAACAAAGTATCATCAGATAGCTTTAGCTATAAAGTTAGGAGTTATGCCATTTTTTTCCAAAGCGTCAATTCAATTAAAAGAATCTTCATATGATGAAAGTCTTAGAGATTCATTATCATCAAGCTCTAAATGCAACACATCTGATCCTTTTGAAAAGTTTCTTTACAGTAAGATATTTAAATACATGCCCATAAATTATTTAGAGGGATATATAGAATCAAAAAATTATCTTTTATCACGCAAATGGCCAGAAAATCCTAAGTTTATAGTTACAGCAAATTCACATTGGATAGATGATATATTTAAATTATATGCCGCTGAAAAAGTTGAAAATGGATCAAAACTAAAGCTCATTATTCATGGCGGCCACGGTAAAGCTGCATACTCGGATTTTGAAAACCATGAAATTAACATTTCTAATAAGATATTTTCATGGGGTTGGGAGGAATATTCTTCAAAGATAATCAAAGGTTTTTATATAAAAAATAAATTTAAAAACTCACCAAAAGATTATGCTCTTCAAGTTTTATTTTCTGAATGGCCCTATCAAATGTTGTTTAAGTCTACTCCATCTTATGAGCAGTTTGTACAAAATCACATACCACAGCAGCTTGAATTTATCTCCAATCTTTCTTCGCAAATAAGAAATAAGTTATTAATTAAACCGGCTGACAAAAACAACTCTTTCGAAGAAATAATATCCGAAAGATTCAGTGATGTTAATTTTATATATCAAGAAAAACCATTTAACAAATTAATAAAAAATTCAAAAATTGTTATTCATTCATATAATGAAACACCTATTGTTGAAACGCTTGCTAACAACATACCAACAATTTCTTTCTGGAATCAAGAGCACTGGGAGCAATGTCCTTCTTCAGTTAAGATTTATAATTTATTAAAAGAAGTAAAAATATTTCATACTTCTCCAAGGTCTGCGGCATTACATCTTAATAATATTTGGGATAATGTTGATGATTGGTGGAACGATGTCAAAGTGCAAGAGGCTGTGAAAGAGCATAATGATTGGTTTGCCAGAGAAACAGATAAGCCAATTGATGAACTAATTAAATTTATAAAGAGCTAGGTATGGAAATCGGAATTCAAGGCTCAGATTATATTAAGATCTATTTTTGGAGATTTATTTCATTGATAACCGGATTTTTATCAATGTTAATTGTGGTACCAAAGCTGTCATCTAATGTCGAACTATTTGGACTTTATTCTTTTTGTTCAAGCTTTGTTCTATATCTGACATACGCCGACATAGGTTTTCTAAATGCGTCAACTAAATTTGCTGCTGAGGAATATGGAAAAGGCAATTCCACAGAAGAATATAAGATTTTTGGATTCACCTTTTGCATTCTAATGATAATGTTTATGCCGTTCTCAATATTTATGATATTTCTTTATTTAAATCCTGAATTGATTTTATTGAATGCTGATGAAAATATTCTTTCAATCGCATCAAATTTTTTCCTGATAATTGGAATACTTTTACCAATACAAGTTTTTCTTCAAAGATTGATAGGTTTGATATTAGTTATTAGGCTAAAGGATCATATTTTTTATAGAGTTGAAATTTTTACAAATTTAATAAAAATTTCTTCAGTTTTTTATTTTTTTAACACTTCTTACCTAATAGTTGAATACTTTTTATTTATAACCATTATGAGCATATTGAGCCCGATCATCTCAATTCTAGTCTCAAAAAGATATTTTAAATTTGATTTCAAAAAGCTAATCAAAAGCTTTTCAATATCTAAGAGATACTTTGACAAGACAAAAGAATTAGCATTTAGTTCTTTATTTCTCACAATTGGATTTATTATTTTTTATGAAATTGATTTATTAATTATCGGCAAGTTTATTGGTATAAAAGAGGTAGGTATTTATGCAATAGGTTTTACGATTTTGAATTTTTTAAGAAATATTATAAATATATTTTATAGTCCTTTTTCTCAACGCTTCAATCACCTAATTGGTCAAAATAGAAAAGAAGAACTTTTAAAAATGATGAATAGAATAATTGACTATACGGTACCTCTCTTTATTGTCAGTCATTTCGTTTTATTTTTGTCAATTGAGAGACTAATTCTTCTGTGGGTTGGAACAGAATATATTAATTCAATTCTTATTTCACAATTATTAATAATTTGTTCTCTTTTTAGTTTTATTATTCAACCTGCTAATCATTATTTTATGGCAACATTAAATTATAAATATCTTTATATTCTAGCTATCGTAATGCCTGTCTCATTTCTTATATCAATAATGCTTTTCATTCCATCATATGGCTTTGAAGCTTTAGCAATATCAAAACTAATTACGACTCTTTTTGCTTTTGCAATTTCACTTTTTGGTATTTTGGGAGCTATCGAGATTTCTAAAGTAATAAATAAATGGTTCTTACCAACTTTAGGAGTATGCTTAATATCATTCTTTTTAGTGAGTTTCTTTGTTGAGATGTTTAATTCTTTAAATAAGGAAGTTTATTATTTGATAACTCTAGTTGCTATTATTGGGTTAATAATTTTAATTGGATATCTTGTATTGCTTATCGCTCAAAAAGATAACAGAAGAGATATTTCCAAAATTTACAAAAAAATAAAAAGAGACATATTTTCATTATAAATATACAATTAGATTAAAGTTTAATACAAGAAACAAATATCCAAAATGTCTGAACATAAAAATTCTTCTAAATTAATTCTTGATTTAGGATGCGGCAACAAAAAAAGAGAGGGTACTGTTGGCGTTGACTTCAATACAAGGCTAGATGGTGATGTTAACCATGATCTCAATACTTTTCCTTATCCATTTCAAGGCGACAGTGTTGATAAGATATATATAGATAATTGCATTGAACATTTAGATAGCCCGTTGCATGTTATGGAGGAAATTCACAGGATTCTTAAAAAAGGCGGCGAGGTTAAGGTTATAGTTCCCTACTTTAGATCTCCTTCAGCTTTCCATGATCCAACACATAAGACTTTTTATACAACCGAATCTTTTTCTTATTATGATCCGGATCATCCAATTTGCAAAAGATATGATTATACAAAGGCTTATTTTAAAGTAGAAAAGATCGTATTTCATGAGCACCTTAAAAGTGGATTTCTCAAGAGGATTTTTGTTTCAATAGCAAATAAATGGCCATCATTGTATGAAAATGTTTTTAGTTCAATATTGCCATTACATGAGATTTCTTTTTATCTTAGAAAAGTTTAGGGTTTTCTAATCTAAAGTGCATAAAAAAAAGTTATCTATTTGTATTCCAACCTATAATCGCGCAGATTGTCTGAGAAATTGTCTTGAATCTATCACTTTTAATGATGATTTTTTTATTAATCAAATAGAGATATGTATTTCAAATAACGGATCTACAGATTCTACAGAAAAAGTTATCGATGAGTATGAAAAAAGATTACCAATAATCAGATGGTCAAACAAAGAAAATATTGGCATTCCTAGAAATTTTCTTAAAGTTGTAAGTATGTCTAATTCAGATTTTGTTTGGCTTATTGGTGATGATGATCTGTTACTTCCAGATACATTAAAAAGATCCCTAAATTTAATTAATTCAAATCCAGATGTTGATTTTTTTTATACTAACTCTTTTCATTTAACAACTGATTTTGTTAACAGTTTTCCTCAACCTTTTAATGTCAAATATTTGCCAAATAATATGGAACGATTTTCTAAATATAATATAGAAGGAAAACTAAAGTTTTTTGATCTTATTAAGCCAAAAATATCATTTGATTTCCTAGGAGGAATGTTTCTCTCGATTTTCAGAAAAAAGAATTGGGACAATTACAGTTATATCCTTGATCATGATGCCATTAATGATTCTCAAACTTTTTCTCACTTTGACAATACTTTCCCTCATCTAAAGATTTTTTCCCATGCATTTTCTAACTCTATGGCATATTTCAACCCAGTTCCTCTAAATATTTGCTTAACTGGTACAAGAGAGTGGGCTCCAATGGAGCCTTTAGTTCGAAATATAAGACTTATCGAAGCTCTCGATGCATATAAGAAAAACGGATTACCAACTTTACAATATTTTCTTTGTAGAAATTTTGCCTTATCTAATTTTATTCCTGGATTTATATACATGTTATTTAATAAAGAGATATCTGGTTATAGATATATTGAAAATCCACTTAAAAAAATTATCTTTAATATGGTTTATCCTAATTTTTATTTGTCAGTATTAAGATTTATAATTAGGAAATTAAAGCTTCAATTAATTAAAATTTTTAATAAAGGGGAAAGTAGTGCAAATTGATAGTGAAGTTAATACGATTAATGATTGTGAAGTTTGCGGCAGTGTAGATCTTAAAAGTGTTTTAAATTTAGGATTGCATCCGATGTGCGATGACTTAATAAAGGTTGGAGATGATAAAAGTTGTGAAAATTATCCCATAGAGATCTTATATTGCAAAAATTGCAGAACTGCTCATCAAAAGTATCAAGTACCAAAACATGATTTATTTCCAATCTCTTATCATTATAGAGCTAGATTTACTGCTGATGTTTTAGAGGGCATGAAGGGGTTAGTTGCTTCATGTGAAGAGCAATTTGGATCATTGCATGAGAAAAAAGTTCTTGATATTGGATGCAATGACGGTAGCTTGCTTAATTTTTTTAGAGATAAGGGGGCAGAAACTATAGGGATTGAACCAACTGGCGCTTGTGACGATGCAATCGCAAATGGGCATAGTGCAATATGCGACTATTTATCTGAAGAGGTTGCATTAAAAGTTCTAGATAAATATGGGAAACCTGATTTGATAACATTTACAAATGTTTTTGCGCATATTGAAGACCTAAAAGGTGTTTTAAATTCTTTAAAAATTTTAAAACATGAGGATACAAAAATAATTATCGAAAATCATTATCTGGGAGCAGTGTTAAAAGGAAATCAGTTTGATACTTTTTATCATGAACATCCTAGAACATATAGCTATACGTCCTTTAAATTTATGGCACAAAACTTAGGCTTGGGAATTGAAAGATTAGAATTCCCATCAAGATATGGAGGAAATATAAGAGTATTTATGGGAAACAATAATGTACTTAATTCTGATGTGAATTTAGATGAACTAGAGTTAATAGAAGGAAAATTTTATGAAAATTTTAGAGAGTTAAATAAAAATATAAATTTATGGTTAAAATCAAAAAATGAAGAAATAAAAAAATTAATTGAAGATCATGGAAGTATACATGCAAAGGCTTTTCCTGGTAGGGCAGCAATTTTAGTAAAAATGCTTAATTTAAATTCTGATACTATATCAAAAGTGTATGAAAAACCTGGCTCATTAAAAATTGGACATTATTTACCTGGTACGAGAATTCCGATTCACTCTGACGAAGAACTTCTTGCATCTAATAATTTAGATTTACCGATATTAAACTTAGCGTGGCATATTGGAGACGAAATTGAAAGTTATCTCAGAAAAAATAAATTCACGGGTGATATAGTGCACATTTTATCAAAGGATGATTTCTAAAGAATCAAACTTTATATTTATTTATGAAAAAAATAGGTATTGTTGGTAGTGGAAGATGGGCAAAGGTAACACTAAGAATACTAATCAACATATTTAATGGAAAAATTAAGTTTGTTATTTTCTCTAATCATGGAATTGAGCAGTTAAAAAATTGGATTAGTGAAGAAAATTTTAAAATAGATTATCTTGAAGTAGCCGATTACGAACAAGTTGATAAAAAAATATGTGATGCATATATTATTTTAAATGCTGCCAAAGATCATTTTAAGATTTCAAAAAAAATAATTTCTTTGGGAAAACCTATTATTATTGAAAAGCCATTAGCTTTATCAAAATCTGATGTAAAAATTCTTGTAGACCTTTCTATAAAAGAAAAAACCATTTTTGGAGCTTCTAATATTTTTTTATTTGCAGACTACATTTTAAATTTCAAAAAGTTGATTTCAGCTAGTCAAAATATTTCATCTATCGAATTTATTTGGTCTGATCCTAAAAATGAATCAAGATATGGAGATTTAAAACATTTTGACGCAAGTCTTGGGATACATAAAGATGTTTTACCTCATATCTTTTCAATAGTTTTTTATTTATTTGAGACTAGCAAAGCGACCATAAAAAATATTTGTTATTTAAATGGAGGCTCCTATATAAAAATATCTATGATTATAGAGGGCAAGAACTGTAAAATTGAGATTAAAAGAAATAACAAAAAAAGAGAAAGGATAATAAAAATACTTGATAAAAATATTATCAAGATGGACTTTGCAAATGAGCCTGGAATAGCCAAAATTAATAATAAAAAAGAAATCCTTGATACCCAATGGGACATATCTGAATCTCCTGCAACAAAGATGTATAGATCTTTTTTTGATACTTTGATCGAAAAAAATTCTAGTCTAGACCCGAGAATTAAACCAAGTAATGAGATATACGCATTAATTGATGATGTAGATGCTTTATACATCAAAGAACAAGATAAATATATTAGAAAGTCGATTACAGATAAAATAGATGAACTAGATGATTTTAATTATTGCATTAAAGAATATTTTCTTGTGAAGTCTCTTGCTAAATATGATGATGTTGATACAAAAGTTTTAAATTTTATAAAACTTTTAAAAAATAAAAGTATAAATACTGAAAATTTAATAAACAAAGACCTCTCAGCTTTTGTTAGAATGCACATATAAAAACATATACATTGGGGTCTATATGAAAATAGTAATTTTAGCTGGTGGTTATGGTACCAGAATTAGAGATGTGGCCGATGACATACCGAAGCCAATGATACCAATTGGACCATATCCAATAATACTTCATATCATGAAATCGTACGCACATTTTGGTTTCAAAGATTTTGTTATATGTCTTGGTTATAAAGGTAAGGATATTAAAGATTTTTTTCTAAACTATGAGCCATTTACAAGAGATTTCACAATTAGTTTCGGTAAAAACGGAAAAGTTGATTATCACAGTTCACATGAGGAACAAGACTGGAAAATAACTCTCGCTGATACAGGTCTAAACTCGATGACTGGATCAAGAATATCAAAAATTAGAGATTACATTGATGATGACGTATTTATGCTTACATATGGAGATGGCGTAAGTGATATAAATATAAGTAAATTACTAGAATTCCATAAAAGTCATGACAAAGTTTTGACTGTCACCGGTGTAAGACCTCCAGGCAGATTTGGCGAAATGGTATCTGATGAAAATGGAGTAATTACAGAATTTAATGAAAAGCCTCAGGCAACAAAGGGGAGGATTTCAGGCGGATATTTTGTTGCAGACAAGAAGCTTTTTGATTACCTGGATGACAATGAAAATTTAATTTTTGAACAAGAACCTATGCGAAATATTGTAAGTGATGGTGAAATGATGGTATTCAAGCATGATGGTTTTTGGCAACCTATGGATACAAGCAGAGAGTATCAATTACTTAATAGTTTATATAAGGAAGATAAAGCTCCATGGATTCACAAAAATGAGTAAATTTTCTATATATCAAAATAAAAAGGTTTTTATTACTGGTCATACTGGTTTCAAGGGATCTTGGTTAACTTTGATTTTAAAAAAACTTGGTGCTGATATTAGAGGATATTCTTTAAAACCTAATACCTCACCGAATCATTTTGATTTATTGGATTTGTCATCCTCAATTGATCATATTGAAGGAGATATTACTGATTATGATAATCTCAATAAATCTGTTAATGACTTCAACCCTGATTTTATTTTTCATTTAGCAGCACAGCCTCTTGTGAAAGAATCCTATTTAAATCCTGTTGAAACTTTGGAAACAAATATTATGGGTTCAGTTAATATTTTGGAGTCTGTTAAAAATTGTAATTCTGTAAAAGCACTTGTATATATAACATCTGATAAATGTTACGAAAATGTTGAATGGATTTGGGGCTACAGAGAAGATGATAGGCTTGGTGGACATGACCCATATAGTGCATCAAAAGGAGCAGCTGAATTAGTTTTTTCATCTTATCAAAGATCTTTTTTTAATATTAAAGAAAATTTTGGAGCTGCCTCTGCAAGAGCGGGGAATGTTATAGGTGGAGGAGACTGGTCTGCTGATAGGATTATTCCAGATTGTATAAGGGCTATTGAACAAAATTTGCCAATAGTATTAAGAAATCCAAAATCGACAAGACCTTGGCAACATGTCCTCGAGCCACTGTCAGGCTATTTACTGCTAGGTGCAAAACTTTATGATGATCCTAAATCATATTGTGGCTCTTGGAATTTTGGACCCAATACGTCTGAATTTAAGGATGTTGAAAATGTTGCATCTGAGATAATCAAATATATGAAAAAAGGCTCTATCGAAATATCAATGAATACTGATAATCAACATGAGGCGAATTTACTTCAACTGAATTGTGATAAAGCCGCACAGATTTTAAATTGGTCACCAAGATGGAGTGTTGATAGGACAATAGAAGAAACAGCAAAATGGTATAATCTATTCTTTATTGGCAAGGACATTAAAAAGGTTTCTTTGGACCAAATTAATGATTATTTTGAGGGAGAATTAGATTGATAGAAGGCGTAAAAATAACTCCACTTAAGCAAATCTTTGATGAAAGAGGCAAAGTAATGCATATGATGAAAGATAGTTCACCAGAATTTAATAAATTTGGAGAGATATATTTTTCATGCACAAATCCCAATGCAGTAAAAGCCTGGCATCTTCACAAAAAAATGACACTAAATTATGCAGTAGTTTCAGGTGCAATCAAATGTGTTCTTTATGATGATAGATCTGAAAGTAAAACAAAAGGTCAGATTGAAGAATATTTTATGTCTCCTGAAAATTATTACTTGTTAACTGTCCCTCCTTTAATTTGGAATGGGTGGAAGAGTATTGGAAACAATGTTTCAATAGTTGCTAATTGCTCAGACATTCCTCACGATCCTGATGAGATTCTAAGGAAGTCAATTGATAATCCTGATATTGATTATGATTGGGGAATAAAACACAAATAAAATTAGATGAAGATATTAATCACTGGCTCCTCAGGCTATCTAGGAGGTAGACTCAGTAAATACCTATCACAATCATACAAATTAAGAACTGCTTCAAGAAAATTTAAAAGATTTGATAAAAACGATAATGGTAATATTGAAAAGTATGAAATTGATTGGACATCTTTAAAATCAATTGAAAAATCGTTAGATGGAATAGATATTATTATTCATTTAGCAGGCTTAAATGCAAAAAATTGTGAACAAAATCCTTTAAAAGCTGAAGAGATAAATGTCTATAACACAAAAAAAATAGTCGAGTTATCAATTAAAAAAGGGATTAAAAAATTTATTTATCTCTCAACTGCTCATGTATATTCCAATCCTCTTGAGGGAGTGATTACTGAGAATTCTGATACATTAGGTGATCATCCATATGCAAAGACTCACTTGGCTGCTGAAAAATTAATCTTATCCCATCATGTAAATGGAGATTTAAATGCAGTTATAGTTCGACTCTCAAATGCATTTGGATATCCTATTTATGAGGATACAAATTGTTGGATGTTAGTAGTTAATGATTTGTGTAAGCAATTAGTTTTAAATAACAAAATGATAATAAGATCTAATGGGAGACAAAGGAGAAACTTTATATCAATGGATGATACATTAAGAGCAATAAATCATTTTATTGATGTAGAAAAACAAGATAATCCTATCTTTAATTTAGGAAGCTTATGGAATCCAACCATAAAAGAAGTGGCTAAAATCATAGCAAAACGATATGAATTGATAACAAGTCAAATTCCTGATATTAAATTTGATGCCTCAATAGATTACGGATCATATTTTTTAGACTACAAAATTGATAAATTACTAAATTCTGGCTTTTCTTTTTATAACAAAGATTCAGTTCTTGATGAGATTGATGATTTAATAAGAATGTGTTTTAAATTTTATGAAGAATAGTAAAGAGCCGCTAGTCTCAATAGTAATTCCAACTTATAACAGAAAAGTAAAACTAAAACACGCTATAAACTCAATACTCAATCAAACATATAAAAGATGGGAGTTAATAATTGTAGATAATAATTCACATGATGGAACCGATGAACTGATTGCAAATTTAAAGAATCCACAAATTAAATTAATAAAAATAAATAATAATGGAATAATAGCCAAGTCAAGAAACAGAGGTATCCAAAGTTCAAAAGGAAGGTACATCGCTTTCCTAGATTCTGATGATTGGTGGGTGCCTGAAAAGCTTCAAAGCTGCGTCGAATTAATTAATAGTTCAAATCGATCTGTTGATTTAATTTATCATAGTTTATATTTATCAAAAAGCAGATCACAATCTTGGAGCCTCAGAAAAATTTTTGCTAGACAGCTTAAAACTCCAATATATGATGATTTAATCAAAAATGGTAATCCCATAGCTACATCAAGTGTCTTATTGTCATCAGAAATTATTGAAGATGTTGGTTATTTTTCTGAAGACAAAAATTTAATAGCTGCTGAAGATTATGATTACTGGTTAAGAATATCAAAAGTTACCAATAATTTTTTTGCTATAAGTAAACCCTTGGGCCACTGGTTTCATGGAGAAAATACTTCATCACCGGAACTTTCGTTAAATTATTTAAAAACCCTTGAAGAAAAATATCTAATCACAGATGTTAATAATAATTTAACAAAGAAACCTATTTGGTGGCTTTATCAAAAGGGCAGATCCCTTTATTTAATAAAGGATTGGTCAAATTCTAAGATATACTTAAAACAAGTTTTTTTAAGTAGTTCTTCTGTAGTACTTAAGTTAAAGTCAATATTTATGCTTACAAAAATGTTTTTAATTGATAAATATGAATACAATTAATATAAATCAATATTTTTTAAATACTATTTTTCTTATTTTATTTGTCTCATTAATTATTTTTGATCTTACTGTTTACAAATTTATTTGGGGTATAGAAGCAATTGCAAGAATTGGAAATTTAGTCACACTTTTATTTTTTACTATATTTTCAATAATTTGCATTGTCACAATGAAAATATACTCAAAGCAATGGATATTTATTATTTTTCCTGCTTTTTTAATGTTCATTTCTACATTTATTAATGTCACTAGATTTGCATATCAGGACACATCAATAATTTCTTTTTATGGGACATTGCTCCCGATAGTAACTCTGTTATCAGTTCCTTTCTTAGTTAAATTAAAGGTTTTAGATACAAAAAAAATATTCTCTTACTACTATATTACTATGTTGCTTATAGTAAGCATTAGTTTGGTTGAGTACCTTCTAATTTTTTCAGGATTTATTGTACCAAGCCTAATAACTACAAGTGGTGGAAATTTCATGGCAGCTAATTTTTCTATACTTTTTGATCTAGAAGACAACATTTATAATGAGACTGATTTTTCACTCAGTTTTTATGCATCAATTCTCGAGTCTGGTTCTCTTGCCATGCTAATTTTACCAGCATTAATTTACGCTTTGTTTAATAAATATTATTTAGGTTTTTTAATACTTTTTATTGGATTGATAGCCACAAATTCACTTGGTGGTTTTATCAGTTTGGGAATATTTGCTCTAATCTACCCTTATCTTGAAACGAGAATAATAGCTAATAAATTTTCGACCACTAAATCGTTTATTATTTTTATTTACATAATACTAATTATTATTTCTTTGAATTTTATAGTGGGTTATTTAATTGATTTTTATAATTCAAAATTTGCTACTGGTCCTTTAGGTGATAGTGCAACTTCAGGAAGTACTAGGATTGATAATATAGTAATACTTTTTTCAAACTTGCCCTCTATTCTTATTGAAAATCCTTTAGGGTATGCTCTCTCAGCAGATTCAAATAACATCTTTAAGGATGGTTTTTACGGTTTTAACGTTGGGCTTGGTATATCAATATACAATGGCGGTTTCCTATCTTTTATAGGTTATATAATGCTCACATTAACATTTGTAACAGCATCTCTAAGAACACTATTAAGAAAAAATTTAAAAAGAGAAAGTGTCATAGCGGCAGCTTCACTATTAGTTTTATTTCCATTTTTTGTTCAAAGAGGTTCAATCTTTGAAACCTCTATCTTAATTTTATTGACTACTCCTTTTGTAGTTGACTTTCTGTCTCAAAGAAAAAATATAAATCAGTTAAATGGGACTAGGATCATATGAAATATCTTGTTACTGGTGGCTGTGGTTTTATTGGAGCAAATTTAGTTGAAAAACTATTATGTGATGGTCATGAAGTTATTGTTATAGATAATTTAAGTACAGGTTATAAAAAAAACATATCAAACTTTTTAGATCAAATAGAATTTTATAATGAGAATATTGAAGGGTTTAATTTTTCTAAAATAGATAAAGCAGATGTTGTTATCCATCTTGCCGCTCAAGCATCTGTTCCATTATCTATAAAAAATTTTGAAGAAAGTTCAACCTCAAATATTATTGGCACAATAAGAGTCATAAATTTTTGTAAATCAAATAAAATTCCTTTGGTTTATGCATCCTCATCAGCGATTTATGGTGATCTTGACTTAGGTAATGATTGTGAGGATAAATTTGATATTCTTAGTCCTTATTCTGCAGATAAATATCTGATGGAAGTATATTCAGATGTTGCTTTTAAAAACTTTGAACTAAGCTCAATTGGCTTGAGATTTTTTAATGTTTATGGACCAAAGCAAGATCCGCATAGCCCTTACTCTGGAGTTATATCAATTTTCATTGAAAAGCATTTGAAAAAAGATTCTATTTTAATCTTTGGAGGACATCAGACAAGAGATTTTATATATGTTAAAGATGTTGTAAATTGTATCTGCAAATCTGTAGATAAAGTTTTGCAAGAGAAAATTTGTGAAACTATCAATGTATTGACTGGAAAAAGTATAACAATAAATTATTTGGCTGATAAGATTTCTGATATTTGTAAATTCAAAGCAGAAAAAAATTATTTGGATTTACCTCCAGGTGATCCTGAAAAGTCAGAAGGTTCAACCGAAAAGATGTGTACTTTGCTTAAAATGGATACAGCCTCATTTATTGATATAGACAAGGGTCTGGAAAATACAATTTCATTTATCAGAAAAGATACACAATAATTTAAGTTATAATGCCAACTAAATCTTAGGTATTACAAATGAAAAATCTTTATGACTGGATCATAATTGGTGGTGGTATCACAGGAATTTCTGTTGCAGAAATACTTTCACGCGAGGGTAAATCTGTATTGCTGCTGGAAAAAAATGATTCACTTGCATCAGAAACTAGTAAAGACTTCCATGAATGGTTTCATTCAGGTGCCTTACATACATTGGCACCAGATAATCTTTTAACTTTAAGGTATCTTTTAGGCTCAGCAGATGATCTCTTCAAATACTATGGTAATTATGTCGGCATGAATTTAATTCCCACTGAAAGCGGAATCAAAATAAAAGATAAAGGTTGGTTTAACAATAACCATATTTTATATAAATTTAGACGTCACTTATGGAATCCTGTTTGGTTAAGTATGGTATCAAGATCCACAAATATTATTGATATGATTGATAGTCATGATTGGCTCAGAAGAAGAGCTGGTTCTGAATACGGCAGTTCAAAGGTGAGGCTTAATCATTGGTTTTCAAACATACCAAGTCAGATAAAATCTAATGGAACTTTTTATGAAAAAGAAAGTCCTGATTTTACTATGAATTCTAGAGTATTAATAAATGATTTGCTTACACATGGAATTGAAAATGGCCTAGAAGTTAATGTAAATTGTGAAGTCACAAAAATTGATGAAGAAGCTGATAGAGTTAAAGTTTCTACCTTAGATAAAATATATGAGTCTAAAAATACAGTTATTTGCAGCCCAGATGCAATATCTAATTTAATAGGTACCCCAATTAAAATTGGATATGCTCCAATGGCAGTTGTTGAGAATGTCCCTGAGGATGCAAAAAGCTTTGTAGAGCTAGACTATTTTATTAAAAAGTGTATTAATCTTCTCACAAAGGGCAAGGGGATAGGTCAGGCAGGAGGTATTACTCTTGATAAAGAGAATGAAGTAGAAAATTATCTTAATTACGTCGTAAAAGAGCATAAAAAAAGAAATCCCTCAATTAAAGTTGTCGATACATATGTTGGTATCAAAAAAGAGCTTGTATCTAAGGGTGAAGATAGAAATTATTTATATCATATAAATCAAAACTCAAAAAATGTTTGGTCAATCGTTTTGGGTAAATTTACTTTGGCTTTTAGTATGGCACCGGAATTTTATAGACGTATTTATAAAAAAAATCCCTCAAGCTTGATTAAACATTTTAAAATAGAGAAAAAAAATAATCTTTTGTCTAGAACCACATGGAAAGAGATTATTAAATCAAAAAGGAATTAAATATGGGAATGATAAAAATACCATCAAAATCTAAAGAATTCTTTGATGAGAATTTAAGTGATATTTTTAAGACTGGTAATCTGGCAGAAGGTGAATGGAACTCTAAAGTTGCAGATTGGACTATTAATTATACTGGATGTGAAAGTGCGCTTGCTGTAAATTCAAATGGAGCGGGTCTTCATGCACTATTAAGAATTCTTAAAGAATTTCATGGCAAAAAAAGAATATTTATACAATCAAATACTATGTATGGTGTTAAAACAATTGCAATATCATCAGGGCTTGAATTATGTGGTTATGTTAATTGTACACTTGATTATCTAATGCCAACTGCAGAACAAGTTCTTGATTTCGTTGAACAGCTTGAAAATCCTGATGAGTGTGTTTTTATGATAACGCATATTGGTGGATGGATTAATCCTGATATTGAAAAAATTGCAGAAATATGCAAACAAAACGATATATCTCTTATTGAAGATTGTGCTCATAGTCTGGGTAGCACATTAGATGGTAATCATTCTGGTTTATATGGAGATGCGGGAGTTTACTCACTATATGCAACCAAAGCTGTACCTGTAGGTGAGGGTGGAATAGTTGTATCAAATCACTCAGAACTGTCTCATCAAGTTCAGAAGTTTTCTATGTATGACAGGTTTGATCAAAAGCTTGATCTTGGAGTAAATATAAGAATGTCAGAGGTGAACGCTTTATTAACGTATTCTGTATTAAATGAAATTGATGAGATAATAAGTAATAAATATACTATTGCAGACAAATTTATGGATGCTTGTGAAAAGAAAAACCTTAGATATATTCATCCAACAGAAAAGGGACAAAGATCTAATTTCTATAAATTCACATTATTGGCTAAAACAGATAATCCAATCAAAGAATTTGAAAAAATAACTCAAAGAACATCACCTGTATATGATTATGCTCTTGGTGAAGATCTTCAAAAAATTGCTCAGAAACATATATGTTTGCCTATTTGGTACAAACTAGAAGATGAAAAAATTGAAAACGTTATCGAAGAAATAGATAATTTGTAATTTTAGATTGAAAATTTTATATATAGGTAACTCTTCTGATTTTCATATTGATCTTTGGGTTCAATATTTTACTCAAAATCATGATGTTTTTTTATTTTCTGAGAGAGAGGATTACCTTAGTACAAAACAATTCAGAGATGTAGAGATTATTTATTCGGAGGGTCTTTTTGGCTATGTATTAAATTTATTCAACTCATCGTCTCATAAGCTCTTTCAAATAAATAAACTTTTATCCACCATTATATATGCTAGAAAGATTGATAAGATTATTAAAGAAAAAAATATAGACATTGTTCATGCACATAATCTGTATCAAGGCTTCATATGTTCATATTTAAAATCAAATATACCTGTTGTTTTCACTCCAATGGGATCTGATATTATAATTCATTCACAAAGCAATTATATATACAAATATATGGCACAAAACGCTTTTAAAAAAGCAGATGTTGTCACAGGTGACTCAATTTTAATTCAAAAAAAGGGATATTTAGTTGGAGCTAAAAGTAGCAAAAATTATATTATACAAAATGGTGTTGACAGCAAAAAGTTTTATCCAAAAATTTCTAAAATAAGAAACGCTTTAAACATAGATGAGAACGAATTTTTAATTTTCAGTCCAAGAGGACTTGATGAAATTTACAATATAAAAAATATCCTTGGAGTAATAAAATTATTAGTAGAAGAAAATTTGAAAGTAAAATGTATGATCTCTTATGGATTTGGTGAAAGTAACTTAAGTTCTTTAAAGGAATATATTAAATATTTAGAAATTGAAGATTCGATAATATGGATAGGCAATCTGGAGTACGATGACATGCCAGATTACTACAATGCTTCAGACTTGGTAATTTCAATTCCAAATTCAGACAGCTCCCCAAAAACAGTATATGAGGCAATGTTTTGTGAAAAGGTTGTAATTGTTTCAGACTTAGATTGGGTTTACGAAACTTTGGATGGTAAGGATTGCATTATCAAAGTCGATCAAAATAATTTAGAAAATATTAAAGAAGCTATCATAAAAATTATTAGAGATAAGAATTCGAGAAAAAGAATATCTGAAAATGCACGAGAGGTAGCAAGACTTTTTTTTGATTATTATATTAATATGAAAAAGATGGAATCAATTATGATTTCTGAAATCAAAAATTATGGAAGTAAGAAATTTAACTATTGATTTGATTCTGTTCATAACATATTTCCATTTTTACGTGTCTACAGCAGAAATTAAAAAATTTTAGAATACTTGAAATTACAAGAAATATAAATGAATAAAGAGTTAAGCATAAATTCAGGATGCTTGCTTTTTTTTATCAAAGTATAATAAGTTTCATAGGGATATAAATAATGAATGATTATAAGATTTGTTCAAGATGTGTTATGGATACATCTGATGCAAAAATAAAATTTGACAAAGATGGAGTATGTGATCATTGTTTAGCATTCGATAAAAATATTCTGCCAGTTTGGAATTTTGGCCAGGGAAGAGAAAAACAGCTTAAAGAAATTATTAGCAAAATTAAGCAATCTTCAAAAGGTAAAGATTTTGACTGTATCTTGGGTATGAGTGGGGGAATTGATAGCTCATACCTGCTCTACTTGGTAACAAAGAAACTTGACCTAAAGCCCCTTGTTTTTCATGTTGATGCTGGTTGGAATAGCCAGATAGCAGTTAATAATATAGAAAAGCTTGTTGATGGATTGGGATTAGATTTATATACAGAAGTTATAGATTGGGAGGAAATGAAGGATCTTCAGAGATCTTTTTTTAAGAGTGGAGTACCTCATGTTGATACTCCTCAAGATCATGCCTTTTTTGCAACAATGTATAAATTTGCATCAAATTACAATATCAAAAACATAATAACAGGTGGTAATTTCTCTACGGAATGTACAAGAAATCCAAAAGATTGGATGTATTATCAATCAGACTCAACGCAGTTAAAGGATATACATAAAAAGTTTGGTAAAAAACCTTTAAAAAACTTTCCTTTAACCAGTGCAGTATGGCACAGGCTCTACCTCCCTTTCGTAAGAGGCATCAAACTGTACAGAATTTTAGATTACATGAAATACAATAAAGAAGATGCAACAAAGTTTTTAGTTAATAATTACGGATATCAAGAGTATCCTCAGAAGCATTTTGAATCGAGATTTACAAGATTTTATGAGAGTTACTGGTTGCCAAAGAGATTTGGATTTGACACAAGGCGAGTTCAATTTTCAAGTCTAATCTTAACAAATCAAATGTCTAGAGATGAGGCTATTGAGATACTTAAACAGCCTTCATATGATAAAGAAAACATCAAACATGAATTTGAATACATTTCATCCAAGTTAGATATGTCTGTTGATGAGTTACAAGATTGTATGAATATGCCATTAAGAACATATAAAGACTTCAAGTCTCAGGATTATATATATAAGATTGGCGCAACTGTATCCAGGATCTTGTCATTAGAGGCGGGCGGCAAACGATGATATCTATTATCAATTATGGCTTGGGCAATGTTTTAGCATTTTATAATATTTATAAAAAATTAAATATTGAATCTCAAGTAGTCTCGAGCTCATCTGAATTAGAATCTGCAACAAAAATAATTTTACCTGGAGTAGGTTCATTTGATTGGGCAATGGATAAATTAAACAAATCTGGAATGCGTGAAACACTGGACCATCTTGTACTTGAAAAAAACATACCAGTTATGGGCATATGTGTAGGAATGCAAATGATGGCAAATTCAAGTGAGGAGGGTCAAAAAGAGGGATTAGGATGGTTCGATGCCAAGGTCAAGAAAATCAAGTCTGACAAAAAAATTGATCTACCACATATGGGATGGAATGAAATAAATATTAAAAATGACAATACTCTTTTTCAAGGCCTTCAAAATAATGCAAGATTTTATTTTCTTCATTCTTATTACTTCGAAACAAATGAAGATGAATGCATTCTTTGTGAGACTAATTATGGTGGACTTTTCACATCAGCTGCAAAAAAAAATAATATCTTTGCAATTCAATTTCATCCTGAAAAGAGTCATCAATGGGGAGAATGTATATTAAAAAACTTCTCAAAACTCAATAATGCTTAGATCTAGAATAATTCCCTGTCTTCTTATACATAATGGTGGCTTGGTAAAAACTATAAATTTTAAAGATCACAAATATGTAGGTGATCCATTAAATGCGGTAAAAATTTTCAATGAGAAAAATGCCGATGAGCTTGTTGTTTTAGATATTGATGCATCAGTTTCTCACAGAGAACCAAATTACGAATTAATAAAAAAACTTGCAAATGAATGCAGAATGCCCCTTTGTTATGGAGGAGGTGTTAAATCAGTTGAACACTTTGAAAAGATAATAGAACTTGGTGTTGAAAAAATTGCAATTAGCTCATCTGCAATTCAAAATCCTGCATTAATTAAAGATGCATCCTCTATTGTGGGAAATCAAAGTGTAGTAGTGATCTTAGATCTTAAAAAAAGACCTTTTAGAGATAAGTATGATGTTTATATTCACAATGCAAAAGAAAAAATAAACAAAGATGCTCTAAGCTTAATAAAGGAGTTTGAGTCTTTAGGAGCTGGAGAGATAGTAATAAATTCAATTGACAATGATGGAAAAATGCAAGGCTATAATATTGATCTGATAAAAAAAATTAAAAATCAAATACATACTCCGTTAACCGTACTTGGAGGAGCTGGATCGTTGGAAGATTTTTCTGACATTATTAAATCCATTGGAATCATTGGTTGCGCAGCAGGTAGTCTTTTTGTTTTTAAAGGTAGGTATAGGGCGGTATTAATAAACTATCCTAGTCCTGAAGAAAAAGATAAAATTACGCTATGAAGCAGTTATTACAACACTTAAAGACTGGAAAAATTGATATTGTTGATGTGCCAGTTCCTCAACTAAAAGATGAGTCATTACTAATATCATCTAATTTTTCTCTTGTTTCAAAAGGAACAGAGAAAATGCTCATAGATTTTGGTAAATCAAATTATTTAAAAAAAGCTCAACAACAACCTGATAAAGTAAAACAAGTTCTTACAAAGATAAAAACAGACGGAATATACAAAACTTATGATGCTGTTAAATCAAAGCTTGATCAGCCCATACCACTTGGTTACTGCAATGTTGGAAGAGTAATTGAGTCTTCAACACAACTATTTTCAGTTGGTGATAGAGTTGTCTCAAATGGATATCATGCAGAGAATGTGTGTGTACCAAAAAATCTTTGTGCAAAAATTCCAGAAAACGTTGATGATCAATCTGCAGCATTTACTGTTTTGGGAAGTATTGGTCTTCAGGGAATAAGACTATTAAAACCTGAAATTGGAGAAACCATAGTAGTTATAGGCTTAGGATTAATCGGCCTAATTTCAGTGCAAATTCTTAAAGCGAATGGATGTAGAGTCATAGGTATCGATAAAGACTTATCAAAGTGTGAGCTTGCTGAGAAATATGGTGCACAATCTATTTGCTTGCAAAAAGATATTGATCCAGTTAAAAATGTTTTAGAGATCTCCAACGAAACAGGTGCTGATGGTGTTTTAATAACAGCATCAACAAAATCAAACGACGTCATAAGTCAAGCGGCAAATATGTCAAGAATTCGTGGAAGAATTGTTTTGGTTGGAGTTATTGGCTTAGATATCTCAAGAGATGACTTTTATAAAAAAGAATTAACTTTTCAAGTCTCTTCATCATATGGACCTGGGCGCTATGATTCTAATTATGAGGATAAGGGAATTGATTACCCAGAAGGGTTTGTAAGATGGACAGCTAAAAGAAATTTTGAAGCAATATTAAATTTAATGAATGAAGGTCACATTAATACTGAGTTATTGATTTCTAAGGTTCATGATTTTGATAATGCTGAACATGTTTATGAAAATTTAGATGACGATCAAACTCTTGGCATACTTCTCAAATATAATGACTCAGAAATACTAAATCATTCAAAAAATAACTTAATAAACTTAAGTCCATCAAAAAATAAGAAAAGTAATTCTTCGATTAATATTGGATTCATTGGTGCTGGTAACTATGCCTCAAGAATCTTGATTCCATGTTTTAAAAAAAATAATATCAATCTTCATACCATCGTTAGCAGTGGAGGTTTTAATAGTAAATTTTTTGGAAATAAGTTTGGTTTTTCTAAGGCATCGTCTGAGACAAGTGATATATTTTCAAATAAGGAAATCGATACAGTAGTTATTGCATCTAGGCATGACTCTCATGCAAATTATATTATGGAATCATTAACTTCAAATAAAAATATATTCGTCGAAAAGCCACTAGCTATAAATGAAGATGAAATCAAGAATATAGAAAATTTCCTAACTAATAAAGATAATGAATCAAGATTAATGATTGGTTTTAATAGGCGATTTGCAAAGCACAGCATTATTGCAAAAAAATTACTTCAAAAAACCGTAAATCCAAAATCATTTATTATGACAGTCAATGCTGGTCAGATACCTAAAGATAACTGGGTTCATGATAAAAAAATTGGTGGAGGTAGAATTATTGGTGAAGCATGTCACTTTGTTGATTTGATGAGATTCTTTGTAGGGGAGCCTATAAAATCATTTCAAGTTATGAATATTGGTAATGATGGACAAATGGTTGTCAATGACAAGGTTGCAATCACCCTTTCTTTTCAAGATGGATCATTTGGGACAATAAACTACTTAGCTAATGGCGGCTCATCCTTTCCAAAAGAGAGAATAGAAATATTCTGTGATAATTCAGTATTGCAAATAGACAATTGGATAAAAATGAGAGGATATAACTGGCCAGGATTTAAGAAATCAAATCTATGGTCACAAGACAAAGGTCAAAACCTTTGCGTGAAAAAATTTGTTGATTCAATTAATTCAGGAGATGGGTCTCCAATTCCGCTAGATGAGATTCTTGAAGTAAGCAAAACAATTATTAAAATAGACAGCCTAATCAATTGATTTTATTTAAAAAGTTAAGTCGATTTTTAATAACAATAAAACATTTAAAATATATTCAAATATATTATCGATTATATTTTCATATATATAGACCACTTTTCCTTTCCATTTCAAATTTACAACTAAATAAAATTGATTGGAAAATTAAATTCCCTAATAACAAATATAGCAAATTTAATAATGATCTTGAATTTGATTTTATGAACCTTAAACATTCTGTAAAAAAGGACGGTTGGGATAATAAAGATATGCCATTACTTTGGAGATATAACCTTCACTACTTTGATGACTTAAATTCCAATAATGTTAATAATAATACTAGACTATACAATTATCTTCTCGATGATTGGATTGAAAATAATACAGATAGATCATCCGTTGCATGGAATTCATATTCCACATCCCTAAGAATTATTAATATTATTAAATGGGCTATAAATGGAAATAAAATCAATGAAAATATAATCATAAGCTTAAAAACTCAAATCATTTGGCTTTCAAAAAGGATAGAGTGGCATCTCTTGGGGAATCATCTTTTTACAAATGCAAAAGCATTATTATTCGGCTCTTTATTTTTTTTAGAAAAAGATGAAATGATATTTAAAAAATCTATTAGGATTATTAATGATCAAATTAAAGAACAAGTTCTCAATGATGGAGCTCATTTTGAGCTAAGTACAATGTATCACTCAATATTTTTAGAAGACATATTAGATATTATAAATATTTCTCATCAATTCCCAGAGAAATTCAAAAAGCATGATATAAATTTATGGAAAGAGACTGCGTCTAAAATGATGTTTTGGTTGAAAAATTTTACTCACTCGGATGGAGACATAGCTTTTTTTAATGATTCTGCTTTTTCTATCGCATCAAAAACTGATGATCTTTATAAATATACGGCAAGTCTTAATATCAATGATATTGTTAACAAACAATCCGAAATTAAATTAAATACTTTTGAGGACTCAGGATATATATCCATTAAATCTCATAACATAGATTTATTTATTGATGTTGCAAAAATAGGCCCAGATTATTTACCAGCGCATGCTCACGCAGATACATTGTCATTTGAACTTTCTTATCAAAACTATAGAGTATTTGTAAATAGTGGAACGTCATCATATGAAAATCAGTCTCAAAAAAGGGATGCACAAAGAAGTACTGCTTTTCATAATACTTTAAGTATAGATAATCAAAATTCTAGTGATGTATGGGCATCCTTTAGGGTTGGCAGAAGAGCAAAACCTAAAAATTTAAAGATTTGTGAGGATGAAGAAAGTATAAATATATCATGTTCTCATGATGGTTACTCATATCTAAAGTTCAAACCAATACATACACGAACATGGCGATTTGAGAATAATATATTAAACATCAGTGACCATGTTTCATCTAATTTTTACGACTGTCACGCAAACTATATTTTGCATCCAGATATAATGATCGATGATGTATCTAGCGATAGGCTGAAGATAATTTTACCTAATGATACAATCTTGTCATTAATTTTTATTGGGGCAAAAATTGAAGTTAATGATCATAATTATGCACATAAATTTGGAGATGAAATTAAGACGAAATCTATCAAAGTTATAAATGCGCATAATTACACATGTAAAATTTTGAACTTATATCCATGAATGAACTAAAGAAAATATTAATGGTTTTTGGTACTAGACCGGAAGCAATAAAAATGGCTCCTCTTTTTCATGAGTTAAATAAGCACAAATCTAATTTTAAGGTAAGTGTTTGTGTGACTGGTCAACACAAAGAGATGCTTGATCAAGTATTGAGTTCATTTCAAATTATTCCTGACTTTAATCTGAATTTAATGAAAGATAGTCAAGACCTTTTTGATCTTTCTTCTTCGACGCTACTTGCTATGCGAGATGTCATAAAAAAAGAAAATCCAACATTGATTTTAGTTCACGGAGATACTACTACTTCTAATATTGCAGCAACTTCTTCGTTTTATCTAGATATCCCAATAGGACACGTTGAGGCCGGCTTGAGAACTTGTGATCTAAAATCTCCATTTCCTGAGGAATTTAATAGACAGTTGATAAGCATGATTGCAGATTTTCATTTTGCGCCTACTGAAAAAAGTCGCAGTAATCTTGAGAAAGAAGGCGTCAAAGCAAATTCAATATTTGTAACAGGTAATACAGTCATAGATGCTTTATTTTGGATCCTAAACAAAATTTCAAATGATAAAAAACTTGAACAAGACATAATAAATAATATAAATAAATATTTAAATTTTGATTGGCTCGATGATAACTTTATATTAATTACTGGACATAGAAGAGAGAGTTTTGGAGAGGGTTTTGAAAATATTTGTAAGGCAATAAAAGAATTATCTGAAAAATATAAAAATATTAAGTTTGTTTATCCTGTTCACCTTAATCCAAATGTTCAAAAACCTGTTAAAAAAATATTATCTAATTTAGATAATGTTTATTTAATTGATCCACTTGAATATGAATCTTTTGTATATTTAATGAAAGCATCGTATCTAATTTTGACTGATAGTGGTGGCATTCAAGAGGAAGCACCAAGCCTTGGCAAGCCTGTGATAGTCATGAGAAATAGCACTGAAAGGCCAGAGGCTGTTGAAGCTGGAACAGTAAAATTGGCTGGAAATAAAAAAGAGACTATCGTTGAGTCTATTTCTAATCTAATTGATAATGCTGAAGAGTATAACAAGATGGCAAAATCATATAATCCATACGGAGACGGCAAATCTTCTCAAAATATCTCTGAAATTTTAAAGAGAATTGAGTTATGAAAAAGGTAGTTTCAGTAATAGGGCTTGGTTATATAGGCCTGCCTACTGCCTCATTACTTGCCAATAATGGATACTTAGTTAAAGGTTGTGACAAAAATCCTGATATAGTAAATTCGGTCAATGAAGGAAAATGTCATATCGTTGAACCTGATCTTGATGATAATGTCAGCAAAGCTGTTCATTCTGGAAATCTGATAGCATATGAAAATCCTCAAGCAGCTGATGTGCATGTTATTTGTGTTCCAACTCCTTTTGATGATTCTTCAGAAATACCGTCCCCAAACATAGAATATGTACTGAGCGCTGCAAAAAGTATTATTAATCTTATTAAAAAAGATGATTGCATAATTCTCGAATCAACATCGCCTGTAGGAACAACAAATAAGATCAAAATTTTATTTGAAGGAGCTGGACTAGATGTTAATTCAATCAATATCGCCTATTGTCCTGAAAGAGTTCTACCAGGAAACATAATGAATGAATTAGTAGATAACGATAGAATTATTGGTGGTATTGATGATAAATCGTCAAAAGTTATATCTGCATTTTATAGTAGTTTCGTTAAGGGCGATATTTACACAACTGATGATAAGACTGCAGAAATGTGTAAATTAACTGAAAATAGTTTTCGTGATGTTAACATTGCTTTTGCAAATCAATTATCAATCATTTGTGATAAAGAAAACATAGATGTTAATGAATTGATTAATTTAGCAAATAAACATCCAAGAGTTGATATCTTGAATCCAGGTATAGGAGTTGGTGGGCATTGTATACCTGTTGATCCGTGGTTTATTGTTTCAAAAGATCCTAAAAATAGTCAGCTTCTAAGGGTTTCTAGGCAGATAAATATGAGCAAAACTAATTGGGTATTTAATAAAATAATAGATGAAATCAATCAATTTAAGCTTAAAAATTCATTTATCCCCAAAATCGCTTGTTTAGGATTAGCCTATAAACCCAATATTGATGACTTAAGATGTTCTCCTGCTTTAGAAATTGTAGATTTACTTTTTAAGGAGGGTATCGATCCTATCTTAGTGGAACCAAATATCAGTGTTCATGAAAAATATAAAATTCATTCATTGAAGGACGCGGCTGAAATTGCAGATTTATTTTTTATTTTAGTAGGTCATGATGAATTTTCTATGATGAATGAAGAAAATACTTTTGACTTTTCAGGACTTAAAAAATAATTTTTCTTAGATGAAAATCTTGGTATTAAGTTTTTATTTTCCACCAGATCTAAGTGCAGGATCTTATAGAATGAGTGGCTTGGTAGATGAGTTATTAAGTACCAGCAATGATATTGAAATTGATATTTTCACAACAAAACCAAATAGATATAAATCATATAAACCTCAAATAAATGATAAATATAATCACAGAATAAATATTCATAGATTTGATACATATAATCATAATAATAATTTCATTGGTCAGGTTTTTGCTTTCATATTATTTGCATTTAAGGTTTTGAACAGCATTAAAAGAAAAAAGTGGGATATTGTATTTGCAACTTCATCAAGATTAATGACGGCATACTTAGGTTCATTAATTTCCAAGAAAATTAATGCTCCTTTATATTTGGATATTAGAGATTTATTTGTTGATACTATAAAAGATTTACATTCAAGACTTTTAGGATTACCTCTTGGCATGTTTTTGAAATTTATTGAGCGAAAGACTTATCATCAGGCTAAAAAAATTAATTTAGTTAGCGAGGGTTTTAATGATTATGTCAAAAATATTACACCAAACGCCAACATATCAAATTATACAAATGGCATTGACTTAGAATTCTTGATTTATGATTTTCAAAATAGAAATGAATTTAAAAGTTTCATTCAAATTACTTATGCAGGTAATATTGGATCTGGACAAGGACTTGAAAAAATTATTCCAAACATAGCATCTATTGGCAGCAAGAACCTAAATTTTAAGATTATTGGAGACGGTTCAACAAAAGATTTACTTGTCAAAAAGTTACAAGAAAAAAATATTAGCAATGTTGAAATATTAAACCCAATATCAAGAGAAGAATTATTAGAAATATATAATGAAGCTGATATATTGTTTTTACACCTAAATGATGTAAAAGCTTTTGAAAAAGTTCTACCTTCAAAATTATTTGAGTATGCGGCTACAAAAAAACCAATTATTGCTGGTGTATCTGGATATTCAAAAAGCTTTATAGACGATAATATTAATGGAGCCTATACCTTTGAACCATGTAATGAAAACGAAATGCATAATCTGATTGAAAAAATTATTGAACAAAAAACTTTTTCATTCAAAAGAGAAGATTTTTGCAAAAGATTTGCAAGAAATGAAATAATGATGAAAATGTCTAAAGACATTATTAATATAAAATAAGATGAAAATAAATAATATTGCACTGGTTACTGGTGGCTTTGATCCCCTTCATGAAGGACATATTAAGTATTTTTCAGAAGCAAAAGAAGACATTGGATATTTAGTAGTTGGTTTAAATTCAGATACATGGCTAGAGAGAAAAAAGGGATTTAACTTCATGAGCTGGAGTGAAAGAGCAGAAATTATAAGTAATTTAAAAATGGTCGATGAAGTTATTTATTTTGATGATAATGACGACACAGCAACTGATGCAATAAATAAATGCTTAAAAAAATATAAAAATGTCACTTTTATGAACGGTGGTGATAGAAATCAAAAGAATATTCCTGAATTAAAATATTTTCTTGAGGCCAATGTAAAATTTAAATTTGGAGTTGGAGGTAATAACAAGTTAAACAGCAGTTCTGATATTTTAAGTAAATTTTATAAAAACTATACTAAGACTGATAAAACTACTCATCCTAAAATAGATGCTCCTTGGGGCAATCACCAAGTCATTTATGATCCTAAAAATAATTATAAAATTAAAAGAATCGTCGTCCATCCTGAAGCAATGTTAAGTTTGCAATATCATAATCATCGCTCAGAACACTGGATAATAGTATCAGGTGAATGTGAAGCTGAAATTGATTCAAAGAAATTAAAATTAAGGTGCGGAGATCATATATATATCCCTAAATTATCGATTCATCGAATTAAAAATATATCTAAAAATGATGATTTAGTTTTTGTTGAAATTAATATAGGAGACTATATTGAAGAGGACGACATTACAAGGATATCTGATATATACGGTAGAGCTTAAAAATAATGAAGTCAATAAATATTTTAGTTGTAGGAGCTGGATATGTTGGTATGTCTGTAGCGGCAATGCTGGTGCCAAAATACTTCGTCAAAGTTCTTGAAAAAGATAATCTAAAAATAGATAAAATTAATAATGGAATATCAACTCTTAATGATGATGAAATTTCAAATTTATTAGCTTCAAACTTAGAAAATATATCTGCTTATGCAGCAAGTGATAACGTATACGATGGAATAGATATCATATTTATCTGTGTTCCTACCGACTACAATAATGAAATTAATGCATTCGATACCTCTCTAGTTGAAGATGCTATTAAAAAATCAAGAGAGAAGAATAGTGATTCTTTGATAGTCATTAAGTCTACATTGCCAATTAAATTTTTAGATAATTTTATTAAACAGCATTCAATAAAAAATGTAATTTATAATCCAGAGTTTTTACGAGAGGGCAGTGAGCTTTATGACAGCCTCAATCCATCAAGAATCATACTAGGCTATGAAGAAAAAAATGTTTCAAAGGAAAAAATTGAATTATTATGTGAAATTTATGCAGAAACAATTAAAAATAAAGATACTAAATATTTACATATGAGTTCAACAGAAGCAGAAGCAGTAAAACTAAATTCAAATGCATACTTGGCTATGAGAGTAGCCTTTTTTAATGAAATTGATAATTTTTGTTTAGATAACAACTTATCTACAAAAAAAATCGTCACTGGTATGTCTCTAGATCCAAGAATTGGAGATTATTATAATAATCCCTCTTTTGGTTATGGGGGATATTGTCTACCAAAAGATACAAAGCAGCTTATAGAATCGTTTAAAGGCTTACCGAATAGTTTAATTAAATCGATTGATGAATCAAATAAAAATAGAAAGCTCTTTATTTCAAAGAAAATTTTTGATAAAAAAATAAAAAAAATAGGTATCTATAGAATAGTATCAAAATCTGGTTCAGATAATTTTAGAGAATCTTCAATTATTGATATTATTGATAATTTAAAAGCTTATTCATATGATTTAGCTATATATGAACCAAATATAAATGAAGATTTTTTTCTCAACATTAAAGTTGAAAAGAGCCTTCAACATTTTAAACAAAATAGTCAAATGATTCTTGCAAACAGAATCGATAAAGAAATATATGATGTTGAAGATAAAATATTTTCGAGGGATATATTTAATACAGATTTATGATAAATTTTATCAATATCGAAAAATCTGAGCCATATAATAAATTTGTCAGTTTTTATGATCGAGCATCTTCAGAAAATCAAATAAATATTCAAGCCATGTGCATAAGTTCATATTCAACTGAAGAAAGTTTTGTAGATTCAAGATTTGTAAATCTAAAATATATAGATAGAAATAAGTGGACTTTTTTTTCAAATTATAATGGTCCAAAATCTAAACAATTTTTGTCACATGAGCAAATTTCAATTTTATTTTATTGGAATTCTATCGATGTTCAGGTGAGAATGAGGGCTAATATAGAAAAAACTAGCAGCGAACTATCAGATGATCACTTTCTAAATAGATCTAATCTTAAAAATGCTCTTGCAATATCTTCATTACAATCAAATAAAATTTCAAGTTACGAAGAGGTCCAAAAGCAGTATAAAGATGTATTAGATGATCCTGTTAAGTTATCAAAAAGACCAAACTATTGGGGTGGGTACAGTTTTACACCTTACTATATTGAGTTCTGGCAAGGCCATGAATCAAGAATTAATAAGCGTGAGGTTTTTGAGCATGTTAATAATGGAGATTGGAATTCTTACTTCTTGCAACCGTAGAATATTTTATTTTTATGATATAAAATTACGCTAATGATTATTCAATCAATCTCAATAATTAGTTTGTAAAACTATATATCCGTGTAGGTAAGCAAAATAGTAACGTCATCCAAAAAAAGAAGCTCACCAATTAATGAAACTATATCTGCTGATAAAGTCTTATTGATAGATGCAGATGGAAATAAACAAGGATTAAAGCCAATTGATGAAGCTTTAAGAATTGCAAAAGATGCCTCACTTGATCTCGTTCAAGTATCTTCTTCAGAATCTGAGCCCGTAGTTTGTAAAATACTTGATTACGGAAAACTTGTCTTTGAAAAGAAAAAAAATATATCAAATTCAAAAGCTAAAAAAAAGAAGACGACTGTCAAAGAGATTAAATTTAGACCTACTACTGATACAAATGACTATAATATAAAATTAAAAAAGATTAAAAGCTTTATTCTTGATGGAGATAAGACTAAAATAAGCGTCCGTTTTAGAGGAAGAGAAATTTTAAATAGTGATATGGGAATTATTATTTTACAGAGATTAGAGAATGACTTGAAAGATATTGCTCAGGTTGATCAAATGCCTTCATTAGAAGGTAGACAACTTCTAATGGTGCTTTCACCACAAAAGAGAAAATAGCATGGGTTATAAAATTAAAACACATTCTGGAGCTGCTAAAAGATTTAAAAAATCAGGTTCTTCTATAAAATCAAGGAGTGCAAATAGAAATCATATTTTAACTAAACAGAGTACTAAGAGAAAAAGGCATAACAGAGGACTTAACAAAATGTCTGGAACTGTACTAAAAATGGCATCAAAGTTGGTAAAATAATTATGGCAAGAGTAACAAAGGCATTAACAGCAAAATCTAAACACAAGAAAGTTTTATCAAAAACAAAAGGCCATTATGGCGCTAGAAGTAGACTTTATAAAACTGCAAAACAGTCAAATATAAAATCTTTACAGTATGCCTTTAGAGATAGAAAAAATAAGAAGAGAGTATTCAGAAATCTCTGGATTTCAAGAATTAATGCTGGAGCAAAGACTTTGGATACCAACTATTCAGTTTTAATGTCAAAATTAAAGAATAAAAATATAGTAATCAATCGTAAGATGCTCTCAGATCTTGTTGTTAATGATCAAAAAGCATTTGAAAAAGTTGTAAAACTAGCACTTGACTGATCACATATTGCTTTATGTCAAAGCATGCTGAATTAAAGCCCCCTACAATCAATCACGATAAAGGTGCTCAGCATCCAATTACCACTACTAAATATTTTATTCTTGATTTTTTGGAGGAGCTTGGTTTTCAAGTAATTGACGGACCTGAAGTTGAGACAGAAAAGTATAATTTTGATTTGCTTAATATAAAAAAACATCACCCTGCAAGACAAATGCATGACACTTTTTATTTGGATAATAAAACAAGTTTACTTAGAACTCATACATCACCAGTTCAAATTAGAGGATTGCTATCCAACAAACCACCAGTTGCTTTTGCCTCAGGTGGAAAGGTTTACAGAAAAGATGATGATGCAACACATCTACCCATGTTTCACCAAATTGAGGGGCTTTTAGTAGATGAAGATGTTAATTTTTCTAATCTGAAAGACCTTATATATATGATTATAAATAAAATTTTTGGTGATGATGTAAAGATACAGTTCAGGCCTTCGTATTTTCCATTTACTGAACCCTCAGCTGAAGTTGATATTTTGTCATCCGATGGAAAATGGCTTGAAATTCTAGGCTGCGGCATTATTAATCCAATTGTTTTAGAAAATTGCAACATCAATTCATCAAAATATAGTGGACTAGCATTTGGCCTAGGAATTGAAAGAATTGCTATGTTAAAGCATGAAATCTATGACATTAGAGAGTTTTATAAATCTAATTTAGACTTTCTCAAACAATTTAAATGAAATTATTAAAACAAGACATACATAAAAGAGTAAAAAAAATTTCGCATTTTGATGATATATCAAAAATGCTCTTGCAACTTGGACATGAGAACAATTTAGAGGACAGTCTTGTAGACTTAGAACTTACACCTAATAGGGGTGATTGTTTTTCATTACTTGGTATTCTTAGAGATTTAAGTTGTTTGACAGAAACAAATTTAGAGTTTCCAATTTATGATGGAGAAATTGAAGAACTAGAACTTGCCTTCGAGAATTCAATACCCGAATTCTGTCCTCAAATTACATTTGCCTTGATTGAAATTGAAAATGACATTAAAAATTATAGAGACTATTTAGAAAACTTTTTCGCGATTCAACAAAAAAGTAAAATAAATTTTTTTACTGATATATCCAATTATCTATCCTATGAAATTGGACAACCAACTCACTGTTATGATTTTGATAAGCTCAATACCTCCATTAAGCTTGAGCAGATTTCAAATAAATCAAAATTTGAAACATTAATAGGGCAAAATATTAGCCTTTATGGAGAAAATTATGTTTTTACTTCAAACGATGAAATAATTAATTTAGCTGGTGTAATGGGAGGAAAATCGACCTCATGTTCTAAAGAGACAAAAAAGATTCTTTTAGAATGTGCATATTTTGAACCAGAAAAAATAATTGGTACAAATTTAAAGTATGACTTAAATTCTGAAGCGGCTCATAAATTTGAAAGGGGCGTAGATCCTCAAGCACATGATTTTGCTTTGAGAAGATTTTTACGTATTGTAAGTGATCATGTTGAAATTAGCTCTGTTAAGAGTAAAACTTTTGTTTCAAAAAAAATAAAATCAAAAAAAATAGATTATGACTTAAATAAAATAAATAAAATTCTTGGAACAAATATTTCAGACAAATTCTACAAAGATAAATTAACAAAAATAGGATTTGATTTTTGTGACAGCTCAATAATAGTTCCATCTCATAGGCATGATGTAGAGAGAATTAATGATCTTTCAGAGGAGATAGCAAGGATAATTGGCTATGATAGCATTTCAAATAAAAAAATTAGCTTACCAAAACTTATTCAAAAACAAAATTTATATATAAAAAAACTGAAACAGTTTCTAGTAGATTTAGGCTTTTTTGAGGTAATTAATTTCCCATTTGTAGATCATGAAAATAATAACAGTTTAAAGATTGATAATTCACTTGATTCTAATAAAAATTTTCTAAGAACTGACTTAAAAAGTTCGCTTATAAACAATTTAGCATTTAATGAACGAAGACAGCATGATTCAATAAAATTTTTTGAAGTTTCTAATATCTATCATAACAACTACGAAACTAAGAATTGTAAAATTGGAATAATAGTTAGTGGAAGGCTTGGTCACAATTTTAATGATTTTTCAAAAAAAATTGATGAGAATTATCTTAAAGAGATAGTGGATGCCCTGAATCCAACCAAGAAAATTGACATACTTGAAATTAAAAGAAGTTCAGTTGATTCAAAATCAAAGTATCCTATTTTTTATACTGAATTTGAACTGAATGACGAATCAGAGAAAATTCAAAATTATGAGATTTTAAAAAAATTGGATTACGATCAGTTTGTTAAGTACTCAGAAATTTCTGGATATCCCTCTACTACAAGAGATCTTTCATTCGCTATAAGCACAAAAAGAGCATATGAAAAAATATTAGAATTACTATCTGAATATGAATCTCCCATTTTTAAAGAAGGTTTTGTTTTTGATTTCTATGAGAATAAAAATGATAAGACAATTAAAGTTGGTTACAGATTTGTAATTCAATCAAAAGATAAGACCCTTAATGAAAGTGAAATTAACGAATTTATGGGTGATATAATAAAGAAATGCTTAGATATAGGTGATGTAGAAATTCCTGGATTGAAATTATGAATATTACAAAAAAAGATTTATCTAGGAATATTTCTTCTAAACTAGGCTTAAAATATAAAAATGCAAATTTATTTATCAATTATTTTATAAATACTATCAAAATGAACTTGATAAAAAATAAAAATGTTAAAATTTCGGGTTTTGGATCATATACAATTAAAAGCACTCAAAAAAGAATTGGAAGAAACCCAAAAACTAAAGAATCATATATAATTAGCCCAAGAAAAGTGGTTAAGTTTAATGCATCAAAAAAAATTAGGGAGAATTTAAATTGAAACTTATAAAGGGTAGATATTTAATATTAGTATATTGTCTTTTTTCTTTTAGCCTGATTTATTCACAAGAGAATGTCGCTAATATGGGCTTAGATAAAGAGTTTTTAGAAAGCTTACCTGATAATGTTAGAAGTGACGTTCTAAACGAGTTTAAAAATTCACAGAAGTTAGAAAATGAGAAAAAATATACAAATATTCCTTCGACGGCCCTTGAGAAGTCTGAGACATTGAGAAAATGGAATCAATTCCTAATTGAAAACGAAAATATTGAAAATAAATCAGATATTTTTGGAATCGATTTTTTTAGAAATTTTCAATCAACTTTTAGTCCGACTAATGTTCCAAATTTTGATGACAGCTATGTAATAGATTATGGTGACAAAATTCAACTCCAGATCATAGGTCAGATCAATTTTGATGAAGAAGTTGAAGTTTTGCGTGATGGGACCGTTATGATACCGAGGGTTGGAAATTTAAGTGTCGCTGGCTTACCCATTTCAGAAGTTAATAAACTACTTAAAAATGAAATTGCAAATAAATACATTGGCTCAGATGTTTTTGTTTCATTATCCTCTGTTAGAGATATTCAAGTTTCACTATCTGGCCGTGCATTCAGCCCAGGCATATATACATTGAGTGGTAATTCAAACCTTATTCATTTACTTAACGTATCTGGAGGCATAAAAGATAATGGTAGTTTGAGAGAAATTCTGATTATAAGAAATGGTCAAATATTTCAGAAAGTAGATTTATATGATTTTTTCGTAGATGGAAATCCTCAGCTTGTTAAACAGCTTAGATCAGGAGACAGCGTTGTAATTCAACCAGCAAAAACAATGATAAGAATTTCTGGTGGAGTTGAAAGACCTGCTGTTTATGAATTGAAGGATGATGAAAATTTAGAAGATATACTTTATTTTGCTCAAGGATTTACTAATTTTGCAGACGAAGAAAATATAGTTTTAGAAGCAATTAAAAATAATAAAATTGTTTCATCAAAAATTTCAAGTTCATCTTTATCCTCAATAGAAGCAACTCATAAAATGGGAATTTATGTAAATGAATTTAATTTATGGCAAGTTATTATTACCGGAGCTGTAAAAAATCCTGGCACATACTCAATAGTTGAAGGCGACAAGTTATCCGATCTAATCTCAAGAGCAGGCGGATACTTAGACAATGCCTATCCAGTCGGTGGTATGATTTTCAATGAAAATGCAAAGAAAATTCAAGTAGAAAATAATGAAAGAGCCTATTCTCGAATAATTAAAGATATTGTTAATAACTTGTCATCTATTGCTCAACCTGCATCTGGTGGAAATTCCAGTATTGATAAGGTAATTGCAATACTGTTATCCGATTTAAAAAATAATAAACCTGACGGAAGAATAATTGCTGAATTTGATCTTTTGACTCTTGAAGAGAATCCTTCGAAAGATACCATTTTAAATCATAAGGATAAAATTCACATACCACGCTACACTCAACAAGTATATGTATTTGGCGATGTTGGTTTGCCTGGAGCAGCAAGGTTTGATCCAGGGAGTAAATACGATGACTACATTGAACAAAGAGGAGGCGCATTAAGCACAGCTTATAATCAAATTTTTATTGTTGATCCAAGTGGCAATGCTTCTGTTCATAACCTTTCCTCTGGAAGTAGGTGGTTGAGAGATTCTTCATCAGAAATATTACCTGGCTCCGTGATATATGTTCCTAGTGATGTTGGGGCTATATCTGGTTTGCCAGCGTTATCTGTAGTGGCTCCGATATTTAGTAGCTTTGCACTTACTCTTGCATCTTTAGCTAATCTCAACAATTAAATGAGAATTTTTTTTTCTTAATTTTTTGTACATCATATATATTTGCTGATTACACCGATTACATTTATAAAGATAGAACTTCTTCATATAATTCTTTTGGGCAAACTGGATTAATACAAATTCCATCAGCAGAAACAAATGATGAGGGTAGTGTTTTCTTGTCATATAATCAAAATAATGTCTATAAAATGACTACTCTAACCGTATCACCATTAGATTGGATGGAAGCAAGCTATTTTTACTATAGACCATCAGATTTAATTTGGGGCACAAAAAGAGGTCAATATTTAGACAAAGGATTTAACGTTAAATTTTCACTTAAACCAAAAAATAAATACCTTCCTGTTATTGCTGTTGGAATAGATGATCTAGGTGGTACAGGATATTTCTCAAAAGAATACATTAGCTCAACTTATATTACAGACTTTTTTAAGATAACTGCTGGTATTGGCTGGGGTAAATTCTCAAGCCTTCAAAATAAAAAAAATCCTTTAACTTTTTTAGATGGTTTATTTGAAGAACGGTATCCAGAAGACAATGGTGCCTCTGAATCTGTATATATGGGAGGGACTTTCGCATATGATAGTTGGTTTAGAGGTAATGTAGGATATTTTGGTGGAGTAGAATGGTTTATTCCATATGCAAAAGGCACAAAATTAAAAGTTGAATATGACCCATTTGATTATAATGACTTTACGGCAAATTATAGACCAGATGCAATAAATAGACTTAGAAAGAAAGATTCAAATTTTAACTATGGTTTAAGTTACAAAATTAATGACAATTTAACAGTTGATGTTTCATATATAAAAGGAAATACCTTTAATTTTAGTATCTCAGCTGGAATAAAAACTAATAAACCTAAGAAAAAAATTTATGGAAAGTCAAAATTAAATATTAGTAAATCAAAAACAAAGAATTCATTTTACTTAGACCTTTTAAATAATCTAAATTCAAACGCATCTTATCTTCAAACAGCAGATTTAAACGACAATTCCCTTGAAATAGCTGTTATGAATGACAGGTTTAAAAATCAAGTAAGATCATCCATTTATGCTGCAGAAATCTCAAAAGATATCTTAAAGGCTCATAATTTGAAACCCAAAAACATCACAGTTACTTCAATAAATGCAGGCCTTGAAATGAATAAAATTAAATTTAGATATGAGGATATATATCAGTCTAAAGATAAATTATTTCTTACAAAAAGAAACACACAACTTCTGCCAGGAGAGAATAAGAACTTTTTAGATGATGAGTTCAGACCAATAGTTAGATATCCTAAAGTATTTTCAACATATATTCCTAAACTAGTTACTCATGTGGGTACACCAAATATGCCAATATTGAAAGGTGTTGAAATTTCAGCTCAACATGAGTTTCAATTTCACAGGCAGCTAAGTATATATTCAGATGTAAGACTATCCGTTGCAAATGATTTTGATGATAAAATTTCAAGACCTGGTTCTTCACTGCCCCATGTAAGAACGGATATTGTGAGGTATCTTCAAGATGGTGATTTTTATATTAAAAATTTTCAATTAGATTATTTTTGGTCACTTAAAAAAAATTTATATGGAAAATTTAGTGCAGGAATACTTGAGTCAATGTATGGTGGGGCTGGATTTGAAATCACATATAAACCATTTTATGAAAATTTTTATGTAACACTTGATGCTTATGAAGTTAAAAAAAGAGATTTTGATCAAAGATTTAATTTTCTAGATTATAAAACATCTACGAGTCACTTAGATTTCACATATCATTTTAAACCGCTGAACATATATGCAAGTATTAGTTATGGGAGATACCTTGCAAAAGATGATGGATTTACTTACGACTTTTCTAGAAGAACAAGTTCAGGATTCAGAGCAGGGTTTTTCTTTACAAGAACTGATGTTCCTTTTGAAATTTTTGGTGAAGGAAGTTTTGATAAGGGTTTTTATTTTGAAGTTCCACTTAGTATCTTTTCTTCTAAACCCTCATTGGATAATGCATCATTCGGATTAAGGCCACTCACAAGAGACGGAGGAGCAAAATTAGAATTAAATCGTACTGTAAAAAGTATTCTCTCAAACACGAACTATTACGAAATAATGGAAAATTGGGATGAACTACTTAACTAAATTTTTATTAGCGTTTCTAATAGCAAGTTGCTCATTTTTTGAAAATTTTCAAAACTCTAATAAATCACTGCTTGAGGGCAATTATATAAATAAATCAAAGTTTAATTTATCAAGTATTAATAATTATAGACGCTGGGAAAATGATGAAGGACAAGTTTATCTCATTGATAATGGCAAAGTATTTAGAACATATGGATTAGATAATAATTTTGAGATTCTTAACTTTAAATCTTTTGATTTCAATGATCTTTTAATAACACCCTTAATTAACAAGAATTATTTAATAAAATTTTCAAATCCTTCTACAACATATATTGATATAAAATATTCTTATAGAATTATTAATTATGATGACACTAAATTACATGGAGAAATAGATTTTATTGTTGAAGAGAAATATAACATACCTTTGATACGGTGGGTTGGCAAAAATTATTATTGGGTAAAAGGAAATAAAGTTATAAGATCCCAACAAAAACTGACTCCATTTTCAAAACCTGTTCATATATATACTTCAAAAAAATAGCGGCATATAGCCGCTATTTTGAAAATACTATAATTTAACCAGAACTAGACGAACTTGTTGTTGTAGTTGTTGTTGTCGTAGTAGTTGTTGGCGTAGTAGTTGTTTCCGGAGTAGTTGTTGTTTCCGTAGTAGTTTCCGGAGTAGTTGTTGTTTCCGTAGTAGTTTCCGGAGTTGTAGTTTCAGTAGTTGTCTCCGGAGTAGTTGTTGTAGTTGTAGTAGTAGGTGCCGGTGTAGGCGCTGGAGTCGGAGCCGGTGTAGGCGCTGGTGTAGGCGCTGGAGTCGGAGCCGGTGTAGGCGCTGGAGTCGGAGCCGGTGTAGGCGCTGGTGTAGGAGCTGGTGGCGGAACTGGAGTAGGTGCAGGAGCAGGAGCTTCAGCACCATCACCATCGTCACTAGCTGCAAGTAATGCAGCTGCAGCAGCTACCGCAGCAGCAATAGCACCAGTATCTAAATTAGTGTTTGAATCTTGTTCTGCTTCTTCTCCTGAATCAGAATCTTCTTGAGCAATCACATTGTTAGGTATAAAACCATAAAGAAATGCAAAGATTGTACCCCATAAAACTTTGAACTTTGATTTAATAAATTTTGCCATATTTTCCTCTTTACCCTCACATGGATCTATTAGAATCATATTAGAACACATTTCTAGTATAATATTCAAGAAATATGATAAATATGTTTCAAAAAGAAACATTACATATATACAGTTCTAATTATATTGTTTTTACAAAAAATTGAAACAAATAATATCCTTATTTTTTTTACAATATAATACTTGAATTTGGTCGGGATGGCCGGATTTGAACCGACGACCACTACACCCCCAGTGTAGTGCGCTACCAGACTGCGCTACATCCCGAAATAATATATAATAAGCTGATTCGCATTTTTTTATAATTTTTTTAATGATCGTTCGTATATTACTTTTTTTAAGTTTTGTAACGCCTACCTTTCTGTTGGCCTCTAATGATATATCTATTGGTACAACAAGCGGATTGGTTTATGCAAAAAAAACAAAAAATGTTTTAGTTTTTGAAGATATACCTTATGCCCAACCTCCAATTGGAAATCTAAGATGGAAGGCGCCAAAAGAAATCATTGAACAGGTACAGATATCTCCAAAAGATAACAACTATTGCATTCAAAGACCCTCAAACTTAGGAGGCGCAGATGGAGACGGTTTTTATGTTGGTACAGAAGACTGTTTATATTTAGATATATTTGTGCCAAAAAAAAACATTAAAGATAAAAAGCTGCCTGTTATGTTTTGGATTCACGGTGGTGGAAATACTTCAGGGTTGAAAGATTTATACGATTTTTCAAAAATGGTGTCTAAACACAATGTTATTATTGTAAGAATAAACTATAGATTGGGACCTTTTGGTTGGTTTACTCATCCCTCTATCCAAGATTACCAATATGGTGACGATAAAACTTCTAATTTTGGAACTTTGGATATTGTAATGGCCCTAAAATGGGTTAAAAATAACATCAATAAGTTTGGAGGCGACTCTAATAATGTGACAATATTTGGAGAATCTGCAGGAGGCCATAACGTTCTTTCATTATTAGTATCAAAAAAAGCCAAAGGCCTTTTTCACAAAGCTATATCTATGTCAGGATATACGACATCAATTTCAACAATTGATGCATTCTCTCCGTCTGAAAAATCTTCTACATCTAAATTTTCAAGTAAAAATGTAGTGAATGAACTCATAAAAAGAAAATATAAAGAGCAGAATCAAATCAAAAATGACAATCAAAAAATAAGAAAAATGCTTTTGAGTTCTTCGGCAGAAGAATTTTTTCAAATCTATGCTGAAAGAGAATCATATGAAGAAATACCTCTCTTAACAGCTGATGGAGAAGTTATTCCTAAAATTGGCCTAAAAAAATCCTTATCGGATAGCTCTCATGTAAATATTGTTCCAACAATTGCTGGCTCAAATCGTGATGAGGTAAAGCTATGGCTTGGTACAGCAAGATATTTCGTAGATTTAGATTATTCTTTAATTGGTTCAGTTTTGAGCATACCAAAGGTAAAACTCAAAAATGAAAACTCCTTTGAGGCTTTCAACTATTACAGAAGCGCTGCATGGAAAATACGTGGCGTTGATTTTCCTTTAAAATCATTAGCCTCTGCTGGTAACAAAAATTTATATGCTTACAGGTATGATTGGGACGACCATAGAAGGCTTGTTGTAGCGGACTTTAAGAAACTAATTGGAGCAGCACATGCAACTGAAATACCTTTACTTGCTGGAAACACAGACTTAGTAGGAGGTTATCCGTTGTCTGATCTGATATATCCTCCGAGTTTTTCGAAGAGATTTACATCAAAGAATATGATGAAATTTTGGACAAATTTCGCAAAGACTGGAATTCCAGGAACTTCATCAAATTCAATTGAATGGAAACAATATCCTGCAAGTTCATATCAATCAGAATATATTATTTTAGATAAGAGAAAAAATCTTAAGATGGCATCAGATAATATTTCATTTAAATCACTCACAAACGAATTACAAAATGATAATAGATTGAGTGATTTAGAAAAATGTGTTGTTCTTCTTCAGATTTTTACTTTTGTTGGAGATGATGTATATGATCAAAATATGATGAATTATTCAGGTAAATGTTCAAGAGAGGAATCTACAAATTTTTTAATTGATAACGCAAGTTATGTTGAATACTAATTTTTAAACTGATCTTTAAGTTTCAAAACATCTAAATCTTTAATCATTATTAGGTCAGCAAGTCTTCTTATTAACCTTTCCTCATCTACCTCTAATTTTCCGTCTGCATATGCAATTTTCCACATAAAACCTATTAAACTAAGCTTTTCATCTTTAGAGTAATTTTTGTTTATATCTTCAATAAATTCATAAAATGAAACACTATCGACTGAATATGTCTCTATAATTTTAATTATCTCGGATTCCGCTTTATTAACTTTTTTTGTAATTTTTTTAATTTCTTCCATCAAGACATCTAATTCATCATCAGAAATTATTCCATCAATTCTAGCGATTTCATATGCCAGCACAGAAGCAGTTAGCTCAATTTCAAAACTAGCTTCAGCATCATTTTGAATTGTATTTTTATTTTTTTTAAAAAAATTAAACATCTTAGTTTTTAGATTCAATTAATTTTATTTCATTTTTGAGTTCGTCACGAATTTTTGTCTTCATGATATTGAAAAAAGTAGCAAAGAATATCATGATATCCAATCTTATAGACTTCTTATCAATATATAGTTTATCAATGTCAGATAATAATTTTGGATTACTCATATCGTAACCCATAATTTGAGCAAGACCAGTTATACCTGGTTTAATTTGAAATATTTTTTTTTCTTTTCGAACTCTCAAAAGTTCTATTTGTGATGGCATTCCAGGCCTGGGACCAATTAAATTTAAATCTCCAAAAATATAGTTAATGACTTGTGGTAATTCATCGATTTTTAATCTTCTCAATAGGTTACCAAACCTTAAAAGGTCATTTTTTGAAATATTATGTGTTCCAGTAATTGGTGCATTTTTAATCATAGTTCTTATTTTGAACAACTTAAATGTTTTTTCATTTTTTCCAATTCTATCTTGAACAAAAAATACAGGTATTCCATCTTCAAAAATAATTAATATACATGAAATTAAAATGACTGGGCTAAGAAGAATTAGCCCAATTAAAGCAAAGGCTTTAAGAAAAATACTCATAGTCATTATTATATAGATATTAATTTTTAAAGTAGAATAGGCGCATGCGAGATTTTTCATACTGGCTTAGAAATTTATCTAGAAGAAACAAAATAGTAACTTTAGTACTTGCAGATTGCTTAATTGCTTTCCTGTGCTGGGTAGTTTTTGGCCCACCTTTTTCGTTATTGATCGCCACTGATTTTAAAAGAACACTTTTTGATTTAATTTCATCTAACATAATCAGTTTTTTAATTCCCTTTATATTAACTTTTGTATATTTTTACCTTTCTGGATTCTACAGATCATTAATGAAATTTTTTGACTCAAAAGATTCAATATTTAGAGCAATGATAGGATCATTTATATTTGGATTTACATGGGGATTAATATACTTGTCACAGTATGAAGTTATTAGAACGAGCTATTTAACAACAGTAATGCTTCAATCCTTATTGTTATCGTCTGTATTCTATGCTTTTTTACAAATTTCAAGAGATATAGCCAGATTACTAATTTATCCCTCAAGGGATAAATTAGATGCAAAACCGATCCTAATTTATGGTGCAGGAACAGCAGGAAATGAGCTTTATCAATCTATTCAACAAAATCCAAATATTAAGGTGGTGGGGTTTTTTGATAATTCTTTCAAATTAAAGGGTGCTTCCATAAATAACATCAAGATTTATGGTAAACAAAAACACATTAAGAATTTATCAGAAGAATACCCTGGTCTGGAAATATATTTAGCAATTCCAAGTCTAAGCATTAGCGAGAGAAGAAAAATAATAAGCAGTCTCGAAAAATATAAAATTGCAGTAAGAAGTATCCCAGCACTTCATGAAATTGTCGCAAACGAAAAGAAAATGGCAGAAATTCAGGATTTATCAATAGATGATATTTTACCAAGGCCAAGAGTAAAAAAACCCGAAATAGATTTTGGTGATACTTCTATAATGATTACTGGAGCTGGAGGCTCGATAGGATCTGAGATAGTTAGACAAGTTATTGAAGGGAGACCAAAAAAAATTGTTCTTTATGAAATTTCTGAAATTAATTTATATTCAATAGAATCAGAAGTTAATGCAATTAAACAAAGTATGGATGTTTCAACACAAATTGTTGGCATTCTTGGTGATGTTAAAAATCAAAATAGAATGGAAAATATTATTAAAGCACACCAAGTAGACCTCATTTATCATGCTGCAGCATACAAACACGTGCCTATTGTTGAATATCATGAAAATATTTCTGAAGGTATTAAAAATAACATTTTTGGGACCCAGTCTGTGTGCCAGGCATCATTAAATTGTAACGTAAAAAAACTTGTTGTTATTTCTACTGATAAAGCAGTTCGTCCAACAAACATTATGGGCGCATCAAAAAGATTTGCTGAAATGTTAGTTCAATCAGAAAACGAGTCAAAAAAAGATACTATTTTTTGCATGGTAAGATTCGGCAATGTAATTAATTCATCAGGTTCTGCAATACCTTTATTTCGTAAGCAAATTTCTAGTGGCGGTCCGGTAACAATTACACATAAAGATGTCACAAGATTTTTTATGACAATTTCTGAAGCATCTAGTCTTGTAATTCAAGCTGGCGAGTTTGCAGAGGGAGGTGAAGTTTTTATTCTTGATATGGGCGAACAGGTTAAGATTATTGATTTAGCAAAAAGACTTATTTATTTATCAGGAAGAAACGTTAGTTACTCGAGCAATAGTGAAGGGATAGAAATTAAAGAAATTGGATTAAGACCAGGAGAAAAATTATATGAAGAATTATTAATCTCTGGTGAGGAATTAAGCACTCCAAATAACAAAATTTTTAAATCAAATGAAAAATTCCCATCAAAAAATGATTTAATTAAAGCAATAGATTCCTTAAAGGTTGCAGTTAGCAATGATGACACTAAATCTATAAAATTAATATTAAAAGAATACGTTGAAGGATTTCAAGGATAATAATATGAAAATAAAGAAAACTATCAAACTTATAATTTTTATTTTTTGCTCAGTTCCATTAATGTCTAGCGATAAATTAAATGACCTAGTTCTACCTAATGGATTTAAAGCATCTATCTTTGCTAAAGATTTGGATTCACCTCGACAGATAACCGAAACGAAAGCTGGCCATATCATTGTCGGATCAAAAAAAGGTAATGAAATTGTCGCTTTATTGGATATTGATAAAGATGGTAGTTATGAAGAGAAAGTGATTGTCTCAAATAATTTACAAAATCCAACTGGAGTAGCATATAAAGATGGTGCACTTTTTTTTGCTGAAATAGATACTGTATGGAGAATTGATAATATTGATCTGTGGTTGAATTCAGATCGTAAGTACCCACCAAAAAAATCTATATATTTAAGCGATTTACCGTCTGAAACATGGCATGGATTTAAATATATTGATTTTGGTCCTGATGGACACTTGTACATCCCAATTGGGGTTCCTTGTAATATTTGCATAGAACCACAAACTAAAGATCCAAGATTTGCTGCAATACACAGATATGAAAATGGTGAACTAATTACTGTTGCTGATGGTGTTAGAAATAGTGTAGGCTTTGATTGGCATCCGACAACAAAAAAGATGTATTTTTCTGATAATGGGAGAGATTGGTTGGGTGATGATTCTCCTTCATGTGAATTAAATGTTATTGAAAAAGATGGTAGTTTTTATGGTTATCCATATAAACACGCTAAAGATGTTATTGATCCAGAGTTTGGACATTTAATACCAACACTTGAAAAAAAAATTATCGATCCAATTGCTGAACTTGGTCCTCATGTGGCCCCCTTAGGAATTGCTTTTTATGATGGCAATATATTTCCAGAAAAGTATCAAAATAGTGTTTTTGTGGCACTGCATGGCTCATGGAATAAATATAATGGTAAGTCCGGTTACAAAGTGATTTTCGTCAAATTAGATGAAGAAGGAAATTATATTAGTCAGGAAGATTTCATCACGGGTTGGCTTCAAGACGAGAATGCATGGGGGAGGCCTGTATCACCTTTTATAATGAGTGATGGCTCAATGCTAGTTTCTGATGATAAATTTAATGTTATTTATAAAATAACATACGAAGGTTGAATGCCTAAATTAGATATATCAAAAGAAATAAACGTAGCCATTAAAGCTGCACTATTATCTGGAAAACATCTTATAGAAAATAAGACGGAGCTAAATAAAACCTCATTAAGTGATCAAAGAGACACCAAGCTAAAAGCAGACGTGGCTTCAGAAAATATAATAAAAGAAATTATTAACGAAAGTTCAGATTTTGAGATTTTGGCTGAAGAAAGCGGACAATCTTCAGATGATTTAGGAAATACTTTTTGGGTTGTAGATCCTCTTGACGGTACTGCAAACTATAACCGTAATATACCAATTTGTTGTATCTCTATTGGCATCATAAAAGACATGAAACCGTTGTTTGGTGTGATTTATGATTTTAATAGTGATGAAATTTATTGTGGTGATTGTGTTAACAAAGTAGCGACACTAAACAATACTCCTATTCAAGTGTCAAACATCACCAATAAGAAGGATGGTGTGCTAATAACTGGATTACCTTTCAATACTGATTATTCAGACAAATCTTTGAGTAACTTGGTGAAAGATATGCAATCATGGAAAAAAACAAGAATGATTGGATCTGCAGCAATGGCATCATGTTATATAGCCTCAGGAAAAGCTGAAATTTACAAAGAAAAGGGAATATATCTCTGGGATATATCAGCTGGCGCTGCAATTGTAGAAGCAGCTGGTGGATTGGCTGAAATAAAAAACATCAGAGAAAACTATCAAGTTGACGTAATTTTCTCAAATTCAAAAATTAAAGTTTAATATATGAAAAGTTTGGTATGGTTCAGAAATGATCTTAGAATGGATGATAATCCTGCCCTGAGAGAAGCATGCAAATTGTCTGAAGAGGTTCATTCAATATATATTTACTCACAAAATCAAAACAAAGAACATAATGAGGCAAATTGTAAAATAGATTTTTTTATAGAAAATCTTAAGGATCTCGAAGAATCTTTATCAAAAGTAAACATACCTTTAACAATTATTAATTCTGATGGTTTTGATGATAACCCAAGAATTATTAACAAATATATTGAAAATAATTCAATTGAAATGGTTTTTTGGAATAATCAGTTTGGTGCAGATGAAATAGATCGTGATGAATCTGTAAAAGATTTCTTACAAAACAAAAGTATTGAGATAAAAACATTTGATGAGCAAGTTGTTTTTGAACCAGGATCAATATTAACTGGAGAGGGAAGACCTTACTCAGTTTTTACGCCATTTAAAAGAAAATGGATTGAAAAATTCACTTTAGATTTACTCGATATTGAATTCAAATACACAGAAAAAAAATTAACAAAAATTAAATCAAATATTAATGATTTTAATTTTGATTTCCAAAAAACTCATTCAGTAGATATGTCACTTTGGCCCATTGGAGAACGCGAAGCTCAAATGAGACTTCACTCATATCTAGATAAGAATATTTTTAAATATGCACAAGATAGGAATGATCCAATAATTGATGGAACTAGCAGACTGTCCGCATACCTAGCCTCAGGCATCATTTCACCAAAAAGATGCATATTAGAAGCACTAAAGTTAAATAATTTTGAACTAGATTCTGGTGAAAAAGGAATTGTTAAGTGGATTGATGAGATTATTTGGAGGGAATTTTATAAAAATATAATGTTTTCTTTTCCAAAAGTTAGCAGAGGCCAACCATTTCAAGAATATACTAAAAAAATTAAATGGAGATTCGATGAAGAGGAATTGAACACGTGGAAATCAGGCAACACAGGATTTCCTATTATTGATGCAGCTATGAAACAACTAACTAGAGAGGGATGGATGCATAATAGACTCAGAATGGTTGTTGCTATGTTCTTTACCAAAAATATGCTGCATGATTGGAGGCTAGGAGAGGAATTTTTTATGCAAAATTTAATTGATGGAGACTTTTCCTCAAATAATGGTGGATGGCAATGGAGTAGCTCAACAGGAACTGATGCTGCCCCTTATTTTAGGATTTTTAATCCATTAACCCAATCTAAAAACTTTGACTCTAATGGACTCTTTATTAAGAAATACATAAATGAATTAAAAGATCTTGATAATAAAGATATCCATGATCCTGATGAAAGTATCAGAAATCATCTCAAGTATCCGTCTCAAATGCTTGATCTTAAGCAATCAAGATTGAGAGCAATTGATGCTTTTAATGAGGCAAAAAATACTTAATTTTTTCTAGTTATCAATATTTCTCTTCTGTATACTGAAAGCTCAAAAAGAGGGGCGTATTTATAATGAGTAGTTATCCAAGTGACTTAGAGATTGCAAGTGCTGCTAATAAAATTTCAATTGACAAAGTTGCTGCAACCATTGACATAACTGATAAGGATTTAATTAAATTTGGAGACGATAAAGCTAAAATTTCTTCATCATTGATTGAAAAACTCAAAAAAAATGAAGATGGGAAGCTAATATTAGTTACTGCAATATCTCCAACACCAGCAGGTGAGGGTAAAACTACTACAAGTGTAGGGTTGGTAGACGGCCTATGTCACATTGGAAAAAAAGCAATGATATGTTTGAGAGAGCCTAGCTTGGGCCCATGTTTTGGAATGAAAGGAGGAGCAGCAGGCGGTGGTTATGCTCAAGTAATTCCTATGACAGATATAAATCTTCATTTCACAGGTGATTTTCACGCGATAGGTGCTGCTCATAATCTTCTATCTGCTTTAATAGATAACCATATTCATTGGGATAATCAATTAAACATTGATCCAAGAAGAATCACATGGAAAAGGGTCGTTGATATGAATGATAGATCTCTTAGAGATATCACATGTGGGTTAGGTGGAACTGGAAATGGCATACCAAGACAAAGTGGTTTTGATATTACGGTTGCTTCTGAAATTATGGCCGTTTTTTGTCTTGCCTCTGATATTAATGACTTACAGAAAAGAATTGGAAATATTGTTATTGGTTATACAAAAGATAATGAGCCTGTAAAAGCTAAGCAACTTAAAGCGGATGGAGCAATAACTGCTCTTTTGAAAGATGCATTTAAACCAAATCTTGTACAAACTTTAGAAAATAATCCTGCATTTATGCATGGTGGTCCATTTGCAAATATTGCACATGGATGTAATTCTGTTGTCTCTACTAAGACTGCTCTCAAGCTTGCAGATTATGTTGTTACTGAAGCTGGATTTGGCGCTGATCTTGGAGCAGAAAAGTTTTTTGATATTAAATGTAGAAAATCTGCTTTAAAACCAGATGCTGTTGTTTTAGTTGCTACGACAAAGGCTCTTAAAATGCATGGGGGCGTAAAAAAAGAAGAATTGAATAATGAAAATATTCAAGCAGTAGTTAAAGGCTGTGATAATCTTGGGAGGCACATTGAAAATATCGGTAAGTTTGGTGTGCCAGTCATTGTCGCAATCAATGATTACGTTACTGATACAGCAGACGAACATAAACAAATAATTAATTTTTGTAAGAATGTTGGTGTGCAATGCAAAATTTCCTCTCATTGGAAAAAAGGTGGCGAAGGAGCAGCTGATTTAGCAAATGAAGTAGCAAAAATTGCTGATTCAAACTCTGCTGAATTTAAAACTCTCTATCCAGATAATATGAGTCTGTGGGACAAAACCGAACATATTGCAAAAAATATTTACGGAGCTGCTGAAATAATTGCTGATAAAAAAGTAAGAAATCAATTTTTAAAACTCGAAAAAGATGGCTTTGGTGACTATCCAGTTTGTATGGCAAAAACACAATATAGTTTTTCCACTGATCCTTTATTAATGGGAGCACCAAAAGGACATGAAGTTCCTATACGAGAAGTAAGATTATCTGCAGGTGCTGAATTTATTGTGGTAGTTTGTGGAGAAATAATGACTATGCCAGGATTGCCGAGAGTGCCTTCAGCTGAAGCAATTGGTTTAGATGAGAATAACGAAATAAAAGGACTATTCTAATAAATACTATCTAGTTCATTTATTAGTATTTAGTTATAATTTTATTCTATTTTTGGAGATTAATATGAACAATGATTTAAAGTTCTATATCAATGGTGAGTGGGTAAAGTCAGAATCAAATGAATTAATTGACGTCATAAATCCAGCAACTGAAGAAGTTATTGGACAAGTTACCGCTGGCACGAAAGAAGATATTGATAAAGCTGTATCAGCCGCATTAGAAGCTTTTTCTACTTTTCAACAAACTACAAAAGAACAAAGAATAGAACTTCTCAATAACATAATTAGTGAGTATGAAAATAGATATGATGATTTTGTTCAAATTATCACAAAAGAAATGGGTGCTCCAATATGGTTATCTGAAGCTGCTCAGGCCAAAACAGGAATAAAAAATATTCATGAAACTTTAGATGCGCTGAGAGATTATGAATTTGAAAGGCCTGAAGGTGACTATACTTTAATTAAAGAACCTATTGGTGTAATAGGCATGATAACTCCATGGAACTGGCCTATGAACCAAATAACAACTAAAGTGTCTGCAGCTTTAGCAGCAGGTTGCACGATGGTTTTAAAGCCGAGTGAGATATCACCTTATTGTGCAATGCTTTTAGCAGAAGTGTTTGACAAGGCTGGTGTGCCAAATGGAGTATTCAATGTTGTAAATGGATATGGTCCTACTGTTGGTGCAGCGCTTTCCGAACATCCAGATGTGGCTATGATGTCATTTACTGGTTCAACCAGAGCGGGAATTGCTGTAGCCCAAGCTTCTGCAGTTTCAGTAAAGCGTGTTCATCAGGAATTAGGTGGAAAATCATCGAATATAATTCTTGATGATGTTGCTGACATAGAAAAATCTGTTAAAGGTGGAGCAGGACATTGTTTTTTAAATTCAGGTCAATCTTGTAATGCTCCAACAAAAATGTTGGTATCTGCTAAGAATTACGATAAAGCAGTAGAGATTGCAGTTGCTACTGCAAACAATACAACCGTTGGAGATCCTAATGGTGAATTTAGAATTGGACCAATTGCAAATAAAACTCAGTACGAAAAGATTATTAAATTGATCGAAATAGGTATTGAAGAGGGTGCAACGCTAGTTGCAGGAGGAGTTGAAAAGCCTGAAGGATGTGAGAAAGGTTATTACGTGAGACCAACAGTTTTTGCAAATGTAACAAATGATATGACGATAGCTAAAGAAGAAATATTTGGTCCTGTTTTGGTAATGATTAAATATGAAAGTGAAGATGAAGCAATTTCTGTTGCGAATGATACGGAATATGGTCTTGCAGGTTACGTTCAAGGAGAGCCTAAGCATGCAAGGGAAGTTGCAGGAAAAATTCGAGCTGGTCAAGTAATCATAAATGGTGGCGCAAGAGGAACAGGAGCTCCTTTTGGTGGCTACAAAGCTTCAGGAAATGGAAGAGAGCATGGCATTCATGGTCTAGAAGAATGCTTAGAAACAAAGGCTATTATCGCTCCTTAGATTAATCTAATAAATCTGGTTGCATTTTTATAATCTTATCAAAGGCAGGTTGGTAACTTGCCCATGCAGCAATATCATTTGCTATAAATTCTCTTGTTTTAATGGCTGTTTCGTGAGGAATAACTACTGGTTTACCAGCTGCCTCAGCCATTAATTGTGCTTGGCAACATCTTTCCATTGACATATAAAACCAAAGAGCAATGTCGACAGAGGGACCAGTTGTTAATATTCCATGATTCTGAAGAATAGCTACTTTTTTTTCTCCTAAAGCTTTCGCAATTTCATCACCTTCATCTACTTCTTCGACCACACCTGAGAAATCTTTATAGATACCCTGATTTTCGTAAAAAGCACAAGCATCTTGTGAAATAGGATCAAGGAGTTTCCCAAGTGTTGAAAAAGTTCTTCCGTAAATAGAATGAGAATGTGCTGCAGCATTAACATCTGGCCTTGCTTTGTGTAACCTAGAATGTATAGCAAATGCTGCTACGTTTACATCACGATCGCCTTGGACAACTTTACCGTCATGATTCACAAGCAAGAGATCTGAAACAGATATCTGCGAAAAATGAACACCTAGAGGATTAACCCAAAAATGATCTTGGAATTCAGGATCTCTATACGTTATATGACCAGCTACTCCCTCATTAAATCCAAAATAATCAAATAGTCGAAATCCAGCTGCTAACTTTTCAAGTTGATTTCTTCTTTCTTCTGCAGGATTAGCAAATTCTTGAAAAACTAAACCTTTATCTTTAATAGGAAGTCTTCCGTCAGTTGTATCTATTTTAATTGGCGCAACATTTGACATAGTTTTTATTCTCCAAAGCTCTTTAGTGTTAAAATAGCTTATCAAATTAAGAAACAAATATGAAATTTAGAACTGAAAAAGATAGCCTTGGAGAAGTTAAGGTTCCAGCAAAAGCTTTATGGGGTGCTCAAACTCAAAGAGCTGTAAATAACTTTCCAATCAGTGGCATAAAAATGGATTTTCCTTTCACGAAATCTTTTGTATCTTCTCTTGGTCTTATTAAAGATGCAGCTGCTAGAGCAAATTTGAGACTTAAACTAATTTCTACAAAAAAATCTAAAGCTATTTCTAGAGCAGCAAAAGAAGTATGGAAAGAAAAGCATCATAAAGAATTTCCAATTGATGTCTTTCAAACAGGTTCTGGAACAAGTTCTAACATGAATGCAAATGAAGTAATTGCAAATTTAGCATCAAGATATTCAAAGTTAGATATTAATCCAAACGACGATGTAAATATGTCACAAAGCAGTAACGATGTAATACCCACAGCAATTAAATTAAGTGCAATCATGGATCTTGATGGAAAGTTGTTCCCTGCTTTAGATGAGTTGATTGATAGTATTGAAAAAAAGGCTAAATCACTTGAAGGAGTTATAAAAACAGGAAGAACTCACTTAATGGATGCTATGCCAATTGATTTTTCTGAAGAACTTGGAGCTTGGGCCAGTCAATTAAGTGCTTCAAAAGAAATGCTTAGGACTATTGAAAAAAGATTTTTTGAATTGCCCCAAGGAGGAACTGCTGTAGGCAGTGGAATTAATGCTCATAAAAACTTTTCTAAATATTTTGCTCAAGAGTTATCTAAACTTTGTAATAGTAAAAAGAGATTTTCGCCGAGTAAGAACTTTTATCACGAATTAAGTGCACAAGATTGCTCGGTTCAGCTTTCTGGCGAACTTAAAAATCTAGCAATAGTTTTAATGAAAATATCCAACGATTTAAGATGGATGAATAGCGGGCCACTGGCTGGTATGTCTGAGATAGAATTAAAGGCACTTCAACCAGGTAGCAGCATAATGCCGGGAAAAGTTAATCCAGTAATTCCGGAAGCAGTCGCAATGGCTTCAGCAGATGTGATTGGTAATGATGTTTCTATTACAGTGGCAGCACAATCAGGAAGTTTTCAGTTAAATGTTATGTTGCCTGTAATTGCTTACAATCTCCTTAAAAGTATTAATCTCATTGCGGGTTCAATGAAAGCACTTTCAAAAAATGCTATCAAAAATTTTAAAGTTAATGAAAAGAATTTGGTATCATCACTATCTAAAAATCCAATTCTTGTCACTGCATTAAATCCTATTATCGGATATGAAAAAGCTGCAGAGATTGCAAAAAAAGCTTATAAAGAAAATCGACCTATTATTGAAGTTGCTGCACAAGAAACGGACCTATCTAAAGCAAAGTTATTAAAATTACTTGATCCTAAAAAACTTGCTAAGGGCGGAATTTAAAATTGGAAAATGATCTTACTAAAAATCGCTGTGAGGCATGTAGGATAGACGCTCCAGTTTTAACTGATAAAGAAATTGAACAATTGCTCCCTCAAATACCATCATGGATTGTTTCTGAACAAGATGGGATAAAGAAATTAATTTGTTCATATGCTTTTTTAAATTATGAAGATTCAGTTAAATTTACAAATGAAGTTGCAAATCTAGCCGAACAAGAAGATCATCATCCTGAAATCATACTTGAATGGGGTAAAGTTACAGTTGTATGGTGGTCTCATAAGATAATGGGATTACATAAAAATGACTTTATTTGTGCTGCGAAAACAGATTCAATTCTTTAATACTACTTTGAAAACTTAAAGATGGAACAAAATGAAAAGCCGTTTCAATTTTTAGCATGGATAGCAACATTCATTCTTATTTTAGCTGCTATTCTTGCTAGTTTTGTTCCTGCCCTTGAATATCATCATTGGGCATTTATATTGGCAAATTCATTATGGGTTCTAGTCGGATTTCTGTGGAAGGAGATGTCGCTAATAGTTCTAAATGCAGGCCTAACGATAATATATATTTTTGGACTTATTTTATAAAAATATAAATTTCGAAATAAAAATTAAGGTTAAGAACCATGCGCCAGATGAAATATTTCTAATCTGGCCTGTTGCTAACTTTAAAGATACATATGTAAGAAAACCTAACGCAATTCCGTCTGCGATTGAAAAAGATAAAGGAATCATGACAATAATTACCAACGCTGGAAGTAACTCAACAGTTGATGACCAATTTAACTTTTCCATGCCTCCAAGCATTAGTATAGCCACATATATTAGTGCACCAGAAGTAGCATATGTAGGAATTATTGCTGCAAGTGGTGATAAGAACATTGCAAAGATGAATAATGCTCCAACTACAATAGCTGTTAATCCAGTTCTCCCTCCAGCTTCTACACCTGCTGAGCTTTCGACATAACTTGTTACAGGGGAACAACCAAAAAATGTGCCGAATATGCTTGCACTGCTATCAGCCTTGAGGGCGTTATCAAGACCTTTTGATTCAGCATTATCATCAATTAAATTTGCTCTTGTAGCAACTCCTACAAGCGTCCCGGTAGTGTCAAAAAGGTTAACAAATAAAAATGACATGATTACAGTAAGCATGCCAATATTTAATGCTCCAAATATATCTAATTTTAAAAAAACAGGAGATATATTAGGAGGGTATGATAACAAACCATTAAATTGAACAAGCCCCAATGACATTGCTAAAAGAGTTGTAATTAATATACCAATTATGATAGCGCCAGGTATTTTTCTCACTGAGAAAATCGATATTATTAAAAAACCTACTGCAGCCAGAAGTGTTTCCATTTGTTTAAAATTACCCAAAGATAATATTGTTGCTTCATTGCTTATAATAATCCCGCCATTTTTAAGTCCAATGAGGCCAATAAATAATCCTACTCCAGCACCCATGGCAATCCTTAAATTTAGAGGGATACTTGTAATCATCCAACCTCTTAGTCGAGTAATGCTCATAATAAAAAAAAGTATTCCTGCTATAAAAACTGCACCAAGTGCAATTTCCCATGAATAGCCCATTTCCCCAACAACTGTATAGGTAAAAAATGCATTCAAACCCATGCCTGGGGCTAGCCCAATTGGCCAGTTCGCAATTAAACCCATAACAAAGCATGCAATTGCGGCTGCAAGACAAGTTCCTACAAATATTGCACCTTGATCCATTCCTGTAGAAGACATAATTTGTGGATTTACAAATATGATGTATGCCATGGTTATAAATGTTGTGAAACCGGCTAATAATTCTTTTTTAATAGTGGTATGATGTTCTCTTATTTTAAAAATCTGCTCTAAAGTTTTTTTCATAAAAATTTCGAAATTTGGCTTTTCAAGATTTTAAAAGTATACATTTATTTAACTTATATATAGTTAAATATTTTTAGAATAAATACATTATTGAATTTATTTTTTTGGCATGTAATTTGCATGTTTTTATATTAATATTATTTATTTTAGATGGGGATCTAAACATGACTTTTAAAAAACTAAACTTTATTAAGCTCAGTTTATTAGCACTTGTTTTTTTATTGAACATCAATGATGTGCAATCTCAAGAGCAAACTATCGAGGATGTGATTGTTAGTGCTGAAAAAAGAGATGAAAGCCTTCAGACTGTATCGCAAGCAGTTACTGCAATTACTGATTCAGAACTTGAAGCAAAAAATATTACTTCTTTTGTAGATTTAACCGCCATCGTACCAGGTGTAACGGTTGCAAAAAACGAAGGCTATAAAACGGTTATATCAATAAGAGGTATTGGTAATGAAACTAATCAGAACGCCATAGCTGCACCTTCAGTTGCATATCATATGGATGGAATTTTTATTGCATCTCCATTTTCGCTTCAAACAGATTTTATTGACATCCAAAGAATTGAAATTTTAAGAGGCCCTCAAGGGACTCTATTTGGTCAAAACTCAACAGGTGGTGCTATTAATGTTATCAGCAATAAGCCAACTTCAGAAGAAGCTTTTTCAAAAGCTGACATTACAATTGGTGATTACGGTTTAACAAAGATAAGAGGCACTTCAAACATACCTCTGTCTGAAACAGTAAGTACAAAATTCTCTTTTGCTACTACTGACAGAGATGGATTCTCTGAAAATATATTCACCGGACAAGATCTTGATGATGCTTCAAATGTGAGTATCAGATCAGATTGGATGTTTGAGCTTAGTGATGCAACAAGTTTAAGAATCTTTGGTCAATATTTTGATGTAGACAGAAACGGTGCTGCCATTAGAGGTATTGATGACCAATCTTCAAACATGAGGAAACTCTCACAAAATACAATTTCTAATCAGGAACTAACTTCTTCAGTTTTTGCGGTGATTTATGAGTCTGATCTCGGCTATGCAAATTTAAAAATTTTAGCTAGTACTCAAGAAGATGATATCTCTGTAACTAGGGACAATGATCGACATAATTTTGGAGATCCTGTTCTCTCAATCCCTGGACTAGGAGCTGGAGCAACTTACCAGCAAGCTGAGTTTCGTCCTGAAACTTCTCTAGTTGAGACCAAAACTTTTGAAATCAATCTTATTTCAAATGAGCCATTAATGGATGGCAAGCTTGATTGGACACTTGGAGCTTTCTATATGGAGCATGAAATAGAAAATGTCATTAGAGGCTATAGAGATGATGATTTAGACGGTGTATTTAAGTATGTTTGTGATGAGCCATTTGCTGATCCGAGTTACTGTTACACTCATGATTTTGGTATCCCAGGAAGATTTGACATCTTTGGACCAAGTGCAGATGTAGACTTTTTCACAGATGCATTCCCATATAGAGAATCATTATCTGTTTATGCACAAACAACATATAGTTTTAGCGATACTTTTAGATTGGTTTCAGGTTTAAGATATTCTGAAGATACTTTTGGTACAGATGTTGCTAACTTCTTCAATGCAGGTGATCAATTCCAAGAAGAAGGCACTACAGACGAAGTTACAAGCAGAATTACTGGAGAATATGATCTTGGTGACGCAACAATGGCATATCTAACTCTTTCAAAAGGTTTTAAGCCTGGTGGAAGTAACCTAACTTTTGGTTTTGATGGTGATAATGCTCCACCAATGGTTTTTCCAACTTTTGAAGCTGAAACCGTTGATTCTACTGAAGTTGGTTTAAAAACTGATTTATTTGATGGTCAAGCGAGAGCAAACGTTGCAGTATTCTTCTATGACTATGAGAATCTTCAATTTCAAGCGACCGATCCAGATCCTTATAGAGGTGGCGTTGCGAATATTCCAGAATCTGAGATGTCTGGAGTAGAGATTGAATTTACCGGATTGATTTCAGATTCATTAACATTTGATATGAATTTAGCATTTTTAGACTCTGAAGTAACTTCAGATTATGAAGTATTAGACAATGTTGATGCATATCAATATTTCTTTGGTGAAGAAGATCTTCGTTATGGTCTTAGAGAAAACATTAGAGGCAACAAGCTTGCTAAAAGTCCTGAGTTTACAGCTGATCTCAGTGTAGTATATGAGACTGATCTAGCATCTGGTAATAGCCTTACAGCAATTATGCAGTATGTAAAAAGAGGTGAGTTCGAACAAAGGGTTTCAAATAATCCTATAGTAGACTCCATACCAGCTTACGACATATTTAACATAACTGTTGGCATTGATTTTATGAATAGTGTAAGTGTAGACTTCATGCTTCTAAATGCCACTGATGAAGACGGTATTAATTCAAGTATGACAGATGTATTTGGTGTTGCAGCATCAGGCCTAGAACTTATACCACCAAGACAAATAATGACTAGAATAAGTTACGATTTCTGATAAAAATCTAATATAGAGCTATAATCTTTGTTTTAAATATCTCAATTTAACATGGAAAAGCTCTATATAAGGTCCGAGGACCTGCTTAAAGACTCATTTCAATTAGCTTGGAATGTTTATGAAAGTGGTTTTAAACCCAATTATATTGTTGGTGTTTGGAGAGGTGGAGCACCAATTGGTATTGCAGTGCAAGAATTTTTAAGTGTACTAGGAGTAAAGTCTGATCATGTCGCCATCAGAACTTCATATTACACCGGTATAGACGCCAAAAAAGACAGTGTTCAAGTATATGGCTTGAATTATGTAATAAGAAAGCTTGAATCAGAAGACAGACTTCTCATTGTTGATGATGTGCATGATACAGGTAACTCAATTTCTCAAATAATTACAGACCTAAAGAAAGCATGTAAAAAAAATACTCCTGAAATTAAAATTGCAACACCATATTACAAACCAAATAAAAACGAATCAGAATATAAGCCAGATTATTACTTACATGAAACTGATCAATGGCTAGTTTTTCCTCATGAGCTTGAAGGATTATCATTGGAAGAAATTCAAAAAAATAAGCCTGAACTCCAATATTTAATGGACAAAATTAAAGAATATCTTTAATTAGATATTGTTCTTAGCTAGATTTAATACTCTTTTTTTTCCATTTTTCTTTGGTTATAATCTGACATGGAAAAATTAAAACAAAAAGCGTTAACATTCGATGACGTATTACTTTTACCAAGTTATAGTGACTTTCTGCCCAGTGATGCAAATACTGAATCAAAACTTTCTAAAAACATCTCATTAAAAATACCTTTGATTTCAGCAGCCATGGATACTGTTACAGAATCAAGTATGGCTATTGCACTTGCAGAGGCAGGAGGTATTGGAATTATTCACAAAAATAATTCAATTAAAGAGCAGGCTAATCTTGTGAGGTCTGTAAAAAAATATGAAAGTGGTATTGTACGGGACCCAGTCACAATAAGTTCAAAGAAATCAATTGGAGAGTTAAAACAACTTACATCTGAATTAAGCATTTCAGGAATGCCGGTTGTTGATGACGGTGAATTAAAGGGAATCGTTACAAGTAGAGATTTTCGTTATGCGGAAAATATGGAATCAGATGTTTCTACTATTATGACGCCGCTAGAAAAGCTGGTAACAGTAAAAGAGGGAGTTTCTCAAACAGAAGTAATGCAATTAATGTATAAAAATAGAATTGAAAAAGTTCTTGTTCTTGATGATGAGGATAAGTTATCAGGCCTTGTAACAATGAGAGACATTGAAAATACTGCTAAAAATCCTGATGCCACCAAAGATGATTTTGGTAGATTAATAGTAGGAGCAGCTTTGGGAACTGATAAAGATACTATTGATAGAGCCGGAGCGTTATTTAATGAAGGAGTAGATGTTTTAGTAATAGATAGCGCGCATGGGCACTCTAAAAATGTCATCGAAACCATTAAAACCATTAAACAAAAATTTCCAAGTGTTGATGTTGTCGGAGGTAACATTGCCACTGCAGAAGCAGCTATGGAGTTAGTCAAAGCAGGAGCTGATGCAGTAAAGGTTGGAATGGGCCCTGGCTCAATTTGTACTACAAGAATTATCGCAGGCATCGGTGTGCCACAAATTTCAGCAATATTTGATGTCAGTACAGCACTAAAAAATACTGAGGTAGCTGTTATAGCAGACGGTGGAATTAGATTTTCGGGAGACATTGCTAAGGCAATTGCTGCAGGGGCTGACTCAGTAATGTTAGGAAGTCTGTTTGCTGGAACTGAGGAGGCTCCAGGAAAAGTTGAGTTATTTCAAGGCAGAAGCTTTAAAACATATCGTGGTATGGGTTCAATTGGTGCAATGACAGAACGTGAGGATGCAAACAGATATATGCAGGAAGACGTCGCTGCAGATAAACTTGTACCTGAAGGAATCGAAGGTAGAGTTCCTTATAAAGGTCTAGTATTAAATGTTGTAAACCAACTTATTGGAGGTTTACGACAAAGCATGGGTTACATTGGATGTAAAAATATTTCTGAAATGCACAAAAAAAGTAAGTTCGTTGAAATTACAAATGCTGGCATGACAGAGAGTCATGTTCATGATGTTATGATTACTAAAGAGGCTCCTAACTATCAGAGAAGTTAGTTAGCAAATGAATAAACTATCAGTTAACAATAAAGCTATTGATACCATTTTAGTTCTTGATTTTGGATCACAATATACTCAATTAATTGCCAGAAGAGTAAGAGAAAGTAACGTTTATTCAGAAATTCTTCCATGGGACATTAATGAAGAAAAAATAAGGGAGCTTAATCCAAAAGGTGTTATTTTATCAGGAGGCCCAAACTCAGTTACTGAAAGTTTTACACCAAGAGTTCCACAAGTTATTTTTGATCTAACAGTTCCATTACTAGGGATTTGCTATGGTATGCAAACTCTAGCTGAACAAATGGGAGGACACGTTGTGTCTGTTGATCAAAAGGAGTTTGGTCATTCATCTCTTGATGTTGTCTCAAATTCAAAAATATTTGAAGGCATTAATAAAAAATTAAATGTTTGGATGAGTCATGGTGATCAAGTACAAGATTTACCTGATAATTTTAAGCTTATAGCATCAACCTCAACCGCTCCAATAGCTGTTATGGAACACGAATCTTTGCCAATGTTTGGAATTCAATTTCATCCAGAGGTAACTCATACTGAGCAGGGTAAAAAAATATTGGATAATTTTATTTTGAATATATGTCATGCTAAAACTGAATGGAACATTGATGACGTAATTTCACAAAGAATTCACGATATAAAAGAAAAAGTCAAAAATGATAAGGTTCTTCTTGGTTTATCTGGTGGAGTTGATTCTTCTGTAACAGCAACATTACTTCATAAAGCAATAGGTAAGAATCTAACTTGTGTTTTTGTAGATAATGGACTATTAAGAAAAGGTGAAGCAGATGACGTAATGCAAACCTTCAAAGAAAATATGAGTCTAAATGTTATTAAATCAGATAGTGAGGAGATTTTTCTCAGGCATCTAAAAAATATCGAAGATCCTGAACAAAAAAGAAAAATTATTGGCAGAACTTTCGTAGATGTTTTTGACGCAGAAGCTATAAAATTGAAAGATATCAAATTTCTTGCTCAAGGAACAATTTATCCAGATGTAATTGAATCATCTGGAAGCGAATCAAAAGAAGCGCGAACCATAAAATCACATCATAATGTTGGAGGCCTTCCAGATGAAATGAAGCTAGATTTAGTTGAGCCCTTAAGAGATCTCTTTAAAGACGAGGTAAGAAAAATGGGTAAAGAGCTTGGATTGCCTCAAGAAATGTTAGACAGACATCCGTTTCCTGGTCCTGGTCTGGGAGTAAGAATAATTGGTGAAATAACAAAAGAAAAAACAAAAATCCTAAAAGAGGCAGACCATATTTTCATACAAGAGCTTATTAAGGCTGATTTGTATGATCAAGTCTCTCAAGCTTTTGCAGTTCTTTTGCCAGTGAAATCTGTTGGAGTTGTTGGTGATGAGAGGCGATATGCAGAAGTAATTGGTTTAAGGGCCGTTGAAACTGTAGATTTCATGACTGCTAAGTGGGCGCATTTACCTTATGATTTTCTTGAACTTGTATCAAATAGAATAGTTAATGAGATAGAAGATGTCAGTAGAGTGGTTTATGACATATCAAGCAAACCTCCTGCTACCATAGAATGGGAATGAAGAAAAGAAAAGTTTTTCAACATAACCAATTTAAATGTGTTGTTGCATTTTGGAAAGGTAAATATCAGGGAGTAGCAAGACTCTCAAATGAAGTTGTTTTTAAACTTATAGGTATTGATCTTGAAGATGTGGAGATTAAACTCAAAGACCAAATAGAAAAAAATGGACAAGAAATTGTTTATGATCACTTAAAAAAGGTTCATCAAGAACTTCTAAAATCAAACAATGTTAAGAATTATCAAGATATTGAAATAACTTTATCTAAGAAAAATCACAGAACAGCACATTGTTTTAGATGCAGAGGCCAACTAGACAATCATTATAATCACGAATGTAATGCATGTGGATGGATTCTTTGTGTTTGTGGTGCGTGTGGTTGTAGTTATATGAAATTTTAATGAAAACTACTGATTGGATTTTAAAAAAATGTAAAGAAGAGTTCTTTGAAATTGAGAATAGAACTGACTTAACAGATGATCAAAAAATATCTCAATTAATAACAGTAACTTCTAGTATTTGTGCAGGAGTAGCAGTTCAACCTATCCCATTTGGTGATATATTTATTCTCACACCGATTCAGGCATATCTAGGAACTAGAATAGCAAATGTAAGAGGTATTCCAATTTCTCAGAATACTGCTTTTCAAACTGTAAAAGAGATATCGGGGATGATAGGACTTGGACTATTAGCACAACAGTTAGTAATAGGTGCCTATAAATTCATTCCTTATTGGGGAAGTATCACCTCAATACCTGTAGTTTTTGGAATGTCACTGGCGATTGGAAAAGTCTTGGATATATATTTCACAAAAAAATCTCTTGGTCAGCATATCGATCCTGAATATCTTAAGAGTGTGTTCAACAAAGCAAAAGAAGAAGGTAAAAGAAGAGCAAAAGAAAGTGATGCTCAAGAAACTTTTAAAAAATATTCAGAAGAGTTTAGTAATAAAGATTTACCAAATAAAGGAATTGAATTTTTAAGAACAAATTTTGATGATCTTATTATTATTGCCTCCCTTCAAAATATACAGAAAGGTCTTAATCTCAATCAAAATGATGAAATAGTTCTCAGTGCATTCAGTAGGTATTCTGGAAGAACTTTTGATCTAGATAGCACAAGAGAATATTTAAATTCAATGAGTGATGATCAAATAGTTGGTGTTGTATCGAATGTGAAGGGCATTCTGCATGAAATGGAATTTGTAAGAATTGAAAATTCAGATGGAGATCAAATATCAGCAGCACTTTTCCCCGAAACAAATCATAAAGGATTTGATGTATTGATGACAGATAAAGAACTTGGAACAAGTTGGGAGATACAACTAAAAACAACTGAAAATTCAGAATATGTTAGGGAATGGATTCAAAAATATCCTGACGGTGAAATTTTAGTATCAGAAGAAATTGCAAATGAAATGGGTCTTAATTCTTCTGGTTTAAGCAATGAAGATTTAACATTAAAGGTTGAGTCTTTTGTAGATAAGTTATTAAATGAGAAAAATAACACAGATTTTTTATATTTGATTCCAACACTGTCTTTATTATCAATATCTATCTGCATTATTGAATTATTCAAAAGATATAAGACTAATGAAATTAGTTATGAAGAATTTAAAGAACTATCAATGAGAGTCTCAGGAATAAAAGTAGGTAAATTTGCGATATTAATTACGGTACTAAGCATACCTGTGATAAATGTAGTTGTAGGTTCGGCGTTGGTTGCAAGAGTTATATATTCACTAATTACCATCTCTTCAGAAAGAAGTTTTAAAGATAGTGAAATGTCTGAAAATATATATTCAACTAGTTTAAGAATGATTAGAGATAAAAGATAATTAGTATGCAAAGTTTGACAAAGTGGCAAAACACAAAAAAGACACTCGGAAACACAGTCATAGCAGGGGTTTCAGAGGTGGTGTTTTGTGCAACTATTGAGTGGGAATAAATATTAAAATGAAGTTTATTGGTTGGAGAATGGTATTTACTGGTCTGACCCTTGAATTTACTGTAGTTGGTTTTCTTTTTTATAGCTTTCCTGTTATCTGGCCTTACCTAATATCAGAATTAGGCATGACCGAAAGTCAACTTGGAATGGTTTCTGCATTTTATTTTATTCCTGTGGCTGTTTTGGCAATTATTGTAGGCCGTGCTCTTGATAAGTATTCTGTTAAAAACTTTATGATGATTGGAGCCGTAATTTATGCTGTTGGACTTTTCTCTCTAAGTTTCATAAATTCTTATTGGTCGCTCCTCACGATTTATCTTACTATTCTTGCCTTGGGATCAATTATGATGGGAAATTTAGCTGTATCTAAATTAATCGCAAATTGGTTTGATAAAAATGCCGGCAAAGCACTTGGCATTGCTGCAATTGGTATTTCCTTTTCGGGAGTTATTCTTCCTTTAATTGTTGATCCTCTTCTTGAATTAGTTGGTTGGAGAAATGTTTATGTAATCTTTGCAAGTATAGTATTTTTCATTATTTTGCCTCTTGTTTTTTTTACTGTTATTGATGATCCAAAAACTATTAATCAAGTCAAAGATGGAGAAGAAAAAGATGATAAAGAAGAATCTGTACCTGAGGAAATGACTGCGAAGGATCTTTTATCTAAAAAAGTTTTTTGGATAATATCTTTAGCATTTGCCTTTCAATTTCTTTCCATGATGGGTGTACTCGCATTCTTACCAATTCATGCAAGCAAAATGGGATTAGATGAAACTTGGGATTTCTTGAGTTTACCTATCAAACAATACGTTTTTGCATATTCTTTAGCTGCATTTGGCGGGGTCCTAGGAAAAATAATATTTGGATATTTAATGGACATGATGAAAGTTGCACATCCCCCAATGATTGCAATGTTGTTTCAAGCAATCGGAATTTTTGGAATTACATATTTCTATGAACCAAGTATATTTCTTTTAAGTACATTCATATTTGGTTTGGGTTTTGGTGCTGCAACGCCTCTTATGACTGCATGTTACTTAAGAATTTTTGGAGCACATAATCTTGGAAAAGCCAGAGGTATGTCATCTCCCATCATTTCACCGCTTCAACCAATTGGCATTCTTATAACAAGCATCCTAATAGGTTTTCAAGATACCTACTTCGCAGCTTTTAATATTATGGGATGCTTTGCTTTACTTGCAGTAATTGTGGCAAGCCAAATTCAAGAACCTGAAAAATTTGATCTATCTACCTTGAAGCTATGACATCCTATTAAGGTTAGTTTAAAAAAGAAACCAATTTTATATGTTTAAATGATATATTGAGAAAAATAAAATTTAATTGTTTTGATATATAAATTATATCTTGTGACATAAATTTGTCGCATCATTTTGAGAAGATCGTATCAAACGAATCTCAAAAATGTTCTATTATTGAATGGGAACAGTTTTAAAAAATCATGAATAAAAAAATATTGATTACAGGAGCAAGTGGCTTAATTGGAAAAAAAATCTTTCTAAACCTAATAGCTCAAGGACATGAAGTTACCGCACTGTCAAAAAATATTTATAAAGAAGATAATTTTGTAAGTATTGACTTATTGAATCTTAACAATTTAAAAAAATACTTTAATGGAAAAGAATATGATATTTTAATTCATTGTGCAGCTGTGATTGAGCCTAGTAAGTTAATAGGTGAATCTATTGTTTCAGCCCAAAACTCTTTAATTACAAAGAATTTATTTCAAGCATCACTTTCCTTAAAAAAATCACCATCTTGGATATTTTTAAGTTCAGTTTCAGTTTACGGTAACATCGATCATGAAGAATGTATCGAAATTAATGATACACCAACACCGATCAGTGATTACGGTAAAGGAAAGTTACATGACGAAAAGTATCTCATTAAAAATTGTAATGAACTTCATATTTTAAGATTAGCTCCAGTATTTGATGATGAACATCTTTCTAATATAAAAAAAAGAGTTTACTTACCAGGAACAAATTTTAAGTTAAAAATCTCACCATCTCCAAGATACACTTTATGCAGTATTAAAACTATAATCTCAAAAATTACAAATATCATTGATTGTTCAGAGGGAAAGTATCTTTATCATGTTGGAGATCAATCACCATATAAAAAAAATGAAATCGCTAAAAATTTTCCTGGTATCAATTTAAATATTAAGAGAGAATTTTTTGAGTACTTTATCAATATGATTCCAATTAAATATAAAATATTTAAAAATCTTAAGTGGCTAATTCAAAAATTAGCATTTTCAAATGTGTACATTATTGGAAGAAAAAAAATTGAAAGCTAGCAAAAACTACCGCAATTTTGTCTTGGTATTATTAACCGTTGTTTATGGATTTAACTTTATAGATAGACAAATAATGGGCATTCTTGCTCCATTTATTCAAAAAGATTTAGGACTGACAAATACTGAACTTGGCCTTTTAATTGGATTAGCTTTTGCTGTTTTTTATACTTTTGTTGCTATTCCGATTGCTTGGTTAGCTGATAGGTATAACAGAGTAAATATATTGTCAATCGCATTGGCAACTTGGAGTGGTTTCACAGCTCTTACAGGCCTGGCAAATAATTTTATTCAAATTGGTCTTGCTAGAATGGGTGTAGGTATAGGAGAAGCTGGTGGAAGTCCGCCCTCTCACTCAATAATCTCAGATTTATTTCCCAAAGAGGAAAGGGCAAGCGCTCTAGGTGTTTATTCAATGGGTATTCCAATTGGGATTATGGCTGCATATTTTGTTACAGCATCTTTAATGGGTTCTGGAGATGATGTTGATTGGAGAAGAATTTTCATTGTTTTAGGTCTTACAGGTATAGGATTAGCAGTCATAGTAAAACTTGTCTTGAAAGAGCCTGTTCGAGGAGCCATGGAACTTAATCAGGGCACAGAAATTAAAAAACCACCTTTTAAAGAATCTCTAAAGGAGCTAATAAAAATTCCAGCTTGGTGGGCCATGTGTTTTGGTATTGCGTTTGGTTCCTTTGTATCATATGCAAAGTCAGCATTTCAAACTAAATATCTTGTTACTTTAGATCCAAGTTTTGACTTTCAAACTTTAGTAATCATATTAGGCATTATGAACGGAACTACTTATGCAGCTGGAGCTTTTTTTGGTGCGCGTTTAGCAGACAAATGGGGAAAAAGAGATGTTAGAGCTTATGGATGGCTTCCTGCAATTTCAATTGGATTAGCTCTACCTGTAGCATTAATTACGTGGTGGGTCCCATCAATAGAAGTACATTTAGTTTTTGCAACTTTATTTCTGTTGTTGATTGGTATTTATCTTGGGCCAAGTTTTGCTATTGCTCAAACCTTGGCACCAATTCACATGAGAGCTATGTCAACAGCATTATTTTTCTTTATATTGAATATGATAGCTCTAGGTGGAGGTCCAACATTTGCAGGTTGGATCATGGATCTATTTAAAGAGAGTTATAATGAACTTGAATCGGTAAGATATGCGATGACAGTTACCTCAATATTTTTTATTCCATCTGTTATAAGTTTTTTACTTGTAGCAAAAGTTCTTCCAAGAGACTGGAAAGCTGCTGAAGAAAGAAACCTTAAATTGGCAAATTAATTGTTATGAAGAAGATTTGCCTAATTTTTGGTCACCACAACACGAAAAATTCCTTTAATGCTGCTATTAGAGATACATTCATAGATGAGGCAACAAAACTAGGCCATAAAATTGATTTAATTAATCTTTTTGATGAAGTTGAACAACTACCTTTTTATAGAAGTGATATTAATCCTCCACCTGATTTAGTTTTAAGGTATAGAAAAAGACTTGAAGATGCAGATGTGATGTTTCTCATGAGCGCTTGTCATAACTTAAGAATGAATGGAATTTTAGAAAACTGGATAGATTGGGTACTTCATCCAACTTGGTTTTTTTCATATAGATCAATCTTACCCGATAGCAAATTTTTAGGTAATTATGGTTATCCAGTTGCTGGAGCAATGAAAAATAAAATTGGAATTGTTTCAATGACTTACGGTGGGCCAATGGTAAGTTATTTTAATTTCTCATTGTTTGATAATATCCCATTCAGAAGACTAAAAAAGTCTGTTTTTCAGTTAGGAGGATTAAAAACTAAATATTTAAGATTTTATTCCGTTTTACCAAATATGGATAAGAAAACATTTGATAAAAATATGAATAAGGTCAGAGTTTTTGCAAGAAAACTTTAATTTTAAATGACACAAAAACCAATTGATATTTTAAAAAAGGTAAGATCAATTGCTATAGTTGGTATAAGTAAAAATGCAGAAAAAGATAGCTATGTAGTGATGCAGTTTTTGCTAGAGAATGGTTACGATGTCTTTCCGGTAAATCCAAATTATAAAAACGAATTAATTCTTGGAAGAAAGTGCTCTGCATATCTAAAAGATATCGATGAAAATATTGATATGGTGGATATCTTTCGCAAAAAAGAGCTTGTATACAACATAACAAAAGAGGCGATTGATATAAACGCTAAAGTTTTATGGACTCAATTGGATATTATTTGCATTGATTCTATGAATTTAGCAACTAATGCAGGATTAGATGTAGTAATGAATAAATGCCCTAAAATAGAATTAATAAATAATTCATAGACTTATCTAGAGATTTGGATTTAAATAAATTATGCAAGATATTTTAAAAGTTGAAAAAAATACTGATTCAATAGTTAGTTTAATTTTGAATGATGAAAAATCTGGTAACTCTTTGTCAGATGAGATGATTTCATTAATGTCCTCAAGATTAGAGGAAATATCAAACAATGAGGATATAAAAGTAGTTATCATTGCTTCTACAGGAAAAATATTCTGTGCTGGTCATAATTTAAAGGAGATGACTGAGGCTAGACAAAATAATGATGAAGGCAAGAGCTACTTTACTAATTTATTTCAATCTTGTTCAGATATGATGCAATCTATAGTTAATTGTCCAAAACCAGTAATTGCAGAAATAGATGGTATTGCAACTGCTGCAGGTTGTCAGCTTGTTGCAAGTTGTGACTTAGCAATTGCTTCTGATACTTCATCTTTCGCTACTCCAGGAGTTAATTTAGGTTTGTTTTGCTCCACACCAATGGTTGCGCTATCAAGAAATGTTAAAAAGAAAGATGCGATGAAGATGTTATTAACCGGTGAAATGATTGATGCAGAAGAAGCAAAAAGAATTTCATTGATTAATGATTATGTCGTAAGTGAAAAACTTTCAGTTGAAGTTATGAATTTAGCAAAGAAAATTGCAAGTAAATCTATGAGAACTGTAAATATAGGAAAATCAGCTTTTTATAAGCAAGCAGAGTTAAGTTTATCTGATGCATATAGATATACTTCAGAAGTTATGGCGAAAAATATCATGAATGATGACGCTAAAGAAGGGATCGCTTCGTTCATTGAAAAGCGAGATCCTAATTGGGATTAATTTCGAATGTGCGACAGATTAGACTTAAAGAAATACATTAGAACCGTTAAAGATTTCCCAATTGATGGTATTGTTTTTAGAGACATTACAAGTTTAATTGAAACACCTGAAGCCTTCATAAAAACATGTGATGAACTAACCAGAATAACGAAAGAATTTGAGGCAGACATAGTTGCAAGTATTGAAAGCAGAGGCTTTATTTTCGCAGGTACAATTGCTAGAGATCTTGAGTTACCTTTTGTTCTTGCGAGAAAACCTGGAAAACTTCCAAATCAAACTTATAAAAAAAGCTTTGATCTTGAATACGGTAGCACCTCTATAGAGATACAACAAAATACTAATGTAAATAAAGATCAAAAAATCGTAATAGTAGATGATTTGGTTGCAACCGGAGGAACTGCCATTGCTTGTGCTGAATTATTTACTGAAAACTTTAATATCAATGCCTCAGATATTCTTATTTTAACTGTTATAGATCTACCAGATTTGGGAGGTAGTGATTTAATAAAAAATCAAGGGTATCACATTGAAACAATAGTTGATTATTAACTTTTTTTAGTTAGGTTTCGCCAGGCTCTCATTGCTGGCTTAAAGTTAAGAAATGGCTTTACAAGCTTATAGACAGAACCTGGTATTATTTCAGACTTACCTCTAAGCGAGGCTTTTTCGGTTTCTTTTACAACTTGTTCTGGATTAACCCACATCCAATTAGGAACTTTTTTTTCAAGATGATTCAATCCCGCTCTTTTGTGTGCATTTGTTCTTACATATCCAGGTAAACTTACTGTTACAGAGATTTTTTTATTTTTTAGTTCAGATGATATAGACCTGCCATATGCATGAATACCTGCTTTAATCGAAGAATAAAGGGAAGACTTAGGCATTGCTGTGGTTGCTCCAATACTTGAGATAATAACTATTCTTCCTGATTCTTTTTTAATCATTTCAGGAACATAGCCCTCAATTAAATCTATAACTCCTCCACACATTAAGTAGTAATAATATTCTTTTTCATCTGGATTGAGTTCACCAATGACACCATTAATCGCTATACCTGCATTAGCCACTATAAGATCTGGAGCATCTATAGTATTGATTATTGAATTAATAGACTCTTTAAGGCCTAAGTCATAAACATGAAAATTTGCTTTTTCATATGATAAATTTTCTTCAGAATTTTTAGATCTTTTTTGATCTTGAGAAATCAAATCTAAATACCAACCTTGTTTAGACAAATATTTTGCATATTGATATCCGATACCACTTGAAGATCCAGTAATTATTGCTTTCTTACACATAGCTTTACCTAATAATAACCTCAATCATTTTTCTTTGATATGATTTAATTATGAAAGATATGTATGGTCGAATAATGATTGATGTTGAGGGGACTTCTCTGTCTCAACAGGATAGAGAATTAATTTCAAATGGAAATGTAGGTGGAATTATTTTATTTTCTAAAAACTTTAATTCATTTGAGCAAATATCTGACCTAGTAAATGAAATCCATGCAATAAAAGAAAACATTTTACTTGCTGTCGATCAAGAGGGTGGAAGAGTACAGAGGTTTTCTAAAGATTTCACACAACTTCCTTCTTTGCAAGATTTAGCTAAATATTCAGAGATTAATAATGATCCAGATATATGCAAAGAAGTTGCATGGTTAACTTCTTCAGAACTTATCGCTGCTGGAATTGATTTAAATTTTGCACCTGTTCTAGATATAGATGAAAGTGATTCAGCAATTATTGGTGACAGATCGTTTTCTTCAAAAACTGACAAAGTAATTAAGTATGCTGAAAAATATATTGAGGGAATGCATGAGGCGGGTATGCAGGCAACTGCAAAACACTTTCCTGGACACGGGGGTGTATCAGAAGATAGTCATGTTATTTTGCCTGAAGATAAAAGATCATTAGAGCTCTTGATGAGATCTGATATTCAACCCTATATTAAATTAAATAAAAAAATCGATGCGATAATGTGTGCTCACATTTTATATTCATTAATTGATGACAAAATACCAAGCTACTCAAAATTTTGGATTAGAGACATTATTCGAAAAGAATTAAATTTTGAAGGTGTAATTTTCAGTGATGATCTATCAATGGCGGGTGCTGGAGAAGAGTCTTGTAGAGTGAAAGCCGCTAAATCAATTGAGGCTGGTTGCGATATGGTTTTAATTTGCAATAACAGAAAGGATGCTATCTCAACAATTAATTATTTTGATGAATTGGGAATTAAGCCAAGTAAAAAGATATCAAATTTGAAGAAAACTACCAATATAGATTGGGATGAATTAACCAATTTTGAAAGAACCGTTAATATTAAACACACATTAAAAAATATGAGGAGCTAAGATGAGAAGGATTGTTACCGGGCATAATGAAGAAGGAAAATCAGTTATTACAATTGATGGACCACCTGCAAGATCAATTGGAGAGGACGTTGGAGGCTTGTTTGAATTATGGAATACAGACGGTCAGGATATTATATCGTCAGATGTTATAGATCGTGCTGATGAAGAAATTATTCTTTCGCCTCCTAAAGGAGGCACAAAATTTAGATATTTTCAGATAAATCCAATACCTGAGGGTATTCCTGAAAACGTAATGCAAGATATGGCAGCTGATGCTTTTGAAAAAATAGGTGCTGGTCACCATAGAATTGATACATCTAAACATCCTGCAATGCATAAGACTGAAACAATTGATTACATTATTTTATTGAAAGGGGATGTAACTCTTATCTTGGATGAAGAAGAAATAGACATGAAACCTTTTGATGTTGTTGTTCAAAGAGGCACTAATCATGCTTGGGTAAATAATGGTAAAGAACCTGCATTACTTATTGCAGTGTTAATAGATAGTAAAATTATTTAATTTAAAAGCCTGCTGAGCCGCTCATGATAACTTCATAAAAGTTACTTTCCAGAGGAACATAACTTTTTTCACCAGGCTTTTTAATGAATATCTGATCTTGACCTACTTTTTCTAGGTGAAATGCCTCTTCTCTAAGATCATTTTTCTTTAATTTAAAAGTTCCTGTAGTTTCAAGCTCTTCAATTATTCTTACAAACACAGGCTGAGCATAACTTGGAAGTTTCTCAGAAACAAAATCTGAGAATTCATTCCAATTAAATTCATCAATTGCACAATTGAATGCAACCATTCCAGCTCTACCCTCACTCTGAGGGACTTTTACACCAAAAACATTTGCCATATTTACTTGTTCAAATGTATTAAGTATCTCTGCAACTTCATTAGTTGAAACGTTTTCAGATTTCCATCTAAATGTATCTCCAACCCTATCAACAAATTGATAATGCTTTCTTCCAAGGGAGAAACCAACATCCATAGTTTTAATTAGATCTCCAGTATTAAACCACCTGTCACCTTCTTCAAAAACATTTGTAATGACTTTTTCTTCGCTAGCTTTTTTATCGGTGTAACCGTTATAAACTGCATTGGGACCAATCTTTACGAGAGCTAGTCCAGGCTGATGTTCTTGAACTTCGATATATTTGCCATTTTCATCTACTTTTAATTTATCTTCGGCAACGTCATATTCAAGTAAAGCTAAATCAACATTTGTCATGCCTATTGTTTGATCTTTATTTAATAAATTCATAAACATTCCGTTACCTTCACTAGCTCCATAAATCTCGCAAATTCTCTCAACTTTAAATCTATTCCTGAAGCAGTCCCACAGATCAGGCCTTAGACCATTTCCAACCATTTTTGAAATAGGATTATTTTTCTCTTCTTCGCATTCTTTTTGAAAACTAAGATATCTGCAAAGCTCACCAACATAAACAAATGCAGTTGTATTAAATTTTTGTGCCTCTTTCCAAAACGCTGAAGCTGAAAATTTCCTTCTAATGAAAGTGGATGCTCCAACATGGATGCATGCACATAATCCAAGCATTAGACCAGTTGAATGATAAAGAGGTAAACAATTGTATAAGCAGTCTTCATTGTTCATTCTATAACCTGCTTTGGTAATATTTGTTGAAGCAGCAACTATTTTTGTATTTGGAAACAAAGCAGCTTTAGGCACTCCAGTAGTTCCAGAGGTAAAGATATAAAAAGCTGTGTCCTTCGCTGTGACGTTTCCTAACTCTTTTGGAGTTTGTTTTTCTGATTCATCTAATAATGTATCAAGATCAGAAGCCCAGCTTGGGCATGAATAATTTTCTCCATCTTTAACCCAATATATATTTGATTTATCTGTTACATTTATTTCATTAAGCACTTCCTCAAGCGGAGCAGCTAATTCAGCACCAATAATACATTTTTTTGAATCTGAGGAGTTTATGCAATGAACGAGAGGAGCCCCAGTTAGACTTGTATTAATTAATACACCGATAGCACCAATTTTGTTCAATGCCAATATTGAAATAATATACTCAGGCCTATTCTCCATAAATAAAACCACTCTGTCGCTGTGAGTTACTCCATCTTTGATGAGTCTATTAGCTAAAATATTAGCAGCCTCATTGGTTTGTGAATATGTCAATATCTGATCTTCAAAATATATAAAGTTTTGATTCCCATATTTATCGACACTATCTTGAAAAGTATGTGCTAAAGAAGCATTATCATCTGGATTAGGCCACTTATACTTTAGAAGTGGAATTATGAAACGCAGCTCACTGATAACCCTGAAAAATTCTAAGATATTCTTAATCATCTATTAAATTAATGTATATAGTTTTTTTATATTATAATCCTCTCACACTTTTAAATATATAGGGCTTAAATATTATGAATGTTGAGAATAAATTTGATTTTATTATCTATGGTGCTTCGGGATTTACTGGAAAACTAGTTGTTGAATATGCATTAGAAAAATATACGGATGATAAATCTGTTTCATGGGCGATTGCTGGCCGAAATGAAACAAAACTTCATCACCTTAAAGATGAAATGAACATACCTGATGATGTTGGCGTTTTTATCGTTGAAAGCGACGATCAAAATTCCATTGAAGAAATGTTAGCTCAAACAAAATGTGTATTAACTACGGTTGGACCATATCAATTATATGGGGAAAAATTAATTAGATCCTGTATTGCATCTGGAACGGACTATGTTGATTTATGTGGAGAACCTGGTTTTATGCATAAAATAATATCTGAGTGCTCAGCTGAGGCAAAACAGAATGGATCACGGGTAATATTTTCATGCGGTTTTGACAGTATTCCTTTTGATTTGGGTGTTTTTCTTGTCCAAGAGGAGGTCATGTCAAAAATTGGCAAATATGCGTCATCTGTCAGGGGCAGGGTCAGGGCTATGAACGGTGAATTTTCAGGAGGAACTGCTGCATCAATGAAAGCAACAATGTCATCTCTGAAGACGAATCCTGAATTGATTAATGTCTTAATAAATCCTCATGGATTATGTGAAGGCATAAATGGTGCCCAGCAAGAAGATGATACAAAGCCAAAATATGATGAAGAACTTGATGTATGGGTTGCACCTTTCTTCATGGCTCCCATTAATACAAAAAATATCCATAGATCTAATAAACTTATGAATCACATCTATGGAAAAGATTTCCTTTATAACGAAATGTGGATTACAGGACCAGGCGAACAGGGTAAAGCTGCTGCAGAGATGTTAGCAGGAAACAATCCAATTGCTGGCGATGATGTTCCTGCTCCAGGGGAGGGTCCATCAAGAGAAAAAAGAGAAAACGGGAACTATGATATTCTTTTTTGTGCTGATGTCGACGGAAAAGTTTTTAAAGCATCTGTTTCGGGTGACATGGATCCTGGATACGGCTCTACCTCGAAAATGATAACTGAAAGCGCTATTTGCTTAGTAAAAGACGCAAAAGAACTCGAAGGAGGAATTTACACTCCAGCAGCTGCTCTGGGTAACAAGTTAATTTCTAGACTGGAAGCTAATGCAGGATTAACTTTTATTATCGAGTAGTCAAAGTTCTCCTTCTTCCCTAAGTTTTGCTCTTATTTCAGTTGCACTTATAGAAGATATTTCCTCCTCAAATATTTCTTCTTCAAACGTGTAACCGACCCCTCTGCCGTAGGTTATATTTGTGATATTTGGAACCAACATTATTTCGAAATGAACTCCTCTTTGGAAACCATCTGATTCAAGATTCTCTTCAATATTTTTACAAATTTCTTCCCAGCCAAAGGGATTATCATCTTGACCTATTCCTCCAGATACCCCTTCAACATCTCTTACTTGAATAACAACTTGACCAGTTTTTTTAATACATCTCTTAAAAAGCTCTTGATGTCCTCTGTGCCAAGGCTGCCATCTTCCTAACATCTGAACAGTTGGTTTTTTCCAGTCAAACATTTTTTAATATTTCCTTTGCAATAAATTCATGATTTTTATCATTCATCTTAGTAATTCTGAAATTAACATCCTTAGGTTCTTCAAACATTTTATTTGTATCTTCAAACCTACCAGCCTTTATAGTATTCATCCAAACAGTTATATCAGGATCAAAATTTTTTTTAGTTTCCCTTGTTGGGCATACAAAATCACATATAACTATTCGACCATGATTTTTTTCAAAATCTGCAAGATTTTTCATTCTTAGACTTTGTCTTATTCTTCCCTCTGGAGAGAAATCCCAGTCATTAGCCATTTCTCTTACTATATCTGCGTTATACCATGCAGCCTTCAAAAGTGGCTGCAATCTTTTAGCAAGATAAGTTTTGCCACTTCCAGGTAAACCCATGATCAAAATTTTCATTATCTTATTTTTGAAACACAAAAAATTTCATTTTTAAATTGTATATATTTTTCTGATCCAATTTTTTTTAATACTCTATTGTATAGATTTTTGTTCTTTTCTAAATTTTGAATTTCTTTTTCGGGTATTTGACCAACATATAAGATGTTTGCCCATTTCGCTTCAGTATCGTGTCCAAATAACTCTGTAACAGTTTGGTCAGGAGTTTTTTTAAAATCAAATGAGTAACTTTTAGGGTTAGCATAACTAAAAATACTATTTTCACCTATTGGGTTATCTTTCAGATATTCGATAATATTTTTTGCAGAATTTGGAAAAGCTTCTTTATCTTTAAACGCAAGCTTTAAAATTTTTTGTATTGATGGACCACCCACTGAGTGAGTCACTAAAAGTTTTCCAGATCTATTTAATAATCTCATTAATGGCCCAATAACATTTTTAACTTTCATCTCTACAGATGATGCTGCCCTGTATGCTTGAGATGCAATGATGAGATCATAATTATTGTTTTTGTAATCATTTTTAAGAAAATGTACTAGGTGCCTTTTATTATCTTCCCTATAAATTCTTATCAAACATGGATTCGAATATGAAGTACTTCCTTTACTATCAATTTCAATCCCCCAGTTTTTTTTTATAAAATTGCCTAACTTGCTCCCAGCAATTTGAGAATTAAATTCAAAAGAGTTATTACTTTTTAAGACTAAATTGAATTCTTTTACTTTTTTATTTTTAATTTTTGAAGAATTCTCAACCATTCCTAACTCAGAAAATTTTACATTTGTCATAGTCACTAATAAATTAGGGTGCTCAACAAAACGATCTGGCATCTTCTCTAAAGTATTTTTGAGATCTTCATAGCTGATTTCCTTTCCAGTAATTAAAAGCGTGGTATATGCATGATATCTGTGAAAGCTTTTTATAACATTTGAAATTATTGTTCCGTCACCGGTGCCTGCGTCAAGAATTCTTAGATAAGATTTATTTTGAGAAAGCCTTGCAATGTGTGGATATATTTCAGTTGAAATTATCTTTTTTTCACTAGTATTTTGTATAAATGAGAGGTACTTTAATCTGTCATCAAAAAATCTTTTTTTCCCCATAAAATATCCAAAAATTAGACCTATAAATGATAATCGAAATAAAGAAATAATGCATTTACTCTCGGGATATTTTGAGATTAAAATAGCATTAAAATTAGGGGGAATTCATGTCAGAATCAAAATTACCACTGCTTATAGGAATTGGCACAAGAATAAGAAAATCTCCATATTATGAATCAAATCTTAAGTATGGCGTAACTGGATTTACGGTATACAACAAGATGTATTTGCCAACTGGATTTTCTTGCCCTGAAAAAGAATATGAAAGCTTAATCAACGATGTTACTTTTGGAGATTTTGCAGCTGAGCGTCAGATTGAAATTAATGGAAAGGATGCATACAAATTTGTCAGATATATACAACCCAGAAACTTAGAAAAATGTGAAATAGGTTTTTGTAAATACATAATTCTTACCGATATGGATGGCGGTATAGTTAATGATGCATGTCTTTTGAGGCTTGAAGAAAATAAATTCTGGATATCTCCGGGTGATGGTGACGTTATTTTATGGCTTCAAGGAATTGCGATAAATTCAGGTATGGATGTTTCCATACATGAACCAGATGTATCACCCCTTCAAATTAGTGGACCCAAGTCTGGCAAATTAATTCAAAAGCTTTTTAATGGTGAGCATGACGATTTGGGATACTACAAGGCAAGACAAACTCAACTAGATGATATTCCAATGGTTATCGCGAGAACTGGATGGAGCGGTGAATTAAGCTATGAACTTTATCTTCAAGATAGAAAATTAGGAAATAAACTTTTCGAATTAGTTTATGAAGCGGCTGAAGAATTTAATGGTCGAGTTATAGCACCTAATACAATTAGAACAATTGAAGGCGGAATTTTGTCATACGGAAGTGATTTTGGAAGAGAACATAATCCGTACACAATAGGATTTGATAGGCTGGTAGATGTAGACCAAGAAATAGATTTTATTGGTAAAGAGGCATTGAAAAAGATTAAAAATAATGGAACTCAAGAGAAATTAGTTGGCTTAGAGTTAGAAGGTGATCCATTAACAAAAGCACCTGAAAACTTTTGGCCTGTAAATAATAAGAATAAAAAAGTTGGTAGAGTCTCTAGAGCATACTACTCACCAAGGGTTGGGAAGAACATTGCTCTTGCGATTGTTGATATTGAATATGCTGATGAAGGCACAATTGTCTCTGTTGAAAGTCCATATGGTGACTTGGAGTCAAAAGTAGTAAATATCCCGTGGTTTCAAGCAGACAAAGATACTCATCTCGACTAACAGTGTTTAAAAGTATTTTTATCTTGTTTTCAGTTTTCTCAGTTAATGTGTCATCTATGGTAATTGATAATTTAAATGATGTTAGAGCTAATTGGTCAGCAATATCTGATCAAGTCATGGGTGGAATATCTGAGGTAAATTTTTATGAGATGGAAGAAGATGGTCAAAAATTCTATAGACTTGAGGGAAACGTTAGTACCGAAAACAATGGCGGATTTATTCAATCAAGAGTAGGGTTGAGCATAAAGGCAAAAGACTTTAATGGAATTAGAATCAAGGTGAGAGGAAATAATAATGAATACTTTGTTCACCTAAGAGTTCCAAGAATGTTGCCGTGGAACTACTATTATGCTGAGTTTTATGCAACAAGTGATTGGGAAATTATTGATATACCATTGTCTAGTTTTAAATACTCTAGAAATCAAAATGATAATCTGAATTCAAGAGTAATAAGGTCAATTGGTATCGTAGCTTATGGAAAAGATTTTTCAGCACAACTAGATTTAGCAAATATAGAGCTATATTAGAGTGCATTTTTCAGACCAAGAAAAATTCTTTATGAAAACTGCGATGCAATTAGCACAAGAATCTTATAATCTTGGCGAAGTTCCTGTTGGAGCTATAGTGGTAAAGAATAATGAGATTATTGGAAGAGGCAGGAATACGGTAATCTCTGATAATGATGTGACTGCTCATGCTGAAATCAATGCTATGAGAGAGGCATCAAAAATGATTGGAAATTATAGGCTAGTTGACTGTAATATGTTTGTTACACTTGAGCCATGTCATATGTGCGCAAAAGCAATTGTTGATGCAAGATTTAATTCAATTATCTTTGCAGCAAAAGAACCAAGAACTGGCAGTATTTTATCAATTGATAACTTTTTTGAAAAAAAAGTTTTAAATCATAAAGTTAATTACAAATTTGGATTATTTGAGAAGGACAGCTCAAAACTACTTAAAGATTTTTTCAAACAAAGAAGATAATCAGAGTTCTTTCATCATTGTTGTATGAGGAATATTTGTATCTGAGCCATAAAATTTTCTAACAACTTTATAGCCTGATTTCTCATAAAATTTAATCACATGATCTCTAGCATTTAATACAATTTTTTTTGCATCTTGTTCTAAAGCATATTTTTCTAAATGCTCTATGATCTTTCTACCAATTCCCATTCCTTGCAAATTATTATTGACGGCCATATATCTTATTTGTGCTTCAAAGTCTGTATTAAAGTGCAGTCTACCGCATGCTATTACTTCGTTTTCAGACACACCAATTAGATGATAGCTGGAGTTTTCATATTCATCTTTTAACGAGTCAATTGATTTTCCAATCGGCTTTCTTAAAATCTGCCATCTAAACAAATCATATTTTTCAAATTCATCAGAATTTAATGGAGTCCTAAATTCAATATTATTCATTTAATTCTAACCACACTGGACAGTGATCAGACGGTTTTTCCATTGAGCGAGCATCATAATCAATACCAACATTATTAATATATTTCTTTAAATTATCTGATAATAAAATGTGATCAATTCGTAAACCACGTTTTGGATTTTGATCAAACATTCTAGATCTATAATCAAACCAAGAATAGATCGAGGATTCATTTGGAAATAACTCTCTCCAAGAATCTATAAAGCCTAAGTCTTTTATACTATTCCACATTTCTCTTTCTTGAGGTTGGAAAGAAGTCTTTCCCTCTCTAAGCCATCTCTTTGCATTGTTTTCTCCTATACCGATATCAATGTCTTCAGGAGAAACATTAAAGTCACCCATAACAATTAGATTAGAGGTAGTTTTTTTAAGATCAATAATATGGTCTTTTAAGTCATTATAAAATTTTATTTTTTTTGGGAACTTTGTTTCATGATTAATATTTTCACCTTGAGGAAAATAACCATTCATTATTGTTATATCTTCATCTCCAAATTTAAAAGTAGACTGAATAAATCTTTTCTGATCATCTTCGGTATCATTAATAAATCCTTTAATTGTTTCTTTGGGTTTTGACTTGCTTAAGATAGCTACACCATAGTGACCTTTTTGACCCCAAAATTCTGCATGGTATCCAATTTCTTTTATGATCTCTAATGGAAATTCAGGATCATTTACCTTTGTTTCTTGCAGACCAATAACATCTGGATCTAAGGTATCTCTTAAATGCTCTATTTGATGAGGCCGAGCCCTAATGCTATTAATATTGAAAGATACTATTTTCATATTAATTAATCATGGTAATGATTTTTTCTTTCTCAAGATTCAAAAAATCATTTACTATTTTTGTTGATTCTATTAACTGAAAGTCATTTATAAAATCAATCCTATTAGGGGTATTAGATGTATCCTCATTTTCTTTATTAAAATCATTTAGCTCGTCATAAGATGCAAATGCCTCAAGTCCAATAGACGATCTCCTTTTGTTCTCAACTGACAATAACCATTCTCTTCGTAAAATTTTCTGAGTTTTACGATCCTCAAGATTTAAACTTAAAAGTTTTTTATCTTTATTAAGATCATATCTTTTTCTTACTTCCTTTAAATAATTTAGATTTGGCTCGTATGCAAGTCTGTCGTTATGAAGCTTGATTACATCTTCAATAACTTCAGGATTAATGGAGAATTTTTTATGTCTGTAGGGTCTAATAACATCCCACTCGAGTGCAGTTGGGAACGAGCTCTCACCTACAGATTCAATATCCCAAGTTACTGGAAGTTCTATGTCTGGCTTGACTCCTTTATTTTGTGTGCTCATTCCATTTACTCTGTAATACTTAGATTCTGTAATTTTTATCTGGCCTTGTGAAAGATTTTCTAAGCTTTGAACAGTCCCTTTTCCAAATGTCCTTTGACCAATAACTAAGCCTCTCCTATAGTCTTGAATTGCACCTGCAACGATTTCAGAAGCTGAAGCAGAATATCTATTTACAAGAACAACAAGAGGTTTTTTCCAAACTTGAACTGCACGAGAGTCTCCATATGGTTGAATGTATCCTCTTTTTTGCTTTACTTGGACAGTTGGTCCTGATGAGATAAATAATCCAATAATTTTATTAGCCTCAATAAGTGCACCACCACCATTATTTCTTAAGTCTAAAACAACCGCATCAACATTATCTTCATTGAACTTATTCAGAATATTTCTTATGTCTTTGCTGCTACTTCTATAATCAGAATTTCTATTTGCATATTCTTCAAAGTCTATATAAAAAGAGGGTAGGTCGATAACACCTATTTTATTATCATTCATTTCAAAAACTTGAGATTGAGCAGCTCTATCCTCAAGTTTTACTTCTTCTCTTTTAAGAGTAACAATTTTTCGATTATCAATATCAGAATCGAATGATATAAATTCAATTTGCAGTTCAGTATCTATCTCTCCTCTAATTAAGTCCACAACCTCATCAATTCTCCATCCAACCACATCAATAAATTCGTCTTCATCGCCTTGCTTTATTTTTGAAATTCTATCTTCAGGTTTAATTTTTCCAGATTTTTCAGCTGGACCACCAGGAACAAGACTAATAACTTTTGTATAGTCATCCTCAACACCTAAAAGAGCTCCAATTCCGCTTAGCTTAAGACTCATATTCATATCAAAATCCTCAGCAGATCTTGGTGATAAATAAGACGAGTGAGGATCAAATTGATTTGAAAGAATATTTACGGCTAATGAGAAGATATCTTCTTCTTTTTGCTGATTGATTCTTCTTATTCTATTTTTATAACGTTTGATAATATCTATTTTTGGATCTTCACTTACAGAGTCTGAAAGCATTGATACTAAAAGGTCATTTTTTGTCTCAAGCCTCCATAATGCTTTCAACTGTGATAAATCTTCTTGCCAAATATTGTCATCAGTGTAAATATCAAGAAATTCTTCCCTATCAAAATCAAAATTATAGTTTTCCAATAAGTCAATTTGGAATGATGAAAAATCAATTAATCGCTCAAAATACAGATTTATTATTTTGTAAGCCAAAGCTATATCGAAATTGTTAGTTACGTATTTTGATTCTTTGATAAATAAGTCAACTTCATTTTGAATAAAGTATTTTTTATCTTCATCAAGTCTTTTGAAAACAGCGTTTATATAATTCCTATTAAAGTCTGTTTTATCAAAATTTTTTACATAATGCTCTCGTGAGAGTTTTTTGAAAATCTCATTACTTAAATTTTCTTTAACTTCACTGACTTCAATTGATTTATATGAATCAGATGAAACTGCAAGTGAAAAAATGAATAATATTGAGCAGAAAAAATACATATTTATTTTATAAGCCTTGAGCTTTTGCTGCTTCATTTCTAACGATTTCAGGAGCACCAAGTAGCTGTCTATTGAGACCAATCCTTTTAAACCAAAAATGTAATCCTAGCAGATCAGTAAAGCCCATGCCACCATGAACCTCTGTAGCTTTTTTTGAAACCATCTTAGCAACCTCAGAAATATGTGATTTTGCATGACAGGCCATTAATTTTGAATCATCATCATTATTATCAAAGCTATGAGCAGCATGCCAAACTAGTGAGTAACATGGCTCAAGATCTGCAGTCATCTCAGCACACATATGTTTAACAGCTTGAAACGATCCAATCACGCGATTGAATTGCTTCCTTTCTTTTGAATATGAAACTGCTTTATCAAGCATAGCTTGTGAAGCACCCAATGTGTCTGCTGCTGTGATAATTCGACCAGCATCTAATGATTTTTCAATGGCATCTGTATTTTTTTTTGTATTCTCTAAAATTTCAACATTTGCATTACTAAACTTGATCTCTTTGTATGTTCTGGTTTTATCAACGGTAATTAGATCAACAATCTCTATATTTTTGTCTTCGATTGATACAATGCCAATTTTTCCACTAGCATCTGATACCAGAACATCTGTTGCATAATCACAATCTATAGCAAAGATTGTTTTGCCATTTATTTTCTCATTTGAAAAATTAATACTACTTGAATCTCTTGATCCAAAATACTCAGAAAAAGCAATACCAAATTTTATGTTACTAGAAGACATTTCATTAAAAATATTTTCTTTTTGTGATTTGCTTGCACCTATTTTTATTGCTATTGGTGCCATGACATATGATCCACAATATGGCAGGGGAGCTACAGCTCCTCCAATACTTTGACTAATCGCAGTTGCGAACAAAAGATCTAATCCTAATCCACCATATTCTTCAGGAACGAGAATGTTATTTATGCCTAGGTTTATTATTCCTGAGTGAATCTCATTTTTTTGATTTAGATCTTCACCTTTTGAAATTTTCCTTATCAAATCAAGAGGAGCATTATCCTCAAGAAATTTTTTTACATTATCTTGAAAAAAAATTTGATCTTCGGACAACCCAAAATACATGTTATTCCCCTTTTTGAACCTTGGGCTCTCTTGGCATACCTAAACCCCTTTCTGAAATAATATTTTTTTGAATTTGACTTGTTCCACCACCAATAATTAAACCCAGAAAATACATATATGCAACTTGCCATGAACCACCATCTCTAATATTAGGGCTATTTTCATATAGCGTTCCAAGTTCACCCATTACATCAATAGCAAATCCTTCTAGTTCATGTCTTAATTCAGTGCCATTTAGTTTTTGTATCATTCCAGCAATTTTAGTATCTTGATTTTTATTTAATTTTGCAGACAGAACTCTCAGTGAGTTGGATTGAAATGCTATGACTTTGCCCTGAATTTTCATGAGTTTATCTTTATAAACAGGATTATCGATAGCTTTTTGGCCATTAATTGTCTCATTTTTCATTATTTCAATGAGAGAATTTAGCCTATTCATCATCGCATTTGGATCAGAAAGTGAGCCTCTCTCATGACTTAAAGTTGCATTCGCAACTGCCCAACCTTCACCTCTTTTTCCAACAATATTCTCTTGAGGTACAGTTACATCCGTAAAAAATACTTCATTAAATCCAGCGTTAAGAGTCATATCAACCAACGGTCTAATTTCTATTCCTGGAGTATCCATTGGAATTAAGATATAACTTATTCCAGCGTGTTTTGATGCATCAGGCTCTGTTCTAACTAAGCAAAACATCATTTGAGAATATTGTGCAGTGCTAGTCCATATTTTTTGACCATTAATCACCCAATTATCATTTATTAATTCTCCTTTTGTCTGCAAGCTTGCAAGGTCACTACCAGCATTAGGCTCTGAATAACCCTGACACCATATAATTTCACCATGTAATGTTGGTTTAATATATTTCTGTTTTTGTTCTTCAGTCCCAAGTTCCAGAAGGGTTGGAACTAACATATCTATCCCTTGACCACCCATTGGTGGAGGTATTTTTGCCTTGGCAAACTCTGAAGCAATTATTCTGCTTTTAATAATGTCAGCCTCACCACCATAACCTCCGTATTCTTTAGGAATGGATCTAGCAAAATAACCCTGTTCTATAAGTATTTTTTGCCAGTCTGATCTTTTCATTTGTATTCCACTGGATTTAAATGAAGCTGATAGAGGCACTTTTGCAGAATCAGAAAAATTCACTCCACTATATTTTTTGCAGAATTTTTTTACGTCATTTGTAAATTCTTTATATTCAGATCCAAAATTCAAGTCCATAATTTTTAATCCCAGTTAGGTTTTCTTTTCTCTAAAAATGCTGCAATACCTTCTTTGGCATCTCTACCCTCAAAGCATTTTGCAATTTGTTCTTTAAGGTATGGAAGAGCATCATTAAAATCTTGTGAATCTTGTTTTTCATATGCTTCAAGTCCAAATTTCATCGTTTCAGGAGCCAGCGAGGCCAACTCAGTTGCAAGTGCCTGAACTCTTTTATCTAAATTTGCTTTATCAACATGTTCATTTATTAAACCCCATTTTTTAGCTTTTGATGCGTCGATAGGTTGACCGCGCATAATAAAATCTAGACCAGCTCTCTTAGGCATCACTCTAAAAAGTCCTGCCATCACCATAAATGGCCATAAACCTCTATGAATTTCAGGTGCCGAAAAAGTTGCATCTTTTACAGCTATTGCATGAGTAGAATTTGTTACGATTAACAAAGCGCCTGCAAGAACAGAACCTTGAATCTTACATATGACAGGTTTATAAAGGTGTCTAAGCGATAAACTTATGTCATCAGCATTAGGGAGTTTAGGTACATTTGAAACAGATTCAGATCTGCTTAGATCTGCTCCAGCACAAAAAATATCTCCATTTGCGGCAATTACAACAACTCTAACTGCATCCTCTTGTTTTGCGTATGCCAATGCATAATTAAGCTCATCCATCATTACATTATTCATGGCATTTTTTTTCTCAGGCCTATTTAATGTAATAGTTAAAATCTTGCGTTCTACTTCCAGACAAATAGTTTCAAAATTCAGACCATCTAAAGATAATTTATCCATAATTAAGTTTCCAATAATATTGAATCAGGCACAAGAATTTTTTTTACTCTTAAATACTCTCCAAGGGATTTTGCCTGTCCATCCTTTCTATTATTGGATGAAACACCATCTTCCAAAATATCGTGAATATAAAAATTAAGCGAATTAATATTTGGTAGTTCAAATCTTTCTATTTCATATTTTGATAAATCGGGCAATAACTCTTTTAGTTTTTCAATAGTTAAAAAATTGTACAAGAATGAATATGAGAGATTATTTTTTGCCCATACCCCTAAGTTTGCACAACCGCCTTTATCACCTGATCTCGTTCCGAATAGATCGCCAAAGTAAATTTCTTTCTGATCAGAAATCTCAATATCATCAATTGATATAGGCTCTCTTTGGTAATAAATTTCTTCAAAATCCAATTGACTGGTAGGCATCACTTCGATTTCTTTGTCGTCAATATGAACTTTTTCAGTGATATATTTACTATCAACTAGTGCTGGCCAATATATTATTACAGGCCCACTTGATTTGGGTCCGCTTTCTGCAAAAAATCCTGGAATATTTGCTAAAGCTAACTCAATAATCTTTGCACTGAAAAGCCTGCCAACAAGCTCTTGATTACTGGATTTCACTGAAATCACTAACGATGCCATAGCCTGCTCATTTGTTTTAGGATTTTCTTTATCAGTTCTTTGTAATTCAATAAAAACTTCATCAAATTGTTCTTGACCACCAACAGAATTAAATAGCACTTCTGTAAAAACTTTAGCTTTTTCATCAATATCCATCCCGGTAAGAATAATTTCCATTCCATTTCTGAAACCACCTGCAAGATTAATACATACTTTGTGATCTTTTGGCGGAGAGCTCCCACGACATCCAGAAACGTGAACCTTATCTTTCTCTAACTCTTCAATTTTTAAAGTATCAAAATGAGACACGACATCTGGATTCACGTATGCTGGAGAACTTATCTCATACAGTAATTGCGCTGTAACTGTTCCCTTTGAAACCAATCCACCAGTTCCAGGATGTTTTGTGATGTTGAAACTCCCATCTTCAAAAATTTCTGCAATTGGATAGCCAACATTATCAAAACTTGGTACTTCTTTAAAAAATGAATAATTACCACCAGTTGCTTGACAGCCACACTCAATAATATGTCCAGCAGCTAGTGCTCCTGCTAGTGCATCAAAATTATTTCTTTCCCAATTAAATTTCCATGCTGCTGGACCTATTACAACTGCTGCATCTGTAACCCTTGGACAAACTACAATATCTGCACCATGATCTAGGGCTTCTTTAATTCCCCAAGCACCAAGATAGGCATTGGAAGTAAGTGGCATATATCCAGATTTCTCAATGGATAGATTTTTTTCAATATTAGTAAATTTTTGACCCTCTTTTTTAAGTTCTTCCATCCTAGGCATTAAATCGTCACCATCAATATATGCAACTTTCATATTTAAAGATTGTTCTTGCAGAATTTTTTCTATTTCATTTGCCATTGACTTTGGATTAAGGCCTCCAGCATTTGTCACTATTTTTATATTTTCTTTGTCACAAGTTTCTGCTATCTCTTTAACTTGTTTTAAAAACGTTCCTACATATCCTTTATCCTCACCCCTTTTAATTTTTTGACTATAAAGTATTGTCATGGTGAGTTCAGCAAGATAATCACCTGTTAAGACATCAATTGGTCCTCCTTCAACTAAATCTTTAGCTGCTGACAACTTGTCTCCATAGAAACCACTGCAATTTGCTATTTTAATATGTTCTTTTTTCATCTAATTTTTTAACTTAATGCCATTAAGTATTATTGAAGTGATAGAGTTAGCATTCTCATCCGGTGTTGTGCTAATAGACTTTCTGTTCTTTTCATTTAGAAATTCCCTTCCAATGCTACTAAACAACACTGCAAAAACCTTTGTATTTATCTGTTGAATTTCCTTTTTTTTGATAGCTTCATTTAAAAGTTTTTCAGTATAAGTTGATATAAAATTTTCATGATAATCCGCCATTTTCTTGGATCCATTAATCTTTTCAATATCTTTCATAAATCTGTCAAATTTTGGTCCAACTGCTTGATTGACAATAAATAGATACTTTTCGAGTCTCCTTATTGGAGATTCAATATTTGATACAGAGTCGAGGGCATGCTTACCTAGCTTTGTGAGAATATTATCCATCGTCATTAAGATTAATTTATCTTTGCTGGGTGCAATTTCATAGAGAGTCCTCAAAGAAATTTTAAGCTTTGATGCAAACTCAGACATCGTTAAATCTGGAACACCTTTTTCAAGCATTTTTTCAAGAGACTCTATTATCTCTGTATGTCTTTTTGTTTGAATTTTAGGCCTATTAAAGATTTTACTTTTTTCAAACTCTATTTTCTGCATCTTATTTAACGATCATTAACAATGCGCCATTTTCAACTTGATCATTTACTGATATTAAAAGTTGTGTCACTGTTCCATCTTCAGATGCTTTAATGGAATGCTCCATTTTCATAGCTTCAAGAATTACAAGTGTTTCGCCTATTTTAACTTTTTTTCCTTTTTTAACTTTGATATCAATTACTTTACCTGGCATTGGTGCTATAAGACCACCTTTTGCAACCTCAAGACCAGGAATAACAAATTTTGGTTTAATATTAAGCATCACATCACCATATGGCATATGTACTAAAAGTTTATCTGCATCCTTCGTAATTTTTGCATAGTGTCTTTTGTCATCATAAACACAGTCAATACCATGATTATCAGCTGAGTATATATTTGCAATTTTTCCAGTTGATAATTTAAAAGAACCATCCCTCATAAGTTTGTATTCTATTTTTATTTCAGATCCTTCATGCTCAAAAACAACAACTTGAGAAGGGAGCCTACCATTTGTCCATCCTGACGGCATAAAGTTTGCAACATAAGCATTATCTCTATTTCTTGCTTGCAACCATAAAGTTGCAACTGCAGTCACATGTTCCAGTGAATCTTGATCTAAAGTTAATTTTCTAGCAGGATTTACTCTGTCAATGAAATCTGTTGTGGTGTCACCATCAATAAATTCAGAAGATTTAAGACAATTAATTAAAAAATCTCTGTTTGTTTTTACTCCACCAATATGAGCTGATTCAAGTGCCTTTGCTAACTTGCCAGCCGCATCAGTTCTATTAGGTGCATATGAGATTATTTTTGCTAACATTGGGTCAAAGTCTGTACCAACTATAGTTCCTTTTGTAACACCTGAATCCCATCTTGCTTCTACAGATTCATCTTTATCAAATGCTATTAGAGTTCCAATCTCTGGTAGGAAGTCATTATTAGGATCCTCAGCATAAAGCCTAGCTTCAATAGAAGAACCTTTCCAATTGATATCTGTCTGTTTAAATTGTAAAGATTCGCCTCTAGCAATTTTAAGTTGCTCAGAAACAAGATCGATTCCTGTTACTTCCTCAGTGACTGGATGTTCAACTTGAAGCCTTGTATTTACCTCAAGGAACCAAAATTCACCTGTTTTATCATCAAATAGAAATTCAACCGTACCAGCAGATTCATATTTTATTTGCTTAGCAAGCTTTACTGCAGCATCTCCCATTTTATTTCTAATTTCACCTGAAACTCTGGGAGAGGGAGATTCTTCGATAATTTTTTGATGTCTTCTTTGGATAGAACATTCTCGCTCACCAAGATGAACTACATTTCCATGCGAGTCACCAATAATTTGGATCTCAATGTGTCTAGATTTTTCTACATATCTTTCAATAAAGATTCTATCGTCATTAAATCCATTTAATGCTTCCCTTTGAGCACTTATTATTGAATCTTTTAGTTCTTTTGATTTATTTACTATTCTCATTCCTTTTCCACCCCCACCGGCAGCTGCTTTGATAAGAAGAGGGTATCCAATTTTGCTTGCTTGCTTAGGATTAGAAGTCATTGGAAGTGTAGGAACATCTGCTTTAATTGCAAGTTCCTTTGCTTTAAGCTTGTCACCCATCACAGAAATAACATGAGGTGATGGACCAATCCATATCAAACCAGATTTTTTTACTTTTCTAGCAAACGAGGCATTTTCAGAAAGAAAACCATAACCTGGATGAATTGCTTGAGCATTAGTTTTTAAGGCAGCTTCAATAATCTGATCTGCATCAAGATATCCTCCATCTTTGAGTTTTACAGATTCATCAGCATCTTTTACAAAAGGTGCATCTTTGTCAGCATCAACATATACAGCAACTGATCTAATACCCATTTCTTTTGCAGTTTTAATCACTCTACAAGCAATTTCACCTCTGTTTGCAATAAGAATTGAATTAAAAATCATAATCTAAATACTCCATATTCTTTAGCACCCTCAATATGATTATTATTCACGATTGATAAACAAAACCCTATTACATCGCGTGTATCTCTAGGATCAATAATGCCATCATCAGTAAGCATACTGCTTGCAACTAGACCATGTGAAAGTTTTTCCAAATAATCTATAACCATTTCTTTTAATTGTTGATCTGCTTTTTCGTCAAATTTTTTACCGTCTCGCATTGCTTTAGCTCTTCTTACAATCGACATAACACCAGCCATTTGCTCAGGTCCCATAACAGCAATTTTTGCAGTAGGCCATAAAAAAGTGAATCTATTATTGTATGCTTTTCCAGACATTGCATAAGTACCAGCACCGTATGAAGCACCAACAATAAAAGTTATATGTGGCACTGTAGAATTTGAAACTGCATTAATAAGCTGAGATCCTTTTTTTATTATTCCTTGTCTCTCAAAATCTTTTCCAACAAGAAAGCCTGTTACATTATGAAGAAATATCAAAGGAATGTTCCTTTTATTACATAGTTGAATAAAACTCGCTCCTTTTTCAGCAGATTGAGGATATATAGGACCATTATTTCCTAAAATACCGACTTGGTAACCATGAACTGTTGCCCATCCACAAACAAGAGTTGATCCATATAATGGTTTAAATTCCTCAAATTTTGATCCATCTACAAATCTAGCAATTATCTCTTTAATATCAACCGCTGATTTAAGATCTTCACTAAGTATTCCAAGAAGTTCTTCTTCATTATATTCAGGCTCACTACTTTTTATTTCAGGTTCGTTCCCTTTCTTTGTCCAATTAAGATGAGAAACTACTTCTCTACATATTCTTAATGCATCCATTTCATCCTCAGCTAAATAATCTGATAGTCCTGAAATTTCAGAGTGCATTTTAGCCCCACCTAAAGTTTCATCATCTGATTCTTCTCCTGTAGCCATTTTCACTAATGGTGGACCAGCCAAAAATGCTTTTGATTGATCTTTTATAAAAATATTGTAATCAGACATTCCTGGTTGATAAGCTCCACCAGCAGTTGATGAACCAAATACCACTGAGATTACTGGTATTCTTAACTTAGATAATTCTGTCATTTCATAAAAGAATCTTCCTGTTGAAGCAAAATGAGATTGTTGAAGAGTTGGCGCAATTGGAGGATTATCACCGTCACTCCTAGATACATTTAAATCACCGCCAGCAGACTCAACAAAACTAATAAATGGAATTTTATTATCTCTTGATATTTCAATGGCTCTAGCCCATTTTTCACCAACATAAACAGTCATTGCTCCAGCTTTTACAGATGGATCATTTGCAAAGATCACACACTCAACACCAGAAATAATTCCGATTCCAGATACGCATCCTCCACCAACATTATAGTTATTTGTACCGTATGCTGCGTATGGCTGGATTTCTAAAAAAGGTGTGTCTGGGTCTAAAACATTCATTACTCGCTGTCTGACTGGCATTTTTCCACGTTTTGCAAGACGTTCATGATGATGCATGCCGCCTCCAATTTCAGCGAGATCTAATAAACCATCAAGAAATTTTAATTTATCAAGCATCATTTCTTTATTTTTGATAAATTGTTCAGACTTTATATCTAAAGTAGATTTTAGTTTCGGCGCAATATTTTCTTTTTTCATAAGCGACATAATTTATAGAAGGAATGTAATGGTAATATATTATCATTAATATTACCACAATTAAGATGTAGAATAACATTCTAAATATTCAATATGATTAAAATATACGGAACAGAGAATTCAAGAGCTGTCAGACCAATATGGACTGCTGAAGAAATGGGCTTAGAATATGAATTGGTCATGATGCCATTTCCACCAAGAGTTTTTATGAAAGAATATTTAGATATTAATATTCTTGGAACAGTTCCATATATGATCGATGGAAAGATAGAAATGACTGAATCGGTAGCAATTTCACAATATCTAGTTGAAAGATATGGACCTTCAGATCTTCAAGTAAAACCTAGTGAGGAAGATTATCCTTTATATTTAAATTGGCTGTTTCATGCTGACGCTACTCTTACTTTTCCCCAGACAGTTGTCTTAAGGTATAAACTTCAAGAGCCTGGAGTTGCTGATGCAGCAGTAGAAGGTTACAGTCGATGGTTTGTATCAAGGCTAAAATTACTTGAAAAATCATTAGAGGGAAAAGAATATTTATGTTCAAACAGGTTTACCATAGCTGATATCTGTGTCAGTTATGCGATAAACCTTGCAGAGGCTCTTGGAATAGAACAGGCCTTTAAGCCAAATATTACAAGATGGTCAAAGAACTTATTCTCAAGACCAGCTTTCATTAAAAGTAAAGAATACAAGTATGAACCAAATGAATAATCATAAATATTTCATAGCTTTATTTTTCTTATTTACTGGCTTTACATTTGCAAACCAGACTAATCATATCCAAACCATTTATCTTGGTTCAGGATGTTTTTGGGGTGCTGAGAAGGGTTATGAAGCTCTAGATGGAGTAATAAATGCTAAGTCAGGATATGCAAATGGATATGGCGTTAGCCCAAATTACAGATCAATTATCCAACTCAAAAATAAGTTCAACAAGAATAACTTTGCTGAGGTTGTGGAAGTAACCTTCAACAACAACTTTATTACTGTAGAAGAGATCTTAATGCATTTCTTTGAATCTCATGATCCAACTCAATATAACAGACAAGGTAATGATATAGGGACTCAGTACAGGTCAACAATTTTATATTCAGATGATGATCAAAAAGAAATTGCTGAAATGCTGAAGGAAAAATATCAAAACCTTTTAAGTGATCATGGCTATGGGCCAATTAAAACTATTATTGAACCGCTAGACAATTTTTATTTAGCAGAAGAATATCATCAAGATTACCTTAAGAAAAATCCAAATGGATATTGTCCAGACTTATCGACTGGGATTGTTTTCAATAAGGAAGAAATAGAGCCTCTTGATAACACTGAATTAACAAAAGGTAAACATATTCTTGTTATAGATTCTCGAAACTATTGCCCATATTGTGAAAAGCTTAAGAGTGATGTAACAAATGATTATAAAGGAAGCATCCCAATGACTTATAGAACTTCCGATCAATTACATGGATTAAGGCTAGAGTCTCCAAGTTGGGCAACACCATCTATTTTATTCTTGGAAGATGGAATAGAAGTTTTTGGATATCAAGGATATATAGAATCAAAGGATTTTTATAAACTTTTAGGGAAATTTAAACTCGGTAATACTGAGGCATATAACGTAGCTTTTAATGATGGGACAGATGCAAGATTTTGCAAAGAGTATCAAATATTTAAAAATACGCCTGAAGGAGTTTTTGTAGATAAATTAAGTGGGGCACCTCTTTTTGATACAAAGGATAGATTTGTTTCAAGATCTGGGTGGCTTTCTTTCACGAGACCTGTTGAGGGATCGGTTTATGAACTGCCTGATAATAGTTATGGCATGAGGCGGACAGAAATCAGGTCTGTATCGTCAGATATTCATTTGGGTCATGTTTTTGATGATGGGCCAAATGGGATGCCAAGATATTGTATAAACGCTACTGTTCTAGAATTTCAACCCAGAGAAAGATCATAATTTAATAACTTAGACCATATCCAAAAACATATGTTGGATTTTCTGTATCGTCAGGCAAGTCTTCTTTCTGACCAATAACTTCTTCCATTGATGATGGTATTTCAAACGGAAGCTTCCCAGTAGGATTAAAATTGCCATATATAGCTTCATAAATCACTTGATCTAAAACACCAAATGTTCCAATTAGTGCTGATGCATTAGACTTAATTTCACTTAGGATTGCTGGCCTATTTAAATCAACTACAAGAATAAGTTTTTTATTCTCAGAATATTTTTTAATTTTATTTTTTATCTCATCATTAAAACTTAGATTTCCATTTGGAAATAAGGTACTTAAAAAATTATCAAATAATCTATTGATACCCGATTCCTGATTACCATTAAAAACAGTATGAACATACATTATTACTACATCAGCATCTTTATGTGATTTTGAGACGTTTCCAAATTTAGATCCAATTTTAATATCAAGCCCATCAATAAAAATCTTGCTCTTACTCTTTAGTGGCAAAAGTCCATCATTTTCTAATAGGACAATTGATTTTCTTTGCGCATCTAATCCTGCTTGAATATGTTTATCTGTTGCCACAATTTTTTTAACATCATTAACATTTACATATGGATTTTCGAAAAGACCTAAATCAAACTTATTTATTAAAATCCTTTTTACTGACTTATTAATATCAGTAACCGATATCTCACCATCATTAACGAGTTTGATAATATGTTTTGGATCATCCTCGCCTCCATATTGATCAATGCCAGCTAAAAAACTTTTTTTGTATCTCTCTTTAATTGAAAGATTTTCAACGCCCCAATGTCTTCCACTGATAATCCCCCAATCCGAGCATATCACTCCATCAAATTTCAGTTCATTTCTCAAAAGGTCTGTCAGAATATAACTGTTAAAGCCAATCGCAACTTCATCATCTGAAATCCCCATAGGTATGCCATAGTAGGGCATTATCACTTTTAAATTATTATCAATAGCTCTTTTGAATGGTACTAAATGATAATTAAAATTATTTCCTGGATATGTCTGATTTCTTCCACTATAGAGATGCGGATCTAAGCCATTTTCCTGAGGTCCGCCTCCAGGAAAATGTTTAACCATTGTATGAACACTGTTCTTAGTTATTTTTTTTCCTTGAAAGCCGTCCATGTAGGCTAATGTCATTTTTGATGCTAAATCTGCATTAGAACCAAAGGTACCAAAATTTCTTGCCCATCTGGGTTCAGTTGCTAAATCTGACATAGGATGAAGAGCAGTTCTAATTCCAACAGCAAGGTATTCCTTTCTTGCAATTTGAGCAAATTCATAAATTACTTCTGGATCATTGGTAGCGGCAAAGCCAAGTTGAGAGGGCCATTTTGAGAATCCATCAACTGAAAATGATGCAATTCCTCCACCTTTTGGCACTTCATGAATTGGATCTGAACTTATGCTTATCGGTATACCGAGACGAGTTTTTGTGGCTATTTTCTGAAAATAATTAATTTGTTTTGCTAGATTCTTTGGAGTTGGATTTCCATACAAATTAAAATGAGTTATATGATCGAAAACTATTTTAGCTTCTGTGCTTTTATTACCCCTAATAGCAATTTCGTAGAGCAACATAAATATATCTGGATTTAGAGTAAAAGGAGGATGAAACATTTGCCCAACTTTTTCTTCTAACGTCATTTTTGAAAGAAGATCGTCAGCTCTTACATTTGAGGCTATTCTGTAATCTTCATAGATATCGAGGTAACCATTTTTATTAAGATCTCTAAATGAAAAATTATTGTCATAGATATCGGAGGCTTCGACTCCTAAAGCTCTTTTAACTTTTACTTTACTTATTGGCTGATATAGATCAAATAACAAAAATAATGAAAACAATGATAAAAATGCTATTAATACCAAAAAAATTCTTTTAATTAAAGAAGATGCTTTAATCAAACCAACTGCTTACCTAGTCATCAGAAAAGAATCCGTTGACTCGTTCGTAAGAGTCTATGAATTCTTCTTTAAACTTTTGAACAGTTTGACCAGCAGTAATTGTCTCATTTACAAGACCAATACCTTGTCCAACCCAATAGGTTTCTAATTGCTTTGCTCCCTCATGACCTATTGCAGCCTGATCTGCAACTTTCTTTAATGCAGGTTCGCTCACCATTGTTTGAAGTGGCATTGGAAGTGGTTCAGGTGCATCTTTTCCCTCCCATGCCTCAACCCATGGAGATGATAGTTGTCTAGAATGTTTTCCAGTTCTACTTTTTGATCGAACTGTATGACTTGAAGAAGCAGCTATCATTTTTTCTTTTACATTGTCAGATGTTTCTGCTTCGGTGGTTGGTAAGAATACAGATGCACACCATACGCCATCAGCACCCATTGCCATCACTCCAGCCATTTGTTCTCCAGTACATATTCCACCAGCTGCAAGAATAGGTACATCACCATAATCTTTTAATGCTCTTCTAACTTCTGGCACAAGTACCATTGTCGAGACACTACCACAATGCCCACCACCTTCAGTTCCTGAAACTACAATTATATCTACACCAGCTTCAGCTTGTTTTACAGCATGCTGTTTTGCTCCTACCAATGCTGCGACAGGTACATTATGTTCTTTGCCCATTTCCAGCATCCATTTAGGTGGAACGCCTAAAGCATTAGCAACTAAACTTATTGGATGAGCAAATGCAACTTCTAATACTTCTTTTGCTCCATCTAAGCCTGCACCAAGCACACCATTTGAATTACTTTCTAATTCTTTGGAATTCTCACTGCTTCTTAAATCAGACGCTTGAAGATCATATTGTTCAAGAATATCTGATCTAAAGTCTCGATGCTCTTGTGGAATCATTGCTCTTAGATCATCTGTAGTTAAATTTTCTCCTTTACCAACATACGAATTAGGGACAAGCACATCAACGCCGTATGGTTTACCGTCAACGTGTTCATCTATCCAATTTAATTCAATTTCTAGTTTTTCTGGTGTTAAACCGACAGCACCAAGAACACCCATACCACCGGCTTTGGATACTGCAGCGACAACATCTCTACAATGACTAAAGGCTACCAATGGAAATTCAATTTTAAGTAAATCGCATATTTGTGACTTCATTTTTTCTCCTCAATTCTTATCACATAGTTTATATTACTTAATATTGATTGAGAATATTTTGATTTATGAATAAATTTACGGTTCCAGATATTTGTGATGAGCATGGTGAAAACATTAAAATTTGTGACCTTTTTTTAAATTCATATGGCAAGAATGATAAATTCTTTGGTCAGGTTGAAACTGCAAGATGTGAGCATTCAAATAGCATTGTCAAAGATTTAGTGGCTCAAAATGGATCAAACAAAGTTCTGGTGATTCAACATACTGGTACTGAAAAGTGCTCAATGGTTGGAGATCAAATTGCTCAAATGGCCTATGATAATCAATGGAAAGGAATAATTACTAACGGATATATTAGAGATATTGAAGTAATCAAAGATATACCGATTGGAGTTTACGCTAAAAACTCTTATCCAAAGAAAACAGATAAATCAGTTGGAAAAGGCGAAATTGGATTAACACTCGAGTTTCAAAATTTTATCGTTCTAAAAGATTCATGGGCGTATGTTGATACTAATGGAATTATTTTTAGTGAAAAAGAATTAGAATTTTAATTCTGATATTTTTTGGTCTTTCTCACTCCAAATTCCTTCTATCCAAGTTTTAAATTCCTCTCTATATTTTTCATCTTCTGAATAATTTCTATTTTTAAGATGAGTGGGTACAGCATAGCTTTTGATAAAAACCTTTACATCTTTCATTTCACCAGTTAGAAATGACCATGCACCTCTTTTGTTTGATTTATAGACAAGTGAAAAATCTATAAGAGTATCTATATTTGGCATTGCTGATAATGCAGTCGCCATACCTCCAACTTTTGGACTAAGGAGGTTTTTATATTTTTTTCCTTGTAAAACATGTTTCTCATCAGTAAATCTAGTCCCTTCAGCATAACTAAATATTGTAGATGGAGTTCTTAAAAATCGTTTGCATGATTTGAGAGTATTTTTATAGTCTTTATGCCTTAATGATGGATTTTTTTTAATCGCTTCTTTTGAATGCCTATTTACAAATGGCATATTAAGTGTCTGATTTGCTAAAAAAACAAAAGGTATCCACCATAACTCTTTTTTCATAAAGAACTTTAACAAAGGTATTTTATGATTAGCAGTAACTAAAAGAACAAATATATCTGCCCATGACTGATGATTTGACATAGCCATATACCAAGTATTGGAATCAAACTTCTGTTCATTAATAACTTGAATTGTATTTCCATGCATTAAAAGCATTATTAACTTCAATCCATAAACCGTTATATCACCAATTTGATTAGAAACTTTTGCAAGAAATATTTTAAAAAACTTAAAAGGAATTATTATTCTGGGTATATTTATCAATGTCAGTGTTCCAAATCCTATTATTAATTCTATAAGTATCAAAAAAAAAGTTATTATCCCAATGACAGTTAATTTTACTGACTCCATAGCCTATATAATAACAAATTTAAAAACCGCTTAAGTTAGCGTATCTTTCGGTATGAAACTTTGAGCTACCAAATATCTGTTCCGCAACTCGAGCTCTTTTCAAAAAGAACCCTATGTCGTATTCATCAGTTACGCCGATACCTCCATGCATTTGAATTGCTTCATTCGAAACTAAGTGAAGGGTTTCACCAGACACTGTTTTTGCCAAACTAGAGAGTCTTTGCAGGTCATTTGATCTTTCGTCTGCTGCTCTCATGGCAGCCATTACTGATGATTTGGTTAACTCTATTTCACAAAACATCTCAGCTGCTCTGTGTTGAAGAGCTTGAAAAGAGCCTATAAGAACTCCAAACTGTTTTCTTTGTTTTAAATAATCAAGAGTCGTATCGAAAGCGGCCTCAGCATTGCCCAACATTTCGGCAGAAATCGCTATTCTCCCGATATCTAGAATATCATCTATAGTTTCACCAGCTGTTTCAAGATCCCCAAGAATTGAATCCGAAGAAACAGTTACATTATCAAACGTGATGTTTGCATAATTTCTTGAATCAGCCATGTCGAGTTTAATTTTATTAATTCCGTCTTGATCTGCATCAACAACAAAGAGAGTTAAGCCAGTTGAGTCTCCCTTAGAGCCAGAAGTTCTAGCTAAAACAATAATTAAATCAGAACTTGCACCATCAACAACAAAAGTTTTTTTACCAGACAGAATGAAATTATCGTTTTGTTTTTTTGCATTAAATTCAGTTTGAAATGGATTGTGATGGCTTGCTTCATCAACAGCTAATGAGGTGGTTAGCTCACCATTAACTATAGCAGGCAAATACATTTCTTTTTGATCTTGGGTTCCATAAGTATTTATGGAATAAGCGCCTAGAACACCAGTTGCAAATAATGGAGAAGGGGTAAGAGTTTTTGCACATTCTTGAAGAACAACACAAATTCCAGATAATCCAAAACCTGAACCACCAAATTCTTCAGGAATCATAATTCCTGGCCATCCAAGTTTTGACATTTCATTCCATAAATCTTTATCCCATAAAATAGGATCATTGCTGTCTCTTAACGATCTAAAATGATTAATAGGTGATCTCTCGTTTGCAAAGTTTGTTGCAGTATCTTTTAGAAATTGTTCTTCTTCGGTAAGAATTAGCTTCATAAAATTTATTGACTAGGCAATCCAAGAACTCGCTTTGAGATAACATTTAGTTGAACTTCAGATGTTCCTCCTTCAATAGAGTTACCCTTGGTTCTTAACCATGCTCTAGTTAAGTTTTTGTCACTATCCTCGAATTCATCGCCATCCCACGCAACTCCATTAACACCTGAAGCAGCAACCATAAGTTCATGACGTTTCTTATTGTGCTCAGTGCCATAAAGTTTGAACATAGAGGCTGTAGCACTAGCTTTTCCACCTTCATCACCAGCTCTTTTCAAAGTTAATCCAAATGCATGCTCTTTAATTTTGTGTGAGGAAATTTCAGATCTAAAGAATGTATTTTTAATTTTTCCATCTTCCTCACCAAGATGTTTTTTTGCAATCGATACAACATCTCGTTTACTACCCATTCCAGCAGCTAAGCCAAAGTTAGATATGAATGCTCTTTCATGTTGGAGTAGTTTTTTAGCTATGGTCCATCCTGCATTGAGTTCGCCGATAAGATTTTCTTTTGGAACCTCAACGTTATCAAAAAATGTTTCGCAAAACGGAGATTTCCCTGAAATCAATGTAATAGGTTTAGTGCTCACACCTTTAGAAGCCATATCAATTAATAAAAAGCTGATCCCATCATGTTTTGGTTCTTTTGAGCCAGTTCTTACAAGAGCAAAAATCCAGTCAGCCTTATCTGCATAAGAAGTCCATACCTTCTGACCATTTACAAGAAAACTCTCACCAATATCTTCTGCCTTAGTTGATAAGCTTGCTAAGTCTGAGCCTGATCCAGGTTCAGAATAGCCCTGACACCATCTGATTTCTCCTTTTATTATTTTTGGGATATGAAGCTTTTTTTGTTCTTCAGTTCCATATTCCAATAGGACTGGCGCAAGCATCCAAATACCAAAGCTCAATAAAGGTTGTTTAGCCCCAATAAAAAACATTTCTTCATTAAGAATTTTTACTTCATCTTTTGTTAGGCCACCACCACCATATTCTTTTGGAACAGTTGGCATTGTCCATCCTTTTTCACCCATTCTTTCTAACCAGATTTTTGATTCAGGATTTTTATAAACTGCATTTCTTCCACCCCATACTTCATCAACTGGTATTTTTGGGTCAGCACCATTTCTCATTGATGGTGGACAATTTTTGTCTAACCATTTTTTTGTATCTTCCCTAAATTTATTTAAATCAGTCATATTTGTTATAAGTTAAAAATAATAATCCAAATATTATATTCACAAATATCAAATTTTCGAGTCTTTAAAAGAAGAAAAAAAACCATAGAATTAAAAAATAAACCTTTTCAAGATATATAATCACCATTATGTTTAAGAATGTAGGCATATATGTACGGCAGAAATCCAATCATGGCGTTGATTTAAGCGCTATGGATTCTATGATCAGTTTTTTGGCAAACCAAAATATTAATCTCAAGACAGACGAATCCTCTGACTACCACAATGATCTCATTGAGTCTATCAATCATGAAGACTTAATCAAAATTGTTGATTTAATAATTGTGTTTGGTGGTGATGGCACTTTACTAAATGCTTCAAGAAAATATTTGGATTCTGAAATACCAATTTTAGGTATAAATATGGGAAACCTTGGTTTTTTGACAGATATTAAAGTCGAAAACTTTGAAAAATCACTAAGCAGTATTATGAACGGAAATTATGTAATTGAAGAAAGAAACCTTGTTTCCGCTGAATTCAACAATAATCATATATATGGCCTCAATGAGGTAGTAATTCATTCTGGGTCATATGCGCAGCTAATGCGATATCGTCTATCTATTAACGAAAAAATAGTTTATGAACAAAGATCAGATGGATTGATAATAGCTACTCCAACAGGTTCGACTGCATATGCATTGTCTGCTGGAGGCCCAATCATTCATCCAAGTCTTGATGTGTGGACAATACTTCCAATGTTACCTCAAAGTTTATCTTCAAGACCTTTCATTATTTCATCTGATGAAAAAGTTGAAGTAAAACTTTTTGAGGGACCTGAGGAGAAAGCAAAAATATGTGTCGATGGACAAAATGATATAGATTTACCTTTTAACACTGAAATAATGATTTCAAAAATGAACAAAACTCTTAAACTTGTTCATCCAAAAGATAATGATTTTTTTGAAGCTTGCAGAGAAAAACTTGGATGGAGTCTAGATATTTCTAAAAAATAAATTGATTAAGATTAATAATTTACATATACCAATAATATTAATCTCAGTTTGCATTGCGCTCATTTCAAATTTTGGTTCATTAATATTTGTAATAAAACCCTTCACCTATACAGACTTTAATGTTTCAAATCTTGGATATGTTTCGATGTTTTCTTTTGAAAAAACATTTTATGAAAATAGTCAGTGGTGGAGATTGATAACACCAATGTTTATTCATTTTTCATTTGCACATTTGGCTTTTAACTGTCTTTGGGTATATATACTTGGTGAAAAGATCGAAAAATTTGATGGAAGCTTTGTTTTTTTCTGCTTAGTTGTATTTTCAGCAATTTTTAGTAATTCTCTTCAGTTTTATTGGAGCGATGCAAGTCTTTTTGGTGGCCTATCTGGTGTAATTTATGCACTGATTGGTTTTTGCATGGTCAATGAAATGGATTCACCATATGGTAGATATGATATTCCTCCTGGTTTGTATTTATTTATGATCATTTGGTTAGTGCTTGGTTTTTTAGGTATTGTAGAAATGTTTGGTTTTGGCGCAGTTGCAAATTTTGCTCATCTGGGTGGTTTGATGTCCGGTATAATATTTGCTGTAGTGTACAAGTTTTTTCCTTTAGACCGGAGTAACTAAAAATGATCAAGAAAGCTGTTTTACCTGTTGCAGGCATTGGAACAAGATTTCTTCCAGCATCAAAAGCTACTCCAAAAGAAATGTTGCCAATTATTGATAAACCTCTTGTGCAATATGCGGTAGAAGAGGCAATTGAAATCGGCATTGAGGAAATTGTTTTTATCACTAACGATGAAAAGCATTCCATAAAAAAACATTTTGAAAACAATCAAAAACTAGAGCAAAAATTACTAAGAAAAAACAAGGAAGAATTCGTTGAAAAACTAAATCCAAAAATATTCAAAGACATAAAATTTCATTACGTTATCCAAGAAGATCAAAACGGTTTAGGTGATGCTGTTCTTAAGGCAGAATCTTTAATAAATGGCGAAGCATTTGCCTTGCTTCTTCCGGATGACTTATTTTTTTCAAAAAAATCATGCTTAAGCCAGCTAAGTTCAATATTCTCGAATACAAATGCATCAACTATCGCTGTTAACAAAATTGATAAAAACAATATTCATAAATATGGCGTTATAAAACCAGGTAAAGAAAAAAATGAGGCAATATTAATAGATGACATTATAGAGAAGCCTCTTGTAGAAGATGCTCCTTCAGATATTGCTGTTTGTGGAAGATATATTTTTACTTCAACAATCTTTGATCATTTAAAAAAAATTGAGTTAGATAAATCAGGCGAGATTCAATTAACTGATGCTATAAGATCTTTACTCAGTGAAGAGCAAGTATATGCAAAAATTTATGAGGGAGAAAAATTTGATTGTGGCAGCAAAATGGGATTTGTTCATGCTACCATAGCGCTCGCCTTGAGAGATGAATCAATCAGCCAGGATATAAACAAAATAATTAAGGAAATAATTTGAATTTATTTCTAAAAATTTTAAGACTTTTACCACCTGAAATAGCACATAAGATTGCTTTAGATTTATTAAGTTTATCTTATAAGTTTGGAATTCTGAGTTTCATTTTTAGAAAACCAAATGCTGAGAATTGCTCATTTGCTGGAATGGATTTAAGCAATAGGCTTGGAACGGCAGCAGGTTTAGATAAAAACGGAGATTACATTGACTGTCTAGGCGCACTGGGATTCGGTTTTTTAGAGGTTGGAACCGTTACACCTATGCCACAGTATGGCAATCCAAAACCAAGAGTATTTAGAAAT
>CACOLO010000006.1:0-81915 GCA_902628085.1 uncultured SAR86 cluster bacterium
TTGTTTACAATTATTGGTGGCGTAATTCTTAGTTGGGTACAACCAAAAAAATCTAATGATTTCCTCGATTTGGTTATTGAAATTTCAGATAAAATTCTAATGCCGTTACGTCAATATATTCCCTCAGCAGGTGGTTTAGATTTTTCTCCATTATTTATATTTATTTTAATTCAGTTTCTAAGCGGCTTTCTGAATGATCTTTTAAGATACGTGGTATGAATACAGAAACAAAACTCATAAAGTTTGAAGAAGGCATTACTCTGGAATCAGGAAATCATTTAGAAAGTTTTGAATTAATTGTTGAAACCTATGGTGAATTGAATAAATCAAAGTCAAATGGTGTTCTTTTGTGTCATGCTTTTTCTGGTAATCATCATGCAGCAGGAAAGTCTGAGGATGGGTCTATCGGGTGGTGGGATCAACTGGTTGGATCTGATAAAGCCATTGATACAGATAAATATTTCGTGGTTTGCTGTAATAATCTTGGTGGCTGCTCTGGTTCTTCTGGACCAACAAGCATAAATCCTCAAACTGGAAAAATATATGGAAAAGATTTCCCACAAGTAAGTGTTTTAGATTGGGTAATTTCTCAAAAAATGTTAAGTGAAAAATTAGGAATAAATAAGTGGCACTTAGTTATTGGTGGAAGCTTAGGTGGTATGCAGGCCTTGCAATGGTCCATTACATTTCCAGATTCAGTTAATAAAGCAGGAATTCTGGCGGCAGCAGCAAAATCAAGTACACAAAATATTGCATTAAATGAGGTAGCAAGAGAGGCGATAAGAAAGGATCCAAACTTTATGGATGGTGACTATTCTATAAATCAAGTTAAACCAAAGGATGGTATAAAAACAGCAAGAATGCTTGGACATATTACTTACCTATCAGAAAAACATATGGATTTAAGATTTGGAAGAAGATTTCAAGAAGAAGACTCAAAAGTTAGCAAAAAAGTTGATTTCGAGGTTGAGAATTACTTGCAGTACAAGGGTGAAAAATTTTCTGAGAATTTCGATGCTAATAGCTACATCCTAATGACTAAGGCAATGGACGGGTATGATATTGCTCAAGATAAGAATACTCTCGAAACTAATCTTCAAAATGTAAAAGCATCACTTCTTATTATTGGCTTTTACACAGATTGGTTATATCCACCTGAAAGAGGAAAAGACATTCAAATTGCTGCGATTAATCAAAATGTAAAATCTTCTTACATTGTTCTAAGTGGTGAACATGGACATGATAGTTTTTTATTTGAAAATGAAAAATATGTTAAAACTTTGAAAGAATTTATTGAATCAAAATGACCATGAAAATATCAACAATTATAAAAGAGTGGGTACCAAATAAAAGCAAAGTTATAGATTTTGGATGTGGTGACGGTACCTTGCTTAAAGATTTAATTAAAGAGAAAGATGTTCAGGGTTATGGCATAGAAATTGATGACAAAAAAATAATAAGTTGTATAAAAAAAGGTGTCCCAGTTATGAAGCAAGATATCGATATGGGTCTAGATGAATTTGAATCCTCAAGCTTTGATATGTCAATTATGGCAAGATCAATTCAATGTCTTAGAAATCCTAATCATGCTCTTGGTAAAATGCTTAGTTTTTCAAAACAATGTGTTGTTACGCTTCCAAATTTAGGATATTGGAGATGTCGTTTAAATCTTGCAACGGGCAGAATGCCAGTAACACCTGATTTACCTTCAAGCTGGTTTGAAACAGAGAACATTCATCTTTGCACTATCCAAGATTTTGAAAAACTATGTGAAGACGAATCAATCAGTATTAAACATAAGATCTTTATCAACCAGAATAAGAAAGAAGGTCTTCTATCTAAAATGTATCCAAATCTTTTTGCAACTGAGGGAATTTATTTACTTGAAAAAAAATAAAGAAATCCTAATTGCGACCTCTAATAACGGAAAGATCAAAGAATTTGAAAATCTCTTAGCTGAATATAAAGTAGTTTCTCTTAAAGATTATGATATTGAAGATGCTATAGAGGACGGGACATCTTTTTTGGAAAATGCGCTTATAAAAGCTAAACATGGTTCTATTAAAACAGGTTTATATTCTATCGCAGACGATTCAGGCTTGGTTGTGCCAAAACTAAATAATCAACCTGGCATATATTCTGCCAGATACGCAGGTGATAAAGCATCGGATAAGGATAATAGGGATAAAATTATTGAGGAATTAAATAAACTTTCTGTGAAAGAATTAAGTGCTTATTACGTATGCTGTCTTGTTGGAATAGAGTCTTATGATGATCCAATGCCTTTGATATCATTTGGAAAAATTTATGGAAAAGTTTCTATATTAAGCTCAGGAGATGGAGGTTTTGGTTACGATAAAATTTTCTACCCTGATAATTTTGATTGCTCAATGGCATCGATTGATTCAAGTATAAAAAATAAAATTAGTCACAGAGCTATTGCAGTAAAGGGTTTTATGAACAAATTCAACAAACTTATTTTTTAATGTAGTTGAATTCGTAGATTCTTCTTCCCTCTTTGATACCTCTTTCTTCGAACTTTGAGAAATCATTTTTCTTTTTTAGATTTTCTTTGATCACAAAATCTGATCGATCAAAACAATCACAAATACTTTCAGCATAATTCTCCCAATCTGTAGAAATATATATCTCAGAATCATTTTTCATCGTTCGCTTAACTATAGAAAGAAATTCATCATTTATTAATCTGCGCTTATGATGTTTCTCCTTTGGCCATGGATCAGGACAAATTATTACAACTTTATCAAATACCTCTTTTGGTTTATTGTCTAATAATAACCTAATGTCTTGATCATAGATTCTAATATTTTGAATTCCCTCCTCGATAATGCTTGCTAACAATGAGCCGATGCCTGATAAATAGACTTCACTGCCTATATAAAGAGTATCTTTGTTTAATTTAGCTTCTTTGCACAAATGTTTTGCGTTTCCAAAACCAATTTCAAGATTACAAGAAGAATAATTTTTTAATGCTTCAGATATATCATCAACATCAGTTACCGAAAAATTATCAAGTTGCTCTAAAGCTTTTGACTGCCTTTTAGTGATGCGACCCCTCCTTTTCACAAAGGATGGTAGATACTTAAGCTGCATTTACTTGATTGATTTATGCAAAATCAACCATTAAAGATTTTAGTTTTTTAAGAGCAGTATTTTCTATCTGTCTAATTCTTTCAGCTGAAACTTCATATTCATCAGCAAGATCGTGAAGTGTAGCCTTTTGATCTGACAAATATCTTCGTTGGAGTATATCTTTACTCCTATCATCAAGCATTTTTAACGCTTCTACTAATTCACTTCTATTTACTTGTTCGGCTTGCTCGTTTGCAACAATTACCTCTGGATCATACCTTTTATCTTCTAGGTATTGTGACGGTGACATTACTTCTTCATCATTGCCTGTTTGGACCGGTGCATCAAAAGATGAATCATTGGATGATAGTCTGTTTTCCATGTGGAGCACATCTTTAACATCAACATTTAAATCTGATGCAATGCTCTCAGCTTCTTCTTTAGTCAACCATTCTAAACTTTTCTTTTTCCCTCTCAGATTAAAAAATAACTTTCTCTGAGCTTTTGTTGTAGCAATTTTTACAAGTCTCCAATTTTTAAGAATATACTCATGGATTTCTGCCTTAATCCAATGAACTGCAAAAGATACTAGCTTGACTCCTCTATGAGGATCATATTTATCTACAGCTTTCATAAGTCCAACATTACCCTCTTGAATGATATCTCCAAGTGGAAGTCCGTAACCTTGATAAGATCTCGCAATATGAACAACAAATCTCAAATGATGTATTACAAGTTGTCTGGCGGCATCTAGGTCATCTTCTTCATAAAGTTTTAGCGCAAGTTCTTGTTCCTGCTCTTTAGTAAGAATAGGAATTGCATGAACAGAGGATAGATATGACTCAATATCCTTTCCAGGACTGTTCAGTTGAGATGGTTGTAATTGTGTGCCCATGTTATAAATAAAAATTATAATTAATTATACTAATTAATTATGATTAATAGAAAATTATACCAATTTTTTTAAAAAATCTCCTAATATTGGCAAAAATGCATCTTTTATTGAATTATTTCGCATACAAATAAAATATGGATTTAGAATTGATTCTTTCTTTGCATAACTAAGATCTGAAAAATCGTCTACTTTCAACACACAGCCGCCATAAGCACTTAAAACTGAGTGAGCCGCAGCTATGTCCCATTCTGATGTTGGGCCAAATCTAGGGTAAATATCAGCTTCGTTGTCAGCAATAGCACATAATTTCAGCGAACTACCTTTCTCAATAATCTCATAGTTAATGCCCTTTTCATTTAAGAAGTTTAAAAAAGATTTATCGTTATCACTTTTATGACTTTTACTCATAACAATTCTTAAAACATCAGGAATACTCTTGTCAGAATGATAGTTATCAAAAATTGAGCCATGCCAATACTTTTCAAAAACTGGCGCTGCGACAATACCGAAAACAGGTTTTCTATCTTCAATTAATGCGATATTCACTGTGAATTCATCATTCTTATTTATAAACTCCCTTGTACCGTCAAGCGGATCAACTAACCAATAAAGATTTGGGAGTGCTTTGAGAATTGTATCTTCGAATGTTTCTTCAGAAATGACTGCAATATCAGGTGTTATTTTCTTTAGTCCTTTAGTTATTATCTGGTTTGATGCTTTATCAGCTAACGTTAGTGGCGATCCATCAGCTTTATCACTCGTCTCAAAATTATCACTGTTATAAATCTGCATGATCTCTTTTGAGGCTGTATCAACACAATTAATCAGATCGTCAATTATTTGATTAGCAAATTCTCTATTAAATTTCATTGATATAAATCACAAGTTTTATCTTCAAGATTTTGATAGTCGAGTGCGTCTAAGATTTTATAATGAATATCAGTATTATCCATCAAGCCAGTAAAATTTTCTGCCCCTGGTCCATAGGCATAAACACCGACAGGTGCTCCAGTATGCCTGCCAGTCCCCCATTGGAAAGTAACTCTATCATTATTCTGTCTAAGAATTTGTAATCCACCAGTTTCGTGATCGGCAGTTATTATTAAAAGTGTTTCTTCGTCTTCTGTTACAAAATTAATCAAATCCGAAATAGTATTATCAAAATCTTGAAATTCAGTTACCATTTTTTCAGCATCATTGTCATGTCCGGCCCAATCAATTTGACTTCCTTCAGTCATTAAAAAAAATCCAGTGCATTCCGACTGATCCATATCAAGTTGCTTAAGTACAAAGTTTGTCATTTCTTGTTGAGTTGGATTTTTGGAAGACCTTACAATTCCATCTTCGTCAAATAATCCTAAGATTTTTTTATTATTCTTAAAGTTAAATTTTAAATAATTTTTTTTATCAATTAGGACGTGAGTTTCATCAACCTCTTTTAAATCAAAAAATTCTAGTCCACCGCCTAAGGCAATATTAATTGGAGAAGATAATAGTTGTTTTGCAATCTGTATAGTTTCATACCTTGAATCAATATGCGCATAAAAGGCGGCCGGTGTGGCATGCGTTATTGATGAAGTTGCAACAAGCCCTGATAAATATCCCTTTTCAGATAGTATTTCTGGCAAAGTTTTTAAATTATCTTTATTAGGGTCAACTGACAAATATCTGTTTTTAGTTTTATTACCAGTTGCCCATGCAGTTCCTGCAGCGGCAGAATCTGTTACAACATTTCCAAATGGATGTGTTAAAGAAGCTCCTTGTATTGGCAACTGATCAATGGCAAGTCTGTAATCTAAACCACCAATAACGATTCTAGAAAGAGTAACCTGAGAGAATCCAGCTCCATCTCCAACGACAAAAATTACATTTTTAGCCTTTAAGTTATCTGCAAAATGTTTGATCTCTAAAAATTTTGTTTCCTCAGAACCAATCTTCATTGATTCAATCTTTTTTGAAGAATCACATGAAACAATAAAGAAAATGACTAAAAATAATATAAATCTCATTAAATTTTAATCAAGTGCCTTTAGTCTCTGAATGACTCTATCGCTTTCTTCAGGAAAACAACTCCAACAGTGTTCATATAATGCCTCTTCCCATTCACCATACATTGGATTGATAAGCATGTACCACTTTTCACCCCACATATCTGAATATTGATCAATAAGAGCCTTTCTAGAAGTTATGTTTGTTGCAGTCTTTTGAAGAGGTATAAAGTCATCTAGCTGATCACCAAAGATATGAATCACTCGAAAATTTTTCTTAATTAAGTCTCTTCTGCTTGTTTTATCTGAGGTCCAACCTTTTTCATTTTTCATCAAAAGCACATCCATATCCTTATCCAATGGAAGTCCAAGAGCCTTTAAGTTGTTGCGAGTATATACCTCTAAATCATGAGTTCTATTAGTGACATAAAAGATTTTGACGCCTTTTGTGTAAGCATAAGTGAGATATTCTTTTACTCCTGGTAGAGCTCCTGCTGACTCTTCAGAAACCCACTCCTTCCAACCAACAGGATAGTTTGTGCCATTTTTAATACTTCTAACTTGATGCTCAGAATTATCAAGAACAGTCTCATCAATGTCTAAAATTACTGCAGGTGGTAAATTTTGGTAATCTTTATCTTGATTTAAAAGAGCAGTCCAAGATTTGTCTTGTAACGCTTTATCAATATTATTTTTTGCGGATGAGTAAACTTGAAATGTATTTGCTTTATATTCAGCTGATGTTCTCTTATATAAAACAGCAAGAAGTGATTGTTTTTGATAAGAGTTATCTACTTCGCTTGCTAGAGAAGCATTATTGAAAAAAAATATGCTACATAAAAAAATATGTCTTAGTGATTTCATAGTGTATGAGCATTATAATGCTTAGATTATAATTAAGTTAAAATTTATGGATAATAAAATTTTAGAGAATTTAGAAGAATTAAAAAAAATGCTTGTTCTTCTCAGTGAAGAAAGAAAAGTTGTACTGTCTCATCATAAGACTTTTGAACACGTTGAAAAAATGAGATCAATTGTTAATGAATCAATAGAAATGGTGGAAAATCATGAGTAAAAGTAAATATAAATGTTTTGATCTTAATGTTACAGATAATGTAGCAAATTTAGTTTTATCAAGACCTAATGAGCTAAATACTATGTCACGAGATTTTTGGGTTGAGCTTGGAGACATTTTAGAAGAAATTAATAGAAATTCTGATATTAGAGTTGTAGTCATGTCATCGACGGGTAAACATTTTTGCGCTGGTATGGACCTCAGTGCTTTTTCAAACGGAGTAGATAATATTCCTGATGATAAAAAGCCTGATAGTGCCAGAATTGGTGAGGCTCTTTATAGAGTTGCAAAAGAGCTCCAAGGATACATTAGCAATTTAGAAAAAATAAGGGTTCCAGTGATAGCTGCAATTCATGGTGGATGTATTGGAGGTGCTGTAGATATGGTTACAGCATGCGATATAAGACTTGCATCAAAAGAAGCTTTTTTCTGTATACAAGAAATTAATATAGGTATGGCAGCTGATGTAGGAACGCTTCAGAGATTGCCTAAAATTATTCCTGATTCAAAAATGAGAGAAATGGCATATACCGGAAGAAGAATGTATGCGGAAGAAGCAAAGGACTCAGGATTAATTAGTGATATGTTCGAATCACAAGAAGAAATGCTTGAAGCAGCAAATAAGTTAGCAAAAGAAATAGCTTCAAAATCTCCGGTAGCTATTTATGGACTAAAGGCGGTAATGAATTTCTCAAGAGATCATAGCGTAAGTGATGGCCTAGAATATAACGCCCTCTGGAGTGGCGCAATGCTGAGTCAGAAAGATATGACTGAAGCTATAACTGCAAACATGGAAAAAAGAGATGCTTCTTTCGATGATATGGTTGACGTAAAGAAGTTTAACGAATCAAACTCTTAGGATTTTCTAAGAAATACAGGAACAGTTGCTGTAGATTCAGCTTTTGAGTATTTGTATCCATCTAAATCGAACCCAGATAAGTCTTCAAAATTAGTTACCTTATTTTGGATAATCCATCTAGCCATAAGGCCTCTAGCTTTCTTAGCATAGAAACTAATAATTTTATAATTACCGTTCTTATAATCTTTAAATGTTGGTGTAACGACATTAATATCTTCAGGCAATTTTCCTAAAACTGTAAAGTACTCTTTTGAGGCTAAATTAATTAAAAGATCTGACTTTTGGTCTTTTAATTCATTTAAAACATTTTTTTTGACCTTATCACCCCAAAATTCGTATAGATTTTTTCCTTCTGAAGTTTCTAATTTTGTTCCCATCTCAAGTCTATATGGCTTCATTAGATCTAATGGTCTCAATATTCCATATAACCCAGATAAAATCCTTATATGTTTTTGAGCAAATTTCATTTGAGAATTGTTTAAGTCTTCAGCTTGAAGTCCTTGATAAACGTCTCCTTTAAAAACAAGCATTGAAGGCTTCGAATCAGAAGATATTTTTTTTGCTGGAGACCAAGATTGATACCTATCGAAGTTCAGTGTGGCAAGTTTATCGCTTAGTCCCATTAAAGATGCAATATCTTTTGGTTCTTTTGTTTTTAAATTACTGATAAGTTTTGAAGATTGACTCAAAAATGCAGGCACAGAATGCTCGTGATTTGATTCAAACTCATAATCAAGTGTTTTTGCTGGAGAAAGTACTATAATCATGGCTGTATTTTACGAATACGTAGAGGCATATTCAACAATGTATTTAGAAAAAGTCATAAATTCCATAGGAAAATTCATATCATTGATGATTCCAGTTATGACGATATTCATGATAGTGATAATAGTGGCCAGATATTTCTTTGGTATTGGGCTTACGGGTCTGCAGGAATTTGTAATGTATCTTCATGCATTCATATTTCTAGGTTGTGCTGGATATGTTCATTACAAAGACGAGCACGTTAGAGTGGATATTTTTTATAGAGGCTCATCTAGTTCGTATAAAAATAATGTTAATTTTTTATTAAGCTTTTTCTTCCTTTTACCTGTTTGTTTTGTTATTGGTTTTTACTCTATCGAGCTAATTGAGATGTCTTGGAAAATTAGAGAAGTTTCAACCGAAGCTGGTGGTCTTGCTTATGTTTATATCCAGAAAACATTACTCATTCTTTTCCCGCTTACTATGATTTTAACTTTTGCATATCAACTAATTTATAAAAAATGGAAATAATACCTTTTCTGCTACTGATTCTAATTTGCGCTGCTTTATTAGTAGGTTTTCCAGTAGCGCTTACTTTGGCAGGTGTATCAATAATATTTGCGTTGATTTGTATTCCTATAGGAATTTTTGATCCGACTATTTTTAAAAGTATTCCAATTAGAATTTTTGGAATTATGAATAATGTAACTTTGCTTGCAGTTCCTTTATTTATTTTTATGGGGACTATTCTTGAAAAATCTGGTATTGCTGCAAAGATGCTTGAAAATATGGCAAAGGCTTTTCGAGGACTTAAAGGTGGGTTATCTATATCTATAATTATTGTTGGTGCTTTACTTGCAGCAAGCACAGGAATTGTAGGTGCTACTGTAGTAACCATGGGTCTAATGTCCCTCCCAATTCTAATAAATCAAGGATATGATAAAAGCTTTTCTACCGGATTAGTTGCATCGACCGGGACTCTTGGACAAATAATCCCACCATCTATAGCCTTGGTCTTGCTTGGCGATGTTATGTCAAATGCTTATCAAAGAGCTCAAAATGATATGGGTATATTTTCCCAAAAGACTGTAACTGTTGGAGATTTGTTTATAGGTGCTATTGTTCCTGGAATTCTAATATGTATTGGGTATCTTATTTATACACTGTATAAAAATAGCAATAATTTAAATATAAAAGATACTTCAACGGAATTAGCCATAGATAAAGTTGAACTGTTTAAGACTCTCGCACTTCCAATAGTTTTGATTTTTTTAGTTCTAGGCTCGATATTTGCAGGTATTGCAACACCTACTGAAGCGGCAGCAATCGGGGCTTTTGGAGCTCTATTAATTGCATTAATCAATAGAAAAATTGATTTACATTTCATAAGAGAGACTTCTGAAAAAACTGCTATCGTTTCAACAATGATTTTTACAATTCTTATTGGTGCTTCAATTTTTTCATTAATATTTAGAGGAGTTGGAGGTGATGAGTTAATTGACCTAATCTTTAATTCTCTTCCTGGAGGATCATTTACCGCTCTAATATTTGTTCTAGTTGTTATTTTTTTACTTGGTTTTATTTTAGATTTTATTGAGATTTGTTATGTAATAGTGCCGCTAGTAGCTCCGCCCCTTTTGATGATGGGCTTTGATCCTGTATGGCTTGCAATTTTATTTGCAATTAACTTACAAACATCATTTTTAACTCCACCATTTGGATTTTCACTTTTTTACTTGAGAGGAGTTGCAGATGAGAGTATACAAACTAAAGAAATTTATAAAGGAGTTTTTCCCTTTATTTTCATACAGTTATTGGTCATATTGATAGTTATACTTTTTCCCTTTTTGATTATCTAAAAATAACATCAAAATTGAACAACTGTTGCTGGATAGCATTGAATTGAACTATTGTTGTGGGTTGCTTCAATGTACTGCTTAAATACAATTTGATCATTTCCAGACAGGATTTCACTTCTTTGCTCTGTTCGAAAAAATCTAAAAAGTTCGATCTCCTTTTTCGTGCACTTTCTACATTTACCAATTGAAAACGAAATACGTCCTATATTCCAATTTACAAATTGATCTAAAAAAACGGATTTAATTGAGCTTTCTTTAAAAAGAATAGATCTAATAGTATGCTCCCACATCATATAAGGCATAAATCTTTCGATTTCACTTTGATCAATCATCATATGAATAAGCTGCCTATTCTCCGTAGAAAAGTTACACTCATCTTCAGATCTATAAAGAGGAATAGTTATGTTAATGGATTTTATCTTAACGTAATCACCATTTTTTATGGTTATATCATTAAAACTATTCCGGAGGTTTTCTATATTTGGGTTCAAATTGTTTAATAAAGTTTTCATATATACTATTAAACACTATATAAACGACAATTAGTGTCGTATTTATGCTTCTATTAGTAATGCAATATAGATTTCATCAGAGCTATGCAGTTTTCTTTAAAAATCCTATTAATTAAAGCCATTTAATATATTGATTTCTTTTTCAACGTGCTGAATGTCTTGATCTCTAAATTTATCCCCGCCATTCCAAGGCAATTTTTTTGGTTCATTTGTTATATTAAGCTTTGGGAGGAACCCTTCATGATTTTTTTTGTATGCATCAAGGCACATAGCCTCTGCAATTTCTATATACAGCTTATCCTTACCTTTAGTCATTTTGGGTATTACAAAGAATTTAATTTGAATCTTGGTTTCCATGAATGTCTTGATATCACTAAATGTCTGAAGCTCTCCTTTGTTAATATTAAAAAATTCTGCAAACTCACTACCACAGTCTTTTACTATAAGATCTCTGCCATCCTTCGTACGAAAATGATCTCTGAAGGCCTGACAATTTGGAAAATCATTTCCATGAAATTCATTAAGGTATCTATTTCTTAATGGTGTGCTTAGCCTCTTTTCAGTCCTAAGAAGCCTCTCATTTTGAATTTGTTTATCACTTTTACCATCATCATATTCTTTGTTATAAAGTCTATAGCCAAATTTTGACCTATGGGGAAGGTATTGAATTTTTCGAATATGATCAGCTAATCGGCCAAATATTCCTCTCTGGTACTCAGAACCACTTCTGTTTTTGCTTAAGCCAATATACTCCCACAATCCCGATGGATGCCCGTGACAAGTTTGTTCTACTCTTAGCCAATATATTCCGCAATCATGAGTATCTAGTGGCCCATTTTGCTTCAAAAAACAACCATCTCTTCTCTGAAATTTAAGCATTTTTCCATTAAATTTACATTTCCAATCCCTGGCTCGTCCATCTTCATGTGCAAAATGTTTTATTTCTAATACTTCTTTGAAATCATAAAATTTGGTCCAGCTCATAAATTCTTGAGCTTATTGTTCAAAAACATACTCGTCCGTTTCAGTATCGATAATTGCCATAAGCATCTCCAATTCATACGCTTGGTCTTCTACTTTTTGAACAAAGGCATTAGCATCAGCAGTTTCAATTTCGATTTCTGATGACGCGTTATCAAAATCTGTTTCACTAGAAACAATTTCAAATTCTAAACCTAATCCTCTCATTGTATTTAGAGTGTCTTGAGGTTCTGCTTGGCCAATTAGTAACATTAGTTTTTTCATAAGGGCGCTCCCATTTCGTTTGTATATTCGCCCAGTATATCATTCTCAACCCAATCATTGATGACTGAATAGTAGGCATAAAACGTTGGGCTAAAGGGCCCATCGACTCCATATGGATCTAAACCCATACCACCCTCCTCTGTTTTTGTTTCTAAGAAAGAAATTAGGGCTTGAGCTTCATCTAGGAGTTCCCTTGTTAATTCAGAAACATCTCCGATTTCCAAATATTCTAAAATATTGTTTAAAGCCCTATCATAGCCTTCCTGGTGAACCCATTCATCCGTTTCGTTAAAGATCTTACCCCAGTTCCAATCCTGTTTTAGATTAAACTTTTCTTCATTATAAAATTGTGCCATTTTTTTTATCTCCTTTTTTTAAATTATTGTGATTCAAATTCTTGACCAATCGAATAATACTCAATCTCAGTATATCCTTTCCTTTCTGAAATCCAGTCTTCATCCCTATCAGTCATACACTCTGCATCTTGAACTTGATCTAAACATAAATCATCTTTTTCATCATTGCCTGTAGTACCCTCTTCAAGGTATGTTCTTAGATCTTGTTCTGACACTACTTCTTTGCCATCCCAGTCTTCTGTTGAAGCTATCATTCCTTTTCTAACAGTTACATGATGCTTCTCAAGTTGCATATATTTAATATTTGCCATTTTTTTCCTTTAAAATTTTTTATACTCTCTTTGATTAGAGGCATATAATATTAGCTTAATTTGATGGGTTGTCAACATTAAATATTAATTTATTTTAATTTTTTGTTTTAATTAAATTTAATTGTAAAATACATTATGGCTAAAACTAACAATGAAAATTCGATTCTTCAATTTTGTAAAAGTCAAATTAGAACCCTTAATGGTAAGCATGCAGGTATAGAAAAGATTGTTGATGACTACTTCCTGGGTAAAAATATTAGACATAAACGAAGCAACCCTGACTTATTTAATGAAATAAATATGACGCAGGAGAGCAAACTATCTCAAGCAAAAGAAAAATTAATGAATGATGTTTGCGTTTACATGGTTGGCAAACAAATAAAAATAAGATTTGATGAGCCACGTACTTGGCTAGAAGACATCTGGACAATATATGCATCATGTCGTCAAAAAGAATATGCAAACAGTCTTTACAAAAAAACTTGGGATCTTGAGGATGCAACAAAGTCAGCAGAAAATGCTTTTGAGGAGGATAAGGAAATTTCAGACTTAGTTAGGATGAGTTTTGAAAGAGAGATACCCGATTCTTTGTTATTAAACAAAATTACTGATCCTGATCTACGGTCATTTGTTGAAAAACAAATTCGTGACTCAAAACCTAACGTGCCAAAAGATGTTTTGAATAAAGAGCGTGAAATATTTAATCATAATTTTATCTTCAAACATGGTATTTATGACACGCCTCAAGCGCTTGTAGAAAGAACAATATTATACAGAGCATTATTGTTATTAAACGGGATAAACCCTTATGGAAAAAGAAATTCTAAAGATGAGCAAGAAAAATATGCCTTCAATCATCCTATTAGAGCGACAATATTTGGAATGAATTTACTTGCATCAAAATTTAGAAAAACACTTTACACTTCAGGAGAAAATGCAAAGTCTGCTCAGAACTTTTGGTACACAAGCTCCTATGAGTTTAAGTTTTATGAGGAATGTGTTTTAGGAGGAATAGATAGGTTGATAAATAAGTTAGAAAACTTCACGAGATTAAAACATTACTCTCCAAAAACAGAGGATGAATTTAAGGAGCCAATATCACTGAAGGTATTGGCATCATTGAGAGATATCACACCTATTAGAATGAGTTTAGAGCTTAGAGAAAATGACAACTCAAGAAATTTGCTTGGCTTAAAACCAAAAACTCTTATTAAGAGAAAGCTTGATAGGGAGGCTAAAAAGGAAGGGAAGGAAAAAAAATATGAAAAATTCGAAAATTTTGAATTTTCTCTTGCTCGAGATTACCTTCTTGATCATCCCAAAACCTCCAAGGTATTTTCTCCTTTGGAAATAAAGCTTTTAGCTGAAGAAAATAGGGATTTAATTATTACAGATATTTTAAATTAATTAATTCTGCTTCAAAGATCTAAACTATTTCTTAATAGATCTTTTATATATATCTTGAATTTCTTTTTTTAATCTAGGTGGGCCTAGCACCTTCACTTGATCGCCAAAACCAAGAATCCATCTCTTTAGTGTTTCTGTGTATGGAGTCTTTGTTTTAAGAATAATTAATTCATTCTTTATAATTTTGATGGATTGATGTTTGGAAAAAGGTGTCTCAATTAAATGTGAACCTGCAGCAAGTGAAAACTCTAAATGCAAATTAATCTCCTTATCGTATAAGTATCCCATTTGACCTGAATCAAGATATTCATCAAGATTAAATCCATTGGGTACCGTAATAGGACCCTCTAAAAGTTTGGCAGATTTAAATCTATGAAGGGGCAAATACCTAACCAGATTCTCAACCTCTCCTTTTAATTCTCTAGTACAGATGACTCTAGTTACAACGCCATGAGAAATTATCGCCAATGGATTATAAATTCCCTTTTTGGGTTTTTGTGATTCTCTGGACAGGTAGCTACCACTGAATTTCTTTTCTCTGAGGACTGCCTCGTAGATTACTTGCTGAATATCCTCTTTTATTTTTGGACTTGAGTATTCATGAGTTGCGGGGACTACTCTGACTTTATCATTCCATTTTATAAGGTCAGAACCCTGAGATGAATTTAAAAAGGCTTCAGCTCTCATAAAAAGACCATTTATTCTTGAGGAGTGCTGAAGGGGTAGTACATTAGAGAGATATTTTTTTGCAAGATTCAAAGTAAGTGCCTCTGCATGATCCATTGCGGCAATATCTACTCTTTTTGCATCCTTCATCCAACACCAACCATGAGGAATACTTCGATCATCACAATATAATCCAAACGATCCTTCAAGTTTCCTAAGATCTCGTTGAATTGTTCTGTCGCTTACCGAATGTCCATATTCAGATAAATGAGATCGAATTTCAGACAAGGATCTTTTAGCAGGATATACGGGCAAGTACTGAAGCATTTCTAAATATCGCAAAGATGTATCATTGTGCATAGTCAGATTATATACGACAATATATGTCGTAACAATCTTTTACTATATACAATACAAAAATTAAGAATATGCTTTTTCTATACGACATTATGTGTCGTATATGGAGAGTATAATGAATACATATGCAAAAAATTATTTACTTAAAAGAATACAAACAAAAGATCGTAAATCGTGAAAAAGTTTTAAACAAGGAAAAGGGTTTAATCGACGAAGAAGCAAATTATGAAGATATTAGATTTGAATTGGAGTGTGAATGGGATAAAGATCTTGACCATCGAAATCTTGGTTTTGTTTTGCGAGAAAATTCCAAGCCAGATTTATTTTATTTAAATGGGAAGTTTTGCAGATATATGCATTTAAAACTCATCGATGGTAACGAAACTACTCAAAAACCATCAAAAAAAACGCCTACGGATAAATATATTGCTATTGAGTTTACTGGCACTTATGAAACTTATCATGAAGATGGATCAATTGAAATTAGCGCAGATTTTAAAAATGGTTTACTACATGGCAAATTTATTCATTTTCAAGGTAGTTTCCATAAATGGAGAGAGTACAACTTCTTAGCAGGAAAAAAACATGGCAAAGCAACCTACTTCTATCCTGATGGCAGACTAAATTCATTAACTTATTGGCGCCATCACAAGAGAAACGGGGATGTTTTGCGCTTGACTGATGAGGCTGATCAAAAAGTAACAACCTATTCATATAAAGGAGGAATATTAAATGAAATTTCAAAATAAACTTATCTTTAGTGATACTGAAACCACTGGAAAAGATCAAAAAGATTTTATCCAGATAATACAGTCAGCTTCTGTGCTGACAGATCAAGACTATAACATTCAAGATTCGATGAATGTTTCTTGTGCGCCCTTGCCGTGGGTGGTGCCTTCACCTGGGGCATATTTAACACATAAAAAAATAGAAACTTTATCGAGTACGGATACACATTATGAAATGATGAAAACCATTCATGATCAATGGAAGAATTGGAGCAATGATGATCCTGCCCTTTTTATCACTTATAACGGTCACAACTTTGATGAAGAGTTATACAGGCGTCAATTCTTTTGGAATTTAATGGATCCATTTGTGACAAATACTAATGGTAATGGCCGATCTGACTTGCTCATGCTAACCAGATTAGTTAGTCAGCTCTTCCCAAAAATGTTAGATTTCGAAATAAATGCAAATGGGCATCCAGTATGCTCCTTATCCTCAGTAGCAGAACGAATAGGTATCGATACTGCCAATGCGCATGATGCATTATCAGATTGTATTTTTATGATCGAAGTACTTAAGTTTTTCAACTCATCGGCGGAAAAGTTAGTGACAGACTTTCTGAGCCAGGGAACAAAACAGGGCTGTGCTGAATTTTTAAGGAAAACAAAAGTAATTGGCTATAGATATCAACCATTTGCTAGGTTTTGGACATACCCTATTAAATTCATTGGCATCAGTCCGACTAATCAAAATGAAGCAATATGCGTGGACCTTAACTATCCAGTTGATGAAGTTATGAATCTTGGTTATGAAGAGATCATAAAGTTTTTAGAAAAGCCTTTTACTGAGTCTCCCTTCAAAATTATTCGGCTGAATAGATCGAGCGGCTTAGCAGATGCCAATGAATTTAATTTTAGTTTTGATTGTTCGATGAAAGAACTGAATTCAAATGCAGCAGCTTACTCAATGAATCAAGACTGGATTGAAAGAGTGCTTGTTGCATCTACAGAAACCGAACAAAGGAAATGGCCAAAGAAAAATCTCATTGAACAGACAATTTATGAAAAATTCTTTGAATATGAAGATAGGAGGCTATTTGAACAATTTCATAATGCAAATAACTTGGAGGAGCAGTTATTTATTTGCAAAAAATTCAATGATCCTAGAGCAAGGGAGTTTGGGTACAGAATCTTATCCCAAAAGAATGAATCTTATCTTCCAACTGAAATCACCTCTTATTATCAAGAGTTAATTAGAGAGCGATGGACATTGGAGGGTCCTTGGCCTTCAAGCTCAGCATATTTAAAAGAAGCCGAGGAATTAATAGAAGATAGATCTTCACCAGCCGATCTAAAAATTATTCAAGGGGTTGAGCAATTTATAAAAAATAAAATCAAGGTAAACGCTTATGCATAAAAAATTAATTAACAAGACAGTTAAGGAGGATTTACTATGAAAGAGTTTTATAAGCTTGCCACCAAACTTGCTAAACGAATTCAAAGAGAGTTAGGTGCAGGATTTAAAGAAAATGTTTTGCAGGCTGCATTAGCAGTTGAATTCATAAATTCTAAAGTGGCCTATGAGAAAGAGCTCTCGCTTGATGTGTTATATAAAAAGCATCCTGTTGGATATATTATTGCTGATTTTTATATTCCTCAACAAAAGAACCTTGGCATAAAAGAAGATCTCATTATTGAGACAAAACAGGCGGCATTAGAAAATAAAATTGAGTACTTAAGTCAACTAAAGATTTATCTTAAATCTAGAGCCAAACATTTATCTAAAGAAAATACTTGTAAAGCCATGTTAATTCAATGGAATAAGAGAGATCATCTATCCGAAGATGGATTGACACTTGAATTTTCATCAAATATGAAAGTTGAAGTTTGGGAGCTTGATAAAAATAAACTCAACATGATTTGGAGCTCTAAAAGCGATGACTAAAAAGCATATTAAATCTCTCTATGTTTTTGATATAGATGACACCCTATTCCAGACTACCGCCAGGGCAAAAGTAACAAATAGCAAGGGTAAAGTTAAATATTTAAACTCTCAAGAATTAAAAGACTTTAAGATAAAAGACGATGAAATCATTTGTTTTGCAGAGTTCAAGGACTCAAAAAAATTTGTAAACGAGTCACAGCCAATCAATCCAATTATTAAAAGGGCGCAGGATTGCATAAAAAAAGCTGCCTATGGATCCAAAACAATTTTATTAACAGCAAGATCCGATTTTGATTGTAAAGATCTTTTTCTTGAATACCTAAAATCCTCAGGACTAGATATTAATCATATCTATGTTGAAAGGGCAGGAAACTTTGCTAAGCTAAAAACTGCAGAAGCAAAAAAATTAATTATCAGTAAATATTTAGAATCTCATCAATACCAAGCAGCTTATCTGTTCGACGACTCTATGGAAAACATTCAAAGCTTTGTTCGGCTTAAAAAGATATTTCCCAATATAAGGATTGTTCCAAAACATGTTGATGATACTATGATTAATGAAAACAAATTTCTAAATTAATTATGAAAGATTCAAAATCAATAAAAGACTTAAAAAACATCAATACTGAGTTATCTACTATTCTAGAAATGTTTGTAGAAAAAGTTGCTCAGAGTGATTCTTTTGAAGTTGAATCGTGGCTTAAAAAGAATAATCTTAATGCAATTGCAGATATCCAATTATTACAGAAGTACCTGAAAAGGACTTTTCAATTATTTCGAAAACAATGGATGGAAGATGGTTATGAGGATTACTGGCAAGCAAGAACATTAACTAAAACAAATTTCCTTAGGGCTGATGCTGAACTTTCGAGAATAATTAGAGCTTTAAAAAGTTTAAAATGAGAAGGCCATGATTAATACGAATGTATTGATATTTCTTTTTTGAGGTCTAGCTTACTTGTAATAATTTGAAGAAATCAAAAACCAACATTTACTATGCAAAACCAAACACGATTGTTTATTTTTTGAATGTCCTTAACGGAGAACAACTTGTTAACACCGGAGATTTAGGAAATGAACATAGTCATTATCCTATTAACCATCCTGAAAAAAATATAATTTTTCTTTATAAAACTAATGAGCTGTCATGGGGAGAGAGTCATTTCTTTGCTCATAATAGAGGAGGTTTCTATATTTTTCTTTACCTGCCTGGACAAGACAGTATGTTTGGAATTTATGGCGATGATATCGAAAAAAAAGAATTTGATGAAGCTGATTTTTCAGCTAAAGGTAACAATACCCATCTTTCATAGTCACCTCAGAATCTTTTTATTTCCATATTAATATTATTACTGCTAAGGTAATAAGTGTTTAATTCTTAAAGTTGGGGACAATAAAAATTATGAAATTAGAGCTTAAAATTGAAGCACCAGGAGTCCAAGTTTATGCATACGAAATCGATGCAGCAACTAGGGAACTATTAGAAGAAAATAAAGTAAATGAGGCGAATGGTTTAAATTATCGAGAGCCAATAGAGATTGTGGAGGAGCATGCTAAGGTTACATTGATTTCACATGGTATCGCACCTCGAAATGAAGGCTGCAAATATACTGCCATTATTGATGGAGAGGAAAAGGCATTTTTCCCGTGTATGTTTGAATATACTGAAATGGAAGATTTTGAAAACCCTGACTACATCGAAATGGCTATTGCAGACTATGGTTTTCCATATGGTTCTCCAGATAATGTTGATGCAGATGATTGTGTTTGGAAACCAATTGGTGACGATGACTTCCAGCATTTGGGGGCTAAGGAAGCTATTGCAGAGGGGCATGCTGTCATATTTGAAGTTATACCTTATTCCTCTGGAACCCTTCATACCTCTTTTGAAGTAGCTAACGATTTTAAGCTTAGGGACCTAAAATTGATTATCGATAATCCTGACACCAATGAAGAATATGACCTTTCATGGCTCTACTATTGCAATGTTTTCGGTGGTATTTTCGATCAAAATGGAGATAAACCATTTGATGAAGATACTATCAGAGCGGTTGACTATAAAGGTGAGCGACATGATTTTCATCTAGATTTTCAAGGTGGTTCTGGGTGGTATGAAGCTTATGATAAAGAAGAAGATGGTTGGTTTCCCTCCTACTTAAAATGGATGGTTGAGTGAAGGTTGAAGAAATTAATAAAATTATTAAGGATCTAAAAATATAGTTATGATTCAAAGACCAGCGTTATTTTTCTCTAAAACTCTTTCAGCTCTGTAGCTTGATCTGACCATAGGTCCAGAGACCACTTCAAGAAATCCTTTTTTGAGTCCTATTTGTCTATATTTATCAAATTCTTCCGGTGTTACCCACCTCTCAATAGGATGATGATTTCTTGTTGGTCTTAAATATTGACCAATAGTTAATATGTCTACTTTATTTTCAATTAGGTCATCCATTGTCTTTTCTATCTCAGTATTAGTTTCTCCCAGGCCTAGAATAATACTGGTTTTGGTAAGCACCTTCGGATTTATGCGTTTTGATTCAGCAAGCACATCCAATGTTTGCTGATAACCCGCTCGAATATCTCTAACTTGATGCGTTAGTCTTTCAACAGTTTCAATATTTTGAGCAAAAACCTCTAGTCCACAATTTACCAAAGTATCTATTGATGAAGATAAACCTTTAAAATCTGGAGTTAAGGCCTCTACTGCAGTATTTGGATTTAATTCTTTTATAAGTTTTACAGTATCAGCAAAATGTTGCGCTCCTCCATCAGGAAGATCATCTCTATTAACTGATGTTAAAACTACGTATTTTAATTTCATTATCTCAACAGCTTTTGCAGTATTCATTGGTTCATCTTTATCAAGCCAACCGTTTGGATTTCCAGTATCTACAGAGCAGAATTTACACGCTCTAGTGCAAACTGATCCCATCAACATAAAAGTAGCTGTTCCTGCTGACCAACACTCGGTGATATTAGGGCAATGTGCTTCCTCGCAAACTGTGTAAAGTTGTTTGCTTTGAACCTGTTCTTTAACTTTATGAAAGTTTGGATTGAATTCTGCTTTAACTTTTAACCAGCTTGGCTTCTTAGGTGTTGGAATATCAGAAAATTTATTAAACTTTTGGCCATTCTTAATAGCTTTGATGCCATCTCTATTGGTAATCTTTGTCGTTGCTATTATTTCCATATCAAAAATTTTAAATTTGCTTCAAAAACTTTTTTCAAGTTACCAGGCTTTAGTTTGATTGCCATCAATGTAATCTCGGAGCATTTCTAGCTCCTCACAAGAGTTTGGGCAAAGCTCAACTAATTTTACAAGATTGGCATTCGCTTCATCCAACCTATCAAGCTCAACAAATAATTCTCCTTGATATTCGAGGGCGATTTTATTTTTTGGATCTAGTTTTAGAGCTTTTTCATATAGATCTTCTGCTTTAGCATAGTTTTTTAACTTTCTATTTGTGAAAGCTAACAAAGTCCATCCATCGGCATCTTTTTTTTCTGCTTTTGTATATTTTTTTAAGGTTTTAAGGGCGGCTTTATAATTTTCTTTTTTTAGTTGATTAGTTGCTTTCTCATATAGTTCAGATGGATCTTCTTTGTCATATTTGGCAGCATCTATTTCAAAAGAAAAAATTACAACTAGTGTTATGAAAAATACATTTTTTTTGTTCATATTATTAATATATGACCATATTTGAGATAAAACAAGTAGCAGATCTAATTGCTTTAAAAAACTTGTCTTAATATGTTAATTATCATTTTTTCAAGTTGAATTTTTGTTATCTCCTGATTCAAGTCTTTGATTTGAGTTACTTCTAAACCTTTATATCCACAAGGATTTATCTGATTAAAGGGTGATAAATCCATATTAAAATTAAGGCTAATTCCATGGTAAGACCTACCCTTAGAGATTCTAAGTCCAACGGAGGCAATTTTCTTTTTTTTTACATAAACTCCTGGAGCTCCTTCAATAAAATTGCAATCGATTGATATCTCTTCGAGCAAATCTTTAATAAAATTTTGTAAGGTTAAAACTAATTTCTTGGGACCAAAATCTAATTTCTTAACATCTAGTAAAAAGTAAATAACAATTTGTCCTGGACCATGGTACGTAACCTCTCCACCTCTGTCTGATTGAACAATAGGGATATCTTTTGCATTTAGTATATGGTCTTTATCTGCAGCTGTACCAAGAGTAAAAATTGGTGGATGTTCTAATAACCAAATTTCATTTTTGAAATTCTCACTTTTAATGTGAGACTTCATTAATTCTAAAGTCTCATGATAATTCACGATACCAAGTGATTTAAATGTTAAGTCTTCAAGCACTATTTATTTCTAGCTTCAATAAATGCATCTTCAGAAATTTCATGATATGCAGATACATCATTTTTAAACTTGAGATAAGAGCTATAAACTTTTGCAATGGTTTCGTCTTCACTGGCTAAATCATCAAGAATTCTATTTGAAATTTTTCTAAATTCTTCAATTACATCGTCTGGCAGCTTTCTAAGTTCAACACCATGAACTTCGACCAATTCCGTAAGTGCCTGGTTGTTTTTTGCTAAGTATTCATCAAGCATATCTTGATTTACAGCTTTTGATGCTGTTTCAATAATGATTTGCAGATGTTTTGGCAATGACTCCCATGCATCTTTGTTGATTAATAATTCAAGCATTGGGCCAGGTTCGTGCCATCCAGGGTAATAATAATATTTAGCTGCTTGATGAAATCCAAATGTAAGGTCGTTATATGGGCCTACCCACTCTGTAGCATCTATGACTCCTGTCTGAAGCGCTGTAAAAAGTTCTCCACCTGGCAGAGTTACTGGGATACCTCCAGCTTCTTTTAAGACTTCTCCCCCAATTCCTGGTATACGCATTTTTAATCCTTTAATATCTGCTAGAGAATTTATTTCTTTATTAAACCATCCAAACATCTGTGTACCTGTGTTTCCAGCAGGAATTGGGTAAATATTAAATGGTTGATATATTTCTCGCCATAACTCCAAGCCGCCACCCCTATTCACCCAGGCGTTGATCTCATCAGCTGTTAGGCCAAAAGGAACACTTGTAAAAAATTGAGCAGCTGGGACTTTACCTTTCCAAAAATAGCCCCCACTGTGACCCATTTGATGTGAGCCGCTTGATACAGCATCAAACACACCAAAAGCAGGAACTTGTTCTTCTGCACCATAAACAGTAATAGTCATCTGGCCATCACTCATTTCTTCAACAAGATCAGCAATTCTTTCAGGTGCCATACCTAGACCAGGATAATTTTTTGGCCAAGACGTAACTAAGCGCCAATTATATTTTTTCTCTTTCAAGACATCTTCGTCTGATCCGATAGATTGCTCGCCAGAACAACCAATCAAAACTATCAAAGTTAATATGTAAGTTAAATTTCTCATTAGATTTTTTCTAGGTTTGCGTAAGCCATAACTAACCACTTCGTTCCTGAACTATCAAAATTTACTTGAACTCTTGCAGCATCTCCCGAGCCTTCATAGTTAAGCACAATACCCTCACCAAATTTTTTGTGCAAAACTTTTTGTCCAAGAGCAATACCTATCTCCTCCTCAAATTCAATTTTTGTCTCATTGAAGTCTTTTCTATTATAAGGAATATTAGTTTGTGCTCTAGGTCTTATTTCATCAATTAGATCTTTTGGAATTTCCCGCAAAAATCTTGAAGGTGGATTAAAGGTATCTGTTCCATGAAGACGCCTTGATTCTGCATGTGTAATGTAAAGTTTTTCCATTGCTCTTGTAATTGCAACATAGCAAAGCCTCCTTTCCTCTTCTAACTGCGATGCGCTCTCCATTGATCTACCATGCGGGAAAAGACTCTCCTCAAGACCTGTTAGAAGAACTAATTTGAATTCAAGTCCTTTTGCAGAGTGCATTGTCATAAGTTGTGCAGCATCATCGTGTTCTGATGCTTGCCTATCGCCAGAATCTAAAGAAATAATATCGAGATAACTTTCAGCAATTTCTATATTTGTTCTTTCATCTTTAATGCTTTGCTCAAAATTTTTTGTAGCCGTAATTAGTTCCTCTAGGTTTTCAGTTCGTGTTTTTCCTTTTTCTCCAGCTTCTTTTGCATGATAAGCATATAAACCAGTTTCTTTGATAATTAGCTCCATAAGGTCAGATAAAGAATTCTCTTCGATAAACCCCTTACAACCAGCAATAAATTCAAGATAATCTTTTAATCCAGATCCTCCTCTTCCTGAAATTTTTCCTTCATCGATTAGTTTCGCTGAAGCTTTTATATAAGAAATATTATATTGTTTTGCAGCATTTCTAATTTTTGCTAATGTTTTTTCACCAACACCTCTTGTTGGATTTGAGATTGATCGCTCAAATGAAGGATTATCATTGTTATTAAAAATAATTCTCAAATATGAAATAGCATTCTTTATTTCTAGTCTTTCGTAAAACCTCAGGCCTCCGTATATCCTGTAAGGAATACTCACACGAAGTAATGCCTCTTCAATTGCTCTTGATTGAGCATTAGAACGATATAACACTGCAGCCTCTTCATAAGAGCCACCTTTATTCATCCATTCTTTTAAAATATCAGCCACAAATCTCGCCTCATCTTGTTCGTTATATGCCTGATAGAGAACTATTTGTTCACCTTCTACTTTATCTGTCCAAAGATTTTTACCCAGCCTATCTTTGTTGTTATCAATTAAAGCATTAGCAGCATTGAGAATAATGTTTGTTGACCTGTAATTTTGTTCTAATCTAATAATTTCAGTTTGTTTATAATCTTTTGAGAACGAATTTACATGCTCAACCTTTGCTCCTCTCCATCCATAAATCGACTGGTCATCATCCCCCACTGCCGTTACATTAGAATCTCTTGAGGCTATTTCTTGAAGCCACTTATATTGAATAGTATTGGTATCCTGAAACTCATCTATAAGGATTGATTGGAATCTCGTTTGAAAAAAAGTTTTTACAGACTTTGAATTGATTAAAACCTCATAAGACTTTAATAAGAGCTCGCCAAAATCAACCAAATCATCTCTTTGACATGTTTCTTCATACTCTTTGTAAACTTTGCTTATTGTTTCAGTATAGAAATCCTCTTTATCATCAACATCCTTTTGACGTAATCCATCATCTTTCCAAGCATTAATTTGCCATTGGCTCTGTCTTGCTGGCCATTGTGCCTCATCCAAGTTCAGTTCTTTAGAAATTCTTTTTATTATTCGTAACTGATCATCAGAATCTAGAATAGTAAAACTGCTAGACAATCCTGCTTCTTTATAAAATCTTTTTAAAAGTTTATGAGATAGTCCATGAAAGGTTCCAACCCACGAATCTAGCATTGGGGCCTGAAGCAGCGATTCAATTCTTGAGCGCATCTCATTTGCAGCTTTGTTTGTGAAGGTAACTGCCATTATTGAGGAAGGATTTCTGCCTAAAGCCTCAACTTCCCATGCAATTTTATGCACTAAAACTCTTGTTTTACCTGAGCCAGCACCAGCTAAAACTAGCAAATGTTGTTTTTCTGAAGTGACAGCTTTTCGCTGTTCTTCATTTAAATTGTCTAAAATATGAGATACGTCCATTTAGGGATTCATTTTTTTCTTTAAGTTAGATATTCTAACCTTATGTCGACAAAATTATTGAGACAAATTAAGAATTCGATACCAGATTTAAGAAAGTCGGAAAAAGTAGTCGGAGAGTTTATATTAGAAAATTCTAAATCTGTCATCACCATGAAAACTGCAGAAGCATCAGAGGCTATGGGTATAAGTGAACCTACACTTATTAGATTTTGCAAAGCAATAGGATTTTCAGGTTTTCAAGAACTAAAAATTAATTTATCTCAGCAATTAGCAGCAGATGATTATTTTGTAATGTATGAAATAGATGAAGATGATTCTATTCATGAGCTCTGTGAGAAAGTTTTCGATACCAGTATCAGTGAAATATTAAATGTTCGGTCGCAAATTGATCAAGATATCCTTGAAAATGCTATTGAAACCTTGGTAAATGCAAAACGTGTAGAATTTTATGCTTTTGGTGGTTCAGCTCCGGTAGCAATGGATGGTCAGCACAAATTTTTTAGATTAAAGATTCCATCATCAAATATATCAGATCCACATCTTCAGTTTATGTCAGCTAACTCTCTTGAAAAAGAAGATGTTGTGGTGGCAATATCACAATCAGGAACTACAACTGCGTTAATAGAAAGTGTAAAAATTGTAAGAAAAAATGGTGTCAAAGTAATCGGGATAATGCCAGGCGACACTCCACTTGCAAATATTTGTGATTATCCTCTAACAATTAATGTAGGTATCAACAACAGAATATCAAAACCAGTTACATCTAGGATTGCATATACAGCTGTAATAGATGTGCTTACTATGGGTGTAGCACAACTCAAGCCAGAGGCTCAAGAGCATTTATATAATATCGCTGACAGTCAAAGGTCTTTGAAAAGTAATGATTAATAGATTGCTGATTCCCTAAACCAGAGATTTACTGCCCATTTTTCACCCGCAACAACTGGCGAACCACCATGAAGTGCTTGAGGATTAATCTCAGTTGTGCCCTCTATACAATTATGGAAAACTACTACGTCACCTTTATTTGGTTTTACAGAAACATTTATTTTTGGAAAATCCGTAGCGCCTCCTTCCTCAACATCATTCAAATAAGCAAGGGCTGTCACCATTCTTTGACCACCCGGAAACCAATTATTTTGTCCCTCTTTTGTAGTCTTATCAAAAGCGTCAAAATGAGGCTTATATTCATTACCAGGTCCATAATAGACTAGCTGAAATTGTTCAGCATTGTTTATTGGCATCTTAACTAAAACAGAGAATCGCTTACTTACTTCATGAATGACATCAGATGCACTATGTTCCAACCAACAAAAATCATTAGTCCTACTTGCATGAAATTCACTTTCATCATCTGAAATTACCTTAGCTCTTTCCATTCTACCCTTACCCATTTCAACAAAAGCTTCACATTCATCATCAGATAAAAAATTATTTACTACGTAAACAATTGGATCTGCAGAATAAAGAGTGACGTTATCAGATATTTTTTTTGGTTCCATTTGCGATACAAATTATACTATTTTTATATTATAAATAAATTTGTTATGAAAATTTTTATTTCGATTGCTTCCTATCAGGATCCCTTGCTTGAGTCCACAATTATAAGTGCATACGAATCATGTAAAAATCCTGAAAACTTAGTATTTGGAGTATGCGATCAATCAAGCTATCCACTCAATATTGATAAATTCTCATTTAAGGATCAAATTCATTATGAACATATTGATCCACTTTCATCTGAAGGTCCATGTTGGGCTAGAGCAAGGATTCAAAAAAAATTTACAAACGAAAAATATTATTTACAAATTGACTCACACTCTCAATTCGAAGAAGACTGGGATTCATACTTAATAAAATACATCAATAAGATACAGAAGGTTGATTCTGAATTGCATAAAAATCCAATAATTACATGTTACCCAAGAGCTTTTGAAGTTCTTGACTACGACAATCATGAGTTTTCAATGAATAGAGATGATAAAAATACACATGTAATTACTTTTAGAGAAGATTCAATGTTTATAAAAGGGAATTTCTGCAGACAGATTGGTGCTATTTCAAATGAAGAAATAACACATGGATTCCTGCTAGCAGCAGGATTTATTTTTACAACATCAGACTTTGTAAAGAAAGTTCCATACGACCCAATTTTTTATTTTTATGGTGAAGAAATATCCCTAGTACTGAGAGCCTTTACAAGAGGCTTTGGGATATTCCATATTCCTGAGGCTCCACTATTTCACTTATATAACGAAGTCACAGACATAAAAAGAAAGTTACATTGGGATACTAGCGAAGATGAGGGTAGAAATATTAAATGGCATCAAAGAGAAGAAATAAGCATAGAGAGATTAAGAAAAGTCATTAATTATGAAATTAATGATGAGTTTGGTCTTGGTGACACAAGATCATTACAAGATTATGAAAATTTATGTGGAGTTGATCTAAAAAATATGAAGGTTTTAGATAAACAAAAAGCTTATTCTTCTGAATTTATTTCAAAATTGTCATGGCAGGACTCATCTTTCTAGATCAGATGTTAGAATTAAATATTATATTATGGAGAAAAAATGAGCGAAGAAATTAAGAACTTCTTTTCAACTTACACCGATTTTGTAACTAAAGTTACTAGCGATCCAAGTATTGACTTGGATTCGCTTAAGAATAGTTTTGATGACATTGAAAGTAGTTCATCAATTAAGACTCCGCGCTTATTGACCGCTGCATTAGGTCTTGGAAGTGAAACTGGTGAGTTTGTAGAAATAGTAAAAAAAATGTTTTTACAAGGAAAACCGCCCAATGAAGATAATATTTTTCATATGAAAAGAGAGCTTGGAGACATTATGTGGTATTGGGTTACAGCCTGCGCTGCTCTTAACTTAGATCCATATGAAGTAATAAGTGAGAATCAAGAGAAACTTGCTGCAAGGTATGGTGAAAAATTCGAAGTTGAGAGAAGTGAGGTTAGGAAAGAAGGAGACCTATAATAATTTATGATAATTCTTCTATCATCCTTATACATGATTTATGGATTTCTGTTTTTATACTCTTACGTAAAAGATATCGGACTTTTAAGATATTTGTATGCTAAGAAAAATATAAATACGTTGCTCACAATAGAATTAATTTTCATTATTGTTGCTTCTTTTATAGTGTTTACAAGTCAGCCTATGAATTGGATGGTTGGATTGATAATGATATTTCATATTTTTGGTGTCGTTTGGATTGTAGCTTTCCCAGAAAGTTTTTATTCCATGTATGAAGAATCAATGAGCATAGACCCTGGTTCTGTTGAATCAATGTCTGGATGGATACTTATTGGATTTGGAATCTTTGTTTATTTATCAAGAATAATAACTTAAGCAAATTTTTGTAATCTTTTTAAAAGGCTTGATGTATCCCATCGCCCTCCACCTTCATTTTGAATATCTTTATAAAATTCATTTATCAATTTAGTAATATTAATATCAATATTTGATTTGCTAGCCTCATTTATCACAATTTCAAGGTCTTTCCTCATTAAATCAACAGCAAAGCCATGATCGTAGCTATCCTGAAGCATTGTTTCCCATCTATTATCCATTTGCCATGATTGTGCAGCGCCCTTAGAAACTACTTCTAGTACATCTTTGCTATTGAGTCCAACGTTTTCTGAAAAATTAATGCCTTCTGATAAAGCTTGTATTAGTCCTGCAATACATATTTGATTTACCATTTTTGTTAGTTGCCCACTGCCACTTTTACCCATATATTTCGTAAATTTTGAATAGCAATTTAAAACATCATCTATTTTATTAAAAGCATTCTTATTTCCTCCAATCATTATTGAGAGCTGTCCTGATTCAGCGCCGGCTTGACCTCCAGAAATTGGTGCATCTAGGTATTCAATTCCTTTAATATTCAAAATTTTATTTAATTCAATAGGCAAATCTGAAGAAGTTGTGGTGTGATCAACAATAACTGTTCCTTCTTTAAGTTTATTAGAGAAATCTTGGTTTTTTATTAATACCTCTTTAACATCCTGATCTTTTGTTATGCATAATATAATTACATCTGAAAATTGAGCAATATCTTCTATGTTCTTGAATGCTTTGCCCTCATAATCTTTGATCCATTTTTCTACTTTATTTGAAGACCTATTGAATACAGCAACATTATGCTTACTTTTATGAAGGTGTCCTGCCATTGGAAAACCCATCACTCCTAAGCCGATAAAACCAATATTCATAAAATTATTTAGGGATTATTTTTTCTTCTTCTGATTTTTTATATTCTTCGTAGTCTTCCCAGTCATGAGGAGTTCCAACGTTCATTATGCCCTTTTTTGCCCTGTATAGACTCTGTGTTCTGAGTTTATTAATATCTTCTTCTTTTTCGAAAAGACGGTTCCAGCCTTCAAGAAAAAGCTTTCTGAAATTTTTTTTTGGCATAAATTAAACTAGATAATCTGTTCTATCTTTTCTAGCTGTCTTCTTTAAACCACTCTCTGTAACGTACTCATCTGTAATTCCTTTAGTTCCTTCAAGACCTTTTCCAGATGAAAAAAGTAAAAGAATAACTGAAAGTACAGAAGTTACGATTATTGATAATAAAATTAAACTATTCATCCCCACAATAAAAATAGTTAACAATGTGTGAATGATATATTTAAGTCTTCAAAAAATCTATAGATTTACTTTATTTTGCAACTCTTTTGCTGATTCAAGATATTCAGCTTTCAGTCGATCTACAAGTTCTGAGACTGAAGGAGAATCAGTAATTCTTCCAATTCCTTGTCCAGATCCCCAGATATCTTTCCATGCTTTAGAGTCTGTATTTCCTCCTGATCCAAAATTCATCGCTGATTTATCAGCATCAGGTAAATTATCTGGATCTAACCCAGCATTTGCTATAGATGGTTTCAAATAGTTTCCAAGAACTCCAGTAAATAATGATGAATATACTATGTCAGAGGCAGCGCTTTCTTCTAGCATTTTTTTATATTCCTGATCAGCGTTAGCTTCTTTGCTTGCAATAAATCTCGTGCCCATATATGCAAAGTCTGCACCTAAAGCTAGAGAAGAAGCAACAGAATATCCATCACCGATCGATCCAGATAAAATGACAGTTCCATCAAACCACTCCTTTACTTCTCTTAGTAGCGCAAACGGAGATAGAGCACCTGCATGACCACCTGCTCCTGCACATACAAGTATTAAACCGTCGACACCCTGTTCAGCTGCCTTTCTAGCATGTCTTACGCTTATTACATCATGAAATACCAAACCTCCGTAACTATGAGCAGCCTCAACGATTTCAGCAGGCGGTCTTAAAGAGGTAATAATTATAGGAACTTCATGTTTAACACATGTTTCCATGTCATCCATCAATCTATCGTTTGATCCATGACAAATTTGATTAACTGCGAAAGGAGCAACTTTTGCATCAGGATTTTGTTCTTGATACTCAGCTAATTCTGTTTTTATTCTTATGATCCATTCCTCAAGAACATGTTGTGGTCTAGCATTCAATGCTGGAAATGAACCAATTATTCCAGCTTTACATTGAGCTATTACTAGATCAGGACCTGATATCAAGAACAACGGTGCTCCAATTACAGGCATAGAAATATTGTCTTTAATATGTTTCGGTATTGCCACTATTCTCTCCTATCTTAAAAATTAAAATTTATCTGGATAATCATCAACTAGATGAACAAAGGCTCTGACCCCTTTGTCCAAGGCTGAATCATCAACTATGAAATATGGTGAATGATTTCCTGGCACGCCAGATCTATCTCCAAAATTAACAGCATCCAATCCAACGCCAGGCTTGTTAACTCCTAACCAAAAATATAAACCTGGAATCTCTTGAGAAAAATAAGAGAAATCTTCAGCACCTGTTACAGGGATATCAGATTCAACAAATTTTCCTGGTGAGGCTGAAGCGAGCGAACCTTTCATTGCCTCCACTAATTTAGGATCATTGTAAGTAACAGGGAAAAATCCTCCAACATCAAACTCAACTGTAATTTCTGTCCCAGTTCCAACAGCAACTCCAGAAGCAATTTGTTCTATTTCTTCATATACCTCTTTTCTAAGTTCAGGATCAAATGTTCTTATTGTTCCCATAAGCATAGAGTCTTCTGGAATAATATTTGCTCTGGTTCCAGTTTTGATCATTCCAACTGATACAACTGCAGGATTATTAATTATATTAATTCTCCTACTAACGACTGTATTCAGAGATTCAATTAATTGGGATGTAGCCATAATTGGATCAATGCCTGCCCATGGAGTTGATCCGTGTGCTTGAACTCCCTTAATTTTTATTCTGTAGGATGATGCAGCAGCCATTGCTGGACCTGATTTAACAAGTAAAACTCCGTTAGGTATGTTGGTTACATGCAAGCCAAAAATTACTTCAGGATTGTATCTGTCAAATATACCTTCCTCAAGCATCATTTTGGCACCGCCACCCTCATCTTCAGGTGGACCTTCCTCAGCAGGTTGAAAAATAAGCATTATATTGCCTTTAATATCTGATTTATTTTTAGCCAAAAATTCTGCAACGCCCATTAAGATTGCAACATGCGCATCATGTCCACAGGCATGCATTACACCAACATCATTACCCAAATATGTGGTTCTAACTTTCGATGCAAAAGGTAATCCGGTTTTTTCTTCTACTGGCAAGGCATCCATATCAGCCCTTAGAGCAATTGTAGGACCAGGTTTACCACCTTTTATTAATCCAACTAACCCTGTATAAGCAATCTTTGTTTCGACTTCTATTCCAAGAGAAACCAAATGTTCTTCGATTTTCTTTGAAGTTCTGAATTCTCTGTTGCCTAATTCTGGATACTGATGAATGTCATGTCTCCATTCAATTACTTTAGGCATTAACTCTTCTATTTCTTGATCAAGCTTTATTTTTAGTTCTGCCAAAGTACTGGTTGAAATAAAAATAAGACAACATGTTAATAGGCTTTTCATATATAGATTATAAATAATTAAAGTTTTAATTAACATAAATATGAATTAGTAATTAATTAAGTTAAAACAATTTGTTAATATTAAATCATGAGGCGTTATTTTTTATCACTTATACTTATTGCATCGTTCAATATTAATGCAGATAAAGATGATGATAAATCTAGTGATTTTGATTACTCTTATCTAGAACTAAGCATTATTCAAACAGATACTACTGATATTGGAGCAAAAATCAATTTACCTTTACCTGGAGGCTTATATATTGTTGCTGAAAGGAGAGCAGAAGAAGTAGATTCTCAAAATGGTTCATATGAAAGAATTATTAACTCAGCAAGATTAGGCATACATGCTGGTATAGGAGATATATTTGGTTCTATCTCTGGCAAGGGAGTTAAATTGAGTGTAAAAAATATCTTTGATGTTTACGCTGAACTTGGTATTAAAGGAACAGCATATGAAACTAATATCAATTCATTTTCCGAAGATGATTCAAAGGCTAATGCTGTAGCAGGTATTAGATTTGGAAGCCCTAAAGGATGGGAAGGTAAATTATTTGTAGATTTTTCAAAAGACGCTGAAGTAGTTCAAAAAGAATGTCCTACTGGTCAAGTTTGCACTCAGTCTATCGAATTTATGCTTGATGAAGACTCTGATCAAAAAATTGGAGCAGGAATCCTATATAACTTTAATAAAAGAAGTGCTATTAGTGTGGAAATGTTTTCTAGCAAACTATTTGATACTTCTTTAAAAATTGGTTACCAAATTAATTTCTAAATTTTACAACTCATATCTAAACCACAGCATAATGGTGACTTAATTTTCCCACAACCAACAGGGCATTCAGATACCTGAACCTCTGATCCATCATCAGTTTTTAATATTCCATCCACAAGCGGCTCATCACATTTTCCACAAATTGTTTTTACCGACATGCCACAAGATTTACATTCATATGTTGCCATTTTAAACCTCCTATGAGTTACCCATAGCGTCTAATATTTCTAATAATAAATTAATAATATCTAAATATAAAATAAATGCCATTTCAAGGGCAGTTTCCCAATTATTAGATACTAGGTCCTCTCTTTGTTTTATGTAGTTAAAATCATATAGTAAGAATAATGAAAAAAGCACTGCGCCAAAAATAGCTCCAGCTCTTACAGTTGGTCTGCTTATACTTATGAAGAAGCGAGCTAAATTAAATAGCAATAATCCAAGTAATGCTATTAGTAAAAAAGCTCCGAAAATTTTATTTTCTGAGAAAGAATAAAAGTCACTATATCCAATAAAGCCGGTTAACATAGTCACAACAAGAACAATTTTTAATGCAGTAAATCCATCATTCTCATCCATTTCAAGCATTATCAGGGCTAGCAAAGGTCCAAAACTTAAAGATGTCAAAGTAAAAATAAATAAGCCTATTTCAAATCCTAGGTTGAAAAAATCTACAGCAAGAAGTGTTCCAAACAGAGTAATTGTATTGAAGATAAAAAATACTATAATCCATGGAGAGACTTTGGTCACATGAAAATATCCATCTTTCAAAAGCTCAATTACCTCTTCTTGAGAATTAGCTTCTTTTTGTTCCCAATCATCTTCGTTGATCTTTTTAGACATTTTTTTTGGAAATGTATCACTTACTTTTCCATAAGGAATTAGGTCGAGCTGTCCCTTCATATTGACTGCTCCTCTAAAATATAAACCTAAAAAAGAAGAATTTGATTCATATGCTTTTCTGGCTTTGTTTAGACAGTAAAAGCATACTGACAGCATCAAAAATAGCTCTCCAGAGAGAATCACTAAAGTTTTAAATAATAGAGTTGTTTCCATGAATATATTTAACTCTAACACAGTAAAAATCTTTAAATATTAAATTTATGTACTTTATTTAGATATATCTTTTTTAAGATATACAACAGAACCTTTTCCAGATCTAGATCCTTCGTTTTGAGTAAAAGTCATATTACCAACCTCGATAAAGCCTAGATTCTTATGGAAATCTATTGAAGCTTTATTCATTGGAAATGTATTTACTTCACAACAAAGTGGAATTTTATTCTCTATGCATAAATTTTCTAACTTGTTATATAGATTCTTACCAAATCCTTTTCTTCTATATTTCTCAGCAATAGCAACTCGATCGATATAAAGAAACTTTTTCTCTCTTTCAGAAAAAAATTTATAATTTTTGGAAGAATAGTTACTATTTTCTTTGAAACAAATTATAAAACCTATCATTTCTTCATTCTTCGAAACAAATAAATTTAATAAGCTCATTTGCAAGAGGTTTTGCAAATGATCAACTGAGTCCAAGCTGCCAACCTCAGGTGTATTTGATTGATTTAAAAGATAAATTTCATTTAATAGATTTATATCAGAGTTCGACGAAAAGCTTTGAATGTTATACTCAAGTATAGAACTCACGAATAAGTCTCACCTATGATTTTTATAGGTTGCTAATTCCGTCATTAATTTTTTTAAGAGCATCAGCTATAAATAATTCTTTTGTCATAGAATAACTTGGATGTCCCATGGTTGATAAATCTGCTGCTTTTTCCATAGCGCTTTTCATTAAGGTGTCTTGATCAACTACTTCGTCCATCAATCCAGCACTGATTGCATTTTCAAGGGAATACATTTCTGCCCCTAACACTGCCCTGTATTTGTGACCCTGAGTTACTCTAAATTTAATTAACTCTAGAATTGGGGGTGGAATAACCATGTTGGTTCTCATCTCATTTGCTCCAAGCATAAAATCCCCTTTGACACCAATTCTATAATCGCAGCAACATAGTAAAAAAGTTCCTAATGCAACTGCATGTCCTGAGCATGCAGCAATGACAGGCCTCGGAAAAGAAAAGATTCTTGATAATAATTTAAAACCTGCCAAGGTCATTTCTTGAATCGTCTCAATTTCACCGCCTTGAATAACTTTTAAATCAAAGCCTCCTGATAAAATACCCTCCCTTCCAGTAATTATTAAACAGCCGTTATCAGTTGGGACCTCATCCAAGCATTCGTTAATATTTTTAGACATTTTTGATGAAAAAACATTTGCTTTTCCATCATCTAGGGTAATGATTGATATATTTTCTTCTTTCTTAAGTGTTGCTAGTTTTTCTGACATAATAATAAAAATTGTTTTAAGGATTTTATCATGATTAAAAAAATACTTAAGGGTCTTGGCAGGCTCGCTGCTCTTTCAGTAATTCTCACCTCATTATATTTGGTTAATCTTTTTTTTATGAAACCTTATTCAATTGATCATTATTTAGGTAAAGAGCTTGTGTTTGGACTGATGGATTCACCTGAAGCAATGACTTATATTGGAGTGTTTGATAGGTTTAATTGGCTGACAAAGCATAATTCAAAGTTATCAATACCCCAAGAAGATGATATTGAAAATGACATAGTAGATTTAGAAAAGAGTATCAAAACTCTTTACAAATACGACGACTCAAAACTATCAGATAATCAAAGGATTACAAAAAAAATTGCAATTTTTGATTTAGAAAATTCTTTAAAAGAGCTTAAGGAATTTCCATATTTAGATTATCCACTAAATCAAATTGGAGGAATTCATCTAAATACAGTTGAATTTATGAGTGGCATGCACCCAATCAGAAATAAGTCTGAAGCAAACGATTACATAAAAAGAGTTAATTTAATTAAAGAGGTATACGAAGGAGTTTTAAAAGATCTTGAAAAACAGGCAATCAATGAAATTTATCCTCCTGAATTCGTTTATGGGCATGTGATAAAACAATTAAATGAATTTATTAATTATTCATATGATGGTCATCCTCTATATAGTCAATTTATGATGAAAGTAGATAAACTTGAGCTTTCAGATGAGGATATAGAGAATCTTGACCAAGAAATTAAAAAAGCTATTGATGAAAGTGTGACACCTGGTTTTAAGCTCTTATTAGGATTTATGAAAAAAACTCAAAAAAATGCAAATAAGAATCATGGCATATGGTCTCAACCAGGCGGAGATGAATATTACAAATTAAGAATAAGAACCTATACAACAACAGATTTCTCACCTGAGGAAATTCATCAAATGGGTCTAAGTGAGGTTGAAAGGATTTCAAATAGAATGAGAGAAATTCTAACAAGCCTTGGATATGACACTGTCAAAAGTGTTGGTGAGATTATGAATGATCTTAATGAAAATCCAGATTTTTTATATGCAGATACACCAGATAGAAAAGAGATAGTTGTAAATGATTATATGAAAATGGTCGATGAAGCTATTGAGGTCATGACTGACTATTTTCATACAATGCCTAAATCTGAGGTTATTGTTAAAGCAGTGCCTGAATATTCAGAACAAACTGCAGCTGGTGGATATTATCAAGCGCCTGCACTTGACGGAAGCAGGCCTGGAGTTTTTTACGCTAACCTTTATGACATCAAACAAACTCCCACTTACAGCATGAGAACCCTTGCTTATCATGAAGCTACACCCGGTCATCATCATCAGATTGCACATTCACTAGAAAACGACAATCTAACCATGTATAGAAGATTTGGTTATAGAACTTCGGCTTTCTCAGAAGGATGGGCATTATATTCAGAACAATTAGCACTTGAAGCAGGGCTAGCAGAAAATCCTTATGATGAACTAGGAATTCTTCAAAGTGAAATATTTAGAGCAGTCAGGTTAGTTGTAGATACAGGAATGCATTACAAAAGATGGACTCGTGAAGAAGCTATGGAATATATGAAGTCAAATACTGGAATGTCTGATACCGAAGTTAGAGTTGAAATTGAGAGATATATTGTTTGGCCAGGACAGGCGCTTAGCTATAAAGTAGGAATGATTAAAATGCTCGAACTAAGAAAAAAAGCTATGGATAAATTAGGAGACAAGTTTAATATTAAAGATTTTCATTCCGCGGTTTTAGATCATGGCAATCCACCATTATTTATCGTTGAAGAACTTGTAGATGAAATGATTGAAGAGGCTCTTAATTAAAATTTACTAGGGTGTCTAGGTGTAAAAGAACTGTAATAGTTTTTTAGATCTAAAATGTCTTTAACGTTATCTCCTGAGGGTGCAAAAGCCTTCCCAAGCAAGATCTCTTTTTTTGAGAAGTCGATTGAGGCTAGAATGATTTTAGTATTGAGCTCCTTTGCGATTCTTAAAAATCCTGTTTTCCAGTCTTTTACCTTTGATCGCGTGCCCTCAGGTGCCATTGCGATCAAAGAACAATCTATCTTTTTTATTTGATCCAAAGCATCCTTAATTATTCCGCCTGGTTTAGACCTATCAACTGGTATTCCTCCCATATATCGCAAGAAGGCTCCAAGACCAAAATATTTGAATACAGTATGTTTCCCAATAAAAGAAATTTTAGCGTCCAATCCAGCAAGTGTTGCCACGCCAACAATGCCATCCCAATTAGATGTATGAGGAGCAACAATTACAACAAGCTTTTGATTTGCGAACTCTTCTGAAATTTTTCCACTAACTTTCCAGCCTAAAATAGATAGCACTGCTCTCCCCAACCATTGAAGCCACTTTGGTCTGTACGCTCTGAAGCATTGAGGAATTTGTTTATTTGAAACACTGGCCATTTATATTACTTTACGTTTATTAAATTTATCTTTAATCAAATATGGAAAATATATTAAGTAGCATACAATTACAGCAAGAATGTATACATCGATCATATGATATGGTGCATCTCGCATAAAACCTGTTACATTTGATCCAGGTGGTTTTTCCGCAACATACCAATAGTTTGCTGGAGGTCCTAATAAATAATTAATAAAGTAAATTACTACTAAAAAGGCAGATAAGACCATCAAAACCCTGTGTACATCTTTTTGGTAAGGTCTTTGATTATCAATAATAATTGCGTAAGAAACGCCTAGAAGAATCATTGCATGGCCAACCATATGCCTTATATAGTGAATGTTAGGAAATCCATATTGAGTGTCTGGAGTCAATATAGCCATTCCAGCTCCAGAAATTCCAGCAAAAAAAGCGAATAAAAAGAAAATTTTTCTCTTAGTAAAAAAATATAGCATTACTGATGCTGAAGAGAAATCACATAAATGCAAGGGTAGTCCGAGCTTTATTTCGTATAAATAACCCTCGTAGTAAAAGTCCATAACATGATTTATTAACATTAATGTAATTATTGAAAAAATTAAAATATTTTTTGTTTCAACACTTTTATTTTCAAATAACTTAGGTAATAAAACTATTAAGGCAACTGTAATTAATACAGCAAAAATATGTGAAGTACTCAAAGGGTTGAAGTCAACCATTTTATAGAAAATTAATTAAGGACTTTCGGGTAAATTATCGTAATCAAGGTCTTCGTATGGATTTTGGATAGATATTGCATCTGGATGTACGACAGATATATCAATATCACTTCCAGTATCTCCAGCAAAAAATCCGGCAAAGGTTCCTCTTGGTGCAATATAAATTGTTGCAAATCTTCCTGACTTTGAATAAACCAGAGTAACTTCTTCACCAACTTTAGATGAAATTAATTGCCATCCGGTTGTGAGTGTTTCGTTACCATAAAAAATTAAGTTTTCTGCTGGACTATAATTAGATTCAAGGATAATTCTTCCTGAAATTGCTTCACCCGTTCCCAGCAAAACTGTTGGCACTTTGATGATTTCAGCATCGTCAGGCAAAGGAAGATCCTCCAATAAATATGCTATTACTTTTCTTTGATTAGCCTGATATTCGTCGGTGACTAGAGCACAGCCTGAGAATACAAAAATAACGAACAGTGATAGAAAAAATTTGTTTATCTTCATAATACGAGTATCGCATTTTTTTATATTTTTTGCATTACTATTAAACATAAACCTTTCCAAATTTGTTATCAATAAAATCTTTCCAAGAAAGATTCTCTTGTTTTGTAAAACCTTTAGTATCAATTTTTCCATCAAGAAACATTTTTAGCACGCTACAAACTCCTGAAGCTGTGGTTAATTGAATTGCGCTATATTTATTGTCACCATAAATCTTTCTTAGGTACGTTTTTTCTTGCAGTACGCCATCTATAAGGCCAATTACCTTAACAAAAAAAATAATCACATCATTTTTTGTTCTAGGTACCTCTTTGTCAAAAAGTTTCTCCAAGATTTCTTTATTCTTTTTAAGATGTAAATCATTAAACAAGAACTTCATATGATTTAAATGGCCAGGATACCTAATAGTTTTATAAGTTAAATTTTCTACCTTATCTTCAAATGTTTCGCACATAGTTGCACATCCACCACTTGTATTAAAAGCTTCGAAGCTTTCACCTTCAATTACTATTTTTTCGGCGCCCTCTAAAGGCATAAGTTTCACGGCCTTCCCCTCATAAATGGCATCTGCTTCGTTGCAGTACTCATTGATGAGGCCATTTGTTGACCAACTTAAATAATAGCTCATCTCATTAGTTGTAAATCTTGGAAGTGCTCCAACTCGCATTAGAACCTCATTAACCGAGTCAAATTCTTCCATCATACCTGCAGCACAGATATTTATTGCTCCTGGAGCCAATCCGCACTGAGGCATCAAAATACTTTTTGACTTAAGTCCTCTAATAAAATCAGTAGTCTCAACATCTTCTGTCAAATCAAAATAAGCTATGCCTTCTTTTGAAGCAACGCCGGCGATATTTTTATTAACAGAAAAGGGTCCAGCAGAAATTACTGCATCTAGACCATTTAAAAATTCTTTCACATGATCAATGTTACTGGCATCGAATCCGTCTGTAATATCGCCCTGACGAATCTCATAATCCTCTTTAAGCATTTGTTTAAGCGCCCATCCAATGTTTCCACTTCCTACAATGCCTATCTTAGGTTTCATCAAACTCTACCCCTTGAGCAAGTGGAAGCTCTTCACCATAATTTATCGTGGCTGTAACACGTCTCATATAGTTCTTCCAAGCATCTGATCCTGATTCTCTTCCACCACCAGTGTCTTTTTCACCACCAAAAGCTCCACCAATTTCGGCTCCACTTGTTCCGATATTTACATTTGCTATGCCACAATCACTTCCAGATTCACTTAAAAATAATTCTGACTCACGCATGTCATTTGTGAAAATTGAACTACTTAATCCTTGTTTGACATTGTTTTGCATTGAAATGGCATCTTTTAAGTCACTAAATTTCTTTATGTATAAAATTGGTGCAAAGGTTTCTTTAAGCATCTCATCTTCAATTTGATCTACCAAAACAAGAGCTGGTCTGACATAAAACTCTTTAGGATCTTCAATTTCTAATCTTTCCCCTCCCAAAATCTCAATATCTTTTGACCTCAGTGAATCTAAAATAACTTGCATGTTATTAAAGCTCTCTTCAGATATTAAAGGTCCAACTTGAGATGAGTCTTTTGAAGGACAACCTATGATAAGATTATTGACATAATCGTCGAGTCTTAAAACACATTCATCATATATTTCTTCATGAACAAATAACCTTCTTAACGATGTACATCTTTGACCAGTAGTACCGCATGCTGAGAAAACAACGCCTTTAATGGTAAGATCTAAGTCCGCGCTTGGGCATATGATTGCAGCATTATTGCCACCTAGCTCTAACAGTAATTTTCCGAGTCTAGCTGAAACAATTGGTGCTAATTCTTTACCCATTTGGGTACTTCCAGTTGCTGATATTAAGGAAATTTTATTATCTTCACAAAGTGCAACTGATTCCTCATTTCCACCCTCTAAAATAAGAATAAGATCAGAAAAATCGTCACTTATCTTATCCCAGGCATTTTTAATACCTCTTGCACATTTATTTGAGCGAGGACTTGGTTTCCAAATAATGCTATTGCCACAAACTGCTGCTAAACAGAAGTTCCAAGCGAAAACAGCCATTGGAAAGTTGAAAGCCGTGATACATCCAACTATTCCCAATGGATGCCAAATTTCTTGAAGTCTATGATTAACTCTTTCACTTGGCATTGTTAGTCCATAAAGTTGTCTGCTTAAGCCAACAGCAAAGTCACACATATCAATTGCCTCTTGGACTTCGCCCAAAGACTCCGTTTTGATTTTCCTTGCCTCTTCAGTAATTAATGCTGCAAGATTAACTTTTTGTTTTCTGAGCTCTTCACCAAACTTTCTAATGTACTCACCTCTTTGGGGAGCTGGTAAAGACCTCCACTTTATTGAAATTTCATGAGATTTATTGACCAATTGATTATAGTTATCTCTGCTCATCAGAACTGCCCCCGTAGATGTACTATTTTACTATAGTTATGTGCGAAGATATTCTAATAAGCTTTTAATTTTTTTAGCGCCACCAAAATATTTTGATTCATCTTCGTCCATTATTTCTAGGCTTTTCATAAGAGCAATCTTTTCGTCGTGAAATTGATGAATATATTTCAAGGGTTGAAAAATAACATTAATGGTGAAAAGAGAATAATCTTCGTGAAACCTGCATAAAGTTTCTTTTTCTGATCTTATGAACCATTCTGATGGATGAGACGTTAATTCTTTTTCTTCAGTCAAATAAAATCTTTTTGTATCTCCATGTATGAGCCAATTCTGCCTTGCAAATGGTTTCATGACAGGAGCTTGGCTGATAAATTTCGCAATTCTATCGCCAACTTTCTCTTCAAGTGATTTAACTGGTTGATGTATTTGTTTTAAAGGCTTGCCAATTTTTGTTTTTACATCCCAATAACTTGGTGAACATATGCTCGCTGCTATAAGCCTTTGATCGTTTTTTGACTCCAATAAACATAGATCGTCTTGAATATTTAAACTAAGTTCTGCAATCAAGTCTGGATATTTTGAATCAGTTACGCCAAAAACTTCCCCTAGATATATTTGTGCATCAAGTGAATCATCTGTAACCGCAATAACATCAGAATAATTTTTATCTAAAAGATTTTTTTTGTAGTTTTTTAATTCTTTATCTGGCTTCCTATTTAACCATCTTTCTTTTTCTATAGGACTTAATCCAAGTCGATATTTTCTGTTACCGTCACCCCATGGAGGATCTGCCCAAAAATTGTTATTAATTGAGCGCATATTTTATGTAGCAATTAAAAGTACTAAAAAATTTTATGTTTGCCCTGAAGAATTTCAACGTACATCTTATGATCACCTATGAAGCTGTAAAATGGATATTTAAAAGTTGCTGGTTTATTCTTTTCAATAAAGAAATGTCCAACCCATGCAAATGCATATCCAGATAGCAATGCAAATAGAAGATATAGAAAATTAAAACTCAAGAAAAAATTTATTAAAAAAACCAAGCCGATGCTTGTTCCAATAAAATGCATCAATTTTGTGTATTTATTGTCGTGCTCTGACAGATAATATGGATAAAAATCTTTAAATGTTTTATATCTTTCCATAATATTATTTCCTTGGCGGAAGCCCGCTTACTCTGGTTAAAGTTGTGGTCACACTCACTCTTCTATGTTCTGAAAGTTGTTGATATTCCGGATCTGAGTACCAATCGATTGCGTGTTGTTCCGATGGAAAGCTAAACAAAATTACTCTGCCCTCCATTGGATTCTCTCCTTCAACATGAGTTATGTTGTCATCATAAGTAATGAATTCACCACTATGTTTTTTTAATAATGGGAAGAAGCCTTTTTCATATTCTCTATATTTATCTGCATCATGAATCTGCAAATTTGCAATCATATATACTTTGACTTCTTCCATGTTGAATTATTTTGGTGCTGACTCTGGTTGATACTTGTAGTAGCCCTCAAGAGGTATCATTAAATGAACAAATGGGGTTCCCTTCATCATTACGTATGGTGCTCCAGTAGTGAAGTCAGTCGATACTCCGTCTAAAGAAGCAGGATCTTTTGGCATCAACATTAAATGCGAACCTGAATAAATCCAGTCTTCAGGAGCTGTATTTTCTTTATCGCCTTCAGAATATGGTCTGAAATTATCAACACCTGTGTCACCATGAATCATCCAAATCCATCCATCATTTTCAATTTCTGGTTTTGTCTTATTGATGTATGCATCTGCCCATGCAACTGCATTAGCATCTGCACATGCCGGTGCAGCTTCGTTTGCAGATTTATATCCCATTTTAGGCATTGGAATAAACGGCAAACATGTCCAACCGTTTGTCCCTTCTCTTAGAACCTCTCCACTGGCACTAACAACAGTTGCAAAATCTCCAATAAAATCTGGCGCAGCAGTTGTATATGTTTCTATTTCCCAGTCAGCAGAATTGCCTTTCATGTGACCATCTCCATGAGCATGCATGCCCATAATATTTGTAGTAAAAACAAATACGATTAAACTTTTAAATAAATTATTCATTTCTTCTCCCGCTTAAAAAATAATCATTTTAATTCTATGAAAGAATTAAATTTTATACAAATTTAATCTTTGTATTCATTTTCTATATGTTTAGTAATTGCTCTAAATATTGCTATGTGAGCAGCTTTTGAATACTCTCTTTCTGATCTGAATCTGTGATTTGATGAGGTTTTTGCAATTACTACATTTGTAACTGGATCAACATATATAAACTGATTAAATATTCCATGTGCCGTATAGTCAGTAATTGGATTGCCAGGCACCCACCATTGATATCCATAACCCCATTCATTAGATGATAGATCACCAGCATCTGGCATCAAATGCGGTGAGTCAGGTTTATGAGAGGCTTCAACCCAAGACTTTGGAACAATTTGTTCACCATTCCAGTTTCCTTCATTTAAATAAAGTTCGCCAAACTTGGCGTAATCTCTGAGCGTAGCGTTTAGACCACCAAGAGCCATGTCAACTCCAGTGCTGTCTGTTATGTAATAGGCATCACTCTCAGTACCAATCTTACTCCAGATCTTTTTATATAGATATTCTCTTACAGGCATCTTTGATACAGATTCAAGGATCATTGCTAATACCTGAGTATCTAGACTCACGTAATGATTATATGTACCTTGCTCTTTCCCACTTTGTAAAGTCTTTGCAAATTCTCTAAAGGATGTCCCTCTAGCTGTTGCTCTACTAAATTTATTAATGTCTGAATTTGGATCCTCATAGTCTTCATTGAATTCAATGCCAGAAGACATTTGTAATAAATTTTTGATAGTTACATCTTGATACCCTGAGTCACCAAAATCATCTAAGTATTTTGAGACAGTATCATCAATACTATCAATGAGGCCTTCATCCAAGGCTATGCCTATTAAAGCAGATAGATATGATTTAGCTACTGAAAAGGAAATATGTTTGCTGTCTTTTGAGTTGCCATTCCAATATTGCTCAAAAAGCATATCTCCCTTATGTAAAATTATTAATCCATCGGTATGAAAATGTGAGAGCCCCTCTTTAATGTCAAGTCTCTCATCTTCAAAATAATAACTCTGAGGCAGTTTGAAATCTTTCTTTTTAAAAACATGAGGATTTTGAGACGCTTTGATAGGATTTGAGGTATTATCAAAAATCTTATCAATGTTTATAAAGTTTTTAGCAATACTTTTTTCATTGTAAAGATTTGCTAATTTATAGAGTCTTACTATATTTGGGCTATAAATTAAAACGCCCAACAATAAAATAATTAATGCTGCTATTATTATTTTACTCATATTCTAATCCTTCAATATTTTAGTTAAATCCACTCATCATTTGGAGCTGTAAGATCATTTTTTTGATCACCTGTATTTACGACACCTTTTGGTTCAACAAGCATTATCATTGCTTCATCATTAGCAAAAGGTCTGTGTTTTATTCCTTTAGGCACTACAATCATCTCTCCGTCGGTTAAGTTAATTGTTTCATTTTCAAATTCTATGAAAATTTCTCCCTTCATGACTATGAAAACCTCATCAGTATCATCATGCTTATGCCAAATGAAATCATCCTTAATTCTTACTAATTTAAATTGATAGTCATTCATTTCTGCAATTACCTTTGGCGACCAATGGTCTGAAAACATCTGAAACTTATCTTGAAAGTTGATTTTCTTCATTTTCATATTTTAAAACTGCTGATTTGGACCCATCTTCATCTATTGAAACATTAAGAGCTCGCCACTCTTCATTTCCACAAATTCTCATAACACAACCTTCGACCTTTAAATTTTTATTCTCTAATAAATTTAAATTGCCTTTGAATATTCTACCCCTTCCAGGGTCATATATTTTTCCGCCTTTATAAGATCTTGACCCTTTTTCATATTTAAAATCTTGAATCAGATTTATTCCAATTATGGTTCTTTCTCTTAATGCTTTATCTTTATTATTTGAATCTAAAATGGATTTAGGATCAGTGCCTTCTTCAACAAATATATGTTCGATTGTTGCACAGAGATTGCCTTCACAGTTCTTAATCAAAACAATTGACTGAGATGTTAGCCAATACCCTAAAATTTCATCATCCTCATGAGCATTTATCGATATGCTTATGGTAAAGAATGCATAAATTAATATTGCAACATAATATTTATGAATATTCATTTTTTCTTTTTAAAATGTTAATTATCTTTTTCTCTAATACGTTCTTTGATAAACAAACTCTATATGGATTGTCGTCATAAACTGGATTGCCAACTAAAAGTTCTTTTGGATTATTCGTTTTAAATCTCCATCTAGTTCCAGTTTCCTCCGACATAAATAAGTAGTTAATCATAAGGTCATTTATTTTATAAAAATCTTCTTCTTTTTCTATATCTATATTTAATGTTGCTTTCAAAGATGATCCAAAAATTCTATCGATGTATTTAACATAAATTTCTTCATTCATATAACCACAATCAATATAGTTAGGAATATCTTGTATATTTATGTAAAAACTAAAATTTTCATTCAATTTTATATTCTCGACATTTAAAAAATCTTCAAGAGATGATTTGATAGAAATTATTTGGGTATCATCTATGGGCTCTAGGCCAGTAAATGTTTCAATGTATTTGGGAGAGTTTGGTGCTTTATAAATATTTGAAGCTTCTTGTGGCTCACATGAAACAATGAAAATTAAAATTATGAAGTATTTTCGCAACATGCAATTGTCTTATTTTGCCATAAGTATTATCCATTCTCGAACCATTTCAACAGCCTCTTCATGAGTTAATGCTCTACCTGATTCTGGCATCATGACTCCTGGATCCATTGAAATCATTCTATGAAGCAGAATAGACTCTTCAGGCTTTCCTGGAACGATAGAATATTTTAGTCCACCACTACCTCTTCCTGTAGCTACAGGCTTTTTGTAGACCCCAAGATTGACGTCTCTTGTTTCATTCAAATGAAGATATAACCCTGTAGAGTTTGCATTTCCAGTTGGTGAATGACAATGCCCACAATTCACATCAAGGTATGATCTTACTCTTTCATTTAAATCTTGAGATTCATCCGTCCAATCAACAGGCGAAATTAGATCTAATGGGTAATTATCAATAATTTGCCTACCCATCCAATAAGTAAGTTGATTAAATTTACCATCTTCAAATTGAAAATCTTTATTTATATTTCTTGCTTTAGGTCCAATTGGTGTAATTTTATCGTTAGCAGCATGACATTCTTTACATTGATTTACATTTGGGACTCTATACCTAACCTCTTTTGTTTCACCCATGAAGTCTATCCAAGAAACATTGATTGTTTTACCAGCAACTTTCTTAAAAGCTTCATTTTGTTCGTCATTCCAAGCGTAAGATACAGCTTCCCATCCTGATTCTTTTCTTAAAAGCAATCTAGTTTCTAAAAGATTCTTGCCAAGCTCGGGATTTCTTTCATCAATTGGATAATAAAAAGTTTTTATAAGAGCGGATCCTATTGGAAAATCAAATACCCAATTTTCGTGATACTGTGCCTTTGTATTTTTTGGAACATATACCCATCTCTGTTTATAAGAATAATCTGAAAAAAGTGTTGATATTAGCTCATATGGAATCACCTCACTATGAGGTATTTGTGCAGACTCATCAATAAAGAATTGAAACTCTGATAATTTTTGCGGAAATGTATCTGCAACTATTAAGTTTTGATTTACAGCGTCAATCCTCATGGATAGCATGAAAACTATTAAAAGCTGAACTGTCTTTTTCATTATTCCTATAAACCGTCTATAACAATCGGTTCCAGTGGATTAATGACCCCTTTAAAATCTTTTTTATCTTTACTAACTGGATTTGAAAAACCTAGCATATATTTAATTGGACTAATTGTTAAAAAGCTAACCTGATTTTCTTCATCCATAATTAATTTTTCATCTTCTGGTTGACCAAAAAACATTTGTGAAAGTGGAAGCACCCCGTCCCAGAAAACATCTGGCATATCGCCATTGCTTATTTCAAATAAGGCTTTTGCTAAGTCACCTGTCTCTAAATCAGGATCAAACCCTCCTGGACCATAAGTATTATTGTGAACCTGAATTCTTTTTGGATGAGGATAATAATTTGGATCATCAGTTTCATCAGAATAAGAAACTATTGATAGATTAACTGTGCCATTTCCACTCATTAAATTGTTAAAAATTTCAACATCAGAGTTTGCCATAACAATGATGCCTGTACCTCTAGGAACTTCTCCCACAATGTTGCCCTCAGGTGCAAAATTATCTGTATCATTATCTATAGCTTTATTATCAAATACTCTAATGTGATGGCCACCTTGCTGAGGAAGGTCAGGTAAATCAAAAACAAGGATTCCAGCTGTATTATGAGACGCTAAATTATTGTATACATCAGCATAATATGAATTTTCGATTTCAATACCAGCAACGTTATATTGTGCAATGCTATCCCTCACAATGATATTTTTTGACTGGCCTACATAAATTCCTGCATCAGATGCACCAATTGCAACACATCCTTCAATTAGAACATCTTCAGATTCAACAGGATAAAAACCATATGCACCGTTTGTACTTTTGGGACCGCCAGTCCATTCTGTTCTGAGATTGATCATATTGATTCCGTTAGACCCAATTACTTTAAGCGCATCTCCTTTTGCATCAAGAATTGCAAAATCTTTCAAAGTTACCCTATCTGATGTAACTAACAAGCCTTGAGCTCCTGATTTTTGAGACTTGAAATCAAGAATGGTTTTATCCATTCCATCGCCTTTGATAGTTACATTATTAACATCCAGCGACAAACCATCTTCAAATTCGTAATATCCAGCTTTGATCACAAGGGTGTCCCCCTCATCCATTAAAATCATTGCCTCTTGTAATCTATCTTGAGCATCACTGCCAGGAGAAATAATTATCTCTTTACCAAATGAATTGTTTGAAACAAATAAAATCCCTGCTATCAGAAAAAGCTTTGAAAAATATCGAGTACTCTTATTTGCTAAAAAAATATGCGTCCCCTATCGCAGTTTTAAGACTTTTATTGTATTAGAAATATCAGTTAAATCAAAAAATTAGTTCGGCAATATCTCGATTGTAATTTTCTTTGAAGAAACTGGTTTATATTCTTTGCTTGCACCAAAAGGCTTAATTGGTCTGTGTTCATGATCGCCTGCTGCTAGTTGTAAAGTATATTTACCAGGATTTAAGGATAAAACAGCCTCTGTTTGTCCACCTCCAAAATGTAAAATATTTGCACCATATGGTATTGGTTCCATTATATTTTTATCAACATCATAAGCGTTGTTAATTATTAAATGATGATGACCTCCAACTATACAGCTTTGACGGTCCTCAACCTCAATGCCTGCAGGAGTTATCTGGATGTTTTTTGAACCAAACTCAACTTTAAATTCTTTAGCATTAGTTTTGAATCCATCCATTGGTGCATTAAAAAATAACTCAATTTCTTCGCACTGATTTGAAAAAATTAGAGGTGAAAATAATATCGATAGTAAAAGTTTTTTATTATTCATAATTAATTTTTTGTTTTTGGTGGTCCAAAAAAATAATATAAAGCTTCATTGAGGTTTTTTGAACCCTTGATGTTATCAAAAATGTCAATCCAGCCCATAAAAGTTATTTTAGTTGGATTGAAAGTGTTTACATTTCTTACCAAGCCAAATTTTACAGGCTCATCTTCAGGCTCAAAAGTTCCAAAAATTCTATCCCAAATAATAAAAAGATTTCCATAATTCTTATCAATGTATTGCGGATTTGCTCCATGATGAACTCTGTGATGAGATGGGGTATTAAATATCCATTCTAGAGGACCTAAATTTCCAATAATTTGAGTATGGCCAACAATCCCCCAAAGTGTACTTATTACTCCAGCTACAGCAATGATTGTTGGATCAAAGCCTAATAATGGTAAAGTCATAAAAAATGGTATTTTTGAAACTGGTCCAAACCAAGCCTGCCTGAAAGATACTGCAAAGTTCATTTCCTCGCTTGAGTGATGACTCATATGGATCGCCCAGAGAAAATTAACTCTGTGAGAAATTCTATGATAAAAATAAAATACGAAATCAATCATTACAAAAGTAAGAATCCATAGCGCCCAAATTGGTAAAATTTCTGAGATGTTAAATAATTTAAATTGGTATAAATAAAAATGAAGTGCAAGGGTAGCTCCTTTTAGAATAAATACCATTAAAATATTTCCAGTTAAAAGTCCTACAGTACAAAGAGTATCTTCTTTTTTATAAAGATTCTTATTGGTAAAAGAGGAAAAAATAACCTCAAAAAAAATAATCAATAGAACAATTGGTGCTCCAATTGCATAGACTTCGTTAATCGATAAATTAGTCATTTCGTTAATAAGAAAGTGCTTTCAAAATTACTTTTCTTGTATCAGCAGGATCAATTACAGCATCGATTTCTAAAAATGATGCGACTTCGACTGCTTTACCAGCATCATACATGTTTGAAACAAGTTTTTCATATAGTTTTTCTTTTTCATCAGTATCCTGAATTGCTTCTAGCTCTTTTTTAAATCCAAGCTTTACAGCACCCTCTAAACCCATTCCTCCAAATTCGCCTGTTGGCCATGCTGCTGTAAAGGCTGGTTTGTGCAAGCTGCCTCCCACGAGCGCTTGAGCTCCAAGACCATATCCTTTTCTTAAAAAGATGGCTACGAGAGGCGAAACCAACTTTGAACCTGATTTAAATAAGTTTGACATTCTTCTTACAGCGCCTTCTTTTTCACTGTCTGGACCGACCATAAAACCAGGGGTATCAACAAATGAAACGATTGGCATGTTTTTATCACTGCATAAATCAAAAAAGTCTGAAGCTTTGTCTGCAGATTCTGAATCTACTGCACCACCAAGATGCTTACAATCACTTGCGATGAAAGCCGTTGCATGTCCTTCAATGCGCATAAAACCAGTAACTATTGCCCTTCCATAATCTTTTTTTATTTCAATAAGAGATTCCTTATCGGCAATCAATTTTAAAATTTCCCTTATCTCATATGTGTATCTTCTATCATCAGGCAAAGCATTTCTTAGCATCTTCTGATCATTAAACTCAAAAGCTTTTTCGCTTCCTTGGAAATATGAAAGTAGCTTTTTTGCAAGTTTTGTTGCCTCTGCTTCATCTTCAACAACGACATCAACAACACCATTAGGTTTATGATTTTGAATTGGCCCAATTTCTTCAGGCGCGAATTTTCCTAATCCGCCACCTTCTATCATTGCTGGTCCTGCCATTCCAACCCATGAGTTTTTTGTTGCAATTCTAAAATCACTGCTACCAAATAAAGCAGCATTGCCTGCAAAACAAAAGCCATTGTTTATAGCTATTTTGATTGATCTTCCTGATAAAGAAGCCCAATTTGCAAAAGTGGGAACATGTAATCCAGCAACTTGAGTCTTTACATCAACATCTCCTGGCCTGCCTCCCCCACCTTCTGTATAGATAATTATCGGTAATTCAAATTCTCTAGCTTTGTCTATGATGCGATCTAATTTTTGATGATGGAAGTATCCTTGTGTGCCTGCTAATACAGAATAATCGTAAATAACAGCAACAGCATTCGAATTCTCTTTACCTACTTTTTCACAGTTTATTGAGCAAAATCCTGTGATTATGCCATCAGCATTAGTTTCTTCTTGTAATTCTTTATATTGCCTTCTGCTTCTTTGCGCAGCTACTGCAAATTGTCCAAATTCTAAAAATGAATCCTTATCAACTAAATCATCAAGATTTTCTCTAGCAGTTCTAAATCCTTTGGCATGTCTTTTTTCTGTTGCGCGCTTTCTATTTGAATCATTACTTTTTTCAAGCCTGCTTAAAAATTCTTTATATAAATCGTTCACAATTTAGTTACTCATTTCAATTTGCTGAAGAATTTCAGCTGGAATATCAAAACTATTTCTTTCAATTATCCATTTTTTGCTGATCTGATCTATGGAAAGTTTATTATATAAGTGCGCAAATCTCCCCTGGCGTTGTCCTTCAATTTCTTCATGTACCAAAGATGATCCGAATTCGCTACCGTCAATTTGAAGTAATATTAGTTTTGACTCTGATTCAAAGTACAAACTTAGGGTAAGAGCTAATTGTTTTGAAGAAGATAAGTGCACAAAACCGTCCTCGATATCTAAAGAGGTTTCTATGAAACCATTTTCATTAGCGTTTTCCCACTCTGAAATCGTCAAAACTTTATATAAATCATTCATTGTTGATTTATAACTTTTTTTATTCCCTCTATTGAAACAAGCATTCCCTGATGAACTGCATCGCCAAAAATTTCTGGATCAATTTCTGTTGTCCATATCAAGGTGCACGAATTTTCGTCAATTTCAGCCACATGCATTGTTGCTAAGTGATGATCGATGGGCGTTCTTGTTTCTATAGCAGAATATTGCAACATCATTTTACTGTCATCATTAAGCAATATTTTTTCTTTGACAATGCCCATACCCTCCATTTCAAAAATTCTACATTCTCCATCAAGGGTTATTTCATTAATGGTGGGTACCCAGTCGCAACGTGAGATGTCAGATAAAATACTCCAAAGTTTTTGGGCTGTGCAATTTAAAATCAATTCTTCTTTTAATACTTTCATAGCCCTATTATGTCTATAATTAACAATACATATCAAATAAATATTCTGGGGTCATATATGTTTGAAGAATATCAATCAACACTTCTAGGCTTGTGGTTAATCTTAACAACAATTCTTTTTCAAGCTATGGTTGCAATAAGATTCCATCGGAGTCAAAAAGGCGGTTATAAAGTTGGTATCATTAATCCTGAGCTTGGCCAATCCTCGATTGTCTTTAGATCTCATAGAACTTTTCATAACTCTCTAGAAAATATTATTCCATTTTTTGGAATGGTTGTTTTAGGTGTTCTATCAGAATATAGTGCCTCAAAACTAGCAATAGTTACATGGATTTATGCTACCACTAGAATCATTCATATGGTTCTGTACTACAAGATAGTGACTGAAAAGAATCCAAGCCCAAGAAGTTTATTTTGGGCAATTGGGTTTATCACAAATATATATTTATTAATTGATTTAGGGATTCATCTTATAATCAAACTTTGAGATTTAAAATTAAATATAAGGAGAGAATATGAAAAATTATTTTTATGCATTCATTTTAGTTTTTGCCGTATCTTCAAGTGCGTTTGAAGTAACTGGTGAGAGTTTTAAGGCAAAATTTAAAGTTGATTCAATTACAGTTGGTAAGTTAGAAAGCACAATTAACTTATCAAGTGCAGATACTGGTCAGTATGGAAAAGTTTATGTTTCTTATACATTAAGATCAAATCCTAACATAACCACATCAGGCACTTGGACTGGGCACGGAAGAGGTATTAGCCCAGAAGGTGTTCTTGCCCGAGGTGATTTAATGGGTGTTTGGACATTGGACGGTACTAAACTTCATGTAAAATCAGTCGATAGTGTTAGTGATGGTATCAACTTCTTACAAGGCACAATTGATCTCGTTGCTGGAGAAATGGAAGCTGAAGTCTTTAAGGTTGAATAGAAAATAAATAAAAAATAAAAGCGGCTTAGGCCGCTTTTTTTAAAATGACTTTAGTAAAGTTTTAATACCAGACATAAGTCCTGGATTTTTTTCAAAACTTTTAATTGTTTCATCAGGCTTATTCCATTCTTCAGCCGAGCTTGTAAAAAAATTAGAATTAATTTTTATCCAACTAGAGTCGTCTAATGTTCCAGCTTTTAGATAAATGATATGAGGGACTTCTTTAGCATAACTAAGGACACCTGAACCACATTCAGCACAAAAGCCTCGTCTAACATGTGATCCTGCAGTTCCAACGCTTTCATAGTATTTAAGCTCACCTTCAACTTCAATATTCTTTTTTGCAAGAAAAATAATTGTTGCCTTCCCACAACCTGTTGCTCTTTGGCAGTCTTTACAATGGCAATGATGTGCTGAAATCACTTTTTCTTTATTAAATGTATAAGAAATTTTTCCGCACTGACATTTACCTGATTCATTCTTGTCCATAGTTTTATTCTACAGTAAACTCATTTAGCTTATGAATAAATCTGTAGGCTTTATACTTCTTTTACTTATGTTCACAAATACTATGAATGCTGAGTTAGCAAATGGAAAAATTGAAGAGTTCTTCATAAAAAATGGTATAGAAGAGAGAAAGATTAGAATTTATTATCCTAATAATAACTCTGTTGATGACGATACTACTTTCATAATAATGAACGATGGCGAGGAGCTTTTTCTTGAAAGAGACTCATGGCGAGGTAGAACTTGGCGGATAGATAAAAGTTTTGATGGGTTGGCCAAGATAAATAAGGATCCAAATGTAATTATAATTGCTGTTCAAAGTGCCAAAAAATATAAAGGTAAATTCTTTGACAATACAAGAAGATACCTCGAATTATTTCCAAAAGAAGTTATAGAATTTTTACCAGAGGGTAATAAAAAAAAGATATATGGCTCGTTAGCAGATACTGATTATCCAAAATTTCTTGTTGAATCTGTGGTCCCCTTTATTGAAGGAAAATTTGAGATAAATCTAGATAAAAATAATCTAGGTATTATCGGATCCAGCATGGGTGGGCTTTCGGCTTTAAATACTATTATTGAATATCCAGACGAATTTGGTTTTGCTGGCTGTCTATCTACACATTGGATAGGTATCAAGCCTTGGGAGTATTTGCTTCTTCCAATCAGGCAAAGAATTAGTGGAGATCAGGATACAATTGATGCCATTTATGAATATGTTAAAGAAAATATTTCAACTATTCAGAATCATAAAGTGTATTTTGATAGGGGGACTAGAGGCCTTGATTATCTGTATAAAAAGCCTCAAGAAGATGTAGATAAATTATTTTTTGATAACAACATCAATTTTGAAACTCAGGTATACAAAGGACATGATCATGATCCCGTTGATTTTGGAAAAAGATTTATTCCAGCAATAGAGTTTTTACTTTAACTATTTTATTCTCAATAAGGCACAAAGCTTATTACCCGTAGGGTCTCTTAAATAAGCTAAATAAATTTTAAAATCTCCATAATCACGAATTCCTGGTGGATCTTCTTCTGAAACTCCACCATTCTCAATGCCAGCTTTATGCCATGCGTCTCCTTGTGCTGTATCTTTTATATTAAATCCGATAGTGGCGCCATTTGAAACTGTTGCAGGATTGCCGTCAATTGGCTCAGTTATGCAAAAACTTGTGCCATTTAAATTATAAAAATATCTTTTTTGGCCTGTAAGATTTGGAAAAAGTTTTCCTGGCTTTACACCAAGTGTTTCAAAAAGTTTGTCATAAAACTTTTTTGACTCTTCGATATCATTACTACCTATCATTACATGACTAAACATAATCAATACTCCATTTAAAATAAAAAGATTACAGAACAAGAAAATACTAGTGCAAAGAACCATAAAGTCAAAGCGTATAAAAAGTTATGTGAATTTATATCTCTTATCTGTTCTATTTTTATTTGGGCTCCGATACAAAATAAGGCAGCTAAAATTAATGTATTGCTTGTAAAACTAAGCCAGCTAATTACAGCTGAATTTAGATTAAATATAGCATTTATAAAAATTGCAGCGACAAACATGTATATAAATAAAGGGATTTTGGGTTTTGCATGTTTATTTGATTGTAAAAATGAAATAAAAAGTATAAGTGGAACTAACCAAAGCGTTCTAAATAATTTTACTGTTGTTGCCGTTTCTAGAGATTCGTTATTAAAAGACATGGCTGCACCAAGCACTGAGCCAGTGTCGTGAATGGCTAATGCGGCAAATAATCCAAAATCCTGAGGAGATAAGTCTAATAATCTTCCTACAGACGGAAACACTATCACAGCAAAAATATTGAATAAAAATATAATTGCCGCTGCAGCAAAAAGTTCTTTTGGTTTTGATTTTATTACCTGAGAAACTGCAACCATTGCTGTTGCACCACAAATTGCAGTTCCAGACGAAATAAGAAAACTGAGCTTGGCGTCAATTCTAAATATCTTAGCCAATAGAAGACCAATGCCAAAGATTACTAGAATATAAGCTGAAACATAAGCAAAATACATTGAAGATATATTTATTACAGATTCTACAGAAAGTGTTAATCCTAAAAGAACTATCCCAGCTTGCAACAAATTTGAAGCTAAGGTTTCGCTAATTCTGTAATTATCAGAAGTTACAGACATGCCATATAGAATTCCAGCTATTAATGCAATAACTGGCGAATTAATTAATATTGCAAAGAATGTAAAAGGCAGCCAAATTATAAGGTGCATTATGTATGCTCTATCAATAATGTTGGTACATTATGAGTGTGTGATTTTATGGTAGCAACAAGAGTATTTTCTTTAAGGCCTTTTTTGATTTCTGTAACTTCAACACCCTTTGACACAAGTCTTTCATGCGCATCTTTAATAGATTCAACTTCCCATGCTAGGCCCCACAAAGAATCATTTGGATCTTTACGATTCTTTTTTTCAATAACCTCGATTGTGGTTTTGCTTAATCTAAAAAATAGCATTCTACTTTTCCAATGCTCAATTATTCTATCTAGCGCCAGTCTTATATTAAAAATATCTTGATATATGTTTATAAAGCCATCTGCGTCGTTAGTATTTATAACTACATGGTCGAGCCTATTAATAGATCCTGGCGGAAATTTTTCATCCTGTGGCAAAATCCCTTTTGTGTGTTCAATTAAAAATAAAAATAAGTTTCGAGTAAGTTCTTGAGGTAAAAATAAATATTTCCAATTTCGAGTATCGTTAGTATCCTTGTTTTTTCCTTCGCCTGTTAAAACATCTCCAACCAAGAATCCTAAATCTTTTAGTCTTTTTGAGGCCTTGCTTATGTCCTTGGTATTAAGAACAATACCTGCCAGCCCCTCGCCATTCTTCTCTAAACTGTCTTTTACTAAATCAGCCCCCACACCTTCACCTTCAGCTGACAAAAGCTCTAGATAAGTGTTTTTGAAATTAAATATTACATTAGCCGTTCCAAGCTCTTTGTGTTGACCTCTCCAGGAAGGCTCGATTCCCAAAATATTTTTATAGTTTTTTTCTGCATCTTGTAAATCCTCAACTGCCAAAATTATGTGGTCTAATGAAGAAATCATATTTTTATCCTGACTTAAAAAAATTTCTAAGAAATGGAAGTATCCATATAATTTTCAAAAAACTTTTTGGAAAGAGTCTGCTCATTAAGTCATAAAAATGGGCATCAAAACCAATAAGAATTCTCTTATTTTTCTTTTTAATATTTTTCAAAATGGTCCTTGCAGCGTATTCTGGGCTTGAGGGTGCATTTTTCTTGAACTGAATCCCTGCTTCTTTTTCTGTTGCCGCATTAGCTCCAAAAATTGCTGCGCCTGCGTCATCTGGTTCAAAGCTTTTAAATCTAGATGATGAATAAATATTGGTCCCAATATGTCCAGGGAATACACAATAAACCTCAACTGGTGATTCTGCCATTTCCATCTCTAAAGAAAGCGATTCTGTAAATGCTTTTACACCAAATTTTCCAACGTTATAAATTGACTGTTTTGGCACACTAAATAATCCAAAGATTGATGATGTATTTACAATTGCAGCTTCAGGTCTTTTTTCTAAATGCGGTAGAAATATAGTTGTCATCTGTATGACTGAATTAAGCAGGATGTCTAATCCAAAATTCCAGTCATCTTCGTCTACCTCATCAACAGTGCCAACTATTGATAGGCCTGCATTATTAAAAACTAGATCTATTTGATTATGGTGAGACAAAACTTGATTTGGTAAGTCCTTTACCTTTTCTTTGTCACTTACATCAAGGATATGAGATGAAACAGCAATATTTTTCTTCTCAAGCATTTGTTCAGTTTCACTTAAAGATTCTTCATTCCAATCAAGCAAGGCAAGACTGCAGCCACTCTCAGCTAACTCCAAAGCTAGGGCTCTCCCTATCCCAGAGCCTGCTCCAGTTATAAGAGCTACTTTATTTTGAAAATCTTTCATCTAATCTTATTAGCTTAGTTTTTATATATATTAACTATAGTAACGCCAATTACAATTAAAAAAAGACCACAAATTGTTTGCCAATTTAATGATTGTTTATAAAAAAAATAACTCAAAATTGCTATAGAGAATATTCCTATACCCGACCATGATGCGTAGACAATTGATAATGGAAGTTTTTGAGAAACGATTGCTAAAAGATAGAAAGAAAAAGCATAAGCAGTCATTAAAATTGTTGTTGGAGCAAACTTAGTAAAGTTTTGAGAAGCGGGAAGCAGCATGGTTCCAATTACCTCTAAAATGATCGCAAAGAAGAGCAAAAAATATATTTTCATAAATTGATTATAATAAATATATTGAATCTATAACTTTTTCATAGGTATATTTTGTTTCACAATTTCACTCACAATAAGTATTTCTTTTTAAGTTTTCTTCTTGTTGCTTGTGGAGGGGGTGGTGGCTCTTCATCAACACCAGAGATGCCAAGCTCAAGCAAAAATAATGCACCTTTTTTCATAAATACAATTTCTGAAATCGAAATTGATGAACTTCAAACTGAGGTTGTTACTGTAGAAGCTGATGATACAGATGGTGATATCATCAGGTATAGTCTTTCTGGAGATGATCCTTCTTATTTTTCCATATCGAGTAATGGTGAAATCATGTTTAATGAGGTTCCAAGCTATCAAGTTAAGAATGAATTTTCTATTACTATTGAGATTACTGACAATATTGATTCTGCATCTCAGCAATTAAAAATTTATCTTTTAAGAGTCTGCGACGAATTATTTTTAGGTTATGAAGTTTGTTTAGAAGAAGAAAATTTAACAATTACTTACGATCGTCAAGCTGATTACCCAACTTGGCAAGATTGGGATGGAGACTGTCAAAATAATAGACATGAAGTTTTAATTAATGAGCATATTGATGATGATCAAAACCATCCACTAATCTTATCATCTGATAATTGTTATGTTAGTTCAGGCAAATGGTATGATCCGTATGACAACATTTATTTTTATAACTCGTCTGAGGTACAAATTGATCATGTGGTTGCCTTGTATGAAGCTCATAAAAGTGGAGCATGGTATTTTCCAGCTGCAAGAAAGTTAAAGTTTGCAAATAATATTGATTTTGATGATTTGCTTATCGCGGTTGGAGGGTCTTCAAATAGTAAAAAGAGTTCATTTGATCCTGCTAGCTGGATGCCATCAAATATCGATTATTCATGCGAATATCTTAGGAAGTGGTTAAATATTAAAGCAGAATTTAGGTTAAGCATAGACGAAGATGAAAAGATAGCAATTGAAAGTCTTCATGAGACAAATAACTGCTAATGCATTTTGGTTATGATGAGTATTAATTAAAATTTTTTATAATTTTCTTTGAGAAATGTCGCTATTGTGAATCTTATTAAGTTGTCTTCATCCTTTGAGAATCTGTAGTGGCCTCCATCCTCAATAGTTAAAAGCTTATGCTTATCTCCAAGCTTTTCATCTAAAAGTAGAGCTTGATCATATGGCACCCATCTATCACTAGTTCCATGAACCGTCAAAACATTTGGTGAATTTTCATTTATTAAATATACGGGTGATAAATTTTGAGTTACTTCAGAAATTTTTAAATCTGGTCCGATCCATTCTCTTACATAATTTGATGCTTTAAAAAATTTGGTTTTATCTAAAAATTCTGAAGTTTTCTCGATTTCAGTTATGCCAAATATATTAATCACAGACTTAGGCTTTATTAAGCTAATGCATTTTTTATTAAAGGAATCATTCGCAAATCCGATCATTAATGCAAGATGTCCTCCAGCACTAGCTCCTGCAACAACGATGTCATCTCTAGAAAAGTTTCTAGAATTTGCATCTTCAAGAATTTTTTTATAAGCGCACATAACATCATCAACTGCATTAGGCGCAGTTGCCTCACCTGTTCTGTAACCAATCATGTAGATGTTTCTATTCTCATGATCTAAAAAATGATTGTGGAATCTTCTTACCCATCTTTCAGAGCTTTTATCACCAAAAAGCCATCCGCCTCCATGAACCCAGATTAAAATCTTGTCAGATTTACCTTCATAAAAATCAATTTTTTGCTTATCAAGAGAGCCATAGGAAATTTCAATGGGCATTAAATTTTCCTGGGCAATCCCAAAAAATGAAATAAATAGAATATAAAGAAATATAGTTTTCTTAATCAAAAATAAGTTTTGCTTTTTAAGTTATATTATTTTGCGCAGCAAGAGCACTCGCAGCAATCACAACAATCACACATAGAATTAGTATATAACAATATTGAATACATGGCATTTTTAGGATTATTCATGACAATCATTACACTCAAGTTTTCTGCATATCTGATGATTCCTATAATGAGCAAAAGCCACCATAATCGATCCAAGTAAAGTTAAGCCCTTTTCACCAAATTCACCAAAAGTGCTCTCGCCTAAAGCTACCACTATAACAAGTATGCATAATCCTATAATACCTGGTGGCATAAAAGATGTTGTTTTATGGTTTTTATACCCAAGGCTTAATGCATAAATGCTAACTGGAACAGCAATTAATACAATTAGTTTATGAACAAATTCATTATCAAATGAAAATGAAAAAATACCAGAAGTTAATATTAGAAAAGTTGGGGTAAAAAAACAGTGAGCAACACATGCCATAGATATAGTCATTGCAAATTTATCTGATGCCAATTGTGTTTTTATCATTTTAAAATTCTCTTTTTTATTGACCTAATGTAATCGGACGACGAATTATATACATATAAATAAATTGTCACAAACTTAATTTATGCCTCCAACATAATTTTTTACCATCGGGCCTGCTGCTTTTAGTTTTTCTTCTAAATTATCTGTTAACTCACCTAAGACTGTCATCTTTTCTATTATAAAAAGTGAGTTGAATTTAATGTTAACCGGTGTTCCTATTACTTTGTCTGCAAGTTTCTCCCATGAGATTGAATCATTAAAGATTTCAATTAGCGTACCAGTCTTGGTTCCTTCATCAATAAACCACTCAAACTTTATTAAGCCTTCTTCTGCTTTGCTTTGAATAAATGGACATTGTTCATTAAGAACAAAATCTTTAATTATATTTACATCATCTGAGAAAGACACATCGATTATGACGGTGACATTTCCATCGTTATTATGTAATTGCATTTAAAATCCCCCTAAAATTAAAAACACCATTTATGCTAGTTTAACACTGGAATTGAAGGTATGCTTTTAATAGACCACACAATCAAATAATTTACTTATGAATATACCCAAAATAATTAAATCGTCTGCAACAGATTTAGAAAGAGTAAAAGCAGTTCTTACATTAGGTTTTTCATCCGATGCATTATTGAGGTGGGTCTTTCCTGACGCATTCTCTTTCCTTAAATGCTTCGATGTTTGGATGGAAGAATTCTCAAAAATAGCTTTTGAAAATAATATTGTTTACTCAGAAGAAAATTTTTTCGGTTCATCTCTTTGGCATCCTCCTGGGGTTGAGTTTGATAGTTCAGTGCTGGGGCCAACTTTTGAATATATCCCTGCAGATCGGGTAGAAGTTGTTATCAAATTTTTTGAAGAATTTGAAAAATATCATCCAGAAGATGCCTGGTATTTACCTTTTATTGCTGTTGATCCTTCACAGCAAAGAAAGGGAATAGGTTCTTTTTTATTAAAAGAGGCTCTTAAAATGATCGATGAAAAAGGAGATAGAGCATACCTAGAAGCGTCTAATGAACTAAATAAAGCTTTGTATGAAAGGCATGGTTTTGTAGAAATTGGTAGGGTGCAATTTGAGGACTCTCCTCCTGCATTTCCGATGATAAGAGATTCAATTAAATAATTTTTTTAGTTGTTTTATCGCCTTGATAGTATAACAATCCAACGGCCAAGATTTAAAATGTCTGCTAATGCAGCAGATACATATGTGAGAGATGCTGCTTTAAGAATTTGACTAACAGCTTTTTCATTCGACTGCGATATATATTTCCCTTCCCTTAGTAAAGGTAGTGCTTTTGAAAAACTTGCATCAAATTCAATTGGCAGAGTCACTGCATGAATAAGCATACGAGCAATAAAACCTGACAAACCTAAGAGAAGCAATAAAGAAAACGGCATCGGATGCCTCGTAATAATACCGATAACCGGAGATAAAGAAATAATGATAGCGCTCAAACGGGCCACACTATTAACTATAGGAATCATCTTTGTTCTTGTAGCCAGACGTTTGTCACATTGTTGATCCTGAATCGCGTGTCCAACCTCATGAGCTGCGATAGCAATTGCGGTCAACGACTTCGATTCATAATGTTCTCGCAAAAGCCTAACTTTTTTTTCAGTTGGATCATAATGATCTCCTAGCTCAGTTATCTCAACCGTTACGTCTTTTAAAGAAAATCGCTCAATTAAATGCTTTGCAAGCTCTCCCCCAGTACCGGGAATATCGGGCTTTTCCGATGAGTACTTTCTCATAACAAACTTCACCCACAAAGATGGTCCAAATATGAGTGCTAAAATTATGAGGGCGCCCGCTGCAAAAATCATAAACTATTTTTTAATTATTTGCTTTATTTAAAAACATTAATGAAGTTGTTGCTAATATAACAAGCATCAAAACTGTAAACTGCTTTTCTTCAACGATAGCAACAACAAGAATTGCTGCTGCCCAAATGATTGAATTAGAAACTAATAATTTTTTACTCATATTATGTAGGCACCTTTATCTACTCCACCGTGACTGACTTGAACAAAACAGAGAATCATAAATCATTCCAAAATCTTGAGTTAAAACCTTTTGCTTTAAAGAGTTTTGTAATTGTCATTGGGATTTTTTTTCCTATCCATAACAAATAAATTAATAAAATTATTCCTATCAGTCCATTACTCAGAAGAGTTTCTCCAAGTGAGTAAACATTAATTCTTATATTTGAAGATAAAACAATTCCGAATAAAATTAAAATGAACAAAAACGCAACTATTAAATCAAGCACTTTGGTAACAATTTTCCATAACTCCATAATTGTTATTATCTGTTTTGTTCTACTCCACCGTCACTGATTAGATTTGAACAGTGATTTGACTCTAAAACTTTTGTATTCAATTCTTTTATATGTTTCATTTTCTTTTGAAGTGAGTTAAGTTTTTTAAAATTCTTCGTCATCTTCCATTTGTGTTGACCAATCTTCCAGAATTTTACCATCCTTATAGTAATATCTATCTGGTGATGATTCTCCCATATCTTCAAGACCCCACTCAAATTCTGTGTTGCCTTCACTATCTTTATACTCATATTTTTTATAAACAGCATACCTTCTCCAATGGACTATAAAATAAAATGGGTCATTGAGTTCTTCTTGTTTAACGTAATCTAATAACCATTCTTCAATGCTTGTGGTATTAATTCCATTCATTCCTGGAGTGAAATCTACATCTTCAACATCTCCGTGATATTCTAGTTTTACATCCGGTTTATAAAATTCATTAAAGTCTTCTGGATCATATTGATAAGCATCAAAATCCTTAGGTGAGTCCCACAATTCAACCGTTGCCATTTGCCATTTGCCAAATGAAATAGTGTCATCGTTATAATCTCCGACTTCTTCACCATTTACAATTAGGGTTTTAAATTCGTCTGACATCATACCTCCATAAAAATACTAGATCACTATTCAAATCTACTCCACCGTAACAGAGTGGAATTAACCCGACCCTGTTTCATTGTTTTTAAAATAAAGTTTTCCAAAAGAGGCAAACAAAACGTACAGTCCAAATAACCACCATTTATAGTCACCTGTTATTAACAAAATAACTGTTAATATTCCTGCTGCCCAGAATGGCGAGTTAATGATTTGTATTAAATTATTCATTCAACTGTCACTGATTAGATTTGAACAGTGATTTAATTTCATTTAACAAAGGGGTCGTCTTCATCTTTCAACTTTCCTGTACCCTTTAAGTAAAAATAATACGTAAGCGCCCCAAATAAAATAAAAAGAAGGTCTCCATATTTGATAAATTGATACAGAGAGAGAAGTGTTACTAATAAACTTAATATCCAAAAATGTCTGCCATATTTTGTTAAAAAGTTTTTAATCACTGTTTCCTTCTACTCCACCGTAACGAATTAACCATAACCAAATTTTCTTTAAAAATTTTTAACACCACGGTTCTTTGAAATAAAACCATACGTCACAATACATATAATATTCATAAGCCATTTTAATTGCTATTAATATCACTATAAATAGTGTTCCAAGGATGATTTGACGAAGAGTTAGTCCCTCTTCATTGTCAAACCATTTCTTTTTTTTTTCTTTTTCCTTTTTCAAAAGATTATCATTCAAATCTATTCGACGGTCACTGACTTTGCTAAGTTTCTAGGTTGGTCAATGTCTGTTCCTCTTAAATATGCAACTTCATAAGAAAGTATTTGAAGAGGAATTGTATAAATAATAGGTGTTAAGAGAAAATCACATTTAGGCATATTTATTAATCTGCCAGATTTTAAGTCCATAGAAATCGAAGGGTCAGAAAACACATATAGTGTACCGCCTCTAGCTTTTACTTCTTCAAGATTAGAGACTAATTTTTCTGCAATTTCGCTCTCTGGAGCTAAAGCTATAACTGGCATGTCTTCATCAATTAGTGCAAGTGGTCCGTGTTTAAGCTCGCCTGCGGGATAGGCCTCTGCGTGAATGTAAGAAATCTCTTTTAATTTCAATGCGCCTTCTTTTGCAACAGGATAAAAAATACCTCTTCCAAGAAATAAAGCATTATCTTTGGACGCAATTTCAGGTGCTATTTCTAATATAACATCCTTGAGTTTTAATGTTTCTTCAACTGTATCTGGTAAAGATCTTAGGGCAGTGATTATTCTTTTTCTTAATTTTGGATTTTTATTTCTACTTTTTGCCAGAGATAGAGCCAATAACATCAATGCCGCAAGTTGAGTAGTAAAGGCTTTGGTAGATGCAACTCCAATTTCAGGCCCAGCATTTGTAAATATTGAATATTCTGACTCTCTAGCAAGCGAACTTGTTGGAACATTGCATATACAAAGAGTAGATAAGTAGTCTTTTTCTTTTGCGTATCTTAGGGCAGCTAATGTGTCAGCAGTTTCACCAGATTGTGAAATTGTCACTAAAAGTGAATCTTCATCTACGTGAGGATTTCTGTACCTGTATTCCGAGGCATAATCGATTTGAGTTGGTAGTTCTGAGATTGCAGAAAACCAATTAGCAGCAACTCTACCTGCGTGTAAGCTTGTCCCACAAGCAACAATTTGAATTCTTTTTACTTTTTGAAATATATTTGATGAGCCCAAACCAAAAATATTTTCCAAAACATCATCACCACCGATTCTTCCATCGATAGTATTCAATATTGCATCTGGTTGTTCGTAGATTTCTTTTTCCATGAAATGTTTAAATTCACCTTTTGAGGTCGCTTGATTTGAAATGTCTATATGTGTAATTTCTCTACTAACCTTTTGTTTTGTATTATCAAAAATTGTATAGCTTTCTGAAGTGAGCTCAGCGACATCACCATCTTCAAGAAATATAAATTCGTTAGTTAGTTGTCCAATTGCAAGCGGATCTGAAGCGGCCAAAAATTCATCTGTGCCAATCCCAATTAAAAGGGGTGATTTGCTTCTTGCAATAACTATATTGCTGTCGTCTTCTTTATCGATTGCTGCAATTGCATATGCTCCGTCAAGTTTTTCTTTTGTTAAATACATTGAGTCAACCATTGAATTGTCCATGCTAAGAAAGTACTCAAGTAAGTGAGCAATTAGCTCTGAGTCTGTTTGAGATGAAAAAGAATAACCCTCATTTTTAAGAAATTCTTTTAGGTCAAGATAATTTTCAATAATTCCATTGTGTACTATATAAACTCTGTCATTTGATTTGTGTGGATGTGCATTTTCTTCGGATGGCTCACCGTGGGTTGCCCATCTTGTGTGTGCAATGCCCAGTTTGCTTTTTGGCTTTTCAGCTATCATCTTTTCTTCAAGCAATTTAACTTTGCCTAAGGTTCTTAAATGGGCTATTTGATCTTTTTGATGAAGTGCTATGCCAGCAGAATCGTATCCACGATATTCCATTTTATGGAGCCCTTGAACTAGTAACTTACCAACGTTACGATTTGAGGCAGCAGCTATAATTCCACACATCTTTTTTAGTCCTTCTTTTTAGACCAATCTTCAACGTTATTTTGTTTTGACCTTCCAACACCAAGAGCATTATCTGGAACGTCTTTAGTAATAACTGAGCCTGCAGCTACATATGCATTAGATCCAATCGTTACTGGCGCGACTAATGAAGAATTTGTTCCAACAAAGCTTTCATCTCCAATCTTGGTTTGATGTTTATCCTTTCCATCATAATTACAAGTTATAGTCCCAGCGCCAATGTTTGATCCACTGCCAATTTCTGCATCGCCTAGATATGCAAAGTGACTTGCTTTTGATCCTTTTCCGACGGTAGTTTTTTTGGTCTCTACAAAATTACCAATTTTTGCTGAATCGTCGATTTGACTTCCTTCACGAAGTCTTGCATACGGCCCTATTGTGCAATCTTTGCCAACCTTTGACGAAACTAAATGAGAAAATGCTTCAATGGAAGTGTTATTACCTATTTCAACATCTTTTAAGATTGTATTTGGTCCAATTGATACATTATTACCAAGCTTTACAATTCCATCTAGGATTACATTTACATCTATATTGCAGTCTATTCCAGCAGAAACTTCTCCTCTTACATCAACTCTATTTGGATCAGAAACAGTAATACCCATTTCTAAAAGATCTTTTGATTTCATTTTTCTAAATGTTTCCTCTAGCTCTGATAATTCTTTTTTAGTATTTGCCCCTTTCACCTCTTCATTGGAAACAATACATGTCTTAATTTTAAACCCTTTTTTATTAATTATAGAAACTATATCTGTTAAATAATACTCTCCAGCTGCATTATCATTTTTTACCTCTTTAAGCGCCTCTTCAAGCAAAACTTTGTTGCAGCACAGAATGCCGGTAAATATTTCTTGTATTTTTTTGTCCACATTTGATGCATCCTTTTCCTCAATGATTTGAGTTACGTTTCCATTACTATCTTTTTTTACTCTGCCATATCCGAATGGATCATCGACCTTAGTGGACAATATTGTAAGGCCTTGATCGTCAATAGAAACTAAACTTTCCAAAGTCTCTTTCCTTATTAAGGGTACGTCTCCATATAGAACAAGCACCTTAGCATCGTCGTCAACCTCTCCTATTCCACATTTAACTGCATCCCCTGTACCAATGAGAGTAGATTGTTCACATGTAGAAATTTCAAAATTAAAATTTTTAGATTCATTAATTATTGACTCTTTATCAAATCCTACAATAAGAGTTATTTTTGTACTTATGCTTCCTGCAGTTATACAAATCATCTCGAGCATGGTTTTTCCGCCAACTCGTTGTAAGGACTTTGCTCTTTTAGATTTCATTCTAGACCCCTCTCCAGCGGCCAGAATTATAGTATGTATGTTCACGATTAAATTAAGGTTAAATGAATACCTTACTGTTTTTTGCGAAGTTTTTGAATAGTCTTAAGCCTTGCAACCGCTTCAGCCAACTGAGCTGATGCTTTTGCATAATCAATAGAGGTATCTTTATTGGCTAATTCTTGTTCAGCAATTTCCTTTGCTTTTATAGCCTCTGACTCATCAAGGCTATCAGCTCTCTCAGCAGTATCAGATAAAACTGTTACCAAATCAGGCTGAATTTCTAAAAAGCCTCCAGAACAAAAAAAGGCTTCTTCTTCAGAGCCATTTTGAACTCTGACAGGCCCGGCTGCTAAGCCTGTTAGCAAAGGGGTATGGCCAGGAGCAATGCCTAGCTCACCCTGCGTTCCAGTTGCAAAAACCATGGTTGCTTCACCTGAATAGATTTCTTCACTTGATGAAACAATATTGATCTTTATAGTTTTGCTCATTTATAAGGTTTTAGCTTTTTCAACAGCTTCTTCAATTGTTCCAACCATATAAAAAGCCTGCTCAGGTAAATGATCATAGTCTCCACTTAGTATTCCTTTAAAAGCTTTGATCGTATCTTCAAGAGAGACATATTTACCTGGAGTGCCTGTAAAAATTTCAGCTACAAAAAATGGTTGTGATAGAAATCTTTGTGCTTTTCTTGCTCTAGCAACTAATCCTTTGTCTTCTTCAGACAACTCATCCATTCCCAAAATTGCAATTATGTCCTTAAGCTCATTATATCTTTGAAGAATCTTTTGAACTCCTTGAGCAACTTCGTAGTGGTCATCGCCAACTACAAATGGATCAAGTTGTCTACTTGTAGAGTCAAGTGGGTCTACGGCAGGATAAATTCCTAACTCAGAAATTTGTCTTGAAAGTACAACTGTTGCGTCTAAGTGAGCAAAAGTTGTAGCTGGTGATGGGTCGGTTAAATCATCAGCAGGAACATATACAGCCTGAATGGATGTAATTGATCCTGTCTTTGTTGATGTAATCCTTTCTTGAAGCGCGCCCATTTCTTCTGCAAGAGTCGGCTGGTATCCAACAGCAGAAGGCATTCTTCCAAGAAGTGCTGATACCTCAACCCCTGCTAAAGTATAACGATATATATTATCTATAAATAAAAGGACGTCTTTGCCTTCATCTCTAAAACTTTCAGCCATTGTTAATCCGGTTAAAGCTACCCTTAATCTGTTACCGGGTGGCTCGTTCATTTGTCCATAAACCATAGCCACCTTCGACTCACCCAGATTATCGATATTAACAACTCCTGACTCCTGCATTTCGTAATAGAAATCATTCCCTTCTCTTGTCCTCTCTCCAACACCTGCGAATACTGAAAGACCGGAGTGTTGTAAGGCAATATTATTGATAAGTTCCATCATGTTTACCGTCTTGCCAACTCCTGCTCCACCAAACAATCCAATTTTGCCTCCTTTTGCAAAAGGACACATTAGGTCAATAACTTTTATGCCAGTTTCTAAAACTTCATTTGATGCAGATTGATCAGTGTAAGTAGGAGGTTTTCTATGAATTGGCATTTTGGCTTTTTCACCAATTGGCCCTTTTTCATCAATAGGGTTTCCGAGTACATCAACAATTCTTCCAAGAGTTTCTGGTCCTACAGGTACAGAAATAGGTGCATTAGTTCTTGATGCGGATAAGCCTCTTTTTAGGCCTTCTGTTGCTCCCATTGCAATAGTTCTTACAACACCATCACCGAGTTGTTGTTGCACCTCAAGAGTTGTTCCACTTTCATCAACCATAAGGGCTTCATATACTTTTGGAATATTATCTTTGTCGAATTCAACATCGATAACTGCTCCAATAATTTGTGTAACTATTCCACTGCTCATATTTTTCTCCTTAAACTGCTGATGCACCTCCGACTATCTCAGAGAGTTCTTGAGTAATCGCCGCTTGTCTAACGTTGTTGTATAAAAGTTCTAATTCTTTAATAAGATCACCAGCATTATCTGTAGCATTTTTCATCGCTATCATCTTGGCTGCCTGTTCGCACGCATTGTTCTCTATTACAGCCTGATAAACTAATGATTCAATATATCTTGTGAGCAATCCATCCAATAATTCTTTTGCCTCTGGTTCATATATATAATCCCATTGAGTTGGGTTGGACTCTGTTTGCTCTTCAGGCGCCAATGGTATCAACTGATCAACATTTGGTTGCTGTGTCATAGTATTCACAAAAGTGTTAGAACAAAGATATGCTTGATCAATATCGCCATTTTTATGCATATCCAATACAACTTTTGTTAAGCCAATTAAATCATCAGGATTTGGTTTATCGCCAAGCTTTTCTGCAACAGCGATAACATTTCCACCAACGCTTTTAAAAAATGCAGAAGCCTTTGAGCCAATCAAAGCAAAACATGAATCTATTTCTTTCTCATTCAACTCGGCAGATTTTGCTATGACTTGCTTAAATAAATTGATATTTAATCCTCCGCAAAGCCCTTTGTCAGATGATACAACAATAAAGCATGCTTTCTTTGGAGTCCTTTCTTCATAAAATGGATGAGGATATTCAGAATTTGCTAATGCAACATGAGCAATGACATCCTTTATTTTTAATGAGTATGGTCTACCTTCAAGCATAGTGTCTTGGGTTTTCTTCATTTTGCTTGCTGCAACCATCTCCATAGCAGAAGTAATTTTTTGCGTACTTTTAATACTTGCGATCTGTTTTCTTACTTCTTTGGTATTAGCCATAATTAATTAAAAAGTCTGGGTTTTCTTAAAGTCTTCTACTAACTCAACAAATTGAGCTTCAATATCATCATTCCAATCGCCAGTAGAATTTATCTGATCTTCCAGCTCTCCTTTTTCTGCAGTGAGGTAACCATGAAGGGCTTCTTCAAATGCTAAGATTTTTTCAACCTCAACATCAGCCATATAACCTCTGTCTGCAGCAAATAGGCTAAGTGCTTGTTGAGCAACACTCATCGGCGCATGTTGCTTTTGTTTAAGTAGCTCAGTAAAAGCCTTACCGTTTGCAAGTTGTTGTTTTGTTGCATCATCTAGATCTGATGCAAACTGAGAGAACGCAGCCAATTCCCGATATTGAGCTAAAGCTGTTCTTACTCCACCTGCTAATTTCTTCATAATTTTTGTTTGTGCTGAACCACCAACCCTTGAGACTGAAAGGCCTGGATTAATGGCTGGCCTGACGCCAGAATTAAATAGTTCTGTTTCTAAATATATTTGTCCATCGGTAATAGATATAACGTTTGTTGGAACGAATGCAGAAACATCACCAGCCAAAGTCTCAATAATTGGTAATGCTGTTAAGGAACCGGTTTTACCTTTTACTTTACCGCCGGTAACTTGTTCAACATATTCAGCGTTAACTCTTGCAGCTCTTTCTAACAACCTTGAGTGAAGGTAAAAAACATCACCAGGATAGGCTTCCCTACCAGGAGGCCTCTTCAGCAATAAAGAAACTTGTCTGTATGCAACCGCTTGTTTAGAAAGATCATCGTATACGATTAAAGCGTCTTCACCCTTATCTCTAAAATATTCACCCATTGTGCAACCAGCATAGGCTGACAAGTATTGCATAGGAGCAGGATCAGCAGCTGTTGCTGAGACAACAATGGTGTGTTCCATTGCGCCATATTCTTCAAGTTTTCTAACAACGTTTGCAACCGTGGACTGTTTTTGACCAATAGCAACATAGATACATTTTATTCCAGTTCCTTTCTGATTGATTATCGCGTCAACAGCTACAGCTGTTTTTCCGGTTTGTCTGTCACCAATTATCAATTCTCTTTGACCTCTTCCAATTGGAACCATTGCATCAACCGCTTTTAAACCAATTTGAACTGGTTGATCAACCGATTGTCTTGCAATAACACCTGGAGCAACAACCTCAACAGGCAATGATTTTTCAGCTTTTATCTCGCCCTTTCCATCTATAGGAGTTCCAAGAGTATTAACAACTCTTCCTAAGAGCTCTTCACCCACAGGAACTTCCAAAACCTTTCCTGTACAAACTGCTTTTTGGCCCTCAATGATCTCCAAATAATCTCCAAGTACAACCGCACCAACAGAGTCCTGCTCAAGGTTAAGTGCCATGCCCTTAGTACCATTTTCAAATTCAATCACCTCACCATACATGACGTCACCCATGCCGTGAATTCTTACAATACCGTCAGAAACACTGACAACGATACCTTCGTTTTTTCTCTCTGCTGAAAGATCTAATCCAGCGATTTTTTCTTTTAAAACGCTAGAAATTTCTGATGGATTTAATTGGCTCATACTTTCACCTTAAAAATTTAATTGATTTATTAGTTTTTTAACCTTACCTCTTATAGAAAGATCAAGTGTTTCATCTCCTATTTTTACTGAAAGGCCGCCCATCATATTTGGGTCTTTTGAAAAATATATATTGGCATCTTTGCCATAAGTTTTTTTTAATTTTTGTTCGATATTGTTCTTTGATTCTTCACCAACATCTGTTGCGACAAAGACCTCAACCGACTTTTGATCTTTATAATCTTCTAAAAGCTCTTGATAAATAAGATATATTGTCTCGAGAAGATTTAAGCGCTTATTTTCAGATAGTATCTCTAATAGTTTTTTAGATTTATCTGAAATGGAATCTTCAAAAAGATTAACCAAAATAGATACAACATCTTGTCTGGAAAGAGATGGATTTTCTATAGTATTGATAACTCCTTCTGTTTTTGATGCTGCTGCCATAATTTTTAATTCTTCTGCCATCTCATCAATATTTTTAGATTCAACAGCAGAGTCAAAAAGCGCTTTTGCATATGGTCTGGCTAAAGGGGTAAGTTCTATCACTTCCTATAATTCCTCTGCTGCTTTTTTTAAAATCTCTTCATGCTTCTCTTTGGAGATTTCATCTCCAAGGATTTTTTGAGTTGTATCGATAATTATTTCTGACATTTGCTCCCTAAGCTCTTCTTTTGCTTTGTTTTTTTCATTTTCAATGGTTGTTGAAGCCGAGTTCAAAATCTTTTCTGCTTCTGCCTCTGCCTTTGATGATGCATCACTAACAATTTGTGATGCTCTAGCATTTGCTTTTTCTAAAATTTCAGCCGCTTCAGCTTTTGCTTGATCGAGCTCCTTGTCAAAAGCAAGCTTGGCCTCCTCAAGAGAGTCATCAGCTTTTTTTGCAGCCTCCAAACCATCAGATATTCTTTTCTCTCTTTCTTTCATAACAGAAAGAATTGGAGGGTAGATATACTTCCAGCATATAGCAACAAATACAATCATTACAACTGCTTGAGCAAGTAAGGTTGCGTTTATATTCATATTTAAGTCCTTATCTTGTACTGGCAATAATAATTGCAACAAATACAATAAATACAACTGCTTGAGCAAGTAAGGTTGTGTTTATATTCATATTTAAGTCTTTATCTTATATTGCAAATAACATGTACATACCAAGGCCAACTCCGATCATAGGAACCGCATCGGTTAGTCCCATCATCAAGAAAAATCTACCCTGGAGAAATGGTGCTAACTCAGGTTGTCTTGCAATTCCTTCTAAGAATTTGCTACCCAAAACACCCACACCAATACCAGCACCAATTGCTGAAAGCCCCATGGTTAACCCAGCCGCTAAAATATTGTATTCCATTTTTTTCTCCTATATTTAGAGGACTAATGTTCCTCGGTTTCATGCGCCATTGCTAAATAAGCAATGGTAAGCGCCATAAAAATAAATGCTTGCAATGCCACAATCAAAATGTGAAAAAGCGCCCAAACTAAATGCAAACCAAATCCAAGTACGCCTATTGGTATGCTACTAAAAAACAACATTAATGCAATTAAGATAAATATCATCTCACCTGCGTATAAATTTCCAAACAGCCTTAAGCCAAGGGAAATTGGCTTGGCTATAAAGTTAACCATTTCTAGAACAAAGTTAACTGGTATTAAATATTTTCCGAAAGGATGGAGTGTGAGCTCAGCAATAAATGCTTTCAATCCTTTTACGGTAATGCTGTAGTAAATTGTTAATATGAATATTCCAAAAGCCATGCCTAGTGTTATATTTGGATCTGTTGTAGGGACAACTTTAAAATAAAATGACTCTGGGCTTTTAATCCACTCAACTCCATCACCAGCAACAGCGTATGCAATATGTCCGGCTAACACTGGCAAAAAGTCTACTGGAACTAAATCCATCAAATTCATAAGCAATATCCATACAAACACAGTTAATGCAAGTGGAGCAATTAGTGTATTTTTTACAGAGCCAAAAAGGGATTGGACATTGTCTTCAACAAACTCAATAGCCATTTCAACAAAGTTTTGCATGCCGCTTGGTGCAGAGTTAGAGTCGCTGTTTTTCGAGATAGCTTTTCTAAAAACAAATATAAAAAGAGCTCCGAGCGCTATAGACCAAAACAATGAATCAACATGAAAAGCCCAAAACCCCATTTGATCAACTTTATAGGGATCACATGTCCACCCATCTGGAGTTTTACCACATGTTAAGTTAGTAAGGTGGTGGCTTATATATGATTCAGTGGTTAATTCAGACGCCATTAGTGCTTTGCTCCACTGTGTGACATTATGCTGGCAGGATTAACAGACAAGTTAAACACTAAAAACATTGCAAGTGAGTACAAAAAAACGTCTGGTAAGAAAATGCCTGAGAGCATTAGAAAAACAATAAAAACTGCCCATTTTGATACCCAAATGTATCCAACGTTTATAAAAGCATCCTTAATCCTGCTTCCCAATAAATAAACCAAAAGCATTGTTAATATATATCCCAGTGCAATAAAGGCAAAATATACATTAGAAATTGTTCCGGTAATAAAAATTGCAGCGTTTAGAAGAACTGTTAGTTTTTGTTTTAGATCGATGTTTTTCAAGCTGAAATTTACTGGGTTAAATTAATTATTATTCTGGCGGGAATTATAAAAATTTATCAATTTTTAAACAAGGAATTTATTATTTATTTTTGAGTTTTTGAATTATCGAATCTAATTCATCAAGCGTTTTATATAAAATTGAAACCCTGCCAGCATTTTTATTTTTTGTATCTATTTCTATTTTGTGTCCAAAGCTTTCAGACATCTCTTGCTCAACATTTAAAATATCGGTGTCCTTTGTTTTTTGTTTGGCATTTTTGTTGGTTGGTTTTTTTGAGGTCAGGCCACTAAGGTCTTTGATAGAAAGCTTCTCTTTAACAATTTTTTTTGCTAGGTCTTCAGCTTCTTTTGAGTCCATTGATGCAAGTAGCTTGGCATGCCCTTTTTCTATCAATCCATCTGAAAGCATATCTAGCACTGATGCTGGAAGGGATAAAATTCTTAATGAGTTTGCAATCGTGCTCCTTGCTTTCCCGGTTGAGTTAGCAACCTCATCTTGTGTAAGGCCAAATTCTCTTTTAAGCCTGTCCAAGCCTCTGGCTTCTTCAACGGGGTTGAGGTCTTCTCTTTGAAGGTTTTCAATTAATGCAGATACCAAGGCATCTTGATCTTGTTTTTGGTCAACCAAACATGGAATAGATTCTAAACCAGCTCTTTTTGCCGCTCTAAGCCTTCTTTCGCCAGCTATAACCTCGTATTCATTAAGACCCAATTCTCTAACTAATATTGGAGATAAAACTCCTTGGTTTTTTATTGAGTTGGTAAGTTCTTGGAGTTTAACGTCATCAAAGTTTGATCTTGGTTGAAATCGCCCTGGTTTTATTTTGTTTAAATTTATTTCCTTAACTGTTTTTTGATTGTTTTGAGACTCACCGAGAAGCGCATCTAAGCCCTTGTTTAAAATTTTATTATCATCAGACATATTCAACCCTTCTTATTAGTTCGCCTGCAAGAGCAAGATATGCTTTTGCACCATATGAATTTGGCATATATTTTATCCCAGAAATTCCATGGCTTGGCGCCTCAGCAAGTTTTATGTTTCTTGGGATAAGCGTATTAAAGACTAGGTTTGAAAAATGCTTTTCAAGCTCTTCAGACACCTCTTTTGCTAGATTGTTTCTCATATCAACCATTGTTCTTACAATACCCAAAACCCTATTAGAAGTCATGTTTTTATTAGAAAGGGTTTCAATGGTTTGCATCAGTCCGGCCACTCCCTCAAGAGAATAGTACTCACATTGAAGTGGTATAAGTGTTCCAGAAGCACAAAAAAGAGCTTCTATTGTTAATTGGTTTAGGGTTGGTGGGGTATCAATAATTGTATAGTCAAATTTGTTTTCAAAATCAGCCAAACTTTTTGTTAGAAAGCCTTGGTTGTTGTCATTTCTAATGGCCACCTCTAAGGCTATTAGCCCCTCGTCTCCTGGGATTATTTTATAATCATCTGTGGATATCTGTGTGCAATCTTCAAGCGAAACCTGGTCAAAATAGTGGTCGCAAAGCGTTTTTCTGTTTGCTCCTTCTATTCCGGCAGCTGTTGAAGCGTTGCCTTGGGGATCTAGATCAATTAAAAGTATTTTTCTTTTGGTTGAGGCCAGGGAAGCAGCAAGATTAACCGCTGTTGTAGTTTTTCCTACTCCGCCTTTCTGGTTGGCTATTGCAATAATCTTATTCATTTGGTTTTATTATTACTAAGTTCCTTTCTCCATTTTTTCCATCCAGCTTGATTATTTCATATGATAGTTGTTTTGTGTTTGTTGTTTCTATTTCGTCTTCTATTTTTTCTTTTTTTCCTTTAAGAAGAAGGTATTTTGATCTTTTATGAATGTTGTTTTTGGTAATGTTAAGTGTTTTTTTTATGTTAGCAAAAGCCCTGGTTGTTATATAGTCAAAAGAGTCGAGGTTGTTTTTTTGTATTAGGGTTTTGTTTATGACTTCAATATTATTAAGCTCTAATGTGTTTATTGTGTTCTTTAAAAAATATGCTTTTTTTCTGCTGCTTTCGACGAGGTATATTTTGTTCTTGGGTTTTGATATTCCAATAACCATCCCCGGGAAGCCCCCACCAGAACCCAGGTCCATTACACTTTTGTTTTCATAGATGTGCTCTAAAACGGGTAAGCAGTCTAGTATGTCTTTATTAAAAACCTCTTTTTTGTTGCTTCTAGCAAATATATTGTGTGTCGCATTAAACTCAATTGCTAAATCGACGTATTTATTGATTTTATTCTTTGTGTTTTGATCAAGTCTTTCAAACAATGTTTTGTTATCAGGCATTTTGTGAAACAAGTTCTTTCTTTTTTAAATGAATAAGGATGAGGTTTATTGCAGCTGGTGTAACTCCCTCTATTTGAGAAGCAGCCCCAATTGTTTGTGGCTGTGTTTTGATAAGTTTTTCTTTCACCTCATTTGATAGTCCGTGTATTTCTTCATATTTTATGTTTGTTGGTATCTGTTTTTTGTTTTGTTTTTTAGTTTTGTTGATCTCACGAATTTGTTTTTTTATATAGCCCGAATACTTTATTTCTGTTATCGCTCTTTGGTAAAGTTTTGTATCTTTTTTGTTGGGTTTGAATAGTTTTTTTTCGTCCACATCATTTCTGGATAGCAGGCTTGATATGCTTCTTTTTTCTTGGAGTCTAATTTTGGCTCCGTTTTTATCAATAAAAAAATCTTTTTTTAATTTAACAAGGTTGCTTGTATAGAACTTTTTATATTCTTTTTCGTTGCTTAAGTATTTATCAACTCTTTCTTTTTTAACTATTCCAATTTCGTTGGCTTTTAAGATCAGTCTTTGTTCTGCGTTGTTTTGTGAAAGCAGAAGTCTGTGCTCAGCCCTACTGGTGAACATTCTGTATGGTTCGGTTATACCATGAGATGTTAAATCATTAATTAATACCCCAATGTAAGCTTCGCTTCTCTCCAAAACAAAATCTTTTAGTTTTTTTATTGAGTTGCTAGCATTTATTCCTGCCATTAATCCTTGTGCTGCCGCTTCTTCGTATCCAGTTGTTCCATTAATTTGGCCAGCTAGATAAAGGTTTTCGAGGTATTTTGTCTCTAGGTTTTGCTTTAGGGTTCTGGGGTCCACAAAGTCATACTCTACTGCATAGCCATATTCTGTGATTATAGATCTCTCAAGGCCTTTTATAGAAAAAATAAACTCTTGTTGTGCTTTTTTGGGTAAGCTTGTTGATATTCCGTTTGGATAAACTAAATCTTTGTTAATTCCCTCTGGTTCGATAAAAATTTGGTGGCTGTTTTTGTCTTGAAATTTTAGAACCTTGTCTTCTATTGAGGGGCAATACCTTGGGCCTATGCCTTTAATTTCACCGGAATACATAGCTGATAAATGAATGTTTTTATTTATTATTTCATGTGTTTTTTTATTAGTTCTAGTTATATAACAAGAGAGCTGTTTTTGGTGTTTTTTTGGTGGTGATGCTAGTGACATCCAAGGGGTTGGTTTTTCACCTGGTTGCTCTTCCATATCTAGAAGGTTGATGCTTGAGAGTTTTATTCTTGCTGGGGTTCCGGTTTTTAATCTGCCCATTGGTAAGTTTAGGGAATATAATCTTTTTGATAGAGGTATGGATGACTCATCGCCAATACGCCCTCCTGTTTTGATAATATTTCCTGTATACATTTTCCCATTCAAAAATGTTCCTGTTGTAAGTATTATCTTTTTTGATTTGTAGGTTTTTGATTTAGTAATTACGCCTTGTGCCTTCTTATTAGTTAATAAAAAATCAACAACTTCGTCTTGAATGATTTTAATGTTTGTTTCTTTGAGAATTTTTTGTACTGCTTTTTTATAAAGATCTCTATCGCATTGAACTCTCAGGGCTTGAACTGCGTCTCCCTTCCTAGTATTTAAAGTTCTGTATTGGATTCCAGATAGATCTGTAGCTCTCCCCATCAAACCGCCCATTGCATCAATCTCTCTAACAATATGAGATTTACCTAATCCACCTATTGCAGGGTTGCATGACATTTGACCAATTTTGGTTTGATCCATTGTTATAAGTGCACAAGATAGACCTGAGCGACTTACAGCGAATGCAGCTTCAGCCCCAGCATGACCGCCTCCTACAACTATAACGTCAAACTTATCCATAATTTATTAAATAATAATATCTATATTATATACTTTCTGTTATTTCTATTAGGTTATGTTTTTTTGTTAATAAGGTTTGTTTTTACTTAAATATCAATCAAAATGGCCACTAATAACTAACTTAAAAAACTATTTATACAAACACTTAAAAACATTGAACAAACTGTTAGTAATTTAAAAAGCAAAATATAAACAACAAGATATCTACAGTTTATTTACCAATACAAAAAGAGCTAAATATATCGCCTAAAAGAGAGTCAGAAAATTTTTTGCCTAAAATCTCATCCAGTCCTGACCTAGCATTTTTTAAATCTTCAGCTACCAACTCCAAGGATTTAGAGTCATTCAACCCTTTTAATGCAATATCGAGATCCTTGGTTACTTGGTTGAATAATTTTACATGCCTATCTCTAATAAGATATTGAGAGTTTTTATTGTTTTTTTTATTTCTTTCAAAAAAACTAACTACTAAATTTTTTAGAGAATTAAATCCTTCTCCGGTTTTTGCAGAAACACAACAATCAAAAAAAGAAGTATCAGACGAATTTATATCTATCTTGTTTTGTATGATAAAAAAAGAACCCTTATCACACATCTTCTTAAAACTTGAAACAAGAGACGCATCTTTTTTTTCAAAAACACCCAAAACTAAGTCCGCATCAGAAATTTTCTTTATAGAAGTTTCAATACCTTTTTTTTCGATAACATCTTCTGTTTCTCTTATTCCAGCAGAATCAAAGATAGAAAACTTATTTGATTGAAAAAAGACCTCAGAACTAATCATATCTCTTGTGGTGCCGTGAGCATCTGTGACTATTGCTCTTTCATAACCAAGCAAACGGTTAAAGATAGATGATTTACCAGAATTAGTTGGACCAACCAAAACAATATTTTTATTATTACTATACTCCCTTTTGTTTATACAAAGAGAAACAAAAGAACCAAAGTCTTCAACAAGCAAAGAAAGATCATTAGATAAAGAGCCATCCATAAAATCTTGCCCTTCATCAGAAAAATCAATCTCAGCCTCAACCCTAACCCTTAACGAGTTTATCCTTTCAGAAAAATCTGAGAGTTTTTTAGATAGATCGCCAAACAAAGATGCTCCAGAGAGAAAAACCTCTCGCGACGAAGCGCTCTCAATAAAATCAGACAATGACTCGGCCTCATTAAGGTTAATTTTGTCGTTTATAAAAGCTCTTTTTGTAAACTCCCCAGGGCTTGCTTGATCAAAACCCTTACTATCAAACAAGTCAACAATTAATGACATAACACCAAGAGACCCATGGGCATAAACCTCAAACGAGTCTTCACCAGTATAACTCTCTGGACCTTTAAACAAGATCAAACCAACCCTATCTATAAAAGTTTCATTGTTTTTCAAATCACACAATAAAAACCTTCTTGGTTGAGGACTATCTAAACCAAAAATTTCAGATATATAATCGTGACAGCCTTCACCAGAGACCCTAAATATACAAATAGCAGACTTAACAGCTGGGGTAGCTAAAGCATAAACAACAGACATGTTTAACCAGCCAACGCGCCACTTTTTTTGTACATATAAGCTTGTTGAATAAGTTGAATACCAGTATTAACAACCATATACAAACCCAGAGCTGCTGGCATAACCACAAATAACACAGAGAATATAACAGGAATATACTTCATAACCTGTGCTTGTGTTGGATCCATTCCAGCTGGTTGCGGATTCAGTCTTTGAGTCAAGGTCATTAAAATAGCAAATGTAATTGGAAAAATAAAATAAGGGTCTGGCACGGAAAGATCAGACCAGATCACAAAATCACTATGGCGCAGCTCAACCATTTCTCTCAACGCAAAAAAGAAACCTATAAAAAAAGGCATCTGTATTAACACTGGCAGACAGCCGCCAAGCGGATTCGCCCCATTTTTTTTAAATAGCTTGAGAGTTTCAGCTTGTGTTTTTTGTGGATCGTCTTTGTAACGCTCTTTAATTTCATTCAGCTCAGGCGTAAGCTTTCTCATTGCCGCCATAGAAGAAAAAGATTTTGCGGTAACAGGCCAAAAAACCAACTTTATTAAAATAGTAAAAATTACAATCGTTAAGCCCCAATTATCAACATACCCATTAATCCAATCCATTGCCAAAACCATTGGTTGCGCCAAAAACCAAAACCACCCCATTTCAATAGAAAGCTCTAGACTATCTGCCTTTTGCATTAAATCTTTTCTAACTTTTGGCCCAACATACAGCCTGTGTTCATGTTCATATACCAGATCGTTTGCAGAGGTGTTCTCAACCGTGTAACCCATTCTGTATAACCCGCTTTCAGCAGGAAGGGCATAAAAGTTATAAATATAATCACCAGATCCAAGCAGGGCTGCAAAAAAGTATTTTTGAACAAAAGCAATCCAACCAGATCTTGATAAACTTTGAACACCACCTTCTTCGATTTGGTTTAGTTTTGTTGTCTCATATGGGGCACTGTCAGTGCTTATAGCCACCCCAAGATAAGAGCCATTATTCATCATACCCCCACTGAGAACATCTGACTTTAGGTCGAGTGGGCGCCCAGCAGTTCTGTAAAGACCAGCAAAAGATTTTCCACTCTCCCCATTTTTTGAAGAATCAAGAATGTTTATTTCATAGTCTTGCGATGACAATGAAACCCTTTTTGTTAAATTTTTTTCAGGATCTTCAAGAACAACAAAACCATCCCCAGCCTCTGACAAGAGATATACAGGATTCATTCCAGTGAAACCGCTTTTAAAGTAGTAATTGAACGCTGTTTCTGTTGAGCTTCCAAAAACACGAAAACCCAAAGACCCCTTTACATTTTCTACGGGGTACTCTTTTAGTCTTGTTTCTATAATTGAGCCCGTTCTTGTTGCAACCACAACAAAAAGCTTGTCATTTTCAATTATAGAATACCCCTCCCCATAACCTGAGGTATTAAAAAACTCTGCATAATCAAGGTGACTATCAATAGATTGTTCTCTTTTTTGTGACGTCCACTCAAAAAGCAACAAACCAGACAAGACAATTATTAGACCCCAGTATATATTTCTTATATTCATCAAGATATTTTTTTTATTTCCTCTATAGCTTCTTGTATCTCTTTGTTTGCATTTTCATATGATAACTCTGCAAATGGCCTAAATACAGAAAAAACAAAGCCATTACTTAAAAAATCACTATAGCCATTTTTTCTTATAATTTCTTTTATCCTCCTCTTTATTTTATTTCTATCAACAGCAAGCTTAAAATGTTTTTTTGATATAGATACCTCAAAGCCATCACCATTATCTTTTTTTAAAACACGGAAGCTCTTACAAGAAAACAATTTTGTAAGGTTTGGGTTTTTTTTCTTTGGATTTCGCAATCTAGGCGCTTAAGACTTTGCGGCCTTTTTTTCTTCTGTTTGAAAGAACCGCTCTACCTGCTTTTGTAGACATTCTTGCCCTAAAACCATGGGTTCTTTTTCTTTTCAAATT
>CACOLO010000007.1:0-70855 GCA_902628085.1 uncultured SAR86 cluster bacterium
ATTTGAAATTAGACTTTCAGGAAGTGGTTCATGTATGTTTGTAATATATAATGATCAGAAAAATATACAAAAATTTATTAAGAAAATTCCTTCTAATTGGAGATTCTTTTCTTGTAAACCATTACAATATTCGCCGATATGTTATATCAAGTAGCTTTGGGGTGTCGCCAAGCGGTAAGGCAACGGGTTTTGATCCCGTCATGCGTAGGTTCGAATCCTACCACCCCAGCCATGTTTTATAATAAATCTAGGGGAAATTATGAAAGATAATGCTTTTGACATTTTTACAGGTACAGCTAATCCAGAATTAGCTGAAGAAGTATCAAAAATACTTAAGATAGAAATTGCTCCTGCTGATGTTGGATATTTTTCAGATGGCGAACTAAATGTTCAAATTCAAGAAAACGTCAGAGGCCATGATACTTTTATCATTCAGTCTACCTGCTCACCAACGAATAAGAATGTAATGGAGATTATGTTAATTGCTGATGCTCTTAAAAGATCATCTGCATCTAAAATTACTGCTATTGTTCCTTACTTTGGCTATGCTAGACAAGACAGAAGAGTTAGATCAGCCAGAGTTCCTATAAGCGCTAAAGTTGTTGCAGATATGTTTGCTTCAGTAGGTATTGATAGAGTTCTTACTATTGATCTTCACTCAGAAACTATTCAGGGCTTTTTTGATATGCCTGCTGATAATGTTTATGCAACAAAATTTATGGTTGACGACATCAAGGACAATAACGAAAGAGATGAAGTTGTGGTTGTTTCTCCAGATGTTGGTGGAGTCGTAAGAGCCAGGGCATTAGCAAAGTTATTAGATGACACTGATTTAGCTATAATAGATAAAAGACGTGCTGCAGCAAATCAGTCAGAAGTAATGAACATCATTGGTGATATTCAAGGAAAAGTTTGTATTGTTCCTGACGACATAATCGATACAGCTGGTACTTTATGTAATGCCGCAAATGCTTTGAAAGAGAATGGGGCAAAAGCTGTAAAAGCTTATATAACTCATCCAGTTTTATCTGGCCCTGCAATTGAAAGACTAGAAAATTCATCTATTGATGAATTAGTAGTAACAAATTCAATTCCATTGACCCCAGATGCAAAAAAATGCAGTAAAATACGCGTCATTTCATTGGCGAATATAATTGCTGAGTGTATAAAAAGGCTTAGCAATGAAGAATCATTAAGTGAAATGTTTTTATAGAGTAGATTATGACAGAACAAATAATTTTAAATGCTGATCCTAGAGAAAGAACTGGATCTAATAAGGCAAGAGTAATCAGAAAAGTTGATGGAATGGTTCCTGCGATAGTTTATGGAGATGAAAAAGAAACTCTAAATATAAAATTGAAACTAAATGAATTGACTAAAGCCTCCGAAAATGAACTTTTCTATACACAAGTACTACTAATCAAAACAGGTGATAATGAAGAAAAGGTGGTACTAAAAGAACTTCAGAGAGATCCTGCTAAGGGTAAGTTTCTTCATGCTGATTTTCAAAGAGTTTCGAGTAAAACAAAACTTAAAGTTGTTATACCTGTTAGCTTTATAAATGAAGAAGACTGTATTGGAGTTAGAGAAGATGGTGGTGTTGTAACTAAGACCATAAGAGAAATTGAAATAATGTGTCTAGCTGGAAATATACCAGAATCAATTGACATTGATATAGAAAAATTAAAGCTTGGGGACTCTATTAGATTAACTGAAGTTTCATTACCTGATGGTTCTGAAATACCAGGATTAACTGAAGAAACTGATCAAATGGTTGTTTCTGTTAACGCTCCGAAAGCAGTTGAAGAAGATCCAATTATTGAAGAGCTCGAAGAAGGCGATGTTGCTGAAGGAGAAGTTTCAACTGAAGAAACTGCTGGAGATGAATCTGGATCTACTGAAGAAAATACTGAAGAAGATAGCAACGAAGAAAGCTAATCGTATGTACAAACTTTGTTTTGTTGGTCTTGGCAATCCTGGATCAAAGTATCAAAACACTCGTCATAATATTGGAAAAGATTTTCTTAAAAAAATATCAATTGAATATTCCTTAAAATTCTCAAAAAAAGTTAAATTTGAAGCTGAAATATCGGAATCACATTCAGGTAACATTTTATGGGTGATTCCAGATAATTATGTCAATCAAACTGGTAGAACTGTTTCGAAGATACTTAAGTCTACAAATCTAACTTCGGAGAACATAATAGTTATTCACGATGATTTAGATTTAAAAGTGGGAGATCTGCGTCTTAAAGAGACTGGTGGTCATGGAGGCCACAATGGATTGAGAGATATTATTGAAAAAATAAACTCAAAAGATTTTTACAGATTAAGGGTAGGAATTGATCATCCTGGAAAAAAAGAGGATGTAACAAATTGGGTTTTAAGCAAATTTACTCCAGATGAAAAAAAATCTATTTCAAATGCTTTTAAAGAATTCAGTAATATTTTTGAATTAATTTGCTTAAATAAAATAAGTGAAGTTCAGAAGATTCTGCATACAAAATAAATATGGGATTTAAATGTGGAATTATTGGTTTGCCAAATGTCGGCAAATCAACATTATTTAATGCTCTTACAAAATCAAAAATTCCTGCTGATAATTTTCCCTTTTGCACAATTGATCCAAATATTGGAAAAGTTCCTTTACCCGATGAAAGACTGCTTCAAATTAACAAGATAGTAAATTCACAAAAGATTATTCCAGCTACTTTAGATCTTGTTGATATTGCTGGATTAGTTAAAGGAGCATCTAAAGGTGAAGGTTTAGGAAATTCTTTCTTATCTAATATAAGAGAAATGTCGGCTTTGGCTCATGTTGTAAGATGCTTTGATGATGAGAACATCTCGCATGTAGATGGGTCGGTCGATCCACTACGTGATGTAGAAATTATAAATTTAGAATTAATATTTGCTGACCTAGATTCTGTTTCAAAAAGAATTTCAAAATGTGAAAAACTGCTAAAAACAAATGATAAAGAGAATAAGTTGCAATATGAGACTCTGCTTAAGCTTAAACAAGAGCTTGAGGATGGATTTTTAATAAATCCTGAAAAATATGAAGAGCACGAGCAGCAAATTATAAAAACTTTTAATTTGCTCTCGTCGAAGCCAACTTTTTTTATTGGAAATATAAATGAAAGTGACGAATCTCGTAAAATGATTGAAGACTTAAAATCACTAGCAGAAGATCTGAATACTTTTGTTATTCCAGCTTCTATCAAGATAGAGCATGAAATATCAATGCTAGATGAAAATGAAAAAAAAGATTATTTAGATCTTATGAATATGGATGAACCTGTTCTAAACAAAATAATATTTGAGGGTTATAAAATGTTAGGTCTAAAAACTTTTTTTACTGCTGGTCCAAATGAAATAAGAGCTTGGACTATAAAAAATGGCTTCACTGCACCAAATGCAGCAGGTGTTATTCACTCAGATTTTGAAAGGGGTTTTATCAAAGCTGAGGTAATTGATTTTGATGATTATATAAAGAATGGTGGAGAGCTTGGGTCTAAGGAGAACGGAAAGTTAAGACTCGAGGGTAAAGAATATCTTGTTAAAGATGGTGATATTATTCATTTTAAATTTAATGTGTAAGTAGATAAAAATTATTGACTCTTACATTTTTAGGATTATCATTCAACGATTGGCTATGTAGCTCAGATGGTTAGAGCACAGCACTCATAACGCTGGGGTCGGTGGTTCAATTCCACCCATAGCCACCATATCTATTTTTTTAGATAAGCAAGAATAATAATAATGGCTACAAGCCCAAGAAGGCCGTCTGATCCAATAAGGTTTAACAGATCAGATATATTTTTGTATACGTCTCCAACAAAGGGTGCATCTGGGCCAAATATTATTCCAAGCAATAAGGCCACTGAAACAACTGGTACAAGAACGTCTGTAAGCCTTGCCAGAAAGTCTTTGACAGTATTAAATATAGTTTTATATTTCATCATTAAAATAAGAAGGGCCTAAAGGCCCTTCTTATTTAGTGTAAGCTTACTTATTAAGTAAACCGATAAGAATAGCAGCTACTAAAAGTCCTACTAAACCATTTTCGCCAAGCACTGTCACAACTCCAAGAAGTCCATCAAGAACATTATTAAAGAATGCAACATCGCCTCCAAATACAATACCAGCTACAACACCTAAACCAACAACACCAATTAAAAGTGAAGTTAAATCAGATACTATGCCTTTAAGTGTATCAAATGCTTTCATAATTACTCCCCCCATTAGGTTTTTTTATGTTTTGCAGGGTCAATAAGAACATAAATTTCAAGATGAATCAAATTATGTAAACAAAAATAAGACACAATATTTGACAATTATAAATTTATCTAATAGTGGGTGGAATCAGGGCTTTTTTGACTTATTCGTTGTTATCAGCCAAAGCCTTCATCGATAGTTTCATTTTACCTCTATCAAATCCAATAAGTTTAACTTCAATCTCTTGTCCTTCTTCCAGTACATCATTAACATTTTCAGTTCTTTCTTCTGATATTTCCGATATATGTAAAAGACCATCTTTGCCAGGTAAAATATTTACAAAAGCTCCAAATTCAACAATTTTTACAACAGAACCTTTATAAACTTTATTTAATTCTGGTTCTTCAAGTATTCCTTCAATAATTGCTAAACATTCTTTCATTGAAGATTGATTTTGACCAAAAACAGAGACGACACCGTCGTCACTTATATCAACTGTTGCACCAGTTTTTTCTTGCATTGACTTGATAACTGCTCCACCTTTGCCAATAATTTCTTTAATTTTGTCTTTATCAACCATAAAGGTTTTCATTGCAGGTGCATTTTCTGAAAGTTCTTTTGGTTTAGATATAACCTTATTCATAATCCCAAGAATATGATCCCTAGCTACTTTGGCTTTTGTTAAAGCTGTTTCCATAATAGATTCATTTATTCCAGATATTTTAATATCCATTTGGAGTGCAGTTATGCCAGATTCAGTACCAGCAACTTTAAAATCCATGTCCCCTAAATGATCTTCATCACCTAAAATATCAGTTAGAACTGCAAAGTCTTCACCTTCTTTGATCAAACCCATGGCTATGCCAGCAACAGGACTAGTTAGAGGCACGCCTGCATCCATAAGTGATAACGAGGTTCCACATACCGATGCCATTGAACTTGAACCATTTGACTCTGTAATCTCAGATACAACTCTCATTGTGTAACCAAATTCATCTGAATCGGGAAGTACTGCTTTAATTGCCCTTTTTGCTAGATTACCATGGCCTATTTCACGTCTTTTAGGCCCCATTGGCATTCCAATCTCTCCAACGCTATATGCTGGAAAATTATAATGAAGCATAAAGTTATCACTATCTTCTCCTTCAATAGATTCTATTCTCTGAGCATCTCTTGAAGAACCTAATGTTGCCGCTACAATTGCCTGAGTTTCACCTCGAGTAAATAAAGCTGAACCATGCGCACCAGGCAAAATATTTGTTTCAACAAAAATAGGTCTCACTGTATCTAGATCTCTTCCATCTATTCTTGGTTGATTATTCAAGATATTTCCTCTAACGATATCTTTTTCAAGCTTCTTAAATTCGCTCATTAACTTACCCATATCAAGTTCATCAAGTTCTTCGTACTTCTCTTTGATTTTGTCTCTAATTTCTTTTAATGCCTCATTTCTCTCAGCCTTATTAGAAATTTTAAAAGCATTCTCTATTTCATCTTTATGATTTGATTGGAGTTCATCATAATAATTATTTTCTTTTTTTACCGATTCAATATTCCATGCTTCCTTACCAGTTTTTTGTTTAAGCTCATTACATGCGGTAATTACAGCTTTCATTTCTTGGTGTCCAAATAGAACTGCACCCAGCATAAGATCTTCATTGAGTTCCTTTGCTTCTGATTCTACCATTAGCACTGCTTCATCAGTTCCAGCAACTACCATATCTAAATATGAATCATTTAATTCCTCGAAAGAAGGATTTAAAACATATTCACCATCAATAAAGCCAACTCTTGCAGCTCCCATTGGTCCATCGAATGGCACTCCAGATATAGTTAGTGCTGCTGATGCTCCTATCATGGAGGCTATATCAGGATTTTGTTTTTTATCTGAAGACATTACAGTACAAAAAACTTGAATCTCATTTGTGAAGTGGTCTGGGAACATGGGCCTAATAGGTCTATCAATGAGCCTTGATGTCAACGTTTCTCTTTCTGTGGGTCTTGCTTCTCTTTTAAAGAACCCACCTGGAATCCTTCCAGTTGCATAAAACTTTTCTTGGTAAAAAACTGCGAGTGGAAAAAAATCTTTTGCAGGATCTGCTTCTTTCTTGGCAACTACGGTTGTCAGTACAACCAAATCTCCTATTGTTACAACAACTGCTGCTGTTGCCTGTCTAGCAATCTTATTTGTTTCTATTTTTACTGTTTGTTTTCCATATTGAAACTCTACACTTGTAGATTCTAAATTATTATTTTCCACGATCTTCCTTATTTATGTTTTGACATTAACCTCTTAGATTTAGCTTCTTTACCAAATCAGCATAGCTATGAGCATCTTTTCTTTTTAAATATGCCAGTAACTTTCTTCTAAGATTTACCATCCTTATTAAACCAGCTCTGGAATGATGGTCTTTGTTATGATTTTTAAAATGACTTTGTAATTTATTAATATTTTCTGTTAAGAGTGCTATTTGAACCTCTGGTGATCCAGTATCACCATTATTTCTTTTGTATTTCTCGACAATTTTAGCCTTTTCTTCTGTTAATAATGCCATATTGTTTTTCCTCGTAATGTTTAATGAAAATTGCTAACCTCACATTACTAAAGTAAGCGTGCGAATATTATAACTTATTCAGGCATTAAACAAGCTGTTTATGTTTTAGAATTTCTCCGTCTACAAATCCTAATCCCATAAACTCATTAGCATTTTTATAAATTCTATAAAATCCTTTTAGATTCTTTTGAGCAATTATTTCTTGACCATTTTGAAACAAATTAGATTCCCTATCATTCAATAGTATTTTTTCCAAATATAAAAAAGCTTCCTCAATTTTTATCATTCCATTTTTGTTTATATTTTCTATAGTTCTTGCATTTTTAAGATCAAAATTATGTTGTTTTAATCTTTTCAATGAAATCATGTTGGCTCCACATCCTAAGTTCTCACCAAGATCTCTTGCAATTGATCTTATGTAAGTACCTTTTGAACAAGTTAGCTCAAATGAACAAATTTCATTTTTATATGTAATATTTTTAATTTCTTTTATTTCTATTTGTCTTGGTTCTTTATTTATAAACTCACCTTTTCGAGCATATTCATATAAAGGCCTTCCCTTATGTTTCAGTGCAGAGAAATATGGTGGTTTTTGAAGTGAAGTACCCAAAAAATTATTAATTTCATTTTTAAGTGCTTTTTCAGTGACTTTTACAGGAGCTTTTGCAACTATCTGACCAGTTGTATCATGAGTGTCTGTTGAAATACCAAGCTTTATTTCAACGAAATAAGATTTATCAGATTCTAAAAAATAATTCGAGAACTTAGTTGCTCTATTTACAGCTAATATAATCAATCCTTCAGCAATTGGATCTAAAGTACCTAGATGACCAACTTTCTTAAAAGAAAATTTTTTCTTTATTTTTTGAACGACATCATTCGATGTATAATTTTTTTCTTTATTAACAAGAAAAAATCCATTCATTTTATTTCAAATTTTTAAGAAGATTTTCTATATTCTCTGAGTATTCAATACTTTCGTCAAACTTAAAAATTAGCTTTGGGACTCTTCTCATTTCAATAATTTTTGACAGTTTAGATCTTATCATCCCAGCAAGTTTTGTAAGAGTTTTAGATTCGATATTGCTATCACTTTTCCTTATCGATTTTCCAATAACAGTATAGTAAAGATAAGCTATTCCTATATCATCAGTCACTTTGACAGCGGTAATATTTATATTCTGCAATCTTGGATCTTTGACTTCTTGAGTAAGGACAAGTGAGATCTCTCTTTTAAGTAAATCTGCAACTTTTTCAGGTCTATTTGAAGACATATCTTATATTTCTTGAGCTTCTTCTTTCCTATCAAAAACTTCTATTTTATCTCCTGGTTTAATGTCTTTATAGTTTTTTATACCCATTCCACATTCATTGCCATTTTTAACTTCATTTACGTCTTCTTTAAATCTTCTAAGAGAATTAAGTTCGCCTTCAAAAATCACAACTTCATCTCTCAAAACTCTTACAGGTTTATTTCTCAAGACATTTCCTTCAATTACATTACAACCTGCAACTTGTCCAAATTTGGGAGAATTAAATACTTCTAAAACTTCAGCAGTCCCAACAATTATTTCTTTAACAATTGGATCTAGCAATCCACTCATCCTTGCCTTAACGTCATCTAAAAGTTCGTAAATAATGCTATGGTAACTTAATGGTATTGATTCCGACTCAATAATCTTCTTTGCAGTGTTGTCAGCACGAACATTAAAACCGATTATTACAGACTCAACAGCAACTGCAAGATTTGCATCTGATTCACTTATTCCACCCACGCCACTAGAAACTATCTTAACTTTTGCTTTTTCTCCAGCTAAATCATTTAAAGCTGCCACAATGGCTTCGCAAGTTCCACCAACATCAGTTTTGATAATTACATTTAAAACTTTTTTTGCTTCTTGGCCCAAGGTTTCAAAGAGATCTCCGGCAGACTCATCTTTTTGTTTTAAGAGCTTCTTTTCTTTCTCTTTTGTTAATCTATATTCAGATATCTCACGGGCTTGTTTTTCATTTTTTACAACTTGAAATTGATCTCCAGCTCCAGGCACAGAGTTCAATCCTAAGACCTCAACTGCAGCTGAAGGTCCTGCAGATTTAATTTTCTGCCCATCGCTATTGACAATACTTTTAATTTTACCCATTGAGTTTCCCGAAACTACCAAATCACCAATTTTTAGAGTTCCATTTTGGATTAAGAATGTTGCGACTGAGCCTCTAAATTTGTCTAATTCCGATTCAATCACAACTCCCTGAGCTGCACCCTCATAATGAGCTTTTAATTCAAGTATTTCGGCTTCAAGTACTATTCTTTCTAACAGATCATCTATGCCATCACCTTTTAAGGCCGATACTGGAACCATTTGAATAGTTCCGCCCCAATCTTCAGGAGTCAAATCTTTTGCTGCAAGATCACCCTTAACTTTATCAATGTCTGCACCATCAAGATCAATTTTATTGATTGCAACTACAATAGATACTCCTGCAGCTCTAGCATGATTAATTGCTTCTTCTGTTTGAGGTTTTATGCCATCGTTTGCTGCTACAACTAAAATTACTATGTCAGTTGTATTAGCGCCTCTTGCTCGCATTGAAGAAAAAGCAGCATGACCAGGAGTATCAATGAATGTTAACAACCCCTTAGAAGTTTCAACTTGATAAGCACCAATATGTTGAGTAATGCCTCCAGCCTCACCTTCTACAACTTTTGTATTTCTTATAAAATCCAATAATGTAGTTTTTCCGTGATCAACATGTCCCATAACAGTTATCACTGGTGGTCTGGTTTTCTTTTCGTCTTTATATTTGATTAAATTTGCAAGATCTTCTTCAAGATTTTCTTCCTTTCCAGCAATTCCGTTGTGTCCAATCTCCTCAACCACAAGTATTGCAGTCTCTTGATCAATTAAATCATTTATGGTTGCTACAACGCCAAGACTCATCAAATTTTTAACTACCTCTCCTCCTTTTACTGCCATTAATTTTGCAAGTTCTCCAACCTGAATAGTTTGTGGCACTTCAATATCTTTTTTAATAAATTCTTTTGGTTCTTCAAATTGATGTTGGGAATCCTCAAAAACTACTTCCTTTTTTTTGTATGCATCAACTGCACTAGATAATTGATCTTTTAAATCAACAATTTTCTCTGGAGCTGATTGTCTTTTTATTGCTCTTGATTTTTTTTGTTCTTGTTTAAGCTTTGCTGCGGCTTTTAGTTGTTCTTCTCTTTTAATCTGTTGTTCTTTTAACTGCTCTGAGGCAGCCGCTCTTTTAGCTTCAATGTTATCCGAATAACTTTTTTTAGATGAGGAAGTTGAAGTTACTTTTCCTCTTGATGTAACCTTTACGCCCGACTCAGAGGTAACTGATTTTGAAGATGCAGACTTAGAGCCCTTGAGATATTTTAAAAGAGCTTGTTTGTCTGATGGTGTGACTTCATCTGATCCTTTAGAATGACTAAGACCAGCCTTCTGCATTCGCTCAATCAGAGCTTTGTCAGTTATCTTTAGAGTTTTTGCAAAATCTTTTACTGTTATAGCCAATTTTTCTCCTACTTAAACCAATGCTCCCTTGCTTTCATAATCATCTTTGAAGCTTCATCATCAGAAATATCAATAATCTCTTTTAATTCATCAATAGATAATTCAGCAAGGTCATCTTTATTTTTTACCCCTTTATTTAAAAGCAATTGAATATTTTCCTCACTAAGTTTTAGGTCTGATAAGGATTCAATATTATCTTCCTCCTCAGTAACTGCTCCCATTGCATCTAAAAGTGCAGTGTCCTCGGCAGAAGATTTTATTCGAGCAATTTCCTCAGAGCTTTCAATAAATTCGCTGAAAATGTTGTCGTCAGCATAGGCAATATCGTCAAAAGAACTCATTCCCAGAGAAATTATTTTTTCTGCAATCACTTCAGAAACTTCAAGACTATCAATAATCTTTGCTAAAAATTCAGTTTCATCTACTTTAATTTTTGCTTCAGCTTCTTCATTTGAAATTATATTTAAATCCCATCCAACAAGCTTTGAAGCTAACCTTATATTTTGACCTCGTGAACCAATTGCTAATGCTAAATTATCTTCATTTACTGCTATATCCATTGATCTAGAATCCTCGTCCATGACGATTGACTCTACTTTTGCTGGAGAAAGTGCATTTATTACTAATTGAGCTGGATTATCATCATAAATGATAATATCTATTCTCTCATTACCAAGTTCTGATGACACAGCCTGAACTCTTGAACCTCTCATACCTACACAAGCTCCAACTGGATCAATTCTTCCATCATTCGTTTTTACCGCAATCTTTGATCTAGATCCTGCATCTCTTGCAACACCTCTTATTTCAATTACATCTTCATTAATTTCAGGTACTTCTATACTAAAAAGCTCTGTGACCATCTCAGGACATGATCTATTTAGCATTAATTGAGGTCCTCTTCCCTCTACCTCAACAATCTGAAGAATTGCTCTGATTCTGTCATTAATTTTGTATATCTCTCCAGGCATTAATTTATCTCTTGGGAGCAGAGCTTCTGCTTCATGTGTTATATCAACTATAATATTATCTCTAGTTACTCTTTTGACAGAGCCAGAAACAAGTTTATTATTTTGAGATCTAAACTGCTCAACAATTTTTTCTCTCTCTGCTTCTCGAACCTTTTGTAACATTACCTGTCTTGCAGCTTGAGTTTCAATTCTGCCAAATTTTATGTTTTCCTGTTCGAGGGTATATACTTCTTCAAATTCAAGGCCAGAATCATCTTTTGAGATATGTGTCTCATGATGAAACTCTTCATTTTCAGTATCAAAAACAATCCAGTTTCTATGAGTTGAGTACTCACCAGTTTCTCTATTAATTTTTACGAATAAGTCTGCATCCTCATGAAAATGCCTTTGTGATGCAGATGCAATTGCAATTTCAATTGCTTTAAAGATAACATCCTTATCAAGACCTTTTTCAGTTGATACAGAATCAACTACTCCCAAAATCTCATTACTTTGCATAATCTCTTTCCTTCATTAATTCATTAAAATTTGGTTTTAACCTACAAAAATCTATATCGTTAAAGTTAAATTCCAAAACTTTTTCCTTCACTTTAATGCTAATAATTTCTGAACTACATTGCGTTAGAATGCCAGTAAAGTTTCTTTTTCCCTCATGAATCTCCTTTGATTTTAAAGATAATTCCTCGCCAATATAGTCTTTTAATTGGTTAATATCAAAGAATTTTCTATCGATACCTGGAGTTGAGACCTCTAAAACATAATTATCGCCAAGATTTAGATCTAAGTTTGGTTCATAATTAAGATCTTTAGAGATATTCTCACAATCGTTAATATCAACTCCTTTTTTAGAATCAATATAAATTCTCAAAGTAGTTCTCTTTTTACCTCTTAAAATCTCAGTTCCCCAGAGATAACAATCATTTCTTGTTATTACCGGAACAATTATTCTTTCAATTTCTTCTTTATACATATTCTTTATACAAAAAAAGGGCAACAGCCCCACAAAAAACTTATTTAACTGTGGTAGCGGGGGCTGGATTTGAACCAACGACCTTCGGGTTATGAGCCCGACGAGCTACCAGACTGCTCCACCCCGCAACGCAGCGAACATGAAGTTTATGAAAGTAACTTAAATTGGTCAAGTTTATTTTTAAACTAGATCAAAAATATAGTTGTTATAATTACATTTTTGCCGAAGTGGTGGAATTGGTAGACACGCTAGCTTGAGGGGCTAGTGAGTGAAAACTCGTGCGGGTTCAAGTCCCGCCTTCGGCACCATAAATTAACTATTCTATTGGAATTTCGTCAGATAGGCCTTCTTCAACAGCTTCTTCTATAAGAGGTGTATCAAAAATTACTTCAGAATTTTCGGTTTTATACAAATAAGCTAATAACATTGATAAAACAAGCCAAATAGCAACAATATAATATGTAAGCTTCCCTAGAAAATCAGATGGGCCTAATGCTCCAAACATAGAATTTGACGATCCTCCTCCAAATGCAGAACCTAAATCAGAGCCTTTACCTTGTTGCAATAAAACCAAGGCAACAATTATTACTGCAAGAATGATACAAAGAACTTTTATAAAAATTATCATTTTAAATAATACTTTTTCCCCATATGTTAACTATATTTGCAAAAGTTGAGCCATTCAATGATGCTCCTCCAACTAATGCACCGTCTACAAACTCTTCTTTAAAAAAACTATCTGCATTTTTATCTGTAACGCTTCCGCCATAAACTACATCTGGTACGTGATTGTTTTTAGACACGGATTGTACAACATCTTTTATATATTTATGAATTTCATTTATATTATTTGGCTCTGGGGTCTGTCCACTACCAATTGCCCAAACAGGCTCATAAGCAATTGTAAAGTTTTTACCGAGCTCAAATCCATCAATTACACTAAGTTGAGTTTTTAGGACATCTTTTGTAGCGCCCATTTTATTTTCTTCTTTTGTTTCTCCAATACATAGAATTGTTGTACCTATTTTACTCTCCTCAACAGCTCGTATTTTTTTTCTAATCAAATCATTATCCTCATAAAAAAATTCTCGTCTTTCTGAATGTCCAATAATTACAAACTCTACATCACAACCACACTCTTCAAGCATTTCAATAGATATTGCACCTGTTCTTGATCCTGACGAATGATCAACGTCTTGAGCTCCAATTACCATTCCAAACATATCATGATCTGACTCATCAAGGTTACCCCAACGTTGAATACCAATGCTATATTCATATATATAAACTGATGGTGGGGCTATTCCCACATAAAACTCTACTGGTGGACATGAATTTACAAAGTCATCAATCCATTTATCAAAATTTACTAAATTTGACTTGAAATTAGCAATTATCATAATTTTGATTCAATAAGCTTTTCAATATCAGCTGCATACTTTTTAGCAACTTTTTTCTCAGGAGCTTCAATCATAATTCTTATTTTTGGTTCGGTTCCTGATGGCCTTACAAGCACTCTTCCAACAGTAATGTCAGACTCAATTTCCTTTAAAAGCGATTGTAAATCTTTATCATTGATAATATCTTTGTTTTTTACTTTTATTGCGATATTTACCTGAGGTATTTTTTTGTAATTTGCTAGTACCTCGCTTGGTTTTTTCTCTAATAGCAATAAAGATGAGATTACTTTTAATGCTGCAATTGTTCCATCACCAGTGCTTACTAAATCTCTACATATTATGTGTCCAGAAGTCTCTCCACCAAGCATCCAACCTTTTTTTGATAACATCTCACTAACATGCTTATCGCCTACATCTGATCTAATAAATTTATAACCCAATTTTTTAAGGCCATCCTCTAAACCTAAATTACTCATCTTAGTTCCAACAACTCCTGACCACGCACCTGTTCTGTTAGGATTAGCAAAAGCAAGTATGTAAAGAAGATCATCACCATCAAGAATATTACCTTTTTCATCAACCAAAATTACCCTATCTCCATCACCATCAAGAGAAACGCCAAAATCTGCTCTATGTTCTGTTACTGCTTTGCTTACTATTTCTGGATGAGTTGAACCACATTCTTGATTGATATTGTAACCGTCAGGTTCTGTTCCAATTTTAATTATCTCAGCGCCAAGTTCTTCAAATACTTCAGGACTCACCTTATAACATGCACCGTTTGCACAATCTAAAACAATGCGTAATGAAGAGAAAGATATTTCTGATGGAACCGTTGATTTACAAAACTCGATATATCTTGGTCCAGATTCATCAAATCTGTATGCTTTGCCTATTGTAGAAGTTTCAACAGGTGATAAATCTCCAGCTAAATGTTTCTCAATTCTTTTTTCAATATCTCTTGATATTTTTTCACCATCTTCATTAAATATTTTTATACCGTTATCAAGAAAATCATTATGAGAGGCACTTATCACAACACCGAATTTATTTCTAAGAGTTTTTGTAAGGTATGCTACTCCAGGAGTTGGAATTGGACCTAATAATCTTACATCTACACCTGCTGCGATAAATCCAGCTTGAAGTGCAGCTTCAAGCATATAACCAGATACGCGAGTATCTTTTCCTATGACAACAGTATTCCAACCAAGCTCTTTCATGGTTAGGCCAGTTGCATGTCCAATTTTTAAACATGCGTCGGGTGTTACAACACTTTCGACGGGTCCCCTAATACCATCGGTGCCAAATTTTAAACTCATTGAAATGAATTATAACTCTTCTGCAGCACCTTTAATTGAAGTTTTTTTCTTAGGCTTACCTTTTGGCGTATCATCAGACCACCCTTTAGGTTCTCTTGGTGTAGCTCCTGCCATAATATCGTCTATCTGATCTGCATCAATAGTTTCATATTTCAAAAGAGCATCTGCCATCACATTTAACTTATCTAGATTCTCTTTCAAAATATTTTCAGCTTTTGCATAACATGTATCGATAATTGATTTAACTTCTCTATCAATAAGCTTAGCCGTTTCACCACTAATATTCTGAGCAGGCGCTGCTGCAGTTCTTCCTAAGAATGGACTACCTTCATCCTCACCATATTTTAATGGTCCTACCGCTTTTGAAAGTCCCCATTTGGTGACCATATTTGTAGCAATATTTGTAGCAACTTCAATATCATTTGATGCTCCTGTAGTAATACCTTTATCTCCGTTGATAATACTTTCTGCGATTCTTCCCCCAAATAGTGCAGCAATTCTACCTTCGAGATACTCCTTGCTTTGCATGTAAGTGTCTTCCTCAGGTAAAAACATTGTCACGCCTAAAGCTCTTCCCCTTGGAATAATGGTTACCTTATATACTGGATCATGTTTAGGTGAAAGTCTTCCAACAATAGCATGGCCTGCTTCATGGTATGCAGTAATTCTCTTTTGTTCTTCACTCAGAATCATAGATTTTCTTTCAGCACCCATCATTATTTTGTCTTTTGCAAGATCTAAATGAGACTGATCAATTTTTTTGTCAGAATATCTTGCAGCAAACAATGCAGCTTCATTAATTAAGTTAGCTAAATCTGCTCCAGAAAAACCAGGAGTTCCTCTTGCAATAACAAGTGGATCAACATCAGCATCTAGGGGAACTTTTCTCATATGCACTTTAAGAATAGCTTCTCTTCCTCTGATATCAGGTAAATCAACAACAACTTGTCTATCAAATCTACCAGGCCTCAATAATGCAGGATCTAATACATCAGGTCTATTTGTAGCTGCTATAACGATCACGCCGTCATTGCCCTCAAAACCATCCATTTCAACCAAAAGTTGATTTAAAGTTTGTTCTCTTTCATCATGACCACCGCCAAGACCAGCACCTCTGTGTCTTCCAACAGCATCGATCTCATCTATAAAAACAATACATGGTGATTGTTTTTTTGCTTGATCAAACATATCTCTAACTCTCGAAGCACCAACACCAACAAACATTTCTACAAAATCTGAGCCAGAAATTGTAAAAAATGGTACTTTTGCCTCTCCAGCAACAGCTCTAGCGATCAAAGTTTTACCTGTTCCCGGTGGACCTACCATTAAAACACCTCTTGGAATTTTTCCACCTAATTTCTGAAATTTTGTTGGATCTTTGAGAAAATCAACTAACTCTTGAACATCTTGCTTGGCCTCTTCGCACCCTGCAACGTCCTTAAAAGTCGTTTTAACTTTTCCGCCTTCCATCAACTTTGCTTTACTTCTACCGAATGACATTGGGCCACCCTTACCAGACATGCCTCCTTGCATTTGTCTCATAAAAAAGAAAAATATTGCGAGCAGTAAGATTATAGGAAAGGCACCAACAAGAAGTTGTGAAAAAATTGATGGTTGCTCAACTTTCTCATAAACAGCAATAACTCCATTTTCTTCGATTGCATTATCAACAGCTTCGTCTTTTTTAAAAATTGGATGAGTCGTCTCAAATTTAGTACCATCTAATCTATCTCCAATAATAGTCATCTGATCACCTTTGTAGACAACTTTAGCAATTCTGTCTGAGAGTACTTCTTGTTTAAACTGACTATAACTAATCTGTTCTCTTGCAGAAGAATTTTCTATATTGTTAAACACATATACCATAAGGGTTCCAAGGACCACCCATACTACTAAATTTCTCATAAAACTATTCATTTATCATCTTGCTCCGTAAAGATAGGTTTCGGCTGATTTATTTTTCGATGCAGCAGGTTTATAAGTTTGAACTATCTTAAAAAATAATTCCATCTCTTTCTTCAAACTTTTAAAATTATTATTTTGAAAAGTTTTGATTACGACTGCAGAGTTGGCTTCACTCAAATAAATATTAGCTAAATTAACTGTAATTTTATTTAGCTCGTAAATATTTTCATTATCAACAGCACTAATACCCGTTATGTTTGGGGCTATATCAGAAATTACAAGGTCAAATTTACCCTTTTGAGAACTTATCAACTTTATAGAATCAATGTCTTTTATGCTTTTTTTTATAAACTGTACACCATCGATTGGTTCCATATCTAATATGTCTACTGCAATAATTTTTGAATTAGGGTATTTGTTTATAATGAATTGAGACCATCCACCTGGTGCTGATCCTAGGTCTAAGACCTTGTTAATTTTATATTTATGAAGTTTTAACAGTAATTCCTCTAGTTTGAATACAGCCCTTGTTCGATAACCCATTTTTTTGGCTTTTAACGACCAATTATCTTGATGCATTTCTAGATGTGTTTTACTTCCAAGATTTCAAAATTCAGATTACCTGATGGAGTTTGAATATTAATTTCATCGTCAACAAATTTACCAACAAGACCTTTTGCAATCGGAGTATCAATTGATATTTGTCCATTATCAGGATCAGATTCTAAATTACCGACAATTTTGTATGTAATTTCTTTATCATTTTCTAAATCTATAACAGTAACTGTTGAACCAAAAACAACTCGTCCCGTTTCAGGAATCTCTTTCACATCAATGATTTGGGCATTTGCTAAGGCAATTTCCATTTCGTTGATCTTTGCTTCAATAAGTCCCTGTAATTCTTTTGCTGCGTGATATTCGGCGTTTTCTTTTAAATCACCATGAGCTCTTGCTTCTGCAATAGCTTGAGAGATTTGAGGTCTTTCAACAAATTTTAGATGTGAAAGTTTTTCTTTGATTGAAATCTCACCTTCTTTAGTTAGTGGAACTCTAGACATAGTTGAATTATAACAACTCTGAAGTTATTTATTTAATTCTTGAAGTGTGGTGTATGTCCAATCATTTTCAGAACCTTGAAGAGCATCAATAATTGCAAAAGCTCCAAACATTGTTGTTGTACAAAAAATTTTATTTCTTAAGGCGCTTTGTCTTATAGAGGCAGAGTCTCTTATCGATTGCGATCCTTCTGTGGTATTTATTATCAGATCAATATTATTGTTTAATATGCTGTCTACAATGTGTGGTCTGCCTTCCATTACTTTGTTAATTTTTTCAACTTTATAGCCTAATTTTTCTATATATTGCGCAGTTCCTGAGGTAGCTACAATTTCAAAACCAGCTTCAATTATTGAAGGAACAAATTCATCTAAATATTTTTTGTCAGATTTCTTCACACTTATAAATACAGAACCAGTCCTTCTTAAAATCTTGTTTGCTCCCTTTTGTGCTTTTGCGTAAGCCTCACCAAAATTAGGACCAATACCCATAACCTCACCTGTAGATTTCATTTCAGGACCTAAAATAGGATCAACATGGGGGAATTTGTCAAAAGGCATGACAGCTTCCTTCACAAAAAATAAATTCTTTGGTAGCTTTGATGAAAATTTCTGCTCAACAAGACTCATTCCAATCATTGCTTTTGATGCAACCTTGGCTAAAGAATTTCCAATGGCCTTTGAAATAAATGGAACAGTTCGTGATGCGCGAGGATTTACTTCAATTATATAAACTTCGTTATCTTTTACAGCAAATTGAATATTCATCAAACCAATAACTTTTAACTCTTTTGCTATATCAACAGCCTGATTAGTCATTACTGACTGTATTTCTTTTGATAGGCTATATGGTGGAAGGGAGCATGCGGAATCACCAGAATGAATTCCAGCTTGTTCAATATGCTGAAGAATGCCTCCAATTTCAATATTTTTTCCATCTGATACAACATCGACATCCACTTCTATAGCATCTGTAAGATAACTATCAAGAAGTATCGGTTTGCTATTTGAAACTTCAACAGCTTCATTTAAATATTTTTTTAACTCTTTAACATTATTTACAAGCTGCATTGCTCGCCCACCAAGAACATATGACGGTCTCACCACAATTGGAAAACCAATATTCTCTGCCTTTTCAAGAGCCTCATCGATATTAATTGCTGTTGCATTTGAGGGTTGTTTTAGATTTAATTTTGTTACTAATTCTTGAAATCGCTCTCTATCCTCTGATCTATCAATTGCATCTACATTCGTGCCTAAAATTTTTACACCATTCTCAGATAAGGTATCCGCAAGCTTTAATGGAGTTTGGCCGCCAAATTGAATTACAACACCTTCTGGCTTCTCAATATCGATTATGTCTAAGATTTTTTCGGAAGTAATTGGTTCGAAATACAATCTGTTTGAAACATCATAATCTGTAGAGACAGTTTCAGGATTACAATTAACCATTATAGATTCATAACCTTCTTCCTGCATAGCTAGAGACGCATGGACACAGCAATAATCAAACTCAATACCTTGACCAATTCTATTTGGGCCACTTCCTAAAACTAAGATTTTTTTATTTAAAGAAGGATTACTTTCGCATTCATCATCGTATGTTGAATACATGTAGCATGTTGAGGTTGCGAATTCTGCTGCGCAAGTATCAACTCTCCTGAAAACCGGTTTTATTTTATTCTTTAGCCTAAATGATCTAATCTCATCTTCTGAGTTTCTGAGTAATTTTCCAATTCTTTTGTCCGAAAAACCCTTTTTCTTTAATTCTCTTAAAAAACCTGAATCAATATCACTAAAGTTTTTAGATAAAAGATCATTTTCAATATTAATAAGTTCACCCAATTGATCCAAAAACCAAAAGTCAATTTTTGTTAGAGAGTAAATTTTCTCTAAACTCCAACCCTGTCTTATAGCATCAGCAACATAAAACAATCGTTTAGGTCCAGGAATTGTTAATTCGTTTATGAGAGTCTCGTCAGGGATATTATTATTTTCAATTTTTAGAGAATTTAGGCCATCCAGTCCTTCTTCCATACTACATAAAGCTTTTTGTAATGATTCCTGAAAATTTGAACCAATTGACATTACTTCACCAACTGATTTCATTTGGGTTGTTAATTTTGGACTTGCTTGAGGAAATTTCTCAAATGCAAATTTTGGAATCTTTGTAACTATATAATCAATACTAGGTTCAAATGAAGCAGGAGTTAGGCCTCCTGTAATATCGTTTTTAAGCTCATCCAGAGTAAAACCGACCGAAAGAAGTGCTGCAACTTTCGCAATTGGGAATCCTGTGGCTTTTGAAGCAAGTGCTGAGGATCTACTTACTCTTGGATTCATTTCGATGACGACCATCTTGCCATTTTCAGGATTAACAGCAAATTGAACATTGGAACCTCCTGTATCAACACCGATTTCTCTTAAAATTTTAAAAGAAGCGTCTCTCATTATTTGGAATTCCTTATCCGTAAGAGTTTGTGCTGGTGCAATAGTTATTGAGTCACCAGTATGAATACCCATTGGATCAAAGTTTTCAATCGAACAAATTATTATGCAGTTATCTTCAGAATCTCTAACAACTTCCATTTCATATTCTTTCCAGCCAATTAGAGATTCATCTATTAATAATTCGTTAGTTGGAGAGAGTTCTAATCCTTTTTCACAAATATCCCTAAATTCAGATATGTTGTAAGCAATCCCTCCTCCAGTTCCACCCATTGTGAATGATGGTCTAATGATGCATGGGAAACCAATTTCCTTTTGAACTTGCAAAGCATCTTCCATTGAGTGCGCAATACCTGATGCTGGTGTTTCTAAATCTATTGCTTGCATAGTTTCATCAAATAGCTGTCTATCCTCAGCCTTATCAATTGCTTCTCTATTAGCTCCAATTAAAAAAACATTATGTTTTTTAAGAATTCCTTTTTTATCAAGGGTTAATGCTGTATTCAGAGCAGTTTGGCCTCCCATTGTTGGCAAAATTGCGTCAGGTTTCTCTTTTTCAATTATTTTCTCGACTGATTCCCAGTGAATTGGTTCAATATATGTAGCGTCTGCAAGTAAAGGGTCCGTCATGATTGTCGCAGGATTAGAGTTAACTAATATCACCCTAAACCCTTCCTCTTTCAAAGCCTTGCAAGCTTGAGCTCCAGAATAATCAAATTCGCATGCTTGACCAATAATAATAGGACCAGCTCCAATAATTAAAATTGAAGAAATATCTTTACGTCTTGGCATATTCTTCAACCATTTTTTTAAATTTCATAAATAAAATTTGTATCTCATGTGGTCCAGGGCTAGCCTCAGGGTGGCCCTGAAATGAAAATGCTGGTCTATCAGAGAATTCTATGCCCTGAAGAGATTTATCAAATAAAGATTGATGAGTAACATTTACATTCTTAGGAAGTGTTTCAATGTCCACTGCGAAACCATGATTTTGACTTGTTATAAAAACTTCATTTGTTTTTGAGTCTTGAACAGGATGATTTGCTCCGTGATGGCCAAATTTCATCTTAAAAGTCTGTGCACCTGAAGCCAGACCAAGCAGTTGATGTCCAAGACATATTCCAAATATTGGAATCTTGTCATCAAGAAATTTTTTTATGTTCTCAATAGCGTAATCACAAGGCTCTGGGTCTCCAGGACCATTAGATAAAAATATGCCTTTGGGATTTAATTTTTTTATCACATTATATTCTGTTTGAGCATTCACAACATGAACTTTTCCAAGAGTTTCAGAAAGTAGATTTAATATGTTTTTTTTAATTCCAAAGTCCATAGCAACTATTGGATAATCTAAAGTAGATTTTGCGAAGTGTGGCCAAACCCCTGTATCCCATAAATAATTTTCTTTCGTTGAAACAACTTTAGCTAAATCTAAACCTTCTAGTCCAGAAAAGTTTTTTGCTTTTTGTATTGCATCTTTTTCAGAAATCTTAGAAAGAGCACCAATACAACAATTTTGAGCACCTTTTTCTCTTAAAATTGATGTTATTTGACGGGTATCTACTCCAGAAATCGCGATAACATCATGTTTGAGTAAAAACTCTTCTAGAGATTCCGATGATCTCCAATTAGAAGGTTTTTCACAAAAATTTTTTACTACAATACCAGATGCATGAATCATTTCAGACTCACTATCCTCTTTATTGGTGCCTGTGTTACCAATATGAGGATGTGTAAAAGTTATGATTTGTTTTTTGTAAGATGGATCTGTAATAATTTCTTGATATCCAGACATTGAAGTATTGAAAACAATTTCTCCGACATCATATTTTTCTTTGCCATAACCAATGCCTTGAAATACACTACCGTCTTCAAATGCCAATATTGCTGGAAAAGACACTAGAAAATCTCCTTTGAGGAAATAATTCTAAAGAAAATTTTGGGTGAACTATTTAAAGAACTTTTGGCATTTAATGAGCTAAAATAACACGCTGACATTAAAATTGTACTTTATAGATTAAGTCATGTTATGTCTAGTTATAATTACAAAAAAATGAAAATTTCTATCAAAAATAGTTCTGAGATTGAAAAAATGAGAGTTGCGGGGAAACTTGCTGCTGAAGTGCTTGAAATGATAACGCCCTATGTAATTCCTGGTGTATCAACTGGAGAGTTAGACAAAATATGTTTTGATCACATTGTTAACAATCAGAATGCTATCCCTGCAAATGTTGGATATAAAGGATATGAAAAAACAATATGTGCCAGCGTTAATCAAGTTATATGTCATGGAATACCAAATAATAAAAAAATTTTAAAAGATGGTGATATTTTAAATATTGACGTTACTGTCATTAAAGATGGTTGGCATGGCGACACATCAAAGATGTTTTTAGTTGGGAAATGTGCTCCTCATAATGAGCGTCTTGTTAGAATCACTCAAGAGTGTCTCTATAGAGGTATAGAGGCTGTTAAGCCAGGAGCATATTTGGGTGATATAGGGAATGCTATTCAAAAACATGCTGAAAGTAATTATTACAGTGTTGTTGAGGATTACTGCGGTCACGGAATTGGAACAACTTACCACGAAGAACCTCAGGTTCTTCATTATGGAAAATCTGGATCAGGTATTAAGCTTAAAGAAGGTATGTGCTTCACAATAGAGCCAATGATTAATCAAGGCACAAAATTTAGTAAAATTCTCAGTGATGGTTGGACTGTTGAAACTAGAGATGGAAGAAACTCAGCTCAATGGGAGCATACAATTGCGGTAACAAAGGATGGCTCAGAAATCTTAACGATGAGAAATGAAGAATTTCAATGATTGACAAGATCTCTAAACTTAATAATGAATTTTATAAATCCTTTCCTGAGGTCTATCTAAAACCATCAAAAGTCAATAAATTTCTGAGAAAAAACTCAAATGAGGTCGAGAAAAAAATTAAAAAAAGATTTCTAGATCTTGATCTTGATAAAAATTTTGTAATTTATGCAAATGGAGGTTTTGGTAGAAAAGAAATTTTTCCAATTTCAGACATTGACATATCCATTGTTGAAAAAAATAAATCAAATAATTTCAAAAATCTTGAAGAGTTTATTTCTTATCTATGGGATCAAGGATATAAAGTTGGTCATTCTGTTCGATCAATTTCGGATATTAAAAAAATGTCAAAAAAAGATATAAGAGAGTTCACCTCTTATCTAACAAGACGTCCAATTATTTCGACAAATGAAATGGACAGTAAAATTAACTATGCTCTATCAAAACTTTGGTCCAAAAATAATTTCTACAATGCAAAATTTATAGAGCAACAACAACGACACACTAAATTTTTCTCTACAGCTTTTAATTTAGAGCCAGATTTAAAAGAATCCCCAGGAGGACTCAGAGATTTTCAATCTGCATTATGGATTCTTCAACATTGTTTTGATTTAAGAACTACCAGTGATATATCTAAATCAAAAATATTCAATAGTGAGCTTAATGATGCGCTTGATGCCTATAACTTCATAAAATCTTTAAGATTTGCAACTAACATACTCACAAATCAAAACAGACTAAATTTTGAGGCTCAAGTTGAAATTTCGAAAAAAGCCAGACTAGGTAAAAGATCTGCAAAAAACTCAGTTGAAAAGATGATGAAAAAATTTTATGAAATGGCGGCAATAATTTCATACTTTAATGAAATTGTTTATGAGAAATATAACGAAAAATATCCTAAAAAAAACTATTTTCGAAAAATTGAAGGTATTCACAAATATGCCAGCAAAATTTGAATTGAAAATATTAATCTAAGGGATAATAAAAACCTTATATTTGAAATATTTATTGAAATTGGTAAAAGTAAAACAATAAATTCAATTGATACAAAAACTAAATCTCTTATTCGAAAAAACATTAATTTAATTGATAAAGAGTTTAGAAAAAATAAAGAGTATGCAAGTCAATTCTTAGAAATATTAAGATCTAAATATAACCTGTCATCAATATTACGAACAATGAAATCACTTGGCGTTATGCAGGGGTATATTCCAGAATTTAAGGGTGTTGTAGGACAAATGCAATTTGATTTATTTCATACTTACACTGTAGATGAACATACATTTAAAGTGGTAAGAAACATGAGACAAATGAAACTAAATAAGCAAACTGGATTTGAATTAGAGCATGAGTTAATAAATAAATTACCAAAAATAGAAATTTTATATCTTGCAGGTTTGTTTCACGACCTCGGAAAAGGCAAAGGCGGAGATCACTCAGAAATTGGTGCCAAAACAAGTCAAAGATTCGCAAAAAGATTGGGTATGTCTAAAACAGATGCAGATTTAATATCTTGGCTTGTAAAGAAACATCTTATAATGTCATCTATCTCCCAAAAAAAAGACATTGGTGACCCCAATACAGTTGATGAATTTGCTTCAGAAGTTAAATCAAGTGAAAAATTAGACTATTTATATCTTCTCACAATAAATGATATCAGAGCCACAAATCCTGCTCTATGGAATGGCTGGAAACATCTTTTATTGAAAGACCTCTATTTGTTAACTAGATCAAAGCTTAATAAAGAACCTTTGAAAGCGTCATCTCAGATTTCAATAGAAAGACAAAAAAATGTAATCGATAGTCTTGAAACTAAAGAAGAAAAAGAATTTATAACGCATCAATTTAAAAATTTTGAGGACAGTTATTTCAATAAAAATTCGTCGAGTTCTCTTTTATGGCAATCAAAATTAATTTTAAAGAATAAAGATAATGAATTTGTTATTGGTTGCAAGCAAAAATTTAACGACCTCATAGAGATATTTGTAAAAGCTGATGATTCTCCAGGCTTATTTTATAAATTAGTTCATGTATTTGATCATGCAGGACTTGAAATTATTGACGCAAATATTTTTACATCGAAAGATAATCAATTTGCAGCAAATACATTTATTACAAAGTTTTCTCGGCAAGACAGAGTTCTTAATAAATCAGAATTAATTGAATTATCATCTAAAATTGAAAAAAACTTTCAAAAAGTTGATCAAATTAATGAAAAAAGAAAAGTTAAGAAAAAAAATGCTAAGTTTGAAAAAATTGTAAAAATAGATGAGTCTGTAGATATAAATAAAAATAGGAACCTTATAACAGTTGAAACGGTTGACAGCTCAGGTTTACTAGCTAATATTTCAAAAGTATTTTTTAAAAATGATGTCTCAATTTACTCTGCAAGAATCAATACATTGGGTGAAAGAGTTGAAGACACTTTTGAAATTGAAAATTTCAATAAAAAGTTAGTTCCAAATTACAAAATTAAAAAAATTATTTCAGAATTAAAAAAAGTGGTCTAAAGAAAATGAAAATCCATGGAGAAGGCATTGTAAATAAGTCTAAATCTGGGCAGATACTTGACGTATATTTTCCAAATATAGAATTTGATAATCAAAAGACAGAATTTAAGACTATTAAAATTACTTCTAATGCTCAAGAAATTATCATGCTTGATTGGTCAAAAAATGATTTAGATGAGCCAATTAAGAATGCTGCTGATGCATACTTTAAATTACATTTAATTTCTAACAGGTTTGTATTGCCGAACACTGTAAATCTAGATAGATTATTTGAATGCTTGCCAAATGTAGTATGGACAAATAAAGGACCTATTTCTATTGATGAAATAGAATCAAGATTGAAAGAGTCGAAATCTGGAAAGAATGATTTATATATAAGATCTATAGATAAGTTTCCATGTCTAACTGATTATGTGGTCCCAAAGAAAGTTAGAATTGCTGATGCAAGCAGAGTGAGGCTTGGAGCATATTTGAGTGCAGGAACAACAGTAATGCACGAAGGATTTATTAATTTTAATGCTGGGACCTTGGGTAAAGCGATGATTGAGGGAAGAGTTTCAGCTGGAGTAGTAATTGGTAATAACTCTGATTTAGGAGGTGGTGCTAGCACCATGGGTACTCTTTCAGGAGGCAATGATACAAAAATATCTATTGGAGAAAATTGCCTTATTGGTGCAAATGCAGGAGTAGGAATTTCATTAGGTGATAATTGTATTGTTGAAGCAGGTTTATACATTACTGCAGGAACTAAAATCAATGTTACTAAAGATAAAAATGAATCGCCACAGATTGTCAAAGCGCGAGATTTATCTGGTAAGTCAAACATGCTTTTCATTAGGGATTCTTTGACTGGAATGGTAATGGCTAAACCAAATCAAAAAAAATCTAACTTAAATAAAGAACTGCACTCAAATGATTGATTTTCTTCAACAACTTATAAGAATTCAATCGCTTTCTCCAAATGATGAAGGTTGTTTTGATCTAATTGAAAAAGAATTAAAAGAATTGAATTTTAAATGCGAACGAATTAATTATCAGAACGTAGAAAATTTGTATGCAACGATAGGAGATTCTGGAAAACTTTTTTGTTTTCTTGGGCATACCGATGTAGTACCAAGTGGGCCTGAAGATAAATGGAAATACCCACCCTTCTCAGCAACAATTGAACAAGATATTCTATATGGTAGAGGAACAGCGGACATGAAATCATCTGTCGCTGTTTTTATGGAAAGTGCAAAAGAATTTTTAAAGACCATAGAAAAGCTTAATTTCAGATTAGCAATATTACTAACATCTAATGAAGAAGGTAATTCTAAAGATGGATTTATCGATAAGATTGTTGAAAAAATGATAGATGATGATGAGCATATTGATTTTTGCCTCGTTGGGGAACCAACATCTAGTAAGAAAGTCGCTGATTGTGCAAGAGTAGGAAGACGTGGGTCACTTGGCGGTAAATTAAAAATTTTTGGTAAGCAAGGACATATAGCCTATCCCGAAAATATTATCAATCCAATATTTTTATCAAGTGACTTAATTACAAAACTAAAAAACAAAAAATGGGATAATGGGAATGATATTTTTGATCCAACAAGCTTTCAAATTTCTAATATAAGTTCTGGAACTGGTGCTCATAATGTTGTACCTGGTAATCTTGAAATAATATTTAATTTCAGGTTCTCGACTGAATCATCTGAACAAAGCTTAAAAGCTGATTTTGAATCGATAATCAATGATCTTGGTATAAATTATGAATGTGAGTGGGATCTTAACGGTGACCCTTATTTAACAGAGGAAAATTTCTTCAAGGACATAGTCTGTTCCTCTGTTGAAGAAATAACAGGATATCTTCCAGAATTGAATGCTAAAGGTGGAACTTCAGATGGACGATTTGTAGCAAAAATGAATACTGAAATTGTTGAATTAGGGCCTGTTAACCAGTCTATTCACCAAGTTGATGAGCATGTAAAAATTAGTGATTTATGGAAATTAAAGGATATTTATAAGAATATTCTAGTAAATCTTAATCAAAATCTTTAGATTTTTTCTTTCTATTATATTTTGTCTTATCTTTATGAGTTTTTGGTTTGTGAAACTTATCCATGTTTTTTTTAACAGGATCTTTTTTTTTAATTCGCGCCATGCATCAGCTTTTTAAGAAGAGGTGTAATTATTGCTAAGAATATTCCACAACCTATTGCGATTAGTCCAACATCAGTATAAACATCCATGAAAGCTTGTTTTTGAGCTAGATTAAAAACATCGCCTGCCTCTCCTGAAGACTCTGATGCAGTTGCTCTAGCAATTAATCCAGCTACATAGTTTCCAGCTGCAGAAGCAAAAAACCACATTCCCATCATAAAACCAACAATTCTCTGAGGAGATAATTTGGTAACGGATGAAAGTCCAACAGGAGACAAGCAAAGCTCTCCTAGGGTATGCAACAGATATATTAGTATTATCCAAAATACGCCTGTTTGAAGTCCCTCAGATGATTTCATGCCATAAACTAGAGCTAAAAATCCTAATCCAACAAAAACAATACCAATTGAGAACTTGATTGGTGTAGATGGTTCCATATTTCTTTTTGCAAGAGCTATCCATAAAAGAGCAAAAAGAGGAGCTATTGTAAAAATAAATCCAGCATTTAGAGATTGAAACATAGATGCTGGGACTTCCCAACCAAAAATTACTCTATCAACACCTCTATCAGTAAGAATGTTTAATGAAGATCCTGCCTGTTCAAATAAAGCCCAAAACATTAATGAAAATAATATTAAAATCCCCACAACTATTAATCTGTCTCTTTCTTCAGGAGCACATTTTAATAAAGCATAAAATAACCATGCGCCAATAAAAATGACTCCAAAGCCTCCTAATAATTGCCCGACTAGCTGTGAATTTTGAACTAAAAACCATGTTATTAAGACCATCACAACACCAGAGATATATGCCCAATTTTCATATGAAATTCCGTTAATCTTTGTCATATATTTGTTTGATGGTGGCTCTGCTAAGCCCTCAAGATATTTTTGTCCCCATAAAAATATAATTAATCCCAGCAACATACCAATTCCAGCAGCTCCAAAACCATATGCCCAACCAATTTCTTCTCCTAAGTATCCGCAAAGAAGTGTCGCAGTAAAAGCACCAATATTTATACCCATATAAAAAATTGTAAAGCCTGAATCTCTTCTTGGATCTCCTTCTTCATACAAAGCTCCAACCATTGTTGAAATGTTTGGTTTTAAAAAACCTACACCTGAAACTATTAAAGCTAACGAAAGATAAAAAACCTGTTCGCTGCTTTCTACAGTCATGCCTAAGTGTCCAAACACTAATAAAATGGCGCCATAAGTTACAGCTTTCTTTGATCCTAAAATTTGATCAGCTAACATTCCTCCAAAAACCGGCATTATGTAAACTAAAGATGTGTAAGCTCCATAGATTAGATAACTTGTTGTGTCAGTAAATTCCCAATGCTTTGTTAGGTAAAGTATCAGAAGTGCTCTCATTCCATAATAAGAAAACCTTTCCCACATTTCTGTTGCAAAACATACAAATAAACCTTTGGGATGTCCAAGAAAATCTGAAGTAGAACTCATAATAATTTATTTTTTTTTATAATTTAGTACTATACCAAAATGTCTGAAAATTCACATAAAGTATTTCCTCTCAAAAGAATAGCTGCGGCCATATACGATTTATTATTATTGCTTGGTGTATGGTTTGCATCAGGATCAATAGCTGTGTGGATAAATGGAGGTATTATTGAGAGTAAATGGATTGGTCCATTGATTGTATTTTTAAGCACATGGATTTTTTATGGATATTTTTGGACACATGGCGGCAAAACACTTGGAATGGCGGTCTGGAAATTTGAAATTTACAGTCTCGATAAAAAACCAGTAACCTTTTATCAGATATCAATAAGGTACTTTTGTAACCTTTTAACATTTTTTTTATTTGGGCTCCCATTAGTATTAATTTATTTTACAAAAAATAATCTTTCACTAAGTGACATCATTTCAAAAACAACGTATCAAAAAATTTAAATTTTCCTGTAAGAGTTTATTGCAAGCAACGCCAAAAGAATAGATGGGATCATTACTCCAATTAAAACTGACAAGTTAAATGAAATAAATATCCCAATTGATAAATCCTGCATAAGCTTATAGACAAAGGCACCAAAAACAGCAATTGTAATTCTTGCTCCAATGTTTAAATCTCTTAGTGAACCAAATATCAGTGACCCAAAATATGCAATTAAAGCAAAAATAGATAGTGGGATAAGTACTACTTTATATAAAGCTTTATCAATGTGCTGTTTGAAAAGAATATCATCCTCAAGTTTGCTTTCGATAAATAATTTTTTTAAATAATAGAGTTCTGAAATCTTTTCGTTTTGAATATTTTTTATTGAAATTCTTGACTGTATTGGAATAACAAAATTTACTTGCTGATCATCATCAAATACTATTTTAGTATCATCAATCTTAGCTAGTTTTGACTCGAAAACACTTATTTCCTTATCATCAATCAACTTTATTAGTTTTGCATTAAAAATATTATCTTCAATAATATCTTGATAGCCTAAAAATAAATCATTTTGATTTATCCATTTGCTCTCTTTAGAGGATATTGCTATTTCTAATAGAACATTCTTATTAATTTCTGCATTTATATATGACTTTTTGAATATAACTTCATCAAATAATATAAGTAAAGTAGCTAATAATATTGGTCCAATAGAACTTATTAAAACTATCTTAAAAGGCGACTTACCAGCAGATCTGAGAACATTTAAATTACCTTCTTGATGAGAAATTGCCAATGCAATCATAACTCCCAATAAGCAAGCCCCTTCAATAAAATCGATTAGTCTATGCGGCATTGACTGAAAAACATAACCCAAAATGCTAGTGAAATTATATCTTTCTGAAATATTCCCCAATTCAGAAATTAAAGAGAATACAGAATCAAGTATGCCAAATAATATTAAAATGGATATTGAGAAAATAAATGATCTCTTTATTAAATATAAATTAAAAATGCCCATTAACTAACGATCCAAACAAAGAGAAAAATAATAAAAATTATCAGCATTATTCTTGGAGAATGACCTTTTTTAAAAATAATGTTTGGTTTTGAAAAATCTTGCCAAAAAAGACCAAACAAGCCTAAGAAAAGAAATAATAAGTGAGTCAGCCAAATATAGTATTGCGAGAGCGAATTGTCTCCATCAATGAGATCTCTGCTTAAAATAAGCAAACTCAAATAAAAAATATAAATAGCTATCGCAGGGAAAAATACTGATAACCTTCCCTGTCTAGGCTCAACTTTTGAAATACTAATACCAATAATTAATAGAATAAAGATTGTGATTGGAATTGAAATATTCCAAAGAAACTCGGATTTAGATGACTTTAGAGAATAATCAAAAAGTTTTGAAAGTGATAAACCACTTAAAGAAGAAGTATCGTTAGCTATTGGTATTTTAAGTTTTCCAAAATCTGAAGTTATTTGATTTCTTGACTCAAAGATTCCTTGATGCAACTTTCCATCCTCAAATTTAAGATCTAATTCTGTTCCACGATTTTGAAACGTCATACTGTTCGAAAGAATTAGTGAAGATGAATCTCCATCAGACAAGAAAATTGTTACTCCTTCTAGAACATTGTCATTTTTTTCATCAGAGTAAATGAAGCCATCACCTTCATTAAACGTAAAAATTTTATTTGGTTTGATAGATTCAAATTGATCTTGAAAAGAATCAACTGAAAGTAAGTCTTTTGAAAGTTCCTTTGTATATGGTGCTACGAACAAACTTAATACTAATGTAGAAAAAAAGAATGCAATTGCTTGAGGAAACAAAAACTTAAAAAGATTGTTTTTTGACAAGCCAGCAGAAAAATAACCATATATTTCATTTTCTGCATACATTCTTGAAATAGTCACAACTACACCAAGAAAAAATGAAAAAGGTATTAGTAAAGTAATGAAATCTGGAAACCTAAGAACAACAACTTTTAATATTATATTTGGATCCAATAGGCCCTCAGAGGCCTGCTCAAAATATCCAACAAATCTTGATCCAATGACTAAAAAAAAGAAAATGAATAATATGCCGACACTCGATTTTAAAACTTCAATATTCAAACTTTTTGAAAGAATATTTTTTTTATACATGCCTTGTGAAGTATGATGCATTACAATATTTATCTTATCAGTAAATACTATTACAGGAGAACTTAAATGGCATATAAAGTTTTAAATAACGTTTCAGTAAAAGATGTAACATCATCTGATTTACTATCTCTTAAAACAGATTTATTAGTAATTGTGATAAATAAAAACACCAAGGATAAAGTTGTTAATCAACTTGCAAAAGATGTTTCGTCACATTTAAAAGAATCTGGAAACTCAGTATTGGTTCCAAATGCTAAATCATTTAACGCTAAGAATGTGCTTTTAGTAAAAGGATATCAGGAGAGCGATCAAATTCACAAATTAATCTCAACGTATCAATCAATTGCAAAAAAAGGCAATCAGTTAAAAGCCAAAGATATTTCAATAATGCCAGGGACGGTTTATCCAAAAGGTAAGTGTGAGATGTGGCTGATTGAAATGGTAGCTAAAACTATTGAATCAAACGTCTATATTTTTTCTGAAACATGCAATAAAACTGCAAAAAAACCAAGTGTTAAAAAGCTTAGCATTCTAGTATCTTCTCTTACAAAATCTGATTTGATAAAAGCTAAAAACGCTGCAAAAAAAGGATACGCAATTGGTGAAGGAGTTAATAGTGCCAAATATTTGGGTGATCTGCCTGCTAATCATTGCACACCAAGAATCATTGAGAGGAAGGTAAAGGCAATGACAAAAGATTTTCCAAAGCTGAAAGTAAAATCATTCAATGAAAATCAAATGAAAAAAATGGGCATGGGCTCATTTTTAAGTGTCTCTAGAGGAAGTGAAGAGCCTGCAAGAATGATGGTTATTGAATATAAAGGTGGTAAATCATCAGAGAAACCAGTTGCTTTAGTGGGAAAAGGGGTAACTTTTGACACTGGTGGAGTTTCAATAAAGCCTAGTCCTGCAATGGATGAAATGAAATGGGATATGTGTGGTGCAGCAACAGTATTTGGTGTCATGTCAATGCTTGCAAGACTAAATGCAAATGTAAACGTCGTGGGAATTATGGGTTGTGCTGAAAATATGTGTTCATCAAAGGCTACAAAACCAGGTGATGTTGTCACTTCGATGTCTGGACAAACCATTGAGATACTAAATACTGATGCTGAAGGACGACTTATTCTTGCAGACTGTTTAACTTATGTTGGAAAGTATAAGCCATCACATGTAATTGATATGGCCACATTAACAGGTGCAGTTGTAATTGCTCTTGGAAGACATGCCAGCGGTGTAATGACAAATGATCAACATCTTGCAGATATGATCATTGAATCTGGTGAAGAGTCTGGAGACAGAGCATGGCAGTTACCTTTATGGGATGAACATCAATCATGTACAAATACAAAATATGCAGATTTAGCTAATATTGGAGGCGGAAGAGAAGCAGGTACCATTCACGCTGCTGCATTCCTGTCTAAGTTTACCAAAGATTATAAGTGGGCTCATATTGATATTGCTGCTACCGCATCCTATAGCACGCCTGTGAAAGCTGGAACTGGAAGGCCTGTTCCACTTATTAGTGAACTTCTTCTAAGTAAAAGATTGAAATAAAAACTAAGGCCATATGGATAAACAATATAATCCTATTGAAGTTGAGGAAAAATGGGTAAAAATATGGTCAAAAAGAAAAGTTTCTAATAAAGAATCCAAAGAATCTTTTTCGCAGGTAATACCTCCGCCAAATGTTACTGGCACACTCCATATGGGACATAGTTTCCAATACTCAATTATGGACTTCTATACTAGATTTAATCATATGCAAGGCAAAGACTCATATTGGCAAGTTGGGAGTGATCATGCAGGAATAGCAACTCAAATGGTTGTAGAGAACAATCTTTCAAAAAATAACATTACAAGAAAAGATCTGGGTAGAGAAAAATTTATAAAAGAAGTTTGGTCATGGAAAGACTATTCTGAAAAAAATATCACTGCACAAATTAAGAGGCTGGGCTGTACTGTTGATTGGGATAAATATAGATTTACTCTTGATGACGGATGTAATGACGCTGTCATAAAAGCTTTCGTAGAATTATATAGAAAAGACAAAGTTTATAGAGGTTATAGACTCGTAAACTGGGATCCTTCACTTAAAACAGCTGTTTCAGATCTTGAAGTTATTAGGCAAGAAAAAGACGGAATAATTTGGCACATAAAGTACCCTATTGAAGATAGTCAAGATTTTGTGATTGTTGCCACAACAAGACCTGAGACAATGTTTGGAGACATGGCTGTTGCAGTAAATCCAGAGGATAAAAGATATAAAGATTTAATTGGTAAAAAAATAATATTGCCTTTTGTAGGTAGAAAAATACCGATAATTGACGATAAATATGTTGATATGGATTTTGGTACAGGATGCCTAAAAATTACACCTGCTCATGATTTTAATGACTATGAAATTGGAAAAAAATATTGTTTGCATGAAATTAATGGAGAAGTATTTACTTCAAAAGATGCTGATAAATTTCAACCAATTAACATATTCAATGAAGATGCATGGTCCAATAAAAATGTGCCTAAGCCTTTTCAAAACCTTGACCGCTTTAAAGTAAGAAAACTTGTTCTCGAAAAATTAAATGAAAAGAAATTATTATTAAAAGAAGAAAAGCATCCCATCAGTGTTCCAAGAGGTGAAAGATCTAATATTGTAATTGAGCCAAGATTAAGTAATCAGTGGTATGTAAAAACTTCTGAGATGGCTAAAAAAGCCAATGATGCCGTTAATAATGGTGAAATAAAATTCCATCCTAATAATTGGATAAAAACTTATTTTAATTGGATGGATAACATAGAAGATTGGTGCATAAGCCGGCAAATTTGGTGGGGTCATAGAATACCTGCTTGGTACGACGATGAAAATAATATATATGTTGGTTTCGATGAAACAGAAGTAAGAGAATACTATGATCTTGACAATAGAAAATTATCACAAGATGAGGATGTTCTTGATACCTGGTTTTCCTCAAGTTTATGGCCATTCTCATCCTTGGGTTGGCCAAATGATTCAGAAGACTTAAAAAAACATTTTCCAACTTCTCTATTAGTCACTGGATTTGACATAATATTTTTCTGGGTAGCAAGAATGATTATGATGAGTATTGAATTTACTAATAAAATACCTTTCAAAGATGTTTATGTAACGGGTTTAATAAGAGATGAAAATGGCCAAAAGATGTCTAAATCGAAGGGAAATATTATAGATCCATTAGATTTAGTATATGGGATATCTCAAGATGAATTAGTTATTAAGAGAACAGCTAATCTGATGCAAGAAGGGTTAGCTGAGAAAATTGAAAAGAAGACTAGGAATCAATTTCCTAAGGGCATTGAGTCTTATGGAACTGATGCCCTCAGAATGGCATTCTTTTCAATGGCTACGCATACAAAAGATATTAGTTTTGAGTTTGGTAGACTTAAAGGTTTTAGAAATTTTTGTAACAAAATATGGAATGCTGCAAGGTTTATTGATGGTTATCCAATTGAAAAAGAAACATTTGATGCAGAAAATGATATAGACAAATGGATATATGATGAATTTCAAAAGACCAAGGAACAAATTAATAAAAATATAATTGAATACAGGCTAGATTTCGCTGTTAATGAGATATATGAGTTTTTTTGGAGTAAATTTTGTGATGTTTATATTGAAGAATGTAAGAATACAGGGAATACAGCCAACCTAAGGCCGCTTCTCAATGAAATCTTGCATGTTATGCACCCTTTTGCTCCTTTTATAACAGAGGAAATAAGTGATTTGTTGTTTAATAAAAGTATCATTAGTTAGGTAAAATAAACATTTGTATATGATCAATGTCATCTTCGAGATAGACATCACCTCTTGAGGTAAATCCGAGGTTTTCATAAAATTTTTCCAGCCTGTATTGTGCAGAAATAACAATTTCATGATTTGGAAATTTTTCAAATAAGAAGCTCTTTCCAAGGTTTGTTATATCTTTTCCTAAATTCAAATTTCTATAATCTTTTTTTACAACTATTCTTCCAATTGATGAACCCTCATATTTAATCTTAGGTTTAAATGCTCTCAGATATGCTACTAAATCATTTTCTTTATAACCAAGTAAATGGAATGCATCTTGGTCAGAATAATCAGCGTCAATATATGGGCAATTCTGTTCATATACAAAAACTTCTTGTCTTAAATTAATAATTGCATAAAGCTCATCAATAGATAAATCCATATAATCCTTCCAAATGTAATTAATATTTGTACTCATAAAAGAGAATTTTTAATGTTCTTGTTTTGTTTAAATGCATACTATAATGTTTCACATTTTCTCATACATAGTAAAAATATATGAAAACAATTTATGATTTTTCTGTCAAAGACTCAAAACTAAATGAAGTTTCTTTAACAAAATTTAAAGATAAGGTGCTACTAATTGTAAATGTTGCAAGTTATTGTGGTTTAACTTATCAATATGAAGGTATAGAAAACCTTTATAAAAAATATAAAAAATCAGGTTTTGAAGTGCTTGCATTCCCATGCAATCAATTTGCACTTCAGGAACCCGGTACTAATGAAGAAATTAGAAATTTTTGTGATACAAAGTATGCTATTACATTTGAAATTTTTAACAAAATACATGTTAATGGTTCAAAATCTGATCCGCTTTATAAATTTTTAAAAAATAAAATGCCAGGTGTGGCTGGAACATCACAAATTAAATGGAACTTTACTAAATTTTTAATTTCTAAAAATGGAGATATCGTTAAACGCTTTAGCCCTCAAACTGAAGCAAACGAAATTGAATTAAGCATAATGGAATTGCTTTAGTTTAAATATCTAAACTCATGAGAACGGCATCGTCAGGACTGTCACCAGAATAGTAATTTGTCCTGATTGCATCTTTAATAAATTTAAATTTACTGTAGAAATTAATCGCTACTTTGTTTTTAGATCTGACCTCTAAATAAATTTTTTTTGCTCCAAGTACTTTTGATTGATTTATCATTGTCTTCAACAAAATACTTCCGGCTCCAGATCTTTGATGATTTTTATCAACAGCAATGCTAAGTAAATGGCTTTCCTTTTTAATATGCGAAAATATTATAAATCCAACAATTCTTTTATTGTATTTACAAGCTAATGATTTGTGACCAACTTCGAATGAAGAGAAAAAGTTTTCTTTTGACCAAGGCGTTGGATTTGTTGTTTTTTCGATTTCATATGCTTCTTTTAAGTCTGATTGACTCATAAGTGAAATTTCATACATTTTTATAAATCTAATTTTTTCTTTATATCTTTCCAAAGATTTGCTTTTAAATTTTTTTGAAGCATAAGTTGATTTACAGATGGTGAATAAATTACCTCGCAATCAAAAGAAAGATTATAAGAAATTTTTCCAAAAACTATTGCTAATTTAATATCATTAAAACTTGAAATCTTTTGTTGTAATGACTCTTGAGAATCAAAAAAAGCATTTTCAAAAATTTCTTCTCCTTGATCAAGTTTTGTTGATGTTAATACTGCTTTTATAAGATCTTGCTGCTCTCTAACAAAGTTTTCAAAAGGCTTATCAAATATTGCTAATATTTTACCTTTTAAGAAATAGTGATAAGTTTTTTGAGAAATAATTTTTCCTTGCGACCTTAATGAATATCTTTGAATTCCAATCTCTTTTAATATAAGGTTAGTTTTTATTTCTGGTGTGAGCATAAAAATATAATAACATTTAGTTAAAGAAGAATGGATAATCCAACAGACAAATATTCTGCTTTTCAGCCAATCAGTCTTCAAAATAGGAAATGGCCTGAAAAAGTATTAAAAGAAGCACCTATTTGGTGCTCTGTAGACTTGCGTGATGGCAATCAGGCATTGATCGAGCCGATGGGATCAGAGCGAAAAAATAGAATGTTTGCTTTACTTTGTAAACTAGGTTTTAAGGAAGTTGAAGTTGGTTTTCCGTCAGCGTCACAAACTGACTTTGATTTTGTTAGAGATCTAATCGAGAACAAAAAAATTCCTAGTGATGTAAAAATACAGGTTTTAACTCAAGCTAGAGAAGAATTAATTAGAAAAACTTTTGAATCTCTCCGTGGGTCAAAACAAGCTATTGTTCATTTCTATAATTCAACCTCAACTTTACAGAGAAGAGTAGTGTTTGACCAAGATAAAGAAGGTATAAAAAAAATTGCACTTGATGCGGCAATATTAATTAAAGATTTAGCTGAGGAAAATCCTGATACTGAATGGACATTTGAGTACTCACCTGAAAGCTTTACAGGAACTGAATTAGATTATGCAAGAGATGTTTGTGATGAAGTTGTCGATATATTAAAAACAGCATCTAAAAATAAAATTATTATAAACCTTCCAGCAACTGTCGAAATGTCTACTCCAAATATATATGGCGATCAAATTGAATGGATGAATGAAAATCTTAAAAATAGAAAAAATATTTGTTTAAGTCTTCATCCTCATAATGATAGAGGAACTGCGGTAGCAGCATCTGAATTTGGACTTATGGCCGGTGCAGATAGGATTGAAGGTACACTTTTTGGGAATGGTGAGAGAACTGGAAATGTTGACGTTGTTACTATTGCATTAAATATGCTTACTCAAGGCATAGATCCAAAATTAGACTTCTCTAACATTAATTCAGTTATGAGAGAGGTTGAATATTGTAATCAACTTCCAGTTCATCCAAGACATCCCTATGCAGGAGACTTAGTTTTTACTGCATTTTCTGGTTCTCACCAAGATGCTATCAAGAAAGGTTTTAATGCTATGAAAAGCTCAAATGATCCTAAATGGCAGGTTCCATATTTACCTATAGACCCAGCAGACTTGGGCAGAAATTATGAAGCAGTCGTAAGAATTAATTCTCAATCGGGCAAAGGTGGCGTAGCTTTTCTTTTGGAAAAAGATCACGGAGTCTCATTGCCAAGAAGATTACAAATTAGTTTAAGTCAAAAGATACAAAAACTTGCTGATGATACTGGTAAAGAAATATCTAGTACTCAAATATGGGATATATTTGAAAACAATTATCTTAAAGCTAAAAATAATTACTCATATATTAAACATGAATCTTCAACGAAAGATGATATTCATTCTTTATCTTTGATCATGAAGATGGGAAGTTCAAAAGAGGAAATTTCAGGATCTGGAAATGGTCCCATAGATTCTTTTATAAATGGTTTATCTAAGAAGATCGGAATAAATATAAAGGTAGCTGATTATCATCAATCTGCAATATCTTCAGGTTCAGACGCAAAAGCAGCTGCTTATATCGAGTTAGAACAAGACGGAAAAACATTTTGGGGCGTTGGTATTCATCCAAATACAACGAGAGCGTCATTTGATGCAATAATTGTAGGTCTTAGTAAGCTTTTGAATACTTAATCGAAATTAGGTTCTCTTTTTTCAAGAAATGCTTTCACAGCTTCTCTATTTTGATCACTCACAGTGAGTTCATTCTGAATTTCAGCTTCATTACTGAAAGTATCCCAATAGCTCATGGCCAAAGACTCACGCATCAATCTTTTAGTATGATTTAAGGATTGTGATGATCTTTTTGCCAATTGGTTTGCCCAATCTAATGTTATCTGTTCTAACTGATCAGAAGGGACAACTTTATTAGCGATGCCATATTTTAAACAGTCTGATGCTAATATTTTTTTTGCTTCAATTGCATGTTCATAGGCTTTTGCATATCCCATAAACTTAGGCAGAAACCATGATAAACCTCCGTCAGGCACCAACGCGATATTGCTAAATACTGATAAAAGATATGAATCCTCAGACATTACTCTTAAATCACATGACATTGCCAAGGCTGCTCCAATACCTGCAGCAGGTCCTGGAACTGATGCTATAACAGGCTTCGGCATATTTATGATATTTTCAAATGAAGGCTTATACCCTCTGATTAAAGCATCTTTTGATCCAGACCAACTAGCTTTCCTTTCACTTAAATCAGCACCTGCAGAAAAGCCTCTGCCCGCACCAGTTAGAATAACTACTTTGACAGAATCATCATTCATTACGTTCTCAGTTGCTTTCTGTAAATCCCATACCAATTGCTCATTAACAGCATTTAACATATCTGGTCTATTAAGCATTATTGTTGAAACTTTTCCTTGATTTAAAACTTGTAGAGTTTCTAAATTCATTTTTCTCTCCTTTACTCTTTTGTCGATATCAAAATTTTGCCATCTTCAAATGTTATTTTACCTGCTAGCTGTTCTTTGTCAGCTCTTGACCAACTTACAATTGATTTTGAGGTTGGATTTGAATGTATAAAAGTTTTAATTACTTCTTCTAATACCTTTGAGCTAGGCATAGATATACCCTCTTCCTTAATTGCATGGCGTAATACCTCTTTAATAATCTCGGTATCAAGTTTCATTAATTCATCTTTGTTAATTTTATTCTTTACTAAATCTTTATAATTGTTTTTTAACAGATTCGAAAAATTCGTATTTCTTTCTTCAATCAGTTGAGAGGTTTTAAAAACACGTTTAGAAAAATCATTCCATCTATCATTTAAAACAGGAAATATTTCATTTCTTAAAAAATTTCTATCAAATGAATTATCGATATTTGAACTGTCTTGAATATATTTTATTTTATTTAATTCCAAATATTGCATTATGTCTTTCTTAGAGATATTCAAAAATGGTCTAATCACATATCCTTTCCCAAGGTTTCTTTTTTTATGAGGTCCTTGCAAGCCATCAATACCAGTTCCTCTTAACAATCTTAAAAAAATTGTTTCAGTGACATCATCTGAATGATGAGCGGTGAGAAGTTGATCATTATGATCTAAATATTTTTCAAAAATTCTATATCTCTCATTTCTTGCTGATGCTTCAGTGCCGCCTCCAGAAGGAATTATATTTGTTGATTCATTAATAAAATTAATTTTTAAATCTTTGCATGTTTCTTTACAATGCACTTCCCAATCATTGCTATTTTTTGAAATATTATGATTAATATGAATGGCACTTAAATCTAAATTATATTCTGAGCAAATCTTACTTAGAAAGTAAAGTAAAGCTGAGGAATCAGGCCCGCCACTGTAGCCAATAAAAATTTTTTTATCAAAATCAAGGGTACTTTTAAGTTCTTCTATAGATAACAATTTATGTGCCAACACTTAAAATTCTTTCGTATCTTCTTTCTAATAAGTCTTCAATGGACATCTGATTCAAAATTGACAAATTTCTTATTAATGAACCTTTTATGTTTTCAGATATTAAGTCGTAGTCTCTATGTGCTCCTCCAAGTGGCTCTTGAATAATTTCATCAACAATCTTTATTTTTTTAAGTTCGTTAGATGAAACTTTCATGGCTTCAGCTGCATCTGGAGCTTTTTCAGATGATCGCCAAATAATTGAAGCACATGCTTCAGGCGAAGCTACTGAATAAATAGCATACTCAAGCATAGAAAGATGATCTCCAACACTGATTGCAAGAGCGCCACCAGATCCTCCTTCTCCAGTGACAACAACTATAATCGGAGTCTTAAGCTCTGACATAGTGGCTAAATTTCTAGCAATTGCCTCACTTTGACATCTTTCTTCACCCTCTACTCCCGGATAGGCTCCAGCAGTATCTACAAATGTTATGACTGGCAACGAAAATTGTTCAGCCAAAAGCATTAATCTCTTAGCTTTTCTGTATCCTTCAGGGTTAGTCATGCCAAAATTTCTTTTAACTTTTTCATCTGTATCTCTACCTTTTTCATGCCCAATTGCCATAACTGGCATGTTTTCTAACATACCTATACCTCCAATAATAGAAGCGTCGTCTCCAAATTGCCTGTCACCATGCAGTTCATCAAAATCATCAAAGATTCTAGCTATGAAATCTGATGTGTGAGGTCTATTAGGATGTCTTGCAACTTGAACAATTTGCCATGTGTCGAGTTTAGAATAAATCTTTTTTGTGAGTGCTTTGTTTTCTTTTTCTAAGTTTAGAATTTCATCATTTAATGCAGGCGAATCGACAGCAGCAGTTCTTAAAGCACTAAGCTTTTGAGCTAATTCTTTGATAGGCTCTTCAAAATTTAAAAACTTTTCGTCATCCATAAATTGTTATATTTGGTAATTGTTATATCTGAATTACATCCTTTCCAAAGATTTCTTCCAAATAGAACAAATTTTCAAGAGTTGGCTTAAATTTATACTCATCTCCAAGCTCTATTATAGCCTCTGATTCATTTGTTTGAACTTTAAGATTTATGCCACATGTACCTTCTTTCCAAAAAATATTTTCAATAAGTTCTAATTTTTCAGAAAAATCATCTAAGGTTATCGAATCTGACTTCATAGTATCAATTAAAATTTCTTTTGTTTTCTTAGATAATTCTTCGTCGATACTTTTTACTTCTTTTACTCTCATTCTGAACATTAAGGCACCAAGATCATTTGATCTATAGTCATCAACCTCAACTGAACCTTTTAATGACAAAATTGATCCTTCTTTAAGAAGATTATGACAATTTTCTAAAACTTCACTTGAAATTATTCCATCCATAACTCCACTCCCATCATCAAAGTTTATGAATGTAAGAGGCATACCTTTTCGATCTTTGATTTGTCTAACACTGTTTACTAGACAAACTAATGACGATTTTTTTATATCAGTATTTAAATCAGAAATTCTGTTTGTTCTTATTTTTTTAATTTTGTTATCAATGGCTATCACAGGATGACCAGAAAGATAGTAACCCAGAGATTTTTTTTCAAATTCAAGTTTTTCACTTAAAGTTAATTCTTGAATGTTTTTATATTTGTCATATGGATCAAAACTTTCATCAAAATTTGCAAAGAGGTCACCACTTTTTAAGTTTGATTGTCCATTTTGTATAGAGGCATCTTTCAGCATGTCTTCCACACATGCTATGGCAATACTTCTTGAAGGACTTAAACTATCAAATGCTCCTGATTGAGATAGTGCCTCTAGTGACTTTTTACCACCTAATTTAATGTCAACTTTTTTTGAAAAATCCCATAAGTCTCTAAACTTAAATTTATTTCTTGTTTCACATATGTGCTTAATAAACATGTCCGCTACGCCCTTTATAGCTCCAAGTCCGTATTCAATCTCATTATTTTTATTAACAACAAAACCTCTTCTACTATAGAGGATATTCGGTTTTAAAACCTTAATACCCATTCGGGAGCATTCTTGTGTTAAAGCATAAATTTTATCTGTATTACCAAGCTCAGATGACAGAACAGAAGCCATGAAATGATCAGGATAATAGGTTTTTAGGTATGCTGTTTGGTAAGATATCAGCGCATAAGCTGCCGAGTGAGATTTATTAAATCCATATTCTGCAAATTGATTAATAAGATCAAAAATTTGTTCAGCATTTTTTTCCTTAATATTATTTTTAACGCATCCTTTTACAAAAATTTCTCTTTGTTCCTCCATTTCTTCTTTCTTTTTCTTTCCCATGGCCCTTCTTAGAATATCTGCTTGACCAAGAGAGAAACCAGCTAACACTCTTGCTGCTTCCATGACCTGTTCTTGATACACAATGACGCCATAAGTCTCTTCAAGCACTTCTTCTAAAAGCTCATGAGGATAAGTTACAGGACTAACACCGTGTTTTCGGTCAACAAATTCATCATGCATGCCTGAATTTAATGGGCCGGGTCTATAAAGTGCTAATAATGCAGTAATTTCCTCAAATTTTGTCGGTTTAAGCCTTTTTATTAGGTCTCTCATTCCTGATGACTCAAGTTGAAAAACAGCCATAGTCTTTCCAGATGCTAATAATTTAAAAACTTTTTCATCATTTAAAGGTATCGAATTGATATCAAACAATTCTTTTCCTTTTTTTTCTTTGTTAATTGATTTTACTGCTCTATCAATGACTGTTAGTGTTCTCAATCCTAAAAAATCAAATTTCACTAATCCAATCTTCTCTACGTCATCCTTATCGTATTGAGTCATTACAGAGTCTGACTGGCGATCTACATAAACAGGGCAAAAATCAGATATGCTTCCAGGAGCTATCACAACTCCTCCAGCATGCTTTCCAACATTTCTTGCAATTCCCTCAAGTTTATATGATAGATTCACAATTTCTCTTACCTCAGCATCATTTTTTATACTTTGAGCAAATATAGGTTGCTCAGATTCAGCTTTTTCTAAGGTCATACCAGGAGCAAAAGGTATCATCTTTGATATACGGTCTCCAAGTGCGTAGGGCTTTCCCATTGCTCTAGCAACGTCTCTCACGACTGCCCTTGCAGCCATGGTACCAAATGTTGCTATTTGCGAAACTGCATTTGCTCCATACTTTTTACTAACGTAATCAATAACAAGATCTCTTTTTTCCATACAGAAATCAACGTCAAAGTCGGGCATTGATAATCTTTCAGGATTTAGAAATCTCTCAAATAAAAGACCATGATCAATTGGATCCAAAGTTGTTATACCTAGAGAATATGCAACTAGTGAGCCGGCACCCGAACCTCTTCCAGGTCCTACAGGTACATCATTATTCTTTGACCATTGAATAAAATCATAAACGATTAAAAAATAACTCGAAAAGCCCATTTTCTTTATTTGATTTAATTCATAATCTAGTCTTGATACATATTCTTCTTTTTTATTTTTATCAAAATCTTTAACTAACTCATTTAATCTTTTGTGGGATAAATCAGTAATATAAGAGTCAAAATCATGTTCTTTAGGTACAGGATACTCTGGCAAGAAATATCCCTTTGTTTTAAGAGAGACATTACATTTTTTAGATATCTCATTTGTATTATCAATGAATGAAGAACTTTCTTTAAAAAGATCTGTCATTTCTTCTGAAGATTTAAAATATTGCTGATCAGAGAATAATTTTTCTCTGTTTGGATCATTTAACGTTTTGCCTGTATTGATACAAACCTTTGTCTCATGGATTTCATAATCATTTTGAGTTGAAAATAAAACATCATTAGTAGCTACTATAGGAATTCCCTTTTTTATGGATAAAGGGAGTATATTTTTAATAAACTCTAACTCATCTTCTCTATTTGTTTTTTGAATTTCTAGTACAAAATCATCTTTAAAATATTTCGTGAATTGATCGATTTTATTTTCAGCATCAGATCTATTATTTCTTCTCAGATATTCAAAAATGTGGCTGTTTTTTCCTCCAGAAATTACAACAATATCATCGTTTAATTCTGTTAAATCTTTGAATTTAATAATTGGAGATGAATATGAATAATTATTATGAGCACTTGAGATAATTTTCATTAAATTTTTATGGCCGTTATTAGTTTTGGCAAGGCATAAAAGTTCATGAGAATCCTCGTCCCCGTCAAATATCACATTCAAAGAACATCCTGATATTGGCTTAATTCCAGCTAATTCACATTTATCAAAAAATTTTACCAAGCCAAACATATTAGATTTGTCAGTCAAGGCAACAGAAGGTATAGATTTTTTTGATGCATTATCAACAATTTGATTAATGGTTAATAGGCCCTGTGAAATACTGTATTCAGAAGAAACTCTTAAATGAGAGAATGCACTCATCTTTTCAAGACCCCTTTAAATGTTCTTCTATGAATAATGGAATGTCCATTAATCTCGAGCGCACTATAATGCTGTTTAGTTCCATAACCTTTGTTATTTTTAAAACCATAGACTGAGAATTTTTTATCAAATTTGTACATTAAGTTATCTCTATATACTTTTGCGATTATTGATGCTGCACTTATTTGTTTAATCAGCGAATCGCCTCCAATAATAACTTCCATTTCTATGTCTAAATCAGGTTTATGAATACCATCGACAAGAATTTTTGTTGGCTTTATTGGCAAGTTAAGTATAGCTCTTTTCATCGCCAATAAAGAAGCATTAAGAATATTAAATTTATCTATTTCATTGTGAGATGCTGAACCTATAGCAAAATATGAATATTTTTTAATCTGATTTGAGAGTTCAATTCTTTTTTTTTCAGAAATTTTTTTTGAATCCTTTAAGCCTTCAATGTCTTTTTTTAAAATTACAGCCGCTGCAATAACTGGTCCTGCAATAGCTCCTCTACCAACCTCATCAACTCCAGCGATAATATTCTTCAAAGGTCTAGAATTGATTTAGCAGCATTTGCAAACCCTACTCCACAAAGTTTTTCCTTAATCTTGCTTTGAATCTTATTCATTTGTGGAGTAATTTTAAAAATCTTATCAGCAGCTAGTAACAGATTTTTTTGATTACATTCATTTTGTACAAGTTCGGGAAAAACAGAATCTTCCAACAACAAATTTGGCAAACCTATATTTTGAACTTTTAGCATTCTAGAAATTATAAAATAATTTAAAGGATTAGTTTTGTAGCAAATTATTGGAGGACATCCAATAACAGCTGACTCCAAAGATGCAGTACCTGAGGTAACTATAGAAAATTCAGATATAGAAAGAAATTCATTTATCGCAAAGGGTTCTACAACGACATTTCTAAGAGAATTTGTCATTTCGTAAATTTTGTTAGCTAATTTATTGGTGCTTGCTGGAATCAAATAAGCTGTATCAGAATTTGGAATAGAATAATTTTCAATAAATTTTATATATGCTGGAAGCATATTTTTTATTTCTGATTCTCTACTTCCTGGAAGGATAGAAATATATTTTTTAGTATCATCAAGTGAATATTTATCTAATATATCTTTTCTAGAAGCTTTTTCTAGAGTCTTGAATGGGTGTCCTAAATGAATACTTTCATGATTAATATTTTTATAAAATTCATGTTCAAAATGAAACAAACAAAGTGTCAAATCTATAAATCTCTTTATTAACTTAGTTCTATTTTGCCTCCAAGCCCAAACAGATGGACTTACGAGTTGAATATTTTTACAAATATCTTTTTCCTTGAGAGATTTATGAATTTTTATATTAAAATCTGGAGAATCAATACCAATAAATAAATCAATTTTATTTTTTATAAAAGATTCTGTTAATTTTTTTCTTCTCATAGAAAGATTTCTATAATTAAGAATTGGGTCAACTATTCCCATTATTTGTAACTCTTCGTAATTAAATTGAGATATCAATCCAAGGCTTTCTAATTTTGGTCCACCAACACCAACTAATTCAATATCTTTGTATTTTTTTAACTCACTGATTAGATGAGCTCCTAACGTATCTCCAGAGTGCTCACCACAAACAACTCCAATCTTTAGAGATCTATCTTTAATCACCTACCTGAGGATTCCTCTTTCAGATGCCTGGATTGACTTTATGAAATTCTCTATATGAATATCTTGAGTTTGCTCAAAAAGTGAACTTAATTCCAAAAGCGCTTCTTCAATTTTTAAATTTTTTCTATACACCAATTTATATGCTTTTTTGATATTGCTAATTGAGTCATCACTAATATTTTTTCTAGACATACCTACAGAATTTATTCCAATCACCCTTGCAGGATCAGAAGCTACTTTTACATATGCTGGGACATCCATTGTAATTGACGAATTCATGCCTGCGAAACAAAAATCACCTAATTTGCAGCGCTGATGAACAGTTGTAATTCCTCCAATAGTGACGTTATTTCCTACATGTACATGTCCTGCAAGCGAGGCAAGATTTGCAAAAATATTGTCATTTCCGACTATACAATCATGTGCAACATGAGCAAAAGGCATAAATAAATTGTTTGATCCTATAGTAGTTACTGAATTGTCTTGAACTGTTCCTCTATGTACTGTGACTCCTTCTCTAAAAATATTATTATCACCAATAATTAGTTTTGTTTTTTCCCCTTTGAACTTTTTATCAGGAGTGTCATCTCCAATAGTTGAGAATTGATAAATACAATTATCTTTTCCAATTACTGTAGGGCCTTTAATGACTGCGTGGCTAATAATCTTTGAGCCACTTTCAATCTGTACATCCTCTCCAATTGTACAAAATGGACCAATTTGCACATCTTTAGCAATTTTTGCTGAAGGATCAATTATTGAGGTTGGGTGGATACTCATAAAGCTTTTCTATCTGCACATAATATAGTCGCTGAACATACTATCTCATTGTTATGTTCAGCTCTGCAATCAAATTTCCATATTCCTCTTTTTTCATTTACGACTTTGCTAAACAAATCTATTGTATCTCCAGGTCTTACCCTCTTTCTAAATCTAACTTTATCAACTCCTGCCAAGACGTATATAGATCCTTCTTCAGGAGTTTTATTCATTATAGTGAATCCTAAAATTCCAGATGCTTGACCCAAGGCTTCGATGATTATAACTCCTGGAAAAATTGGATTTCCTGGAAAATGACCCTGTAAAAAATATTCGTCAGGTTTAATTAATTTTCTAGCATGGATAGTTTCATTCTCATCTATTTCTACCACTTCGTCTATAAAAAGAAATGGTTCTCGATGAGGAAGATATTTTTTAATATCATCTTGATTAAGAATCATTTTTTACCTTTATTTTTTATAAATATTGATGATTTTGCCCAGTCTTTATGATGCTGTGCTGGCATAATTCCAATATATTCTCCTGACTCACTAATGCTTTTGGTTATGAGCGTATGAGCTCCAACTTTTACATCTTTGCAAATTTCAAGATGTCCCAAAACTCCAGACAAACCGCCCATTTGAAAATTTTCACCTATCTTTGTAGAGCCAGCTATTGCACATGAAGCAGCAATTGCAGAGTTTTTTCCAACTACTACATTATGAGCAACATGAACTTGATTATCAAAAATTACGCCATCATGAATTTCTGTGTTGTCAATTGCACCTCTGTCAATTGTGCAATTTGCTCCAATTTCAACATTTTTTCCAATAACTAATCCTCCAAGTTGCTCTATTTTTACGTATCCATTTTTTGTAGGTGCAAAACCAAAGCCGTCTGAACCAAGCACAGACCCATGATGAATTATTGAGTTTTCAGATATTGTTACGTTTTTTACGATTGAGCAATTTGCATTAATTATTACGTTTGAACCTATATTACATCTAGGTCCAATATATACATTAGGGCCAATATATACATTTTTATCTATATTAGCCTCTTCAGATATAACAGCCGATGGATGGATTGTTGGAAAATTAATTTCGTCTTCACAAAAAAGGTTACTTATTTTTGCATATGCCAAATACGGATCTTCGCAAATTAAATAATTTTGATCGCTCTCTAAAGTAAAATCCTTAGATACGATTAATGCAGCTGCTTTTGATTCTTTTGAGTATTTCTTGTATTTATTATCAGTAACAAAAGATATAGAACTATCATTTGAATTAGAGATCGTAGCAATATTATCGACAACGCAACTGGGGTCACCCTTCAGAGTTGCATTTAGTATTTCCTGTAACTCGCCTAGATTAAAGCTGATAGATTTGGACACTACTCAGATGTAGAGTTTGCCTCTGCAGCTGCTACATCAAGCATAGATGTAACATCATCAGTTAAATCTAAAGCTGGATCACTAAAAAGTAATGTCTCATTCTTTGCCATCAAAACCTTAATCTGTTTTGCAGCTATAAGCTCACCAATAATCTTTTGCATTGCAGGACCAGAACTGGCAAAAACTTCTTGAGCAGTTTCTTCTTGAGCTTGCTGAATTTTTCCAGCTAAAAACTCCAAATCTTTTCCCTTATCTTGAATTTCTTTTTGCATTTGAGCTATTTCTTCTTGTGATAGTGTTTCTAACTCTTTTTGAAGTTTTTCAGCTATAGCCTGTCTTTCTGCTTGTAACGACTGAGCTTCTTCAAGATTTGATGAATAATCTGGGTCTTCTTCAAGAGCCTTAAATGCATCAGCAGCTGCTTGAGTTGATAAAACAGCGGTTCTCATATCAATTACTGCAACTCCATCCATAGCCATCAAAGGCACTGCTGCAAACAAGAAAGCTATTAAGTATATTTTAGTTATATTTTTCATAAGTACCCCACATTGGATTTGAACATTTTATATTAACTAGAAAACATTTCCTACTGTAAATTGGAATTCTTCAGTTCTCTCTTGAGGACCAGCATTAGTAGGTTTAGAAATAGCGAAACTCATTGGGCCAAAACCAGTAATCCATGTGATTCCGACACCATAAGAATATCTTAAGTCATCAATAGATGGTTTATAACAATTAATTTGATAATCTTTACAGTTATCTGAAAACACATTTCCAAAATCAAAAAAGAAAGCACTTCGCATTGATCTTTGGTCTTCAATAAATGGGAGTCTAAAGATCATTTGAAGACTTCCTTCAACTTTAATGTTTCCGCCAATAGGAGCATCTCTATATCTTGATGTATTGTTAGCATATGGATTGTAGTATGGAGAGTCTAATTCACCATCTCCATCAGTATCTAAAAGATTTGGACATGTTCCTTCCTCATAATTAAATTCGTAACATGGAGCATCAGTGCTTCTTGGTCCAAGAGTATTTGATTCAAATCCTCTTAATGACCTAGGGCCACCTGCATAAAAGTTTTGAAAGAATGGTGTTTCTTCAGTTTCGCCATAGGCGCTTAAATATCCAAGCTCACCTTGAAATCCAAAAATTAAATCTGATGATAAAGGCTGGTAATATCTTTGTCTTAGGTTGATTCTGTAATAATTCAGGTCACTTCCTGGGACGGTTGAACTTAAACTCAACGATGTAGAGGCACCATCAGTTGGAAATAATCCCCTATTTAACGTTACTGTTTGCCAACTCACTCCAGCACTTAATGTTTCAAAAACATTTCCCTCAGCTGCAACAAAATCATAGATCTCTCTGGCTGGTAAGCTCCCTATGTCAATATCGGTTTTATCATACGTCAAATTAAAACTTAGCCTTTGCGTATCTGATATTGGATAACCAAACTGAGCTCCAAATCCTGCAGAATTTGTCAAATAATTTGCAATGTTAAATTCTCCATAGTCAGTTTCCCTAAAATATATGTTGTAACCTAAACTAACAGCATCTTTCGTTGCATAAGGATCAAGAAATGATATGTTGTAAACTTCATTGTAAATACTTTTGTTTATACCGATTCCAACTGTATTTCCACTGCCAAGAAAGTTTTGTTCTTGTAAATTAAATCCTAACATCAATCCAAAGTCACTGTAGCCAATATTCCCGCCTAAGCTTCCTGTTGTTTCTTCCTCGACACTATACAAAACATCTATTTGATCGTCTGTTCCCGGCACTGGAACAGTTTCTACAGAAACTTCTTTAAAGTAACCTAGCCTTTCAAGTCTAACTTTTCCAGCCTCAATACTATTGTCAGAGCTCCATGCTCCCTCAAATTGTCTCATTTCTCTTCTTAAGACATGGTCTTGAGTGATTTCATTGCCTGTAAATAAGATCTTCCTTGTATATGTTCTTTTTCCAGGCTCTATCGTAAAAGTCAATTTAACTTCATTAGACTCATCTTCAACTTCAGGATTGCCTTTTACCTCAGCAAAAGCATAACCTCTATTACCGAGTACATTAGTAAAAAATTCTTCTATTCCAGTAATAGTTGCCTGAGAATAAGTTTGCTCTTTCAATGAATCTGTAATATTTATATAAATTTCCTCTTCAAATGGGATTTCGCCAACAACTTCTACATCTTTGATTGTATATTTTTGGCCTTCGTTAACATTAAAAGTAATATATATTTCCCTTTTATCTCGAGAGAGACTTATCTGAGAGGATTCTATTGAGAATTTTAGATATCCTCTGTCTCTGTAATATGATTCAAGTGTTTCAATATCGCCTTTTAATTTCTCTCTAGAATACTGATCATCATTAGACAGAAAAGAAAAAAATGAGCCTTCTGATAATTCAAATCCTCTTAAAATTTCTTCAGTTGTGAAAATTTCATTTCCAATTATATTTATCTTTTCAATTTTTGCGCTCTTGCCCTCATCAACCTCAATATCTATTTCGATTCGATTTCTTGGTTTATTTATTTCTTCAATTTCTACGGTTGCTCCATATCTCCCGTTAGCTGAATATGATCTAACTAACTCTGACTTCACTTTTTCTAAAGTTGATCTTTTATATACTTCTCCTTCTTTAATACCTACTCCGTCAAGACTCTCTAATAATTGTTCTGTCTTCAAAGCTTTGTTTCCAGATAGTTCGATTGCTGATATGGATGGCCTCTCTTCTACAGTAATGATCAATGTATTACCTTCTTTTCCTATTTGAATATTGTCAAACTGTTCCGTAGCAAATAACGACCGTACAATATCATTAGATTTACGTTGATCAATTCTGTCTCCAACGCTTATAGGTATTACATTAAATATACTTCCAGTTGAAACTCTCTGCAGACCAACAATTCGAATATCACTTACAAGAAATTCATCAAAAGCATTGATATGTAAGCTTATGAGTAAAGATAAAAAAATTATTTTGAGTCTTTTCACTCTTATACCTAGAAGAATCTTGAGATATCATTGAAGACAGCAAAAATCATCAACATCACTACAATTGCTGCGCCTCCGGTGTAAATCATATTTTCAGCTTTTTCAGGAAGTGGCTTGCCTCTTATAGCCTCGACTCCTAACAGTGTAAGTTGCCCTCCATCGAGAACAGGAATTGGTAGTAAATTTATTACAGCAAGGCTAATGCTGAGCAAAGCCATGAGATACATAAACGGTAAAAATCCTGCTTGGGCGGTGTTTCCAGCCATCTGTGCGATACCAATTGGCCCACTGAGATTCTCAGTCCCCATATTTCCTGAAAGCATTTTTCCAATAAATTGAAGTGTTTTGATACTTAAATTATATGTTTCATAAACTCCTTTATTAAGAGACTGAAGAAGACTTCTCGTTGTGCCGAAAGAAACTCCTAGAACACCTGACTCTTTTCCATCTCTTGTTACAGAACCAATAGTGATAGGCAAATATAACATTTCAGCTCCGCGTTCAACTTTAAAAACCAAATTAGCATTAGGATTATTTGAAACTATATATCTGATGTCTTCAGCATATCTAACCTCTTTATCAGCAATGCTAATTATCTTGTCATTGGCCTGCAGCATACCTTTTTCAGCAGCTCCTCCATTAATAACACCTCCAATGTATGGCTGCATCTTATAATCAATACCAATTCCCAGATAATCCAAGGGTTCATTTTGAGATTCTGATGTTGGCAAAAAATCTTCAACAAAAATTTCTATATCAAAAGGTTCCTCAGATAATTCTCTGTGAATTTTTATGTTTAAGGGTCCTGTATATCCTGCATACGAAAGTAATTCTAAATTTACATCCTTGGCATCTTTGACAACCACATCATTAATTTCAAGAATTTGATCTGCAATCTCAAATGAACTAGTTGATGTATAGTTTTTAACATCTTGATTTAAATTATTAATAACTGGAACACTTTGTGGATCAGGTGTGTTTAAAAAAATTAATGTAAATATAAAAATTGACAGAATAAAGTTTGCAAGCGGTCCTGCAAACATTATTGAAGCTCTTTGCCACTTAGGCTTCGAATCGAATGTATTTTGAATCTGTTCCTCTGTTAATTGATCTTTAACCTCAGGTTCTAACTCAATAAGTTTATTAGTAATCATTGAAACATAACCACCTAAGGGTATTGCAGAAAGTGCAAATTCTGTTCCATGTTTATCGTTTCTTTTATAAAAAACAGGACCCATACCAATTGAAAATCTTTGGACATGAACTTTGCACATCCTGGCAACAATAAAATGGCCAAATTCATGAATAGTGACGAGTGCTCCTAGTAAAACTAAGAAAGCCAATATGTATATAAAAAAACTCATAATATAACAATTTTCAGGTTATCGATTTTACCACCTTCTTTGCTTTAATGCGTGTTTGCGTATCAGCCTCATGTATTGATTCAATCGATACGTCTTTAGACATGGAGTTATTATCAAAAGTTCGATGAATTACTTCATAAATTTTATCAAAACTTATCTGATCATTTAGAAAACTTTCTACAGCTACTTCATTTGCAGCATTAAAAATTGTCCCAAGATGCCCGCCGCTATTACAAACTTCTCTAGCTATTTTTTGAATTTGTAATCTATCTTCTGGAAATGCATGAAATGATAAATTTAAATCATTAAAATCAATCTTCTCAAAATTAATTGGGAGTCTGTGCTCATTAGATAAAGCATGCGCAATAGGAACTCGCATATCAGGCATGCTCATTTGGCAAATACTCGAACCATCATTATAGGTTACAACTGAATGAACTATGCTTTGTGGGTGAATAACAAGATCAAATATACTTTCCTCTAAATCAAATAAGTATTTAGCTTCTATTAGCTCAAGACATTTATTAACTAACGTTGCAGAATCAATAGAAATTTTACTACCCATGTCCCAGTTTGGATGATTTAGAGCATCATCTTTGGTTACATCTTTTAAGTCTGAAATTTTTTTTCCTAAAAAAGGTCCTCCAGATGCAGTAATTATTATCTTTTGAACGTCATCGGGGCTTCTTTCACCAGATAAGCATTGAAATATTGCATTATGTTCGCTATCAATAGGAATAATTTTAGAGTTAAATTTTTTAGCTCTAGCAGTGATTAAATCTCCTCCGGCAACGATACTTTCTTTGTTTGCAAGTAATATTTTTTTTCCTGTCGAGGCAGCTAAATAGGTAGCTTTTAGGCCTGCAAAACCAGAAATAGCTGAAATGATTACATCAACATCATCATGTTCGATAAGCTCTTTTAGCGAAGAGTCTCCATTAAGAAAAGTAATATCACTTGTATCTTTTTGGTCTTCAAATGTAGACCTGTCTTCAACATATGCAAATTCAGGTTTGAAATCTTTAATAATTTCCTGTGACTTATTTATGTTTTTGTAAAAAGTAATTCCAAATAAATTTAACTCTGAGTGGTTTTCTTTTATAACACTTAAAACACTGTCTCCAATGCTTCCAGTTGCTCCAAGTAACAAAATATTCATAATATTTGTGAAACGAGTATGACTTTAACTGGTGTTGCTAAAAGATGAGAGTCTATCCTGTCGAGAATGCCACCATGGCCTGGTAAAATACTACCAGTATCCTTTATCCCTATTTTTCTTTTGTAATGACTTATAAAAAGATCACCAATCAAAGCAAAAATTGAGCCAATAATGAAATAAATAATTATTAAAAAATCAATATTGAAAATAAGGCAAATTAAATAGCTATAAAGACCACTAAATAAGATACCTCCAAATAAGCCTTCATATGATTTTTTTGGACTCGTTTTTTTTGCAATTTGTGTTTTCCCAAAATTTGATCCAACAATGTAAGCAAAGGTATCAAAAATAGCTGTATTAATTATAATTAGAAGATAAAGCAGGTACGGTGAAATAATTTTCCCATCCTGCATAACTATAAAAATTATCGAGCAGATCCCGAAATTTAGTATTACAAATAGTCCAAGGACTTTATTATCTAGATTATTTTTAATCCATTCATAAAAAGCTCCAAGACACACAACCGATATCAATAAAGAAAAAAATATTAAATTTTGATAATAGATAACAAAAACTATCGGCATCATTATGATAAATGATGTAAAAATTCTTTTTATTAAATTTTGCTTATACTCGTTTACCAAATCTTCTACTCACTTTCTGGAAATTACTAACACATTCTTTGAAATCTTCTTTAGAGAATTCAGGCCAATATTTATCAATGAACATAATCTCAGCATATGCAATTTGATAAAGCAAAAAATTACTAATTCTTTTGTCGCCACCAGTCCTGATGAGAAGATCTATTTCATTTACAGGTGCGCATGAGCTCTCATGAATTTTGCTTTCATCAATATCATCTATGTTCAATTTTTTATCAAAAACCTCTTTACTAATTTTTTTTACCAAGTCCAATATATCTTGTTTTCCACCATAACTAAGAGCAACATTTAGATTTAATTTGTAATCTTCACAAAATGTTTCGGATTCAGCGAATTTAATTTTTTTAATAACCTTTTCACCAAAGTCTTCAGTATGTCCAAAAAATTTTAATTTTACTTTTTGTTCTTTAAGCTCAGGAACTTGATCATTTATAGCATCTATAACTAATTTTTTAATTGCATTAATTTCTGATTTTGGTCTTTGCCAGTTCTCAGAGCTAAAGGCATAGATTGTTAAAGAATCTATATTTTGCAAAATAGATTCCTCTACGATCTCTCTAACTGTTTGAACTCCTTTTTTATGTCCCTGACTAATTTTTAATGAATTTTTTCTGGCCCATCTACCATTCCCATCCATAATGATGGCTACATTTTTTAGATTAACATTTTGATTTTTTATAGCCATGTGGCTTTTTTAGATTTCTAAAAGATCTGACTCTTTATTTTTTAATTCAGAGTCAACTATTGAAATATATTTATCAGTTTCTTTTTGAATTAAATCTTCTATTCTTCTAAGCTCATCCTCTGAAATTTCTGATGCCTGTTGTTTGTCTTTTACAGTTTGGTTAGCATCACGTCTAATATTTCTTATTGAAACTCTTGAATTTTCTGCTTCTGATCTTGCTTGTTTTATATAATTTTGTCTTGTTTCTTCAGTCAGTGCAGGCATGGTTACTCTAATCAAATCGGAACTTGAATTAGGATTAAGTCCTAAGTCTGAATTGAGTATAGCTTTTTCAATCTCTGGCAATAAGCTCTTATCCCAAGGTGATATTACAAGAGATCTACCCTCTTCAATAGTTATATTTGAAGTTTGATTAATGGGAGTCATATTCCCGTAATAATCAACTTTTACATCGTCTAAAATAGATGGATTAGCTCTTCCAGTTCTAATTTTATTAAAAGCATTTCTTAACGCAGATAAAGATTTATCCATTTTTTCAGAAACTTCTGTCAGAATCGTGTCCATACTTAAGATATTAGCGTACCTATTTTTTTACCACAAATTATATTTTTTAATGCATCTTGTTGATTAACATTGAACACTTTAATTGGAAGCCTATGATCTCTTGCAAGAGTAAGAGCTGTAGCATCCATAACTTTGAGATTTTTTGTAATTGCCTCATCAAATGTTAATTCGTCAAATAATTTTGCATCCTTATTGATTTCAGGATCGGAGTCATAAACTCCATCAACTCTGGTAGCTTTAAGCATGAGGTCTGATTGAGTTTCTATCGCCCTGAGACATCCAGCAGTATCTGTTGTAAAAAAAGGATTACCCGTACCAGCTGTAAAAATTACCACAAATCCATCTGAGAGTAACTGAATTGCTAGTCTTCGATCATAGTGTTCCACAATCCCAGACATAGATATTGCTGACATCACTCTAGTTTTTATACCTGCTCTTTCAAGAGCATCTCGTAAAGCAATTCCATTCATAACAGTTGCAAGCATGCCCATGTGATCGCCTGCAACTCTATCCATTCCAGCTTCGTTGAGTTTTTCACCCCTAAATAGATTTCCACCGCCTATTACAATTCCTATTTCTGTTCCAAGATCTCTGCACGATTTTACTGAATCAGCCATCTGATCAAGAATTTTTGGATCTATACCATGCTCATCATTACCAGCAACAGATTCACCACTAAATTTAAGCAATATTCTTTTATGTTCAGTTTCAGACATTTTTTACTTTAATTGTTCAGCTACCTCTTCAGCAAAGTCTTTAGATTCAATAACTATATCCTCACCAACTTTTAGTCTAGTGAATGAAATTACTGATGCATTTTCATTTGATAAATATTCTTCGACGGTTACGTCTGGATCTTTAACAAATGATTGAGATAAAAGTGAAACTTCAGAAAGAAATCGATTTACTTTTCCATCAACCATTTTATCCATAATTTCTTTTGGCTTACCAGAATCTTTAGCTTGATTTTCATATATAGCTCTTTCACGGTTTAAAATTTCTTGATCAAGATCATCTTTTGACAAACATAATGGATTAAATGCTGCAACATGCATTGCTATATCTTTTGCAACATCATTATTGCCACCATTAATGACTACCGCTGAAGCTAATTTTGAGTCAGAATGAAGATAAAGACCAACATTCATTTCATGATCAAAATCGCTTGTTATTACCCTTCTTATTTGAATATTTTCTCCAATAGTTTGAACCAGTGACTTTCTAGCGTCCTCCAATTCAGAATCTTTTAAAGAATCAACGTTAGTAACCTTATTTTCAGAGATATAAGTACTGACTTTATCAACAAATGACAAAAAATTTGCATCCTTTGCAGCAAAGTCTGTTTCTGAGTTAATTTCTATAATCGTTGCATAGTTTTCAGCGATTACAGTAGACAATATTCCATCTGCTGCAACCCTCGAAGATTTTTTTTCAGCTTTCAAAGCGCTGTTCGATCTCAACAGATCTAGAGCTTTTTCAATATCGCCGTCACATTCAACAAGTGCTTTTTTGCAATCCATCATTGCAACACCTGTCATATCTCTAAGTTCCTTTACTTGCGAAGCTTTAATTTCCATGTTCAATCTTCCTTATTTTCTTCTTCGCTGTTTTGATCTTCAGCCTCTGCAGCATCCTCATCCTCTTCAGCGCTTTCATCGATTAATGCATCAAGATTTTCCTGTTCGACATCATTAGTGCTTACCTCTTCTTTACTGTTTTCATCTGAATCTTTTTCTTTTTTTACAGTTTGAATTACAGGTGAGTCTGATTTTGGAGCAAAACCTTTTGAGGATTCAATACCCCTTGAGCATGCGTCAGCAATAACTTTTGTTATTAGTCTAATAGATCTGATTGCATCATCATTTCCAGGAATAATAACGTCTATTCCATCTGGATCTGAATTTGTATCCACCAATGCAATAATTGGAATCCCCATTTTTTGCGCCTCTAAAACTGCAATCTTTTCATATTTGACATCAATCACAAAAATAGCATCAGGAAGGCCTTTCATATCTTTAATACCACCAACACTTGCTTGAAGTTTTGTATATTCTTTTTGAATTTCAACAGCCTCTTTTTTTATTAGCTTTTCAATTCTTCCTGAAGAAATCATTTCCTCAATATCCAAAAGTCTTCTTATAGAGCCTCTAATTGTTTTCCAGTTTGTGAGAGTTCCTCCCAACCATCTTTTATCAACATATGGTAATCCAATAGATGAAGCCTCTTCTTTTATGGTCTTGCTTGCAGATCTTTTTGTACCTACAAACAATATTTTATTTCCTTTAGAACATATATCCTCAACTTTTGAAGCTGCAGCACTCAAATGCTCCTGGGTAAGATCAAGATTTATGATGCTGATTTGTTTCCTGGTATCAAAAATGAACTGCTCCATTTTTGGATTCCAGAACCTTTGTTGATGGCCAAAATGAACGCCTGCTTGAAGCAGGTCTTTTATTGAAACTATACTCAATTTTATACTCCTGGGGTTATTCTCCGATTCATAATAAGGCTGACTTAATTAAGCACCCCAACCTTACAAAAACAGAATCTTCGTGTTAAAAGTCTGTGTATTCTATAGAAAAATGGGTAAATATTAAAGATTTTATTTTATTTGAAGCTTGATAAGTCATATAAACCAGGTTTAGCTTGAAAAAGTGATTCTGCTCTTTTTAAAGCTCCTTTTGCAAAAATATCCCTTGAAAGAGCTTCATGAATAAAATTTCTAAAATTTTCTTTATTATAAAATGATACTTTATGGTCACCATATACATTCTCTTTTCTAAAAGAAGTTATTTTTATGGATTTAACAATATTTTTTTTATCAACAGACATTATAAAATTTCTTAAGTCAATTGCCGTACCAGAGGGAAAGTCAATCTTTTCGGTGTGATGAGTCTCTTCAATTTCACAACTAAAGCTTTCTGAAGAATTCTTTATAAAACTTTCAATTGTTTTTTTTAAATTCAATACACCATCTGAAAAATTTGAGGAATACATAATTGGTATTTCTTGAGCAGCCTTTTCAATAGTTTTAAATTGTTGTTTTGAAAATCCTGTTGTTCCAATAATGATAGGTTTTTTAAATTTGATGCTACTTTTTAGCATCTCTGACAAATTATTTGGATGAGAAAAATCAATAACTATATCGCATGATTCTATGGCATCAGAAATTATAAAATTTTTGTCATTTGCAATTTTTGAGACAGACTGGCCCATCTTTCCAGACAAGCCGTTTATAAAGATTTTTAACATTATTATTCTTTTATTTTTGAAATAGCTTTTGAAAAAGTACTACTACCTGGATAATTCTTATCACTATTAAGTGAATCTTTAAATTTATTAAGCATTTCTAATTGTTGTTTTGATAAATTTGACGGAGTTTCAACTACGACCCTGCACAAAATATCACCTCTTCTTCTGTCTCTTACAATAGATGCTCCCTTACCTTTAATTCTGAAAACTTTTCCAGTTTGAGTATTAGAGGGAATTTTTAGCGAAATACTATTTTCTAATGTAGGTATCTGGATTGATCCACCAATTACAGAAATATCAAAAGGTATTGGTGCTTCAATATATAAATGTCTGCCATCTCTTTCAAAAAGAGGGTTTTCACTTACTCTTATGGCTACATAAAGGTCTCCCCTTTGCCCGCCTTTCATCCATTCTCCCTCCCCTGATAGTCTTACTTTGTCACCATTATCAACACCAGCCGGAATATTCACAGATAAAGTTTTATTGTCTTTTAAAGCACCTTGTCCTCTGCATGTTCTGCAAATATTTTTTATTATTTGTCCATTACCTGAACAAGTTGAACATGTCTGTTGTACTGAAAAGAATCCCTGTTGCATTCTAACTTGGCCAGAACCATTACAATTTGGACAAACAGTTGGACTTGTTCCCTTTTCAGCGCCTGATCCATTACACTCAGCACATTCAGAATGTGAAGGAATTTTTATCTTTTTTTGCACACCCAGAACAGCTTCTTTTAAACTTAACTCAAGATTATATTGAAGATCAGACCCTCTTCTTTGTCTTCTGGATTGTGATCTTGTTCCGAATACATCTCCAAAGATATCACCGAAAATATCATTGATATTTATATCGTTGAAGTTTGGTCCTCCTCCCATACCCTCTACTCCTGAGTGACCAAATTGGTCATATGCAGATTTTTTTTGAGAGTCAGATAGAACGTCATATGCTTCAGCAGCTTCTTTAAACTTTGCTGCTGCTTCAGGATTATCTGGATTTCTATCTGGATGATACTTCATAGCCTTTTTTTTAAAGGCTTTTTTTAACTCAGCTGCTGATGAATCTCGAGAGACTCCAAGGATTTCATAGTAGTCTCTTTTAGACATAATATCTGATTATTTTTCGTCTTCTTTTACTTCTTCAAATTCCGCATCAACAGTATTTTCATCAGTATCTGATGTTTCAGGTTGTGCTGCATCCTGCTCACCTTGATTCTCTTGTTTGTATAGCTTCTGGGTAAGAGGTGTAAGCACATCATTAAGGTTTTTTGTAGCTGACTCAATTTCATCTACATTTTCAGCTGCTATTGCTTCCTCCAATGATTTAATTGCATCTTCTACTTGTCCCTTTTCGTCATCATTTAAAGCATCGCCTGAATCTTCAATTGTTTTTCTTGTCGCATGAACAAGCATATCTGCATTATTTTTTGTTTTGACTAATTCTTCAAACTTCTTGTCGTCTTCAGCATTAGCTTCTGCATCTTTAACCATTTTTTCAATATCCTCATCAGACAATCCACTTGAAGCCTTTATAACAATAGATTGTTCCTTACCAGTATTCTTATCCTTTGCAGAAACATTTAGTATTCCATTAGCATCTAGATCAAAAGAAACTTCGATTTGAGGAACGCCTCTTGCAGCAGGTGGTATATCAGTCAAATTAAACTGGCCAAGAGATTTATTTTGAGCTGCTTGAGTTCTTTCACCCTGAATAACATGAACGGTTACTGCTGTTTGATTATCTTCTGCAGTTGAAAATACCTGAGATTTTTGGGTTGGAATAGTTGTATTTTTTTCAATCAATGGAGTTGCAACACCACCAAGTGTTTCAATACCTAATGTTAGAGGTGTTACATCTAAAAGAAGAACATCAGTAGTATCACCTGATAAAACTGATCCCTGAATAGCAGCACCTACAGCAACTGCTTCGTCAGGATTTAAGTCTTTCCTGGCTTCTTTACCAAAGAATTCAGCAACCTTTTTTTGCACAAGAGGCATTCTTGTTTGGCCTCCAACTAACAATATTTCATTGATGTCGCCTTTTGAGATTTTTGCATCTTTGAGAGCAAGCTTTAATGGCTCTAAGCTTTTATCAACAAGGTCTTCAACTAGAGATTCAAGCTTTGCTCTAGTTATTTTATGCACAAAATGTTTTGGGCCAGAGCTATCAGCTGTAATGTATGGAAGATTTACTTCTGTTTGTTCAGAAGAAGAAAGTTCAATTTTTGCCTTTTCGGCTGCTTCTTTAAGCCTTTGTAGAGCTAGTGGATCACTTTTTAAATCAAATCCTGATTCTTCTTTGAATTTATCTACAAAGTAATCAATCAATCTTAAATCAAAATCTTCTCCGCCCAAAAATGTGTCGCCGTTTGTAGATAAAACTTCAAATTGATGTTCGCCATCGACATCAGATATTTCTATAATTGATATATCAAAGGTGCCTCCTCCTAAATCATAAACCGCAACAGTTGCATCACCTTTATTTTTATCAAGGCCATATGCCAATGCTGCAGCAGTTGGCTCATTAATGATTCTTTTAACATCTAAGCCTGCAATTTTTCCTGCATCTTTAGTCGCTTGTCGTTGCGAATCATTAAAATATGCTGGCACAGTAATTACAGCTTCTTTAACCTCATGACCTAGATAGTCTTCTGCGGTTTTTTTCATTTTCTTTAAAACTTCTGCTGCTACCTGAGGTGGTGCAAGCTTCTTATTTGATGCCTCTACCCATGCGTCTCCGTTATCAGCTTTGATAATTTTATACGGAACCATGTCAGCATCTTTGCTTACGACTTCATCATCAAAAGTACGACCAATTAATCTTTTAATTGCATACAGAGTATTCTCAGGATTGGTTACAGCCTGTCTTTTAGCTGGAAGACCAACTAAAACTTCATCATTATCAGTATATGCAATGACAGAAGGAGTAGTTCTTCCACCTTCAGCATTCTCAATAACTTTATGTTGTTGTCCTTCAACGACAGCAACACAACTGTTTGTAGTTCCTAGATCAATTCCTATAATTTTTGACATAATTTTCCTCTAATTCTTTATAACTGTTACCCTAGCTGGCCTTATCACCCTTGAGTGAAGCTCCCATCCTCGTTGAAAAATATTTCCAATTTCTCCATCTTTCTTATTTTTATCTTTTTCCATTGAAACTGCTTCGTGCTTCTCTGGATTAAACTCCTCATTTACAGGATAGATAGGTATCATTCCAAATTTATCAAGAGTAGATTCAAAAGATTTTAAGGTAAGTTCAATACCCTCTTTATCTTCATCCGATGAATTATCTGAAAGATTCGATAAAGCATGCTCAAGATTATCGATTACAGGCAAAAGTTCATTTAAAAGTTTTTCAACTCCATATTTATGAGCTTTTTCAACTTCAGATAAAGTTCTTTTAATAGCATTATCAAGATCTGCGTTTGCTCTGAGTAATGCTTGTTCAAGGTCCTCTTTTTTATCTAGAAGCTCTTCATAGGATGGTGTGCCTAAATTCTCTTCATCCAGGTTTTCGCTTTCTTCGGCAACAACTTCAACTTTTTCATCTACAGAATTTTCATCTGCAATGCCATTTTTCTTGGTTTTTTTAACTTTTTTTGTCATTTTTAAATCCTACGATCTTATATATTGGGATTTAAAAATTCAGTTCAAGAGTATTGAGAGTTTTTGTTTTTTATAGTTTTTTTACGTGCAAAACTAGATTGTGGTCAACTAGTTGATATCCAGAGTCCTTTGCGATGTTATTTAATCTTTCTATGAGCTCTGCATCTTGAAATTCAAGAACCTTACCGGTTTCAACATCAACCATATGCTCATGATTTTCTTCAATTACCTCATATACAGCATGGCTACCCTCAAAATGGTGCTTTTTAACCATGCCAGCAGACTCAAATTGAGTTAAAACCCTATACACTGAAGCAAGACCAATGTTTTCTCCATTATTAAGAAGTTCTTTATATATGTCCTCTGCACTAAAGTGTGCTTCTTCTTGTATGGCTGTAGATGCCAATACTTCCATAATTTTTATTCTAGGAAGTGTTGCTTTTAAGCCAGCTTTTTTAAGTTCTTTGTTTTGATCATTCATATAATTATTATATCAGTCTAGTTGACTATTTTTTTAAATTTGGATGCGACATTAAAATTATTAGAAAGTATAATAAAATTCGTACATGAAACAAGTTATGAAAAATAAATTTAGCAATATTTTTTATATATATATTGCTACATTGTTAATTAGTTCATGCTCTGCGCTTAGTCCCTACAAAGTTCCAATCCTTCAAGGAAATATTTTTGAAGAGGAAGATATAGAAAAGTTATCCGAAGGATTATCAAGAGACCAAGTAAAATTTATTTTTGGTACTGCACTGATTCAGGATCCTTTTCATTCAAATAGATGGGATTATTATTATTCAATCCAAGTAGGCGATGAAAAAATTAACGAAAATAAGCTCTCTATACTTTTCAATGACGAAGGTCTTGTTGATAGCTGGACAATAGAAGAGATAAATTTAAATTAATCTTTAATATTTTTAAGAAATCCTTGAATCGCGGCTTCACCAAATGAGTTTATTAGGTTTTCTGGTAAAAGATTATCAAGTAAGAACGGAAGTTCAAATTCTGCACTTAATGTTGCCTCAGTGACATCATCTGCTTTTGTATTCACTTTCCAGCAACCATTAAAAGTCTCAAAAGGTCCTTCAATTTGCTCAATGTCGATTTGATAATTTGAAAGAATATTTTTAGATTTGATTTCATATTTTCTTAATAAAAAATCAAACTCAAGTAATCCGATTTCAAATCCATTGCCTTTTTCTATCAATTTAGCTTTTGAGCATCCAGGAATGAAATTGACATAATTTTCAAAATCAGCGATCTCTTTAAAAACCTTCTCTCTATTGTGTGGAATTAATTTTGAAACCTTAAGTTTTCTTAACACTTCAGATGATTTGAGATATGAAAATAAAGGCAACACTCAAAGGTGCAACATATTTAATAAAAAATCTCCATAAGCTGAACAAGAAAGGGTTTATCTGAGATATTTCATTCTTTATCAAAGACTCATTCATAAACCAACCAATGAAAATAGCTATGAGCATTCCTCCTAAAGGTTGAAGAATTTGAACAGATATCAATTCCATTGTATTCAAAAAAGGATTAATAGATTCTCCTGATGAGTCGACAACAGAGAAAATATTAAAGCCAGTAGCAGTACCAATACCAATTACCCAACATAAAATTGAAATCACAATTGCAGATTGTTTCCTTGTCAAAAATCCCTCTTCTGCGAGGTATGCCACACCTGGCTCTAGGATTGAAATTGAGGAGCTTAAGGCTGCTATTGATAGTAAAATAAAAAATATTGGTCCAATTAGCTGACCAAATTCCATCTGATTAAAAGCAGATAATAGAGAAACGAATACTAAGCCTGGTCCACTACCAGGCTCAAGATTAAAAGCAAAAATAATTGGAAATATTGCGAGTCCTGCAAGGATTGCTACTAAGGTATCCAAAGAACCTACACTAAAAGAAGTTGAAACAATTTCTTGTTCCTTTGGCATATATGCACCGTAAGCCATAATAGAACCCATTCCTAAACTCATACTAAAAAAAGCTTGGCCCATTGCTGACAAAAATGTGTCGGTTCCAACATTTGAAAAATCTGGCGCAAACAAAAAAGATAGTGCTTCTAGAAAAGCTCCATTAATTGCACCATAAATAACCATAAATAGTAATAAAAAGCCTAAAAGAGGCATTAAAATTTTAACCATCCTACCTATGCCGTCCTCCACACCTGCAGAGACAATTACCAATGTAAGAAACATAAAAACGGTGTGCCAAATTAAAAGATTTGTTGGTGAAGAAATTACCTGACCAAATTGCTCAGAAGAAGTTATTAATTCATTTGGTGATGCTGCTATAAAGATATAATTAAGGCAGATTCCTGCAATGACGCTATAAAAAGAAAGAATTAAAACTCCAGCTATAATTCCTGTCCATCCTACTAATTGCCATAAAGACGATGCTCCTGAATCTATTGCAGATTTTTTCATAGCATTTATAGGGCTGTTTCCAGAGCGGCGTCCAATTAAAATCTCACTAATCATGATTGGTACGCCTATTGCAACAATACATAATAAATAAATTAGAACAAAAGCAGCTCCACCTTCAGTTCCAGCTTTATATGGAAATCCCCAAATATTTCCAAGACCAACAGCTGAACCAGTGGCGGCAAGTACAAATGTCCATTTACCAATCCATGTTCCATGTTTTTTTAGTGTTTTTTGCATAATTTACTCTTACAAATAGGGGCTACTATATGGATTTATCCAATACCCAGAAGATATTAGAAAACTTATACATACAAGTAAAGTTAGAATTTTTCTAAATTTTTGATAATCATCATCTTTTGTATCAAAAATCACTGTTGATTTCTCAAATAAATAAAATAGATAAAAACTAATTATTGCGAGAATTAGTGCAGCCATGATAAAACCAAAATATGTAAGAAGTAACATTGAGCATCCCAAAAGACTAAAACCGATTCCATATGATAAATTTAGTGCTTGGTTTTTTTGATCATCAGGCCATCCCCAAGCAAATCCACCCAAAAAAGTAATAATAATTGACCCGTAAGCAAGCTGAAACTGAATGGAAATCTTTGCTATTTCTCCGCCAAGAATCCATGGCGCTAACGATAAAATTGCAAATGGTATAAAACCAATATATCCGTATGTGGACTTAATGCTAGTAATGTTCATATGTAAATAAAATATTGCATCTAATTTCTTAAAATACATAATAAAGCATGGCTGCCGAAAAACCTGCATTAATTGTAAAAAATAAAAATGCATCACGAAACTTCAAATTAAATGAATCTTTTGAGGCTGGTATCGCTCTCAAGGGATGGGAGGTTAAATCGCTTCGAAATAAAAAAGTTGATGTAAAAAATTCATACGTGAATATCAAAAAAAATGAAGCATGGCTTATTGGAATTAAAATTGATTGTCCTCCATCTTTACAAAATGAAGACGTTGATCTTTTGAGAACAAGAAAATTACTGCTCCATAAAAAAGAAATACTTAAAATTCAAAAGCTTAAAGGTGAAAAAGGCCTGACTTGTGTTCTAACAAAGCTTTATTGGAAAAACAATAATATTAAGTGTGAGATTGCTTTGGGTGTTGGTAAAAAGCAAAGAGATCAACGTGAAGATATCAAAAAACGTGACTGGCAAAGAGATCAAGCACGAATTCTGAAAAATAAAAATAAATAACGAAAATCGATAGGTTTTATCTAATGATGTATAATTTTGCACCCCATGGGGGCGAATAGGGTTCGACGTTTCTACTGGACTCCAAAGCGCATGCCAAGATTATAGTAACTCTTGTAAAACATACTATAAAAAAATAGTTGCAAATAACGACAACTACGCTTTAGCAGCTTAATGCTAACCGATGCCAGAATTGACTATGGTTTGAAGCATCGGCTAAACACATAGTCTAGCCAGGCTGTATTGCTTGGATACAGTTTGGTTAAATTTAATCAAGCTCGTATTCATGCCCTGCTCTTCGGGTGATGGATGCTAAAAATAATAGAATGAGCTATGCATGTAGAAGTTAGGCTGAAGGATTGACGGACGCGGGTTCAATTCCCGCCGCCTCCACCATTATCTAAGCGTTTATGTATATCCATAATATATTTATGTAAAAAATATATTAAAAGTAGTAATATGTATTTAAATAGGGTTTAAAAATTATTTTGAAATTTAAAAATAAGGGGGGAAACTTATGAAAAATTCAAAAAATTTACTAGTCCGGTATCTTTCAATATTTCTAATATTTGGTTCTATCAATATTATCGCGCAAGATAATGATGAAGCTATTGAAGAAGTTGTAGTTACTGGTTCTTACATTAAAGGTAGTCCAACTGATGGTGCTTCACCAGTTGAGATTATTTCTAGAGATACTATTGATGCCTTAAGCGCATCAACAGTAGCTGATATAACAGCGAATCTTTCAATTAACTCAGGTTCTGAGAATAATACTGACTCTTTCACATCAGGTGCTACTCAAGGCTCTACAAACGTAAATTTGCGTGGTCTAGGCCTTACATCAACTTTAGTGCTACTTGATGGTAAAAGACATACTCTTGCAGGTATTGCAGCAAACGATGGAAGTGTTTATGTAAACACAAGCATTATTCCAGTTAATGCAATAGAAAGAGTTGAAGTCTTAAAAGAAGGCGCTGCTTCAGTATATGGCTCAGATGCGGTTGCTGGTGTTGTAAATTACATCTTCAGAAGAGATTTTGAAGGCGTGGAAGTTGATGTATCAACTCAAGAAACAGACCTTGGCGGACAAACTGATGATAAAGTCAGTGTTATCTTAGGAACACCATTAGGAAACGGTAATCTCGTTGTTGCAGTTAGCAGCCTTGATAGATCGCCACTATTAGGGACTGAATTTAATCCAAGCCTTGTGCCTCTTGGTATAAGTAGTTTTGGAACAAGTTTCTTAGCATTCGGTGGAGGTACAGTAGACTCTGGCACTTATGCTGGTACATATTCATTTTTAGAAAATATACCTGATCCAAATTGTATAGCTAATAAAGGTATACTTTTACCACAAGCTTCTGGTCAAAGGTGTGGATTCTTTTTTGGAGACAGATTTAATCTTGTTAACGATGAAGATCATTTAAATACTTATACTTCTTTTAAAACAGAATTAAGTACAGGGGCTACTTTTAGTGTTGATTATTTAAATTCTTCAATTGATGTGAATGATAATTTTCAATCACCATCATATCCAGCACTATCATATGCTTCAACTGCGAATCTAATCATGCCTGGAACCGGCGGAAGTCCATTTTCATTTCCTGTAATGTTCATCGGGAGAGCATTAGGTTCAGCATTTGATTCACCTCCTGCTCCAAGATCTCTTGAGTCACAAAGATTATCATTGGGTTTATCAAAAACTCTTGATAATGGTTTTGATATGGATGTTAGTTACACATATAGTTCTGAGGATAATTCTGGGATTCAGCCAGACACAAGCACATCAAGGTTTGGTAATGCAATTAAAGGCACCGGTGGTGCTCCAGGTGTATGGAATTTATTTGACGCGACAGCTAATTCACAAGAATTAATTGACTATATCTCTACAGCACAAGAGACATATGTTGATATCAGCCTTTCTGTGATGGATGTTATTTTAAGCGGAACTGTAAACGATATTGAAATTGCGACTGGCTTGCAATGGAGAAAAGAAAAACATGATGTTAAAAGAAATGACGATTCAATTACTGGATTTGACTCAAATGGAAACCTTGAAACTTTGCCTGACCTAATCTTCTTGGGTGGTGGTGTTGAAAGTAGTGACAGTAGATCAGCATTTGCGATCTTTGCTGAGGCTGCAAAACAAGCAACTGACAGAGTTGAATTAAGGGGTGCAATTAGATACGAAAGCTTACGATCTGATAGCACAATTAATCCTAAGGTCTCAATGAGAATACAGGCTAATGATAATCTTGTTTTAAGAGCGTCAGTTAGTACTTCATTCAGAGAACCTTCACTTTATCAGTTAAATCAATCAAGTGTTGGTCTTCAAGGTATTCAAGACTTTGATACATCAGGAAGTCCTGTCGGTAATCCATCATTTATAAGAATAACTCAAGCGCATGATGCTAATTTAATGCCAGAAGAGTCTAAAAATATGAATCTTGGTGCTGTATGGACGCCTAATGATCAAACTTCTGTTAAGTTTGACTATTGGTCAGTAGATTATAGAGATGTAGTCACTATCGAGAGTGCTCAAGGTAAGGTCATAGCTGATCCTAATGGACCAGATGTTTTAAGATTAGTTGATGGGACCTTAATTGGTGTTACAACAAGATATAAGAATGTTGGTAAAGTTAATGCTGACGGTTATGACATTGAAGCTTCGTATATATTTAATACAGGATTAGGTAATGTTGTTCTTGGAATGAACAGAGCACACTTCCTTTCATATGAAATTCCTGCAGCTGGAGGAGGCATGAAAGATGTTGTTGGTTTATTTAATCATGACAACTTTGCTAGATCACTGCCTGAAACAAAAACTGTATTTAGTGCATCGCTAATAAGTGGGAATCATACAGTTGGAGCTTTTTATAGAATGATTTCAGATTATGAAACCACAAACCCACCTAACGCTTTAGGTGTGGCTAATGGTTTAGGACAAAAAATTGATGAATTTAATGTTCTAGATCTTAAATATTCTTATAACTTTGATATGGATGATTCTAGCCTAAGATTATCTTTAGGCGTTAAGAATGCTACTGATGAAGAAGTGCCAATGTTTTATGATGCTTCAAACTTTAGTTACGATACTAGACAACATGATCCAAGAGGGAAAATGGTCTATGTAGGACTAAAATATTCCATGTAGTTAGTCTTTTATGAAAAAGGCAGCATTTATGCTGCCTTTTTTTATTTTAAATAATCGTCTCAAATATAGACATAAACATGATTCATCATTACACTACGCACCTACAAAATTATTATGGCTAACTCTAAACAGGCAATAAAAAGAGCAAAACAAAATGCTGAAACGTATAAGTTAAGGCATGCTCAAAGATCTATGGTAAGAACCGCAGTGAAAGCTGTTCGAGCTAGTATTGATGCAAATGATGCTGAGAAAGCTAAAGAGCTTCTAAAAAGTGCTGAAAAAATACTTGACTCTTCTGCATCAAAAAAAGTTATACATAAGAACGCTGCAGCTAGAACTAAAAGTAGACTATCTAAAGCAATAAAAAACCTTAACTAGCTTTTACAGACCTCAGTCTCTAATTTGTTCAACAATTCCCTAGTGCCTTGTCCAGTAAATGCTGAAATCATAAAAACATCTTTTGTATTCAATGCCGACTGAATCTCTTTTTCAATCTTTTTAACATCTTCATCTTCC
>CACOLO010000008.1:0-56851 GCA_902628085.1 uncultured SAR86 cluster bacterium
ACTCCCTTTAACAGAGAATGAAGTTGTCCTAGTGACAATTGGTTTTGGAGTAGTTGTCACAATTGTTACTGCAATTCTATTAAATCTAAACAAAGATAAAATTAAAGAGTACGGTGTTGAATCAGCTTTTGCTATTTTGATGATCGTAACTGCGTCAGCGATGGCCTTTGCTCATGGATCAAACGATGTTGCAAATGCTATTGGACCGATGTCAGCCATAATAAGTGTTGCCTCAGAAGGAGCAATAGGAGCTAAGGCAGCCGTTAGTCCATGGGTTTTGTTAATAGGTGGTATAGGTATTGTCTTTGGATTGGCAATGCTCGGTGGAAGAGTAATTAAAACAGTAGGTAGTAAAATTACTCATTTAACACCAAGTTTAGGTTTTTCTGCCGAAATGGCAGCAGCATCAACAGTTGTAGCTGCAACTTATATAGGTTTTCCAATATCAACAACACACACATTAGTAGGTGCAGTGATAGGAGTTGGGTTGGCAAAAGGTGTCTCTCATTTAGATCTTGGTTCTATTGGAAGAATTGTTCTTTCTTGGGTTGTAACAATCCCAGCTGGAGCAAGCCTAACGGTATTATTTTATTTCATATTAAAGACAGTTTTTGGGGTTTAATTCCAAATGAAAAAATTTAAGTATTTAAGTACTGCTTTAGCTATTTTATTTTTTTCTTCCGATCTACTTTCTGATTTTACATTTTACGGAAAGATAAATACTAGTTATGAAAGCACTGATAAAAATTCTAAAACAAACACAGATTTTAAAAACAATGCCTCAAGGCTTGGTATAAAAGGTAAATTTGATTTAAATGAAAATTTAAAAATATCCTATCAATTTGAAAACGAAATTGATCCAACAGATGGAAGAGGAAGGGCGGATGGAGAGCAAGTATTTAAAGAAAGAAATACTTTTATAGCAATCGAAGGAAATTTTGGAAAAATATTTACAGGAACTCATGATACGGCTCTAAAAATTGCTCAATTGAAAGTAGATTTATTTAATGACACTAGAGCTGATATTAAATATCTTTTTCAAGGTGAGAACAGAATGAACAGTTTTGTTGGCTACACAAGTCCAGAAATAGTTAGAGGACTTAAAGTAACCATTAATTCTATAAGCCAATCAACAGGTTCATTTGATTCGTATTCACTTAATTACTCAAGAGGATCTATGAAGTTAGCTTTTGCATCAGACTCAAATGGAAAAGGCTATGACAATCAAAGAATAGCATCAACCTTTCCAATTGATTCTTTAGGTGTTGATGTAGGAATTCTCTATCAATCTACTGAAAAATTATCCACGGGCGTAACCGAAAAGGGACATCTAATTAGTCTTAAGAGAGATGTCTCAGATAAGGGTAGTGTCTATCTTCAAGCAGCTAGCTCTGATATTAAACTTGAATTTGGAAATCAAAACTCTTTAGGTTATACGTATAAGATTTCAAAAGTTTCCAAAGTCTTTGTTCATTACTCTGATTTAGAAAGTAATAATAAATCCAAGAATGCTGAATATCTTTCAGTTGGTTTTGAATACAAGTTTTAAATTATAAAAATAGGGTGTTCTTTCACCCTATTTATTCTTTTTTTACGATTTACTTTTTTCAACATTTGTCCATAATTAATATATGGATCATATTGCCAAACAAGATAGAAGCAGAAAAAGAATAGAAATTATTTTAGAGACAGCAGAAAAAATTCTTCTAGAAGATGGCATTGATCAAGTAACAATTGCAAATATTTCAAATCGCTCAGGATTAAAAAGAACTTCAACCTATAAATTTTTTCAAACTCCTGAAGCAATCAAATCAATGCTCATTTCGAATTACCTTAATATGTGTGCGTTAGATTTTGAAGAGAAAACTTCAAATATCAATACATCTGAACCTTCCGTTGTTGTAATGAGATCTGTTGAAATTTTATTTAATTTTTATTCTGAACATGAATCAGCTCAAAAATTATTATTGTCTAGTTCTGTCATTTTACCTTTCGAGAAAGAACCTTTTCATTTCCTTTCAAATAAAATTCAATCTTTTGTTGAAATGAATATATCCCTTCCAGATATCTTTAACAAAGACGGAGTTTTTAGGGTTATAACTCAGATAATATTATCAATCTTTGCCCTCAACACTAAGGAAAGTGGTTCACTTAATGAGGTTGGTAAAATTGAAGCACATCGAGCAGCTCATGCTTATTTGCTCAATTGGCTTAAACAATCTAGCTAATAACTATATGAAATTATTAACACTAACTAAGTTTGTTCTAAGTATGACATTGCTATTAAGCATTTATTTAAATGCTGAGAATACAGTCTATGCAAAATTTGAAACTCCACAGGTAACTATTACAGGCAATGCAGATGATCCTGCAATATGGGTCAATGAAATGGAATCAAATCTGTCTATCGTTTTTGGAACAGATAAATACAACGGAATTTACTCATACAACCTTAAAGGCGAAGTTATTGGTTTTGCATCGGCAGGGAGAATAAATAATCTTGACATTCGTACTCTCAATGACACTAATTATTTTTTTGGAACTAATACTGGTACAAATACTATAGATTTATGGATATATAAAAACTCTGTTTTGACTGATGCAGTAAAGGCAAAAAAATTTGCATTATCTGATAATGCTAGATATTCCAAAAAAACAAATTTTTTAGCTTATGGAATTTGTGCAGGTATAACTGTTAAAAATGAAGTCATTGCCTTTGTTACAGAGGCAAAAGGCCCAAGAATTCAATTATGGAAATTCGATAATGATAATTTAAAATTAATGTCCACTTTCAATAATGATAACGCCTCTGAATCTGAAGGTTGTGTATTTGATGATGAAAATATGACTCTTTTTGTATCTGAAGAAAATGCAAGAGGAATCATTAGATCTTATAAGCTAACCAATGAATTTGAATTAAAAGATATGTTTAAAATTGATGACCGACAGAGAAATATTGTTGGAGATCCAGAGGGGTTAGCTTTATATAAAACCTCTAAAAATGATGGTTACTTAGTAGCGTCCTCTCAAGGTAACAATACTTTTAATGTTTATCAAAGAAACTATCCACATGATTTTATATCAAGCTTTGTGGTCGGTGACTCTGATCTGATTGATGGCGTAAGTGATACCGATGGTATTGAAATAAAAAACAACTATTTCAATGAAGACTTTCCAAATGGAATCATAGTAGTTCAGGATGGAAAAAATACAGGTAATGTCATTAAATCAAAAGAGAACTTTAAATATATTTCTCTTGATCAACTTCAACACATACTCGATTTATAAATTTGCTATAAAATTAATTATGTCTTTTGATAAAGTTTCAGGCCTTTCAAGAGCTGCAAAATGCCCTCCGTCATAAATATTCCATTGAACAACATTGTATATTTCTTCGGCCCATGCTCTTGGCGGTGCAATTAAATCTCTTTTGAAAACAGCACCAGCCATAGGTTGTTTTATTTTTTCAAATGAAAAACCAAGATCGCCGTTTTCTTTATACAGTCTTGCTGATGAAGTTATTGATTGTGTAAACCAATAGAGCGAAATAATTGCTAGAACCTCATCGTTGCTTACAACTAGCTTATTATCTTCACCATCAAACCATCCATAAAACTTTTCAACAATCCATGCAGCTAATCCAACAGGCGAATCATTTAAACCATACCCAATAGTTTGCGGTTTAGTTTTTTGTATTTCATAGTAACCAAATCCTTCTTGTTTATAACGTTCGAAGTTACTCATTAATTTTTGTTCTTGGTCTGTTACATTTTCTGAAGGATCCTTATCAGCTGGTGGCCATGCCAAAACCATATTCGAATGAATACCTATACAATGTTCGGGATATAATTCTGCCATCCATTTACTTACTGTTGCCCCCCAATCACCGCCTTGAACAACATATTGTTTGTATCCTAAAGCTAGAACTAGCTCGTGTTGAATTTTTGCAATTTCTTTTGAGTTCATTCCAGGTTCAGTAGGTTTATCTGAAAAGCCAAATCCAGGAAGCGATGGGCAGATAATATCTATAGGCATTGGAGCAGCTTTATGAAGCATTGGAATAATTTTTAAGAATTCTTGAACGCTCCCAGGCCATCCATGCGTCATGACTATCGGCAGTGAATTACTTGTATTAGATTTTGAATGTAAAAAATGAATTTTCAATCCAGAGTCAGAGGTAAATCTAAAACTTCCAGTCTCATTGATTTTATTTTCATGTTTGCGCCAGTCAAACTCGTTTTGCCATGTGTGACAAAAACTTTTTAAAAAATTGAGATCAGTTCCATGCGACCATTTATTATTAATTTCGTCAGGCCATCTAGTTAATTCAATTTTATGCTTTAGTAGATCTATTTCATCATCTGAAACAGCTATATTAAACTCACTAATCATCAAATAATTTTGATCTTCTATAAAATTTATATCAATAGTTTTACGCATTAAAGTAAAATACTTACCTTATTTATGTTTGAGAATATAGAAGCATTTTTAACGGATAATTCACAGTTTGCCTGGATGGCAGTATTTCTGTTTGCCTTTTTAGAATCATTCGTCTTATCAGGAATTATTGTTTCCAGCGCAATTTTGTTCTCTGTTTGTATTTTTGTTTTTAATATGGAATTAATGCCTATTTATGCAATTGTTCCAGTAGCTACACTCGGTGCTCATTTAGGGGATATGTCAGGTTTCTTTTTTGGAAAGACAGTTGGACCTAGCTTACTATCTTCAAAATTTATGACAAAAAGAGAGAAGCTGATTAAAAGGGCACAAAGTTTTTTAGATAAAACAGGTTCTTATACGGTTCTTCTTGGAAGATTTATTCCAGCTATTAGGCCAATAGTTCCATTTTTACTTGGAATTTCGGATCTAAAAGCTGTAAGATTTTACCTAGCTGACGTATTTGCTTGCTGTTGCTGGGGTATTGCCTTAGGTTTTTTAGTTACTGGTGTCGGCTCTTTAATAGGTTAAACAATGTTAAGTATTTTTATTTTAGTAGTAAGCACAATTGCATTAGTATATTTTTTAATCCAACTTGTAAAAGCAAAAAGGCAAGGAAGATTGTTGCAAACCCTCAGAGACCTGTTGATTATCTTTCTTGCAATAGTTATGACCGCTGCAATTTTTTATATTGCGTATAGAGTCTTTAGAGTATTTTTATAATAGATGTCAAAAACTTTATTTGAAAAAATTATTGATAGGGAAATACCAGCTGATATTATTTTTGAGGATGAATTATCCATCGTAATCAAAGATATTAGCCCACAGGCGCCAACTCATCTTTTAATTATTCCAAAAAAAGTTATACCAAAATTATCAGATTCAACTGCTGAAGATCAGTCCATTCTTGGACATTTAATGCTAGTTGCTGGGCAAATTGCTGATCAGCTTGGATTAGATGAGACTTTTAGATTGGTGGTTAATAATGGTGCGAAAGCGGGTCAAAGCGTATTCCACTTGCACCTGCATTTATTGTCAGGCAGACCTTTAAATTGGCCGCCAGGCTAAAAATATAACCATGCAAAAAAACCAAGAGTGAACACTATAAACCCAATTCCAAGTGCAAAATAACTCCCAAGTCTTAACGTTGAACTATCGTCCATAAATACCCCCCTAATAAAAATATAGCAAAAAGATTTCCATTTTCAATGCTTTTTTTAATATAAAATGTACAAAAAACTTTAAGATTTAATGTGAATATCCAAGTTAAAAAAAAATTTTCCAAAGAAATTAAAGCTTGGATTTCATATGATCTTGGAAGTTCAGCATTTGCAACAACTGTCCTAGCAGCATTTTTCCCCATCTTTTATAACCAATATTGGTCCTCAAATATTGAATCAGTTTTATCTGCACAATATCTAAGTTGGACCTTAGTCATTTCAAATCTAACATTACTTTTTACAGCACCATTAATTGGTGCAATCACTGACATAAGCAGGTCGACGAAGAGATTATTTGTCTCAATGGTAATGATTTCAATTATTGGCACTGGCTTTTTATATACTTTACAAGCAGGCTCTTGGCTGTATGCATTAATCTTTTTTGGAATAGCTAACTATTTCTTTTCTGCTTCAAATGTAATATACGATAAGATTCTTGTTCAAATATCCTCACCAGAGCTATTTTCTAAAATATCAGGCTATGGATATGCATGGGGTTATTTTGGTGGTGGATTTTTATTCTTAATTAATGCTTGTATGAGCTTATATCCAGAGCTTTTTGGTTTGAGTTCTCAGGCTGATGCCATCAGATGGTCATTCATTACAGTATCAGTATGGTGGTTTATATTCTTAATACCCTTGGCAATAACTTACAAAGAACCAAGTGCAAAAGTTGTTGAAAATCAGGTTATCAAGAATTCCTTCAAGAACTTAATGAATACTTTTATATCTATCTCTCAATACAGGAATGCTTTTATATTTTTAATAGCATTTTTTTTATTTATTGACGGTGTTCATACTGTAGTTGCATTAGCTGCAACATTTGCTTTAAATCTTGGACTGGATTCGAGTTCAGTAATAATTGCACTTTTAATGGTGCAGTTTATAGCTTTTCCATCAACCCTAATGTGGGCATATGTTGGAGAAAAATATAGTGATAAGTTTGTAATTAATTTTTCAATATTAATTTATATAGTGATTATTATTTACACACTCTTTTTATCTAGCGCCATGGAATTCTATATTCTTGCAGCAATGGTTGGGTTTGTACAAGGAGGTATTCAAGGATCTTCTCGTGGACTTTTTGCAAAGTTAATACCTCATGATAAAGCTGGAGAATTTTTTGGTCTCTTTAATACATTTGGCAAGGCAGGGGCTTTTATGGGCCCAGCATTAGTAGGATTGTTTCTTGCTTTGTTTGAAAGTGTTAGAATAAGTTTACTCCCAATACTTGTTCTATTTGTACTAGGACTAATTGTTCTTTACTTTGTAAAAACTGATGAAACTTTTTAGTAAAAAATCAATAATCTTTTATAGCGTTCTTGGAGCGATCGTAGGATTCATAATTATTCCTTGGATAAGAAGTCTACTAGATTATTCTCCAACTATTGAAATTTTGATTACTACTGCAATCATTATTCCCATGTATGCAGTTCTTACCAGACTGATGAAAGATTTTCTTAGCTAGCTTTCAGGGTTTCAAAAAGAAGTTTTGGCTTATCGGTAATAATTCCATCCACACCAAGATTTATTAGATATTTAAAAGTTTTAACATCATTTATAGTCCAAACCATAATTTTTAATCCTTTTGACTGAACAAAGTCAACAAATCTTTTTGTAACTATTTTTAATCCGTAGTACCTAATTGGGATTTGTAGACAATCACCTTCAATTTCTCCTTTATAAAGATTCCAACTTGCTAAAAATGTTTGCAATACCTCATTAGGCCCCATTGAGATACATAATTTAGAATTTAAGGATCTTACTTTATTTAACCTATTACTACTAAAACTTGCAATACAAACTCTATCCATAACGTTTAGATCATGAATAACATTTAACGCAGGATCAACGACTTCATCAGTTTTAAAATCTATTTGAAAAAGAAGATTAGGAAACTGAATCAGAGTCTCGGATAATTTAGGTATCTTATACTTTTCAAAAATTTGGAGTTCATCAATTTCCTTACTTGATAATTCATTAAATTTTACTGATTTATTAAGAATCCTTCTCAAATCGTCATCATGGAAAATATATGGAACACCGTCAGAGGATGCTTGAACATCTGTTTCAATAAACTCACATCCTATTGATTGAGAATATTCAAAAGATTCTAATGTGTTTTCAAATGATTCCTCAGCTCCGCCTCTATGAGCAAGGACTTTCAACCCATCATATTCAAGATATCTTTTCATGCATCGATATTGTATACATTATTAATGTAAAATATAGAGATCATTACATATTCGAACTATCGAAGTGAACAAATTTGACTCCATAAGGCCTTATACGGACAACGAAGTAAACGAAGTTTTAGTAGATTTATCTAATAATCGTCGTTTTTTAAAAATGTTATTTGCAAACGGTGAATATTCGTATCTAAAGCTTTTACCTTTTTCAAGAAAAATATTGGGCCTCATACTAAGAAATAAAGTAAAAAGTATTCATGATGTTCAGTCATATCAAAATTTCTTTGAAAGTATTGTTAATAGCGTGGTAGAAAACTCTATAAAGAATTTTACTGTAAATGGAATTGAAAATTTAAATCCAAATACTGGATATTTGTTCGTATCAAATCATCGAGATATAACTCTTGATTCAGCATTATTAAATTTAACACTTCATAAAAATAATCTTGGAACAACAAATAATGCGGTTGGAAATAATTTGTTAAGTGAAAAATGGGCATCCGATCTTATGAGATTGAATAAAAGTTTTATTATTGATCGGAGCGATAAGTCTAAAAGGGAGATATATCAAAGCTTAAATCTTGCATCTGAGTTTATCTGGGATTCAATTTCAAATAAAAATGAATCAGTTTGGATAGCGCAAAAGCAAGGAAGATCAAAAGATGGAAATGACCTTACCGATCCGTCAGTTATCAAAATGATACATTTAAATGCTCGAAAGAAAATGTCAGTAGATAAATACCTTAATTCACTCAAGGTAGTGCCAGTCACTATATCTTATGAAAAAGATCCTAATGATATAACTAAAGCTACTGAGTTGTATTTAACAGATTTAAACAGTGAGTATATTAAGGATTCAAAGGAAGACTTAAAAAGTATTTCGGACGGCATAAGAGGGTATAAGGGCGATGTGAACTTGAATATTGGTAAAGTGATGCATTTTAATAGCGATTCATACCATGATTGTTCCGCAAAAATAACTGAGACAATAAAGCAATCCTATAAAAATCATGCGACAAATTATGCTGCAGCAATACTCCAAGGTAAAAATTTTGCTAACAACGAATTTACCAATGAAGAAATCGATGATGCAATAACTTACTTAAATAATAGAATGGAACAAATCAGTGGCGATATTGAGCCATATTTTCTCCAACAATATTCAAATTCAGTTATTTCTTAACAGAACATAAAAAAAGAGCTGTTACTTTCATAACAGCTCTTTTAAAAATTTAATAAAGGCTAATTAGTGGGGGGAGTACCTAGACAGCCCATATATTAAATTTATTTAAATTCTGGATAAGCTTCAATACCTATCTCAGAAACATCAAGACCAGCGTCTTGTTCTTCATCAGTTGCTCTAATTGGCATTACTCTATTAATTAACTTAACTACACCGTAGCTAACAATATATGTAAATGCAGCAATCATAACAACACCAGTAAGCTGGCCAAGGAAATCAGCGCCACCGGTGAGACTAACAACGAGTACACCATAAATGCCCACAATACCGTGAGCAGATATAGCGCCTACAGGGTCATCGATTCCTCTTTTCTCTAAAAATAAGATAGAGAAGTAAACTATTATTCCTCCAATCGCTCCAACGATAACGGATGTACCGCCACTTGGGCTTAAAGGATCAGCAGTAATTGAAACTAAACCTGCAATTGCGCCATTGATAGCCATCGTCACATCCATTTTGCCAGTTAGAGCAAGACTTAATAACAAAGCAGCTACAACACCGCCAGCTGCAGCCATATTTGTATTTAAAAATACTTGGCTAACTGCAGTAGCACTGCTAACTTCAGAAACTTTTAATTCTGAACCACCATTAAATCCGAACCATCCTAACCATAGTATCCATGCACCAAGTGCGGCCATTGGTATGTTTGATCCAGGCATTGGGTTAACAGAACCATCATAATTGTATTTTCCTTTTCTAGGTCCTAATACAGTAACTACAGCTAAAGCAGCTGCGGCACCACATAGGTGCACAGTACCTGAACCAGCATAATCGGAATAAGAAATACCCATTCCTTCAAATCCACCACCCCAGTTCCAAAATCCTTGAGTAGGATAAATAAAACCAGTCAATACAACTGCGAATAAAAAGAATGGCAACAATTTCATTCTTCCTGCAACTGCTCCTGAAACAATTGACATTGCAGTAGCAACAAAAACTACTTGGAAAAAGAAGTCAGCTTGATGAGAATAGTAACCAACAAAATCACCATCTGCTATTGAGCCATCTGCTCCATACATAATAGGATCTGCTTCAGTAGAAGTTGATAGACCCCATGAGGTACCAATATCAGGTAATAGCCCAAAAAATGAACTGCTACCTGAATACATAAGAGCAAATCCGCAAACTAAGTACATAATACAAGCTATTGAATAGAGACCTAAGTTCTTAGTTACAATTTCAGATACATCTTTCTTTTGCACTAACCCTGCTTCAAGCATTGTAAAACCAGCAGCCATCCACATGACTAATGCACCTGCCATAACAGCATAGAATGTATCAAGTGCAAATTTTAATTCTTCCATAATTATTTCTCCCTATATAGCGTCTGGACCAGTCTCACCAGTTCTAATTCTGATAACTTCGTCCACGCTTGTTATAAATATTTTTCCATCACCAATTTTTCCGGTATTAGCTGTTTTAGAGATTGATTCGACAACTGTATCAAGAGAGTTGTCTTCAATTAAAACGTCTAACTTAATTTTTGGTAATGTATCTACTGAATATTCAGCACCTCTATACATCTCTGTATGGCCTTTTTGTCGACCATAACCTTTAACTTCTGTAATTGTTAAACCTTTAATACCTGCTTCTACAAGTACCTCTCTAACTTCCTGAAGTTTAAAGGGTTTTATAATTGCAGTTACTAACTTCATTAGAAACTCGCTGAAACAGAGAAAACTAGTGCATCTTCGTCACCGCCGTAACCATCATCAGAAAAATCTGTGTATGTGACTGCGCAATCATAAGTACCACATCCAAAACCATATGAAACACCTAGATTATCACCATAATCATCGTATTGACCGTAAGAAAAGCTTACTGCACCAAAACCATATGAGACCTCAGTGTAATCTGGAGCACCATCTTGACCCATCGCAAATAAAAGACCTAAATCTCCCATACTCAAGCCAACATAGATTTCTTCAAATGATATATCAGGATCTGAATCAGGGTAGTCAAATTTTATGTAGCCTATGTCTACACCGACGCTTCCCATTTCGGTACCGTATCCAAAATAGTAATCTAATTCTGAACCGGCACCGTTATTGAAGTTCACATTAGAACCCCAAATTCCTGCATAAAAACCACCATCTGCTGCGTAGTCAAAACCACCAGAAACTGCCGGACCATCACTTTGGGTCATTCCTCTCCATATGTAGTCAGTTGCAAAGCTAACATTAGCGCTTACAGCTGAGTAAGAAGGTAATGAAACTAAAGTTATTAAAAGTAATAATTTTTTCATTTGTTTCTCCTGTTAAAATATACTTACCTTAGTAGATGCAATTTATATGCCAAAAATATAAATATTCTATTTATTTAAAAAAAGTTATAATTTTTAAACCAAAAAAATTGGAGATACTATGAACTTAGACAATAAAGTAGCACTTGTAACAGGCGGTGCGTCAGGACTTGGTCAAGCAACTGTTGAAAAATTCGTTGAGAAAGGTGCAAAGACAGTAATTTTAGATATAAATGAAGACAATGCTAATAAAATTATAGAAAACCTTGGTGATGATAATGTTATGTTTATTTCTACCAATATTATGGAAGAAGAGCCTGTAGTTAATGCTATTAATCAGATTAAAGATAAATTTGGAGGATTGCACATAGCAGTCAACTGTGCAGGTACTGGCTATCCAGGTAGGATTTTAGGCAAAGAGGCGCCACATCCACTTGATGCTTTTCAATTTATTATCAACTTAAACTTAGTAGGTACTTTTAATGTAATGAGAATTGCTGCAGAACTAATGGATAAAAATGAGCCTGATGAGAAAGGCGAGAAAGGAGTCATCATCAATACAGCTTCAGTTGCAGGCTATGAAGGTCAAATTGGACAATCAGCATACAGTGCCTCAAAAGCAGGAGTTATTGGATTAACACTCACTGCTGCAAGAGATCTTGCTAGACATGCCGTAAGGGTTTGTACAATTGCTCCAGGAATTTTTGATACACCTTTGATGCAGTTAGCACCTGATAAAGTTAGAGATCCTTTGTTAGAGTCAACCCAATTCCCACACAGATTTGGACAACCATCAGAATTTGCTGATTTAGCAGTTCACATTGTTGAAAATGCTTATTTAAATGGTGAAACAATTAGACTTGACTCTGGTATGAGGATGAAGCCTAGATAGTTATTGCACTGATACCCAGTAAGTTGCGGCTATCACAGCAACAACAATCAAAAAAAGGATAACTTTAGCATCACTCTTGCTATCTTGATTTGCCTCTTCTGAATCAAAGTATTCTTTATAATCGTCCTTCATAATTATTCTCCATGCTCAATGATAACTCTACCAATTTGACCACCATTGAGAATTTTATCAACCTCAACGCTTAAACCATCTAAATTAACTGTTTTAGTTTGCATTGTTAAATCTATTGACCATTCATCTGCAAGCAGATTCCATAATTCTTTTTTTAAGGCTAATGAAGATTCTGCAGAATCTATGCCAGACAATTGAACACCTCTTAATATGAAAGGGAACACAGACGAAGTGAACATAGCGCCAGCTACATTGCCGCAACATGAAACAACACCTTGATTTGAAATCATTGAAATCATCTTAGCAAGAATATCACCCCCAACTGTATCAACAGCAGCTCCATATATTCCCTTATCTAGGGCTTTTGCTGGCTCACTCATATAATCATCTCTATTTATAACTTCACTTGCTCCCATAGTCTCAAGGGTTTTGTTTTGGTCATTTTTGCTTGTGATTGCATGAACCTGATACCCTAGCTTTTTTAAAATTCCTACAGATATAGATCCAACACCTCCGGTTGAACCTGATACTAGTACAGGTAGGTCCTTTGAAATATTAGCATCAACAATTTTTTTAACACAAGCCGCAGCAGTAATTCCAGCAGTTCCATAACTCATAGCTTTGGAGCTATTTAATTTATCTGGTGACTTAACAACCCAGTTTGATGGTAATTGAACAATTTCACCAAAACCGCCAGGAACAGCCATACCAATTTTATATCCTGTTGCTATAACATTCTCGCCAACAGAGAAATCAGAGGAACCAGACTCAATAACTTCACCAGCAACATCAATTCCAGGTACAAAAGGATATGATTTAACAACGCCACGAGCACCACTTACAGCTAAAGCATCTTTGTAGTTAAGAGAAGAGTGCTTAACTTTAATAATTAGGTGGTCATTGATTAGATCTGGCTTTTCAAGTTCACATATTTTTCCAACAAATTTGCCATCATTTTCACTAACTTGGTAAGCAGAATATTTCATATTATTTTTCAGAAAGATATTTTTCAGCGTCTAATGCTGCCATGCATCCAAAACCTGCAGATGTAACAGCTTGTCTGTATATTTGGTCTGAAACATCACCTGCTGCAAAAACTCCATCAATTGAAGATCTTGTAACTGATCCATTCAAACCAGAATTAATTATTATGTATCCATTGTCCATATCTAGCTGACCATCAAATATATCTGTATTTGGCTTATGACCAATCGCAATAAATACTCCCATTACGTTTTTTTCAGAAATATTTCCTTTAGTATCTATTTTAATCCCAGTTACACCCATATCATTACCCAGCACTTCAGAAAGCTGTGAATCCCACAAGACTTCTATTTTTCCATTTTTTTCCTCGTCAAAAATTCTATCTTGAAGAATTTTTTCTGCTCTTAGCTCATCTCTTCTGTGGATAAGATAAACTTTCGAACAGATTCTTGATAAATATAGAGCTTCTTCTGCAGCAGTATTTCCGCCACCTATAACAGCAACTTCTTGATCTTTATAAAAAAAGCCATCGCATGTTGCACATGCCGAAACACCTTTACCCAAATATTCTTTTTCAGATGGCAGCCCAAGATACATAGCACTTGCGCCGGTGGCAATAATTAGAGCATCACATGTGTATTCTGATGTTCCTTGCAGTTTAAATGGCCTGTCTTTAAGTTCAACACTATTAATATGATCATTAATTACATCAACATCAAATTGTTGTGCATGTTTTTTCATACGATCCATTAATTCTGGCCCCTGCAGACCATCGCTATCGCCGGGCCAATTTTCAACATCAGTAGTTGTAGTTAATTGACCACCTTCTTGCATACCTGCAATGATGATAGGCTCTAGACCTGCTCTGGCTGCATAGATACTCGCAGCATATCCAGCTGGCCCTGAACCTAAAATGATTAATTTATGATGGTTGTCCGACATTTACGAAATTATAATTGAATATAAAGAAATTGTTATGCATTATGCCTATAATTACAATAAAATTATGTTTATAGATTAATGCCTCCATACATCAGAAATACTCTTTTAAATTTTTTTAGTTTTTTTCTAATAGCATTTTCACTCTATATATTTATTTCACTAGTTTCATATGATGCAAGTGACTCAGGATTTTTCAATAAAAACTCTAATGATGTAATCAATAATCTTGGTGGTCCTCTTGGAGCGTTGATATCTGATTTAATGTTTACCTTGATAGGATTTGGCAGCTACTTAGTCTTACTTATAGGATCAGTTTGGGCTATACAAAGTCTTTTTATTGATGATAAATATAACTCAGCTCTAAAAGTATTAGTTAGATTAGCTAGTTCATTTTTTATAATTTTAAGCTTTTGTGCAGTAGGTGCTTTTTATGTAACGGAAAATTTTGGAGGAGTTACTGGTCTCAATGTATTAACTTTTTTATCATCTTTGATAGGTTATATTGGAACTCTAATATTTTTGATTGTTTTAACCATCCCAGCTATGTCTTTTTCTTTTAATTTTTCATGGCTTAAAACAATTGATGTTTTTGGCAACTTAGTAGTTAACATATCAAAGACTTCACTAAGTTTGATAAAAAATATTTTTGCTTTTCTTTTAAAGTTTTTTAATTCTATAAAATCACTTTTATCAGAAATAAATCAATCTCTTAAATCTAGATCTATAAAAGAAAATGTCAAAAAATCTTCTAAGCCAAAAATTTCATCTGAACTTCAAACTCCAAAAGAGAAAATAATTAATGATGTTTCAGCCTTATCTAAACAACCGGATTTACCAATTAAGGATGAAACGCAATTAAAAGAGGTTCCAAAACTAAATACAGAAGGAGAAGATGAAAAAAAAGAAAAAACTGTTATGCCAAGCACTGAACTTCTTGACAGAGCATTAGATGATGGAAGTTCTCTATCAGAAACTGAGTTAAATCAAATAGCCTCATTGCTTGAAACTAAACTTGAAGAGTTTGGCATCGAAGCAACTGTAGAGTCAGTTTTACCTGGACCAGTGGTTACTAGATTTGAAATACAGCCGGCACCTGGAACTAAAGCTAGCAAAATTACTAACATTGCTCAAGATATAGCAAGATCATTATCTGTAAGTAGTGTAAGGGTAGTTGAGGTAATAGAGGGAAAGTCATTCGTTGGAATTGAAATCCCTAATAATAATAGAAAGATGGTTCGATTAACTGAAATCCTAAGCTCGAAAGCATTTAAATCATCTCCATCAAATTTAAGTGTTGCATTAGGTCAAGATATTTCTGGAAATCCTATCGTTGTTGATCTTGCAAAAATGCCGCATTTACTAGTTGCTGGAACAACTGGTTCTGGTAAATCGGTAGGTTTAAATGCAATGCTATTAAGTTTGCTATTCAAATCAGATCCTGAGGAAGTGAGATTAATTTTAGTAGATCCAAAAATGCTAGAACTTGCAGTATATGATGGCATTCCCCATTTATTAACGCCGGTTATAACTGATATGACGGATGCATCAAATGGATTGAGGTGGTGTGTTGCAGAAATGGATAGGCGATATAAATTAATGTCAATGATGGGTGTTAGAAACTTAGCTGGATTTAACAAAAAAGTTTTGGAAGCAGAAAAAAATGGCAAACAAATTCTTAATCCTCTTAATGAAGATGAAGATGAAGATGAATATCTTGAGGTTTTGCCATCTATTGTTGTAGTTGTTGATGAGTTTGCAGATATGATGATGCTCGTTGGAAAAAAAGTTGAGCATCTCATTGCAAGAATAGCTCAAAAAGCAAGAGCAGCAGGCATTCATTTAATTTTGGCTACACAAAGACCATCTGTAGATGTAATAACAGGTCTTATAAAGGCTAATATACCAACAAGGATTGGTTTCCAGGTATCAACAAAAATAGATTCTCGGACTATTCTTGACCAAGGGGGAGCAGAACAATTACTTGGATATGGCGATATGCTATATCTTCCTCCAGGAGTAGGAGTTCCAGTGAGAGTTCATGGTGCATTTGTTGGAGATGATGAGGTTCATAGAGTAGTAAATGATTGGAAATCAAGAGCTGAACCAAATTACATTGATGAAATAACATCATCAACACAAGATACAGGACCAATACCTGGCTGGTCTGGTTCGGAAACAACATCATCTGAAGAAACGGATGAGCTATATGACGAAGCAGTTAATTTTGTTATTGAATCAAGGAGAGCCTCTATCTCAGCAGTTCAAAGAAAATTAAGAATTGGATACAACAGGGCAGCTAGATTAATTGAAACAATGGAAGAGGCAGGCCTTGTTTCTGAGATGAGTTCAAACGGTTCAAGAGAAGTACTAGTTCCAAAGAGAGATTAGTGAAATATATTCTTTTTATATGGATGATAATTTCTTTAACTATTGAGTCATCAACTTCAGAAAAATTAAATGATTTTTTTGACAGTGATTTAACATTCACTCAGACAAGTTTAAACAAGAATAAAAATTTGATAGAGGAATCTGAAGGTATTTTTAAGAGGCTTGAGGATAATTCGATAGTAATAGAAATATCAACACCATTTAGAGAGAATTATTTTATTGATAAAAATAAAATTGAAATTCATGACTTAGATTTTGATCAAGTCAGAATAATCAGAAGAGAAGATATCAAGGAAAATATTTTTTTAGGATACTTAGTGGATGGCTTTGATGATTCGTACATATCCTCTGAGCTCAATGATTATGAATTTAAAGTAAAGATTAATGATCAAAATATTGATCTTAAATTTATTAACAAAAATCATCTCCAAGTAAAGTTTAAAGATAATATGGATATTAATAATTTAATAAATTTTTATAAATAAGATGTTGTTAAACATAGTTATGGTTGGCCTTGGTGGAGCACTTGGAGCAGTTTCAAGATTTTTCACTAACGAGATATTTTCTATATATTTTCCAGACTCTTCATGGATTGCAACGTTGACCGTAAATGTTATTGGATGTTTTTTTATTGGATTGTCATTGGGTTCGTTTGTTTCAAACAAAGATATATATTTTTATTTTTTCATAATAGGATTTCTTGGATCTTTTACTACGATGTCAGCATTCACTCATCAGATTATTTTAATTTCTAATTCAAATATAATTTTTGCTGTTTCGTATATAATGCTAACAATCTTTTTGACAATTTTAGCAACTTATATTGGGGTCAGTTTTACAAAATAATGCTTGATACAAAATTACTTAGAGAAAATTTTGATGAGGTAAAAAAATCTTTAGCTAATAGGGGCTTTGATCTTGATAAAAATCTTTTTGATGAGATTGACAAGCAAAGAAAATCATTACAAATAGAAGTTGAAAATCTCCAATCTGAAAGAAAGACACTCTCATCAGAATATGGTGAAAGAAAAAAATCTGGACAAAGCACCGAAGAGATTAAAAGCAAAGTTGATAGCATTAATACAAGTTTGAAAGATAAAGAAGATGAACTTAATAATTATCTTGAGAAATTAAATGATTTTTTGATGGGTATTCCAAACATCCCCGATCAAAGTGTGCCAATTGGTAGTAACGAAAATGATAATGTTGTTATAAATAAATTTGGTGAAATATCTACAAAAAATGATTTAGATCATTTAGAAATTACAAATGAAATAGATACTGAGTTGGCGGCTAAGTTGGCCGGTTCAAGATTTGCTGTCCTTAAAGGAGAAATTGCAAAACTTCAAAGAGCTTTAATTACATTTATGATTGATAATGCTATAAAAAATGGATACAAAGAATTTTATGTACCTTTTATGGCTAATGTTGAATCTTTAACAGGAACAGGCCAACTTCCAAAATTTGAAGAAGATCTATTCAAAAGTTCTGACAAATTATTTTTGATACCTACCGCAGAAGTACCATTAACGAATTTATTTAGAGATGAGTTTCTCAATCCAAAAAATCTACCAATAAAAGTAACATCGCATACTCCATGTTTTAGATCTGAAGCCGGCAGTTATGGCAAAGATACTCGAGGTTTAATAAGACAACACCAGTTTGAGAAAATTGAATTGGTTCAAATTACAAGTCCAGAAAACTCTATGGAGTGTTTAGAAAATTTATTAGCAAATGCTTGTGAAATTCTTGACCTTCTTGAACTTCCATATCAAGTTATAGAACTGTGCACAGGAGATTTAGGATTTAGTTCATGTAAGACATTCGATATAGAAGTCTGGATGCCTAGTCAAAATAAATATCGAGAAATTTCTTCATGTTCAAACTTTTCAGATTTTCAGGCGAGAAGAGCCAATATAAAGATTAAAGACGATGGAAAAAATTATTTTGCGCATACAATAAACGGTTCTGGACTGGCTGTTGGAAGAACTTTGATAGCATTGATTGAAAATTATTATGATGGTAACAATAAAGTGGTTATACCTAAATCTTTAGTTCCTTATTTTAATTCTGAGCAAATCTTAATTAAATAATGAAATTATATTTTTCGTTTATTTTTTTGATTTCCCTAAATTTATTTTCACATGGAAAAGTAAATTCAATTGATGAAATTTTAGATAATGATAGATTGATAATATTTCCAGACACAAAAAATTTCGTAGTAATAAGTTCAGACCTTCATACTCACTCAGCTTTTTCAGATGGCCATGTTTGGCCGAATCTTAGAGTTGCTGAAGCAGTAAGAGATGGAATTGATCTGTTAGCAATAACCGAACACTTAGAACTTCAACCACATAAAAACGATATTCCTCATGAGGATAGAAACAGAGCATTCGAAATTGCAAAAGATTCAGCTGTGGATGAGAATTTAATTGTTATTAATGGTACCGAAATTACAAGAAAATTTCCTCCTGGACATATTAATGCTGTTTTTGTTAAAGATGCAAATAAATTAATTCGTATCGATAGATCTAAACAACCTGAAGTTGATCAATTTATAGACTCATTACCAAAAGATTTAATACAGGATTATATAGATGAGCCATGGTTGAATGATGGAGTTCTTGCGGCAATGTGGCCAATTGAAGAAACACTTATGGAAGCAAAAAATCAAGATGCTTTTGTATTTTGGAATCATCCGGCTTGGTCATCAGAAGAAGAATCTTCAGATAAACTTCTTCATGAAATTCATATAGATTTATTTAACCAAAATTTAATTCATGGAATTGAGGTGGTAAATGGTATTTGGTTTTCTGACGAAGCTTTTCAAATAGCAATTGATTATGACCTAACAATTATGGGAACCTCAGATGTACATGGCTTAATTGATTGGGATTATCTACAAAGACCTAATGGCCATAGATCTGTAACATTAATACTCTCAAAAGATAGAACCGAAGAATCAATTAAAGAAGCATTGTTTAATGGAAGAACAGTTGTTTGGTACAAAAATAATCTTATTGGAAAAAACGAAAATATTTTAGAAATTATTGAGGCTTGCTTATCAATAAAGAGTGCAAAATTTAAAGGAAAAACTAATGTTTTGCTTGTTGAAATAGAAAATATATCAGATGTAAACTTTCAATTTAGAGTAAATGACGGTCAGCTGATAGAAAACAATCCAAATATCTTTTCAGTCTTACCTCATGGAATTACAAAAATAGAAATTGGAAACAGTAAAAGCACAAAAGTGAATCTAGGATTAGATGTGTTAAATGCATTTATTCGACCTAATACTCACCCTCAAATAGTTTTATCAAATTAATTTAAACATAGTAGGTATAAAAAAAACTCATAAAGCAACAAAGAATTGCCACTGCAGTGTATGAAACAATTATGAAAATTATATAAAAATCTTTGATTATTCTATGTATAAATTAACAAATCTGGATTAGAATCAAGATAGTGAATAATTATTAACTCGAGAGGATACAATGAAAAAAATTCTACTAGCGTTTTTACCTGTAATATTACTTACAACATCTTTATCTGCTAACGTTGATACCACAGCGAGGATAAAAGGTACTGTCAATGTTTCTGGCGCATCTGTTGAAGCAACACATACCCCAACAAACACTACAAAAACTGTTGTAAGTTCTGCATCAGGTAACTTTAATATTAACTTTCTTCCAATAGGTGGACCTTACAAAATTAAGATTTCAAAAACTGGATATGCTACTCAAACTATTGATGTTATGAGTTTGACAGTTGCAGAACCTCTTAAAATAGCTGTTAATCTTATTGCTGATGATATTGATGAAGTTCAAGTAATAGCATCAAAGGTTAGCACTTCAAAAGTAAATAGCGGCTCAGTTTTATCCAGTGAGAGAATTGCAAGTATTCCAACTATTACAAGAAACATTGCTGACTATCTTAAATTTGATCCAAGAGTCAGTGTTAATGGTGCCAATGCAAGAAGTACCGAGATCTCTGTATTAGGTAAAAATTCAAGACTTAATGACTTTACCATTGACGGTGTTAGTTTCAATGATGCATTTGGTTTAAATGATAGTGGTTTTGCAACAATGAAAAATCCAATCAGTATTGATTTTGTTGATGAGATTACTGTTGACATAACTCCATATGATGTTTCAAAAGGTAATGCCACAGGTGGAACAATTACTGCTGTGACTAAAGCTGGTACAAATGAATTCCATGGCTCTGTCTATACAACTCAAAGAGATAAAAGTAATGTCGGTGATTTACCAAATGGTGAGGAGTATTCAGATTTTGATGAGGAAGCTTTAGCAATAACTTTATCAGGACCAATAATTAAAGATAAACTATTTTTCTTTATCGGTTATGAAGAAAGTGAGGATACGCGTCCTAGTCTTTGGGGAACATCAGACTCAAATGCTACTAACAAATGGGGTACTTCATCAGTAATTATGGATGCAGTTGCAAAGCACATGTTGGATACATATGGTTATACAGCTGGTTCTTATAACAGCATTACTTTTCCAACTACTCAAGAACAATTATTAGTTAAGTTAAATGGTAATATAAATGATGACCATGCAGCAGAGTTAATTTACCAGGTTACAGAAGATTCTTTCTATTCTAATTATGATAGTACCGCAAATCCTACATTTTCTAATAACTATTATGAAATACCACCTGAAACTGAAAGGGTAACACTTAATATTTATTCAGATTGGACTGATCGTTTTTCTACTAGAATTAGATTTAGTGATCGTTTCTTTGAGCAAGATGCTAATTCAGGTGATGGTGGATATGGAGGTTTAATGCCAGAATTTCATATCTATGGACTACCCAATAGAGAAATAATCTATGTAGGTAGTGATAGATATAGAGGACATAACTTGATTGAAGTTGATCAGCAGTTAATGTCAATTAAAGGTAACCTTGATTTAGATAATCATTATATTACTTTTGGATATGAAACTGATTCATCTTCAATCTACAACTCATTTATTAATAGATATACTGGTGAATTAAATTTTAGTAATCTTGATGCATTCTATGCTGGTAATTACAACAGAGTAGAAACATTTGCTGTATCTATTGATGCAGGTGGACCATATTCACTTGTAAGAGATGATCCTGCTTTACCTGCAGCTCGTTTCGATATTGATGAAACAATTATGTATATCCAGGACGAGTGGCAAGTAAGTGACACTCTATCGGTCGCATTTGGTGTAAGACATTATGATTTTGATATTCCACAACAAACTCTTTTAAATACATCATATGAATCAAAATTTGGATTTAGAAATAATGCAACTGTTAGTTATACAATTACACAACCAAGATTCTCTTTTGACATGGATGTGTCTGATTCACTTTTTGGTGATAGCAATAAGGTTGTTGCAGCATCTTTAACCGGTGGATATGGATTATTCCATGGAAGATTACCTAAAGTATTCTTTAGTAACGGTTTTGGTAGAAGTAGTGTAGATTCATTCTATAGCAGATTTGGCAGAGGTGGACCATCATCAGCTTGTGCCGGCCCAATACCAAATTTGACATCTGGCGCTGTTACTGGAGTCACAGATCCAAGATTTTTCTGGTATAGAAGTGATGCATCCACATGTGCACTTAAAGGTGCTTCATCTAACTGGTATGGTTTTACTCATGGAACAGATCCTGACTTCGAGGGACCTTCGACATGGAGAGGAAATCTTAAGTTAGATATGCTTACTGCAAGTGGTTATGACATCTCTTTAGAATATAACAGAGACACTGTAAGAAAAGATGTTGACTTTAAAGACTACAGTTATGAAGAAGAGGCAGTATTAGCTGATGGACGTCCAGTAACTGACAGTAATGAAAATACCTATATCACCAACACTACTTTTGGTGGAGGCTACTCATTTACTACTGCTGTTCAAAAAGGATTTGAAAATGGACTCGAATTCTATTTTGGTTATACGAATATGGAACAAAGAGATGTCGCTGCTATGACATCAGCTCAACATAGTTCCTCATATGGTTATCAACCAAGAGGCTATGGTGAAATTGTTCCTGCAGCAAGATCATCGTTCATGAACGAACATAAGTTTGTTCTAGCATTGTCTTATACAACTCAAATAATTGGAGATAACGATACTACGTTCTCATTATTAGGTATTAGAAAATCAGGAGAGCCACATAGTATTACTTTTGGTGGTGATTCTTTCAATGGAAGAGGAAGAGATGGCTATGACTTAGCATATATCCCAACTGGTGTTAATGATCCTAATGTAGTATTTGCATCTGCAGATGTTGCTAATGAGGTTATGGCATTTGTAAATTCAAAAGGATGTATTTCAGCATATGCTGGTACCATTATCCCAAGAAATACTTGTGATAATCCATGGCAAGGTAGAATAGATCTAAGAATCACTCAAGAAATTAAGCTTGGTGAAAACGGACATAAATTGGTCGGTTATTTAGACATTCAAAATTTATATAACCTTCTATCAAACTCAAGAGGTTGGGCTCAAGAAGTTAACTACAACGTTAGCAGAGCTATTGATATCGATGGAGCTGATAGTAGTGGTAGATATTTAATTAGTGGTGTAGATACTGACGATAGTTATTTCTATTCAACTGCTAATGGACAATCAATGTGGCAAATCAACTTTGGCCTAGCTTATAGATTTTAAACATTGATATTAAATAACATGAGGGCAGTTTATACTGCCCTTTTTTTTGTTAAAATTTATAAATGACAAATCAAGTTCCAGAACTATCATTTAAAGATATTGAAAAGGGAGATACTTTTTCAATAAAAATATTGAAAGATGCTTTATCAGACCACGGATTTTTTTCAATTACTGATCATGGCCTTTCACAGGATTTAATTGATAGATGTTATGCTTGTTCAAAGGATTTCTTTGATTTAGATTTTCAAGAAAAAGAGGCCTACAGCTCTGTTGGTTCAAAAGGAGCTAGGGGATATACACCAAAAGGAATTGAAACAGCTGTTGGTGAAAAAATTGCTGATCAAAAAGAATTCTGGCATCACGGACCTGTAATTGACGATTCATATGATAAAAAAATTCCATCAAATATTCATATAAATGAAGTACCTGATTTTAATGATAATTTTGACGAACTATATAATGAACTTCATAAAATTGGTTCAAGAGTTCTCTCAGTTATATCTCTATCTCTTGGTTTGGGAAAAGAGTATTTTTCGCCATGGATTGATAAAGGAAATTCACTTCTAAGATCAATACATTATCCGCCAGTTCATGGAAATACAAATCCACACAGAGCAAGAGCTCATACCGATATTAATCTAATAACTTTATTAATTGGTGCCGAGGAGGGAGGACTGGAAGTCTTAAATAAAGACGGATCATGGATTAAAGTTGAACCAAGTTCGAATGCAATAGTATGTAATATTGGAGATATGATGCAATTAGTTACAGATAAACATCTTGTAAGTACTACTCATAGGGTTATTCAAGATCTAGATCAAGAATCTAAAGCAAGATACAGTATTCCTTTTTTCCTTCATCCAGCTCCATCTATTCGTCTAAAATCAGTTTTTAGAGAAGATGATGATGGAATATTGGCTGAAGATTTCCTTGATGAGAGACTCAAAGCTATTAAGCTCTACTAAATAGTTATGGATATTTTATACATCATACAAATCCTAATTGGATTTGCTGGTTTAGTTTTGATTGCTTTTCCTTTCTCATCAAATATAAAGATTATTAATTACAGACACATTATTTATGCAATATTATTTCAACTAGTTCTTGCATTTATTTTAATAAAAATACCTTTGATAACTAATTTATTTTCTTATTTAGCTGATGGTGTTGCTGCGCTTCAAGTTGCAACAGGAAAGGGCACAGAATTTGTATTTGGTTATCTTGGTGGCGGCGCTTTACCATATGAATTATCACAAAAAGGATCAGCTTTAATATTTGCTTTTTCTATTCTTCCGTTCATTATCGTTATGTCATCTATTACGGCTACACTTTGGTATTGGGGCATATTGCCATTTATTGTTAACGTATTTTCCAAAATTTGTCAGAAACTATTCAATATTGGCGGACCTATCGGCTTAGGTGCTGCTGCAAACGTTATTGTTGGACAGGTAGAGGCCCCCTTATTAATAAGGCCTTACCTTGCAAAATTATCTAATAAAGAACTACTAATATTAATGACCGCAGGCATGTCTACCGTTGCAGGTTCAATAATGGTTGCACTTGTAAGCATGTTACAAATTCAATTTAATAATTTGAACTTAATTCAACACTTTCTAACTGCTTCAATTTTATCGGTTCCAGCTGCAATACTTTTTGCAAACGTGTTAATGCCATCTAATAAAATAACTGATTTTGAAGGAGATGAAACTCCAAAGATTTATGAAAATACAATGGATGCAATTACTAAAGGCACTAGAGATGGAACTGATATTGCCATTGGAGTGGGATCAATTTTAATTGTTTTCATAGCTTTGGTTTATCTTGTTGATTCTTTACTTGGAATAATTTCTATTGGCAGTCAAAGTCTATCTCTTCAAATGATACTTGGGTATCTATTTGCACCAATTGCGTGGTTGATGGGTGTTCCTTGGGATGAAGCAATAGTATCTGGAAAATTACTGGGCATAAAGACAGCACTAAATGAATTCGTTGCATATGCTGAGCTTGCAAATTTACAAGACGGTGTCTTGTCTGATAGATCTAAATTAATTACTCTTTATGGATTATGTGGTTTTGCTAATTTTTCATCTGTTGGAATTCTTGTTTCTGGTATTGGTGCAATGTCACCTGAAAGAAAACCAGATTTGATTAAAGTTTCACTTAGAGCGTTGATTGGAGCCACTCTTGCATCATGTATGACTGGAACAGTAATAGCTGTTTTTATTTAGTTATTTATAACTATAAATAAATTTAAATACGAAGCAAACAACAACCAAAGAATGTATGGTGTATATAGCAATCCAGCTAATTTATCTATTTTTAATACTTTCAAAATAATCTTAATATTTATATAAATTAAGAGCCATATATCAATAAGTGAAATAAGCGGTAAATGAAAAGAGAAAAATAGCCATGACCAGATTGCATTTAAAAATAATTGAATGTAAAAAAGATTTTTTATTATCTCGAATGTTCTCCATGCTGTAATTCCCATTAGTAAATACAATATAGGCCAAACAATTCCAAATACATATCCTGGAGGATTTAAATCAGACTTAATAAGTCCTTGATACCATATATCAGTTCCAGTATTTGCAGACGCAAAACTTCCAATAATTAGTGTTAATGGGATAAGTAATACAAGATTTGCTTTTGAATTGAGTCTGAACATTACCTTTTTCTAAAGAATCTTCTAATAGTACTTGAGATATCTCCAAAAAGGTTTGAGCCTTTAGGCCTTGCTTCAATAAAAATATAAAAACCTACAAAGGCTAATGAAATTAAGAAAACCCAAACTGCATCATATTCACCCATATGCTGATTATAATTGGATTAAAGTATTTAACCTATTTAATTTACTGTTTTTCAACGATAATTGAACACACTGAATAACCAGCACCAAAAGAACAGATGATACCTTTATCACCTTTTTTAAGGTCATTATGAAGATTAAAAGCAAACATTGATCCAGCACTTGCGAGGTTGCCAAATTTCTCGATTGGCAATGGAGCCAGTGATGTATCAAAATCATCAGTACCAATAACCTTAGAAACTATTAAATTAACCATTCTTGAATTTGCTTGATGTAACCAAAATTTAGATACGTCTGAAGGACTAATATTATTATCTTTCAGATGTGTAGTAATGAAATCGGCAACCATTGGACAAACTTCCTTAAATACACTGTTACCATTTTGATAAAATAATAAATCCTCAATAGATTTTTCGTCACTTGCAGCTCTTACTAAATAACTCCAGTCACTTCTAATGTTATTAGAAAACTTTGTAATTAATTTTCTATCTAAGATTTTATATTGATTATTAGATTTTTTATTATTAGAAATAACAGTGGCAACGCAACCATCACCAAATATAAAATGAATGTCTCTCTTAGCATAATTAACAAATGGAGTTGATATTTCTGGATTTATCACAAGAACGGTATTTGCCAGACCTGAAGCTATATCACTATAAGCATTATTGATTGCGAATGTTGTTGAAGAGCAACCAACAAGCATATCGTAAGCATATCCTTGGATTCCTAGTTCATTTTGTATCTCTATAGCTACCGATGGATAATTCCTTGCAGCATGTGATGTTCCCAAGATAACTCCATCAATATCATCAGGCCCCACATTCGCCTGATCCATTGCCTTTTTTGCAGCATCAATTCCAGCTTTTGCATGAATTGATAGTCTAGATTCATCTTCGTGAACAACTCTTGGCATCATTGTATTGATATCTAAGATATTTTTTTTATCAATCACATGCCGAGTTTTAATTCCTGATGCTTTTTCAATGAACGCAGATGATGAATATTCCATTGCTTCAATATTTCCTTGCTCAATATCATTTTTATTATGCTTATTGAAGTTATCAACATAACTATTAAATGAAGAAACAATTTCATCATTTGTAATAATATCTTCAGGAAACCAAATACCTGTGCCTGCAATATGGACGTCACTCATAAATATTTCAAAATAATTTATATGAGTTTATTATAAATTATGAATTTAAACACCTCTATAGATAAAAAATACATCTACCGTTATCTATCAAGTAATAAACAAATCAATGGAATGTTCCATATAAGTCATGGCATGGCTGAACATATTGGAAGATATAACTGGTTAATAAATAAACTTAACGAAGATGGATATCATGTTATAGCAATCGACCATAGAGGCCATGGAAAAAGAATAGAAGATAATCTTAAAGGTTATTTTGCTGATAAAGATGGTTGGGATTATGTCGTAAATGACTTAGTAGATATAATCGAAGAATCTTCAAGAGAATTTCCAGATCTTAAACAATATCTTATTGGTCATAGTATGGGATCATGGATTGCTCTTGGAGCAATTCAAAAGGGAATTGATATTGATTGTTGTGTTCTATCTGGATCTTCAAAAGTACCAAAAAATTTAATTAAATTCCAAAGAATTATTATTTCATTTCTAATAACTTTTTTTGGTAAGAAAAGCACAGGTCATTTGCTTGATCAAATGATTTTAGGAGAATATAACAAATCATTTTCACCAAACAGAACACCAAAAGACTGGATATCTTCAGATAACCAGAATGTCGATGAATATATTGCAGATCCTCTATGTGGTTTTCCAGTCACAAATGGTTTATGGAATGATTTGTCATCTGGTTTTTTAAGAGTTTTTGATGATAGAAATTATGAAATGAGCAAAAACATACCTTTATTAATAATTTCAGGAACCCATGATCCAGTTGGTGGTAATAGCAAAGGTGTTAAAAAATTACATGAATTTCTAAGTAATATATTTGAAAATGTTGAGCTTGAATTAATAAATAAAGCAAGACACGAGGTATTTAGTGAAATAAATAAAGAAAATAATTACAATAAGATCCTTAATTTCATCGAAAGAATATGAAAAAAATTTTATTAATTCTAATATCAATTAATATCACAGCTATACATGCCGATATGGAACGAGTTGATATGCTTTTTGATAATGAAGAAAGACATTACTTTGTATATATCCCTAAGGGGCGCTCAAACCAAACAGATAAAATTGTTATTGGTCTTCATGGATACACTGGATCTGCAACGGGATTTGAAATGGAAACAACAGGAGGTTTTAATAACAGTGCTGAAAAATATAATTTTATTGCTGTATATCCTCAAGGTTCGTATTTTTATGAGCAGAAATTAGAAAGAGGAAAGATTTCTTCTGAATATATTTCGTCTTGGAACGATCTAACTGGCTCAAAAACAAAGACACCATTTGGTGAGACTTGTGCTGAAGATGCAGTTGTTTATCCAAAATATCCAAATTGTATCGGTACTGATGCTGGAAGATGTGCTTGGACAAGTTGTGGTGATGACATGGGGTTTATAAAACAAATTATTGATGACGTTAAAAAAAGATTTGATTTAAAAAAAATATATGTAGTTGGCATGAGTAATGGAGGCAAAATGGCTCATGCAATAGCATGTGAATTTTCAAAAGATATTACTGGTGTTATCAATGTAGTAGGATCTCCTCAAAATGGTCTTGCATGTGAACCAAAAACTCCAATCAATTACATTATTTATGCTGGTGCTGAAGATAGAGTCGTCCCCCCATTTAATGTTGTTTCGTTTGATAAGTATTTTTATACACCAGTGACAACGTTGATTAATAAATGGACAACTTCTTTTAACTGTAAAAAGAAAGAATTTTTTACAAATATTGAATTTGATAACATCAAGGAGCAAATATATTCTGATTGTGACGACGGTGTAAGAATTGTAAGCTTGCTCAATACTGAACAAGGACATTCTTGGCCTGGTACAGAAGAATATATGGGATTTTGTAGAACAAAATATCAAAGTGAAATCGATTTAGAGCCCTGTTCAAATACCATAAATGAGTGGGGAAATGATTTTTTACTTCAAAGGCTTTTTACTCAATAATTTTACTATAGTTTTATTAAGCCATTTCCTTGAAATACTTTTCTATAGAGGTATTATTGTAATTACCACATTTTAAGAGTAGGGGAATTACATGTCACGAATACAACTAAAACCACTTTTTGAAAAAAAAGTTGATCCTTTAACTTCTCTATTAAGAGATATCTTCAAAGATAATAACTACGCAATGTCTTGGCTTGGTGCTTTATCAATTGGTATTGGAGTATCAAATACTAACAATGTAAATGCACAAGACAGCGTTGAGGAAGTTATAGTTACAGCCTCAAAAAAAGAACAAAACATTCAGGACGTGGCAATGAGCGTTCAAGCAATTTCATCTTCTGAGCTTGAAGCAAAGAATATTAAAAATTTAGAGGATATTGCATCCATTTCACCTGCTGTGACTTTTAACAATGTTGGCCCTGGCAAATCAAATTTTTATATTAGAGGTGTCTCTGATGGTGCAATTATGAACAGTTATGCTTCACCTGAAGCAACAACAGCACTATACATTGATGAACAACCATTAACTGCCGCTAGTCTTACTCCAGATCTTCATATTTATGATATAGAAAGAGTTGAGGTGCTTATGGGGCCTCAGGGTACCTTATATGGATCAAGTTCAACATCAGGTAATATAAAAATCATTACGAAAAAACCTGATCCATCTGGATTTGACATGGGTGCAGATGTTGAATACGGCTCTATCGAGGATGGAACAAATGATAAATCGCTTGAAGCATTTATCAACATACCTCTTGGGTCGAGTTTAGCAGCAAGGGTAAGTACTTATGATGTTCAAGATGGTGGTTGGATTGACAACAAAAAGGCTGACTATACTTATCAAAATTATGGAATAAATTACACAATAAATAATTACACAGCACCATATGCAGTAGCAAAGGATGATTATAATGATGCATCGAAAACTGGAAGCAGAATCAGACTTGCAACAGATTTTGATAACTTCAATTTAGATCTATCATTTTTAACACAAGAATCTCAATACAATGGTTCATATGAAACAGATCCATTAACTGATGATCAATCTTCTCCAATGCCAAAGAGAAGTAATACCAGATTTTCAGCAGAAAGATATGATGACGAGTTCGATCAAATGTCTTTAACTCTAACAGGCTCTATCTCAGATAACATAGATATGATATTAACCTCTTCAATATTTGAAAGAGATACAGCATATACATATGACTATGCAAGTTATGTTGAATATTATGCTTATGCAGCATATCCAACCTATGTTTGTGACTATTACGATTATTACTACTACGGGAATATTTCAAATTGTAGAGATCCTCGTATGACATATGCTCAAACAAATGAGATTGAAAGAACATCTACTGAATTTAGACTTCAATCAAATAATGAATCAGGCTTTAATTGGATACTTGGTGCTTTTAAAGAAACTAATGAAAAAGTTACTGATGTTGATTATCTCCAACCTGGCAGTACAAATCCAATTTTTTGGGAAGCTGATTTAATTAGAAAGGGTGATATCGATGCAATTTTTGGTGAAGCTTATTTTGATATTTCTGATAAAACTGAACTGACAGTTGGTCTTCGAAATTATGATCAAAAGATGGATCTCGTAGCAAGCGATGGTTATTATGGATCCTACTCATTTGGTATCAGTAACCTTAATTTTAAATCATCAGAGAGTGGAACAATTCCAAAAGTATCAGTATCTCATGATGTTTCAGATGATGTTATGGTTTATGGAAGTTACTCTGAAGGTTTTAGACCCTCTGGAGTGAATAGACCAAGACCATCTCAGGCGGGTTTAATACCTGAAACTTACGATGCAGACTACTTAGATAGTTATGAGGTTGGTGTTAAGTCATCATTGCAAGATGGGAAACTTATTTTAAATGGGGCTCTGTATAGAATGGATTGGACAGATTATCAGACTTCAACTTATAACTCTGATATTACCTCTGTTGCATATACTGAAAATGTTGGTAATGCTGAGATTAACGGATTGGAGTTAAATTTAGTTTATTCATTTGATGATTCAACTAGCATGACATTTTATATGAATAAAATGCATCCAACATTATCTGACGACTATTATTATGTGTCTGGAGAGCTTGGTGCTAACTCTGGCAATAGACTAGCTTATATGCCTGAACTCTCATACTATTTATCTTTTGATAAGAATTTTGTTTTGAGTAATGGTAAGCCAGGATTTGTAAACCTAGATTACTCATATACTGGCGATAGAAATTCAACTTATGAAAATTCACCAATTTTAATACCATCTTATAGCATAGCTAATCTTAGAGCAGGTATCGAAAATGAGAATTCAACAATTGAATTTTATGTCACAAATATCTTCGATAAGGATGCTCTTCTTTCAACCTATGATGACTTCTCAGCAGTTGGAAGTTCTGGCTATGCCGGTTTTGGTTATAGAGATACTAGAACCAAGCCACAGGTTGTTGGTATAAGAATAAGATATAGATATTAATTTAGAATTTTCTTAAAGACCTCTTCTAACTGGTCAGGATCCTCGAAATAGGGGAAATGACCAGTTTCTTTTAATATAAATACGTCTTCTTCTGGATTAACATTTTTTAAGATAATATTTTCTGCATCAAATCTTGCAAGTTTATCTTTATCACAAAAAATGTATTTAACATTTTGAATATTCGATATTTGATCATCTTTTAATCTAAAGTTTGTACATGATTTTAAATCAATAGAGCTAATTTCTTTTTCAGTTTGGTTAAATAGTCTCTTCAAAGGATATAGTTTGATTTCTCTCTCAGGATCATCTTCAACTGTTTTAGTTCCGTAAGGCGATTTAATAACACCTTTGGATCTTCCATAAAAACCAGACCCCTTTACTCCGAAACCCAACGTCTTTATTTCTGTTTCAGGCATTTTATAAATTCCATATTTCATAAGAAACTCAACGCATTGATCTAGATTTCCTTTTGCATAATCCAAAAGCAAGTCACCAACTAAAAATGGATAGGCAATATTCATACATATTGTCATATCATTTTCGTATTGTGTTGAAAGATCAAGGGCAATTAATCCGCCCCAGCTATGTCCGGAAAGAATAAGATTTTTTAAATTGAGCTCATTTAAAACTTCAATACATAATTTTGTGTGACTTTCGACGTCATAAAAAAGAGGGCCTGTTGTATAACCGTGTCCAGGCAGATCAATTGCAATAATATTGTATTCGTCAAAAAATGAATCCATTTTAAACATTGAAAGTATTCTATGATCCATTCCTGCTCCTGGTATGAATAGAATACTTTTCTTAGAGGTGTCAATCCCCATCTTAGAAAATATATGAACCTTATGATTTTTTAATTGAATAAACATTTCTTAGTACTGAGTACATTAACAATATATTTATAAATAGCAATGGAATGGAGAAAATAACCATTATCCATTTAAATGAATCAACACCATTTAAAAACATTAGTAATGTTGGTTGAACGACTAGTAACAATGAAAACAATAGTCTCAAGGATTTAGAGCTTGTTATGTCTGAACTTTTCATTGATGCTGACGCAAGAACATATGCTGTAGAGTCATATGTTGTGCATAAAAATATAACTATGATTAATGCAAATGAAACCAACATTATTTCTCCATATGGCACTTGTGAGATAGTCTCTACAACAAGTTGCTCTCTGGACATGAGATTATTAGAGATAATTGAGGGACTATCTAGAGTATTATTTTCAAAGAGTGAAATCGATAAATTTGATAAAATTAGCATGCTAAATATACAACCAAAGCTCCCAATAAATATCGTTCCCAATATAATTTCTCTAAGAGTTTTATTGTTGGATATGTTTACTAAAAATGTTCCTACCATGGGTGCCAGCGCATACCACCATGCCCAGTAAAAAACAGTCCAATCTATACTAATATTTGTACCTGTGGTTAAACTCATATCAATGTATTTTGAAAAGAAAAACGACATCGTATCAATTGAATTTTCTATTATGTAAGTTGTTGGGCCAATTACTAAAATTATTATTAAAAAAGAGATAACTAAAATCATATTGATATTACTTAATCTTTTAATGCCATTTTGAACTCCAACATATGCACTTGTTGCAAAAATTGCAGAACAAATCAATATTGTTGTTAAATCTAATGTAATACTTCTATTTATATTTAAAATTTCAGAAATTACTGATGAGATCAAAGGAAAAGATAGGCCAAGTCCAACTCCTGCTCCGCAAATAATTGCTCCAATAAACAAAACATCCAAAAAGAACTTTATTATTTTGTTTTCAAAAAATAATATTCCAGAAAATGTGAGCTTTGACTTGGGCTTTAGACTTAAAGCTAGACCAAATGCTACAACAGGCAAACAATAAATTGCCCATGCGGTAAAACCCCAATGAAAAAGCGGATAAGATCTAGAGTACATCATAATATTCTCATCCACCATTTGATCATTCTTAAGTATATTAAAGTACTCAATCCATTCCACAGTCGACCAATATAGAAGAGTTGCCCCGATTCCTGCAGCAAAAAGCATAGAACTCCATGATAAAAGCGAATAAGTCGGTCTGTTATTTAATTTTAATTTGATTTTGCCATACCTGGAAAGAGCCAGTAAAAGCAAAACAATGAGAAGAATAAAGCTTCCATACATAAAAAATGACTCGAACTTTATTGAAAGATCGTAATATACTGAATTAAGTATTTTCGATGTTGAGGACGGGTCTAGTAAAACAAATATTGATAACACCAATGATAGTAAAATAGTTATACTTATCACTGATAAGTTCCAATTTGGATTAATCATTTTTTTATATGCCTGAACTAAATAATGCAAAATTTGCCTTTGATAACGCAATAAAATTACTCAATGATAATAATCTAAAAGAGTCTGTTGAACAACTAAATGAAATTATTAAGATTGAACCAAATCATATAGAGTCTCTCAATCTTTTAGGCGATATTTATATCAAGCTCAATAAACCAAAAGAGTCACTTCATTTTGTAAATAAAGTACTTAACATCGAAAAATTTAACAAATTAAATCTTGAAAAAAAATATAAATTATTATTATTTTTAGGCAATGAATCCAATTCGCATGAAACCTTAGAATTACTTCACAAAAAACATCCTTCTATAAATACTGCAAGAGAGTTATCTAACTATTACCTTAAAATTGATGATGAAGAAAAATCTGACAACGTCATACAAGATTTTTTTGAATCTGATAAAACCTATTCAGAGTTATATAAAGGCATAAGACATGTTAAGGCTGGTCGTTTCAAACTTGCCGAGGAAGCATATAAAAAAGTATTAAAAAAAGATAAAAACAATATTGATGCTTTAAGGCTTTTAGGACTTTTAGCATTCAAAAATAAAAATTATACAATCGCAGAAAACTTATTTATTAAAGCAATTAAAATTGATCAGCACTTTCATCTATTATGGGACAATTTAGCAAAGGTTTATCGAATTCAGAATAAATTAGATAAATCAAAAAAAGCATTTCAAAATTTAATAAAACTTGATCCTTATAATCTAGAAGCTCTGATTGCGTTGGGTACTATATATGTAAAGCTTGCAGATTATGATGCTGGTATTGATACTTACAGAGAAGTACTTAAACTAAAAGATTCAAATCCAAGAGTATATTTGAGTATGGGACACGCGTTAAAGACTATTGGTAAAAGAAAGGAATGTGAATACGCTTATCATAAAGCTATAGAACTTTTTCCTTTATGTGGTGAAGGTTATTGGAGTCTTGCAAACCTTAAAACGTATGAATTTTCTGACAAACAGATATTTAAAATGGAAAATTCACTAGAAGATAAAATTCATGAACAAGAAAAAATACAAATGCTTTTTGCACTTGGCAAAGCTTATGAATCAAGAAAAAATTATAAAAAATCATTTAAATATTATGAAAAGGGCAATTGGATGCAGCGAAAACTAGTTGACTACAATGCACATGAAAACTCAAATAATATTGATTCAATAATTTCTTTTTTTGATGAAAATTATGACAACATAAATTTTTCATCAGGATTTGATACAAATGAACCTATTTTTATTCTAGGTTTGCCTAGAGCTGGATCCACTTTATTAGAGCAGATTTTATCAGCCCATTCTAAAGTGGAGGGAACACAAGAGCTGCATAATATTATGACCATTGGCAGAAGAATTAAATCAATTAATAATTCAGATAATTATTTAAATAATCTGTTGAATCTAGGTGAGTCAAAGTTAAAAATGTATGGAAAAATGTACATAGATGAAACTAAGTGGGCACGAAGAGAGAAGGTTCTATTTATTGACAAGATGCCAAATAATTTTCCTCACATTGGACTTATAAAAATGATACTCCCCAATGCAAGAATTATTGATGCTAGAAGAAATCCAATGGATGGTTGTTTCAGTTGCTTTAAACAATATTTTGCGAAAGGTCAGCATTTTACTTATGACTTAGATGATATTGCTAGATATTACAAAGATTATGTAAGACTGATGAATTTTTGGAATGAGTATTTTCCAAATGATATTCATACAGTTATATATGAGGATGTTATTAATAATCCAGAGGATGAAGTCCGCAAAATGTTAAATTATTTAGATCTTCCGTTTGAAAAGGCTTGTATGGATTTCTATAAATCATCAAGACCAGTTAAAACAGCAAGTTCTGAACAAGTAAGACAACCTATTTATAAATCAGCTCTAAATTATTGGAAAAATTTTGAGGAAGACCTAACAATCTTATCAAATCACTTTAATGAATAAATTTAACTATCCGAAATTAGAAAGGATTGATACAGAAATTGGCAGACATTATAGAGACTCAAACAATAATTTAGTCCCAAGTGTTACTACTGTTTTATCAACCACTTCAGATAATAAAGGCGGCATTGAAAAGTGGAGAAAAAGAGTTGGAGAAATTGAAGCAGATCGGATTATGAAGCAAAGCACTGAGATTGGCACGGCAGTCCATGAGGCTATTGAAAAGTTTCTGGGTAAAAATGATTGGGATCATTTTCAAGATACTAGTGATCAGATCATGGCTAGAAAAATGACTTCTAAATTTGTTGATTTTGGACTCAACAAAATCTCACAAGTTTGGGGGCTAGAAGTTGGTTTAATTTTAGATGATTTATACGCTGGTACCGCAGACTGTGTAGGAATCTATGGTAACGTACCTTCGCTAATAGACTTTAAGACTGCTCGGCGTATAAAAAAAAGAGAATGGATTGAAGATTACTTTCTCCAAGGCTGTGCCTATGCTAATGCTCATAATGTAATGTTTGATACAGATATCAAACAAATAGTAATACTGATGGTAGACAGAGATTTAATTTTTAAAGAATTTATAGTTGGTAAAGATGAATTTAAAGAATTAACTGATAAATGGAAAAAAAGACTTATTTACTTTAATAAAAAATATAAAAATCTAGTATAAAAACTTTACAATAGCTTATTAAAATTATTAAATACAAAGATCGTGATTTGATCCTATTGCCGCGATAAAAAAGAAAGCGCTAAAACGGAATTATTCCTAGGATTAACAAAATTTTTAAAACAATTTTTTTGTTTTTGGAGGATACGATATGAAACCATTAATTTTAGATTCAGCTCTCGGAACTGAACTTGAAAACCGAGGTGAATATTTGCCAAGCTTTAAAACTTCTATTTGGTCCGCTTACTCTTTAATTCATAACCCTGAGGTTATAAAACAGATACATATAGATAATATTGAAGCTGGTGCTGATATCATTACTACATCAAATTACCAAGCAACTCCTGAGTTACTGAAAAGAGAGCCATCAGCACCACACTATGAAGATTTAGCAAAAAGAGCATTGGAGTTATGTCAAGAAGCTGTTATTAAGACTAACACCAATACAAAAATAGCAGGATGTTATCCACCGATACATGTAACATTTAGACCTGACCTTAGTCCAAAAGAAAAAGTGCTTAGGAAATTTTATAAAAACTTAGGAAAAATTTATGAAAATAATGTTGATATTATAATTTGTGAGACTATGGCATCAATTTATGAGGGCACTATCGCAGCATCAACTGCGAAAGATTATGCAAAACGCGTTTGGCTTAGTTGGACAACAAGAGGTAATAAATTGAATAGATTACCAAGTACTGAGTTACTCCATGATGCAATATTAAAATCTGTTGATCTTGATATTGAATGTCAGTTGGTTAATTGTGTGCATGCAGATACTGCAACATTAGCTATTAGCAGATTGCAAAAAGAAAAGAGTTTTGGTATTTATGCTAATTCTTCAATATATAAAAAAAATAAACTAGAGGGATTTATAAGTGATTCAGACGAATGGCACTATCATAATCATCAACATATTGATCCTAAAGAGTATGGAAAATATGTACAAGATTGGATTAAACAAGGCGCAATTGTGATTGGAGGTTGTTGCAGAACAACAACAGACCATATTAGAGTTATAAGAGACATTGTTGATAACTTATGAGACAAATAATAGCTATTGGTGGGGGTGGATTTGGAAGATCCATTAAAGATCTTAAGATTGAAAAATATATTGTGGGCCAATGTATGAAAGCTAATCCAAATATTTGCTTTATTCCTACTGCAACAGGAGATGATGAAGGTTATATAAATAATTTTTACAAGGCTTTTGACTCATTAAATTGTAATACCTCACACATAAATTTTTTTAAACGTACTATAAATCTTGAGAGGCACATTAATGATCAAGATATAATTTTTGTAGGTGGTGGTAATACTAAAAGCATGTTGGCAGTTTGGAGGGAATGGGGTTTAGATAAACTCTTAATAGAATCATATCAGAAAGGCACTATTTTAAGTGGTGTCAGCGCAGGAGCAATATGTTGGTTTGAACAAGGCATCACTGATTCATGGAAAGAACATCAGGCTATACTTCCATGCCTTGGTTTTGTTAAAGGCACATGCTGTCCACATTATGATGAGGAGCCAGAACGGATTCCTTTTGTAAAAAAAATTTTAGAAGACAATGAAATCGACGAATGTATTGCGATTGAAGGTTTTTGCGCACTTCATTTAATTGATGATTTGCCAGCATATTCTGTAAGCTTTGGAAATGGCAATAATTGTTTTTTAGTTAATAGAAAAAAATCTATAATAGAGCATAATAAACTTAAAAATATAGAGGAAATACAATTATGAAAATAGCTAATGTTTTATCTATAGTCCTAGGAGTAGTCTTATTTTTGATAGCTGCTCAATGGATATTTGTCCCTGCAACTGCTGCTGAAACATTAAGTATGCCATTTTTGGAGGGCGATGCTCGAAATACTCAAATAAGAGACTTTACAGCATTTTTCTTAGCTACCTCAATAATGTGCTTTTTGTCTTTTTTTACAAAAAAGTATGAATTTATATTTTGTTGTGGATTAGTTTATATGTTTGCAGCAATATTTAATGTTATTGCAAGTATCTATCATGGAGCTCCACTTGGCTTATCATCACTTGTATCAGAAATAGTTTTTACATCTATGGCATATATAGCTGCTTTAAATTTTAAAAAAGCTCATAAATAGGATACAAAATCATCAATTTCAAGATTAGGAATTTTTTTCTTATCACCAACCTCTGTTCCAACATATAAATAACCTAATATTTCTTGATGGTCTTTAAGGTTTAGATTTTCCTGAATAGTTTTGTTAAATGCCATTTTGCCAGTTCTCCAAATACACGCATAATTCATTGCATTTAATGCAAGCATTATATTTTGAGCAGCAGCAGCAGTTGATAACTTTTGTTCAATAGGCGGTACTTTAGGATGCTCCTTGAAAGTATTAACAAGAATTATTATCATTGGTGCCCTGTAGGGAGCGTTTTTATATTTTTCTAGAATTTCATCGGTTATATCAGGAATCGATTTTCCAAAATTAAAAAAAATATCTGACAACTTATCTAAGCCATCTTCTTTGACTTCAATAAAACTACTAGTTCTTAGCCACGCATGATCAGGTGCTCGAAGAGCAGCCTTATATACCGTTTCCATTTCATCTTTAGATGGAATTGGATTTGATAATGTTCTCGCAGATACTCTATTTAGTATATTATCTAATGCATCCATTAAATTCTTTTATTTTTGAGGTTAATATATTAAAAATGTAATTATATAGAGAATATTTATGTTATATCAAATTGGTTTAATAGTATTGATTGTTTATGTAGCTCTTGTGTTATCAAAAAGATTTAATTCAACTAAAAATGGTAATGATTTAATTTATGAAGATGAAATGGATGACGAAGAGTTAAATTCTATCGACGAAGAAATTCACTGATTAATTATTTCTTCTTTTAAGGACTTAAGGAATTGTTTACAAGCAAATACAACAATTAGAGCAAACGGAACTCCCGTAATTACAACTGAGGTTTGAAGGGCAGTCAATCCACCAGCGTATAGCAAAACTGCAGCTAAAACTCCTAATAAAATCGCCCAAGTAATTCTTGAAAGCATTGGTGAATCATCATTTATATTTGACTGTCTTTTCGATGAAAGCATTGAGGCAACTAATGCTCCTGAATCTGATGAGGTGACAAAAAAAGTAACAATTAATATTAAAGATAGTATTGATAAAAATTGAGCAATAGGATAAACATCGAACAATGTAAATAAAGCAACTGGTAGGTTACTACTTACCATTTCGCTAATTTGACTAGTTTCGTTTATTACCTGATAAATTGCTGCATTTCCAAATACCCCCATCCATATAAAAACAATTGCAGATGGAACGAATAAAACACCAATAACAAACTCTTTAATCGATCTTCCATAGGAAATTCTTGCTATAAATAGTGAAACAAATGGAGCCCATGCAAACCACCATGCATAATAGAATAAGGTCCATCCATTTTGCCAAGATGTGTCATTGTAAACTTCTGTCCAAGTAGCTGATTGAACCAGCGTATTTAAGTAAGCACCAAAATTTTGGATCAATGCATTTATGATAAATATCGTGGGCCCTAGAATAAATATAAACAACAATAAAGATATTGCTAAAACCATATTAATTTGGGAAAGTTTTTTAATACCAGAGTCTAAACCTAATGAAACACTTACAAGACCAATTGCAGTGATGAAGGCAATAATTATTAGTTGATTCATGAAACTTTCATTTATTTCAAATACATGGTTCAAACCTGCACTTATTTGAACCGTACCCAATCCAAGAGAAGTTGTAACTCCAAATACAGTTGTAAGTATGGCAATAACATCTATAGTGATTGCAAGCTTTTTATTTGAAGCAACCTTCGATCCCAAAAGAGAACTTACTCTAAAAGGAAGATTTTTATTATACGAAGCAAAAGCAAAACATAATCCTAATGATGAATAAATTGCCCACCCATGAAGTCCCCAATGTAAATTTGCTAATCCAATAGCTTTACCAGCGTTATATGAAACATTGCCATCAATCATTCCTGGATATGAATTTAAATGCATTATAGGTTCAGCTACACCATAAAAAAGAAGACCAATTCCTAGACCTGCACTGAATAGCATTGCGATCCAATTGGTATATGAATAAGTAGGAGTAGCACCTGGACCTCCTAATTTAATATCTTTATACCTTGTAAATAAAAGATATATGGAAAATACTAAAAAACCATTAGCCAATAAAATAATCATCCAGCCAAGATATTTAGACAAAAAAGTCTGTAAATTTAAGAAAAAATCCTCTGAAACAGAAGAATTTAATGAAACAACAGTTGTTATAAAGATTATTAAAGCAACAGCAGTGAAAAATCGAGATTTACTAATATTATTCATTTTTGAGATTTAAGTGAAACATAATTGAATTCAATAATCCAGTTATAAGGTTTTTATATTAATTAATATTAGTATCAGTTATATGTATATTGCATGATATTTTTAAGATGTTATTATTACCCCAAGACCGATTTACAGAAATTGCTGGTCTATAAATATGGCTAAACTTCTCTAGGGGGAATGTCTCTGGGGGTACCAGGCTTGTTTATTTTGCAATTTATATTAACTAACTATGAGGATTCATATGTTTAATTTAATTAAAACAAAAGAACAACTTAATAATTTAAAAAATAAGGTTTCTTTGGGTGTTCTTGGTGCAGTTGCTGCGATGATACCGCAAACAGCTGAATCTCAAGAGCGGCAAATCGAAGAAGTTGTTGTTTCTGCTACTAAGAAGGACGAAAGTGCATCTAAAATACCAGTTACAGTTACGGCTTTGACTGAAGAGACTCTAAAAGAAATGAATGTTTCTAATTTTGACGAGTATGTCGAATATTTACCAAACGTAACAAGTGGTGGACGAGGTCCAGGACAGTCTACTATTTATATTAGAGGTTTGGCAGTTGACTCAGTTAACGTCATGCTTGCTACAGCGGCTGGTTCACAACCAAATGTAGCTTTATATATTGATGAGCAACCAGCTCAAGTTCCTGGAAGAAATCTTGACGTATATGTTGCTGATATGGAAAGGGTTGAAGTATTGCCTGGACCACAAGGAACATTATTTGGAGCAAGTTCACAGGCTGGTACTGTAAGACTTATTACAAATAAACCAAAATTCGATACTTTTGAAGGAGGCTTTAATACGTCAACTTTTGCTACTTATAGCGGTGATCCAAGTAATTCACTTGATGCTTTTATAAATATACCTATTAATGATGCCTGGTCCATTAGAGGTGTATTCTACAATTCAACACAAGGTGGATATATTGATAATGTTGGTGGAACAGTTTCTTCTCAAGGAAAAGGTTCTTTTGCATCATTAGTACCAGTTGGTAGATTTAAAACTACTGATAATTCTGAGTTAGTTGAGAAAAACTTTAATGAGGCAACTTATGAAGGTTTCAGATTATCTTCAAGAATGTCTTTTAATGATAACTGGGAACTTCTTGTAACTCATATTGATCAACAATTAGAATCTGATGGTGTTTGGGATTATGACCCAGCCGTTGGTGATCTTGAAGTAATGAGGTTCCAACCAGATACTTTAGAAGATTCTTTTGATCAGACTGCTATTACTCTTGATGGAAGAATGGGAATGTTGGATGTTTTATATACCGGTTCATTCTTAAACAGAGAAGCTGATCAAACAGTAGATTACACTGGGTATATTAATACTGGTGCTTACATGCCTTACTATACTTGTGCATATTGGGGTACACAGTTACAAAATGCTGGAATGATTCCAACTTGTGGAAGCTCAGAAGTAAGAGTTGATGTCATCGATGAAAATGAAAGAACAACTCATGAGTTCAGAGTTAGCACAAATGAGTTAAGTGAACTTCCTTTCTCATTTACAGCTGGTGTATTTATTGAAGAAAGTATTTTAGATACTCAAAATGATTTTGGATATCTAGGATTTTTAGATTTAATTCCATTATTAGGATACGCAGTTCCTAATAACCAAATTATTTCAGGAGTTTATGCAAATAATCCTAATCCTAGACCTCCGGAATATAGATTCTTTAATGACATAACTAGAACTGATGAGCAGATTGCATACTTTGCTGAAGTTACACTTCCAATCAATGATCAATTAAGCTTTACTCTTGGAATGAGAGATTATGAGCTTGATCTTGATTATGAAGGTCAATCTAAGTTTGGATTGTTAACAAGTAATTCACAATCAGGTAGGGACTACAATAGTACTGCTGGGCATACCGATCAGCCCATAACTGAAGATGATACTATTACAAAGTTCACTGCAAGTTATCAAAGAGATGAAAATACTCTAATATATGTTACAAGATCTGAGGGTTATAGACCTGGTGGTTGGAACAGAAACGCAGGCGTTACTCCAAAATGTAGGGCATATGCTACAACTGATCCTAACTATTGTGGAGGAAGTCCTGGTGATGGAACATACAGAGCTGATATTCCATTAGCTTATAAATCTGACGAAGTGTTAAATACAGAAATAGGTATTAAAACTCTTCTAATGGATGGAGCAATGAGACTTAACGCAACATACTATAACATTGAGTGGACAGGTATTCAGGTATCACAGTTTGATCCAGTTCATGTCAACTTTATTACTTTTGTTGAGAATGCAGCTAATGCTGATATTAGTGGTATGGAGGCAGACATGCTTTGGTATCCTAGTGATACTTTGACTGTCGCAGCAGCTATTTCATTAAATGATACTGAAATTGTTGAAGACGTTGCTAAAACTATTCCAATTGTGGATATTGGTAATGCTCTACCGCTAGCTCCAAAAAGACAGTGGAATGTTCGACTCAGAAAAGATATGGGAGCAAACGATGGTTACTTACAAGTAGTCTACAAAAGTGCTTCTGATACATATAACTCTTTTGAGGCAGCCAAGGTTTTAGATCAACCTTCATACGAAATAATTGACTTAGCTTACGGCATGACAATTAATGAAGTTGATGTTGAATTCTTTATCAGAAATGCTGGTGATGAAAGAGCAAACCTTTACTATAATGATCAGGATGATATTCCAAGAATAACAACCAATAGACCTAGAAATATGGGTGTAAGATTATCTTATAGTTTCTAAAGGTAATAGTAATTAATCAAAAGGCCAGTTTATCTGGCCTTTTTTAATATAATAAATAAATGATTTCAAAAGAATCAACAGTCAAAAAAATTCAAAAAGAGATTTCCTCTCAAAATTATGATGAAGCAATAAAGCTAATTGAACATAGTAAAAGAGATTTAGTTGAAATTGATTATTGGTACTATTTATCTTTATGTTCAAGATATTCAAAAAAATACAATGAAGCTTTAATAATATTAAATAATGTAATTAAAATTGATCCAAGTTATGCAAGAGCTTACCAAGAATTTGGACATAATTATTTCAAACTTAATAATTACAAAATGTCTCTAAAAAGCTATTTAAGAGCTGTCAGATATAACCCTACACTTCATGCGTCATGGCTTGGAATTCTTGGAATTAAAAATGTTGAACAAAACATTATTGATTTAGCTACTCAAAATGTTTTGTACCTTAAAAATTTACCCCCAGAACTAAAATCTGTAAGCAGCTTTATTTATGAAGGAAAGTATAAAAAAGCAGATCATCTTTGCAGAGATTTTCTTAAAAATCATCCACATCACATCGAAGCTATGCGATTGCTAGCAAAAATTGGAAAGGAACTGCATGTTTATGATGATAGTGAGTTCCTTTTAGAAAGCTGCTTAATATTTGATAAAGATAATTTTGATGTAGCGCTAGATTATATAGATGTCCTTATTAAGAGACAAAAATATGCTAAAGCTCTTGAAGAGGCTCAAAAGTTATATACAAAAGACAAAGATAACTTGCGATTTATGATTGCGTATGCAGTAACTCTTCAACAAACAAATAAACAAGAAGAAGCTCTTGAACTTTATAACAAAATTTTGAATATTGATAAAAAAAATCCAGAAATTTTAGTATCAAAAGGACATCTTCAAAAAACATTTGGAGATTTAAAAGGTTCTATTGATTCTTATAAAAAATCTTACAAAATCGATCAATATTATGGAGACGCATATTGGAGTTTAGCCAATTTAAAAACATATGAATTTAATGATGAAGAGATAAAGCAACTTGAAAAAATGACTAAAGATGAATTCATAAATGACAATGAAAAAATTTATATGAGTTTTGCATTGGGAAAAGCCTTTGAAGACAGAGGTGAATATGATAAATCCTTTACAAATTATCAAAATGGTAATTCACTTAAAAAAGAGTTTACCAAATTTGATTTAAAACTTTTTGACGAGGAATGTAAGAATCAAAAAGAGGTATGTACACGTGATTTATTCGATTCTAAGGCTGATTGGGGTCTAGAAACAAAGGAACCTATATTTGTTCTGGGACTTCCTAGAGTTGGTTCAACATTAATTGAACAAATCTTGGCCTCACATTCTATGGTTGAGGCAACTCATGAATTACCAAATATTTTAGCTTTATCACACAAATTGAATCTTAGAAAAGTACAAGAAAAAACCTCGAGATATCCTGAAATATTATTATCTTTATCCGCACCTCAATTGAAGATGATAGGGGAGCAGTATATTAAAGATGCTGAAATTTTTAGAACAAATAAACCTTTTTTTATAGATAAAATGCCAAATAATTTTAGGCATATTGGACTTATTAAATTAATTTTACCTAATGCAAAAATTATAGACATAAGAAGAAATTCAATGTCAGCATGTTTTTCATGTTACAAACAACTTTTTGCTGAAGGTCAAGAATTTACATATGACTTTGGTGACTTAGCTGGATACTATAATAATTATGTTGAGTTAATGGAACACTGGAATCAGGTTTTACCAAATCAAATTTTATCTATCAAATATGAAGATCTTATAAACGATTTTGAAAATTCAGTTAATAAAATCCTTAATTATTGCAATTTAGATTTTGAAGAAGAATGTTTAAGTTTTTATAAAAATAAAAGATCTGTAAGAACACCTAGTTCTGAACAAGTTAGGCAACCAATATACAAAAAAGGTCTAGATTATTGGAAAAATTATGATGTTTATTTAGGAGATCTTAAAAGAGATTTAAAATATTGATCTTATGAAAAAATCAATTAGGATATAATTTAGAGAGGGAAATATTATGGTTGAATTATTAGTTTATGTCTTACTTTTTTATGTTTTACATCTTTTCTTAAGAATGAGCTTTTCTTTGCACAAAGTCCCTTTCTTAGAATGGACTTATACTGGTGGAGATATTTCTAATATGACAGATCTATCTGCCAGAATGACATTAGCTTCAGATAATTTAAGACAATCGCTACCAGTTTTCCTCGTATTTTGTGTTTTGTCTCTAATTAATAATGTTGATAATCTAATGTTAGCTAAAGTATGGTTTGGCTTCAGAATACTTTACCTAATTGGAGCGATGTTGAACTTATATAGATTTCCTTTAATTAGACCAGTGATATGGCTACCTTCAATAGTGGCTTTAGTAATGATGGGTTTAAATATTATAAGTTAATCTAACTTTCTCTCAGAGCGTTTTTTTCCTCTATGAACACAGCTCAAATTTGAAGTTTTTTCGTCAATAATTGATACTATTTGATGATTAAACATGCAGTAAGACTGTATTATGTCAGTAATGTATATTTTACTAACAGCTTTCTCAAGAAAGCTTGTAACTGATATGATGTCATTTTTTTGGCATTGCTCGATTTTACTAATTGCATCTTTATATGCATCATCATTAGACTGAAATCTAAGAGTAATTAGAACAGAACATTTATTATCAAAATCTGCACTTAACGGCAAACTTACCATTATAAAAAATAATCCTATTAACTTATTCATATATAAAGTATATATTAATATGTAAATTCCTAAATTAATTATTCATGAAACAATTTAATTACATTTTTCTTATTATTCTCTCACTGAATGTAACTGGATACGACAGGATTACAGGATTAGAGTTTGCAAGTAGATCTGAGGTAATAGCCACAAATGGAATGGCAGCAACAAGCCATCCACTTGCTACTCAAACAGCAATATCAATCCTTAAAAATGGTGGCAATGCTATTGATGCTGCTATTGCTGCAAATGCTGTACTTGGTTTAGTAGAGCCAACTGGATGCGGTATAGGGGGAGATTTATTTGCAATTATATGGAGTGCAGACGAAAAAAAACTTTTTGGACTAAATTCATCTGGACCAGCTCCTAAAAATATTTCAATAAATAAACTTAAACAAAAGGGCTTAGAAAAAATTCCTCCCTATGGACCTTTGCCTGTAACTGTTCCTGGAGCTGTAGCTGGATGGGTAAGCATTCATAAAAAATTTGGATTATTAGAGTTTAATAAATTATTTAAAGATGCAATTAATTATGCTGAAAATGGTTTCCCAGTAACTGAATTAGTTTCTTATTACCTTGAAAGATCATCTGAAATATTTGCTGCATATCCAAATTTTAAAGATGTATGGATGCCTAATGGTAAAACTCCAAAAAAAGGTGAGATTTTTATTAACAAAAATTTGGCAGAAAATTATAAGGAAATTGCTAACACTTATGGAAAAAGTTTTTACAGTGGCAAAATAGCTGAAAACATTGTTAATACTGTTAACGCTCAGGGTGGCTTTTTCAGTATGTCAGATCTAAATTCTTTTGAACCAGAGTGGATAAATCCTGTTTCAACTAATTATAGGGGCTATGATGTATGGGAACTACCTCCAAATGGCCAAGGTATTGCAGCTCTTCAAATTTTAAATATTTTAGAGAGATTTGATATTGAAAGTATGGGATTTGGAACTTCAGATTACATCCATCTTTTTACAGAAGCTAAGAAAGTTGTATATGAAGATAGAGCAAAATATTATGCTGATACAAATTTTTCTAACATTCCAGTAAAAAAACTTATTTCTAAAGAATATGCAAATGAGAGATCAAAATTAATCAATCTAAAAAAATCATCGAAATCATTTAATCCTGGAAATTTAGAAATCGGAGATACAATTTATTTAACTGTTGCCGATAGTTTTGGCAACATGGTTTCTTTAATACAAAGCAATTATAGAGGAATGGGTTCAGGCGTAGTTCCTGATAATACAGGTTTCATGCTTCAAGACAGAGGTGAAATGTTTAGTCTAGACCCGAATCATATGAATTCATTAATGCCTGGCAAAAGACCCTTTCATACAATAATACCCGCATTTGTTACTAAGAATGATAAACCTTTTATAAGTTTTGGTTTAATGGGTGGAGCAATGCAACCGCAAGGACATGCGCAAATAATAGTTAATCTAGTCGATTTCAAAATGAATCTTCAGGAAGCAGGAGATGCTCCAAGAATAAGACATGTTGGATCATCTCAACCTACGGGTGAAAAAATGTTAGATGGTGGATATCTGAGTTTAGAAAAATCCTTTGACAAGGATGAAATTAGTAAATTAAAAAAAATGGGCCATAAATTTCAATATGATCTTGGTGGTTTTGGAGGTTACCAGGCGATAATGATCAAGGATGGAGTATATTATGGTGCATCTGAGAGCAGAAAAGATGGACACGCTTCTGGGTATTAAATAATTTTATTTTTTCGAGTATTATTACGTCATGAAAGAACAGTCATTTATTCCACCTTCAAGAATGTTAATGGGTCCTGGTCCATCTGATGTGAGTGCTCGAGTTCTTGAAGCAATGGCTAGACCAACTATAGGGCATTTAGATCCTCAGTTCATATCTATGATGGATGAGATTAAAAAACTTCTTCAATACACATTCATAACATCAAATGAGTTAACTTTTGCAGTCTCAGCTCCTGGAATGGCTGGCATGGAATGCTGTTTTGCAAATTTAGTTGAAGAAAATGACAAAGTAATCATTTGTAAAAATGGTTTCTTTGGTGAAAGAATGAAAGAAAATGTTGAAAGATTTGGAGGCATCCCAGTTATGGTGAATGATGATTGGGGAAAAAAAATCGATTTAAATAAAGTTGAAGAATGTTTAAAAGAAAATCCTGATACTAAGATTGTTGCATTTGTCCATGCAGAAACATCTACAGGAGCCTTATCAGATCCTAAATCTTTAACAGAGTTAGCTCATAACTATAACTGTTTATCTATTGTTGATACAGTAACCGGCTTGGCTGGAGTGCCATTGAAAGTTGATGAGTGGAATATTGATGCCATCTATTCTGGAACACAAAAATGCCTATCAGCATCTCCAGGTCTTTCTCCAATAAGTTTTAGCGAGGCTGCTAAAGAAAAAATAATGAGTAGGAAATCAAAAGTTAAAAGCTGGTTTTTAGATCTAAATCTAATTATGTCTTATTGGGAAGGCGAAGGTGGAAGATCATATCACCATACAGCCCCAATTAACGCATTGTATGGACTTCATGAAGCTTTACTTATACTTAAAGAGATTGGAATTGAAAATTCATGGAAAAAACATATGGATAATCATCTTTTATTGAGAAACGGCCTAGAGCAACTAGGAATTGAGTATCTGGTTAAAGAGGAAGATAGGTTACCGCAGTTAAATTCGATTTTTATACCTGATGGTGTTGACGATTTAGCAGCCAGAAAAAGACTTTTAAATGATTTTAATCTTGAAATTGGAGCTGGCCTTGGTGTTCTAGCTGGTAAAATTTGGAGAATTGGACTTATGGGCCAATCTAGCAATAAAAAAAATATTGAACACTGTCTAGATTCAATTAAACAAGTAATCTAGTTTAATTCTAAACAATCACCAGAGTTGGCATATGTCTTTATACTTTTTGATATTTCATCAATTTCATAATTATCAATTTTAAGAAAATTACTAATTAATCCAGTTGTATCTTGAGGTTTATTGCCTGTAATAAATAGATTTTCTGACTCAAGCAGGCTGCAGGCTGTTAGTGTCTTTGATGAAATCATTCCAAGTGATATTAGTCCAAATAATTTAACATTATCTGCTGTAAGAATTGCAACATCAGCTTTTATTTTATTTTTTTTAATGTATCTAAAATTAACAACATGGCCTTCATGAAAAATTTTGTTTCTATTCTTATCCTCAATAAGAATAGAAAATGTAGATTTATAGTACGGATAGCTTGTTGGCAATGACTTAACATTCATTTCACATATCTCAGTTCCTTGTTCATTAAGAATAAAAATTGGATTCTGAATATTTCTATTTAATAGAAATCTTTTTACAATTTTTGAAGTATAGATAGGAACTTTATTATCAAAGAATTTTATAGATTCAACATGAAGATGGTCTTCAAATGGAGCAGTGATAATAATCGCACCAATTTTTTTTAGTTCACTGTTAGTTAAACAAGTAGCTATTTTCTTTTTTCTTTGAATAAAAAATGATTTATCAGGTTGAAGACTATTAGTTAACCATGGATCGATGATTATTGATTTATTTTTTTCTTCAATATACCAAGTTTGATAATTATCAGCTTTGATTAATTTCATTATAAAAATATAAACTAGTTATAAGTTAACTAAAAGTTTTAGGCGTATTATAAATTTCCTTTTTTATTCAAGCTATACCACTAAGTTTTATATGTTTTTTCTTTACGTGTATTAAAAAAAACACTATATTTAATGATTATTGTTAATAGGCGATTTATGGCATTTGACTCAATAATTTTAATTCTCCAAACTCTTGGACCTTTCACAGTTTTGGTTACTGTATATTTCCTTGTTACAGAGCTAAAAGAACAAAATAAAGTTGCTAGAGCCAATGCGAGACAAAACATTGCAGACTCACATCAGAAGCTTGCACTTGCAGGTATGAAAAAAGACATCGTAGCTGTAAAAATTAAATTAAGAAATAACGAAGAGCTTTCAAAGGAAGAAAATTCTGTTTATTTAACATATTTTAGTTTGATGTTGAGAGCTCGTGAAAATCAACATTATCAGCATAAAATAGGAATGTTAGATGAGGATGAGTGGTCATCAATGTTGATTTCTTTCAAAACACTTTTTAAAGAACCAAAACATCTTGAAATATGGGAATATATAAAAATTACATTTTCAGAGGATTTTGTTGAACTTGTTGATGAACAAATAAGACAATCTCAAATATATGGACAAGATTCAGCATAAAGATAAAGAATTAGATTACTTAACAAGGTCTCTTTTACATCATCCGAGCCCATATATTATTTATGAATTGGACGGTTCTATTGCTTGGGCAAACATGGCTGCTATTTATATATTTGAATTAGATCAACTTAATGAAATTTCAATTAAAAAAATCGATGACGAAATTAAAAATAATTTTGGTGACTTAGATTCAATTGCACTTTACTACGATACACCAATTGAAATCTCATTAAGAAAAATATCTTTCTTTATGAGAACAAGGGTTCATATGATTCCAATGACTGACGATACTGGGATTATGCTAATTGAATTGTTATGTTCATCAAGAGACGGACTGAATGCCTTAAGAGAAACAATTCAATGTATAGAAAATAACAGAATCGAGTTGGCATACCAAAAACAATATGATCTAAACACTAATAAAGTCACTGGTGTTGAAGCGCTATTGAGAATGCAAGATGGAGAGGGCGGTTATTTTGCAAATGATAGAGTAATTCCACTTATTGAGGGTGAAAAATTATTTTCTTTAATAGTTTTAGAGTCATTAAATCAAGTCAAAAATTTTTTTGAGGTCAAGGATTCATTGGGCTTAAAAGATACAACTTTATATTTGAATGTTTCTGCTCACACTATAATGCATCAAGAATTTTGTAAAATTTTTACAAAGTTTGTGAAAGATAATGATATTAAACCAAATGAATTTGGTCTTGAAATAACTGAAACAGCTGAATTAGAGGACATAAAAAAAGCAAGTGAATCATTAGGGAGATTAAAAAATGAAGGTATTAAGATTGCTTTAGATGATTTTGGAGCTGGTTATGCCTCATTAAAGTACATAAAAGATTTACCAATAGATGTTGTAAAACTGGATAGAGACTTTACTTCAAACATAACAGATGAAGCAACTTCAAAATTAGTAAAATTTGTTGCAGAAGTATGTGATGAATTAAAACTTGAAATGATTGGTGAAGGAATTGAAACAGAAGAAGAAAAAAATAAAATGATTGATTTAGGATGCACTATTGGCCAGGGCTATTTAATGCACATGCCTAGTTTTGTAGATGAGTTTGAGATAGAGAAATAAGATGGTAAGTAAATCAGGCGCAAGAGACATAATCCTTTCACAAATTAAACAAGATTTTGTTACTCCCGCCAATGCAATTTTTGATTATCTTGATATTGTTGAAAAAGCTTTATCAAAATTAGATGTTCCCTCTGATGATGAGCTAGATCAAATAAAATCTTCCTGTACAAAATTAATTAATCAATATGATGAGGCTTTTAATTTGTATACTAACCAAAACTCATCAAAGTCACAAAAATCGCCAGAAGAGTATTCTGAACTAAGACATAATTTAAGGACTCCTCTAAATGCAATAATAGGTTATGGTGAAATACTTATCGAAGATTTTGAAGAAGATCTTCCTGAAAGTAGAACGAGAAGAATTATAATCAATGATTTAAAACATATTATTGATTTAGCAAGAAGTACTGAAAAGGCTATTGAAACATTTGTAGATTTTATTAGAGGAGAAGATGTTGATATGGAGGATGCATCCTCCTCAAATATTGAAAGTGCTGAAGCTTTATTTAAATCCCTGGGAGATATTGAATACTCCATTTCTTTAAGTGATGAAATAAAAGCATCAGATATATTAATTGTTGATGATAATAAAACTAATTGTGAAGTTCTGGAAAGAAGATTATCTATGAGCGGTCTTAAATCTCGAACTGCATATGATGGTGAGACTGCGCTTGCAGAAGTTAAGAAAAAAACGCCTGACTTAATTTTATTAGATGTGATTCTACCAGATATCAATGGTTTAGAGCTTTTAAAGAGATTTAGATCAAAGCATACTAATGAATCTTTGCCGGTCATAATGGTTTCTGCATTTGATGATGTTGATAGTATTGCAAAATGTATACAACTAGGTGCTCAAGATTATTTACCTAAACCAATTAACGGTACAGTTCTACTTGCTAAAGTTGTTTCATCCCTTGAACGAAAATTATTACGTGAAAGAGAAAAAGAGCTTGTTAACGAGTTGCATATTCAAGCAACTACAGATCAATTAACTGGAATAGCCAATAGACGAGTCATTTTTGATACGATTCAAAATGCTTCTGTAAGAGAAAAAAGAAAAGACTATAAACCATTTATGATAATTATATTTGATATTGATTTCTTTAAAAATGTTAATGACACCTATGGACATGCTGGTGGTGATGAAATACTTAAATCTTTTGCTACTCTTTTAAATACTGAGATATCCGAACCAAATCAAGTTGGAAGAATAGGTGGTGAAGAGTTCTTAGCAATTCTGTATATTGACGAAGATACAGCCGAAACTTTCATTAAAGATTTGATAAATAAAATACAAAAAAATAGTATTGAGTATGAAAATCAAACTATAAATATTACTTCAAGTGGTGGAGTTGCTTTCTCTAACGAAAGTGAGAATGCATCCGATCTTGTTAATAAAGCTGATAAAAGACTTTACATGGCAAAAAAATCTGGTAGAAATAGATTTGTGCTTAATAATTCTGAGATAAGTGGTGAAAAATGAAAATACTATATGTTGAAGATAATGAGATGAATAGAGATATGCTTTCAAGAAGACTATCTAGAAGAGGGTATGAAGTTCTTTTAGCTTTTGATGGTCAAGCTGGATTGGATATGATGAAATCAGAGAAACCCGATTTAGTTTTAATGGATATGGGTTTACCGGTTGTGGATGGTTGGGATGCTACTACTCAGGCTAAAGCTGATCCAGAAATTAGCTCTATTCCAATAATAGCTCTAACAGCTCATGCTTTAGAATCTGACAAACAAAAAGCACTTGATTGCGGGGCTGATGATTTTGATACAAAGCCAGTAGACTTTAAAAGACTTCTATCTAAAATTGATTCTTTTTTAGCTTAAGACTCTTTTATCAATCCTGAAATAGTTTTTGATAAATTTTCCATAGACGATTCATCTTTTTTAACAAGACCAACCACTTTGTCTTTAAGAAGTTCAGATTGTACATCTGTTAAATCTTTACCAGAATATACAAGAACAGGCGCTCTATTATCTTCTGGCGTATCTTTAATATAGTTATCTAAGAATTCGAAACCATCCATTCTTGGCATCTCTAAATCAAGAACAATCAAAGAGGGATTATCTTTAGTTCTTTCAAGTCCTTCTTTGCCATCCCTAGCATCAATTGGCCTTACACCAATATCATCTAATAATCGTGTCATCAAATCTCTGACGTCCTTATCATCATCAATGACAAGAACTTTTTTGTCCTTTGTAGTTGATCCCAATATCCTCTTTACTGTATTCAGAAATAGCTCTCTATCAATCGGTTTGGTCATGTACTCATTTGCACCTAACGACTCAGCCATGTTTGATTGGTCTAGCTGACTGACCATAATTACAGGAATGTCTTTCAATTCATTATCAGTTTTACATTCTTTTAAAATAGACCAACCATCTCTTCCTGGCATTAAAACATCTAAGAGAATTAACTTTGGTTTGACCTCTCTAATTAAATCCATGCCTTTCTCACCATTAGTAGCGCCCAAAAGGGTTAAGTTTAGCTTAGATATAGTCCTCTTAATTAAACCATGCATAGCCGTATCATCATCAACTAGCACAACAAGATTTTCATCAGAGTCAATGTTTATTAATCCTTGATCAACTTCATCTTCATATTCTGGACATTCCCTAGGCACAATAATAGAGAAAACAGATCCTACACCTTCCTCACTCGTTACTGTAACGTCGCCACCCATAAGTTCTGCAAATTTTTTGGATATAGGTAATCCAAGTCCCGTTCCTCCGTAATTAGCTGAGGTTGATCTTTCTGCTTGAGTATACTCTTCAAATACTTTAGCAACACCTTCTGGACTCATACCTGCACCTGTATCAGTTACAGAAAAATTGATATTCTCAACATTATTAACCTCTTCAGACTTTATATCCAAGGTAACCGTTCCGTTTTTGGTAAATTTAAAAGCATTACTTAAGAAATTTGTTAAACATTGTCTTAATTTTGTTTCATCTTGCGACATTGCTCCCATAGCTCCATCAAAATTAATTACAAATTGATTATCATTTTTTGAGGCAAGTGGCGCAGAAACATCTTTGATTGTGTCTATCATGTTTTCTATTTCAAAATTTGTTACAAAAAGCTCCATCTTTCCAGCTTCAATTTTTGACAAATCAAGGATGTTATTAATTAGTGATAAAAGGTGAGAACCAGCTGAAGTAATTTTCTTAAGATCAGGTAGTAAATCTTCATAACCTAAATCTTCACAATCTTCATATAACATTTCACCATAACCTAAGATTGCATTTAATGGCGTTCTTAGTTCGTGACTCATGTTTGCAAAAAACTTAGTTTTCTGATCACTTGCGTCTCTAGCTTCATCTCTAGCCGTTTCCATCTCATGTGTTCTTGCATCAATTAAAGCATTCACTTCATCTGACATCCTAGAAAAAGCTATTAACATTAATTCAACTGAGGCTTCTTCACTAGAATTTTTATCAGAACTTTCTGCTAATTTCTTCATTTTTTCTAGATCATTAACTATTAGTGTTCTTGCATCACCCTCTAATTGGTCTGCAAGTTTTGACATTTTTTCAATAATAACCTCATCTCTCTCATGTCTTCTTTTAGATTGTTCCTCTCTGATGGTTTCCATCTCAACTAAATGTGATTTATAGCTTTTTAAGGCAGTTGATAAGTGTCCAACTTCATCTGTTTCAGAAACAAATATTCCTTTTCGTTCAGGCATCTCCTGCGAACTATCGCCTTGAGTTAATCCTTCCAGAACCTCAATAGCTTTTGTAATACTTCCAAATGTTCTAGTAGTAACAAATGCAATAAGAGAAATAATTAGTATTACGGAAAAAATAGCCACAACATATGTGATATTTAGAACATTAGTTGCTCTTAGAATATTCTCTCTTTCGTCTTTAAAAATAAATAGCTGAGCAGCATCTGCTGATAAATATGAACTTAATGGAAGTAGAGTTATTGATGTTCCAAGTTCAGTGTCTTGTGTTGAATATCTTGCACCAATATTTTCTCTATATTGTGAAGCTTGATCTGTTAACTTATCAAAGTTTTCAGTTCCAAATACATTATTTTCATCATTACCATAGCTGGTAAAATAATCATCAAGTGAGATTAAGCTTTCTGGTGTTTTTATGGCAGTTCTAACCTCAAATTCATCTTCAAAGACTTCAAGCGATTTCCTTATATCTACTCCGAGCACAATAATTGATAATGTTTCCCCTTCAACTTTTACTGGAAAAGCGTATCCTTGGTTAAGGGTAGAGGATTGATTGTTTGATATATCCTCAATCTTTACTATATTTTGTTTTGGTCTTAAAGATATATCCTTTAAAAAAGAATCTAGATTAACAAAAAAATCAGGCCTAGCATTTGGAGAACATGGATCAATACCTTGAAGGTCAAGTGCACTTCCACAATATATTCTTTGGCCAGAAGGGAAATAAGCCATAACATAACTTAAATATCCAAAATCTAATTCTTCTTCAAAAAATAATTCAATAATGTATTGGGCATCACCAATTCTATTTGAGGTAATTGTGTCCAAGAATGGGTTAGTATATTTACCGCTAGATAATACTTCATCCATGAATATTTCTGAATCTGGATCCCAATATGAAGCATTTGCTCCAAAGGTTGGTTGCCACTTAGCCATTGACTCAAAGGATTGATTGTAAGTTTGGTACCATGCAGCATCATATAAAGTTAACAATGATTCACTAGATGACTCTTGTTGAATGTTCTCTCTATAACCAAAAGAAAAAATAAATATTGCGGCTACTAATATATTACCAACAACCCCAAAAAGAAGTAATTGAAGTCTAATTGGCATTTTAAAAAAAAGTGATTATTGCAACTTAAAAACCACAGTTAATTGAACATTTCTTACAGGAACTGCTTTTTCTTCAAATAATGGTGGTTCATATATAAGTTTTCTGACAGCTTTTATTGATGCTCTATCGAAAATACCACCTGGAT
>CACOLO010000009.1:0-38277 GCA_902628085.1 uncultured SAR86 cluster bacterium
TATTAATGAAAGGGCCTACAACTTTCATATACAAAGGAAATATTAATGAGTGAAAAATTAGATCCAAAAGCAGTAGAAATATTTCTTCTTGAAAACTTAGATTTTTTTGAAACAAGAGAGTCTCTTTTGAGTGAAATGAAATTCAAGCATTCTCAAAGTTCTGCATCTTCTATATTAGAAAGGCAGGTTTTAAAACTTAGGGAAGAACATAAAAATATAATTGAACTTTTAAAATCTTATATTGATACAGCCTCAATCAATGAAGATTTATTTAACAAATCAAAAGATTTAACTTTAAAAATACTTGAATCGAGCTCAAACAAAAAAGTAATAAACAAAGTTAATGAAAGTTTCAAAAAAGATTTTAATGTTGATAAATGTCTCTTGGAATTTTTTGACAATAAACAAATAGATGAAATTGAGAAAAAAACAGAATTATCAATGCATAAGGGAGCAATTCATTGTGGTTCTTTTTCAAATGAGAAAATGTCTTATTTATTTAATGGAGATGAAAAAATTGAATCTCTAGTTATTGCAGTTATTGTTTTGCAGGAAGAAATTGGTTTATTAAAGTTGGGTAGCTATGACAGAACAAAATACCTAGGAGATGAAGATACTACATTTATAGAATATATAAGAGATGTTCTTGAAAAAAAATTGATGAAATAATTATGGAAAATGATAAGTTTATCCATAAAAATATTAAAGATTACATACTTTATGTTTCGGATGTAAAAAACCTATCTAAAAATACATCCTTATCTTATGAAAGAGACCTAAAAAAATTTGCAGCATTTATCAATAGTTTAAATATATCTCAATATAATCAAATAGATGACGAAGTATGTTCTGCATGGATTGGCGATCTCTACACTTCAGGTAATAATCCTAGAAGTATACAAAGACATTTATCTTCTGCAAAAGGTTTCTTTAGATTTTTAAAAAAAAATGGGTTGATTTCTTCTTCTCCTCTTGACTTAGTTACAGCGCCAAAAATTGCAAACACCCTACCGGATGTTTTATCTCCTGAAGACGTAGAGCAGTTACTCAATTTTAAACCAAGCTCTGTTATCGAGATAAGAGACATGGCTATAGTTGAATTAATGTACTCTTCTGGGCTAAGAGTTTCTGAGGCAATTAATATTAATATTACTGATTTCGAGGACGATATGACGTTTCTGAGAGTGCTTGGTAAGGGCTCTAAGACAAGGCTTGTGCCTTTAGGAAAGTTTGCAATTAAAGCTGTTGAAAACTGGTTAAATGAAAGAAAAAAAATATCTAATGATACGGAAGCTCTTTTCCTTAATTCGAAAGGTAACAGACTATCAGTCCGAAGTGTTCAATTAAGGCTTAAAAAGATGGCAATCAAACAGGGGCTTCCTCCAATTCATCCTCATATGTTGAGACATAGTTTTGCAACACATATGCTTGAATCAAGTGGAGATTTGAGAACCATTCAAGAGTTATTAGGCCATAGTTCTTTATCTACAACTCAGATCTACACTAAATTGGATTATCAGCATCTAGCAAAAATCTATGATGAAGCACATCCAAGGGCAAAGAATGAATAAAAAAATTAAACTCATTACCTTTGATCTTGATGATACTCTTTGGGATAACATGCCCACTATAAGAAAAGCAGAAATAGATACAAGGAAGTGGATTGAAGATAAAGTAGGTAGGATTGAATGGGGTGATTTTGATGATTTTCTTAACCTTAGAGAAGAGTTAATTAAAGAGGATGATAGTATTGCATGGGATATAAGTAAACTTAGAAAAGAAATTTTTAGAAAGAAACTTATTCATATAGAACCAGAATCTTACAGAAATGAACTAGTTGATAAGGCTTTTGAAATATTCATTCAAAAAAGACACGAAGTAGAATTTTATGATGGTGTTGAGGAATCGATAGAACAGTTATCTCAAAAATATAGTCTTGGGATTCTTACAAATGGAAATGCAGATATATTCAAATTTGAAATTGGTAAGTTTTTTGATTTTTCAATTAGCTCACTTGAGGCAAAAGATAGCAAACCTAATAGATCACATTTTGACCAAGCATTAAACAAGATAAATAGTTCTAACTATAGCGATATGTTACATATTGGAGATCATCAAATTAATGACGTGTTTGGAGCATTCAGCCTTGGCATTGAGGCACTTTGGTTTAATAATACTAATGCTGTGTGGAGTCAAAGTTTTAATAAACCAGATGAATTTAATTCTTGGTATAAATTACCCCAAATAATTAAAGAAAAATATGAGTGATAAAGATCTGTCAAGCGCGATAAGGAGTATTATTGAAAAAGAGATAAATAAAGTTTCAAAACTAGTCCCTAAGGAAGCTCTTAATAACATCGAAAAAAATATATCTCCTCAAATAGACCAGATTATTGAAAAAAGTGGATTTGTAAAGAAATCTAAATATCAAAATCTTAAAGATCTTGTTGATGATCTAGAAAAAAGAATTAGCCAGCTTGAAAAAGATTAAAGCTGACTTAGATAATTGTCTATTCTTTCAGCATTCATAACAAATTTTGATCTGTAATCCTGAGAGGCTTTCTTTATTTCTTCCATATTGATTGGATCTCCAACCTGAATAACTCCAATCATTGCCATCATTACGTGCGGATCGCATTGATAAACATAAACACCTTCAGTATCGAATGTAACACTTATGTCTTGATTAAGTTGTCCTGCCCATGGCGCTGCGCCGCTAGGAACCATTCCATCAACAGAAACAGAATTATGAGACATATCAGTAGCTTTAAAATGAATTGTATCTCCCTTTGAAACTTTTATGACTGCAGGCTCAAAAATCATTTGGCCTCCTTCACCTACGTTCAACATCTTTACAACATGTTCTGAGCCTTCTGACAATTCAACTTTTTTTACTTCAGATTGAGATACGTTGGTTGACATTTGAGATGCTTGAGAGACTGTTCCGCAATCCTCACCCTCTAGGCATAACTTGATTGGGAGAAACAATCTATCTTTAACAGCTTCATCATATTTTTTGCCATTAAAAAGAACTAAAAAACATAGAGGAATGATAAACAGTAATTTTTTCTTATTCATAATTTTCAGCTAACAGGTTTTTGAAGTTCAACTAAATAATCAACAACCTCAAGCATTCTTCCAAAAGAGCCTTTTGATTGAACAACATATTTTCCATCAACAATTATTGTTGGCACTCCATCAATCTTTAATTGTTTGGCATATTTTATTCCTCTATTAACTCTTTGCTTGACAGTGAAAGAATTCAAATATTGTGATGTAAGCTCTGGTGCAACTCCAAATTTCTCAAGAAATTCCTGAATTTTTGCTGGGCTTTGTAAAAAATTTCCTTCCTTATGAATTGTCACAAATACTGCTGAGTGTGTTGAGGGATCGAGTTTCAAGGATTCTATTGTGTAATATAAAGCTGCATGTAATTGGTGAATACCAGACCATGTAATAGGCATCTTTACAAGTTTCACATCTGAATCTTGTTCTGCAGCCCATGCATTAATTGATGGTTCAAATGAATAACATGCGTTGCATCCATACCAAAATGATTCCATCACTTCCACAACACCATCTTGTTTCACAGGCATTGGATTACTTACCATCGTGTAATCAACACCAAGTCGAAATTCGGTCTTCGCAGACAAAGAAAATAAAAGAATGAATATTAATCCTAGTTTACTTTTAAATAGTATCTTCATTGATATAACCCATGCATATAGTTTGCTAGCGCGTCTATTTCATCATCTGATAAGTTTTGTGCAATAGACTGCATCATTTCTGATAATTCACCAGTATTCCTTTCTTTTGACCTATATGCTTTCAAAGTTGAAGTTAGGTATCCTACCTGTTGTCCTGCAACTGCTGGAAATCCTGCTAAGCTGTTACCTTGTCCATGCACTGCATGACAAGACGTACAAGCAGGAACACCTTTTTTCATATTTCCGAACCTATATAGTTGTGTACCAAGATTAAGCAGCTCTTCATCGTTCCTTGCTTGACCTACCGTAATTTCATAATCTGAATAAAAGGCAGCAATATCAAGAAGATCTTTATTGTCTAAAGTCTGAAGGTATGGCGTAACTGACATCATAAGCGCATTCATTCTGATGCCATCTTTAAAGTACTTCAATTGTTCATATAGATATTTTTGGTTTTGACCAGCTAGTTTAGGCCAATCACCACTTATACTATTTCCGTCTGTTCCATGACATGCAGAACATGATTCAACTAATTGTGATCCTCTTTCAGAATCTCCTGAAACAAAATTATCAGGCAATTCTATTTTTTTTGAGCTTTCTTCAGCTGCGAATAAAAAATTAATAGAACCTAAAAATATAAAAAATATTAAAAAATATTTCATAGAAAATATAAGTGTGTTTTGTAGATGTGTATTATAAACATAGGTTGATATGATATAAACGTTTAAATGAAAAACCTTTTTAAAAATACCGAGTTTGTTTTTGGAGTAACAGACTATAAAAAGCTTCCAAAAGATACGGGTAATGAAATTTTGCTTGCAGGAAGGTCGAATGCAGGCAAGTCTAGTGCTCTAAATGCATTAACTGAAAATAAAAAATTGGCAAGAATAAGCAAAACTCCTGGTAGAACCACAGAAATAAACTTTTTTAGAGTTAATGATGATTTGATGTTATTAGATCTGCCTGGTTATGGATTTGCAAAATCAAGCAGATCAAAAAAGAAAGATTGGGGATCCTTATTGGGACAGTACTTTCAAAAAAGGAAAGCTTTAGCTGCAGTAATTATTTTTATGGATATTCGTCATCCATTAAAAGAGATTGATTGGGAGATGATTCATTTATGCAAAGATTTTGATGTTCCATGTATTCCAGTGCTTACCAAAAGTGATAAATTATCAAATAACAAAATTTCTAAAGCCATAAATTTTGTTAAAGAAAAAATCCCTAGTTCAAATCCGATGGCTATTTCATCGAAGAATATAACTGGCTTTGATAAGCTTTCAAAAGAAATGCTAAAATTTTTAGCATAATGTTGGAATACCAAAAGCAAGACTGTGATTTGACCTTGGAAGAAGGTTTGGAATGCTATTACAGATCTTTTCCTGATACGACTGAAATTTTTAAAGATGATAATAACTCCGGAACGCTTCTAAGAGATCATGATTGTACTCATGTCATATTTGGTCTTGATATATCTATTGAGCAAGAATCAATTCTTGATAGTTGGGTTGTATGGGGAAGTAAATGGCAATTTAAATATATTTGGGGATATCAAAGTCTTCCTCAAATAAAACAACTTTATAAAGATTTGTATAAAGAATTTGGTATTTTAGGCTTTTTTAAAATTTTTTGGAAACTTGGAGGGATCAAAAGAAAAGTTATTTTTAGAGCCCTTAAAATGAAGAAAAAATGGCCTTTTAAGATGCCTGAGAAATATCTAAAAATGAAAATATCTGATTTAAGAGAAGAACATGGCATAAAGATTCTTCTCCCAGAAGAATTACAATACACTCCAATTGAGCGATAAAACGAAATATTAATTAATGAAGAAAGTTCTCTATCTTCTTTTTATATTTTTATTTATCCCAGTCTTTTTATATTTCTCCCTTGATAGAGAGAATGTTGACATAAATGAATTTAGATTAAATTCTGGCTATCAAGAACTTAAATTAACTGAAGGTGTTACTTCTTATAAAGATCTCGGAGATAAAAACAACGAAGTTATTGTTCTTATTCATGGAGCTACTTTTGGATCACTTGCATACGAGGAATATGTAAATGTCTTTCTTGAAAATAATTATAGAGTTATAACTTATGATCAATATGGCAGAGGTTTCTCGGATAGAGTTGATACTCATATAAGTATTGAGCTGATGGAAAAGCAACTTAAAGAGTTGATTGAGCATTGTGAAGCCGAAAACGTAATACTTTATGGTGTATCTTTTGGTGCTGCAGTTGCGGCTAAATATGCTTCAAATAATCCAGAAAACGTTAGCTTTATAGGTTACCAAGTTCCACTTATCAACTCTGCAAATGTTCCACTATTATCAATAGTAAAAATACCATTATATGGCGACTTATTATCTAGAGTTCTTTTGGTTCCAAATGTTTTAAAAAGAATTGAAGAATATGAGGATTTAATGAGTGAAAAGCTATTAGATCATTATGTTGGGCAGTTTGAGGTTAAAGGAACTGAGAGATTTTTTAAAAAATTCTTTTTAGGAAATGCTATGGGAAATAGACTTAACGACCATAATATTATCGGGAGTAATTCTATCCCAAGCTATTTTGCGTATGCTGAAGATGATTTGGAAATAGATTCGAAACTAGTTGAAGAGGCCATTAAAAGCTACAATAATCCAATAGTTAAAAAATATTCTGGGGGTCATTTCTTTTCATCTGGTATAGAAAAGCAAGTAGCCCAGGATTTCGTTGATAGTATCAAGAAATAGCATGAATAATAAAATACCACCTCCAATCGTAACTTTATTCTTTGGGCTTTGTATTTACTTATCAAAGTCATTCTTTCCTGAATTTAGTTTTTCTATACTAAACTCGTTGAGTATTATTTCCTTCATAGTTGGAATATCTGTTCTAGTAACAGCAATAATTTCATTTAAGAACCATGAAACCACCGTTAATCCAATATCAATAGAAAAAGCTTCCTCTCTAGTTGTAACTGGAATTTTTAAATACTCTAGAAACCCTATGTATTTAGGAATGTCATTCATATTACTTGGCTTGACTTTAAAATTTAATTTAATAGGTGGATTGATTTTCACCGGCATGTTTATGTTATTTATAACAATATTTCAAATTAAGCCTGAAGAATCTGCTATGAAAAAACTTTTCGATCAAGAATGGAAAGATTACGTAACCAATGTGAGGAGATGGCTATAAAAAAGTTCTAATGAGCTTCGTTCCAGTTTGACCCAATAGCTGCTTCAGCTATCAAAGGAATATTTAACTCTACGGTTTTTTCCATGGTATCTTTCATCTTTTCCATGACTGCATCAGCTTTACTTTTTGGACACTCAAAAACTAATTCATCATGAACCTGCATTATCATTTGGACTTCTGACAGCTCATTTAGTATTAATTCATCAATGTCGAGCATTGCTTTTTTAATTATGTCTGCTGCTGATCCTTGAAGAGGAGCATTAATTGCAGCTCTTTCTGCAGCTTGTCGTCTTAAACCATTTGCTGCATTAATTTCATTTAAATAAAGACGTCTTCCCATGATTGTCTCTACAAATTTATCCTCTTTTGCTTGAGCTTTAATATTATTCATATAATCTCTAACGCCTGTATATCTCGCAAAATAAGTATCTAAATATTCCTGAGCTTCCCCTCTTGGAATACCTAACTGTCTTGTTAAACCAAAAGCGGACATTCCGTACATTAACCCAAAGTTAATAGCTTTGGCGCTTCTTCTTTGGTCTTGGCTTACATTGTCAATTGACACACCAAAAACTTCAGCAGCAGTTGATGAATGAACATCAACATCATTGTTAAAAGCATAAGTTAAATTTTTATCTTTTGATAAATGAGCCATTATTCTTAATTCAATTTGAGAATAGTCTGCAGAGATAAGAACATTTCCTTTTTCAGGGATAAAAGCTTCTCTTATTCTGCGCCCTTCAGCAGTTTTAATTGGAATATTTTGAAGATTGGGTTCTGTGGATGAGAGTCTGCCTGTTGAAGTGACAGCCTGTTGATATGAAGTATGAATTCTTTTAGTCTTAGGGTTTTCAATGTTAATTAAGCTGTCTGTATAAGTAGATTTTAACTTTGCAAGTGTTCTATATTGAAGAATTATCCTAGGAAGCTCATATTCTTCCGATAATCTCTGAAGTGTATCCTCGTTTGTTGAAGGTTGACCTTTTGGTGTCTTTTTGAGAACTGGCAATCCTTGCTTTTCATACAATATTTCTAAAAGCTGTTTTGGAGAGTCTAAATTGAACTCTTCTCCTGCAATCTTAAATGCCTGCTTAGATAATTCATCAATTTTCTCATTTAGCTCTTGAGAATGATTAGCTAGTTTTTTCTTATCAATTTTTGCTCCATTTTGTTCAACTCTTGCTAGAACATGGACTAGTGGATACTCAAGATTCTCGAGTAGTTTTTTTTGAACAGGTTGATCTTTTAGCAGTGGGGAAAAAACATTAAAAAGACGTAAAGTTACGTCAGCGTCCTCAGCGGCATAATTGGTAGCAACATCCAATTTTACTTCTGCAAAACTTATTTGTTTTGAAGCAGTTCCTGTTACGTCGGTATATTTTGTAGTCGTATAATTTAAATAATATTCAGCAAGTCTATCCATACCATGTCGAGTTGCTGTACTATTTAAAACATAGGACATCAGCATCGTATCTGCTAAAAAATTTGTAATATTAATTCCATGTCTTGATAGTATGGGTATGTCAAATTTTAAATTTTGTCCTACTATTTTGTTTTGGTTTTCCTCTATGGCACTTCCTAAAGTTTTGATTACATAGTCCATTGATAGTTGTTTTGGACAATCTTCATAGGCATGGCCAAGGGGAATATAGCAACCTTCATTTTCATTTACTGAAATTGAAATACCAAGGAGGTTAGCAGTAACAGTATCAACCGAGTCAGTTTCAGTATCAATAGCAAAGGCTTTTGAATTTTTTATTTTTTTTACCCAATCATCAAGATCTTTTTTATTAAGAACTGTTTTATATTTGCCAAGCTTCTTTGGTGACTTCTCATCTTTATTATTATTTATCGCAGCAAATTCTAATTCATTAAAAATTTTCTCAAGCTCTTCTTCATCAGAATTGAAAATTAATAAATCTTCAAATTTAAGATTCAGATCAACATCTTCTTTAAGGGTAACTAATTCAATATTTCTATCAAGATCATTTAAACTATTTCTAAGATTATCTCCTACAACTCCTTTAATTGAATCGGCGTTGTTGATAATTCCCTTCAGATTGCCATATTCGTTTAACCACTTAGCAGCAGTTTTTTGACCAACCTTTGGAACTCCAGGAATGTTGTCAGACGAATCACCCACTAAGGCAAGCATATCTCTGATTTGACTTGGCTTCACTCCAAACTTTTCAAATACCTTGTCTTCATTAAATATCTCATGCTTCATAGTGTTCATTAATGTTGTATCAGGATCTTCAACCAATTGCATAAGATCTTTGTCTAGAGAAGAAACAACACATTTGTATTTGGCATCTTTTGCCATTTTGGTAATTGTTGCTATAACATCATCTGCTTCAACACCTTCAATTTCTATAAGAGGAAATCCAATGGCCTTACAAATTGATTTTACTGGTTGTAGCTGAAGACGAAGTTCATCCGGCATAGGCGGCCTATTAGCTTTGTATTCTGAATAAATATCATTTCTAAATGTCTTACCTTTTGCATCAAAAACTACGATTATTGGAGAGCCTTCGCTATCTTTCTTGAGATTCATTAACATATTCGTAACGCCTTTTACTGCTCCTGTTGGCTGACCTTTTGAGGTGCTTAAAGGAGGCATAGCATGATAAGCTCTATAAAGGTATGAAGAGCCGTCTATTACAAAAATTCTGTCTTTCATTGTAAAAATTAATTTAGTGTATTATTGCTGTTGTTTTTTTATAATTAATAAAAATGTTAAATCTTATTAAAGAAGTTTATCAAAACTATTTTGAAATAGCCTCAGCAATGTTTGCATCGCTAGTAATTGTTCTAGCCTATCTTCTTGATAAGGTTTTCTTTTTACAAGCTTGTGCAATGTGCATACTTACAAGGTATGCGTTTGGTTTAATCATTTTAACTTCATTAATAAGCTATCTACTTAAATCTAAATATAGTTACTTGCTAATGATTCTTTCATCCAGTTTCGGTATTTTTATAACTTCAAAGCAAATTTATATTCAAAACTTAACAGTTGAAGAATTATCGTCTTTATCAGGATGCGGAATGCCTTTTCATACTATGGTTGATTATTTTGGTTTAATCGAGGCGATATCAAGAACTATTGCTGGTGGCCCAAGCTGTGCAGAAGATGGTATGCGTTTTATCTTAAATTTTGCAGAATGGGGGCTCGTTTTCTTTGTTTTTTACTTTATTTTGAGTTTAAAAAAAGTATTATAAAGCCATTTTTTACCAAAATATGTAGTATAACTACATAAAATAATGGCGGAAAAAGCTTAAAATACAGTATTTAATGAAATAATTGACTTTCTACTACTGTTATATTTTACTTCACTACATAGTAATTCGAATTATTGCTAACAAAGCTAATATTATAGGTACATAATTATCACCTCTACATATATAATTATTCCCCCCAAGTACCTATAATATTTGTTAGTAAACATGGACACTTCATCTCAAACCTCAGAAGCTCTTGAGCTTACAAACGAAGAGTTGATAATAGCAGCTGTTAATAATGGTGAAGGTGTGATTGCAAATAATGGAGCTTTTTCAACCGAAACTGGTGAAAGAACAGGAAGAAGTCCTAATGATAGATTTATTGTTAAGGAACCTGGATCAAGCAATCTAATTGATTGGGGTGACGTAAATATTCCTTTTGAGGAAGATAACTTTAATTCTTTATGGGACAAAGTTGAAACATACCTTGCTGAAAAAGATAGATACGTTTCAAGAGTTCATGTTGGATCTCATTCAGAGCACTATCTACCTGTTCGAGTTACAACTGAAACTGCGTGGCATTCGTTTTTTGCAAGACTGATTTTCGTTTGCTCAGAAAACTATAATCCAAATAACAAAAAAGAATGGGAAATTTTATCGGCAGCAAACTTTCAATGTGATCCTGAATCTGATGGTACAAATTCTGAGAGTTGTGTTGTAATAAATTTTGCTCAAAGAAAAGTAATCATTGCTGGCATGAAATACGCAGGTGAAATGAAGAAATCGATGTTCTCTGTTCAAAATTTTTTATTGCCTGAAAAAAATGTTTTGCCTATGCACTGCTCTGCGAACGTTAATAAAAATGGAAATGTGGCATTGTTTTTTGGATTATCTGGTACTGGTAAAACTACCTTGTCTGCAGATCCTAAATGTTCTCTTATCGGTGATGATGAACATGGTTGGAGTCCTGGATCAGTTTTTAATTTCGAAGGCGGTTGTTATGCAAAAACAATTAATCTTTCTGAGGAAAATGAACCGGTAATTTTCAATGCTATAAAACATGGGAGTGTTATTGAAAATGTTTTTTTAAATAATAATGAACCTGATTATTCAAACACTTCACTGTCAGAAAATGGCAGGTGCTGTTATCCAAGATCCCACATTGAAAATGCAGTTGAAGCAAATGCAGCTGGTGAACCCGAAACTGTAATCTTTCTTACATGTGATTTAACAGGCCTTATTCCACCGGTTTCAATATTGTCCAAAGAAGCAGCAGCTTATCACTTTCTCAGTGGTTATACAGCAAAAGTTGGATCTACAGAAATGGGTTCTTCATCTGATATAGCGTCAACATTCTCAACTTGTTTTGGCGCACCATTTTTTCCAAGACCAGCAGATGTATATGCAGATTTGCTTATGAAAAGAATTGAAGGTTATGGATCAAAAGTCTTTCTGGTTAATACAGGTTGGACAGGAGGGCCATATGGCAAAGGTTCAAGGTTTGATATTCCTGTTACAAGACGAATAGTAAATGCCATCCAAGATGGCGAACTGGATAATGTAGAAACGCAGATGATACCTGGATTAAATCTCGAAGTGCCTCTAGAAATAGAAGGTGTTGAATCTATCCTACTTACACCAGAAAAAACATGGGAAGACAATGAAGAGTATCAAAAGTACTTAAAAGATCTTGTTTATAAATTCCAAGAAAATTTTAAAAAATTTAATGTAAATCCTGATATAGTTTCAGCTGGTCCTGGATTTAATGAATAATGATTTTTTAGAAAAAAGGCTCAAAGAATTAAGTAAACTGAATTTCTTTAATGACCTAGTCATTAATAGAGGTATTGAGAAAGAATTTTTTAGAGTTAACCGTAAAGGTAATATCTCAGAAAGAGAGCACCCTCAGTCGCTTGGATCGGCACTTACCAATAAATTTATTACAACAGATTTTGCTGAAGCTCAGCTTGAACTAGTTACTCCTACTTTTGATGACATTGATGAGCTACATGCATTTTTAACCAGTCTTCATATTTTTGTTATAGATAACATAAATGAAGATGAAACTGTGTGGCCATTATCAATGCCACCACACATTAAAGACGAATCAAAAATCAATTTAGGATATTATCATCAAAGCAATACTGGCTTACTAAAACATGTTTATAGAAAAGGACTTAAGGTCAGGTATGGCTCGACTATGCAGTGTGTTTCTGGAATGCACTATAACTTCTCAATTAATAACGAATCATTATCAAAATTAAGCCTAAATAATTCACAGGAAGATTATGATGAGATATACCTTGGATTAATAAGAAATTTCAAAAGAATTTTTTGGTTTGTGTTGAGTGAATTTGGACAAACAAATGTAGTTGATAAGTCTTTTGTAAATGGCAGATTTAATAATCTGTCAAAGCTATCTAACAATGACATGTATCAAAAAAACGCAACATCTTTAAGAATGAGTGATATAGGTTACGTTAGTGATGCTCAAAAGAATTTAAATATCAAATATAACTCTCTAGAAGAATTTCTTAGGAAAATAAGAAGTGCAATCACTGACCCTTATCCTGATTTTCAAAGTAAAGGATTAATAGATAATGATGGTGAATTTCATCAAATATCAGATGGAATTATACAAATTGAAAATGAATACTATGATTCAATAAGGCCAAAAAGAGCCTCAGAGGAAAACCTGAGGCCTTATAATCAACTTAAGAAATTTGGCATAGAGTATTTGGAGATAAGAGGTATCGATATCGATCCAAATGAGCCAACTGGAATTTCTAAACATCATATTAAATTTTTAGATATGATTTTAATTTATTGTCTAATTTGTCCCAGCGAAGATATTTCTAATGAAGAAAAACTCAGAATTGATGAAAACGATAAGAAAACTGTTTACGACGGAAGAGATTATGGAATAAAGCTATCTATTAATTCTGTCGAAGAAACTTTGGGTGATGCCAGGGAAAAAATTTACTCTGACTTAATTAAGTTAGCATGTTGCTTTAGAAATAGTGAAAGGCTAATAGATGCTATTAATTATGTGAAAACTTATTCAAAAGGCATGCTACCAAAAACCTCTTATCATGAACATGGTCTTAATAAAGCAAAAGAAGTGGTTGAATTTTTTAAAAAAGCCAACGACAAGTATGCTGAAAGCATTAAAATGGAAGCAGAACTATCTATAGATAAACTTAACAGCCTTCAAAAAAATTCAAGCGAAGAGATGAATGAATACGTAAAAAATTATAATATAAATCTTTGAGGAGAAATTATGAAAGCGCTGCAATGTGTTGAGCTTGGATTACCAGACAAGCTAAAAGTAAATGAAATAGCTGATCCAGAATTACTTCCAGGTCATGTTCTAATTGAAAACAAAGCTGCAAGTGTAAATTTTCCAGATGTTCTGATGATACAGGGCCTATATCAATTTCAACCTGAATTACCATTCACACCAGGTGGCGAATCTGCAGGAGAAGTTTTAGCCATCGGAGATGATGTAAAAGATATTCAAGTTGGAGATAGGGTTTTTGCAATGACTGGCCTAGGAGCTTTTGCAGAAAAAATTGTTGTTCACGAAAATACCGTGATGAAAATACCTGATACTATGGATTTTGAAACTGCTGCTGCTCTTCCGATGACTTATGGAACTTCTCTCTATGCTTTAAAACAAAGAGCTGAGTTAAAAGAAGGTGAAACGTTGCTTGTTCTAGGAGCTGCGGGAGGCGTTGGGCTTGCAACAGTCGAGCTTGGTAAAGCCATGGGGGCAAAAGTTATCGCAGCTGCGTCAACACAAGATAAGATTGATTTATGTATTGCACATGGTGCAGACGAAGGTTTCATATATGAAAGTGGAAAGCTTGATAAGAATCAACAAAAAGAACTTTCTTCAAAGATTAAAGAATTGACGGGAGGTATGGGAGCTAATGTCGTCTATGATCCAATTGGGGACAATTATTCAGAACCATGCATAAGAGCAACTGCTTGGGACGGCAGATACCTTGTTATAGGTTTTGCTGCTGGTGAGATCCCAAAAATACCAATCAATCTTGCACTGTTAAAGGGCATGAAAATCGTAGGCGTTTTCTGGGGAGCATGGGTTGGAATGCATCCAGATGAAAATAGAAACAACTTTGAAGAGCTTTTTAAACTTCATTCAGAAGGAAAAATTAATCCAGAGGTATCTGATTCGTTTAGTTTAAATGATGGTGCGCTAGCAATTGCCCATCTAATGAATAGAAAAGCCAAAGGAAAAGTTATAATAAAAATTTAAAATGAATGTTTGCAAATTTTACATAAACTATCTTCTAGTTATTACTGCAGTCCTTATATTTTCTCCTTATGGCCAGGCACATAATTTAGAGACTGCTATCAGTAGCGATGATAGAAACCCTAAAAATATCTTAAGAGATAAGTATAGAAATCCTTATGAGACATTGAGTTTTTTCGAAATTAAACAAAACATGACAATTGTGGAACTTTCTCCTGGTGGTGGATGGTATACAGAAATTCTTGCTAATTATATTCAAAGTCCTGGAAAGATCATTGCAGCTCATTTTGACAAAGATTCTGATAGGGACTTTTATATAAGAATGAGAAATAATTTTGAAGAAAAAGTTGCTCAAAATCCTATTTACAGAAATGTAAAAGTTGTTGATCTAAGCTCAAAACTTGCGGAAGAACAAACTGTAGATGCCGTCTTAACTTTTAGAAATCTTCATAATTGGATTGGGCCTCAGATAGATCTTATCTTTTCCAATGCATATGAATCTCTTAAACCTGGTGGGATACTAGGCGTGGTAGAACATAGAGCGAATCCTGGAACAAGTCTACAAGAAATGAAAAAAACTGGTTATGTGACTGAAGAATATGCTATAAAAATTGCTCAAAAGCACGGATTTACATTGGTTTCAAAATCTGAGGTAAATGCTAATCCTAAAGATACCAAAGATCATCCAAGAGGAGTCTGGACGCTTCCTCCTGTCCTAAGATTAAAAGAAGTGGATAAAGAGAAATATCTCGATATTGGTGAAAGTGACAGAATGACACTTCTCTTTAAAAAAGTTTAATTATTTATAATATTTTCAAGGCTGGGATTCTTCAAATTCTATCAGGCTTATTGTATAACCAGACTCACTCACACATTGTTGAAGCATTAATGCATAATCTTTCTCAGCTTCAAATCTTGCAGCTATCTCTGATGCAGCATTAGCAACATTATATGCTGAATACATAAGAGCAGCTGGGGCTGCAATCACAGCAACAGGAGCAAGCAGTGCAGATCCTGCTCCAGAGGCCACTAAAGCCTGTCCAGTAGCTTGGCTTGCAAGATCACCTTTAGCATCGTCTGATACTTCTGACATCATGTCTTTATCATATTGAGCAACAGCTTGTGATGAGCATTTATCCATGGCCATCTTAAATTCGCCATCTGTTTCGATAGAAACCATGGCTCCACCAGAATCTGAAGATTTTGATAAATCAAAATAAGACTGCAGAGAATCTTGTGAAGGCTTTGCTGCTACTGCCGCAGCTGTGCTTAGCGCAGAAGGTGTAGTTGCACAAGAACTTACAATCAATAAAACACTTGTAACAAATAGAAAATTTTTCATAATAGCTCTCTTAAGTAAATATAGTTTAATAGTAAACATTTTTAGTAGAAAAATCACTAAATAAATTTGGCATTACATAGTCACTGATTGATATGTTAAAGATAGTCTTGATATATCAAAAGGCGGTCTAAAGATTCCTGCAAATTCTCCATTTGGATTAAGTAGAATGATATTGTTAACGTGATTATCCAAATGAGAGTGATCTGATTTATCTGAACTTGGCATAACATTATTAACAGATAACTGAGTTGCTAGACTCAATAACATTGGTCTGTTGTTAACAACTCCCACAAATGCCTCATCAAATCCTTTGGCATATTTATCAATTTGGTCAGGAGTGTCTCTCTCGGGATCAATAGAAACTAAAATCCACTGCTTATCATCAAGGGGATAGTTTTTTTCTCTAAGAACTTTTATAAGTTTTGACATTTGATACATTGTCGTTGGGCATTCATCTGGACACTTTGTAAAACCAAAATACATTAATGTCCACTTTCCTTGAAGATCTGATTTACTAAATTCTTTTTCATTTGATGAAAAAAAAGTAAAGTCAGAAATTTCTTTTGGGGCCTCGAATAAAAAAAGGCCATTTATTAATAATTCATTTGTGCTTAAAACTCTCGGTGAAGTTAATTTATTAATAAATAAAGTTAATACAGCAAAAATAAATATTACTATCAGTAAGATATTTTTCTTAACCGTCATTAATCAGTAATTATGTAATGGTCTGCAAGTAAAGCCAAGAAAATTAAAAAAATATAATATATTGAGAATTGGAAAGTTCTCATGGCATCCTCGTCATTGTTGCTATAAAAAAGTTTCAATGAGTAATATAGGAAAACTGAGCTAAGAATTAGCGCTGCAATTAAATATATAACGCCTGACATTAAAACAATATATGGCAAGACACTAACTATAAATAATATTATTGTATATAAGACTATTTGAAGCTTAGTGAAAGAGACTCCATGAGTTACCGGCATCATAGGAATCGATTCCTTTGCATATTCATCTTTTCTGTAAATTGCCAAAGCCCAAAAATGAGGAGGAGTCCAAACAAATATTATTAAAACTAACAACAAGGCATATGGATCTATGGTGTTTGTAACCGACGACCAGCCTAATAAAGGAGGTGCAGCTCCTGCAAGTCCTCCAATAACAATATTTTGAGGCGTAGCTCTTTTAAGATATACAGTATAAACAAAAGCATAGCCTATCAAAGAACCTATTGTTAAAAACATTGTTAGTGTATTTACATAAAAAAATAAAATTAATGCTCCAATAATTCCAATAACTAAAGCGAAAATTGACGCATGCATAACTGAAAGCTCACCTTTTGGGAGAGGTCTTTGATCAGTTCTTGTCATAGATGCATCTGTATTTCTATCAATTACCTGATTAATTGCAGCAGCTGAAGCTGCACATAAAGCTATTCCTAGTAAGGAGATAAAAAGATAAGAAAGCGAGGACACAGTTTCTTCTGCCAACAGCATTCCAACAAAAGCACAAATCAACATCATATAAACAACATTGGGTTTACATAACGAGTAATAGCTCTTTAAAAGAGTCATTTTTTCCAGGCTAAATAATTAACGGTAAACATTGCAAGTAATAGGCACGCAGCAACTAAGTTATGTGCAATAGCAACATACAATGGAAGAACATATACAACATTAATTATTCCTAAAGTTATTTGAGTTAGAAGCAATATTCCAAGAGTAGACGCAAGAGGTGCGGCTTCCGAAAACCAAAGTTTAGACATTAAAATTAAAAATATTAGAGTAACTATAAGAGCAGAAATTCTATGTGAATAATGAATAGCAACTCTTGCAGGGTTGTCCAGAAGTCCATATAAATAATTAGGCCCAACCTCTTGATTTAAATTAAATCCGCTCTTGAAATCCATTTCTGGTAAATAACTACCTTGGCAAGTAGGAAAATCTGCACATGCTAATGAGGCATAGTTTGTACTTGTCCAAACACCCAAAAATATTTGAAAAATTAGCGCAACCATTGCTACAGCAGCTATGACCCTCAAACCGGATATGTTCATCTGGTTTAAAATCTTGAAGTTTCTTGATTTTAAATATATGAAATATAAAAGTGTTAATGTAGCAAAGCCTCCAAACAAATGAATGGTTACAATAATTGGCAACAGTTTTAGACTTACAGTTAAGTAACCAAATAATCCCTGACAGCAAATTAGTAATAAAAGAAAGATTGACCATCTCTTAATAGATTTATTACTAGTCTTATTAAATGAGAGATATACTAATATTATTGCTAATAAGCCTAGCGATGCTGCAAAAAGCCTGTGAACCTGTTCTGGTATCGCCTTGTTAATATCATAAGGGAATAAGGGAAACCTACTCTCAGCTAATGCGATTTCAGCCTCATCATTAGGCCAAAATACAAATCCATAACAACCTGGCCAATCAGGACAACCTAAACCTGCATCAACTAATCTTGTCCATGCTCCTAGCGCAATAACTACAAAAGCCATAACAATGCCTAACAAAGAAAGATTTTTTATGTGGTTCATTAAATTAACACCTTAAGGTCTTTTAAAATTAACTTTGGATCTGTATCTGGTAAAAAGTACATTACAGCCCTTCCATATGGATCAATAACAAATATTGGATTTTTAATATTAAAATCTAGTGCTGAGTTTCTTTGCAAAACGTTCAGTAAAACTCCATTCTTATCCTCTACTATTTCTACGCGAGGATATTGTGACTTAAGTTCTTTTAAGTTGCTTTCTAGTAATTTGTTTGAATAAAATATGACTCGTTTTAACTTATTTATATCTCTATTTAAAGCAACATTCAATTGTCTTGCTAAGTATATTGATTGTTCACTGGCTTCTAAGTCAGTAACATAAACTGATAATATCCATTTACCATCGTCAAATAGTAAAAGATCTTGTTTGCCTTCATCATTTTTGAAATCATTTAAATCAAAATAACTCTTAAAGAATACTCCATTATTTTTACTACCTTCTGGCGACATTCCCATTAAAAAATAAAAAGTTGAAAATGTAACTACCAATATTGGTGTTAATAATAAAATTGCTAGAAAAAATTTACTTTTCATTTTTTTTAAATCCATACCAAACATACATAAAGCATAAAACTAAGAACATTAAAAACCATTGAGCAGAATATCCATAATGTTTAACTGGTGTCATATTTGTTGGGTTGATTTTAATATATTCAAGGCTATTTTTGCTGGTAGGATCTGCAACTAAAATTAAAGGATATAGTGCCTCGGTATATTCTTTTGAGATGATTTCAAGATTTTTAGTTTGTGATACCTTTGGCCAAGTGTCTGAAACCAGTTCGCCGGATAGGACTAGCCCTAACTCTGGATACTCTAATATTCCACTGACTCTTTCATTGCTTTCGGTTATTGTTATATCAGGTAAATTTTCTCTTGATTGATTCCTCTTCACCCATCCCCTATCAATTAAAATAAGTTGATCTGTCTCAAGAATTCTTAAAGGTGTTAAAACTTTGAATCCAGCTATTCCTCTATTTATAACATTATCTATTAGTACCTGCTTAGACGAATCCCATTTACCTTGGACATATACTCTGTCCCATTTCTTTGAGTTTTCATTTAATACGTTTGGATTATTTTGAGTATTATTTTCAAATTCATCTAAAAGGTATTGTTTTGATTGACCTCTTTCAATCTGCCATAACCCTAAAGAAAAAAATAAAAAAGCAAAAAATATAAAAAATATTGTTATTCTAGTGCCAGGATTAAATTTATTTTTTTCCATATCTATAAAAGTATATATGCTTTAAAATTTTAATATGATTACAACTTTAATTTATATCGTAATACCTCTTTTGCTTCTTTCTCTTGCTGGTGGCCTTTTTTTTCTTCTAGTTGATAGAGGTGAAACGGGAAGAAAAAGAACTGTCTATTTGCTTGGCCTTAGAGTTTTTTTTGCTACAGTTTTAATCATATTAATTGCTGTTGGCCTTTATACTGGTGAGCTTGGAAATAGTGTTCCTTGGCAAGATTCCTAATTATAAAATATAAACAAATAAAAAAAGCATCAGCCAAACTACATCAACAAAATGCCAGTACCAAGATGCAGCCTCAAATCCAAAGTGATCATGTTGCTCAAAATGGCCAGCAAAGACTGATCTTGCAAGCATTACGGCCAACATAATGCCTCCCATCATTACGTGAAATCCATGGAATCCCGTCAACATAAAGAAAGTAGAGCCATAAATACCTGAGTTCAAAGTTAATCCATAATGTGCATATGCCTCATAATATTCAAGTGCTTGTAACCCGACGAATATTAAAGCTAGAAAAACTGTTAATCCAAGATAGGCATTAAACTTTCTTCTATTTCCTTTCTTTAGACCAAGATGAGCCAGGTGGACTGTCCATGAAGAGCTGAGAAGCACGATAGTATTCCAAAGAGGCAGCCATTGAAGTGCATAGTTCCACCCTGGCCAGGCCATACTTTTTTTAGCTAAATCGTATTCGTTGCCTTGATCAGGAGTGGTCATAACTGGCCAGGATGACTCGAACGCTGGCCATAGTTCAATTGCAGTTATTGCCCCACCTTTAGCTCCATCACCAGCTAACCATGGTACTGCAAAAGTTCTCACATAAAAAAGAGCTCCAAAAAAAGCCGCAAAAAACATCACTTCAGAAAAAATAAACCATGCCATGCCGTAAACATATGATTGTTTTAGTTGATTTGAATCTAATCCAGCAAGATGTTCTTTGATTACTTGCCTAAACCAAAAAAACATTGTTAAAAATAAACAAGCGAACCCAGAATATAAGATATATACAGATTTGCTAGTTGGGTCATCCAAATTATTTATTGTGCTTGACGCACCCATGACGAGAATGAACAAAGAGAATGCCATAAATATTGGAAATCTGCTTTGATCTGGAACGTAGTAGCTTCCCCCACTCATGTTGTTTTACTCCATTCCCATTTCATTTTGAGCAAATGTATCATCACTATAGTCGGTTATGTCAAATATTGTGTATGACAAAATTATATTCTTTATATTAGATGGTAAATCATTCGATACCAGCAGTTTAACTGGTAACAAAGCGTCTTCTCCAGGCTTCAAGACTTGTTGCTCAAAGCAAAAACATTCTAATTTTTTTAAGTGCTCTGCTGCATTTGATGGTGCAACACTAGGGACTGCTTGTGCCATCATTGTCCTATCAGTTGTATTTTTTACATAGAAAGTTGCAGTATGATATTGACCAGTTTGTATGCTGAGGACCTGTTCGGACGGTTTAAATGTCCATGGCATATTTTCATTATTAGTCGATATAAATTGAAGTGCAATTTGTCTTCCATCTTCTGTAACCAATTCTTCTGAATATTCTGATTGAAAAACTTTCCCGTTTATACCAGTGACCTCACAAAAAACGTCATATAGAGGCACTAATGCAAAACCAAAAGCAAACATTAATGGAACAGCTACAACTAATTTTATTAATGTTTTTTTTGCTTCTTTTTTCATTAGTCAATCTTTGGTGGTGAAGAAAACGTGTGGTATGGAGCAGGAGATGCCACAGTCCATTCAAGCCCTTTTGCACCATCCCAAACTTGAGCTGTTGCTTTTTTACCACCCATAACTGTCTTTACAACAATAAATAAAAAGAGAAGTTGAGAAAATCCAAATAAGAAAGCTCCAACACTTGATACCATATTCCAATCAGCAAATATCAATGCATAGTCAGGATATCTTCTTGGCATTCCAGCTAGACCAATAAAATGCTGAGGAAAGAATGTTACATTTACGCCAATAAATGAAAGCCAGAAGTGAAGTTTTCCTAGTCTTTCGTCATACATGTTTCCAGACCATTTAGGTATCCAATAATAAACTGCAGCCATTATGGAAAATATAGCTCCAGGTACTAATACATAGTGGAAATGCGCAACAACAAAATAGGTATCATGATATTGGAAATCTGCTGGAACAATAGCAAGCATTAATCCTGATAATCCACCGATTGTAAATAAAACAACGAATGCTATCGCGAACAACATTGGAGTTTCGAAAGTTAGAGAACCTCTAAACATTGTAGCTACCCAATTAAAAACTTTTACACCAGTAGGAACAGCAATAAGCATTGTTGCCCACATAAAAAATATTTCCGCAGCTAAAGGAAGTCCTACTGTAAACATATGATGTGCCCAAACAACAAAAGAGAGAATTGCGATAGAGAGCATGGCCCAAACCATTGAGGAATATCCAAAGAGTTGTTTTCTAGAAAAAGTTTCGATTATATGTGAAACGATTCCGAAAGCCGGTAATATCATTATGTAAACTTCTGGATGACCAAAAAACCAAAATATGTGTTGAAAAAGAACTGGATCTCCGCCTCCGGCTGCATTAAAGAAGCTTGTGCCAAAATGAATATCCATTAACATCATTGTGACAGCGCCAGCCAAAACAGGCATCACAGCAATTAACAAGTATGCAGTAATTAACCATGACCAAACAAAAAGTGGCATTTTCATTAATGAAACGCCTGGAGCTCTCATGTTCATAATTGTAACAACAACATTTATAGCACCCATAATTGAGGAAGCTCCCATTATATGAACAGAAAAAATAAAGAATGTCACACTAGGTGGTGCATATGTTGTTGAAAGTGGTGCGTAGAAAGTCCAACCAAAATTGGGTGCTCCTCCTTCCATAAATAGAGAAGATAAAAGAATAAAAAACGCAAAAGGCAATATCCAAAAACTTAAGTTATTCATTCTAGGTAGTGCCATATCTGGCGCACCAATCATCATTGGAACCAGCCAATTTGCCAAACCAACAAAAGCAGGCATGACTCCACCAAAAATCATAATTAAGCCATGCAATGTAATCATTTGATTATAAAATTCTGGTTCAACGATCTGCATGCCTGGTTGGAAAAGCTCCGCTCTGATGACCATAGCCATAGCTCCACCAATTAAGAACATGGCAAAACTGAACCATAAATAAAGTGTTCCTATATCTTTATGGTTGGTTGTATACAACCACCTTGTTATACCTTTGGCAGGACCGTGATGGTGGTCGTCATGATGATTTTCTATAACTGCACTCATAATAATTTCCTATTTTAAATTTTTGGTTCTTTGTAATCTACAATATCTTTAGGAACGACTATTTCGCCATCTCCCTTTTCAGCATTACCCCAGGATTGTCTTGTGTAAGTGATAACTGCTGCAAGCTCTACCTCCGATAGATAACTAAACGAATTCATTGCTGCGCCTTGAACGCCTTCCATTAAAATCTCGATATTTCTATCCTTGTTATTCATTACAACATCACTACCTGCTAAAGCTGGAAAAATTCCAGTGATTCCTTGACCAGAGGTTTGATGACAGGCAACACAATTAACTTCATAGATATTCTCACCTCTAGCGACTAACTCCTCAGCAGTCCATTCTTTTGTTGTTAATTCAGCAAGTTTGATTGCTTCTTGTTTTTTACCATATACCCATTCGTCATACTCATCTTGTTCAACAACTTTTACAACAATCGGCATGAAGCCATGATTTTTCCCACAAAGCTCGGTACATTTACCTCTATAGATACCAGGCTCATCTACAACGGTCCAGGCGGTGTTTACAAATCCTGGTATTGCATCTTGTTTTATTGCAAAGGCAGGCATCCACCAGGAATGAATTACATCGTTAGCTGTAATTAAAAATCTAACTTTCTTTCCGGCAGGTATAACAAGCATTTCATCTACTTCTTGAAGGTAATTTTCACCTTTTGGTACTAAGTTATATATTTCATCAAGATCGGTGGAAAGGTTTTGAAAAAAACTTACATCGTCTTCCAGATATCTGTACTGCCATTTCCACTGATAGCCAGTTACCTGAATATTGATATCCCCAGCTTCGTCATCATATATTTTCACCAATGTCTTTGAAGCAGGCACAGCCATTGCAATGAGAATAAGAAAAGGAATTATGGTCCATGCTATTTCAAGTTTATGATTTTCATGAAATTTAGCAGGCACTGGATTCTTTTCTTTAGTGTGAGCCCACATTGAGTAGAACATTATGGAGAAAACTACTGCTCCTATTGCAACACATATCCAAAATATAAGCATATGCAGTTCAAACACTTCATTGCTTATATCTGTTATTCCTCTAGTCATATTTAATGCAAACCAATCTGCAGTCAATAAAGGAGCATTAAGGGTAAGCAGAAGCGCAAAGAATGGCTTCTTATGTAAGATTGAGAAAAGTTTAAATAACATTATCCGCCCAAAAATAAGTGTGTCTTAATAATAAAATTTACTTATGATGCATTATAAGTCATTTATATATATACAACAAAGAAAATTACAAAATTTTTCGATAGGTATAATATCGTTTTGAAGGTCTAAATTCTATTAATTTTTATCTTTATTCTTTTTATAATCTTCAATATTTATGACTTTTATTTCTTCATTTCTTTTTGTTTCTTTAAGCTCTGGTCTTTTTTCAACAAAATTACATTTAACGCAATAGATTTCGTCATTAGTCGGATTAAGAGCGATTGTGTCTTTGCTTTTGCAATCTGGACAAATTGCTCCAGCAATAAATTGAACAAACCGTTTCATCCTCTCATATCCTCAATATCTTGAATTACTTTATTTGTATCTGGAAAAATACCGAACCACATATTATAAGAATGTGCAGCTTGATTAACCAACATGCCAATTCCGTCATAAACATTATTAGAAATTCCTTTTGCCCATTTACAAAAAGGAGTTTCAGTCAGTGAATAATTTAAGTCATAGAAAATGGTGCTTTTTGATATATTTAATTCTTCAATCGGTTTGAATTCGCCTGTCAGTCCAGCAGAGCTGCTATTAATGACTATGTCATATGGACTGTTATGATCAAGAATAGGTTCTGTTTTAGAAATATGAGAATATTTTCGACATAACTTTTCGGCCTTTTCAATAGTCCGGTTATACAAAGTTATTTCTTTAGGCTTATTATGAGCAACCGTATAAAGAATACTTTCTGCAGCACCACCAGCGCCTATTATCAAAATTTTGTTGTCTTTAAAAATAAAGCCTTTGTTTTTGATATCATCAATGAAGCCCACACCGTCAGTTGAGTATAAAAAAATTTTCTTCTCATCTTTAACAATAGTATTTACAGCATTTATATACTTTGCTTCTTTTGAAATTACTCCATCAAGCATTGAAGCATTTTTTTTATGAGGAAGTGTTATGTTAAGGCCCTTTGACAAAGAGTCTTTGAAAAACTCAGAAACAAAAGATGCAAAATCATCTTGCTTTACTTTAAAAGGCAAATACTCAATATTGATATTCGTTTCTCTTGAAAATCTTGAATGGATAAAAGGAGATAGTGAATGTTCAATTGGATCTCCAACAACACCTAATTTATATAATTTAGACATTCCAATCCTTATTAATTGTTGATAAAAGCTCTTTTTCTAATTTGATGTACTCTTTTGTTTTTTTATACTGCCATTTAGTATTATTTGGCAAAGACGCCAGAATTGATTCTATTCTCCCGTTTGATTGAAGTCCAAATAAAGTACCTCGGTCGTAAATAAGGTTAAATTCTACGTATCTTCCCCTTCTAATGAGTTGAAAATCTCTTTCTGTATCCGAAAATTTGATGTTTTTCCTTTTATTTATAATTTCCATGTAGGATCCTAGATAAGCATTTGCAACAGATTCAAGCATTTTTACGCTATTATCTAAGGATAAATCTTTTAAATTATCAAAAAAAATACCTCCAACTCCTCTCCTCTCGTTCCTGTGCGGTATTTTGAAATAATTATTACAATTGTCAGAAAAGTAGGGGTAATAATCGTTATTAATTTCATCTAGACACGCTTTTGCATTTCTATGCCATTCTTTAATATCGTCTTCAAATACTATAAAAGGAGTTAGGTCATATCCCCCACCAATCCACCAATCATCTATTTCACTGTTTTTATTCAAAATTCCAAATAACCTAACATTCATATGACTAGTTGGAACATTTGGATTTTTTGGATGTGATATAACAGAAACTCCCATTGCCTTATATCCATAATTAACTTCTTTATTAAGATCATTAGCTAATGCGGTTTTAGGTAATTCCTTACCTTTAATAGATGAAAAATTTACTGCACATTTATCAAAGAAAGATCCATTTTCTATTACAAATGTTTTGCCGCCGCCACCTTCTTCTCGATTCCACTCATCTAATGAAATAATTGAGTCGTTTTTGGATTCAAGTGATTTAAAAACATTAATAATATCTGACTGTATTTCTATTAAATTATTTTCAATTTCATGCTTCATTTTATTCACGGATTACAGACTTAGTCTCTAAGTCTATTATCTTGGATGGTTTATTTGTCTGTCCAAGTTGCTCATCATAATATGCCAAATCATTTGATTCAAAAAACTCAAGAATTTTAATTGGATCTTGAATAATACCATCACCAGAAAGATTAGATGATGTTGAAACCATAAGACCAGAAAATTGCTTTAAAAGGCGATTTATAGGTAAGTGATTACTTACTCTTACAGCGATTTTTTCATTTTCCGTATGGAGATGCCCTGGTAAGTTTTGATTATACTTTATAAGAAATGTTACTGGTCCTGGCCAATATTTTTCTAAAAATTTTTCATCCTCAATGTTGAGATCTTGTACATATTTTTTTAAAAAATCTAATGATTCTGAAAGAAGTATGAAACTCTTATTTTTACTTCTTCTTTTTATTTTGAATATCTTATTAACAGCATCTTCATTAAAAGCGTCGCAGCCAAGACCCCAAATGCCCTCTGTTGGATGAATAAGTATTTTTCCCGATTTAATCCACTCTACTGATGAGGCAATATCTAAAGATTTATTTTTCAATTATGAGTTAAGTTTCTTGTCTTTCTCTAAAACTTCATCCCTCATATTTGACTTATAATCTTTTAGTTTTTGGGCAAGCTCATCATCAGATGTTGCTAGAATTTGAACAGCCAAAATTGCACTATTCTTTGCACCACTTTTACCAACAGCAACTGTTGCAACAGGAACACCAGGAGGCATCATAGCGGTTGAAAGCAATGAATCAATTCCGCCCATCCCACCTGATTCAATTGGAATTCCAATAACTGGTTTTGTTGAATGAGCAGCTACAGCTCCAGCCAGATGCGCAGCCATTCCAGCAGCAGCTATAAATACTTTACAGCCATTCTCTTCAGATCTTTTAATGAGATCCATTACATCATGCGGTGTTCTGTGAGCGGACATTACATTTTTAGTATATTTAACGCCAAAAGAGTCAAGAATAGAGAAACTTGCCTCTACAACAGGCAAATCACTATCCGAACCCATGATTATGGCAACCTGTAAACTTGAATTTGTCATATTTTTGTTCTCTTAATAGTTATCTAGATTATAATTCAGAAATTATAATGAAATTTATCCAAATATGTCTAAAAAATTAAAAATTCTAGTATTTCCAGATCCAAAACTGAGAACTGTGGCCAAAAAGATAACAAAATTCGACAAAAGTCTAGAAAAATTGTCAGATAACATGTTACATACAATGTATGATGCTAATGGGATTGGTTTAGCAGCTACACAGGTGGATAAACATATAAGATTGGTAGTTATGGATTTGTCTGAAGAAAGAAATAAACCAATGGTTTTTGTAAATCCTGAATATAAAGTACAAAAAGAGCATAAATTAATTGAATTTGAGGAAGGATGCCTATCCATACCTGGTTTTAATCATAATATTGCCAGACCTGACAATATTGAGCTTAAGTGGCAAGATTTAAAGGGGAAAGAGCATAAAATAAAGCCTGAAGGTATGCTATCAATTTGCATTCAACATGAAATTGATCATTTAGAGGGCAAATTAATGGTAGATTATGTAAGTGCATTGAAGAGAGATAGAGTTAGAAAGAGACTTTTAAAAGAATTTAAAAGAAAATAACAGAAGATATTTTTATTATGAATATTTTATATGCAGGCTCTCCAATCAATTCCGCGGATATTCTTAAATTTTTAATATTATCAAAAAAAATCAACATTAAGGGAGTAATCACTCAAAATAATAAAATTGGTAAAAGGGGGAATAAGCTTATTGAATCACCCGTGTCTATTGAGGCAAAAAAAAATAAAATTCCAGTATTTATGCCGACTGATTTAAATGAAGATGAATTTAAAAAAACATTAAATAATCTCGATATAGACATCCTGCTTGTTGTTGCTTATGGCAGAATAATTCCAGAGTGGCTTCTGAAATTACCAAAATTATTTCCAATAAATATTCATTTCTCCTTACTTCCTAAATATAGAGGCGCATCACCTATCCAAAGCTCATTATTAATGGGTGACAAATTGACTGGTGTAACATATATAGAAATGAATAAGTCGCTTGATTCAGGAAAAATTATTAAGCAATTTAAATGTGATATAAATCCTTCAGATAACAAAGATACTCTTGAAAAGAAACTTACAGAGCTATCAATAAATAAACTTATCGAAGTTCTAGACTATATAAAACAGGATGAGTTATCTTTTATTGACCAAGATGAAACTAAAAAAACTTTTTGTAAAAAAATAACTAAAGAAGATGGATTGCTTGATTTCACAGAGAATAGTTCATCTATTCATAATAAATTTAGAGCTTATTATGGCTGGCCTGGAACATCATTTGTACATAAAGATATAACTATTAAAATTCATAATTTAAAACTAACTAATGATTTGTCTTCTGGCAAACCAGGATCTTTTCATAAATTTGATGCATCAGGTATATATATAAATACAAAAGATAGAGTGATAGTAATTACTGACTTACAATTTCCTAATAAAAATATAATATCATCAAAAGATGCTTTTAATTCTTACAAAAATTTTTTTGTTTAAAAAAAAATTCACATAAGACTTTTAATTCTTCAAAAAGAGGTTTAATTTACACACTATGAAAGTGCTAATTTTAGGTGCTGGTCGTGTTGGTGGTAGTCTTGCTCGTGCTCTAGTAAGTAATGGATATGACGTTGCAATTATTGATCAAGATAAAAATGCACTTAATTCTTTAGAAGAAAGACTTGATATTTTAACAATAGAAGGTCATGCATCTCATCCTATATCAATAAAAAGATCTAGTGCAGACGAATCTACAACAGTAATAGCTGTTACATCAGATGACGAGGTAAATATAATCGCATGTCAGATAGCCAAGAAATCGTTTAACGTTAAAAAAACGATTTGCAGAATCACTGATTCGGCATATGGAAATGATTTGACAGTTTTTGGTGATAATGCAATAGATATTCTAATAAGCCCAGAAAATGAAGTAAAAAATCATCTTAAAGATTTGATACTTCACCCTGGAGCTCACCAAATCGAAAAATTTGCTGATGGGAAAGTTAATCTTGTTAGTGTAAGAGCTCGAAAAAAAGGTAAGCTTGTTGGAAGAGAGCTTAAGGGTATTAAAGATGATATGCCAGAAACAGATGCATTTATTGCTTCGATATACCGAAGAGGTAAACCGTTTATTCCATCTGGTGAAACAATAATAAAAGAAAATGATGAGGTATATTTCATCTCTTCTGAAAAAAATACCGATCAAATTGTAGATGAGTTTAGAGATCATGAAGAAACTTACTCTAGAGTGATGATTGTTGGTGGTGGAAAAATAGGTATGTCTCTTGCAAAAGAAATTGAAGGAGAATACAAAACTAAAATAATAGATTCGGATGAAGAAAAATGTGCAAGTTTGTCCAAACAACTGGATAAAGCTATTGTTCTTCATGGATCTGCTACAGATGAGGATTTGCTTAAGAGTGAAAGTATTTCGAATATAGATATTTTTTGCGCCCTAACTGACGATGATGAAACAAATTTAATGTCATCCTTGCTCGCAAAGAAGATGGGAGCTAAGAAAACAATGATTATCTTAAACAACCCCTCTTATTTGGGCCTAGTACCAGGATTTATAGATACCTATGTTGCACCATATAGACTTACCGTTTCTTCTGTTCTGCAAGACTTACGAGACAGCGATGTAACACAAGACGTAATGCTTAAAATGGATACAGGTGCTGAAGCTGTTGAAGGCATAGTGCATGCAAATGAGTATACTTCATCGCTTTTTGGAAAATCTATCAAAGAGATTTCGCTACCAGAGGGCGCTTCCATAGGAGCAGTTATTAGACATGGAGAGTTAATAATGCCAAGGTCAGAGGTCGAGCTTTGTTTAAATGATCATCTAATAATTTTCTTAGCTAATAAAAATATGATGTCAGAAGTTGAGGTTTTGTTCAAAACAAACTGATGAACTTAAAATCAATAATTAACTTGTTTAGTGTTCTAATTCTTTTTTTTAGTGCTTCTTATATTTTTCCAATAATTGTTTCTGCAATCTTTAATGATGGATCTATGCATTTATTTATATATGCGCTAATAGTTATAGGATTGATTGGTTTAATTGGATTTCTTGCTACAAGAGGCTCAACTAACGACATGTCTAATAAAGAAGGCTTCATTATAATAGTGCTCTTTTGGATAGTTCTATCTGTTGCCGGATCAATACCCTTTTACCTGAGTGGAATGAGTTTAATAGATTCTATTTTTGAGTCTATGTCAGGAATAACCACTACTGGCGCTACTGTAATTTCAAATTTAGATGCACTTCCTGAATCAATTTTATTTTATAGACAGTTATTACAATGGATGGGAGGAATGGGACTTATTGTTCTTGCAATTGCAGTTATGCCTTTATTAGGCATTGGTGGAGGCCAAATATATAGAACAGAAGTACCAGGAGCAATGGGTGAGCAAAGACTAACACCAAGAATTAAAGAGACTGCTCAGGTTCTGTGGTTGATATATCTTGGTCTTACTTTTTTGTGTTGTATTTTTTATTACTTAGGCGGCATGTCAATTTTTGATGCCGTATCACACGCTATGTCAACTGTAGCTATAGGAGGATTCTCAACACACGATGCTAGTATTGGTTACTTTAATAGCGCTTTTATAGAGTTTATTTGTATATTGTTTATGGTTCTTTCTGCTTTAAGCTTTACGCTTCATTATTTTGCTGTTTTTAAGAAAAAACCTCTCAAATATTTATATGATCCAGAATTAAAGTTCTTTTTATCAATATTAGTGATAATTTTATCTTTTGCAGTACTTTTATCATATGCTAGTGGTTCTGGATTGTCTTTTAGGGAAATTACTTTTCATGCAGTCTCTATGGTTACAACAACTGGCTTTTCTATTTCTGATTCATCTGAGTGGCCATTTTCAATTTCATTTCTATTATTAATTGGAGCTTTTATTGGCGCTTGTTCTGGTTCTGTAGGTGGTGGGGTTAAATCATGGAGGGTGTTGATAATGATTAATCATGCCTATAAAAACATTATGAAAATCATTCATCCCAACTCAGTTATATCATTAAAGATTGGAACAAAAAATGTAGATGACGAGGTTGCAACTTCTGTGTGGGGGTTTTTCTCCATTTATGTGATGTCTTTTTTAATCTTATTAATGTTGATTCTCGCATCTGGAGTTGACTTTGAAACAGCTTTTTCATCGGTTGGTGCATGTTTAAATAACTTAGGACCTGGACTTGGAGCGGTTTCAGAAAATTATTCGTCAATCAACGCCTTAAGCAAAACGGTTTTGGCATTCGCAATGCTTCTTGGTAGACTTGAAATATTTACTTTATTAGTAATTCTGACACCAATGTTTTGGTCAAAATAATTAAGTGTCTTTATAAAAATTATCTGGTAAATTTTTAGATCTCTTAAATCTTTTATACTCCCATGAATAATCTGCAGGCCTATTCATTATGAATTTCTCAATGTCTTTATTTAACCAAAGTGTGTGCTCACTATCTTTATAAATATTGTTATTACAATGTTTTAAAATTATATTTATATCATTATCTGGGCTTGATTGTATAAAAAAATACATAACATTAGCTTTAGTTTTATTTACAAGAGATTGAACTAACGTAGTTGTGTAAGCTTCAACATTAAAAAAATTAATATATTCTCCGAACCCCCTCTTTGGAACTTGATCGGCTGCAAAGCATACAATTTTATTATTTTTTAATGACTTGAGGATCTCTTTTACTCCGTTTATATTTGTCTCGTAGCATTTTGAATTTTTTGATTCTCTTCTTTGTTTTACATAAGTATTAAGCGTTTTATTTTTTATTTTTTTAAATAGGCTGGTTGTTGTATGTTGAGAGTTCATCCAAGTCAATAACATATCAACACTTCTGTTATGAAAAGATACTGCAATCAAACCATTTTCTTTTAAGTTATTTATTAAATAATTATTTTCTATTCTTAGAATATTACTATTTACCTTTGCATCATTTCTTCCCCATGTATAAATTGACTCATAACCAGAAATTATTGATTCTTTGAAACTTCTTTTTGCTAGCAAAGCAACATCTTTTTTATTCCTATCAGGAAAAGCTATTTCAATATTTTTTGAAGTCACTTTAAAACCAGAAGAATATTTATAAACACCTAGACTTAAATAAATATCAATTAAGTATTCAAATAGCGACTTAGGCACTAAAGATAGGAGATAAAATAAAAATTTCATTATGTTTTAATATTCAGAATTAGATATAAATATATTTAACAGCATAAACACATATAAATGCAAACTTAATACTCAAACAACCTATTAAGCATAATAGAAAAAAAATAAAGTAGAAGTTTCATTATTTTTTCAGATTTGCTTGTTATAATCATAAATTAAGTGATCGTGTTATTAATGTAAAGCGCAAATTATAAAAGTGCTTTATTTTGTATTACTCATAATAGTAGACATTTGTCTAATATATAAGGAAATTTATTTTGGCTGCAAAAAATATGGACGAATTGGTCGCTCTTTGCAAAAGAAGGGGGTTCATTTTTCAATCAAATGAAGTATATGGCGGTCTTCAAGGCGTCTATGATTTTGGTCCTCTAGGTGTTGAGCTTAAGAATAATCTTAAGAATGCTTGGTGGGAGTCTATGGTTTATGAAAACGATGATATTGAAGGCTTAGACTCATCAATATTAACAAACCCACTAGTATTAAAATACTCGGGGCATGAAAGTACATTTTCTGACCCCATGGTTGATTGTAAATCGTGTCAGAAAAGGTTCAGAGCAGATCAAGTGCCTCCAGAGTGTAAAAAGGAGGATTTGACTGAACCTCGTCAATTCAATCTGATGTTTAAAACAAATGTTGGGCCAATAGATGATGGGTCATCATTTGCATATTTGAGACCAGAAACTGCTCAACAAATTTTCACAAATTTTAAAAATGTTGTTGATTCAACTTCGAAACAGATACCATTTGGTATAGCTCAAATAGGTAAAGCGTTCAGGAATGAAATAACTCCTAGGAATTTTATATTTAGAGTGAGAGAGTTTGAACAAATGGAATTAGAATATTTTGTTGAACCAGGTAGTGATGATCAATCATTAGATGAATGGGTACAAAAACGACTAAATTGGTGGAAAGATCAAGGTGTACCCATAGAAAAAATTGAGTTATACAATGTACCCACAGATGAACTAGCTCATTACTCTAAAAAAACTGTAGATTTGATGTATATGTTTCCACACGGATTAGAAGAATTAGAAGGTATTGCGAATAGAACAGATTTTGATTTAGCCTCACATTCTAAAAATCAAGATGAGCTTAATATAACATCAAGTGTTGAGAAAAATAAACATTCTAATAGCAAGATGGCAGTTCAAGATAAAAAAGGTGATTGGATCGTACCATATGTCATAGAACCATCAGCTGGTGTTGAAAGAGGTATTTTGGCAGTATTAAACGAAGCATTTATTGAGGAAGATCTTGGTGATGGTAAAAAAAGAGTTGTTTTAAAGCTAAAACCCCATTTATCGCCAATAAAAGCAGCAATTTTGCCTTTAAAGAAAAATAATGAAGAAATAGTAACTTTGTCTAAAGAGGTTAAAAATAATTTACAAAAATTAGGCTTAGGTAGAGTAATCCTCGAAAACACAGGTAACATTGGTAAAGGCTACAGAAGACATGACGAAATAGGTACGCCTATATGTATAACTGTTGATTTTGAATCAATTGAAGATAATACTGTTACTATAAGGGATAGGGACTCCATGGATCAGGTAAGGGTTCAGATTTCAGAACTAGCTGAAATTTATAAAAATAAGATTAAATAAGTTGCAAATATTTAAAAGCTTTATATTTAACCTAATCTTATACTCCACATTAATACCAACGTCATTGATTGTAATGTTTTTATACCCTTTTATATCAACAGCTAATCTTCAATTAATTGCATCAAATTGGATTTTATTTATCTTAAATTCTCTAAAAATTATTTGCGGTGTAACTTGGAAAATAGAAGGTCTTAAAAATATACCAAAAGGTCCATGTGTTATAGTTTCGAACCATCAAAGTGCATGGGAATCATTTTTTTTACAAACCTTATGTATTCCATCTGCAAGCATTATAAAAAAAGAACTTCTTTTAATACCTTTTTTTGGCTGGGCTCTAGCATGTTTAAAGCCTATACATCTGAGAAGATCAAAAAAGTATAGAAGTCTTAAAAAAGTAATAACACATGGCTCAAAGAAGATTAATAGAGGCTTTTCATTAATAATATTTCCAGAGGGTACTAGATCAAGACCAAGCGAAGGGCTGAAAGCTTTCTCTAGTAGTTGTGGCTCACTTTCAGTTCATAATAATGTTCCAATTCTGCCAATTTGTCATAATTCTGGCTTATTTTGGGTGAATAGGCGATTTATAAAAAAACCCGGAGAAATAACAGTCAGAATTGGTCCAATAATTAAAGGACAAAATGCTAGAAAAGTGACAAAAGAGGCGTATGATTGGATGAAATTTAACTTTGAAGAAATAAATTAAATATCAAGCTCTTTAACAGAAAGAGCATTTGCATCAATAAATTCTCTTCTTGGTTCAACGTCGTCACCCATAAGTACTTCAAATGACTCATTTGCATCCTGAATGTCTTTAATGTCTACTCTCATCATTCTTCTGTTTAAGGGGTCCATTGTGGTTGTCCACAATTGTTCAGGATTCATCTCACCTAATCCTTTATATCTTTGAACCTCTAAACCTCTATTACCACTTTTTGAGAATTTTTTAATTGCATCATCTTTTTCTTTCTCATCAGAGGCATATATAAATTCTTTACCTTTAGTTATCTTATATAGTGGGGGCAAGGCAATATAAACATGGCCCTTTTCTACTATTTCATACATTTGTCTGTAAAAAAAGGTTAGTAGAAGAGTTCTTATATGAGAACCATCAACATCAGCATCTGTCATAATGATTATTCGATGATATCTTAGATTATCTATATCAAAATCTTCTTTGCCAATTCCACAACCTAGGGCCTTTATAAGCGTGCCTACTTCTTGAGAGCCCAAAACTTTATCAATCCTAGCTTTTTCAACATTTATTATCTTACCTTTAAGCGGCAATATTGCCTGATTTTTTCTGTTTCTTCCTTGTTTTGCTGAACCACCTGCAGAATCACCCTCAACTATATATATTTCTGACAAGCTTGGGTCTTTTTCTTGACAATCCGCTAGCTTTCCAGGCAATCCAGCTATTTCAAGAACTCCCTTTCTCCTTGTCATTTCTCTTGCTTTTCTTGCTGCCTCTCTAGCAAGCGCAGCCTCAGATACTTTGCTTACGATACTCATGGCATCTTTAGGGTTTTCAAGCAAAAATTCATTAAAATACTTACTAAATATGGTGCTAACAACTCCCTCAACCTCTGAAGACACTAGTTTTTCTTTAGTTTGCGATGAAAACTTAGGATCAGGCACTTTTACAGATATTATTGCTATTAAACCTTCACGAACATCTTCTCCAAGCAAATCAGTAGGAGTCTTTTTTGCATTCTCTTTTTTAATAAAAGATTTCAGGACCCTTGTAAGACTTCCTCTAAATCCAGCTAAGTGTGTTCCACCATCTTTTTGAGGAATATTATTTGTGTAGCACAAAACATTTTCAGTATAAGAATCTGTCCATTGCATAGCGATCTCGACTCCAACATCATTATCAGTTGCTGAACATTCAAAAATATCAGAGACTGTTTGTTTTCTTCCTCTCAAGTGAGTGACGTAACTGGACAGCCCTCCATTATTTTTGAATTTTTTTGACTTGCCTGATTTTTTATCTTCAACATTAATTGAAACTCCGGCATTCAAAAATGACAGTTCTTGAATTCTTTTGTAAATTCTATCAACCTCAAAATCAATCGATGTGAATATTTTCTCAGAAGGGAAGAAGGTTATTTTTGTTCCAGTCTTGTCTGATTTTTTTACTTTTTTTAATTTTGCTTTGGGCTTTCCATCTGAGTACTCTTGAAAATATTCTCCGCCGTCTCTATGAACCTCTAGGGTTAGTTTTTTTGAAAGAGCGTTAACAACTGAAACGCCAACACCATGCAATCCACCTGAAACTTTATAAGAGTTATCATCAAATTTACCGCCTGAGTGTAAAGTTGTCATTATCAATTGAGCTGCAGATACGCCCTCTTTTTTATGAACATCTACTGGTATCCCTCTACCATTATCTTCAATTGTTACTGATCCGTTCTTATTAATTATTACTTTAATGTCAGAACAATATCCTGCCATTGCCTCATCGATGCAGTTATCCAAAACCTCAAAAACCATATGATGTAATCCGGACCCGTCATCAGTGTCACCAATGTACATTCCTGGTCTCTTTTTTACCGCTTCTAAACCTTTTAAAACTTGGATGTTGCTTGAGTCATATTTGGCTTCTTGTGATTTTTTGGCCATTGTTTATTTTCCTAATTGTTCCACGTGGAACTTTTTAAACTCATTAAAACTAGATGTTATTTTACTACTAAAACAATCATCTATACAGGAAAAGATTACTTGTGTATTTATATGATTTAACAAATCACTAAAGAGCTTAAAAACTCTTTCATCAAGTTCGGACTTTATATCATCTATCAAAAGCGTTGCATCAATTTCATAATGTTTTTTTAATACTTCGTGTTGAGCGCAAGACCAAATTATTGAGAAAAATTTTTGCTCGCCCCTGGATAGAATTTGTCTTGCATCAATATCATTTATAAAAAATTTAATATCTGATTTGTGTGGGCCAGATATTGTTGACCTTCTTTTTATATCAATATCTTTGTTCTCATTTAGAACATCAAGATAGCTTTTCTCTGAAGCCCATCCTTGAGAAAACTCAATTTTTATAAAGTTAAAAAAATCAAAAACATCTTCTGGTTTAAGTAAATTAATCAAAAGATAAAACTCATTTAAAGTTTTTTTAAAAAAGTCTTTCCTGTATTTAGTTAGCTTCACTGCATCATCAGCAAGTTTAGTATTCCAGCTGTATATATCTGATATACGGTTATTTTTTAGCAAAAAATTTCTTTGTCGCAAAGATCTATAAAAAGAAAACCATGCATTGGAAAAGTTATCCTCAGCAATAAAAATTGAGCGGTCAACAAGTTTGCGTCTAAAGTCAGGAGATGCGTTAGCAAAAGAAAATGTGTTGTTGTGGATTGGAGTACATGGAAACTCTTTTACTAATTTGTTTGTGTTAGTTTTATTGTTGTTTAAAGAAATAGAAATTGTTTTATTCTTACTTTTTTCAATTTCAACAATATATCCTTTTTTATTATCAAAGCCTTTTAGAGTAAATTTGTCGTTATCATAATTTATTAGTGATGTTAGATTTGAGCTCTTAAATGATTTGCCGCTTGAGAAAATAAATACCGATTCAAGGATGCTTGTTTTACCAGAACCATTAGATCCGAAAAAAAAATTTATTCCTGGAGAAAGAGATAATTCTAAATTTTTAAAGCATCTAAAGTTGTTTATAGAGATTTTTGTTATGGGCACTTTATATTAGTAGTGGCATTACAACATATTTAAAATTTTCAGAATTTGGATCAGTTATTAAACAGCTTTTTTCAGAACCAAAAAAATTAATTTCAATTTTTTCAGAGTCTATGGTGGATAAAATTTCCTGCAAATAATTAACATTAAAAGCTATATCGATTTCTTCACCACTATATTCACATGAAACAACTTCTTCGCCTTGCTCCTTCTCAGGGTTATTGGCAGAAATGTTGAGTGAATTTTCCTTTGTTATTATCCTTACCCCTTTATATTTTTCACTTGACAATACACTTACCCTGCTAAGACTATCTGAAAAGTTTTTTCTATCTATTACAAGCAGTGAACTCTCACCAGTTGGTATAACTTGTTCATAGTCTGGGAATTTGCCTTCAATTAATTTACTTACAAATTTTGTTCCAGCCGCCTCAACCAATATAGATGATTGCGAAATTTTAATTAGAACGTTTTCAGAGCTGTCACCTACTAACTTTCCGATTTCATTAATCGATTTTCTTGGGACGATTCCGTCAGTAGTTTCCATAGAAGCTTCGTTAAGGGTAGAAGAGGCTAAAGCCAGTCTATGAGCATCTGTTGCAACTGATGTAATATTTTTATCATCAATTGATATGAATAGACCATTTAAATAATGGCGC
>CACOLO010000010.1:0-26172 GCA_902628085.1 uncultured SAR86 cluster bacterium
TTTTAAAGATCCTCTTTTACAATTTCATGGCGATGAAACAAATGAATTTTGTTCTTCATTTAAAAAAGATTTTTGGAAAGTCATTCATGTAAAAAGTGTTGAAAGTATAGATAGAATTGAAGAATATCCTGATGCGTCTGCAATTCTTTTAGAGAACTATAAAAAAGATCAATTTGGAGGTACTGGTGAGTCATTCGACTGGAATATTGTAAAGAAGGCAAATTTGTCAAAAAAAATAGTTCTTTCAGGTGGAATTAATATCAAAAATGTTGATAATGCAATAAGTACTCAACCATGGTGCATTGATATCAATTCTGGTGTTGAGTCTTCAATTGGTATAAAAAATATTACTCTTGTTAACAAGATTTTAGAGAAGTTTTAAATATGAGTTCAAAAACAAGTAACTTGCCTGATCAAAATGGGTTTTATGGAAAATATGGTGGTAAATTTGTACCAGAGACTTTGATGTATGCACTTGAGCAACTAGAAGATACCTACAACAGTTTGAAAGACAATAAAGACTTCAGAAAACAGTTTCATAAAGATTTATCTGAATTTGTAGGAAGACCATCTCCACTTTATTTTGCAGAAAGACTTACACAGCACTATGGTACTGGTTCAATATGGCTTAAAAGAGAAGACTTAAATCATACAGGCGCACACAAAATTAATAATACTATTGGCCAAATTCTTTTAGCTAAACATATGGGTAAAAAAAGAATCATTGCTGAAACTGGTGCTGGTCAGCATGGAGTAGCTACCGCAACAGTGGCAGCACGACTTGGTCTTGAATGTCATATATACATGGGTGCTGAAGATGTAATAAGACAATCATTGAATGTATATAGAATTAAGTTATTGGGGGCTCAAGTTCATTCAGTTGATTCTGGTTCTGCAACATTAAAAGATGCTCTAAATGAGGCTTTAAGAGATTGGGTGACAAATGTAGATGATACTTACTATATTATTGGAAGTGTTACAGGACCCCATCCATATCCAATGATAGTTAGAGACTTCAATTCAGTTGTAGGAGAAGAATTAATTGAACAATCAAAAGAACTATTTAACGCAATGCCAGATGCTATTGTGGCATGCGTAGGTGGAGGTTCTAATGCTATGGGTGCCTTTTATCCTTTTATAAATATAAATCAAACGAGATTAATTGGTGTTGAGGCTGGTGGAGAAGGTGTAGAAACTGGTGAACATGCAGCTCCTTTAAATGATGGAGAGCCAGGTGTTTTACATGGGGCGCTAAGCTACTTGATGCAAGATGAAAAAGGTCAAGTTAAAGAAACAAAATCTGTTTCTGCTGGATTAGATTATCCAGGAGTAGGTCCAGAACACTCATGGCTCAAAGATTCTGGAAGGGCTGAGTATGTAGCGGTCAGCGATCAAGATGCTTTGAGAGCTTTTCACGAAGTATCAGAGTTCGAGGGTATCATACCTGCGTTGGAAACTGCGCATGCTTTTGCCTATCTTGATACACTAATGAAAGAATTTGATTCCAAAGCAAATATTATTGTTAATGTATCGGGCAGAGGTGATAAGGACATTAATACTGTCGCAAAGATAGATGGCATTAAATTTTGAACAGGTTAACGCAAAAATTAAATAAACTTCGTAAAGAAAATAAAAAAGCATTAGTTGCATATTTAGTAGCTGGTGATCCTGATATGGATTCAACGCTAGAAATAATGCATTTATTTGTTGAATCAGGAGTTGATATTATTGAGGTTGGAGTGCCTTTCACTGATCCAATTGCTGAAGGACCAATAATTCAAAGGGCGCATGATCGTGCTATAAGAAAAAAAGTTTCACTAGAAGATATCTTTACTCTTATTGAAAAATTTAGATCTAAAGATGATGAAACACCTTTAGTTTTGATGGGATACCTAAATTCTTTCATTTTTTATAAAAATCTAATAATTGAAAATAAAAACAATTCAGTTGACTCAATATTGGTAGTCGATATACCTGGTGAATTAAAAATAAAAGACTACGGCATTGAAAATGAAAATATCAATACAATTTCGTTGATATCTCCAACAACAAAAGTTGAGAGGATAAAGTCAATTGCCAATAATAGTTCTGGATTTATATATTACGTAACTTTGAGAGGAGTTACTGGATCTTCAAACCTTAACTCAGATGAAATTATAAAGAACATAGATACCATAAAAAAATACGCCAAGGTTCCAACTCTTGCAGGTTTTGGAATTAAATCTGAAGAAGACGCAAAGCTGTTATCAAAACATTCTGATGGAGTAATTATTGGCTCTTCTATTGTAAAAATGATAGAGGATAATTCAAAAACCAAAGAATTTGCTAAGATAGGTGATTACTTAGTTAGTATGAAAAAAGCAATTACATGAACTGGTTAAGAAGATTGATACCATCAATTGGTACTTTCAAATCCAAAAGCAAAGTTCCAGATGGGCTATGGAGTTCCTGTAAGAAATGTGAGTCAGTCCTTTATGCTCCTGAACTAGAAAAATCTTTATTCGTATGTCCAAAATGTGACTATCATCTTCGAATTGGAGCCAGACAAAGACTAGACATGTTTCTTGACAATAGCAATTACTCTGAAATAGCACCAGATCTTACTACCAAAGACCCTTTAAAATTTAAAGATTCAAAACATTACACTTCTAGAATTAAAGAAGCCGTAGCTTCAACTGGTGAAAAGGAGGCGCTCTTAGTTGTCTCAGGTGAACTAGATCAGTTAAAAGTTATTGTTGCTGCATTTGAGTTCAGATTCATGGGTGGTTCAATGGGAAGCGTTGTCGGTGAAAAATTTGTTCAAGGCATTAAAACAGCTATAAAAAATAGATATCCATTTATATGTTTTGCAACAAGTGGTGGAGCAAGAATGCAAGAATCTATGATCTCACTTATGCAAATGGCAAAAACTTCTGCAGCTATACAGAAACTCAAAAAAGAAAAACTACCATACATTTCTGTTTTAGTTGATCCAATTTATGGAGGTGTCTCTGCAAGCATAGCTATGTTAGGAGATATAAATATTGCTGAGCCAAATGCTTTGAGTGGATTTACTGGGAGAAGGGTAATTGAACAAACTGTAAGACTTGAGTTACCAGATAATTTTCAAAAATCAGAGTACCTATTAAGCAATGGAGCAATTGACATGATTGTCCATAGAAAAAACTTAAGATCAAAAATAAGCGGAATTTTAAAAAAAATACATAAAACTTAATGACTATTGAGAGACTAGTAGGATTATTTTTTTTTATTGGCTCAATTCTGATTTTAGTTATTACATTCTATCCAGAGACTAATGTGTTCATAGCTGATGATGATTTAACAGAAGATAAAAATCCATCATCAAACATAAACGTCAATAGTAATAAAAACCTTCCAGACAATTTTAAAAATTTTTCTATATCTGATTTTGACTTATTCGTATATAGAGCACATGTACTTTCTTCAAAAGAAAATAGTGAAAAAATCGTTAGTAAGGTTAACAATGGAGGATTACCTGCCTTTTTTGAGGTATTTGAGGAGAACGATAAATTATTTGCTGTTTATGTTGGCCCTTTTGTATCAGAAAGTGATATCGTTAACAACATGGATACTATTAAGAGATTATCAGAATCTCAAAATGGGGAAATATTAAGGTGGAAGCTCTCGGATTAAACTTTGCTGATTGGTTTATTCTTGTTGTATTAGTAGCATCAGGATTGATATCTTTCTCGAGAGGATTTACAAAAGAATTTTTATCACTTTTTTTATGGGTTGCAGCATTTATCGCAGCAATAAGTCTAGAATATCTTGCAACACCAAAAATAAATGAATACATAGGTAATCCAGAAGTATCAAAAATTTTGTCTTACGTTGTAGTTTTCATAGTATTTATTTTCATTGGTGGTATTTTGATAAAGTTCATTAGTAAGATTATAAAATGGTCAGGTGCCTCAGGTTTTGATAGATTTTTAGGAGTTCTATTTGGATTAACTAGAGGTCTGATAGTTTTATTTGTTATATTTTTATTATTACCTTCAAGCTTAAAAACTACTGATTTAATAAACAATTCAAAAATTACACCCTTAATTCAAAAATATGCACCACAGATAGAAGCATATTTTAGAGAATTAGTAGATAATAGAAATATAGTTGAGGAGGCTTTGGAAAAAATAGAACCTTTACAACCGAAAGAAGAATTAGTACCTGAGCCTAATGAAAATAACACAAAAGAAGGGGATTCTTAATGTGTGGGATAGTTGGAATTTCTGCTGAAACCAACGTAGCTGCAGAAATATATGACGCTCTTTTAATGCTCCAGCACAGAGGACAAGATGCTGCTGGCATATCTGTGTGTAGTACTGAAGACCAGTTAAATTCAAGAAAGTCCATGGGTTATGTGCGTGATGTTTTTCAACAAAGGCACATGGAAAAGCTTGTAGGCAACTATGGTATTGGTCATGTTAGATATCCTACTGCAGGTGGTGCTGGAAAAGAGTTTGCTCAACCAATGTATGTTAACTCTCCATACGGTATAAGTTTAGCTCACAATGGAAATCTAACTAATTCAAAACAACTTGGTAATGAGCTTTTTCATGCTGAGATGAGACATCTACAAACTGATAGTGATTCTGAAGTTCTTCTAAATATATTTGCACATGAGTTAGGAAAACAACGAGAGATTTATCCATCCGCAGAACATATTTTTAAGGCTGTTGCTAAAACACATATAAGATGTGATGGAGCTTATGCAGTTCTAGCTCTAATATCTGGCTATGGAATGTTAGCCTTTCGTGATAATAATGGAATAAGACCACTTTCAATTGGGGTTAGAAAAGGCAAAACTAGAAACGATTATATAATTTCATCTGAAGACGCATTATTTACTCCACTTGGTTATGAAAAGCTTAGAGATGTAGATCCTGGAGAAGCAGTATTTATTGATAAAAATGGCGAGTTATTTTCACAACAATGTTCAGATAATCCTCAAAAAAGACCATGTATTTTTGAGTATGTATATTTTTCAAGACCAGATTCTAAAATAGATGAAATATCTGTATATAAAGCAAGAATGAGAATGGGCACAAAACTTGCTGGCCAAATTAAAAAGACTAGGCCTGACCATGATATTGATGTTGTAATTCCTATACCTGATAGTTCTGTAACTGCAGCTCATCAATTAGCTGTTGATTTACAAGTTCCTTATAGAGAGGGTTTTGTGAAGAATCGATATATCGGAAGGACATTTATCATGCCTTATCAAGAAGAAAGAAGAAAATCAGTTCGTAGAAAGTTGAATATCTTAGATTTAGAATTTGATGGTAAAAATGTTTTGTTAGTCGATGATTCAATTGTTAGAGGCACTACTAGTAAAAAAATTATCGAAATGGCTAGAGAAGCTGGTGCAAATAAAGTGTATTTTGCTTCTGCTGCTCCAGCCATAAAATATCAAAATCTTTATGGTATAGATATGCCTGCGACAGCTGAGTTGATAGCTTCAAACAAGAGTAACGAGGAGGTAGCAAAAGAAATAAATGCTGACTGGCTTATTTACCAGACTTTGGATGATCTCATTGATTCTGTGAGAGAAGGCAATCCAGAAATTAAAGAATTTGAAACTTCTATTTTTACTGGTAAGTATTTCACTCCATTAGTTGAAAATTATCTTGAAACCCTTGAAAATTCAAGAAAGGACGAGTTAAAAACTCAAAGAGAAAAATCAAAAGCTAGAGGCTAACGAGGATTGACTATATTAATTGTTGGGATTTCAGCAGAATTTGCACTATTGACGTAAGCTGGTATTTCATCAAAATTTAAATACCTATAAATTTCGTTTGAAAATGGATTAATTTCATTCATATATTTCATATATTCATCATGAGTTGGTAATTCACCAACAATTGATGCAATTGCTGCTAATTCTGCAGATGCTAGATATACATTAGCTCCATCGCCCAGCCTATTTGGGAAGTTTCTTGTTGAAGTAGATACAACGGTAGCACCGGCAAGAACTCTTGCTTGATTACCCATGCATAATGAGCACCCAGGTAATTCTGTTCTAGCACCCGATGTCACAAAAGTTTCAAAAACACCTTCTTCTTTTAGTTGTTTTTCATCCATTTTTGTTGGTGGAGATATCCATAGTTTTGCTTTAGTTCCATTATATTTTTTTAGAAGATGACTAGCGGCTCTAAAGTGTCCAATATTTGTCATGCATGAACCAATAAATACTTCATCAATTTTATCGCCACATACTTCTGAAAGTGTTTTTATGTCATCCGGATCATTTGGACATGCAAGAAGCGGCTCAGTAATTTCATTGAGATCAATTTCAATAATTTCTGCATATTCTGCATTTTCATCTGGCTCAAGAAGTTCAGGATTTTTAATCCATTCTTCCATTGCTTGAGCTCTTCTTTCAATTGTTTTCGAGTCACCATAACCGCTAGCTATCATCCATCTAAGCATAATTATATTTGATTCAAGATATTCAATAATTGGTTCTTTATCCAAACGAACCGTACATCCTGAGGCAGATCTTTCTGCAGAAGCATCAGATAATTCAAATGCTTGTTCAACTTTTAAATTAGGCAATCCTTCAATTTCCAAACATTTTCCAGAGAAAATATTTTTCTTACCTTCTTTTTCAACAGTCAATAAACCTTTCTGAATTGCAGCATATGGAATTGCATTAACAAGATCTCGCAAGGTAATTCCAGGCTGCATCTCACCCTTAAATCTAACTAAAACTGATTCAGGCATATCCAGTGGCATTACTCCTAGCGTAGCAGCAAATGCAACTAAACCAGATCCAGCAGGAAAACTTATACCAATTGGAAATCTTGTATGACTGTCACCACCAGTGCCAACAGTATCTGGAATAAGCATTCTGTTTAACCAAGAATGTATAATTCCATCCCCAGGTTTTAGTGATACGCCACCTCTATTTGTTATGAAATCTGGTAAAGTATGTTGTGTCTCGATATCTACTGGTTTAGGATATGCAGCAGTATGACAAAAAGACTGCATTACTAAATCAGAGGAAAATCCAAGACATGCAAGCTCTTTGAGTTCGTCTCTTGTCATTGGTCCTGTGGTATCTTGAGATCCTACTGTAGTCATTCTGGGTTCACAATAAACTCCTGGCCTCACTCCCTTAACTCCGCATGCTTTACCAACCATTTTTTGTGCAAGTGTGAAACCTTTGTTGCTTTTATCCTGTGAATCAGGTCTTCTAAAAATATCCGTTGGTTTTAGACCAAGCACTTCTCTAGTTTTATCAGTTAGTTGACGTCCAATAATTAAAGGTATCCTGCCATTGGCGCGTACCTCATCTAGAATGACATCAGTTTTTAATTCAAATTCTGTGATTATTTTTTTTGTATCAGCGTCTATGACTTTTCCATTGAACGGCTCAAGAATAATTTCTTGTCCCATTTCTAAACCTGTTACGTCCATTTCAATTGGAAAAGCGCCGGAATCTTCTAAGGTATTAAAGAAAATAGGTGCTATTTTTCCACCAAAACAAAAACCTCCCTCTTTTTTATTGGGAATAAATGGAATTTCATCTCCCATATGCCAAAGAACTGAATTAGTTGCTGATTTTCTTGATGATCCTGTGCCGACAACATCTCCAACAAAAACAAGTGGATTACCCTTCTTTTTAAGCTCATCTATAGTTTCTAATGGATTTTTAAGACCTTCTCTAGGCATCTTAAACATTGCTTGTGCATGAAGAGGTATGTCTGGTCTAGACCATGCGTCAGTAGCTGGTGACAAATCATCAGTATTGATTTCACCTGGTACTTTGTAAACAGTAAGTTTTATTTGCTTATCAATATCTGATTTTTCTGTAAACCATTTGCCTTCAGCCCATGCATCTATGACCTGTTTGGCATATTTATTTTTCTTAGAAAGATCAAATACCTCATTGAATGCATCGAATATTAACAAGGTATTACTTAAAGCTTCTGCGGCAGGTTGACCAAGCTCATCAATCTCTAAACATTTAATTAAAGGCTCGATATTATAACCACCTAACATTGTTCCAAGTATTTCTACTGCTTCGGTTTTGCTTATGTAAGGACTGGATGTTTTGTCTGAAGTAATATCGGCTAGAAAAGCTGCTTTAATATATGCAGATTGGTCAACACCAGCTGGAACTCGTTCTTTTAATAAATAAATTAGTAGATCAGACTCGCTATGTTCAGATTTAAGTAATTCCACCAGATTTGCGGTCTGTTCGGCGTCTAGAGGAAGAGGCGGTATATTCTGCTTGGCTCTCTCTTCAACGTGTTTTTTATACTCTTTTAACATCGTCTGGTCTCCGATGGCCATATTTTACTCTCATAAGTAAAGATAGCCACTAAATAAGACTTAATTTTGGCTAATTTTATCTAAAAATCGGTTATTATTTATAAAAATGCCTAAATTACAAAAAAAACGTTCGTCAACTCCATGTTTGGGGATATGCACCACTACTTTTGGGGATGAGGTTTGTAAGGGCTGCAAAAGATTCGCTCATGAAATCGTATCTTGGACAAAATATTCTCCTGAAGAAAGAGAAATTATAAATTTAAGACTCGAACAATTTAAAATACAAATTTTAAAGAGAAGGTTTAAAGTTGTCGATCCTGAATTGTTTGCATCCAAGCTTGACGAAAAAGCAATAAATTTTAATCACTCATTAGATCCTCTAACTTGGATATTTGATCTATTTAGAGCTGCTGGCTCTCAATCATTAAATTTAAGTGATTTTGGCATTGATTGCCTGGTGAGCTTTGATTCAAAAACAATTAAAGACGAGATTAATAATGAGTTAAGGGAGTTGTCAGAAGTTCATCACGAAAGATACTTTAAGAGGGCTGACTAAAATCTTTAAGCATAATTTTTAATTCAAGAGAATGTTGTTCTTCTTCTCCTATTTGTGCTCTGGCATATTCTTCTAGATAAATGGATTTGTCTTCAACAATGCATAAAAGTTTTTTATAAAGATTTAAAGCATGAAGTTCGTGGTCTAAACTCTCCTGAAGTATGTCTTTTATGGTATGCCTATTAGTCTCTTCGATCTGTGCAATTTTTTGACTTGGGTGACCATCAAGCCCTGCAATTTTTTCACCTGCAAGTTGAGCATGAAGCAAAGACTCTGCAGCTTGTTCTTTCAAAAAAGTAACAATGGGTAGCCTATAAGGTCCACTTACCATCATAGAAGAGTGGGTATATCTAACCACTCCTGCTAACTCATATTCCATAATTTCATTAAGGATTGAACATACTTCGTTTGAATCTATCGACATATCTTCCATTATGATGAACCTCGCTTGATAATTAATATCACACAATTATAATAAATTTATATATGTTGTAAAGTATTGATATAAGGTGTTTTTTTAATGATAATTATTTTGATTATCATTCTCATTTAACAAATAACTTGAATCTCCAGAATAACAACTGAGCTATTATCGCATAGCAAATTGTTGCTATTTGTTTAATTGGCGGAACGCTTACAAGTTTTCCTAACCAGTTATAACCTTTTGTATTTTTCCAAACGTAAATAAATGCATCTACACCAGATAATTCTGTGCCGTTATCGAACCTAACATGTAATTTTTTTAGGTATTTGTCTTCCATTTCACTGCAATCAACAAAACTTAAGCTAGATCTTTTTTTATAATGTTGAATTTCATAATTGCATATAGAGCATTTTTGGTTATATAAAACTTTAGAATTATTCATTTTCTCTTGTTGTATATTTGTTTTTTAACAATCTGATGCATAATTATACAACTGAAAACTTAAGCGAGGTGACCATGAAGCTTTTTTTATTTTTTATATTTTTTTTACCAACAATATCGTTTGCCAATGATCATTCCGATCAAAGAAAAGTAAGTGATCTTTCTGTTGAGGAATTAACTGAGATTGTGGGTATTATTGATGAAGATAGTATCGAACAATGTGTTGTTTCTGGAACAATGCAGGGACGTGCAAAAGTTAATTTAAAGGTTGAACGTGAAGTTGTAGCAAAAATGACTTGCGAGTTCAATAACTAATTATGTCAGATAAACAGCTCAATGTTTTTGACGAAGTTATTGAAGTATGCTGCACAAATCCTATAACTGGTTTTTATAGAGATGGTTTTTGCAGGACTGATGAACTCGATCGAGGTCTTCATGTTGTATGCGCTCAAGTAACTTCAGAATTTTTAGACTTCTCAAAGAGCAGAGGCAATGATTTATCTACTCCGCGACCAGAATTTGATTTCCCTGGCCTAAAAGAAGGTGACTCTTGGTGTTTATGTGCTGAAAGGTGGAAAGAAGCTTACAAGTGTGGCTTTGCACCAAAGATCTATCTAAAGAGAACTAACAAAAAAGCTTTAAAAATTATCGATTTCGATGTGTTGAAGAACTTTGCTATTGATTTAACCTAAAATTAGGTATCTGTTCAATGTTTTATTTTGACAAATTGTTATGGCATGATTTAATGATGAAAAAAACCCATTCCATATATGTAATTGAGTTAAGCAAAGAGATTAGAAAGAACAAAGCATTTAAAAAAATAAATCCAGATTATGATGAATCTAAGCCATGTGTCTATGTCGGAATGACATCAAAGACACCTGCGCAAAGATTTCTTGAACATACTACCGGTGCCCGAACTAAGAAAGGCTTTCCTTTGTTTAGCAGAAAGGTTAAAAAGTATGGTATTAGATTGAAACCAAGATTATATAAATCTCATAACCCTATGACAAAGAAAGATGCTATAGAATTTGAGAAAGAAAAAGCAAGAAGATTAAGGAATAGAGGATACGGTGTTTGGCAAAACTAGCTAACAAATACTATTGAATATAGAGGCAAAACTTAACTAGATAATATGAAAAAATTCTTAGCTCTATTACTTCTATCGCCTTTAGCAGTATCTAATGACTTCAATAGTGATTTAGCTAAGGAGATAGCAATAAAAAATCTAGATAAGTTGACATCTTTGAAGCCAGAATGTGTGAGTTTTTATTTTGAAGGACGGAATGAAACTAAAACAAAATTCTGGTTTGAAATCAGAGAGCTTCATAATAAAGATTGTGGAGGCGATCCATACACAGCTCCTATTATTGCAAGCGTGTATGTAACAGATACAAAAGAGATATTTGTATATAACTTAATCTGTAATAATTATTATCGAATAGATGATTACAGTTGGGACATGGACTGTAATTAATAACAGATTTAAAATTTTATTTTTTCTGCTATATTCTCAGAACTCTCTATACGTATGAAAATCAAATCTACAGTGCTAATTAGTGCCATATAACTCATTCCATTTCTCAATGCACATATCATTAACTAAACACATATATTCAGCGAACATATCGTCATAACCCCATGGTCTATGCTTAGCCCACACAAAGTCTGATGCTTCTTTACAGATTTCTGCGTAAACATCGTCAGGTATTTGTGGGATAGGGAAGAAGAACTCTTTTAATTGTTCGTATGAAAAGATAATTATTTTTTCTACAGCAAACAAAGCTATACATCCGACTGCCATGAAAGCAGCCACGAAAGAAATATAACCAAGAAATATATTCATAAGTCCATCCTAAATTATTTATTTAATTTTCTCTATCAATTTCAAAACCATATAGCATTTTCACCATATTCATTTTTTAAATTTTTTCTCCAGGCATCTTTATTCTCTTCTCTTAATTTCTCTATATTTGCTATGTGCTCTAATACTATTTTTTCTTTAAACTTTAGTTGAGTTTTTATTTCGAATGATTTCGTATTAGCTATTGCAAACCTTAGCCTCAATGCATGTATCCATATTTGTTCTCTCAGCTCTTTTAACTCAAATTCAATATCCCATAACTGTATATTTATTTTCCAATAATCCGATGTATCTTTATCTAAATAGAAACTAGTCAACGGCCTTTCTCTTCTTACTCTTTTTTTATTCAATTTTTTAATCATTTATTTTACCCTCGGGAGATCATACCAATTAGTGGTGTATTTTGGAGAGGTCATATTCTGTTTCATTGGAGACCATTTTTTTGTATTTTGAGATGCATAATAAATTTGAGTTTCATAAGCATTCATTTGATCTAAATATTTCATCAATCTAGTATTTTGTTTAGGATCATTTGGATCTTTAAACAAAGAGTATTGTTTAACATGTTCACCAGTAAATTTGTTTAAGACTATTCCAGCTTTTGCATAATCATAGCCGGGTCTAAATATTGGTAACAAACCTTTCTTTGCTGCTGCAAGAATATCCCTGGTATCATTTGTAGGAGTAAAGAGTTCTATTGTTTTCAAATCTGAGTGTTGAGGCTTATTTTTATTAAAAGGACTGGTTCTTACAAAAACTGATACCTGTGAACATTTTTGCTTCTCATTTCTGAGTTTTTCTGCTGCTCTTACAGCAAAATTACTTACTATTGGTCTCAACTCCTTTAAGCTAGAGATTCTTTGTCCAAAACTCCTGCTTACAACAATTTGTTTCTTTGAAGAAATATCATCATCAATATTAAGACATCTTTCACCTCTCAGTTCTCTGACTGTTCTTTCAAGCACAACGCTAAATTTTCTTCTAATTACTTGAGGATTAATTTCTGCAAGATCTAATGCCGTATTAATACCTGCTTTGTTTAAATGTTCAGTGAGCTTTCTTCCAACTCCCCAGACTTTGCTTACCGATGTGTGTGCCAATGCATTTCGAATTTCTTTTTTATTTGAAAGATGTAATACCGATGTAGGAATATTTCTTCTTTTTATTTCATTGATTGCTATTTTAGTTAAGGTTTTATTTGGAGCTATCCCAATTCTTACTGGTATGCCGGTCCACTGTCTTACCAAAGTTCTTATATGACAACTAAAGTCATGTAAATTGTAGTTTTGTTTTAATGTATCAAAATCTAAAAATGCCTCATCAATGCTATATATCTCTACTCTGGGTACAAAGCCTTCCAGTATATTCATTACTCTGGCTGACATATCTCCATAAAATGTAAAGTTAGATGAGAATACTTGACCATTTTCTTTTAAGAAACTCTCCCTAACTTTAAACCAGGGAACTCCCATTCCAATCCCCATTTTTTTTGCTTCCGTACTTCTAGCGATAACACAACCATCATTGTTAGATAGAACTACAATAGGTATATTTTTTAAATCTGGTCGGAAAATTCTTTCACAAGATGCATAGAAACTTTCACAATCAACAAGAGCGAAAGCCATTAGAATTTGTTAATTGCAGCCGTTACTGTTCCTACTATTTCTAGCTCTTGACCATGATTTATAAATATAGGAGGGTACTCAGGATTGTCTGGCATTAAACACATTCTTGGTTTGAGCTTCAATATTTTGCATACAAATTCGCCGTCTATTGTTGCAACCACAATACTGTTATGGGATGGTTTGATGCTTCTATCTACTATTAAAACTGCTTGATCAGTAATACCAGAACCAACCATAGATTGCCCTTGAGCTCTGACTAAAAAAGTTGCAGCACCATTTTTTATTAGATGCTTATTTAAATCTATAGGGCTTTCAATATAGTCACTAGCAGGGCTGGGGAACCCTGCATGGACCGATTCAAGAAAATAGGGCACAAATATTGCCGGCAGATTTTCTTCAGAAATTTTTCCGATATAGTTAACTTTCATAAAATAAGGATTATTTTAAATACTGTATAAATATACAGTATAATATAAGATAACACAATATTTTTTTGGTGTTGATCACTTAAAATCAATCACGTATAATGCTTAAACATGCCTAAGAAAGAAAAATTAAAAGTTGTCGAATTATTCGCAGGAGTTGGTGGTTTCAGACTGGGTTTAGAAGGATGGAAAGGCAAGTCCTCGAGCAGCGGTTACACAAAAAGAATGGTTAAAAATTACGAAACTGTTTGGAATAATCAATGGGAACCGGGAGTAAAAGTCCAACATGCAAGCGATGTCTATAAAGAAATGTTTGGCAGTGAAGGGCACTCAAATGAAGACATCGGAACAGTCAACCCAAAATCTGTACCAAAGCATGATTTGTTAGTAGGAGGATTTCCATGTCAAGATTATTCGGTTGCAAAACAACTGGGAAAATCGAAAGGAATAGAAGGAAAAAAAGGTGTTTTATGGTGGAGCATAAGAGATATATTAGAGGCAAAAAGACCAAAATATGTTCTATTAGAAAACGTTGACAGATTGATTAAATCGCCAGTAAAGCAAAGAGGCAAAGATTTCGCAATTATATTAGCATCTCTTGCAGACTTAGGTTATATGGTTGAGTGGAGAGTTATCAATGCAGCAGATTATGGGATGCCTCAAAGGCGAAGAAGGGTATTTATATTTGCTTATCAAAAGAAATCTCCCATATATAAGAAATACTCTTCTTATTCAGAGTGGATTTTTAAAAAAGGCGTAATAGCGAAAGCTTTTCCAGTCAAAAATAAAACAAAAGGTCAGCTTAAGTTAATTGATGAATTTAATTTTAACTCTTTCAAGATTGAAGGTGATTTAGTTGAAATAACTAATAATTTTAATAAAGAAAAAGGACATAAAGGCGTTTTTGAAAATTCTGGTGTGATGATTAATCGCGAAGTTTGGACCACAAAAACAGAACCGCAATATGACGGCGAACAAACAACATTAAAAGATATTTTAGTTAGCCATAATGAGGTATCAGAAGAATTTTATTTAGGAGAAGATGTAGATAAGTGGAAATATCTTAAAGGTGCAAAAAAAGAGGAACGCAAAAAAAGCAATGGTGAAATATTTTATTATGTAGAGGGTCCAATGAGTTTTCCTGACAAATTAGACAAGCCCATGAGAACAATTATTACTAGTGAGGGCGGCGTTACTCCAAGCAGATTTAAACATGTTATTAAAGATCATGGGAAATACAGACGCTTAGTACCAATAGAACTTGAAAGGGCAAATATGTTTCCAGATGATTTTACAAAATTAGCTAGCGACACCAAGCGCTCTTTCTTTATGGGTAATGCACTAGTTGTTGGTGTTATAGAGGGTCTAGGAAAAGCCCTTTTTAAGATGCATAATTAAATAAGTGATTCCAGAAGAAATAAATAAAGAACTAAAACTCCCAGATTCAAAGTTTAGGCTTGGGTCATTCTCAACTCCTATTATCGAAGAAACTATAGAAGAAGCTATATCATTTAGTTCAGGAGAAAAGGATTTTAAAGAAAAAACTATTCTGTATCATTTTAATAATATAGAAATAGCTGCAGAAAAGCCCGGCAAAGAAGTTTTTGAAGATAATATTAGGTATAAAAATGGCATCTTGGATAATAATCCAAATGACATGACTCCCTCAATATATATAGATAATAAAAGGGTTCCTGAAAATCTTACATTTTCAGATATCTTTAGAATTTTTGAAGGTTTTATGAAAGAAGAAAATTCAGATCTTTTAGAAGTTTTGGCAAGCGTAATGTTTAGACAAGCTTTTATGCTTGACCATAAAAAGATAGATGGGAACTGGAGATTGGATATACCAATTGCATCAATGCAATATCTTGAAGAAGGCAAACCACAGATAAAATATCTTGAAGAAGGCAAACCACAGATTGAAGGCATTCCTATAAAAGCATTTCTTTATTTATTAGAAGTTCTTGCGCTAAATGAGAGCGTTAAATATTTTACTTTAGGACATGAAATTAAAACCGGCGTAGGAAGAAGAAATAATTTGCTAACTTGTTGTCATTTAATTGCGGTTTTACTTCAAAAAACATCATTATGGAAATTTGCTGGATCACTATCTAGACCGCCTTCAGGAGTAGCACCATTAGCGCAAAAGAATGGCAGAGAGTTTTTTTCGCCACTAGCTTAAATATTAAATTCTTTTAAATCTAAGCTATTTTCAGTTATTGAAAGATACCAACCAGAATTATCCCAATCTCCAAGTACAAGTCTTTGAGTTGCATTATGCGCATGTATTTTTGGTTTGTGTGTATGACCATGAATGAAAATATCAGGTTTATGTTCTTTGATAAATTTATTTACTGTTTCAAGATTTACATCTGTGATTTCAAGAGGTTTATTGGATGTTGCCTTTTTACTATCAGATCTTAAAGATTGCGCTATCTGCTCTCTCTCTTCGATGCTTTTAGATAGGAAATCATTTTGCCAATCTTTAGACCTTACTTGATTTCTAAAATTAATATAATTAATGTCATCAGTACATAAAAAGTCACCATGACTCAGAATAACTTTTAACCCATTTATATCTAATGTATATGGGTCAGGTAGCAAAGAAATGCCTACTTCGTTAGCAAAATTTTCCCCTAATAGAAAGTCTCTATTACCATGCATAAAAAATGTTTCTGGACCATCAGAAGTAAATTCGATAAGTGCTTTCTTTATATCTTGAATGAAAGAACTATCATCGTCATCACCAATCCAAATTTCGAATAAGTCGCCTAATATGAAAAGGTGAGTACAAGTTTTTTTAGATTCATTTAAAAATGCTTTAAACGCATCAGTCAAATGAGGACTATTTTCACAGAGATGTATATCTGATATAAAGCGTGGCTTCATTCACTAATAGTAACAGACTCAATTGTTATAACATCTTCAGGAACGTCCTGATACGCACCTGATGAACCGGTTGAGACATCAGCAATTTTATCAACTACTTCCATACCTTCAGTAACCTTACCAAAAACTGCATATCCCCACCCTTGAGATGTTTCCCCGGTATGATTAAGAAATGCATTATCTTTATGATTAATAAAGAACTGACTTGTAGCTGAGTGAGGATCCATCGTTCTAGCCATTGCAATAGTACCTCTATCATTTGGCAATCCATTATTAGCTTCATTTTGAATAGGACCAGTTCCACTAGATTTATTATTCATATCAGCAGTTAATCCACCGCCTTGAATCATGAAACCATTTATAACTCTGTGAAATATTGTTCCTTCATAATATCCACTTGAAGCAATAGTCTTAAAATTTTCAACTGTTATAGGTGCTTTTTCGTCATTAAGTTCAAGTTGAATGTCTCCAACAGATGTTTTTATTGTTACTTGTGTCATTTTATTCTCCATAAGATTATTAGCTTCATCATTTTCAATAACATCCACACAGGAAGTTAATGCTATTAAAAGAGGTATATAGAATTTAAAGTTACTAGTTTTCAATGATTTCCTTTGATGTGTAAATTGATTTTATCATCAAAATTCATAGTTCATCATGTAGTTTTTAAAACAGTCTTTAACTTTAGCTTCGTTTAAACCAAATTCTTCTATTGAATATGAATGCTTTTCTTTTTTTAACTTAGACTGATTTATTAGATAGTTTTTAATTTTGTTTTCGGTTTCAATATCCATATCAAATTCAAAGTTTTGGTATATATCTTTCAAAATATTTAAAGGATCATCTATAAAATTGCCATAACTTATATCGATAATTTGATCTGAGGTAAGGTTTTCTTTAGCTTGGATGCCTTTTTGAAGACTATTTTGCCAAAAGTCTAAAATAACTTCACCAATTTGCTCTGGATTAACATTCTTTGAGAATGCTAATCTTATATTTTTTGCAAGGCTACAAAAAGATGCAATCGATTCCATAGGATGTCTATGTATATTTATAAATTTTGCATTTGGATACGCGGCTAAAATTTCTGGGATATGACCGATATGACTGGGATCTTTAAGCAACCATCTCTTAGGTCTTCCATTAATTTCTAGTACTTGAAAAAATCGCTTGTGCCATTTAAAAACAGAATCAAATCTACAGTCCTTTAAATACTCTACATATTCAGGAACATTTGCCATACACATATAAACAAAACTTCTTACATTTATGGTTGCAAGGAGTTCACATTCTTCTGGAGAATTTGCTCTTATATGATGAATATTTCTTAATTTTGGAATAATTGTTCTCGCAAACTTTAATTCAGCATTGATTTTCCACTCTCGTCTTTTAATATCAAATTTATTTTTAACTAATGGCATTAAGGACATTATTTCCCAATATCTAGGGGACCTATGACTATCATCTAATGCAAGCAAATTAAAAAGAAAAGTCGTTCCTGACCTTGGAAGGCCAATCACAAATATCGGATCAGCAGTAGAGGGTAAATTTTTGTCTTTTATGAAGCTGTACAACTTACTTCTCATTTTAAGTCTATCTTTGAGCTGATTTTTAAAAGCAATTGCACCAAATAAGTTAAATTTATTATTTTTATTGGCAGATTTAATTAGAATTTCAAGTGGTTCACTATAATCATCTTCCCCGAGCTTGCCATCAAGATTGCTCAGCATATTTTCAACGCTTATATTACCTTTCACTTTTAATTTTTTCTATAAAAGCTATAAGATACTCTTATATTATTAAATCTACAATTTTTATAATGAATATACTTTTTCTTTGTGTGGGTAATTCTGCTAGAAGTCAAATGGCAGAGGGCCTTGCAAAGGAAATACTTGGGTCAAATCATAGAGTTGAAAGTGCAGGCTCTATTCCATCGGGTAAGGTTCACCCGAATGCAATTGCAACTATGAAAGAAATAGGAATAGATATCTCTAATCAAACCTCTAAATCAATCGAAGTTCTTGATGCAGAATTTATAGATGATTTAGATTTTGTAATAACACTTTGTGCAGAAGAAATTTGTCCTGTAATGCAAAATAGAGCAAAAAAAATTCACTGGATTAACGAAGATCCTGTAAATAAGAATTATTCTGAAGGACAATCAAAAGAAGCTTTTAAAAAAGTTAGAAATAATCTTTTTAATTTGATTAAAAAATTTTATGTAATGCATTTTTAACTTTCTTTGATAAAGAATCATATGATATATTCAATAAATAAGAATTTATTTTTATGAGTAACAGATATATTGCAGCAATTGGTGAAATCACTCTACCAAGTGATGAAAATGACTGGTTACCTCATAAAGACTTTACAAAAGCCAAAGAGCTATGGCAAAAGTCTAACGATGACCAATCCAACTCCGATTATCTAAAAGCATGTAGTTTAGTTCAAAAACACATTCATGCTAAGTTTAGTAAATCAACAATGATTAATCATTTTGCAAACAAGGTAGCAGATGTTGATGAAGATGGTTGGTCTAATGTATCCGCAGAGAATATCATTTATGGAAAAAGAAAATCTGTATTTAAAAAATATAATGATGCAACTTATGAAGATGAAGAAATAGATTCAATCATTGTTTCGAATATAGATTTTTATGAGAGAGACTATGATGATGAGCCTATTGAATCCAGTATTTGTGATTCACCAACTCTCTCATTCATACTTTTAAAAAACACAGATTTAAAAGATGAGTATTCAAATCAAACTGACATAGTTAAATGGGAAGAAAAAAATGATTTTGAGCTTCTGGAGTGTTTTAGTCTAGAGATAAATGAAAATACGTGCAGTTATATTGATGAGGATGGATATGAAGGATCTGGCTATTCAATGCAAGGCGGAACTACACAAACTTTTTTAAATGAAAAGGGCGAAACCTTAAAAAGTTTCAGTTCAAGGCTCAAAGATATATTTGCATATGGAACAGCAGAATCAATTGAAATTGATGACAATATTCAGTCTTTTTTTGAGCATTTATCAAATGGTAATCTTGATAATATAAAATCCTATATCAATGAAAATAATACAAATGTTAACCTACCTTTAGTTGATGGAGTTGACGTAACAAAACCTCTTTCAATTGTTTTTAGCGCAGCTTTTTTTGAAAAAGATGTATTTAAACAAATATTTGGTCAAATATTCAATCTTGAGGAATTTAAAAAAATTAATAAAGATGGCCTAAAAGAATCTATATTTTATTTAGCAGCACAAGGTGCTGATCTTCAACAAAAAATATCAAATTTATCCTATTTATCTATTAGCGTAAATATAGACCCTGAAATAACTGAATTTTTGTTATCTTTTGGTTTCAATCCAGAAAGAGATTCAGATGTTTTGAGTCTAGCCTGTGAGAAAGGCAATCTCAACTTGGTTGAGAAATTTATTGATTTGGGCGCAAAGGTAGACCCAGATGGCAATGGAACTTCTCCACTATTATATGCTGCTCAAGGTGAGTCTGAGGAAAAAACACTATCAAAGAATAAGCAAAAGGAACATATTAAAATTATTGAGCGATTGATTAAAGAGGGCGCCAAGATAAATCATATAGATGAAGGCGGAGACACAGCTTTAACTAACGCAGTAAGATGCAATAATGAGGAGATTGTAAAATATCTAATTAATGAAGGTGCGAATGTAAATGCTTTAAAAGTTAAAAATGCGCAAGTACCAATTAAGATTGCTTCAGACAAAAAATTTAATAATTTAGTAGAAATTCTTAAATCTGCTGGTGCAAATGAAATCAATCTTCTTCCAAAAGGTAAAAAAGAATGCCCAGATTGTAAAAAGGCATTCGCTGAAAGCACTTTAAAAAAATGGAATGGAACTTGCGGCAGTTGTTACAGAAAAAAGAATCCGAGACCAAAAACAAAGAATACTAAGAAACCAACAAAAAAATCAAAATCTACCTATTCAAATGCAAATCAATCAACTGGTTGTTTTGATTCTGCAGATGGATGTTTTGATACTATGGACGCTTTTGTTGATTTAGTAAAAATGCTAGCAATATTAGGTTTTGTGCTCTATTTTGTAGGCGCAATTATTTGGGCATTGTTTACATCTTAGATTAATTAAACTGGAGAAAATATATGAGAGAAATTGAAGTTATTACAAAACTTGCAACATATCAGATGGTTTGTGATGGAGAGGCTGATAGTAGCGAACTAGAGATTATTCAAAACTTACCGCAGAGAATGAACCAATATATTGATTCATGGGGCCCAGGGGTCAGCGTTCGCATAACTATTAGTATAGGTGGAAGCAGCTCAAGTAGATCTAGTAGTTCTGATGAAGATGAAAGTATATCTGCTCAGGAAATATGCGATATTGCTAACGAAACAATATCGGAATTAAATGATCTGCCTGGTGATGATGAAACGACAGAGTACCTAACAAATTTAGCAATGCAAATAGAAGATGAGAACCTCCGATTCCATATTTTAAAAATGCTTGTTGATTTGTCTGATGCTGATGATGAATTTCATGAAAATGAAATAGAATGGTTGGCTGAGTTATCCCAGCTTTGGAACATCGAAGAAGATTTATCTGACTTTATGTATATGAAAACCAATGAAGAATGGGGATGGGAAAAAGGCATATTTAAGGTTTTATAAACAATTAAAAAAATAATTTTAAAATTCATAGCCTATTACAGATGTTTAAAATTCAAACATCCTTTCTTTTATAATTTATCAAATAAATGTTTATATGAACAAAAATGCTCAAAATACGCATATCATTCCATTAACAGATTTGGTGTATATAGAGGATTAAGGCTAAGTATAAGAAGAATCTTGAGTTGTTCAAAGAATGGTTATAACGAAAAACTTGAGTGGGCACCAAAAAAATGAGTAATCAAAAGATTAGAAAAAATATAGAAGCTTTTAGATTTGCTGAAGATTTAATTTTGTTAAATAAAATTAAACAGAATAAAAAACTACAAAAAATTTCAGCAAAACACATCGGTGAGAATCCCAATGACTCTCTTGAAAACGATTATTTAAAATATAACTTTAAGATTACTAAAGAAATATCACCAAAATATTACAGCCTATTTAAAACTGCTTGCAAGAATTTAGGCTATGAAATGGAAAACATTTCACCGTTTATAGTTTCGAGTAGCGCAATAAATGCAGCTTGTATAAAGTTAAATAATGATAAATATATAATTTATCTTACGAGTTCTCTAATTGAAAAAATGGATAATGAGCAAATAATGTTTGTTATTGGACATGAGTTAGGTCATGCCATCTATGACCATCATCAATTGCCTATTCATGGAATTATGAACCACGATCATGAACTAAAGCCCAATGAAACGCTAGAATTGTTGAGATGGAGTAGAATGGCTGAAATTTCTGCAGATAGAGCTGGTTTAATATGTTGTAGAAATCTAGAGGCAGCCTTGGGAGCAAAGCTTGTTCTAAGTTCAGGAATAGCTAGCTCTAATTTTGACTTAGTTCCAAAAAAATATGCAAAACAAACAACTGATTTAATTGATTATTTAATTGAAAATGAATCATTTGAGGATTTATATTCTACTCATCCCTTCAATCCACTTAGAGTAAATGCACTATATCTTTTTAATCAATGTAATGAATTACATGAGGCTTTTAATCTAGGAGAGAATAAAAAACCCCTGAGCGAAATTTCTACAGAAATAAGATCTGTATTAAGCACGATGGATGGCCAAACGGAGGAAAAAAAGGAAAAATCAATCAAGAAGAATGATTTAAAAAAATCAACTAATAGCGATGAAGAAAAATTTCAAAATCAATCTCTAAGTGATGAAGAGTCTTTATTATTTTGGGGGTCAGTTTGTGTTGCAGCTAGTGATTCTAATCTTGATAACCGTGAGATTGAGATTATTTCAAGTTTTTTATCATCTGATGAAGCAATTGTTGAATTAAATAGACTTAAGCTTATAAAAAATCCTTTTGAAGATTCAAAAAAGCAGTTAAAAAATAGTATTGATAAATATAAAAAGCTCGACCAACCAACAAAATGCAGTACATTACAAAAATTAATTTTAGTAGCCAGAGCAGATTCTGTTATTACTGACAGTGAGAAGGATACACTTCAGAAAATATGCATTGATATTGATGTTCCAGAAGCATTTTATGAAAAAATATTAAGTTATCTATAAATTTCTATGAAACCATTTTCAGAAATTTACATTGCAGATGGAGCAGCTCCAGGAGATGATGTAGATGTCGTAAAGGATATTTATGTTCCCGCTTTACAAAATTCAAATTTACATAAACGACTAACATATTCGTTTTCTTCTCAAGGTTTGGTTGAATTAGCAGAAGGTTTAGAAGTGTTTATAAAAAATAATGGTGTAATAGAACTTATTGTTGGCAGTCCAATCTCGGAACAAGAGGAGAAATCTATCAAAATTGCTGAAAAGCAATCTAAGAAAGATGATACATTTAAAAAATTATGCATGATTAGATTGGATAATCTTTTTAAAAGCATAAACGAGGATTCTGAAATTGTTGATAGCCATGTTCCTAAAAGATTGGATTTACTTACACAATTAATTGCTGCAGAAAAATTAAAAATTAAATTTGCCTTTAAAAAGAATACCCTAGTGGATCCAAGTGACAGATCGATTCAACATACAAAAATTGCAATTTTCCATGGCCTTAATGACGAAAAAGTTGTGTGGGGTGGTTCAGCAAATTTCTCACAAAATGCTTTTATTAATTCAGCAGAAGAAATTTCAGTATATAAAAGCTGGGATATAGAAAGTGGATTTCATAGGCATGCAAATAGATTAATAAGTTCTTTTGAAAAGTTTTGGAAAAATGATATTGATGAATGGCATAGCTGTGACGTACCAAGTAAATTTTATACAGAGTGGAAAGAAAAACATCGTAGGGCGTTTGGAAGAGTTTTAAATCCAAATCCTAATCCAGAACCAACGCCTGCTCCAGAACCAACATCTGCTCCAGAACCAACTTCTACTCATCCTACAGATGAAATAAGTGAGCAATTTCATTTAAGAGAACATCAAGAATTAGCTATTAAAAATTGGATTAAGAATGATTACAGCGGAATAGTTGAACATGCAACCGGTAGCGGAAAAACTATTACAGGAATATATGCAATTAAACATTTTTTTGAAGAGGTTGGAGGCTCTAATGCAATAATAATTGTCCCATCAACCATTCTCCAAGATCAATGGATGAATGAGATATATGAACATATACCAGATGTAGTTTTGCATAGAATTGGAGGAAGAATTGGTTCATCTAGCTGGAAAGATAATGTAAAAAGCAATACAACTCCATCAAGACTTGGAAAAAAACAAATTGTTCTCGGTGTTCGCCAATCCATTTGTAAAAAAACTTTTTATGAACAAGTAAACATAGGCAATCATTTAATGGTACTTGTTGATGAGTTACATACAATTGGAGCAAAGGAGTCCTCAAATTTTTTAAATTCTATACAACTCAAATATAAACTGGGACTCAGTGCAACTTATGAAAGGGCTAATGATTATCTTGGAACTAAAAGAATAATTGATTATTTTGATAAAGCTCTGGAGCCTAAATATGGATTAAGCGAAGCCATAGCTGATAAAAGATTAGTTCAATATGATTATGAATTATTGACGGTTAGCTTAAATGCTGAAGAGGAAATGTCGTGGATTGAGCAGTCAAAAAAAATTAGTGCTGAATGGGCTAAATATGAGGCAAATAAGACCAAAAAAGCTATGCCTGTTAAGTTAAAAATGATGTTGATAGAAAGAGCAAAAATTAGCAAGAAGGCATCTAATAAAACTAAAAAGGCAGTAGATGTAATTAAAAAGAATTATAAGCATGATGAAGTTCAAAGATGGCTTGTTTATTGTCAAGATCTTGAGCAATTAGGTGAACTTCAACAAAAATTATTCAAAGAAGGTTTTGTCTGTAGTGTTTATTACTCAGACTTGGAAGAAGAAACAAAAAAAGTTACTTTGGAGGAATTTTATAACAAAGGTGGAATTTTACTCTCTATAAAATGTCTTGATGAGGGAGTTGATATTCCGGCTGCGGACCATGCTTTGATACTAGCATCATCATCTAATAAAAGAGAATATATCCAAAGAAGAGGAAGAGTATTGAGAGTGGACAAAAATAATGTTTTCAAAAGAGCAAAAGTATTTGATTTAATGACAGTTGCTCAAAGTTTAAACGATAAATATATCAGGTCCTTGGTTCGTACAGAGTTAACAAGGGCATTTGAGTTTTCTGCACATGCAAGAAATTGCTCGGTGACACAGATTAAAATAGAGGAGTTACTTAAAAAATATAATATTGATATTAAAGATTCAGTATATGTAGATAATGATGATATTTCATACGAGGATGATAATATTTCATAGAAAAATTAAATGGTGTATATTTAAGACATAAATAAATAATGTATAGAAATGGATGAAGAAATAAGAACAATTTGTGAGAACCAAGGTTTGGATGCGACATGTGTTGAAGAAATCATAAATATATGCATTTCTAACTTTGATGACACCCCTGCAGATCAAGGAAAAAGAACAAAACAAATTCAGAAAGTTATTCAAAGAATTTCAGAAGAAGCATTTAATACTCAATGATTATATTTGATCAATTAAAGCTGAATAACTGGATTTCATTTTATGGAAATCAACCACCAATTGTTTTTGCAAAAGATGAAAAAAAGAATGTTACTTTTATACTAGCTGACAATGAAGTTGGTAAAACAAGCGTCTTAAGAGGTATCCAATGGTGCATGTTCGGAAGAACACATGACCCCAAAGATTCAAAAAAATATAAAAAACACTTTCAAAGATTAAATTTTCAAGCTGCTGATGAAAAAAATTATAATTACTCTGTTGAATTAAAGCTTTTACATGACAATAAAAATTATGTAATCACAAGATCAGCAAGTATTGATTCAAGCCTTGAACCTGATGAAAAAAATTTCAAAGAAGAATTAACCTGTAACCTTGAAGGGAAAGTATTTAAGGATAAAAAAGCCCAATCAATGATTAATGAAATTTTTGACTTTAACAGTTCAAGATTTTATCTATTTGATGGGGAAATGTTAAATGAATATGAAGAACTTTTAGTTAGCGAAAATATCTCAGATTTATCAAAAAAAATTAAGTCTGCTATAGAGGATTTATTGCAAATTACTCAACTTAGGCATGCAAGAAAGTCTTTACAAAGAGTTGTAATCAATGCAAATGATGCCTTCCAAGCAGATGAAAGCAATAATGCTACTGCAAGAGATATTGCAAAAAAAATCCATGATTTAAATATCGATATTGATGCTTGTCAAAATGATATTGATGAATTAGAAGTCCTTAGAGCGGGATATCAAAATGATCTTGAGCAAGCACAAGAAATATTTACTCAAAATTCAAGTGAAAGGGTTGATGGTGAAAGATTAGCTGAAATAAAATCTACTCATCTGCCAAACTGTATTTCAGATATAGCAAAATATGAAGAGCAACTAACCCAGCATGCTAAAACATCATATATTGGAATCATTGATAAGGTTGCATTAAAAACCATCAAAAAACTTGACACTAGAAGAGAGGCTTTAAATAAAAAGCTTAAAAAGAT
>CACOLO010000011.1:0-19632 GCA_902628085.1 uncultured SAR86 cluster bacterium
TATTAGGTCTTTGTTCAACTGCTCTATTTAACTGTGATAGAGCTATAACAGGGACATTTAATTCTTTAGCAAGAGACTTTAATGATCTTGATATTTCAGAAATCTGATTAACTCTGTTTTCTATTGATAGAGGTAATTGCATAAGCTGAAGATAATCAACAACTATCAATGACAGTCCGTTTTCTTCAGTCCTTGCAAGTCTTCGAGCCTTAGCTCGAAGCTCCATCGGGGATAATATTGAACTATCATCAATCCACAAAGGAAGATTCTTAAGCTTCTCACTTTGTTGAAGTAAAATTCTGAGCTCATCATCTTTAAGCATCCCAGATCTTACATTTTGCTGATCAAGCTTACACATACCCGACAGCATTCTTGTAGTCAGCGACTCTCCCGGCATTTCTAAACTAAAAATTAAAACTGCTCCAGCTGAATCATCATCTAATAAAACATTTTCAGCAATGTTCATTGCAAATGAAGTTTTACCCATGCTTGGTCTTCCAGCAACAACAATCAAGTCACCTTTTTGAACTCCCTGAAGCTTAGTATCAAGATCTTTAAATCCTGTTGATGATCCAATCAGCCCTCCTGACTTATTTGATAGCTCATGCAATCTATCCATAGTAGACGGAATTAGTTCTTTCATTGACTGAAGACTTGAATCATTTTTATTGGTTTCATCATTTAAAGCAAATATCATGCTCTCAGCTTTATCAAGGAGTGAAACTCCATCTTGGCCTTGAGGATTTGATATTAATTCTGAGATATCAGAATTTGCTTTCATTAATTTTCTTGTAATTGATCTTTGTCTAATAATTTCAGCATATGCCTCAAGATTAGCTGCAGAAGGAGTTGAAGTAGCTAATTCAATTAAATATTCTTTTCCTCCAACTTTATTTAGAGAATTCTTATTATCTAATTTTTCTGAAACAGTTAATGGGTCAAGAGGCTTATTCTCCTCAATAAGCTCAGACATTGATTGAAAAATTATCTGATGATCCTTGCCATCAAAGTCGTTTTCTTTAATAACTTGTATTACAGTATCAAACCTTTGTGTCTCAAGCATCAAGCCACCTAAAACCGCTCTCTCTGCTTCTCTAGCTTGTTCGTTTTGATTGATATTAATATCTGACATGGGAATATGATTTTTACATCATATTCCGAAATATACAACTACTCAGGTGATACTTTTACAAGAACTTCAACGCTAACTTCAGGATGGACGCTAATCACAATATTATGATCACCTGTTTCTTTAATTGGTCCATCAGGAAGTTGAACCTCACTTTTATCAATTGCAACATTAATGTTAGTGAACGCCTCTGAAATTTCTCTTGTCCCTACTGATCCATACAAAGCTCCCTCTTCTGTGACTGGAACTAAAATTTTGCATTCGGCTCCATTTATGGATTCAGCTCTTGCCTGAGCTTTAGTTAGCACATCTTCAGACATGGCTGCTAGTTCTTCTTTTCTGGCTTCAACTTCAGCAATATTTGATTTACTTGCGAAAGCTGCTTTCTTTTGTGGAATCAGAAAATTTCTAGCATAACCAGAATTCACCTCAACAATGTCTCCAATTTCACCTAGTCGTTGTATTTTATCTAACAATATTATTTTCATAATTATTTGTGCATATCCGTATAAGGAATCAAGGCTAAAAATCTTGCAATCTTGATATTTTTTGTTAGCTTCCTTTGATTTGATGCTGAAACTCCAGTTACTCTCGCAGGAATTATTTTTCCTGTTTCAGTGATAAATTGCTTAAGAGTATTCACATCTTTATAATCAAATTTTTTCGGTAAATCATATTTACTCATCTTTTACCTCTTCCTCTTGATTTTTTTCAGCATTATCTTCAACTTCATTTCCTTCAACAGAATCATCATCGGTATTTTCTATTACAACTTGTTCTTCGGTTTGAGATGTTTGATCATCTGAGTCTTCATCAGTATCTTTCTTTTTAGACTTGGATTCAGCAAATAAATAAGACTCATCTCCATCATGCTCTTTCACAGAAACAAATAAGTGCCTAATTATAGATTCGTTATATTTAATCTTATTTTCTATGTCAATAAGCTTTGAGGGATCGCCTTCGATATTAAACAAAAGATAGTGACCTTTATTATGATTATTTATAGAGTAAGCTAACTGTCTTCTACCAACATCTTCGGTTTTTATAATGTTGAAAGAATTACCTGAAAGTAAAGATGTAAATTCCTTTAAAAATGAATCAACTTTAGTTGAAAGGTTTGGATTTAGTATTATTACTGCTTCGTATTTGTTCATCTTTTTCCTTGTGGTTAAAGATTTTTACTTCAATGTAAAAACCAAGGAATGCGCATTCTAATTCAATTATTTTCTAATATCAATATTCACTTTTTACTATTCTCAATAATTTTGAGAAAAGATTTAAGTTTTGTTCGGCTAACATTTCGTTGTTGATTTGTTTATTTCCATGTTCTATTAAGCCAATAGATGTTGAATATATTGGATTTTGCAGTATGGTCTCCATACCTTTGAATTTTGATGGAATACCAAGCCTAACAGAAGTCTGAAAAATAGATTCAGCAAGCTCAACAACACCTTCCATTTTTGAAGTACCACCTGTAAATACAATTCCGGCAGATATCTTATCCTCAAACCCATTTCTTGAAATTTCTGCTTTAATTAAGTCAAATAATTCTGAATATCTTGGTTGAATAATATCTGCAAGAGAACTTCTAGATAGCTCTCTTGGCGGCCTACCTCCAACTCCTAGTACTTCTACAGTCTCATCATCCTTTGTAAATTCAGTAACTGCGCATCCATGCTTTTGTTTAATTTCCTCAGCTTGTGGAGTTGGAGTTCTTAAAGCTTGTGCAATATCACTTGTCACTTGATCTCCAGCAATTGGTATTACTCCAGTAAATACGATTGAACCGGAATTAAAAATCGCGATATCTGTTGTACCTCCGCCAATATCAACTAAACAAACTCCTAAATCTTTTTCGTCATCAGATAATATCGAGTGTGAGCTAGCAAGTTGTTCAAGAACAAAACCATCCACCCCTAATCCACAATTTTTAATACATTTTTCAATATTTTTAATAGCGCTATTTGAACAGGTTACTAAATGAACTTTTGCCTCTAGTCTTACACCGGACATGCCTAGTGGATCTAAGCTTACTTCTTGGCCATCTATAACAAATTCTTGCGGTAATACATGAAGAACTCTCTGATCTGACGGTATTGATACCGCTTGTGCTGAATCTATCACCCTATCAATGTCATAATTAGTAACTTCTTTATCTTTTATACCAACAGCTCCTTGCGAATTGAGACTTTTTATGTGATTGCCAGCAATACCAACAAAAACAGATCTAATTTTATCTTCAATCATTGATTGAGCTTGCTCAACAGCTTTGCTTATTGCGTCAGTAGTAGCATCAATATTTACGACAACACCTTTTTTTAATCCACTTGAAGGATATGCACCCAATGCAACTATCTCTAATTTACTTTCTTCGTTGTATTTACCTACGATGCAAACAACTTTAGAAGTCCCAATATCTAATCCAACAATAAGATTTGAATTTTTATTTACTGCCATAATTTAAAGCAACTCCGTCTTTATTTCTAAGATCTATAATACTAGGAATTTTCTCAATATCTAACAAATAATTTATTGTATTTTTGAAATTCCTTAATTTTTTATTCGTTATATTTTTTCCAAACCGAATTTTTGTGTCTTTTGAAACTATGTCCCAGCCATTTGTATAACTAAATAAAATTTTATTAATCCTAAAAGTATCTGATTGAACAAGATTTATTAATTTAAGAATTGTCTCAAAATCCTGCACAGGCCCTTCAACATGAATAATTTCTCCATATGTATAATCAAAGTTAAACCTATTTAAATTGTCATCATAAAAATGTGTACTGTTTAATGCAAATATAGGAATCTTATTCTTAATACTTATTGATATTTTATTTTTGAAAGGCTGAAAAATAAGAGAATATTCGTCAATCCAATCTTGTTTTCTAATTAATTTTTCTATTTCTTTTTTTGATTTTAGTTTTCTAATCTCTTGTGCAAGAACGATCTGAGATTTGAACTCATAGCCTGACTCAAAATTAATGCTAATATCAAAAGTCTCGGATAAAGCTGATATGGATAGAAAGCTAATAAAAAAAACAAATGTTAATTTATACATTTCTCAAAATTTCTTTAATAACATCTTGATAAGATAAGTCCATAAAGCTTCCTGATTTTGGGACACAGCTATGTGAGGTCATTCCAGGCACAGTATTTATTTCAATAACGTTAAAGTTGCCATTTATATCTTGAATTATGTCAACTCTAGCCCAGCCACTGCATTTAAGTGCACAAAATGCTCTAAGGGCAATATCATTTATAGTATTTAACTCATTATCCGAAAGTTTCGCTTGATCAAGAATTGTATCGTCAGATATATATTTTGCATCATAATCATAAAAATCATTTTTTGTTTTTATTTCTATAACGGGATAACATTGATTTCCGATAATCGTAACAGTAAATTCTCTACCTCCAATCTCCTCCTCAAAGATAAACTCCCTTTCTAAGTTCAGACAATTAAGTTTTGCTTTTTTATAATCTTCGTCGTTTGATATTTTAAAAATATCTATACTTGAACCATCCTCACAAGGTTTCATAAATAAATTAGGTTTGTAGCCAAACTTTTTTTGGAAACTCTTAAATGGATCGTTTGAAGAATTCTGTAAATTATTTAGCAAAATAGAGTTAGGTGTATTAATGGAATTTTCATTTAAAATTTTTTTACATAAATTTTTATTCCATGTATTCCTGCAGGCTGAGGATTTAGACCCAGTAAATATAATATTCATGTGGTCTAGCCTAGCTTGCAGTTCACCATTTTCGCCTTCAAATCCATGTAAAGCTATAAAAACTAATTCATAGTCATGCAAATCATTGAAATCTTGAATATCGCAATAATCAATTAAATCTGATTTAAATCCGAGTTGCAAAAGAGCGACATTAACACCATTACCACTATTAATAGACACTTCTCTCTCTGGAGAAGATCCGCCACAAATTACTGCAATCTTATTTATATCTTCCATCTTCGGATAATACTTTCGCAAACTTTAGATATGCTACCAGCGCCTTGTGTAACTATTACATCAAAAAGATCTTTTTTTTCTTTGATAATATCTAATAAATCATCATGATTTTTTACATGTAATACGTTTTTATGTCCTTGTTGTTTTATTGTTTCAGCAAGAGCACTAGAGGTAATTCCTTTTATGGGCTCTTCACTTGCAGAATAAATATCTAACAGAATTAAAGAATCTACTCTATTAAGTACATCCACAAACTCATCATACAATTGCGCTGTTCTTGTATATCTATGTGGTTGAAAAATCATCAATATTTTTTTATCTTGAAACTCTTCTCTTATCGCATCAAGGTTACATCTTATTTCAAGCGGATGATGACCATAGTCATCAATTAAAAATTTTTTCTCTTTATCAAAATTTATAACATGTTTTTCATATCTTCTCCCTACTCCTGAAAAATCTAGCACTCCTTTTTTAATTGCTTCAATATCAAGGCCTTCCTGTATGGCAACAACAATTGATGCTGCTGCATTAAATACATTGTGTCTTCCAGGCAAATTTATTTGAAAAGAATGAGATTTTTTTCGAAAAGAATCTACAATTTTAAATTCTTGACATCCATCAGATGATAATATGTCGATTATTTTGTAATCACAATTTTGCGAAGTTCCATAAGTAATTTTTTTTCTTGAGATTTTACTCGAAATTTTTTGAAGATTTCTATCATCACCATTTATTACCAAATAACCCCAAAAAGGTACGTTTTCACAAAAAGCAATAAAAGAATCAAGCAAGTTTTCGAATATATTATTAAAATGTGCTAAATGATCGTCATCAATATTAGTAATTATTGCTACATCAGGTTGCAAATGAATAAAAGATCCATCACTTTCATCTGCTTCTGCTACCAAATATTTACCTTCACCTAAATCAGAATTTTCATCAGTACTTAATACTTTCCCCCCAATAACATATGTAGGGCTTAGGTCTGCAACACTTAAAATTTTAGCAACCATGCTTGTGGTTGTTGTTTTCCCATGACTACCTGCAACCGCTATGCTCTCATATCCAATCATAAGACTGCCTAACATCTCTGCTCTGGGAATTATTGTGATAGAGTCTTTTTTAGCTTGAAGCAACTCTACATTTTCGGAATCAATTGCTGAGGAAACAACTAATAAATCCTTATCTTTAATATTATTCTCATGATGTCCTTTATAAACAATTGCTCCATCGTTTTTTAATTTTTTTAAATCATTTGAATAATCAATATCCGAACCTGACACTTTATAACCTTTTTTGAGTAAAACACGAGCGATGCCTATCATGCCAGCACCACCAATGCCAACAAAGTGAATATTTTTTACCTTTTCAAACTTTTTCATTTCTTTTTAAAAATCTATAGATATTTTCAGTAATAACTTGCGCAGCATATTTATGATCTTTATTACTTTGTTTTTTCCAATTTACATAACTTTGATTTGAAATAATGTTCTCAATCTTGCATATTAATTTTTCAATCGAGTCATTTTGTATATGAATTTCTCCCATCCCAAGTTCAACAATAGATTTTGCATTCTCAAACTGATGATTATCTATTGCTGTAGGCAGAGGAATCATCAATGCACCTCTTTGCAATGAGGATATTTCTGATAGACTCAAAGCACCAGCTCTTGATATTACAAAATCCGACCAAAGTATTTGCTTAGCAGGATTTTCATAAAAATCATAAATCTCTGCTTTAACTCCATATTTCTTATAAAGTTCTCGAACTTTTGTAAAATTGTTTTTACCGCACTGATGTTTAACATTTATGTTAGTAAATTTTGATATGGCCTTTGGAAGATTTTCATTAATGTAATCAGAACCTTGACTGCCTCCAGTTATATAAATATTTACATACTCATTGTCTGAGTCTGATGCTTGAAAAAATTCAGTTCTTATTGGATTTCCAGAGTGAACAGAGTTTTTAATATTTTTGATTCGCATCCCTAAAAAATTAATTTTGGATATTTTTGATAGAATTTTATTTGCTGATCCCATGACTGCATTTTGCTCATGAATAAATATTGGAATTTTTAAAAGATAGCATGCAATTCCAGCCGGAACAGTTATAAAACCTCCAAAACCAATCATCGCATTAATTTTTTCTTTTTTAATAATCTTAATAACTTTAAAAATATTAAAAAGTACTTGAAAAATCACTTTTAATTTTTTTAATAGGCTTTTGCCTCTGAATCCTTCAATTTGAATCTTGTAAAAAATAGAACTGAACTTATCATATGCCCCTTCCTCAATGCTAGATCCTGTTCCCAAGAAAACTAATTCAAAGTTATTTTTTTTAATTTCATCCGCAACTGCCACTGCAGGAAAAATATGACCGCCTGTTTTTGCTGCAACTATAAGAAATTTCATGACTTATATGGCTTTATTTTCATTATTAATCCTTAAAACAATGCCTATTAAAGATAACATTATAATAATACTTGTCCCACCATAGCTTATGAAAGGTAAAGTTAAACCTTTTGTAGGCAGCAATCCAATATTTACAGAAATGTTAAACAAAGTTTGAACGACTAATAACAAAAATATCCCAAATACGGCATATCCTTGAAATAATCTATTCTTTTTAAATGAATCTAAACAAATCAAAATTAATCCATAAAATAAAAATAAAAATATCATTATTAAAAATAGTCCACCTATTAAACCTAATTCTTCAATAAGTATTGCAAAAATAAAATCGGTGTGTGCTTCAGGTAGAAAGAAACTTTTCTGGAAACTATTTCCAAGACCAACTCCGAACCATCCTCCCTGTCCAATGCTAATTAGAGAATTTGATAGTTGCCAGCCAGCTTTGAGAACTACATCTGCTGCGAAAGGGTCTGTGAATGCTAAAACTCTTGCTAGGCGCACTGGAGATGTTGAAATTGCTAAATATCCCAACAAGCCAATTAAAAGTAATAATAAAAATAATTGAAAGAAAGATATTCCTGCGTAAAAAAGTATACCAACAACTAAAATACATATAATGGCAGTTGATCCAAGATCTGGTTGGCCCATAATTAATATTGAAATTAAAAATAAAAGAAATAGAGGCTTTAAAAAACTTCTAAAAGAATTAATCTCAGTCATTCTTCTAACTGAATAACCAGATATGTATAATATTAAACTAAACTTACAAATTTCTGATGGCTGAATATTTATAGGACCAAACCTTATCCATCGAATACTTCCATTTACACTAGTTCCAACATCAGGAACAAATAATAACGCCAACAGAAGAATGCTTATCAACATAAAGATCCAATCAGCTTTATAAAGCAATTCTGATGGAATAACCAAAAAAAATATCATAGCTAAAAATCCAACCGCTATAAAAATAACTTGACGTTGAGCAAAATAAAAAGGGTTTGAGGTCAAATCATCAGCAATGTATATACTTGAAGATGTGACCATGATAATGCCAAACATTAATAGAACTGAAACTGGAACAATGATAAGAATATCTCGTAAATCAATTTTCATTTGAATTTCCAAAAATTTTGTTAAATGCTTCGCCTCTTTCTTCAAAGTTTAAAAAATCATCTCCACTAGGATAACCAGGTGAAAATAAAACATTTTTTTGGCTATGTTTGTTTAAATGATCTTCGACATCTGAAAGTTCGTTGAAAACTTTTTTGTTTTTGTTCTTAACGCATTTATTTATCTCATTAGCATGTTTTCCAAAAATATAAATTTGATCTGGCCCTTTAATGTTAATCTTTCTAAATTCCTCCTTTTTTGGAGAACCGCAAACAATAAGAACATATTCATTATTTAAGAACATTTCATTTGCCCTTTTCACTGCATAACTTAAAGAGTGATAGTTTGTAGATTTTGAATCATTAATAATATTTTTTGAAATATGTTGGAACCTGAATGGAAGATTTTTTAAATTAATTTCTGATGATTTTTGGTCTGTTATCCACTCAAATAAATCATAAGGGTTATCTTCAAAAGAGATACTTTTTTTTGCTTCAAGAATTCTCTCCTTGGCTAATTTATAAGACTCAAAATTGCCATGATAGTCAAGATGATCAGTCTGAATATTTAGAAGTATCCCAAAATCAAGTTTATTGGTAGTCATCTTATCTAATTGGAAGCTTGAGAGCTCTATAATTGAATATTTTTTTGTATTTATACAATCAAGCATTGGATTTCCAATGTTTCCTATGAGGTTAGCTGGCTCAAACTTTTCAAAAAGTTGGTATAGATGAAATGCTGTTGTACTTTTTCTATTAGTTCCTGTAATACCAATTTTTATCGAAGTATCTTCTTGAAAAAAAATATCAAGATCAGTTAAAACGTTTTGATTAATATTTCTTATTTTTTCAAAGATATTTTTAGGAACACCTGGGCTGCACAAAATTTGATTATATTTTTTTAAATCAATTTTTTTAGAGTATTTTGGCAAATTATCATCGTATATATCAAACTTGTATTTTTTAGATTCTAGAAATCTTGCAAATGATTTTCCAGTTTTACCATAACCATAAATAAGGGATTTCATGGATAACTATCTTAGCTTGAGAGTAGCTAGAGCAATAAGAATTAGTACTAAAGTGACTATCCAAAACCTTACAATGATTTTGGGCTCTGCAAGCCCTTTTAATTCATAATGATGATGAATTGGAGCCATAAGAAAAACTCTTTTACCTCTTGTTTTGTATGAAATAACTTGAATTGCAACACTCAAAGTTTCTATAACAAAAACACCTGCCATAATTGCAAAAACTAATTCGTGTCTTAGAATGATAGCTATTATCCCTAATATTGCTCCTAGTGCTAAGGAGCCAATATCTCCCATAAAAACTTGAGCAGGATACGTGTTATACCAAAGGAATCCAATTCCTGAACCAATGAGAGCTCCACAAAAAACGATTAATTCTCCTGAAAGTGGTAAATGCGGTAAATACAAATATTCTGCAATTAAGTTATTCCCCATTGCATATGCAATTAAGCCAAGTGCGCCACCTATTAATACAGATGGCAAGATAGCCAATCCATCTAATCCATCTGTAAGGTTCACAGCGTTTGAAGATCCAACTAGAACAAATGTGCCAATTAAAATGAATAGCAATGGTGACATAGGTATAATCAAATCCTTGAAGAAAGGAACTATAAAAGATGTTTCTGGCAATATTTCAGCTGAGTAATATAGATAACTTATAGATAATATCGATATTAAAGATTGAAAAATTAATTTATGCTTTGATGTTAGTCCATCTGAGCTTTTATTTTTAATTTTTATGTAATCATCAAAAAATCCAATTATTGAAAAGCCAACTGTGACTGCAAGAACCACCCAAATATATCTATTACCAAGATCTGCCCAGAGCAAAGTTGAAATTACTAAAGAGGATAGAATTATTAAACCGCCCATTGTTGGTGTGCCACCTTTTTTAAGATGTGATTTTGGACCTTCTTTTCTTACAAATTGTTCAAATTGCATAGACTTAAGAAAATTAATTATTACTGGACCTAGCAAGATTGATATTATTAAAGCCGTTATCGTTCCTCCAATTGTTCTTACTGTTAAATACCTTAATACATCAAAACCAGGATCAACTGAAACTAGTACTGTTCCTAAATATTCAAACATCTATAAACCTCTCCATCTTCATTCCTCTAGAGCCTTTAATTAATATAATATCTTTAGAGGATATATTATCCTTTATATATGCTTTTAAATCTTTTTCACCATTAAAGAAAAAACCATTTTTTCCGAAAGCATCTACAGCAACTTTTGTAAGGTTGCCGAACCCTAAAAAATTATCTATACCTTTTTGTTTTGCGTAAATGCCTATTTCTTTATGAAGATTTTTTCTGAATTTACCCAGCTCAAGCATGTCTCCAAGAATGAGAATTTTCTTTTTATTATTGTAGTTACATAATAAATCAATTGATTTTTTTGTAGAGTCAGGGTTGGCATTATAAGTATCATCGATAAGAGTTGAGCCATTTAACCATTTAGTTTTTCTTTGTCTTTTTATAGTTAATTTATTTAAATTTATTTTTTTGGCAAATAAATCTAAATCTTGATTCAAACAAAAATGGCATGCACAACTTGCGAGAATATTCATAATATTGTGCTCTCCTTCTAAAGTTGTTTTTATTTTAATACTATCAACTAAATTTTTTGATGAAATATAAAAATTTGCACCATCTCTATTCAAATCAGCTTTATATGAATAAAAATCTGCAGATTTTGATTTTCCAAAAGTAACTATATTTATATCTTTTCTAACTTTTTTCCAAAAACTCAAATGTTTTTCATTGTCATTAGGTACAACTAAAAATCCGTTTTTCTTTATGTGCGTAATTATTTCAGATTTAACTCTTAAAACACCATTAGTGTTTTTAAGTTCCTCAAGGTGGGAGTTGCCAATATTAGTAATAATTCCTATGTCAGGTTTTAATATTTTACTCAAGTGATCAATATCATTGAATTTTGATGCACCTATTTCAAGAACTAAATAATCTGACTTGGGGGATGCGTTAATTAGACTTAATGGAACACCAATTTCATTATTAAAATTTTCAATAGTACTTGAAACTTTTTTCAGTGAATCAGCTACTATACTAGTTGTTGAAGTTTTCCCATTACTACCTGTAATTGCAATAACTTTACCTTCAAAGTCTTTAACAATATTTTTACCGATCTTTGTTAAAGACTCGATAGTATTTTTTACATATATAATTTTTTTATTTTTTGAATCTTTAAATCTTAAATCGTCAACAAGTGCCAAGACTGCACCTTTTTTAAAAGCATCCTGAACATAATCGTTTCCATTGAAGTTTTTACCCTTTATCGCTATAAACAGCGAGCCTTGTTTTATTGTTCGCGTATCAGTTGAAATTTTTTTAATTAAAGCTTGGTTTTCAATTCTTATTCCAAGATATTTTGATAGATCTGAAGTATTATTTATAAATCTCATTGATTACCTCATGATCGCTAAAATGTTTTATTTCTCCACCAATATCTTGCGTAACTTCATGGCCTTTTCCTAGTATAAGTAAACAGTCTTTTTCCTTAATTAGCTCACTGCCATGAATGATGGCTTTTTTTCTATCTTCGATTGATATGACTTTATCAAGATCATTACCTTTTTTTGAATCTGCAAGTATATTATTAAAGCTTTCTGTTCTTGAATTATCTGATGTAAAAATTACATGAGCACAATGTTCCGTAGCAATACTCAACATTTTTGATCTTTTGCTTTTATCTCTATTCCCACCGCAACCATAAACCACAATTAAATTTTCAAAGAATTCCTTCAAAGATGACAAAACAGTATGGAAGGAGTGTTCATTATGAGCATAATCAATAATTACATTTGCAGGTATATTTTTAATAAGTTCTAACCTTCCTTTTGGTAATTTTAAATATGACAGATCATTAATTTCGTTCTCACTGAATTCATCAAAACCAATTGAGCATATTGCAAAAACCAAATTAGAAATATTATATTCAGGAAATATTTTGCAGAAAAATTTGTATTTTTTGTGCTTTTCATGTTTCTGACATAATGGTGGATTATTAATTTGTATTGAAAAAATACATTTATTTAAAGATAGTTTTTCGATGTTAAAAAATATGTCTGAAAAATTATTTGTGTTACTAATACTAGTTAAAGAATAATTATTATTAAAATTATAAGATTTCGAATGATCTAATAGCTCTTCATCAATTAATTTTATTGACGAATTGAGTCTGAAAATTTCAAATTTTGAATCTATGTAGGCATCTATATTTAGATGATAATCTAAGTGATCTGAACGTATATTCATTATTGATAAAGAATAAAACCAGTTTATCTTGTTAATTCTTTTTTGATCAAGTGCATGAGAAGAGAGTTCCATACATACATTTATAGAATCCATTTTATAATTTATTGAATTAACAATTTCAAATAATTCAAAAATATCTGGTGTTGTTTTTTTTGAAAATGAGGTATCAATTTCTTCTTTATTAAATTTGACGCCTAAAGTACCAATGTATACTGAATCGTAATTCATTTTTTGAAGTAATTGATGGGTCAAATAAGCTGCTGATGTTTTGCCATTTGTTCCTGTAAATGCATAAAAGTTGTTGCTATTAATATCAATGTTGTAAAACGCATTAAGAAACATAATTAACTTATCATGAAGATCTTTAATGTAAAAAATATTTTTATGCTTTGAAATGAAATCAGGATCGTTATGAATTACAAGTGAAGCTCCAAGTTCTAATGCCTTATCAGCATATCTACTGCCATGCACTCTTGTGCCTTGTAATCCAAAAAAAATAGAATCTTTTATTACTTTATCAGTTGTATTTACAACACTTGAAATTTTAATATTTTTAGGGAGTTGGATACCAAATATTTTCTCTAATTCATTCATCTTCAAAATACCCCATATAATTCAAAGAATTTTCTGCAATTTTTGCAAATATTGGGGCAGCGACTGATCCACCTGAGTATGCATTTAATCCAGGATCATCTATTGATACAAAGATTGTAAGTGATTCTTCGCTTAAGGGAGCTATACCAACAAAAGATGCTCTATAAAGATCTTCTGCATATCCAGATCCTCTTACAATTTGATGAACAGTCCCTGTCTTTCCACCCTCTGAAAATCCCCTTACTTCTGCAGCTTTTCCAGTACCTTCTTTAACAACCTTTTTAAGAGCATCCAGAATATGAATGGAAGATTCTTCAGTTATTATTTTTTCTAGAGTAGTTTCGTCACTTTGAATGATCTTAAAGTCCTTTCTAAAACCTTTATTTGCAAATACAGAATATGCTGATGCAATTTGAAAAGGACTCACTGTGATACCATAACCGTAACCTAAACTTGCAAGTTCTTTATCAGCAACCTTTTCTTTAATGTTCATATATCCAAATGCTGTTGAAGGAAAATTCAAAGACACCGGTTTTGTAAATCCAAAGTCATAATAATTCTGCTTTAGCTCATCATAACCAATTGCTATAGCAATTTTAGATGCTCCAATTTGACTTGATACTGAAATAATTTCTTTTGGGGTTAACTTTTCATGATTTTTTGTATCTACAATAATTTTGTCATCAAGATTCAGTCTTCTTGGTATCTCAATATACTCTTCTGGATTAAAAATTTCTAAGTCAATAGCTTTGGAGATCATAATTGGTTTTAAAACTGATCCAAGTTCATATGCATCTACTAAAACCCTATTTTTTTGGATTTTTCTTTCTGGATTATTTGGATTGTAAGATGGATAACTTGCCATTGCCAAAACATCACCTTTTTTGTTGTCTAAAATGACTACTGTGCCTGCTTTTGCTTTGTTGTTTCTTATACCTTCAACCAAATATTTGTAAGCAAAGAACTGAAGAGTTGCATCTATAGTTAGATGAATGTCTTTACCTTGAACTGCTTTTTCAATTTCAATTGGTTGTGAGAAGATTTCTTGTTTAGCATTCTTGAAGTACTTCTTTTTTCCAGGAACACCTGAAAGAATAGAATCATAGCTTTTTTCAAGACCCTCTTGAGCGCCATCAGTCCCATAAAAACCTATTAAAGGTGAGATTTGTTCTCCGAGGGGATAGTGTCTACTGTGACGAGTTTCTATTTCAAAATTTTTAATATTTAGCTTTTTTAATTTATTGATTTCTTGTTTTGAAATATTTTTTTTAAGAAGCGTTTTTTTAACGAAAACTTGATCAACATCATTAAATTCAATCTCAATATTTTCTGCTACCTTTAAAAGATTTGTTTTTTTAAAGCCTCTTAAAGCATACAAATCATAGTTTACTAAAGTAACTGCCAACGGAAAGTTATTCTTATCAAATATACTTCCTCGGACAGGTGAAATATTTTTATATTTAACATATCTCTTGTTACCTTCATTTTGTAAAAAATTACTTTCCTTAATTTGAATTGAAAAGACTTTATATATAACGGCAAGAATGGAAAAACTTATGCATGCGCAAATCAAGAAAAATCTCCAATTTAATATCTTTACTTTATTTCTCATTCTGTATGATTTTTTTTGGTTGTTTTTTAATCATTCCTAATTCTTCTTTAGCAGTTTTTTCGATATTTGCAGGAGAGTTTTCTATATAGAATTGCGTAGTCAACTTAAGATTTAAGTCTTTTAAAGCATCATGTTCTATCTGAAGATTTTCAAAATTATTATGAAGAGTTGCAATTTCCCAAGACAATTTTATTTTTTCAATACTCAAAGCTAGAACAGCAAAGCAGAGTAAAATAATACAAATGAGCTTTTGAAATGTGATCATAACTTTTTAAATACTCTCATTATTGCACTTCTTGATCTTGGATTATTTTTAATTTCAAAATCAGAAGGTCTTACCTTTTTGGCTATGCAATCAAAAAATAATTCTTGTTCATTGTTTAAGGGAATATCTTTTGGAAAAGATTTTATAGATGGCTTAAAAAAATTTTTAACAACATTATCTTCAAGCGAATGAAAGGCGATTGTAACGATTATCCCATTAGTCTTTAAAATTTTTTTTGCAGATTGAAGAGATTTTTTAAATTCATCTAACTCATTATTAATGAAAATTCTAAAGGCTTGAAAAGATTTTGTTGCTGGATGAATTTTAGTTTTTTTATCTGGATATATTTCTTCAATTATCTTTGCAAGTTTAGATGTTGTGTCAATTAAATATTTTTCTCGATGTGAAATAATAGCTTCAGATATTAGCTTACCGTGTTTCTCATCTCCAAAAGTATATAAAACATCCATGATTTCTTTTTTATCAGCCTTATTTATCCAATCAGAAACTGTAATACCATTAGAATTATCAAATCTCATATCTAATGGACCATCCTTATTAAAACTAAATCCTCTTTCGGCATTATCAAGGTGAGTTGAGCAGGTCCCTAAATCATAAATTATTCCATCAACTGATTGCTCTTTATGATAGGAAGAAATATTACTAAATGAATCGTGAAAAATTTTAAAGTTGTTATTTTTAATTAAAGAAGCGTAATGAACTGCTTCAGGATCCCTATCATAAGAATACAAAAAGGCTTTTTTTGAAATTTTATCTAAAATTAAGTTTGAATGACCGCCTCTTCCAAAAGTGCAATCAATATATGTGCCATTAATATTTTGAATTAAAAATTTGACGGATTCTTCCAGTAAAACTGGAGAATGTAACATTTTAATCTACTTGTTTTCTCATAAAAGTCGGCACATCAAGGAAATCTATAGCCTCTGCAGACGATGTGCCAACTTTTTGACTGGTTTTATCTTTATCAAGTCCTACTGGATTTAGAGTCATTGATGGCTCATTATCAATAACTAAAGCAGGTGCACGCTGATCAACTCCGGTTGCAACAATTGTTACTTGTAAGTCATCTGCAAAAGTATCATCGTAAACTAAACCATAAATAATATTTGCATCTTCACTGACAATTTCGTCAACAATGTCAGCAACTTCTGTTTGATCTCCAAGGGTTGGTTTCTTAGCAGTGATATTTACAAGAACACCTCTTGCATTTCTTAAATTAATGTCTTCTAAGAGCTCACTTTTAACAGCCATAGTACCGGCCACTTCAGCTCTATTTTTACCACTTGCTCTTCCAGTACCCATCATAGCAATACCCTTTTCTGACATAACAGTTTTTACATCAGCAAAATCGACATTAATATGTCCTTTTTTCATGATAATGTCAGATATGCCCTGGACAGCTCCTCTTAGTACATCATCAGCCTTAGCGAAAGCATCTTGCATTGGTGTATCTTCGCCCAAGATCTCATAAAGCTTCTGATTTGGGATTGTGACTAAACTGTCAACTTCCTCAACTAAAGCTGCAAGACCCTTTTCCGCAGCTCCCATTCTTTTTTTTCCTTCAAAACGGAAAGGTTTTGTAACCACTGCAACTGTTAGAGCACCTACATCTTTTGCAATTGAAGCAATCACTGGAGCTGCTCCAGTGCCAGTACCTCCTCCCATGCCAGCAGTGATAAAAATCATATCAGCTCCTGTAAGTAACTCTTCAATTGCATTTCTATCACTTTCGGCAGCTCTTCTGCCAATATCAGGATCCGCTCCTGCACCAAGACCTTTTGTAAGACCATTGCCAAGTTTCAATGTTATTGCTCCATCCGCAGTGGAAAGAGCTTGTGTATCAGTATTTGCACAAATAAAATCCACGCCTTCAATATTATGGTTAATCATGTGGATTACAGCGTTACCACCTCCACCTCCAACACCAACAACTTTTATCTTTGCGTTTTCAACAGCTTGTCCAATTACTTCAAAATCCATTTCTTTCCCCTTTTAAAATGACATCTCTTTAATACTTTCTGGGAGTACTACATCTAAAATTTCAGTAGACATTGAACCTCCTGTTTGACGCATTTCCCAATTTTGAATATTCCATATTTCAAACTTATTACCCATCCCAACAAGAGCAACTTGATTTTCATTTGTTATTTCAGAGTATTTTTGCAAATCGGATGGAATTCTTACCAACATTCTTCCGTCAATGTCTATATCACTTTGATGAGCGTTACCAAGTATTGTCCATTGAAGATTTCTTACAATTGGATCTAATCCTTGCAGCGATTGCAACTTTAAAGAAATCTTATTCCACTCTGAATATGAATAAATTTTTAAAGAGGGATATTGAGGATCCTTTGTGACAACAATTTGGTTATGATTTTGGTTTCTTAAATCTTCTCTATACCTTGCAGGTATAGCAATTCTCCCCTTTTTATCAATTGAAAGTGTATTAAATCCAAACATTATGAAAATATAAAGACTTTTTGCACACAATGCAACACTTTTGCACACTTTTTCACACTTAATAAACTAAAGATTTTTTTGCTTAATAAATTAAATGAGTTGGTCTATAAGCCGGATTCTGTAAATGATGATCATCTATCTCGATATTATGTTGCCATAATATTCTAGCAACCTACCCAAATCCAAAGCGAGCAACTTTAAAGGATTTCTATTTGGTCTTGCTTCAGGCTGGGGTTTACAATGCCTTAAAATGTTACCATTTAAGCGGTAAGCTCTTACCTTACCTTTTCACCCTTACCAAAATGGCGGTATATTTTCTGTTGCACTTTCCGTAAGCTCACGCCTCCCAGGTGTTACCTGGCGCCCTGCTCTATGAAGTCCGGACTTTCCTCTAAAAAATTAGCGATCATCCAACCAACTCATCGCGTATTATAAATAATTTTATTTATTATTCAGAAATTTATATATATCTTGTCGACTTTGGCCTGTTACTAATGATAGAAGTTTTGCTGCATCAGATATTGATAACTTATCCAAAAATGTATCTTTTACTTTATTATCAAGTTTTATGTTGATGTTGTTGGTACTATTGCCTTCGATTACAAGAACAATCTCTCCTTTCAAAGGTAAGCTTCCATCATCAATTTTTTTTAGTAAGTGTTCACAATTGCCTTGAACAATTTGTTCATGTATTTTAGTCATCTCTCTGCAAACTGAAATATGTCGATTATTATCAAGATGATTTGAGATAGAAATAATTGTTTTTCTGAGTCTTTTGACAGACTCAAACATAATTGCAGTTTTTTCATCATTTGAGACTTTTTGAAATAATTTTTTTTGAGCATTATTCTTTTTTGGAATAAATCCATAGAAAGAAAATTTATCTGTTGGAAGACCTGACAATACTACAGCATTGATTAAAGATGAAGGTCCAGGTATCAAAGTATATTTCAAGTTAAGATTTAAACATTCTCTAATTAGTTTATATCCTGGATCTGATATAGCTGGCGTTCCAGCTTCACAAGTAAGAACAACGTGTTTTTTATTTTTTAAATGTTTAATAATTTCCTTACAAATAATATCTTCATTGTGCTCGTGAAAACTTTTACATTTTTTTTTACATTCAATTGAATCTAGAATTTTTTTAAAACTCCTAGTATCTTCTGTATAGATGAAATCAGCTGATTTAATTACATCAATTGCTCTCAATGAGATATCATCTAAATTACCAATAGGTGTTGAAATTAAACTTAACATTTATAAAGATTAATATATGAAATTCAGCTTAACATTTATCTTATCATTAATAATAGTCCTTATATCTTCATGCACTTCAATGCCAAATGACTTAAAAAATGATTTAGATACAAAAGACAATATCAACAATACATTTATTAGCAATCAGTTAAGCAAAACTAATAATATTGAGCTATTAAAAGCTCTAGAAAACGGCTTTAAATTGATAGATCTAAGTGATAATGAAATCAATATCATTATCAATAGTATACAAAATAATGAAATCAAAAAGTCTTATATTAAAAAAGTTGAAAATATGCTTAATAACAATAGAAAAATTTCTTTAAATAAGCTGCAATTAAGCATCAAAGCATCTGAAAGGAACAAAGAAATTATTTTGGAAACTTTATTAGAGAATAATTCTTTTTTTTCAATTGTAATGAATGAAAATGATGCTACTTTTATTGAAGACAATGTTTTAAATTCAAATTTAAAGTTTTACTGCAACAGTTTT
>CACOLO010000012.1:0-17563 GCA_902628085.1 uncultured SAR86 cluster bacterium
AACATTTGCTATAAACAGCGAGCAAATTTTTGAAGCAATGAAAGATCCATTATTTGGGATGGTTAGGGCTATTAGAAATGCCTTAGAGTTGTCGCCCCCTGAGCTAGCAGCTGATATTGCTGAAAGAGGAATAGTCTTAACTGGTGGAGGAGCACTTATGCGAGATCTTGACAAATTGATTTCAAGCTCGACTGGTATTCCAGTTATTGTTGCTGAAGATCCACTCACATGTGTAGCAAGGGGAGGAGGCCAAGCGCTAGAGATAATGGATAAGTACAATATAGATCTTCTATCATCTGAGTAAAAAGAATGGCTAGGAATACGCCAACTCCTGGTCAGAAAATAAGTTATTTTTTAGTAATTCTTTTTGGAATATCTGTCTTATATTTGGATATAAATACTAATACATTCAATGGTGTCAAAAATGTTTTCTCTTCCTTCAAAATTTCATCATCATATCTTTTAAAAAAATATTCTATTGATCAAATCACTGAACTTAGTAGACTCTTAAAATCTAAAGACTATTTATCGAAAGAGAACAAAATGCTTAAAAAAAAGTTAGACGAGAGCTATCTAGATAATTTTGTTATTTCAAAGGAAAAAAGTTTTTTCTATGACCATAGCTCTTTAAATAAAATAATTAACGATAATAAATTCATTGAATCCTATTCTCTAGCTAAATTAAAGAGCTTTAATCCTAATATTTTTAATTGTTGTGATAAGCATAGAATGTATATTGAAATTATTCAAAATACTAATAAAGATATTCAAGAAGGAGCGGTTTTTAATGAAACTGGAATAATTGGACAAGTCGTCAATAATATATCTTTTTATGAGGTGATGCTTTTAACTGATACTAAATCAAGCATACCTTTGACAAATTCAAAGGAGAATTTCTATTGCAATGCTTTAGGAAGTGGAGTATCGGGTTATATAACATGCTCATATAATCAATTAGTTTGGTCAGATGACCATGAATTAGGAGAAAAATTCTTCTCATCTGGATTGGGAGGAATTTATCCAAAAGGTATTGAAATTGGAAACTTGGAATCAAAAAAAATTATAGACTCATCAACAACTTTACTAAAAATTAAATTAATTTCTAATCCTCTGCATTCAAATCTATTTGGAGTCATTAAGCTATGATTTATAGCTTATTAAAAAAACTATTTTTAATAATGTTGATATGTTACGTTGAATATATTCTTGCGCCTGGATTAATCAAGTTCAATATTGTTCTTCCTTTAACTTTTTTAGCGTATTCATTTTATATGTACAGATCAAAAAATAATATTGGTCCATTAGAAGCGTTTTGCACTGGGCTGTTTATTGATTTAATTTCAAATACATTCTTTGGTCATAATGCTGTTCTCTTTTGTTTTGCCTCATACTTAATTAATACATATGCAAATGCATTCAAATTATTTTCATATCTTCAGGTTTGTATTTTTTTTGGGGTTTCAGCTTCAGCTTATGTAGGCTTCACACAGATCATTATTAATTTATATAATTTTTCATACTTAACTTTATTTGTAAGCACATTATTTAATATTCTTCTTTGTATCTTGATTGCAATTTTGTCCGTATATTTCCCCTCTTTAACAAATAGAAAAATATAAAGAATGAACTTGTTATTAAAAGTATCAAAGCTTTTTTTATTTATCTTGATCATAATGTTTTTTATTTTTATATCGACTTACTCTATTTTTATTTTTAAACCCGATTTAGCTTTAAATACCTCAAATAAACTTGGAATAACAAGCTATAAAATTAATTTCGAAGAAATAGATTCAAATAAAAATCCACTTAAACCAACTTATTCTTTAAAAAACATAAAAGTCTATGATAAAAATTCAAATGAATTGATGATTATTGAATCATTGAAGATAGGTATAAATGTGCTCAGATCTTTGAGCAGTAATTTTTTAGTGATCAATGATCTTGAAATCATTAATTTTAAGAATCAAATTGATAGTAAATCTGAAGGATTTTTCTTAACAAATACAAATATTGAAATTAATGATTTATTAATAAAATCTGACGACTTGAATTTGAATGTATCTAAGTCATACATTTCAATGAAAATTGATGATATCTCTGTTGTAAGTCTTGAGGGCAGCATCAATGAGTCATATTTCGATAAATTAGAGTTGTTTTTGCCTAACTCCTCACAAAAATTATTTTTTTTAGGCACATTTTATTTAAATGAGAAAGATATTATTAATCGAAACTTAATTAATCTAGATTCATTTGATGACGCTGAGATAAATTTAATTGTTGAAAGCAATGGAACTCTCGATTTAGAAAATTTAACCATTGAGAGTTTTAATAAATATAATTTCTATGAATCAAGTCTTGAAACAGAGTCCAAGTTTTTAATAGATGCTATTAATTTAGAATTATATGAAGGAGATGATGAAAATCTTTACGGTAAATTTAAAGCAAATATTCCTGATCAGATCATTCAAGGATCAATGTATGTAAGTGACGGCGTTATTATCAAAACAAATTTAGAAATCGATCTGAGCCAAACTATTAATGACCAAAGATATTTTGGTATAAAGGGAAAGGAAACTTTTAAGACAACTTTAGAAATCAAAGACAATGTATCGTCATTGTCATTAGAGAGCGATCTCACAAATACTGAATTTAATTCAGAAATAGATGAAATTTCCAAAAATATTAAAGATAGGCTCTTCACTACGATCAAAATAAGAAATTTGTCTAATCCCTCTTATTTAATAAAAAATGAAAAATTTGAAGCTTTTTTCGATAATAAAAATAATGGATATTTTGACTTTGGAAATGGTTTTAGCGAAGAAACTGTTTCATCAAAACAAGAGCTTGATGGTTTTTACATTTATTTAAACCTTCAAGACATCAATATAGAAAACTTATTAGTAGATTCTAGTGGAAATAATACATCTAACCTAAAATCAATATTTATTAAAAGTAAAACACTTAATCTATTCAATAATACTTATAACAATCAAACACTGAAAATTTTATTCAAAGAAAATGAAACATATGCAAATTTTTATGGCAAAAATCTTAATGGAAGCATAAGAATAGATAACTCAGGGTTTACCAGAATAGATGTATTTGACTCAAAATTTGAATTTAATGGAGTAAGTCTTGCTAACACAGATATTTCTTTAAATGACAATATCAACATAAGGTTCGTAGGAAAGAACATTCAGACTTATGATGATGTGTTTCAAGATGTTGATTTTTATTTTCTTAGAAACAAAGAAATTACAACTATTGATAATATAAATATTAGGAGCAAAAATTTTTACATAGGGCCTTATGCAAAGAAAAAAGCATATATAAGCTTCAATCGAAATGAGGACTTATACAAAGTTAGAGGCTCATATGAAATTAATACTGATAATTTTCCCTTTAAGGATTCTATAAACTATGATTTTGGCTATTTATCTTCTGATCTAAATATTCAATGGAACAGTTTAAGTGAACTTAGAAATTTGGAAGGTGAAATCAAGTTTTTAATTAAGGACCTTGAGTCTAAAACATCTCTACCAGATTCTGCATTTTTAAGAGCCCTTAGGATTTTTAATCTAAATGCAATTGTAGAAGGAATAAATAGTGATTCTTTGCTTGGATCAAGAAATCTTATTATAAAACGAGCAGAAGGTGACTTTTATGTAGGTCAAAATCGAGCATTAATTAATAAACCTATCAAACTTGAGACAGCTGAAGCAAAAATGGAATGGATGGGAGAAGTGCTTAAAGATAATGTTGGCATATTAAACGAACTTAATCTTGATCTTGAGATGAGATTAAAGCTTTCTGAAAATATTCCATGGTATGCAGCTGTATTTGGAGGTATTCCTGCATTAGCAGGCGGTTTTATTTTTGAAAACATTATAGATGAGCGTTTAGATGATGCTTCAACCTTTCAATTTAAAGTTACTGGCAATATTAATGATCCAAAAATTAAAAGATTAAATTAAATATAAAGTTGCTAAGCCAAGAAAAGATATAAAACCAATTACGTCTGTAAAAGTTGTGACAACGACACTCCCACCAATTGCAGGATCCTGATTAAATTTTCTTAGAATCAGTGGCACTAGTATTCCTGCAATTACAGAACTAACTAAGTTAATAACTAAAGCACATGAAATTAAGACTGCAAGCATCTTATCTTGAAACCATAGATATGTGGATGTTCCTACAAGTATGGACAAAACTATTCCATTTATTATTGATACTGCAAGCTCTCTTTTGAATAACCACCTTATATTTGATGTATTTATTTGCTCTAAAGTAAGTCCTCTAAGAACAATGGTTAGTGTTTGAGTTGCAGCAACACCTCCCATACTTGCTACTATTGGCATTAATACTGCCAAGTAGACAATTTTATCAAGGGCGTCTTGAAAAAGATTAATTGCACTTGCCGCTATAAAAGCAGTTATAAGATTCATGCTTAACCAAAATACTCTACTTTTTGCTGCTCTTCCCGGTGGTGCAAAAGTATCTTCAGCGACCCCAGCCATGCCAAGAAGATTTTGATCAGCATCTTCCCTTATGACGTCCACAACGTCATCAATAGTAATTCTTCCAATAAGTTTTCTATTGTCATCAACTACAGCAGAAGATATTAAATCATTTCTTTCAAAAGTAGTTGCCACATCCTTATCATCCATCTTTACATTCAAAGGCATTGAACTTGTTTCCATAATCTCTCTAACAACCATGGAAGGACTACTCGTAATAATATTACTAATAGTTAATTCACCTAAATATTCATTCTCATTATTAACAACAAAGATTTTGTCTGTATTTTCAGGTAATTTTTTCTGACCTCTCAGATAATTTGTCACAACTTCAATTGAATTTTCAGGACGCACACTTATTACATCTGTATTAAGGAGACCTCCAGCAGTGTTTTCTGGAAATGTTAGGCCAACCTCAATTCGCTTTCTGTCAATCTGAGACATACCAGAAAGAATTTTTTTCATTCTTTCCTCAGGTAGATTCTGAAGAATATCTACAATTTCATCTAACTCCAACTCTTTAACAGCTTCTGCTAATTCTTCGTTTGAAATACTGGAAATCAAGTCTTGTTGTATTTCTTCTCCCAATTCGAACAATACATCACCTTCTTCCTCAGTTTTTAAAAGAGAAAAAAGTAGATTTCTTTGTTTAGGAGGAGAGGATTCGAGAGCGTGAGCAATTTCAGATGATGACATTTTATTTAAGAGTCTTCTAATTTGATTTAGAGAAAGATTTAATGATTCATCAATTATTGTTTCAAGATTATTTTTGCTCTCAAAATTATCCATAATGTAATTTTAACCCAGAAACTATCTGTCTCTTGATGATGGAATATTATTTTTCTTTCTATATTTTGTTATGGTTCTTCTTGCTAAATTAAAACCTCTTTTATTGAGCTCAATAGTAATCTGTTTATCACTTTTAGGTTTATTCTCATGTTTAATAATATCTTTAATCAGATTCATCAATTGTATTGATGTAATATTTCTGGACTTAGAAACTGAAGAAACCATTAAAGATTTTAAAGGCATAATGCCTTTAGGAGTATCGATATATTTGTTTCTCAAAATCCTTGAAATTGTAGAGGGATGCAGTCCTAATTCCTCTGATATTTCTTTATTAGTCAAAGTTTCAATTTTTATAGGATTATTTTTGAAAAAATTTATCTGTTTTGAAAAAATATATTCTCCGACTTTAAGAACCGTATCGTTTCTTTTTTTCACTGATGATAACAACCACCTAGCTTCAGAAATTTTTTCAGATATCTCAGAATTCTTAATTTTCTTCATATCTTTTTTGATATTTTTTGTTAAATCTTCATCAATTTTGATTTTTGGAAAATCATTATTTATGAATTTAATTTTCGAATTATCATCTTCAACAACCATTTTTAAATCAGGATATATATATTGAGATTCTTCAAAGTTTAAACCAGGACTTAGATCACATTTTTTAATTTCTCTGAGAGCAGATTCAAAAGACTCAACAGTCCCACCATTTTCGATAAAATCCATTTGAATCTTATCTAAGTCGTCCATTGACTCATTCAAAATTATTAGCATGCAAATCTTAAGAGTCTTTTTTGAAATATTTTTATTCCTTAATTGAATTTCAATACACTCTTTATGATTTCTGTAACCTATACCATATGGAGATAATTTATGAATTATGTTTAGGAGCACTGATTCTATTTCATCAACATTACATTCAAAGCTTGCAATATCTTTTAATTCATCAATTTCTTCCCATAGCTTTCCAGCTTCGTCAATGCTATCAATTATGAGTTTTGATATTTTTAATGATTTGCTATCAATATTTAAATCATTGATTTGATCGAGCAAGCTATCTCTCAGAGTTTTCTTAGATTCGATTTCGTACGAAAATTCTTCATCAATTGAAGTTATAATGTCGTAATCCTCTTCCTTTTCAAGGAATGGATTATCTTCAATCTCCTGATGAATTTTATTTATAAGTTCATATCGAGACAATTGAAGGAGATCAATGGACTTTTTAAGTGAGGGCGTTAAAGTAACTTTTTGGCTTTGTTGAATTTTTTGAGATAAAGCTATACCCATTAGTTGTACATATTCCCTAAATAGACATCTTTAACAACTTGATTTGAAATTAAATTCTCTTTTGTATTATGAGCGATAATTTCTCCATTATTTATGATTGCTGCATGATCACATATCTCTAATGTTTCTCTAACATTATGGTCAGTTATTAATATGCCAATCCCCTTATTTTTAAGAGTATTTAAAACTTTCTTAATCTCTTCAATTGCTATTGGATCTATGCCTGCAAATGGCTCATCGAGAAGAATCATTTTTGGATTAGATACGAGGGTTCTTGCGATTTCAACTTTTCTTCTTTGGCCTCCAGAGAGTTGCCTGCCTTTGAGATCTCTGATTTCTATTAAACCAAATTCATCAAGTAATTTTTCTACAGAGGTTTTAATATTATTATTATTTTTAAATGTTAATTCTGCTAATCCAAAAAGATTTTCATAGACAGTAAGATTTTGAAAAATAGATGGTTCTTGGGGGAGATACTTTATACCTAAATTTGATCTCTTATGCATAGGCATATTTGTAATATCTTGATCAATAAATTCAATCTGACCAGAATCAGATTTTGCTAAGCCTGCAATAATATAAAATGAAGTTGTTTTTCCGGCTCCATTTGGACCTAATAAACCACATATTTGACCAAAATTTAAGCTAAATGAAATTCCATTTAGAATTTTTTTGTCTTTAATAATTTTTGAAACAGAATTTACTTTTAGCATTATTTTTCAGATAACAAACTACCTGTTTGTGGATTAAAAACAATCTTATCAGAAGAAATATTTATATTTTCATAGAACATAGTAGCATCGCCAATTAAATGGACTTTTTCATCATTAAAAATAATTATTTTATTTGCTTTACCATTAAAAAAAGAATCATCTTTATTTGAAGTAATTAAAGATGGATTTCCCCTGACATATATTACGTCGTCCTTATTATTATATGTTGCATCTGTTGCAGATATATTTATGAATTCTGATCTTATCTCAACATTGTTTTTAAATGCTATGGAGTTTTCAGATCTAATAAATTCAACAATGTCAGAGGAAATGTTTATTTTTTCATTTATATCTGCATGATTTAGTAGGCTCATCACCGAAAATGGAATTAAAAGATATTTAATTTTCAATTATAAGATCCTTGCTTGAATTAGATCATGCATTGTTATAACTCCTGCGTAAGACTTTTTCTTAAGAACAACTAGAGTAAAAATTTTGTTTTTTTCCATAATTTCTGCAGCATTTACAGCCAAGTCAGATGCATCAATTGTTTTAAAGTTTTTTGTCATAACATCAGAGATTTTAGTAGACTGAATATCAACCTTTTTATTTATGCACCTTCTTAGGTCACCGTCAGTGAATATTCCCACAACTTTATTTTTATTAAGTACAAGAGTTATCCCTAAACTTTTTTTTGTCATTTCGATAAGCGCCTTATCAAGAATCATGGATTGACTAACTTTGGGTACAGATTTACCAGTATGCATAAGATCTTCAACTCTGGTTATTAATTTTTTACCTAACTTCCCAGCTGGGTGTGAGTATGCAAAATCTTTTTTTGAAAAACCTTTGGCTTCTAAAAGCGCTATTGCTAGAGCATCACCCAATGCCAATGTATTAGTAGTTGATGATGTCGGAGCTAAATCAAGAGGACAAGCCTCTTTACCAGATTTAATAACAATTGAAATATCTGTTCTTTTTGATATTGACGATGTTTTATTTCCAGTAATTGATACTACTTTTTTCGCATGCCTTTTTAAAGAAGGCAAAATATTTATAATTTCGTCTGTCTCGCCAGAGTTAGATATGAGAAGAACAATATCTTTCTTATTAATTAAGCCCATATCTCCATGCGCAGCTTCAGTTGGATGAATAAATATTGACGCAGTGCCTGTACTTGAAAGAGTAGCTGCAATTTTTTGACCAATATGACCAGATTTCCCAACACCCATAACTATTAAAGCACCTTTTGAGTTTATGATGCATTCACATAAACTTGTAAATGAGGTATCTAATTGATTTGAAATACTTTTAATTGAATCTGACTCAATTTTTAGAGTTCTTTTAGCAGATGCAATGTAATTGTACTTTTTCATAAATAAATTATAGAAATATTCAAATATTCAAATGTTATAATAGACTAATGTTGAACATACTTAAAAAAAATTTCTTGGTTTTTTTTCTTATGACAGGCTCATTATATATTTTGTCTGACGAAGACCCTTATATATTTATCGATGAAAACGCTCAAAAGATGGTAAGAGTTTTAACTGAAGATTCGTCTTTGTTCGAAACAGACAGGGAGCTATACGAAAATAAAATTAAAGAAATTTTTGAACCAATGATTGATTTTAGAAGAGTGGCAGCTAGTGTAATGGGTAAAAAATATTATTTACTTGCAACCAAACAAGAGAGAGCGGAATTTGTTTTAATATTTAGGGATTCATTATTAGACACATATGCAGAGACTCTCGCACAATGGGGCGATTCAACAATAACAACTGAATTTCCAAAAAACAAAGAAGAATTAAGTAAAAACGTTGAAGTCAAACAGACACTTGATACAGGCACTAGTAAATATCCTATATCTTATAAATTAAGAAAAAGTAAAGACGGATGGAAAATAGTAAATATTATTATTAATGGAGTAAATCTTGGACTTACATTCAGAAATCAATTTCAAGCATTAGCGGTCTCCCACAATGAAAATATTTCTGATACTTTAAGAAATTGGGTTTCTGATGCTGGAACTGCTGGAATTACATAAGTGGAAGAAGATATAAAGAAAATAATCGAAAATAACATTCCTGATTCAATTTGTGTTTTTGATGGTAATTCATGTGATTTAAAACTAACAGTGACTTCTAAACTATTTGAGGACATGTCACTTATAGATCAGCATAAAATTATCATGAAGCTGTTAGAAAATCATTTCCAGTCTGGAGAGTTACATGCTCTTAGTTTAGAGACTAGATCAAATTAATCATGGAAAAGCTGCTAATAAAAGGTGGTAATTCTCTATCGGGCAAAATAAGTTGTTCAGGTGCAAAAAATGCTGCCCTCCCAATGATTGCTGCAACGATAATGTGCGACGACAAGGTTGTATTAAAAAATTTACCTTACTTGCAAGATATTACGACTATGTTTGAGCTATTGGGTTCGATGGGCTCAGAAATTTTATTAGATGAAAATATGGACTTCACAATTTCTTCAGCAAATCTTAAAGATATTGAGGCAAGATACGAACTAGTCAAAACAATGAGAGCTTCAATATTAGTTTTAGGACCATTATTGTCAAAGTATGGAAAAGCAAGAATAGCTTTACCAGGAGGTTGTGCAATAGGCTCCAGACCTGTTAATTTCCACTTAGATGCACTAAAACAGATGGGTGCTTCGATAACCTTGAGAAATGGTTACATTGAAGCAAATGCTACTAAGCTAAAAGGAGCAAACATTATATTTGAGGGAGTTACGGTAACAGGAACTGAAAATCTTATGATGGCTGCAACTCTTGCTGAGGGCCAAACAATACTAACCAATGTTGCAAAGGAACCTGAAATTGCAGATCTGGCTGATATGCTTAATTCTATGGGTGCAAAGATATCTGGAGCAGGAACTGACAAAATAGTCATTGATGGCGTAGATAAACTTAAAGGAACAATTTTTGATATACCAGCAGACAGAATTGAAGCTGGAACTTATCTTGTAGCTGCAGCTGTAACCAAAGGCAGTATTACTATCGATGGAATCAATCCTAACCGCCTAATGAAAGTTATAGATAAGTTAAGGGCTGCTGGAGCTGAAATTGATTTCAATGAGGATTCAATTTCGATTAATATGAAATTAGAATTTCCAAATCCAGTTGATATCACAACAGCTCCTTTTCCAGAATTTCCAACAGACATGCAAGCTCAGTTTTCAGTAATTAATGCAATATCGTCAGGAACCGCCAATATATATGAAACTGTTTTTGAAAATAGATTCATGCATATCTTAGAATTGAACAGAATGGGTTGTGACATTTCTGTTAAAGGCAATCATGCTGTTATTCAAGGCGTTAAATCAATTTATGGAGCTCAAGTAATGGCGACTGACCTAAGAGCTTCTGCGAGTTTGATCCTTGCTGGCCTATGTGCTGAGGGCGAAACAGTAGTAGATAGGATTTATCATATTGATAGAGGATATGAAAGAATCGAAGAAAAACTAAACTATTTAGGTGCAAATATTATAAGGCTCCCAAGTTAATCACCTGAGTATTTAAATTCATAAGTTTTGAACTCATTTGAAACTGTATAAAATTCTAATTTAAGTGATTCACCTAAAGTAGCATACCTAAGAGATTGAATTAGATTATTCCAATTACTATCTTGATCATTGATTTTAGTGATAATGTCATTTATTTGTATACCTCTATCAAAAAGAGGACCAATTTTCTCCATTTCTACAATTCTTAGACCAGATGAATATTTATCGTTGATTTTAAGATCGACTCTTGAAACTCTAAAATTTCCAATCCAAAGAGACTTAACTTCACCAAATCGAATTAGTTGTGTTGCAATTTGAACAACTAAATTAGAGGGTATTGCAAATCCAATTCCTTGGTATGCTCCTGTACTAGAAAATATTTTAGAATTAATTCCAATTAAATTCCCATTTTCATTAATTAAAGCACCACCAGAATTTCCTGGATTTATAGCTGCGTCAGTCTGGATAAGTTGCAAGTAGGGATTACCATAATCTCGTCCTGTAGCACTTACAATCCCATTTGAAACAGAAATTCCTATTCCATAAGGATTACCAATTGCAAGAACTTTATCACCAATTTTAAGATTATCGCTATTAGCAATATTAATTGGATTAAGATTTTCATCTGCAGAAATTTTCAATACAGCAATATCTGCATTTTTATCAATTCCAATTATATTTGCAGGGTAATTTTTTCCATTATTTAGCTGAACGTTTATATTTTTGCTGTTTAGGATGTGTAAGTTTGTAACAATATATCCTTCTTTAGAAAATATAACCCCTGAACCCATTCCACTTTTATTACTAGAGTATGAAAGATTGCTTTTAGTTGATGATGAAATAGTAACAACTGAAGAAATTGATTTATCTGCAGCAGAGACTAATTTGTTATTATTATCACTAATAAAGTACCATGACAAAGCTACTGTAAATAAAATAACAAAAATATAATTTATTCCTAATGTTTGTATATTTTTCATAATGCTGAATACTCAAAATATCATTGATAAACTAAAAAACCAAGGTATAGAGGCTGATACATCTCAAATTAAACTCATTACAGAATTGGTTGATTTAAATATTAAAAAGAAAGGTTTTCTAGAAACTTATCTTACTAAAAATATAAAAAAATCAGGAATATATATTTGGGGAGACGTTGGAAGAGGGAAAACACTTATTTCAAAAACATATTTGCAAAGCATTACAAATAAAAATGTTAAAAATTTTCATTACATTGATTTAATGAAACATGTTCATAAAAAGCTCACAGAATATGCAGGTAAAAAAAATCCTCTAGAAATTGTAAAGAATAATCTGTGTAAAGAATGCGAACTTATTTTTATCGATGAGTTTCAGGTTGAAGATATTGCAGACGCAATGATTATTGGTAATCTTCTTTTGGGGATAATTAATAAAGGTTTAATTTTAATTTTAACATCTAATGCTCACCCTAATGACTTGTATAAGGATGGCCTTCAGAGAAAGAAATTTTTAGATGCCATAAAGATTTTAACAGACAAAATGAAAGTCTTTCATTTAGATCAAGGTATTGACTATAGATCCTTAAATCTTATCAATTTAGAAGTTGATGATAAAAACTATTCTGATAAGCAAATAGAAAAAATTATAAAAGAAAATTTTGAATCAGAAGATTTTGTTAATACTGAATTAAAAATTAATGATAGAAATTTTGAATGCAAACAAGTTGTAAATAACATGCTCTGGATTGATTTTAATACTTTTTTTAAACAAGCTACCGGATCTAATGATTATATTCATATATGTGATAAATTTGATTGGATTTTTGTCAGTGGGTTCATAGAATGTAATGATGATTCAGCAGACATGATAAGAAGATTTATTTCCTTCATAGATATTTCATATAAAGAAAAAACTAAAGTAAAGTTTTTCTTTAAAAATCTGCCAATTTCAAAAATTTATAATGGTTCAAAATTGGGAGTAATTTGGGATAGATGTGAAAGTAGACTAAGTGAAATGAATTCTTTTAATCATCTTGATTAATTTTAATTTGTATAAAAAACACTCATATATGTTGATATATTTGTCTCTAAACATTAATATTCGCAGTCTAATTAATTGAATATGAAAACTTACTCATTAAAAAAAGAAGATGTAAACAGAGATTGGTTTGTTCTCGATGTAACAGATATGGTTTTAGGAAGAGTTGCAACCAAAATAGCTGATAGAATCAGGGGAAAAGACAAGCCAACATTTACACCTCATACTGATGGAGGTGACTACGTAATTGTAATTAATGCTGAGAAAATTAAGGTTACTGGATCAAAGCATGAAAACAAAAAGTATTATTCTCATTCACTCTATCCAGGCGGCCTGAAAACAAAAACATTCAAAGAATTAGTCGACAAAAATCCTGAAAGAATAATCGAAGAAGCTGTAAAAGGCATGCTTCCAAAAAATAAATTAGGTAAAGCAATTTTCAAAAAGTTAAAAGTCTTTAGTGGACCAATACATGATCATGATTCACAGCAACCAAAGGAGTGGAATCCTACTATATGAGTGCAGATATTTTTTATGCTACCGGTAGAAGAAAGACTTCTTCTGCAAGAGTTTATTTAAAATCAGGTAAAGGCAATATAACAGTTAATAATAGGAAGCTTGATGAGTATTTTGGTAGAAAAGTTGCTCAGATGCTTGTTATGCAACCACTAGAACTTGTAGATTTGTCTGGTAAAGTTGACTTAGATGTAAAGGTCAAAGGTGGAGGTAGCTTCGGACAAGCTGGGGCTATAAGACATGGTATTTCAAGAGCCTTAACATCATATGATGAAGAACTAAGACCGCAATTAAAAAAAGCTGGCTTATTAACTAGGGACCCAAGAAGAGTGGAAAGGAAGAAAGCTGGGCTTGTAAAAGCAAGAAAAAGTAAACAATTCTCAAAAAGATAATATCTAAATATTTTCTACTTATTTTCCATTATAAGTGAATTTTATATTAGCTAAATATGTTATAATTTTTTGCGTTATTTGAGTAGCACACAACCTGAATGCAAGAAAAAGATAAGACAAGAAGAAAAGTATTAATTGGCTTAACAAGTGCAGTTGGATTATCTGGTATTCCTTTTGCAGCAACGCCATTTATAGCAGCATGGAATCCAAGCGCAAAAGCAAAAGCAGCTGGGGCTCCAGTAAAACTTGATGTATCAAAAATGCAATTTGGGCAGCAAATTCAAGTCTCATGGAGAAAGCAACCAGTGTTTATTGTTAGACATACTGAAGAAAGCATAGCCAACTTAGAACTTGGTGTAACAAAACTTGCTGATCCTTATTCAGATCAAATAGAAGAGCCCTATAAAGGACTCAACCCATCAAGGTCAAAAAGTCCAGAATATTCGGTCTTCTCAGGAGTTTGTACACATTTAGGTTGTGCTCCTAAATATTTTCCAGAGGTTGAGCCCAAGCCTTGGGATGCAACATGGAATGGGGGATTTTTTTGTCCATGTCACGGTTCAATGTTTGATATAGTCGGGAGAGTTTTTAAAGGTGTTCCAGCGCCAACAAATTTAATTGTGCCACCTCATATGTTTGAAGGAAGCATTTTAACAATTGGAGAGGATAAGGAGCTATAAAATGACTGAAATCGCAGGAAAATTATTTACATGGATAAACACCCGACTCCCAATAGCTAATACTTTTGAGAGACACCTTTCAAAACATCCTGTTCCATCAAAGGTAAATTTCTGGTATTTGTTTGGAGCATTAGCAGCAGTAACACTTATCATTCAAATTGTTACAGGCATATGGCTAATAATGCCATACTCTAATACTGAAGAGCAGGCATTTTCATCAATTGAATATATTATGCGAGATGTTGATTACGGGTGGGTAATCAGATACATGCATACAACTGGAGCGTCTTTATTTTTTGCTGTCGTTTATCTCCATATGTTCAGGGGATTGCTTTATGGCTCTTACCAGAAACCAAAAGAATTAGTTTGGATATTTGGATGTACAATATATTTAGCAATGATGGCAGAAGGCTTCCTTGGCTATGTTCTACCATATGGTCAAATGTCATATTGGGGTGCTCAAGTCATTATTTCATTGTTTGGTGCAATTCCATATATTGGTGAGTCTTTAGAATTATGGGTTAGAGGTGACTATTATATCTCTGGAATTACTGTATCAAGATTTTTTGCTTTGCATGTTGTTGCTCTTCCATTAGTTTTAATTGCATTAGTTTTTCTTCATTTGGTCGCTCTGCATGAAGTTGGAGCTGGAAATCCAGAGGGCGTAGACATTGAAGAGCATCTAGATGATGACGGTGTTCCTCTGGATAGTGTCCCATTTTTCCCATATAAAGTTTTAAATGCTTTAGTTGCAATTGGAGTATTTATGACCGTTTTCTCAATAATAATGTTTTTCTTTCCAGAGGGAGGCGGCTATTTTATTGAAATGGCTAATTTTCAAGAGGCAAATCCTCTTGTAACTCCTGACCATATTGCACCAGTATGGTACTACGCTCCTTTCTATACTATGTTAAGAGCGATACCTGACCCTTTAGGCGGTTTGATAGTTATGGCTGCGGCAGTTGCGATCTTCTTTATAGTCCCATGGCTAGATAGAAGTAATGTTGCATCAATCAGATATAAAGGAATTTATAGCAAGATTGCTATCACAATGTTTGGAGTAAGCTTCTTAACTTTGGGTTATTTAGGAACTGTCGGCGTGACTGAGGTAAGAAAAACAATGAGCGTTATTTGCACAGTTATGTACTTCGCTTATTTTTTACTTATGCCTATATATACTAAATATGAAACTACTAAAGAGGTTCCTGATAGATTATGAGCACAGGTAATATAAAGAAAGTTTTATTTAAGCTTTTTCTTTTTATTTTATTTTTAATTCCTATGTTTAGCGTTTTTATAGGTGCTGCTGAAGGTGGTCCTTGTAAGGATTACGGTGAATGTGATGATTTCAAATATTCTCTTAATGATTTTGAATCATTACAAAAAGGCGCTGCAACATATATTAATTATTGTTATGGGTGCCATTCTCTAAAATATTCAAGATGGGGTCGAGTTGCTAAGGACTTAAAAATTCCTGAAGACATTTTTTTTGAGAATCTTGTTTTCGATAAATCAATTAAGCCTGGAGACTTAATGACTGGATCAATGCCTGCTGAAGAATCTGCAAAGTGGTTCGGTGTTGCTCCTCCTGATTTAACTTTAGTTTCCAGATATAAAGGTGATGATTGGATCTATTCATATTTGAGAGCATACTATGAAGACTCATCAAAACAATATGGGGTGAATAACCTTGTATATCCTGGCACAGCAATGCCTAATGTTCTCCTTGCACTTCAAGGCAATCAAAGACTCGTTTGCAAAGATGTACCGATTATTGCGAGAAATGGCGGTCAAAAGAGAGATGAAAATGGTTTTACAATTACAGAAGAGAAATGTGGCTTTCTTGAAGTTGAAGATGGCACTGGTAAGCTTTCAAAAGAAGAATTCGACTCACTTATCTATGATTTAACAAATTTTTTAGTTTATGTTGGTGAGCCAGTAAAAGCCACTAGAGAAAGAATCGGTTGGTACGTAGTATTTTATTTTTTGATTTTCACAGCTTTATCATCTTTGCTTTATAGGGAATTCCATAAAGATTATAATAAACACTAGGGGAAGTTATGATTTTATATTCAGATAGAGATGATCACTATAGTCAAAGAGTAAGGATAGTTCTTGCTGAAAAAGACATTTCAGCAGAAATCAATGAAGCAAAACCCGATGAAACGCCTGATGAAATTCTTTCTATAAGTCCCTATCATAAGCTGCCAATACTAGTCGATCGTGATTTAGCGATTCATGACCCTTCAGTTATGATGGAATATCTTGATGAAAGATTTCCTCACCCACCATTGTTACCGGTTTATCCAGTAGCTAGGGCTAATAGCAGAACCTTAATGTTAAGAATTGATAGAGAATGGTGTCCATTAGTTGATTCTTTAATTTTAGGACAAAAATCTGAAAAAGAACTTATGAAATTGAGAGAAGAATTATTGCATGAAATATCTTCTATAGCACCAACTTTCAAAGAGTTTAGTTTCTTCATGAGTGATGAGTTTACACTTGTTGATTGTTGCTTTGCTCCAATATTATGGAGATTACCCTCCATTGGAATCAAATTACCTGTCAACAGACACCTAAAACCTTTAATTGATTATCAAAATAAAGTTTTTGAAAGACCTGGTTTTTTGGATAGTTTATCTTCTCTTGAGAGAGATCTTAAGAGCGACCAATAACTTCGCTTAAATCTATTTTCCACGTACCCATGTCTCTGTTGAGACATTTATTTTTGGAAACGCTATTTAGTCCGGTATTTAATAGTATGTCATTCTTAAAAAGATTATTTTGATAAACTTTCTCTATTGTTATGAAATCGCTTAAAACTAATTTTTCGATTCCCTGTTTAAGTCTGTCGTATTTTTGATAACCTGTTTTTAAAATAAAATCTTTTGAAATAGGCATTACAATTTCTTCAAAATCTGCGAGATCCTTGATGTTGTCAGCATTATGAAATATTTCACTGGTTGAATATATTTTTATTCCAACTACATAACTTTTTAGTAAAGGCACTATTGATTTGCCTTGATCATAATCAAGTAAAAAATATATTTTTCCAATATCTTGTCTTATTCTCGGTGCATGTTCAATTTGCCTATTATTAACAAATTTATTAATAATTTCTCCTC
>CACOLO010000013.1:0-17050 GCA_902628085.1 uncultured SAR86 cluster bacterium
CGATCAACAATTCCAAAAAACATTAGTCCTGAGGAAAAAGAAAGACTAAAAGCTATTAATGATAGAAAAAGACTCATTCGAAGAATGGGTATCAATCCTGATAATGGTTGGGAGGCTGATTGGCAAATCATTCCAGAAAAAGAAAAAGTATTAAAAGCTCTTAAAAAGGCTGCAAAAAACTGTGAGCATATCTATTTAGCTACCGATCTTGACAGAGAGGGTGAGGCAATAGCTTGGCATCTTAAAGAAGCTCTCGGTTCAGATAAATATAAATATTCTAGAGTTAGATTTAATCAAATAACAAAAGATGCAATTATTGAATCCTTTTCTGAACCTAAAGATATTGATTTAGATTTAGTAAAAGCTTATAGAGCTAGAAGGTTCCTAGATAAAGTTATTGGATTTGAGCTATCACCTTTATTATGGAAAAAAATTGCAAGAGGTCTGTCAGCAGGAAGAGTTCAGTCAGTTGCGCTTAGGTTATTAGATGAAAGAGAAAGGTCAATCCAAGAATTTATACCCGAAGAGTTTTGGGAAGTAAATATAGATGTCTTATCTAAAGAAAATGAAAAAGTTAAATTTGAACTAAATAGAAAAAAAAGTGATCCGCTTCTAAAAAAAGATGATGCAGAACTTATTAAGCATCAACTAAACACTAATGAATTAAAAATAAATGAAATTTCGAAGAAGCCTGTTAAAGTAAAACCAAAACCACCTTTTATAACCTCAACATTGCAACAATCTGCCAGCACAAGGTTAGGATTTAATGTTAAAAGAACAATGAGAGTAGCTCAGAAACTCTATGAGGCAGGTTACATAACATATATGAGAACTGATGCACCAAGTTTAAGTAAAGATTCCATAAATGATGCTAGAAAGTATATTTCAGAGCAATTAGGTGAAAATTATCTTACAAATGCACCCAGAATTTATTCAGGTAATGAGAATGCTCAAGAAGCTCATGAAGCTGTAAGGCCTACAAATACTTTTTTAAAATCCTCTGATCTATTAAATCTAAGTGAGGAAGAAGTAAAATTATATAAATTAATTTGGGATAGATTTGTTGCATCGCAGATGCCAGATGCCGAATATCTATCAACATCTGCAAAGATAAATGTAAATGAAAATATATTCGTTGCTCGAGGCAGAGAATTGGTTTTTGACGGATTCACCAAAGTACAAAAAACATCAACAAAAGATGAAGAAATGTTGCCAACATTAAATGAAGGCGAGATTTTAATTCTCGAAAAAGTAAATCAAGAGCAAAAATTTACAAAACCACCAGCAAGATTTTCAGAAGCTGCTTTGGTAAGAGAACTTGAAAAAAAGGGAATTGGAAGACCGTCAACTTATGCAAACATAATTTCAACAATCCAAGATAGAGGATATGTAGAAATTCAAAATAAAAGATTCTTTGTTAAAAAAATTGGGCACATCGTTGCTGAAAGGCTTATAGAAAGCTTTAACGATATTATGGATTATGACTTCACAGCTAATCTTGAAAATAATTTAGATAAAGTAGCAAATGGTGAAGCTGAATGGAGAAATGTTCTTGATGGTTTTTACAAATCTTTTCAGGAGGATTTATTAAGTGCATTGGATGAGCATAATGGTATGCGTGGAAATTCTCCAACTTTAACGAATATGCTATGCCCAGATTGTAATTCAAATAATCTTGTAATTAGAAACTCATCAAATGGAGTTTTTTTGGGTTGTTCAGGATATTCAAATGCAGGTGATCAAAAATGTAAAAAAACTTTAAATTTAGTTTCTGGTGATGAAGCTATTAGTGTGGATGATAATGAAGAGGTAGAAAACCTGCTTATAAAAAGAAGATGCCCAATTTGTTCAACAAGTATGGACAACTACCTTATTGATGAAAATAAAAAAATTCATGTTTGTGGAAAAAATCCAGATTGCAGCGGTTATGAGATTGAAGAGGGTAATTTCAAAATAAGAGGCTACGATGGCCCCACTCTTGAATGTCATAAATGTGGATCTGAAATGCAGCTAAAAACTGGAAGATTTGGTAAGTACTTTGCATGTCAAAATGATAATTGCGGAACAACAAGGGCACTTCAAAGAAATGGTGAACCTAAGCCCATTACTATGGAGCCAATAGAGCTTCAAGAATTAAAATGTTTAAAATGTGAAGATCACTATTTGTTGAGAGATAGCATGAAAGGACTTTTCCTTGCAGCAAGTCAGTATCCAAAAAATAGGGAAACACGCGCACCTAAAGTATCTGAAATAAAAGACTTAGCCAATGAAATTCGAGAGGCTTGTAGATATTTACCAGATAAAAATAAACACGAATATCTTCTCACAGCACCTGAGCATGATTCAGAAGGCAACCCATATGTGATTCGTTATAATCGAAATGAAGACGTTCACTATGTTGCATCTGAGAAAGATGGAAAAAAGACAAAATGGACCGCTGCATATACAAATGGCGAGTGGTTAGAAACAAAAAAATAGTTGTGAATGAGAAAGAGCTTTCAAATCTTTATCAAGATTTATCTCATGATATTCTAAAAAAGCTCAAATTTGACCAATCAGTTGAAGACAATCAAAATCAACTTTTATTTTTGACTTGTTGTGAGAAAAGCCTAACTTATTTTGCTGACGAAGTTTCTTCGTATTTTAAAAATGATTTAAAAGATTTCAATACACTAAATTTTTTTTATAAGTGGAGAGAACTAAGTGAAATCAGCACAATATCTAATATCATAATAAATGAGATAGGCCAAAATGGATTTATTAATCAAATAAACCTTTTCAAATCAAATATTTTGCAAAAAGATAATGATAATTTAATTGTTTCAACTCAATCTAACGACTTGAAAAAATTTAATTTATTATTAGATAAATATAAAACATTCAAAGACTTGCTTCGCAAAATGCTTGATGAGTGTTAAGCTTTTTATTTAAAGGAGAATCAATGGCAAATTACTTAGAGCTTGCTCAGCTACCAGACGGAACAATCGTTTTAAGAAGATCTGATGATCATAAAAATCCAATAGTAAAAATTGAATTCTCCAGAGAATCCAAGGATTTTTTGCAAGGTCAAGAATTGGCTGTTGCCAAAGAAATGATTAGAGCCGGAATTGAAAGTGTTAGTGGTAGTGTTAGTGATCTAGACGAATTTTTTGAAAAACAAATTGAAAGTTTTTCAAAGAAGCAAAATATTATTCATTAGTTCCTTCTAAGTAAACCTACACTTTTTCCCTCAATAGTGAAATCTTCGTGTTCAAGATCTACTACTATGTTTTGAAAATCATCGTTGGCAGGTTCAAGTTCAACAATTTTGGGTGATTTCCGATTTAAAAATTTAATTGTCACTTCATCATCAATTCTCGCAATTACAATGTCACCATTTTTAACATCATGTGTTTTTTTAACTGCAACTAAATCATCTTCCATGATGCCAGCATCCTTCATACTTAGACCTTTAACTTTTAAAAAATAATCAAAGCTAGAACTAAAAAAATCATCAGGACAACTAATCTTATTTTCAATATTCTCTTCTGCAAGTGTTGGCGAGCCAGCTGCAACAAGGCCAATAACTGGGTAATTATTATCCATATTCGAACTTAAATCGCTATTACCTATAATAGATATACCTCTTGAAGCGCCGCTTTCAATAGATATAAACCCTTTTTTTTCTAAAGCTCTTAAATGAGTTTCTGCAGAATTGGGTGATTTGAAGCCAAATTCTCTGCATATATCAGCTCTGGTTGGTGGAAAGCCTGTTTTATTTAAGTAAATTTGAATACAATCTAATACTCTTTGTTGTTGTGATGTAATTTCTTTCATAGCAATAATAAATACTGAATATATATACAGTATAATATATTTAATATGTTTTATTCAAGTTAAATGAAATTAAAAGAATCAAAATTAATAATTGGCATTTCTTCAAGAGCTCTTTTTGACTTAGATGAGAGTCATGAAATATATAAAAAAGAGGGACTCAAGTCATATGAGGACTATCAGATTGAAAATGAAGATAAAACTTTAGAACCGGGTGAGGCCTTCGGCCTAGTAAAAAAAATTTTGAAGATAAACGATCTTTATGAGAAAGAAAATCGTATTGAGGTAATCTTATTGTCCAGAAATACTTCGGACACTGGCTTACGAATAAGAAATTCAATTGAATCTCATGGTTTGAATATATCGCGAGCAGCATTTTGTGGTGGAGAGAGTCCTCATAGATATGTCAAAGATTTTGGAGTACACCTATTTTTGTCAAGCAATATGGAAGATGTAAAACTTGCAATTGAAAGCAATGTTGCTGCAGCAACTATTATGTCTCGATCAGATAGCTCCAGGAGAGAATCTTCATCAGATTTACTAAAAATTGCTTTTGACGGAGATGCTGTAATTTTTTCTGATGAATCCGAAAGAGTTTTCCAAAAAGACGGGCTCAAGGCATTCATTGATAATGAGGTAAATTCAAAAAGTATATTAAAAGAGGGCCCTTTCAAATCTTTTCTTGTTGAATTAAATAAGATTCAAAATGAATTTAAAATTAATGAATGCCCAATAAGGACTGCTTTGATAACAGCTAGATCAGCTCCATCTGATAAAAGAGTAATAAAAACTTTGAGAGATTGGGGGGTTCGGATTGATGAATCATTATTTTTAGGAGGTATGTCTAAAAGTAAATTTTTAGAGTCTTTCGATGCAGATATCTTTTTTGATGATCAAAAAAAACATATCAATGATGCTATTGATAAAACAACTTCAGGCCATGTTCCATATGGAATTAAAAATAATTAAAAAATGGAAATAGTTTGTCTTGATATGGAAGGAACACTTACACCAGAAGTTTGGGAGAGAGTTGCTGTAAATACAGGAATAGAAGAACTAGGTAAAACAACTAGAGATATTCCTGACTATGGAGAACTGATGGAAATGAGGATTAAAATAATGTCAGAAAATGGTATAAAGTTGTCTGATGTTCAAGATGCGGCAGGCTCACTAGAACTGCTTCCAGGAGCTCTTTCATTTGTAAATAATTTAAGAGAAAAATTTCAGGTGGTTATTTTATCGGACACATTTCATGATGTTGCAAAACCATTAATGAAAAAACTAGGCTATCCTTTTTTGCTTTGTCATAATCTAAAAGTTATTGATGATGAGATAGTCTCATTCAAGTTCAGACATTCACAAGCAAAGAGGCAGGCAATAGAATCATTTAAATCTTTAGGTTATAGATGTTTTGCGGCTGGTGATTCTCATAATGATATACAAATGTTTGAGGTTGCAGATAAAGGATTTTTTATTAATGCTCCTCTAAAAATATCATCAATGCATCATGAAATAGAATCGTTTGACAATTATAATGATCTTGAGAAAGCAATTTTTAGTAACTCAATTTTTGTTTAAATATGACCGATAAATTAAAACTAAAAAATTATAAAAGACCAAAATTAGATCTACCAAATGGTGAAAAGAAACTTTTGCTGCATAGCTGCTGTGCTCCATGCAGTGGAGAAATCATTGAAGCTGTTGCTGCTTCAGATATTGAAACAACAGTTTATTTTTATAATCCTAATATTCATCCAATTGATGAATATGAAATAAGAAAAGATGAAAATAGAAAATTTTGTGAAAAAGTTGGCTTTAAATGCATAGATGGAGACTACGATAAAGATAATTGGTTTGAAAGAATTAAAGGATTAGAAAATGAGCCTGAAAGAGGTGAAAGATGTACAAAATGCTTTGATATGCGATTTGAGAGATCAGCACTTTTTGCTCATGAAAATGGTTTTAATGTCTATGCAACTACTCTTGGAATTTCAAGATGGAAAGACATGGATCAAATAAATAGTTCAGGACATAGATCTGCTTCAAGATATAAGAATATGACATATTGGGATTTTAACTGGAGAAAAAATGGTGGTTCATCTCGGATGCTAGAAATTTCAAAAAGAGAGCATTTTTATCAACAAGAGTATTGTGGATGTGTTTACAGTTTGAGAGACACAAATAGATGGAGAAGAAAAAATAATAGGGATAGAATCATAAGAGGAATTAAATATTATTAAGATGAAACCTGGTCAAAAATTTAGGAATGCCTTAAAAAATAATAAACCTTTAATTATTCCTGGAACTATAAATGCCTACAGTGCAAAATTAGCAGAAAAAGCGAATCATAATTCAATATATTTATCAGGCAGTGGAGTGGCTGCAGCTTCTTATGGGCTTCCTGACCTTGGCGTTACAACTTTAGAAAATGTATTAATTGATGCAAAAAGAATCACTGATGCAACATCTGTGCCCTTATTAGTAGATATAGATACTGGTTGGGGTGACTTTAATGCTATCTCAAATACCATAATTGAAATGGGTAATGCAAATGTTGCTGCAGTGCATATTGAAGATCAGATTTTTGATAAAAGATGTGGCCATAGACCCAATAAACAACTTGTATCTGCTAATGAAATGCAAGATAGATTAAAAGCTGCATTAGATTCAAAAATTGATGACTCTTTCTTCATAATGGCCAGAACTGACGCTCTTGCATCTGAAGGAATTGAAAGAGCTATTGAGAGATGTGGTAAGTATTTAGATGTTGGTGCCGATGGAATTTTTTTTGAAGCAGCGGTTTCAATTGATGAATACAAAGAGTTTAAAAATAATTTCTCTGCTCCACTTCTTGCCAATATAACTGAATTTGGAAAAACTCCCTTGTTCACGCAAAAAGAACTTAGCGATGTAGGTGTCGATATGGTTTTATATCCATTGACAGCATTTAGGGCTATGAGCTTATCAGCTGAAAAAATTTATAATTCAATTATTAAAGACGGGACACAAGAGTCACTGTTAGATATAATGCAAACCCGAGAAGAGTTGTACGAAGTTCTTGATTATTACAATTTTGAGAAACAACTTGATAAACAGTTTGAAAACAATAAAAAGGAAAGTTCATGACAAAAAAATTAGAGGGAGCTGGTTTAAGAGGTCAAGTCGCAGGAGAAACTTCGCTTTCAACTGTTGGACAAGTTGAAGGACTAGCTTACAGAGGACACAAAATAGAGTTACTTGCTGAAAAGTCATGTTTTGAAGAGGTTGCTTATCTGCTTTTATACGACAAGTTACCTAATCAAAAAGAGTTAGATGATTACAAACAATTACTTAAAAATCAAAGAGATCTTCCAGATTCATTAAAGCAAGTCTTGCAAAAAATCCCGTCTTCAGCTCATCCTATGGATGTTATGCGCACAGGCGCCTCAATGTTAGGGAACTTAGAGCCAGAAGGTGATTTTTCTAATCAATTGGACTCAATTAATAGAATGATTGCTACTATGCCATCAATTGTTACATACTGGTATAAATACTCTCATGAGGGCTTAGATATTGATCTAGTTAATGATGAGGATAGTATAGCTGGTCATTTTTTACATATACTCCATGGAGAAAAACCATCTGATCTTCACAGAAAGGTTATGGACGTATCACTAATTTTATATGCTGAGCATGAATTTAATGCATCTACTTTTACAGCAAGGGTCTGTGCGTCTACCATGTCAGATATTCACTCTTGCGTTGTAGCTGCAATTGGTTCCTTAAGAGGGCCTCTTCATGGCGGTGCAAATGAAAAAGCCATGGAATTAATTGAAAACTGGACTACTAAAGAAGAAGCAAAAACAAAAATAATTGAAATGCTAGGGAACAAAGAGAAGATAATGGGTTTTGGTCATGCTGTTTACTCAATAAGAGACCCAAGAAACGCAGTCATAAAAGAATATGCTAAGGAATTATCTCAGTTGGCTGAGAATGATACTTTGTATCAAGTGGCTGAGGAAGTTGAAAAGGTGATGGCAGATGAAAAGAAAATGTTTGCCAATGCAGACTTCTTCCATGCTCCTGCATATTTTTATATGGGCATACCCACTAAATTGTTTACACCAATATTCGTAATGTCTAGAGTTTCTGGATGGACAGCGCATTGCATGGAACAAAGAGCCAATAATAGAATCATTAGACCTAGTGCAGAATATATTGGAGTTGAATCTTCAGATTGGGTTGATATTTCTGATAGGTCTTAAAATATGTCTTCAAATGTTGATCTGAATATCAGACCCGGATTTGATGGACTTATCTCAGAAATAGCTAATTACGTTTCTACATATAAAATCGAATCTGATTTGGCATTAGATACCGCAAGAAATTGTCTCATAGATACAATTGGATGTGGTCTTCTTGCTCTTCAATTTCCTGCATGTACAAAAATGCTTGGACCAATTGTTAAAGATACTAAAGTTCCTTTTGGTGTCAGAGTACCTGGTACAAATTATGAATTAGATCCCGTCAAAGGTGCATTTGATATAGGCTGTACAATTAGATGGTTGGATTATAACGATACGTGGCTTGCAGCAGAATGGGGACACCCTTCAGATAATTTAGGTGCAATTTTGTCGGTTTGTGACTATGTTTCACAACGAAATATTGCTGTGGGAAAAGAATCATTAACAATGCGAACTTTACTTGAGTCAATGATTATGGCTCATGAGATTCAGGGTGTTTTAGCTCTGGAAAATAGTTTTAATAAGGTTGGACTTGATCACGTCATATTGGTGAAGGTTGCTTCAACAGCAGTAGTAACTAAATTATTGGGTGGCTCTCTTGATCAAATTAAAGATGCAGTTAGCCAGGCTTGGGTGGATGGTCAAAGCTTAAGAACATATAGGCATGCTCCTAATGCGGGCTCAAGAAAAAGTTGGGCAGCTGGAGATGCAACTAGTAGAGCTGTAAGACTAGCAATGATTACTATGTCAGGTGAGATGGGATACCCTGGCGTATTATCTGCGCCTATTTGGGGTTTTGAAGACGTTTCATTTGATGGAGAAAAACTTTCCTTACCACAACCTTTTGAAACTTATGTCATGGAAAATATTCTTTTTAAAATTAGTTTTCCAGCAGAATTCCATGCTCAAACTGCAGTAGAGGCTGCAGTAAAGTTGCATGGCGAAATAAAAGATAAAATCGATGAAATAAAATCTGTTGAAATTACCACGCATGAGTCTGCAATTAGAATTATTTCAAAAGTAGGCGAGCTTAATAATCCTGCTGATAGAGATCATTGTTTGCAATATATGGTTGCTATTGGTTTGTTAAAAGGTAATTTAGTTGCAGAGGATTATGAAGATGATGTCGCAAAAGATCCAAGAATTGATGCATTAAGAGAAAAAATGATAATTAATGAGGACAAAAGATACTCAAAAGAATATCTTGAGGCAGACAAACGTTCGATTGCTAACAGAATTCAAATTCATTTCAATGATGGCACTTCAACAGACGAAGTTGAGGTTGAATATCCTATTGGACATAAAAGAAGAAGAGAGGAAGGAATTCCAGTTTTAGAAAAGAAATTTAAAGACAATTTGGCTATTACATTTGATAAAGAAGTTTCTAGTGAAATTTTTGACCTATGTATGAACCAAAAAGAACTTGAAGATACTTCTGTTATTGATTTCCAATCATTATTAGCAAAATAAATTTACCACTAAATTAAAAATAACCAACCAAGATTTGATATTAGAACAAGCATTGTCAAAACAACACTGATTGTGTGAAGTCTATTAAACTTTTTATTATTTCCATCATCTCTTGCTTGATTTGTTATTGGAACAATTTGATAGCAAATCAACATAAAAATAAATGTAAATGCGTATACATAATGACTGAGTTTTATGCTCGATGCAAATGACAGAATAAGCGCAATTAATGATAGCGTAGCTACTAACATAAATAATTTGGGGAAAATAGATCTTAAAAAAGGTCCTGCGTCATCAGGGCTAAATATTTTGAATATTGATGGAGCTATGATGGCAGTTTGAAAAAGAATTACGCCACAAATTAAACCAGAGATAAGTATTTGAGTGTTTTCTAACATTTTTAAAATCCTATAAAAAATTTCTTTTATGATAATTCATTCTCAAACATTTCAAAATACATTAACTCTAAATCAGATTTACTATATTTAAGAAGATTCTCTTTATCCTCCTTTTTATAGAGATTGGTTCCATTTTTGTCTAATGCTTTAAGAATAAGGGCATCAACAAAATATTCTTTATCGCTTCCAACAGATGTATAGTGAAGCAAGTCAATTTCATATAAAGATAAAGGTTTTGAATAATGTTTCATTTAAATAAAAAAAGATAATATTTTAGATTAACCTTTCTCAATAATATCAAAAATCCCATGAGATAAGGCTTTTTTAGCTTTTTGGACTATAATTATCGCCATGTCAGGCAACACATTTGGAAAATTATTTAAAATTACGACTTTTGGAGAGAGTCACGGCACTGCTATGGGCTGCATTTTAGATGGATGTCCACCTCAAATAGAGCTAACAAAAGAAGATATTCAGCACGACTTAGATAGAAGAAAGCCTGGTCAGTCAGATGTAACAACTCAAAGAAAAGAAGATGATGCTGTTGAGATTTTATCCGGAGTTTTTGAGGGAAAAACCCTAGGGACACCAATAGGAATGATTATTTACAACAAAGATCAACAATCAAAAGATTATTCAAACATTAAAGATGTTTTTAGACCAAATCACGCAGATATTACCTATCATGCCAAATATGGCCACAGAGATTACAGAGGTGGGGGAAGAGCAAGCGCAAGAGAGACTGCAAACTGGGTTGCTGCTGGAGCAATAGCAAAAAAAATTCTCGAAAAAGAAGGCATTTCAGTAAATGGTTTTGTTTCTGAAATAGGAAAGGTTAAGGCTGATTCATTAAATTATAAAGATATAAATAATAAATATTTTTTCTGTGACGAATCAAAGTTGCCAGATTTAGATTTAATGTTTAAAGACTTAATTGAAGAGGGTAATTCTGTGGGAGCAAAGTTAGGAGTTATTGTTGAAAACTGTCTAGTAGGATTAGGTGATCCTGTTTTTGAGAAGTTGGATGCTAATCTAGCCAAAGCAATAATGACTATTAATGCAGTTAAATCGGTTTCTATAGGCAATGCAGATGATCTATTAAGCTTGAGAGGTTCAGAGGCAAGAGATGAAATAACAACATCAGGTTTTTCATCAAATAACTCAGGTGGAATATTGGGTGGAATATCTAATGGAGACGATATAAGTATTAGTTTTATTGTTAAACCGACATCCAGCATCAAAACAAAAGGAAAATCTGTTAACAAAGATGGTAAAGAGGTTAATATAGAGGTTAGTGGCAGACATGATCCATGCGTTGGAATAAGGGCTGTACCTATTGCCGAAGCAATGGTGAGTCTTGTACTAGTGGATCACTTGTTAATTAATAGAGCTCAATGTGCAGAAATTAAACAGGAATTACCTTTTAGTGAATAAAGATAATGAAGACCTTATACGACAAACTCTGGGAGGAGCATCACGTTACCCGACTCGATTCTGGTGAGTCACTGCTTTATATAGACAGACATTATTTACATGAAGTTACGTCTCCACAGGCATTCGAAGGATTAACAAAGAAAAATTTAAAGCCATGGAGGCTTAATTCAAATATTGCTACACCTGATCACAATGTCCCAACTACAAGAGGAAGAGACTTCAGATCAGAGCAGATTGAGGACGAAATATCAAAGATTCAAGTAGTAGAACTTGATAAGAATTGCAATAAATTTGGGATTAAACAATTTGATATTCAATCTACAAATCAAGGTATTGTTCATGTTATTGGCCCCGAGCTTGGTTATACATTACCTGGAATGACAATAGTTTGTGGTGATTCTCACACTTCAACCCATGGAGCGCTTGGATGTTTAGCAATGGGAATTGGTACTTCAGAAGTTGAACATGTTTTAGCAACACAATGTCTCAAAGTATCAAAGCTTAAAAATATGAATGTCAGATTTGAAGGAGATCCTGATGCAAACGTCTCATCTAAAGATATTGTTTTATATTTAATTGGAAAGATAGGTACTGCTGGTGGCACTGGATATGCTATTGAGTTTTCTGGTTCTTATATTGACAAATTATCTGTTGAGGGAAGGATGACTATTTGCAATATGGCTATTGAAGCAGGAGCAAAGGTTGGATTAATTGCACCAGATAAGATAACCATTGATTATGTTAAAAAAAATTCATTCTTAGATGAAGATTTGTTTAATCAAGCGGAAAAATATTGGAAAAGTCTTTGTACTGATGAAAAAGCTAAATTCGATAAAGAGATAGTTATTGAAGTTTCAAAAATTAAACCTCAAGTTACATGGGGAACATCTCCAGAAATGGTGGTTAACTTTGATGATCCAATTCCAAAAGTTATTGATGTCAATGATGAAAATAAAAAAAACGTAGAGCTTGCAAGAGCTTATATGGGTATAAAAGATGAATCAAAGCTTTCAGATCTGATATTTGATAAAGTTTTTATTGGATCTTGTACAAATTCAAGGATTGAAGATTTAAGACAAGCTGCAGAAATAGTTAAAGGAAAAACTATTGCAGATAATATCTCTGAAGCAATAGTTGTTCCTGGATCGGGACTAGTAAAAGAACAAGCTGAAAATGAGGGATTAGATAAAGTTTTTGTTGATGCAGGTTTTATATGGCGTGATCCAGGTTGCTCAATGTGTCTTGGTATGAATCCTGATCAATTAAAACCTCATGAAAGATGTGCTTCGACATCTAATAGAAATTTTGAAGGTAGGCAAGGATATTTAGGTAGAACACATTTAATGAGTCCAGTTATGGCAGCATTTACTGCAATAAATGGAACAGTCGGAGATCCGTCATGAAATCTAATAGCGAAGGATTAATAATTGATGGCATAGTTGCTCAAATTGATAGAGACAACATTGATACTGATCAAATCATTCCAACAGAGTACTTAAAATCTATTAAAAAATTTGGCTTTGAAGATTACTTATTTGATGGGTGGAGATACAAAGACGACGGAAAACTTGGAGTTACTAAAGAGGAAAGAATTATTGATGAAAGCTTTATTCTTAATCAGGAGCCATATAATAATTCAAAAATACTTTTATCAAGAGATAACTTTGGATGCGGTTCTTCAAGAGAACATGCAGTATGGGCATTAAGAGATTTTGGAATTAAAGCTGTCATTGCGTCATCATTCGGAGACATTTTTTATAATAATTCTTTTAAAAATGGACTTTTGCCGATTATCTTAGATAAGAATGAAATAGAATTTTTATTCAGTGAGACTAAACAAAATGTTCTTGAACTATCCATAGACTTAGAAAAAAAAGAGATCATATACAATCAAAAATGTATAACATTCGAAGTTGAAAAACATCTAATCGATAGAATCATATTTGGTTTAGATGATATTGATATAACATTCAAAGATAAAGACAAAATAATAGATTTTGAAAAAAACAGAATCTCTACAAGGCCGTGGATATTCAAATGAGTAAAAAAATATTAATACTTCCAGGTGATGGCATCGGACAGGAAGTAACTTCCTCGGCCATACAAATTCTTGAATTCATTATAGATAAATTTAATCTTGATTTTTCTTCAAAAATTCTTGATGTTGGAGGAACTGCCTATGAAAAATTTGGTTCTCCAATTCCTGAAGATGTTTTAGTATCTGCAAAAGAGGCAGATGCAATTCTTTTTGGTGCCGTAGGAGCACCGCAATGGGATAATTTGAGCTGGGATGATAGACCAGAAAATGCATTATTGACTTTGAGAAAAGAACTAAACCTGTTTGCAAATTTGAGACCTGCGTTTTTATTTGAAGAATTATCAAATGCATCTCCTTTAAAAGAAAAAATTATTCAAGGATTAGATATCTTAATTGTAAGAGAACTTACTGGAGGAATATATTTTGGTGAACCTCGCGGTATTGTAAAAGATAAAAATCCAAACTATGCATTCAATACAATGGTATATAACGAAGATGAGATCAGAAGAATTGCAAAAATTGCGTTTGAATCAGCTCAAAAAAGAAAGGGTAGATTATGTTCTGTAGAAAAGGCAAACGTATTGGAGGTTTCAAAGTTTTGGAGATCAATTGTTACAGAGATGTCAGAAGATTACCCTGATGTTGAATTGTCTCATCAACTTGCAGATAACGCAGCCATGCAATTAGTTTTAGATCCTAATCAATTTGATGTGATAGTTGCAAGCAATTTATTTGGAGATATTTTATCTGATATTGCAGCAACATTAACTGGATCTATAGGTATGCTTCCCTCAGCTTCATTAGATAGCTCCTTTAAAGGGATGTACGAACCATGTCATGGAAGCGCTCCTGACATTGCTCAACAAGATATTGCAAATCCATTAGCTATGATTGGTTCTTTATCAATGGCATTAAAATATTCTTTAGGAGAGGAAATAGTAGCAAGCAAAATTGATCTAGCAATTAAAAATTTAATTAAACAAGGCTTTAGAACTAAGGATATTTCAAATGATGAAAATTATTTAAAAACTTCTGAGGTTGCTCAAAAGATTATAGAGAATATTGAAAATGAATAGTCAAATTAACTTAGCACTGATTGGAGCATCTGGGGTTGTTGGTGAAAAAATTATGACTCTTTTAGAGAAAAGAACAACAAAAATAAATAATTTTTACCCACTTGGTGATTCCTCTGTTGGTAAAGAGGTAATATTTAATGATAGTGCTTATGTAATTCAAGATCTTAAAGATTTTGATCATTCAAAAATTAATATAGCAATTTTTTCAGCAGGCTCTAAGGTTGCCAAAGAACATGCAAGAAATTTTGTGGATAATGGCATATATGTAATTGATTTATCATCTGAATTTAGATACGACGACGATGTTCCACTTATCATTCCTGAAATAAATGGCAAAGAAATTAATAAACTTAGAGGACCGTCTCTAATTGCAAATCCAAATTGCTCGACATCTCAATTATTGATGGCATTAAATCCTATTCATAAAGAACTTAAAGTAGACATTTTAAATGTTTCGACCTATCAAGCAGTTTCTGGAACAGGAAAACATGCAGTGCAAGAATTAAAAAATCAAATTAAAGATAGCTCCATTAACCAAGACGTTTATCCCAGAAAGATAGCTTTTAATGTAATCCCTCAATGTGATATCTTCTTAGAAAATAATTTTACAAAGGAAGAAATGAAACTTGTTTGGGAAACACAAAAAATACTTGATAAAAATATTGAAGTTCAGGCAACTTGTGTAAGAGTTCCTGTAATTAATGGTCATTCTGAAGCTGTATTTTTAAGAACAATAAAAGAAACTACTCGAGAAGAAGTAATTGAATTACTAAATAATTCAAGTGGAATTAAAGTAATAGATAATCCAAAGTCTCTAAAGTATCCAACTCCGCTTGATAATGCAAACGATACTGAAGATGTTTTTGTTGGAAGGATAAGATCACAAACTATAAATAGTGAAAATTGGACTTCAATGTGGATAGTTGCTGACAATGTTTTTGGTAAAGGTGCTGCATTAAATACTGTTCAAATTCTTGAAGGTCTAATTGAGAATGATAAGTTATGTTGAGATATTTATTGTTATTACCATTGATATTCTGCATAAATATTTTTGCAGATGTTTCACTTTCTTCACCTAAAATAAAACTCAACGACAAAGATCAACGAATAATAGAGTTCAAGATTGAAAATGAAAGTATCAAAGATGGAGACATCATCTTAAATGAATACAAAACCAATAATCCTATAGATGAATCATTTATTGCATATACGCTTATAAATGATTATGGAAATTATCAAACATTTACTATTGTTCTAGATGACGAATATTTAGAAGATTACTTCAGCTTCAAAATCTTAATTAAAGAAAATTTCGCGAAAGATATTTTTATATATTTGCCTTCAAAGGTAAGAAATACTTTTAATAGTTCAAAACCAAACAAACCTGAAAGAATTTCATCTGAAACCACATTTTCATTAGCTAAAAGCAGAAATGTTGCTTCAAATAAAGTTGATCAAGTCGAAAAAGTTGAGCAAATTGAAAAAGTTGAGCAAATTGAAAAAGTTGAGCCGGAAATTCAAGAAATTGATATTATTAAAGGCTCTGAGATCACTACTGTCTGGAGCATGGCCGAAAAAATACAGGTTCAAAATCAAGATATTTCAATTTATCAGATAATGTGGTCAATTTATCTTGGAAATAGCAAAGCTTTTATTGATGATAATATCAATCTCATTAGAAAGGATATCGATATAAGCATACCAACACAGTCTGAAATGAGACAGGTATCACTTGAATTTGCAAAAGAGTCATTCATAGAAATGAATGAATCTTTTTCTAAACGTTTTTCTTCAGCATCAAAATCTCTATTGGTTTTAACTGCACCAAAGAATGTTGAAATTGAACAAACAGAAACAATAGATATTGAAAAAAATGATGAACGATCCGTTTCTACTGATAACAATTTTGCACCAGAGGATTTTGTTGAAAATAATACTAAAGAATTAGGAATAAATATCAGCGCTGAGTCTGCAGAGCAATTTCTTGAGAAAGTTGAAGATTCAAAAGAAGAAACCTCCAATACAAATTTTCAATTAATGGACATAATTTTTATTTCACTAATATCTTTGATTTCAGGAATACTTCTTGCTTTGATATATATAAATTTTAGAAAAATCAAAGATTCCAAAACTAGCATTGATTATGATTTTGATGAGCCAAAAGAAGATAATTCAAAAAACATCATGCCTGATGATCTAAGTGTTGAAAATGATGAATCTCAGCAACAATTAGATTTAGCTGTTATGTATATCGAAATGGATGATTATGAAAATGCAAAACAAATTTTGAAAGACTTAATCAAAAAAACTAATGACGAGTCATTATTGAATAACGCTAATATATTATTGGATAAAATACAAAAAGCGTGAGACTAGCTGCTACTCTTGAGTATGATGGAACTGAATTTTCAGGATTCCAACGCCAAAATAATGCTGAAACAATTCAAGAACATCTTGAGGTTTCACTAAAAAAAATAACTAATGAAAATATAACTATTAATTACTCAGGAAGAACAGATGCTGGTGTCCATGCAATTTCACAAGTTTTTGACTTTAAAACAAATATTGAAAGAGATGAAATTAATTGGATAAAAGGAA
>CACOLO010000014.1:0-5323 GCA_902628085.1 uncultured SAR86 cluster bacterium
ATCAGGTACGGATTACACCTTAGCTGACGGAACACTTACGATTAGTGCTGGCGCATCATCAGGTACGATCACAATCGCCAGTATTGTCGATGATTCTATTGATGAAGCAAATGAAACTGTTGTGTTAACATTATCTAGCCCAAGTAATGCAACTTTAGGATCCGATAAAATCCACACTTATACTATTAATGATAATGATAATACTCCATCTATCGACTTCAATACCACTAGCTCAAGTGGTGCTGAATCTGTTTCCTCCAAAGATATTACGGTTGATTTATCTGGACCATCTAGCGAAATAGTAACAGTTGACTATGCGGTAACAGGAACAGCTTCTGGATCGGGTGCTGATTATACTCTTGTAAATGGCACATTAAGTATTGCTGCAGGGGACACAACAGGCACTATTACTATTGCAAATATAATCGATGATACTACCGACGAGACGAATGAGACCGTGATTGTTACTTTATCTAGTCCTAGTAATGCAACATTGGGTGCTGATAACGTTCATACTTTTACAATTATTGATGATGATGACCAACCTACAATCGATTTCAATGTAACAAGCTCATCTGGCTCTGAATCTATTTCGTCGACAGCAATAACTGTAGATTTATCGGCAGCTTCCAGTAGTAACATTTCAGTTAATTATGCTGTTACTGGGACAGCCACAGGCTCTGGAACTGATTATACTTTGGCTGATGGTACGCTAACCATAAATGCAGGTGAAACAAGCGGCACAATTACTATAGCTGGTATTGTTGATGATTTGATTGCTGAGGGAAATGAAACGGTGATCTTAACTTTATCTGGACCAAGTAACGCTACTCTTGGAAATGATAGCATCCACACTTATACCATAAACGATAATGATGGCACTCCAACAGTATCATTTTCTTCTGAAGCCACATCTGATTCAGAGGCAGTTTCTTCGATTTCAGTTGATATCGAAATTCCTTTTGCATCTGAAAGTGATATTGAAGTTGATTATGTGATAACCGGAACTGCTACCGGATCAGGTGTTGATTTCAACTTGGCCAATGGAACAGTGACAATCATTGCTGGTGCAAAAACTGGAACTATTACTATTGTAGAAATTATCGATGACTTATTGTACGAGAGTGATGAAACGATAGTTATAACTTTATCAAATCCAAAGAATGCTACCCTGGGAAGTAATGTTGTTCATACTGTCACTATAACTGATGATGATAGCGCTCCAATTATAGATTTTAATCTTACAAGTAGTAGTGGAGATGAGGCTTCTTCATCTAAATCAATTATAGTAGATCTGTCTTCAGCCTCAGGACAAGATGTAACAGTCGATTACACCGTAACTGGTTCTGCAACTGGATCAGGAACAGATTTCACTCTTGCTAATGGAACACTAACAATAAGTGCTGGTGAAACAAGTGGTACCATCGCGATTGATAATATTGTTGACGATTCTTTGGATGAAGAAAATGAGACAATAATTGTTACCTTATCGAGTCCCAGTAACGCAACATTGGGCAATGATAACGTTCATACTTACACGATCAATGACAACGATGATGCCCCAACTATAGACTTTAATGTCACTAATTCAAGTGGAGTCGAATCAGTATCTTCTGCAGGTTTGACAGTTGATTTATCTGGTGCCTCAAGTAAAAACATTACAGTAGATTATGTCGTTACAGGATCAGCAATAGGTTCTGGTACTGATTACACTCTAGCTAATGGCACATTAACAATTAATGCTGGTGAGACAAGTGGCACTATCACGATTGATAATATTGTTGATGATTCCTTGTATGAACCGAATGAGACGATAATAGTTACTTTATCAAATCCCAGTAATGCAACTCTTGGAAGTGAAAATGTTCATACTTATACAATAACTGATAATGATAGCAAACCAGTTGTTGCATTTGATGTTAAAAGCTCAAATGGAGCAGAATCTATATCTTCTAAAACTATCACAGTTGGTCTATCCTCTGTCTCAGGACAAAATGTCACAGTTGATTATGAAGTATCTGGAACAGCAACTGGCTCAGGCACTGATCATAATTTATCTAATGGAACCTTAACCATTAATGCTGGATCAACCAGTGGAATTATTACAATTGATATTATTGATGATTCACTTGATGAAATAGACGAAACAATAATTTTGACTCTATCAAATCCTAGCGAAGCAACATTGGGAAGTAACATTATTCACACATATACTATTAATGATAATGAAGAGGCTCCTGGAATTGGTTTTGAAGTAACTAGTTCCTCAAATGATGAATCAGTCTCTTCACATTCAGTTGCAGTAAATCTTACCAATATCTCTAGTAAAAATATTACGGTTGACTATGCTGTCACAGGAACCGCAACCGGAACGGGTACCGATTTTACTTTAGCTGATGGAACACTAACACTTAGCGCTGGTTCAAAGTCAGGAACTATTACAATAACTGATATTGTTGATGACACGTTGGACGAAGACAATGAGACAATTGTAATAACCTTATTAAATCCAAGTAATACTACCCTAGGCACTAACAACATCCATACTTATACCATTAATGATAACGATAATGTTCCTACTATTGATTTTAATATTACTAGCACAGAAAGTGATGAACCTGCATCCTCGATAGATATTACGGTTGATATATCTGAGGTATCCGGCAGAGAGATAACTGTGGACTATTTATTAACAGGAACAGCGACTGGTTCAGGCATTGACTTCGATTTAGAGCCAGGCACTCTAATAATAGGTCCTGGTGAAAATACCAGCATCATAACAATTCCAAATATCATCGATGATGATCTTGCAGAGTCTGATGAAACTATAATCATCACATTATCCAATCCAACTAACGCAGCCTTAGGTGATGACAACATTTACACTCATACAATATTGGCAAACGACGAAGATAAAAGACCTATTTTAATATCAACAAGTCCTCAAGATGATAGTACAAGGGTCCCAATTGATAGCGACATTATTTTGACATTTAATAAAGATGTTAATTGTGAATCAGGAACTATTAATATTGAATCAGAGGATAATTCTTCCTCATTTGCTGTAAGTCTACCAAATCAAATTGTAAGTGGTTGTGGGACGGAGATCATAACGATTGATTTACCTACAGATCTTGAGTATGAAACAGAATATTACGTTTTAATTGAGAATACTGTATTTGAGGATATTTTGGGCAACTCTTATAAAGGCATTAGTGACAAAAATGAGTTTAATTTTAAAACACCTATAGTATTGACTGATCCCACCCTTAAGCAACCTGTAATTGACAATGCAAAAGCTATGACACAGATCGCAACAAGGTGGGTTGATCGAAATGTTGATGTAATTTCTAAAAGGATGAAAACATCTTCTCGACAAGGTTTAAGGGTTAATTTTAACAATAATATAATTGATTCAATCCAAACTATTGGTGTAAATGAACTTGACGATAATTTTGTCGAGTTGCCAATCGTTGAGTTTTGTTCAATCAATTCTACTGGTCCTAAAACCTCACAATCCTTAAAGATTAAAGTTCATTTATCTGAGATAGTATCTGAAAATATTGCAGTAGATTTCAATGTTTCTGGTTCATCAGGTGAAGAAGAATTCTCTTATGGGGAAGGAGTACTAAATATAGATGCTGGGCAAAAATCTGCCACCATAAACATTGATGATATACCACAAGACAGATTTGGTTTTATTCAGGGAGACAGGAATATTATTGTGACTTTATTAGAATCGACCAATTCAATTTTAGGAAATAACTTGGTATATACCCATACATTAACAGATGATATGAAAGCATGGACTGATCCTAATGCAAATTATTTCTGTATATCAGACTTTGATAATCCTAGAACATCAACATCATCTATAGCACAGACTTCATCCAAGTCAGATTTAGAAGTTACTAACGCAGAAATCAACGACTCAGATGTAGCCTTTGACGATATTAATTTAGAAACTCAAGTCGCAGATATAAATGATAATCAAGAGCAAGCTGACAGTTCACAAGATTTAGATCAATTAAAGTCTGACATTAAAGCATGGGCTTCGGATCCTTTGAAAGTAACCGCTGATGGTGAACTTAAGGAAGTGATTGGCGATTGGTCTCTATGGATTGATGGTGAATTTGGAGAATTTACACTGGGTAAAACCGAGCCTAGTCCAAGAATTCTAGATGAGAGATCTTTTCACATAGGGATTGATAAATTAATGAGTGATAGTGATGATGGGGATTTATTTGGTTTTGCCTTGGGCTTAGGTGAAAGTAAACCAATAGACAGAAATCATGATTCTCATGTTGAGTCAAAGAACTATAGCCTTTCAACATATGGCAAATTTGAAGATAGAAGGCGCGCTTTACAATATATTTTTGGAGTCAATAAGTTAGACTTTAACACTGATCGATTAGATGGAGAAGAGCTTCTAAAAGGTGAAAGAGAAGCGGATCAACTATATGCGTCTATTGCACTAATTCGCTCGCTTGCTAATGAATCAACTAATTGGCAATTGAATCCCTATCTTAGAATTGATGGTTCATATACAGAGTTTGATAGATATAGTGAAATAGGAGGTGAGACAGCACTGACCTTTGATGAATTGACACTATCAAATGCTAAGGCATCAATCGGAACAGACATCAGTTATTTATTTGCAAAATCTAAATTTAAAGTTATGCCATACATGACCTTAGAATATGGCTTAGATTACTCGAAAACTTCTAGCCAGAATATGTATTACACCGTGGAAGGTGCAAACAAAAATTATATATTAGAGTTAGACGATGGAATGAAAACTCATAATTGGCAAGTTGATATAGGATTGATGCTTGAAATTTTTAATGACATGAATACTAATATTGGATGTAGAGTGCAAGGAAGATCTAGCTATCTTTCTGACTATTCGAGCATTTCTAATGATGATATTTCATCATCTGAAGATTGTTTCCTTGAGCTAATGTGGAATTTTTAGATGCTTCACAGACTGTCAAGAGAAAATATTGATGCCTCAGTTATGAATGGAATTATTCTTGATCACTTTTCTCTGTCATTGGTATGTGAAAAATTCAAATCATTTCTTAAGCATAAGCAGTAATGTCAGAAATACTAGTTTTCATTTTTGCTGCTCTATTATTAATAGGTTCAATTTCTATTGCTATGCCATCAAAAGCATCCAGAGAAATATCAAAAATTAGAATGTCTGCAAAGTTACTTGGTTGCAACATAACCTCTACACTTTATAGTAAAAATTCCTTTAAAAATGATAAGTCAATAAGTGTTAGTTATCAGATTAAAAATATTTCAAACATTAAAGAGGGTC
>CACOLO010000015.1:0-3353 GCA_902628085.1 uncultured SAR86 cluster bacterium
ACCATTTAAAGACAAAATTGCAATTTCTGAGGTACCACCACCTATGTCAACAACCATATTGCCACTTGCCTCTTCAACAGGCAGTCCTGCACCAATGGCAGCAGCCATTGGTTCTTCAATCAATTTAACATCTCTTGCACCAGCACCTAGGACCGACTCTCTAATAGCTCTTCTTTCAACTTGAGTTGATCTACATGGAACACATACTAGTACTCTTGGACTAGGTTTTATAAAAAGCTTTTCATGAACTTTTGCAATAAAATGCTGAAGCATTTTTTCTGTAACTTGGAAGTCTGCTATAACCCCCTCAGATAATGGTCTTGTAGCCTTGATATTACCAGGAGTTCTACCAAGCATTTTTTTTGCTTCTGTTCCAACAGCAACAACTGTCTTTTGTCCTCTGGATTCCCTTATGGCAACCACTGAGGGCTCATTCAAAACAATCCCAACATCTTTTGTATAAATCAAGGTGTTTGCAGTACCTAAATCTATTGATAAATCGTTGGAAAAATATCCGCCGACCATTTTAAACAAGTTAAATTTCACGTGATTTCCTGTTATAAAGTAATTTAATTAATAATCTAGTTAGGTTAATATTCTCCCACTAAACTATAATAATATCCTATATATGGACAAGAAAACAGTTACAACTATATCTTATCTTTCAAGATTAAAGATTGACGATCATAATGAAGAAAAAATAATTGAGGATTTAGATAATATTATTAAATTTGTTGATCAATTGAACATTGTTGATACTTCAGACGTAGCTCCTCTAACAAATCCTCTAGAAAAAACTGCAAAAACAAGAAAAGATATTGTGACTGCAAAAAATCTAAAAAAAGATTTGCTTGAAGTTGCTCCATCATCAAATGATGACTACTTTTTAGTGCCTAGGGTTGTTGAGTGACAATTAAATATAAATCAGTAAAAGAATTCAAAGAAATGATTTCTCAAAAGGAGATATCTAATAAAGAAATCATTCAAGAAGTATTTGATCTTATAGATGATTACAAGGGCTTAAATGCCTTCATTACTTTAAATGAAGAAAACTCCATAAAAAGGGCTGAATACTTTGATAATAATCCTTCAGAACTACCACTAGCAGGAATACCTATTGCTCAAAAAGACTTATTTTGTACAAAAGGTCTTCGAACAACATGTGGTTCAAATATTCTTAATAATTTTGTGCCGCCGTATACTGCTACTATGATAAAAAATTTAGAAAATGCAGGCTGCATTTCAGTTGGCAAAACAAATATGGATGAATTTGCCATGGGCTCTTCAAACGAAACAAGTTTTTTTGGAAATGTTCATAACCCATGGGGTGAAAATTTGGTACCTGGAGGTAGTTCTGGAGGTGCAGCAGCTGCTGTCGCAGCCGGTATAGTCCCTGCAGCATCTGGAACAGATACAGGAGGCTCAATAAGGCAACCTGCCTCTCTATGTGGTATCACAGGCATAAAACCAACATACGGTAGAATTTCTAGATGGGGAATGATTGCCTTTGCTTCAAGTCTTGACCAAGCAGGTCCGATGGCAAGGACAGCAGAAGATTGTGCTATTTTATTAAATGAAATGTGCTCGCATGATGAAAAAGACACAACATCATTAGACGAAAGTGTCCCTGATTTTCAAGAAAACTTAAACAAATCATTAAAAGGAAAAAAAATTGGCATTGTAAAAGATCTCGATTTATCGAATCTGGATAATGATGTTGTAGAAGTGTTTGAAAATTCACTCAAAGAATTTCAATCATTGGGAGCAGATTTGGTAGATATATCACTACCCAACTTAGCTTTATCTGTTCCAACTTATTATGTTGTAGCTCCAGCAGAATGCTCTTCAAACTTATCTAGATTTGATGGTGTCAAATTCGGTCGTCGATCTGAGCATACAAAAGATTTAGAAGAATTATATATAAAAACTCGTAGTGAAGGTTTTGGAGATGAGGTAAAGAGAAGAATTTTAATTGGGTCTTATGTTTTATCGGCCGGTTATTACGATGCATATTATAAGAAAGCACAACAAGTAAGAAGGCTTATTAAAAATGATTTTGAGAATGCTTTTTCTAATGTTGATGTAATTATGACTCCTACTACCCGAGGGCCTGCATTTGAATTTGGTTCAAAAGGAAATGATCCTATTCAAATGTATTTGGAAGATTTATTTACAATCTCTGCAAATCTTGCAGGATTACCAGCTTTATCACTGCCAAATGGTTTTATTGATAACAAACCAATTGGACTACAGATAATTGGTAACTTTTTAGATGAAAGCTCAATTTTGAATTTTGCTCATATGTATCAAAGTGAAACTAATTGGCATATGCATACACCAGAGGGAATCAAGTAATGAGCTGGGAAACTGTAATTGGTCTAGAAATTCATGTGCAACTTTCAACAAAGTCTAAACTTTTCTCAGGTGGATCAACTGAATTTGGTGCTGAAGCTAATACGCATGTTGATTTAATAGATATGGGATTGCCTGGAGTACTTCCAGTTGCCAATAAAGAAGCTTTCTATAAAGCTATAAGGTTCGGACTTGCTACTGGTGCAAAAATAAATCAGACTTCGTCTTTTGATAGAAAAAATTATTTTTATCCAGATCTTCCTAAAGGCTATCAAATAACTCAAATGACTAAACCAATTGTTGAAAAAGGCTCCATTAAAATATATTTAGACGGGTCTGAAAAAGTTATTAATATTACTAGAGCTCATCTTGAGGAAGACGCTGGTAAATCAATTCATGACCTTTTCGACGGAGAAACTGGTGTTGACTTAAATAGAGCAGGAACACCTCTACTCGAAATCGTATCTGAGCCAGAGATATCAAACGCAAAAGAAGCTGTTGCATACTTTAAAGCAATTAGGCAACTGGTTACTTTTTTAGACATATGTGATGGAAACATGGCTGAGGGATCAATGCGATGCGATGTAAATGTTTCAATTAAAAAAAACGATTCAACTGAGCTAGGTACAAGAGCTGAGCTAAAAAATATTAATTCATTTAAATTCATTGAGAAGGCAATAAACTTTGAAATAGATAGGCAAACTAAACTGCTCGAAAACGGTGAATCTGTAGTTCAGGAAACTCGACTTTATGATAGTGAAAAAAGTGAAACTAGGTCAATGCGTTCAAAGGAAGAAGCAAATGATTATAGATATTTCCCCTGTCCTGATCTTCTGCCAGTTGTAATTTCTGATAAAGAATTAATAGAAATTAAAGAAAATCTACCTGAACTTCCTGAAGAGAAAGAAAAAAGATATGTTGAAGATATTGGTCTTGATAAGTCTGAGGCAGTAATTATTTCCTCATCAAAAGCTATGGCAAATATGTTTGAGGAAGCTTCT
>CACOLO010000016.1:0-2688 GCA_902628085.1 uncultured SAR86 cluster bacterium
CAAATATTAAATACAAGAATATTGAAGGCGGCCTATCAGGAGAGCCTTTAATGAAGAAATCAACAGAAATGATCGAGCTGATAAATACAAAGGCAAATAAGACAATTCCAATAATTGGTGTTGGAGGAGTTATGAATAGGGAAGATTACCTTGAAAAAATCACTTCAGGAGCTGGTTTAGTTCAAATATATACAGGTTTTGTCTTAAAAGGACCAAAAATAGTTAGTCAAATATTACTAAATTAATGTTTTTGAGTATGCTTTTAGCGAAACAAACCTTTAAAAATCTGTTTTTTTAATTTAATTAATTTTATAAGATTATTAGTTTAGAACCTATTACTGAATGGTACTTAAGGCCCTATTTAATTTACCAATACCCTTTTTTTATATAAAATTCTAACCCGAAAAAATCTTTTCCATAGGGGAATTGCGTTTTAATTGATTAAAAATGAACAAAAAGATGGCTTTTCAAAGATACTTTTTAAGTATATTTATAATTTTTTTAGGATTTTTATCGTTTCAAATAAATGCAGACGGCATAGCAAGTGTTAATTCATATGTAGAAATTAAGAGTAGTGCCACTGATTTTAGAGCTCGAAAACAAAGCAATAATGGACAAAGATCTACTTCGGGCTTCGATTTTATAATTACCCCTGAAAGAACAAATATATGTCAAGGCCTAAGTAATTCCATATGCAACAGTACCTATAACTTTAGTGGTCTTGGCTATGTGCCAACCGGAAGCGCAACTTCGATTGTATTTGCAGACACACTAGCTAATTCTTACCTAGTTTTCATAAATGACAACCATAATAGTAGAGATGATCGAACCTCGATGATTGGTCAAATAGTATTCGATTATGAAATATTGGGATACTGGACAGATCCTTCAATGACGGTGGATTTTGATTATGTAGATAAAGTAGGTGCAACTTATCCAACTTCAGGCAATAGTGGTTTTAGTGCAAGACAGACAGAAGACCATGTTCATTACGGAAGCAGTACAACCAGTTCTACAATATCTGGGGATTGGGTGTCTATTGGCTCCGACAAAAGAACATTAAGATTTGGATCTAAAAATGGTAAACCAGGTGACTATATTCGAGTTATCACGAGAGCAGCAAATCCAACTGTTGATTTTAATACCACAAGCTCAAGTGGTGCTGAGTCTGTATCTTCTAAAGCAATTACGGTTGATTTATCGTCTGCATCAACTCAAAACGTTACGGTTGACTATGCTGTTACTGGAACAGCAACTGGATCCGGTACCGATTACACTCTAGCCAATGGAACCCTTACAATAAATGCGGGATCTACTTCTGGCACTATTACCATTGCTAGTATTGTCAACGATACACTGGATGAGCCAAATGAAACAGTTATTGTTACATTATCGAACCCAAGTAATGCAACGTTAGGTAGTGATGATACGCATACATACACCATTAATGATAATGATGATGCTCCAGTGGTTGATTTTAATGCAACTAGTTCAAATGGGGCTGAATCTACTTCATCTAAAGCTTTAACTGTTGATTTATCAGCAGCATCCAGTCAAAACGTTACGGTTGACTATGCGGTTACAGGAACTGCAACAGGTTCTGCCACTGATTACACTTTAGCCAATGGAACACTAACAATAAGCGCAGGATCAACATCTGGCTCCATAACTATTGCTAGCATTGTTGATGATTCTCTTGATGAGACTAACGAAACTGTAGTTGTTACTTTATCAAGTCCTAATAATGCGACGCTTGGCAGTGACAGTGTTCACACATATACCATTAATGATAATGATGATGCTCCAGTGGTTGATTTTAATGCAACAAGTTCAAGTGGAGCTGAATCTGTTTCTTCTAAAGATCTTACGGTAGATTTATCAGCAGCCTCAGGACAAGATGTGACAGTTGATTATGCAGTAACAGGCACTGCAACTGGATCAGGTACCGATTACACTCTAGCCAATGGAACGCTAACAATAAACGCAGGGTCAACATCTGGCTCCATAACTATTGCTAACATTGTTGATGATTCTATTACTGAGGGTAATGAGACTGTGATTGTTACTCTATCTAGCCCAAGTAATGCAACGCTTGGCAGCGATGATGCTCACACTTATACCATCACTGATAATGATAGCGTGGTGGTAGATTTTAATTCTACAAGCTCAAGTGGAGCTGAGTCCGTATCATCAAAAGCTATAACTGTTGATTTATCTGCTGCATCAACTCAAAATGTGACAGTTGATTATGCTGTTACTGGAACCGCAACTGGATCAGGTACCGATTACACTCTAGCCAATGGAACACTAACAATAAGTGCCGGTGCTACATCAGGAACTATTACAATAGCTGGGATTGTTGATGATGGTCTTGATGAAGCAAATGAGACAGTCATTGTTACTTTATCAAATCCAAGTAATGCAACTCTAGGTAGCGATGATGCTCATACTTATACCATAACAGATAATGATGATGCTCCAGTGGTTGATTTTAATATCACCAGTTCGAATGGTGCTGAATCAACTTCATCTAAAGCTCTCACTGTTGATTTATCAGCTGCATCCAGTCAAAACGTTACAGTTGATTATGCAGTAACAGGTACTGCAACTGGATCTGGTACCGATTACACCTTAGCAAATGGAACACTCACAATTAATGCTGGTAACACAAGTGGCACTATCACGATT
>CACOLO010000017.1:0-2025 GCA_902628085.1 uncultured SAR86 cluster bacterium
TGACCGATAGTGTTTCGTACACTAGAGGTCAACAAGCAATTGATTATGTTGGTCGCGTAAAAGAATACTACCAACTATTGAGTGCACATTCCTGTGTTCAGCCTAAAGATCAATTAATTTTCTTTTGAGTGAAGTGATTTTATCTCTACAGACAGCAGCTTTCTCAAATTCCATTTTTTTAGCCAAGCCAAACATCTCATCCTCAAGTTTTTGAAGTGTTTCAGTAATATTCTCAACAGAATCATCTAAAATCTTAAATGGTACTATTTTTTCAATATCTTCTTTTTTCTTTTTAGTGTTACCTTTAATTATTCTTGCGCCCTCCATAATGTCTTTGACCTTGGTGGATATAGATTTAGGCGTAATATTATTCTCAGTATTAAATTTTTCTTGAATCTCTCTTCTTCTATTTGTTTCATCAATAGCTCGCTGCATTGATCCAGTTACCTTATCAGCATAAAGAATTGCGGTTCCTCTTAAGTTTCTTGCTGCTCTTCCAATTGTTTGAATCAAAGTAGTGTCAGATCTCAAAAACCCCTCTTTATCTGCATCCAAAACAGCAACTAAACTAACTTCTGGAATATCCAATCCTTCTCTTAAAAGATTAATTCCAACTAAAACATCAAACTTTCCAAGTCTCAAATCTCTAATAATTTCAACTCTTTCGACTGTATCGATATCAGAATGCATGTATCTTGCAGAGATATTATTCTCATTGAGATAATCAGTTAGATCTTCTGCCATTCTTTTTGTGAGTGTCGTAATCAAGACTCGTTCCTTCATTGTTACCCTCTCATTGCATTCCCCAATTACATCGTCAATTTGAGTAGAAGCTGGCCTTATCTCAACATCCGGATCAGTTAGTCCAGTTGGTCTAACAAGTAGTTCTACTAAATTATCTTGTTTTTCATTTTCGTATTTACTTGGAGTAGCAGACACATATATTCTTTGTGGAGCTAACATTTCCCACTCATCAAATTTTAAAGGTCTATTATCTAGTGCTGATGGAAGCCTAAATCCATATTCAACTAGTGTCTCTTTTCTAGATCTATCTCCCTTATACATAGCACCAATTTGCGGAACAGAAACGTGAGATTCGTCAATAAAAACAATTGCATCTTTGGGAATATAATCAAATAGGCATGGTGGAGATTCTCCAGGCTTTCTTCCGCTCAAGTAACGAGAGTAATTTTCTATTCCTTGACAATAACCAAGCTCTCTCATCATCTCAATATCGTAGTTTGTTCTTTCTTCAAGCCTTTGGGCTTCAACAAGTTTATTATTATTTCGTAAGAATTCTAATCTCGTCTTAAGTTCGTCTTTGATATCTGGAATGCAATTTGTGACTGTTTCTTTTGGTGTTACATAATGAGTTTTTGGAAAAATGGTTACACGTGGTACTTCGTTAATTACAACCCCTGTTAAAGGATCAAACCAAGAGATACGTTCTATCTCATCCCCAAAAAATTCAATTCTTAATGCCTCTTTATCAGAATCAGCCGGATAAACATCAACAGTATCTCCTCTTACTCTAAAAGTAGCTCTTCTAAAATCTAGGTCATTTCTTGTATATTGCAGAGCGGACAACCTTAAAACTAAATCTCGCTGCGAGATCATATCTCCTCTGTCTAAATGGACTACCATCCTCAAGTATGATTCAGGTGCTCCTAAACCGTAAATTGATGAAACAGTAGCAACCACAACTGTATCTTTTCTTTCTATTAGAGCTTTGGTTGCAGAAAGCCTCATTTGTTCAATATGTTCATTAATAGATGCATCTTTTGCTATATATGTATCGGATGTTGGCACATAAGCTTCTGGCTGATAATAATCATAGTAAGAAACAAAATATTCAACAGAATTATTTGGAAAAAAATCTCGAAACTCTCCATATAACTGAGCAGCAAGCGTTTTGTTATGAGCCATGATAATAGCTGGTCTTTGAGTTTTCTCAATTACTTTAGCCATGGTATAAGTTTTTCCAGAACCAGTTACACCCAATAGAGTTTGATGCAGTAAACCATC